>NZ_JBHTVD010000001.1:0-287253 GCF_042793215.1 Paenibacillus sp. NPDC056579
GAAGGAATTTTATTATCGCTGTCGAAAATATACTTAGGTAAAAAATGCTAATCTTATTTGTCGCCATTTGAAGGAGGATGTTACGTTGCAAATGATCGAAGTATTATTGGCTGATGACAATCGCGAATTCACGAATTTACTTTCCGAATTTATCGACGAACAAGAAGACATGCATGTATCGGGTGTTGCATATAACGGCAACGATGTTCTTCGTTTGATTGAGCAGGCTGATCAAGTACCGGATGTGTTAATTCTCGATATTATTATGCCGCACTTGGACGGACTCGGCGTATTGGAGAAGCTCCGCGAAATGGATTTGAATCCTCAGCCGAAAATTATTATGCTTACCGCTTTCGGTCAGGAGAACATTACCCAAAAGGCTGTTCAGCTCGGCGCATCGTATTACATTTTAAAACCGTTTGATATGGAAATATTGACGAACCGGATTCGTCAGCTTGTTTCCAATAACCAAACGAGCTCCGTAACGTCGTCGCATTCCTCTCCAAAGGCGAATGTAGTTCAGCTGCCGAAAACCAAAAATTTGGACGCTAACATTACGACCATCATTCATGAAATCGGCGTTCCGGCACATATTAAAGGATATCAATATCTTCGCGAAGCCATCACGATGGTATATAACAACATCGAGATTCTGGGCGCCATCACCAAAACGTTATACCCTGCTATCGCCGAAAAATACAAAACAACCCCGAGCCGCGTCGAACGCGCCATTCGCCACGCGATTGAAGTCGCCTGGACCCGCGGCAACATCGACAGCATCTCCCACTTGTTCGGTTACACGATTAATATATCGAAAGCAAAGCCGACGAATAGCGAATTTATCGCGATGGTGGCGGATAAGCTGAGAATCGAGCATAAAGTGTCGTGAAAGTCTGCCGATACTACGTATGATGACGATAAGTGAATGTTTGTTCATCTTTATCGGGCACTGTGAGATGGGATAACGATACCTTAAACGATGCCTTGCGATAAAGCTGAACAAGTTCACCTCCGTCCAATAAGTAGATTTATCGGTTACTATTAGCGAATGTTCAATACGGAGGGAAATTACGACCAAAGGTTACGTCGAATCTTACGGGATTCGGCGTTTTTTATTTTCTTTTAACGGGCAAGTTTAACACCATCCTATGACGTTCATGAAAAAAGCGCCGTCTGTTTACGGGTTGCAAATAAACCTATAAACAAAGGGTGCTTTTTGTTTTGGAATACACTGCCAGGGCAATAATGGAGAGTGTACATCCTAGCCGGGAGATAACGATATGAAACTATTGAAAAAGCTGCTTAACCGAGGGGCTAAGCCAATGCCTGGCACGGTTGCCGGCAATATGAATCCAGCCTCAACCGCGAAGCCGTTAATAAAGGCTAGTCTGGATGAGAATTTGGATTATGTCAGAAAAAGTATAGGGCATAGTACGGATATTATTATTAGGGAAACACGAATAGGCCAGAATGGCGTACTAAGAATGGGAATTATTTTTACAGAAGGATTGGCTGATAAATCGGTAATCAATGATTTTATCATGGAAACTCTCATGCTGGAAGTAAAAACAGCGGAGCTGGACGCAGAGCTATCCCGATCGGCTTATGCTCTTCAGGTGATTAAGAGCAAGGCTCTCACGATTGGAGATATCTTGGAGGTTACGGATTATGATACGATGCTCCATTCCATTTTGTCCGGAGACACGATTATTTTACTGGACGGCAATAGCGTAGCGATCAATGCAGGCACCAAGGGATGGAAAGATCGGGGTGTCACGGAAACCTCCAAAGAATCTGTGGTAAGAGGCCCTCGAGAGTCGTTCTCAGAGACTTTAAGAACGAACACCGCATTAATTCGGCGTAAAATCAAAGACCCGAATCTTTGGCTTGAGACACAACAAATTGGCCGGCTTACGAAAACCGATGTCGCAATCATGTACATCAACGGCATTGCCAATGACAAAATCGTGGAAGAAGTGCGCACCCGTCTTGCCCGCATTGATATCGACAGCATCCTGGAGAGCGGTTATATAGAAGAATTGATTCAGGACAAGACGTATACTCCGTTCCCTACCATCTATAATACCGAACGTCCCGATGTTGTCGCGGCCGAGCTGGTTGAAGGGAAAGTAGTGATTCTCGTCGACGGAACTCCCGTCGTTCTTGTCGTCCCTGCGTTATTCGTTTCTTTCTTGCACTCGGCGGAGGACTATTATCATCGCTTTGATATCAGCTCGCTTGTACGTATATTACGATACGTCGGCGTCTTTATTGCACTGCTTGGTCCGTCCTTATACGTTGCGATAACGACATTTCATCAAGAAATGCTGCCGACAGAGCTCCTCATCGGCTTGGCTGCCCAACGGGAAGGAGTTCCTTTTCCTGCATTTATTGAAGCGATAATGATGGAAGTGGCATTTGAAATTTTAAGGGAAGCCGGGCTGCGAATGCCTAGAACCATCGGACCTGCCGTCTCGGTTGTCGGTACATTGGTTATCGGTCAGGCTGCTGTCGAAGCGGGAATCGTATCGGCCGCCATGGTAATAGTCGTATCGACGACGGCGATCGCAAGCTTCGTATTCCCGTCTTATAGCTTAGCCAGTTCCTTCCGGATGCTTCGTTTTCCTTTAATGGGACTTGCCGCATCTTTCGGTTTGGTAGGTATCATCGTAGGGCTGATTGGCATCGTGCTTCACTTAACAAGCTTACGGACGTTTGGGGTTCCCTATATGAGTCCATTCGCTCCCTTGATTATCGACGATCAAAAGGATGCGATATTTCGCTTTCCACAATGGTTCATGCTTTCCCGTCCGAGGCTGATTAATCAAAAGAACGTCATCCGCCAAAACATGAGCAAGACCGATCCGAAAGGTCGCGAATAACAAAGGAAAGGGGACTGGATACGTGATTCGGAGAGTGGCCGTTTGCCTGCTTACGATGGTGCTTCTGACAGGCTGTTGGAATCGCAGGGAATTGAACGATCTGGCCATTGTTGTCGGGATGGGGATAGACAAAATCGGCGATCGGTATGAAGTTACCATTCAGGTTGTTATGCCTGCCGAAGTCGCCCCGCTTAAAGGGGGTACCAGCGGCAGGGCGCCAGTTACCATTTATCACGCCACAGGTGATACGGTCTTTGAAGCAATCCGGAGAATGACTACGATGACGCCCCGTAAAGCCTATTTTGCTCATGTAAGGATGTTCTTGATTGGCGAAGAGGCGGCCAAAGCCGGAGTATCCAATTTGCTTGACTTTATATCGCGCGACCATGAGCTGCGTACGGACTTTTATTTTGCGGTTGCCAAGGGTGCATTGGCCAAAGATTTGCTGAGCATCTATACCATGCTGGAGAAAATACCTGCGAATAAAATGTTTAACTCCATTGAAGTTTCTCAGAAAACATGGGCGCCGTCCGTCTCCGTTACTTTGGATGAGCTGATAAGAGATCTTGTCAGTAATGGCAAAAATCCTGTACTGACCGGTATCGAGATTGTCGGAAATAAAGAAGAGGGCAAGCTCAAAAGCAATGTGGAGCGAATCGATTTGCCAACCAAGGTCCAGTATACAGGCTTGGCAGTGTTCAAGAAAGATAAGCTCGTCGGTTGGCTGGATGAATATGAAAGTAAAGGGTATAGCGACATTACCGATAAATTGCAAAGCACGGTCATTGAGGTGGCTTGTCCGCAAGGAGGTAAGCTGGGGGTTGAAATTATCCGCTCCAAAACGACGATGAATCCTGAGGTTAAGGACGGCAAACCGGCAATGCGATTAAAAACACGAAGCGAGGCAAATATCAGCGATGTCGAATGCAAAATCGATGTAACTAAAAGCGGTACCATCGATGAGCTTGAAAAAAGGATAGAGGAAAAAGTGAAGATGAACAGTCGTTTATCCATAAAAAAAGCTCAAAAATTGAACAGCGATATTTTCGGTTTCGGCAGCTCATTCCATCTCAACTATCCTTCTTATTGGGATAAGATTGAGCAGAATTGGGATCGTTATTTCCAACACCTCCCTGTGCATCTGGAAGTAGAAATTACCATTAAGAGACTCGGAACGATCGGAGAACCGCTGCAAAACAAAATAAAGGAGTAGCATGCTTATGTGGTGGAAAATTTTGGCCATGGTTTCCATTTCCGTTTTAATGGCAGTGGTGGAATTGCCTTCTCTTCTTAAAAAAAATCAAAAAAAAGAGATCGTCATATTTTGGACATTGCTTGGAACAGGCACGGCGATAAGTATTGCTATGATTCTGCACGTACAAATTCCGAATCCGGCTGATGGCATCATGATCTTGTATAGACCGGTAAGCGACTGGATCGATAAGATATTATAGGACAGAGGCCAGCAGATGAACATGAGAAGGGGAGAGTTGCTAATGGTAGGAGATACGAAGCTAAGTTCACGTCAATTCTATATTATAGTAACTCTGTACTGCATAGGCACATCTATATTAATAACGCCTGCCCCGTTAGCGGCCATTGCCAAAGAGGACGCATGGCTCGCTGCCATTGCGGGTGTCGCTATAAGTTTGTTGATTACCGCGCTTATCATAGCGTTAGGCAATATGTATCCGCAGCTGACTCTTGTTCAAAAGTGTGAAAAGCTGCTCGGCAAATGGTTGGGGAAAGCTGTTTCATTGACCTTTATTTTCATGAGTTTTTTCACAGGCTCTGAGCTTCTGTATATCATTGGAGATTTTTTAACTACGCAAATCATGCCTGAGACACCGGCTGTAGCCGTGCATATTTTATTTGCTTGTTTAGTATTGGGCGCGCTCCGTCTTGGGCTGGAGACGGTGGCTCGTACTGCAGAATTTTTGTTCCCATGGTTTCTGTTTTTGTTCATTTTGCTGGTTTTGTTTATTACCCCTCTGCTTGATTTTCATAACGTGAAACCCATTCTTGAGAACGGCTGGCATCCGATTATGTCAGGTGCTGTTCGTTTTGCTAGTGTTTTTTCCATGCCGACGATTGTGCTGCTGATGATTTTCCCCGTATCCGTACACCGGCCCCATAATGCAAGCAAGGCATTCTATATCGGAATATTCATTGCCGGATTACTTATGATCATTGTTGTATCATTGACAATCTTGGTGCTAGGGGCGGATATTACGGAAAGGCAAATGTATCCTAGCTATAATTTAGCCAAAAAAATCAATATCGGCAATTTTGTCAAGCGCATAGAAGCTGTCATGGCTTTTATGTGGTTTATAACGATATTCATAAAAATGACGTTCTATATATATGCTGCGGTAGTCGGACTAGCCCAAACGCTGCAGGTCAAGGATTACAGGTTCATGCTGCACCCTCTCGGCATATATATGGTTATATCCTCAATAGTTATCCATCCCAATGTCGTTCATTCGATTGAGTACGATAAAGAAGCGTGGATGCCTTTCATAGCTACTTTTGCTATTATGCTTCCTATCGTTTTATTGGGTGTATATGCTTTTCGCAGAAAAAAACTGCATAGTCGGTGAGGGCTATGCAGTCGCCTATAAGGGTGTTAAGGATTAATATCACACTTGTTCTTAATAAAATGAATTTGATTCTCGAGCCGATGGATCAAATCTTGCGATTCCTTGGATGAATCGGAGCTTGCTTGCAAAGATTGGAGCTGCTCTTTGAGCTCATGAAGGTCATTGCCGGCTTGAGAGCAATCATAATTGCTTTCTAGGTTGTCGATCATGAAAGACATGCCTCCTCGCGGGTTTGTTCGAATATAGTATGGATGACCCGTGCAGGATTATGCCTTCATGGGCAATGAAATAACAGGAGGAATTGTCTCAGGCTGTTTATTGGCGGAGGATGCCGTCGGCATTTCTTCTTCATAGGCACTTTGCTGCGCCCAATTCAGCCAGCCTTCGGGAAGCTGTTGGCTAACGAAATCACGAATCTGCGGGAATGCCGCCGCGAGGTCACAAATCAATTTCTCGTAGGTGTTGAGTACCGATTCGAAATCCAGGCCGATGTCTTCCATAAGCAGTTCCTTCAATGCCGTATCGTTATCTTCGAAGTCACGATACCGTAGACCATCATAAATTTCCGTAATCAGACCATTCTGAACACGAACAATTTTTTGACATATTCTTTGCATTGACCTACTCCTTACGCTAAGATTAGGGTTATTATACCATAGAAAATTTGCACAAAATGTAGAATTGTGTTACCTGAATGTGGAAAAAAGAAAAATATTTGGAGGAACTCAATGGAATTCGATTATTGCAATATGGAAATGATTGTAACGGACAATTTGCTGCAGATCGATATCGGCTGCCGGTTTATAGACGAGCCTGACGAGCTGTATGCGATCCAATTGCAATGCAAGCCCTATGGGGTAATGGAAGATATAAAATTGATGTTTAATTCGATGGATTGCAATTACCGGTTTAAGGAAGACGAGATGAGGGCAATCGAGGCCTATGTTCGAACATCGGTATGTTCCTCGGAGTATGCGGACTGGTTCCAAGGATGCAATTCGCAGTAAGAAAACAATGCCTAACGATTCAAATAAGTTTTTTCTCTGCCGGCCACATGAAAGAGCTTATGCCGAAGGTTCGAGAAGAATACCATGATTTTACAGCGACTTGTTTTGACAGGAATAGCTTGAAAAGAACGTAAAGTGCAATTATCTATATCATATAACGGATAGTTAAACGGCCGGGCCATGTCCCGGCTTTTTCTGTTTCCGGAGCATCCGACTCTTGCTGCTTATTCATGCATGAAAACGGTTGTCGCAACAAATAATAAAAAGGAATAGCTGCGTCAAGCGGTATGTAAAACAGGTTTAGGAAAGCGATGTGCTGTAGCTATGGCCGTAAGGAAACGAATGGTAACAACCCGTTTTCCCGTTATTCATGGTATCGCCCGAGTGAATCGTAATACCAAATTGCTGCTGAGAGACCTTCAACCGAACGCCATTGCAGTCATTGAGCACGATGATCTGGATGACCTGGCAGCGGAAGGATTGTTGGCCGCTGAAGTACAAGCCGTGGTCAATGCAGGCCAAACGATGACGGGTAAAATACCTGCTACCGGAGCTTTGCGACTTCTGGAGAAGGGGATTCCCATATTTGAAATAGAGCCGGCGTGGCTGCCGGTATTCGACGATCATGAAGACATCCGCATAAGCATGGAAGGCATCGTGGTGAAGCAATCTATAGTGCCTTACTCGGCGTTTGCCAAGGAAAACTGGCTTCGGCAATATCGCCAGGCGCTTCATGTGCAGCATGATACGCTGCGGGAATTTATCGACAATACGCTGCATTATGCGGACATGGAGAAAAACCTCGTTCTGGAGCCGCTTCAATGCCCTGGCATGCGGACGGAGCTTGCGAGGCGTCATGTGCTGATCGTCACCCGCGGCAAAGAATATAGACAGGACCTGGCGGCACTAAGCGGTTATATTGCGAAGCATCGTCCCGTACTAGTGGGGGTGGACGGCGGAGCCGATGCTCTGCTGGAGTACGGCCATGTCCCGGATCTTATCATCGGCGATATGGATAGCGCAACAGATCATGCGCTTCGGTGCGGAGCCGAGCTCATTGTTCATGCGTATCCCGACGGAAGAGCTCCGGGCTTGCTCCGGATAGAGCGGCTCGGCTTACAGGCGCTGAAGCTGGCGGCATGCGGGACAAGCGAAGATATAGCGCTTCTTCTAGCTTACGATCAGCATTGTGAAAGAATAGTGACGGTGGGTACCCACAGCCACATGTTCGACTTTTTGGAAAAAGGCCGCAAAGGGATGGGGAGCACTGTGCTTGTCCGCATGAAGGTAGGCAGCAAGCTGACCGATGCCAGAGGCATAGGCATGCTGTATGACCAGGAGCCGATGCGCGAGAGTGCCGTCTCCAAGCGGATTCAAGCCGTCCTGCAGAAGCTGGCCGGGATTCTGATATGAGAGGGGCCGGGAGGGATGGAACCATACATATCCGTCATAATACCTGCATATAACGAACAATATTATATCGCCGAAACATTGCGGTCTATACGCCAAGCCTGCAAATATATCGAGCACGAGAGCGAAATCGTGGTAGTAGACGACGGCAGCCGGGATGAGACGTTCGGATTAGCTTGTACGCTGGCCGATGCCGTAATTCAGCATACGCACAGCATGGGCAAAGGAGCCGCACTGCTGACCGGATGCAAAACGGCCCGCGGCCGGATCCTCGTATTTCTCGACGCGGATCTCGGAGAAACAGCGCAAAGCTTCCCTTCGCTAGTAGAGCCGCTATACCGCGAGGAGGCGGATATGGTCATCGCCAGACTGCCTGCGGCAGCGAAGAAGAGCGGCTTCGGGTTGGTCAGAACGTTAGCCGGGCATGGGGTATACCGGCTGTCGGGCTTCACTTCGTCGGCACCCTTGTCCGGACAGCGGGCTATTCGACGCGAGGTGATTGAGCGTATCGGACGGATGGCGGATGGCTTCGGAGTCGAAGTCGGGCTGACAATTGATGCAGTGAAGCTTGGATACCGCGTTCAGGAGCAGTTCGTTCCCTTTGCACATCGTGTGTCGGGACGAGATTTGGGCGGTTGGCTTCACCGCGGCAAGCAATTTTGCGCCGTCGGCAGCACCTTGTGGAACCGGTGGAGGGAGCCGATTTGTTAATGCCAGAATGGCTCTTATGGCTGGTTTCCATTGCTGTAATCCTGATAGCGGGACGGGCGGTACTTCCTGTGATGATGAGAATGTTGTCGGAGCATGGAATTACGGATACCAACTACAAACAATCGGTCATCCCGACGGCTTGCGGGCTGCTTCTGTGGCTGCTGTTTTGCATGACCATGGTTATCGCTCGAATGACGAGCGGATTGGGAGGAGCAGCCGTGCTGGCCATCCTTCATTACAACGGCAGCATCGTTGCAGAATACGGAGCAGCGCTAAGTATCGTCGCATTGGTCGGATTTTTGGACGATGCCGTAGGAGTCAAATCGTACAAAGGCTTCGCGGGCCATTGGAGGCATTGGAGGGAGAAGGGCGTGATCGGCACCGGCATGGTGAAAGCCGTGGGAGGATCGGCAGCCGCTCTGCTCATTGCTTTCTCCGACAGTCTTCAAGACGGCAGGACGATATGGGAACGGCTGATACCGTTTCTGATTGTCGTCTTGATGACGAATGCAATCAACCTGCTTGATACGAGACCCGGAAGAGCGTTAAAAGGCTTTTGGGGAGCTGTGACCGTACTTCTCCTGATCGCCGTCGAAGGAGTGGAGAAGGCAGAGATCGCGTGGCTCATGCTGCCCGTGCTGATCGGGGCGGCGCTTCTGCTCTTGCCTGACTTGAAGGGGAGACTGATGCTCGGAGACACCGGAGCGAACCTGCTCGGTTTTGCAATGGGCAGCTGGATTGTTATGCTTGCGGGCACGGCGTTTCAGACAGCGGTGCTTGGCTTGCTGGTCGTGCTGCACGCCGTTACCTGGCGCTTCTCACTGACGAAACTGATCGCGCGCAGCCGGGTTCTTACATGGCTCGACGCTATCGGCAGAGGACGCCCCGACAAAATATAAGGAGCCGTTCCCGTCTCAACGGGCCGGCTCCTATTGTTTTTTGCGTTTGGCTTTGAAGCGGGGCGCGACGTAATTGCGTTTGCGGTCCCGGAAAAAAATCCACCCGCCGATAAACGCGACTCCGGCAAGAAACAGGACGAAGCCTATCGCCATCTTTCCCCATTGTACATGCGGATTCAGCTCAGGAGAGCCGAACTGGGCGAAAAAAGCATCCTTCATAGCGAGAAATCCATAGGTTGCCATAACACCGGGGATCACCAGCATCAATACGGCGATAAAACGGTACAGCGTTGCTTTCATGCGGTATAACTCCTTTTATCGAGGTCAGCCTCGTAGCTTCAAAAATTGCTTCTCTAAAAGTACCATATTCCCGGCAACATTTCATGTATCTTTCGCAAATTGTACTATATTTCTCACAACAATTATGGTTAAAATAAAAGAATCATAGTTTTCAGGAGGGTTAAACACATGACGCAAGCTTTTGACATCGTCGTACTCGGAGGCGGAACCGGAGGATATATTGCTGCCATTCGTGCCGCTCAGCTGGGAAAATCGGTTGCTATCGTCGAACGCGATAAGCTGGGAGGGACATGCTTGCATCGCGGCTGTATTCCGAGCAAGGCGCTTCTTCGCAGCGCAGAGGTATATGCAACGATGCTGGAAAGCGAGCGGTATGGAATCCAGGCGGAATCGGTCCGGCTGCATTTCCCGGGTGTACAAGCCCGCAAGCAGGGTATCGTGGAGCAAATGCATAAAGGCATTCAATTTCTAATGAAAAAACATAACATACAGGTTGTATACGGGAACGGCAGACTGCTGTCCCCGAGTATTTTCTCACCTCGTACCGGTTCGGTATCAGTGGAGCAGGAGGACGGCGAGATCATAACGCTCGTTCCGGAGAAGCTCATCATCGCTACGGGCTCCCGTCCGAAGAGCCTGCCGGGATTGGAGACGGACGGGCATACCATTTGGAACAGCGACGACGCTCTCGGCATGGAAGAACTGCCGCAATCGATTGTAATTGTAGGCGGAGGCGTTATCGGCGTGGAATGGGCGTCGATGCTGAACGATTTTGGAGTGCAGGTAACGGTTGTGGAATATTCGGACCGGCTGCTGCCTGCTGAAGATTCCGACATTTCCCGCGAGCTCGAGCGGCTGCTTAGAAAACGCGGCGTTCAAGTGATCACCGATGCCAGGCTGTTGACCGAAACGGTACAGAAGGAAGAGGGCGCCGTCAAGCTGCAGATTGAACGTAAAGGCGAGCTTCAGCAGCTTCAAGCCGACAAAATGATGGTTTGCGTAGGACGTGAAGCCAATGTGGAGGATATCGGTTTACATAATACGGATGTCAAGATCACAAACGGCTTTATACAGGTTAATGAGTTCATGCAGACGGCGGAGTCCCACATCTATGCGATCGGCGATGTGAACGGCGGACTGCAACTTGCGCATGTCGCAGGACATGAAGGCATTATGGCGGTGGAGCACAGCGCAGGCCAGACGCCGCGTCCGTTCCCTCACCATGAAGTTCCACGCTGCGTCTATACCCGTCCGGAGGTGGCGTCCATCGGCTGGACGGAGAGACAGGCGGTTGATCGCGGATACGAAGTGAAAATCGGCCGGGTTCCTTTCGCAGCGGTAGGCAAAGCCGTTGTATACGGCGAATCGGACGGCTTCGTGAAGGTCATTGCCGATAAGAAGACGAATGATATTCTCGGCGTCCATATGATTGGACCGCACGCGACGGATTTCATTTCGGAAGCTGCTTTGGCGCAAGTATTGGATGCAACGCCTTGGGAGGTCGGTCAGACGATCCATCCTCACCCTACTTTATCCGAGGCGCTGGGCGAAGCGATGCTGGCGGTCGATGGAGGCTCGTTCGCCATTTGATCTCTAATCTGATAAATAATCGGGCTTGTAACAGGATTGAAATCAAACGGAAATTGTATTCATACCTGAAACCGATTATAATATACTAATAGAGGCAAGTATTAGTACCTAGTAATAATTTTTGAGATGAGTAAAGGGGGTTGCACCCATGTCCATCGGCCAACTTATGAAGCACCGTAAGCTTGGATTGTCTGACGAGCAAGCTGTTGCAATGTATAAAATGATGCAGAAGGCAAGAAAGTTCGACGAGAGATCGTACGTCTTGCAGCGCGCCGGCAAAATCGCTTTTCACGTATCCGGGATCGGTCAGGAAGTGACCCAGGTAGCCGTTGCCTTCGCGCTGGAGCTGGGCAAAGATTACTTCCTGCCTTATTACCGTGATTACGGCTTTGTATTAGCTGCCGGTATGACGATGAAAGAATTGATGCTATCCGTATTTGCCAAGGCGGAAGACCCTAATAGCGGCGGCCGCCAAATGCCGGGGCATTTTAGCCATAAGAAGCTGAATATTGTTACGGGCTCCAGCCCGGTGACGACGCAGGTTCCACATGCGGTAGGATTTGCTCTTGCCGCGAAGATGAAGAAGCAGGATTTTGTTGCTTACGCTACATTCGGGGAAGGCTCGAGCAATCAGGGCGATTTCCATGAAGGGCTTAATTTCGCCGGGGTTCATAAGCTCCCTTGCATTTTCCTGTGCCAAAATAACCAGTATGCGATTTCCGTACCTTTGAATAAACAGGTAGCCGGCGGCAGCGTTGCAGAGCGCGGTGTAGGGTACGGCATTCCGGGCATCAAGGTGGACGGCAACGACGCTTTGGAAGTATACCGTGTAGTTAAGGAAGCGCGCGAGCGCGCCATTCGCGGGGAAGGACCGACGCTGATCGAATCTGTGATGTACCGCGTATCCCCTCACTCCACGTCGGACGACGATATGCTGTACCGGACGAAGGAAGAGGTCGAAACGAACCGCTCCAAGGACGGTATTCCGGTATTCCGGCAATACTTGATCGACTGCGGCTTGTGGAGCGACGAGCAGGAAGAAGAGCTGGTAGAGCAGCTCAAGCAAGAGATTACCGAGGCGACTCAATATGCGGACCGGGCACCGTACCCTCTGCCGGAGGATACTTTGCGCCATGTTTACGCCGAGGAAGGGGAGGTGCGCTAATGCCCGTTATTACCTATTTGGAAGCTATTCGTTCCGCGATGAAGGAAGAGATGGAGCGGGACGACAATGTATTCGTTCTCGGCGAGGACGTGGGCAAGGGCGGCGTATTGAACGCTACCAAGGGACTTCGCGATCAATTCGGCGAGGAGCGCGTATTGGATACGCCGCTGGCTGAATCGGCCATCGTGGGGACTGCCATCGGTGCGGCCATGTATGGCATGAAGCCGATTGCCGAGATGCAGTTCGCCGATTTCATCTTCCCGGCCACGAACCAGATTATCAGCGAGGCGGCCAAAATCCGCTACCGTTCCAACAACGACTGGAACTGTCCGATCGTTATCCGTGCGCCTTACGGTGCGACGAGCGGCGGAGCGCTGTATCATTCGCAATGTCCGGAATCGGTATTTTTCGGGACTCCGGGGTTGAAGATGGTGGCGCCTTCCAATCCGTACGATGCGAAAGGCTTAATGAAAGCCGCGATTCGGGATGCGGATCCGGTGCTTTATTTTGAACATAAAAAGTGCTATCTCGGAGTAACAGGTGAAGTGCCGGAAGCGGATTATATCGTCGAAATAGGCAAAGCCGATGTGAAACGCCAGGGCACGGATATTACCGTTATTTCCTACGGGATTACGGTGCAATATGCGCTGCAGGCGGCAGAGGAGCTGGCGAAGGAAGGCATCAGCGCGCACATCCTTGATTTGCGCACCATTCAGCCGCTCGATAAAGAAGCGATTCTCGAAGCAACCGCCAAGACGGGGAAAGTGCTCATTGTCCATGAGGACAACAAAACCGGCGGCGTAGGTGCGGAAGTGTCGGCGATTATCGCCGAGGAGCTGCTGTTCGAGCTTGATGCGCCGATCAAGCGTCTATGCGCGCCGGACGTTCCGGCTGTAGGGATGAATCCGAGCATGGAGAAGTTTTTCCTCATCAGCGCGGATAAAATAAAAGCGGCGATGAAAGAGCTGGCGGAATTTTAGGCTGCTGTGAAGCGGGTTAACGGTATTCGTTAACCCGTTCAGTTCTGCCGGGGCAAGCTTGCGCAGGCGAGAAGCTCGTAACGCGGCGAAAGCGCGGATTGAAAGTGTCGCTGTAAAGCGGAAAAACCGCGTTACAGAGGCAAACTCCGCCGCGAGCGGAGCAAAAGCGTTTGCTGTAAAGCGAGAAGTACAGCGGATGGATTGTGCAGGCGAAGGCGCATAACGTGGAAAAACCGCGTTACAGAGGCAAATTCCGCCGCGAGCGGAGCGAAAGCGTTGCTGTAAAGCGAGAAAACCGCGTTACAGCAGAGGGATCCGTGCAGGCGAAGGCGCGTAACGCGGAAAAACCGCGTTACAGAGGCAATCTCCGCCGCGAGCGGAGCGAAAGCGTTGCTGTAAATCGGGAAATCCGCGTTACAGCAGAGGAGCCGCGCAAGCGAGGGCGTGTAGCGCGGAAAAATCGCGTAACAGAAACGCTCCCGCTAAAGAAACAAAAAGGCAAGTTTTGCATACCGGCAAAACTTTTTGGAGGAGGGAACGATAATGACCCGAAATACTAAGGAAACCGAAGTACCCGTGCCGCATTTGGCGGAGAGCCTCGTGTCGGCCACGATAGGCAAATGGCTCAAGCAGCCCGGCGATTACATAGAGCAATACGATGTGTTGTGCGAATTGATCACCGAAAAGGTCAATACGGAGATGCCGTCTCCCGTAGCGGGCAGGCTGACGAAGCTTTTGGCCGAGGAAGGCCAGACGGTCGCTGTAGGCGAAGCGATTTGCCTCATCGAGGAGGAGTCGGACGCAGGAGCCGCAGGCGCGCCATCCGCATCACCTCAGTCTGCGCTTCAAGCGGACAGCCAGCAGGAATCGGCGGATAACGGCATGCGAGGCCGTTATTCTCCGGCGGTGCTGAAGCTGGCGGGTGAGCATGGAATCCGCCTGGAGGATGTACCGGGCAGCGGGTTGGGCGGCCGAATTACCCGCAAAGATATTGAAGCATACGTAGCATCAGGGAAGCACAAACAAGCACCCGCTCCGACGCAAGCAGCCCCGTCGCAGACTTTTCAAGCGGCGCCGGCCGAGCGTCCGTCTGCACCGGCTGCAGCGAATCAGGATGTGTTCCTGACCAGCCCGCCGAAAGGACCTCTCCGCTCGACGGGGATTCACTTGTCCGAGAATCCGCCGCTCCCGCGCATTGAGGTGGAAGGCCAGCCACTCGAAGGACGCGGCGAATATTTGGTCGACGTCACGCCGATCCGCAGCGCGATTGCGCGCAATATGCGCCAGAGCGTTACGGAAATCCCTCACGGCTGGATGATGATCGAGGTCGATGTAACGAACATGGTGCTGCTGCGCAATAAGCTCAAGGATGAGTTCAAGCGGCAGGAGGGTGTCAATCTGACCTACTTGTCGTTCATGATGAAGGCGGTAGTCAGCGCAATCAAAGACTATCCGATCATGAACTCGGTTTGGGCGGTCGACAAAATCATCGTGAAGCGCGATATTAACATCTCGCTTGCGGTAGGTACCGAAGACTCCGTGCTGACGCCGGTAATCAAACGTGCAGACCAAAAAAACATTGCCGGCATCGCCCGGGAAATCGAAGAATTGTCCCGGAAAACAAGAGCCGGCAAGCTTTCGCTTGATGATATGCAAGGAGGAACGTTTACCGTAAACAATACGGGTTCCTTCGGATCGATCTTGACTCAACCCATTATTAACTATCCGCAAGCGGCCATTATCACCTTCGAATCGATAGTGAAACGGCCGGTCGTCATTCAAGATATGATTGCAGTCCGATCCATGGCCAATCTGTGCTTGTCCCTCGATCACCGGATATTGGACGGCGTCATTTGCGGCCGGTTCCTCCAGCGCGTCAAAGAAAATATGGAAGCATATAATCAGGAGACGAAGCTGTATTAATAAGAGAAACCGGAAGCATGCGAACGGCCCTTTAGGTTAGAGAAACATGTTGAAGGTAAATAATAACGAAGATAACACCATGCTGATGAGCATGACGTAGACTATGACTTTAAACAGCATTTTGTTACGCATCTTATTTCAACTCCTCTTCATGCAGTACGTATATTCATATTTTAACTTAAATTGTACACAGGAGGAAAGAGATGATTCAGGAAAAGCGTCTTGTCGACGAATTCATCGAGCTGGTCAAGGTGGACAGCGAAACCCGGTTTGAGCAAGAAATCAGCCAAGTATTGAAGCAAAAGTTCACCTCGCTCGGTCTAAAGGTGGAAGAGGATGACTCTGCAGCCGAAACAGGTCATGGCGCCGGCAACTTGATATGCACGCTCGCTGCGACGGCCGATGCCGACGTGGCCAAACTGTTATTCACTTCCCACATGGACACGGTCACTCCAGGCAAAGGAATCAAGCCGCAGATCGGCGAGGACGGCATCATCCGCAGCGATGGCACGACGATTCTGGGCAGTGACGACAAAGCGGGATTGGCAGCGATGCTGGAAGCTATTCGCATCCTAAAGGAACAAAACATCAAGCACGGACAAATTCAATTTGTCATCACGGCGGGAGAAGAATCCGCTCTACGCGGTTCCCGGGCGATGGATGCCAAATGGCTGGATGCGGATTTCGGCTACGCTCTCGACTCCAACGGCGAAGTCGGAGCTATTGCCGTAGCGGCGCCGACCCAAGCCAAAGTATTTATTTCCTTCACCGGGCGTTCGGCACATGCAGGCGTTAACCCTGAAGCGGGTATCAGTGCGATTACCGTGGCCAGCAAAGCGGTATCCCGGATGCCGCTTGGCCGAATCGACAGCGAAACGACGGCTAACATCGGACGGTTTGCAGGCGGCATCAGCGGAACGACGAATATTGTCGTGGATTCAGTGGAGCTCGAAGGTGAAGCCCGAAGCATCTCACAAGATAAGCTCAACAGCCAGATTGAAGCCATGCGCAAGGCTTGTTTGGAAGTAGCGAGAGAGACAGGCGCAGATGTTGATTTTAAGAGCGAGGTCTCTTATCCGGCCTATATGTACGATGAGACCGCCCCTGTAGTCAAACAGGCAATGGCTTCATTGTCCAAAGTGGGCTGCACTCCAAGAACGTTCCATACCGGCGGCGGCAGCGATGCCAACGTCTTCAACGGGCTTGGGATTCCTACCGTTAATTTGGCCGTGGGCTACCAAAATATTCATTCGACCAAGGAATCCATCGCCATAGCAGATCTGGTGAAGGTAGCGGAAGTCGTAGTACAAATCATCACCGATGTTGCATCATTACCAAAATAAAAGCAATAGCTGGAAGACGATTGTCTGCTATGGAGAAAGCTGCCTGGCAGCACAGATTACATGGACCGTCACTTGAATGTGGCGGTCTTTATTTTTACCGTCAACTCATGGAAGTGGAGAAGGAGGGCATATAATAAGAGAGCGAGTTCGCAGGGAAAGCGGGAGAGCGGATGATCGAATGGAAAATAGCTACGGTCGTACAGATCCTTTCAAGCTGCAGAGAACAAGAGCTGGAAGAAGTTCAGGTTCGTTTCACAGACGGCTCGGAGGGTGTTGCAATTCATTATGGGAACCCCGTCCTGCTGCTGGAGCCTGGGGATCGAGTGCTGTTGAATACAACCGCCGTCAGTCTCGGGTTAGGTACAGGCGGGGTACATTTCGTGCACGATGTACTGGGTCATGACGGCTATGGCGATACGGACGATTGGGATAGACGGTATCGGGAGGATGCCGAGCTAAAGAGGATGGAGACGGAGAGGACGGACAAATCTGCGGGTCATATTATGAAGCTGAGATATACCTCGCTTCAGCGTACGGTAATGGCTGTGGAGGAGCAAGCGAGTCCGTTTCACGAGCTGTTTACCGGCAAGCTGTCCCTGGAAGGAATGCCGGTTCTGGTCGGGGAGCTGCACAGCATGCTTCCCGTTGCAGCAAGCCGGCTGCAGCAGCTGAAGAACCGGCATCCGGAGGGCCGACAGCCTCGGATAGCCTATATCATGTCGGATAGTGCCGCGCTTCCGCTCGCCTTTAGTAAGCACGTAAGGCAGTTGAAGGAGCTCGGCTGGCTTGCGGGAACGATAACCTATGGGCAAGCTTACGGAGGCGATCACGAAGCGGTGAATAAATTCACAGCGCTGCTTGCTGCCAGGCATGTGCTCAGCGCCGATCTGGCGATAGCGGCTCCGGGACCCGGAAGCGTCGGCACGGGAACGCTTCTTGGATTCAGCGGGACGGAGGCAGCCGAGCTGATACATGCCGTTTCTGCTCTTAAGGGCCGCCCTGTTGTCATCCCGCGGATCAGCTTCGCCGAGCAGCGGTCGCGTCATCAAGGAATCAGTCATCATACCATGACCGTGCTTCAAGATTTAACGCTGGTCAAAGCATCGGTTCCGCTGCCCGAACTGGAAGGGGAGAAGGGCGAAATTCTGAGACATCAGATGAACGGAGCCCAGCTTGGTGTCAAGCATGACATTTCGTGGCATGAGCCCGTTACGGAGCCATTATGGCGGGAAGCTTTCTCGGAATACCCTACAGCTATTTCTTCGATGGGAAGGGGATTAAACGCGGATCCTGCGTTTTTTGCGGCGATTGGGGCTGCAGTGGATTGTGCTTGGATGTATGCGACACATAAGTGGCGTCTCCGTCGAGCATAAGCCCGCGGTTCGTGTGACCTACATGACCGGTTTGTTGAGACAGGAAGGTGAGCAGGCTAACATCGGTTGTCAGTCTTTGCTGCGCCATTTTCAAATAGCGGCGAATTTCCCATACACGGCCTACCAGGCGAATTTGCTGCTCGGATAAATAAGTTTTCATAGTCAAGTCCCTCGCTTCCGAATATATCGAACTGTTACACCCTATGCTGCCCAAGGACAAGTTATGCTATCCGAATCTATCAACATCCATTGATATGCTATAATAGATTGCAGTTCGACAGTCCAGGCTTCGGTCCGCCGGAGCTTCATATAACCAACTGGAGGAGGAACCAGACATGAGCGAGACGACAAATCAACATAAATTCGAGGAAGTGACCCTATCGACGGAGCCCATATTTCAGGGCAAAGTCATATCGCTGCAGGTAGATACGGTCAAGCTTCCGAACGGTGAGACGGCAACGAGGGAAATTGTGAAGCATCCGGGAGCTGTGGCCGTCTTGGCACTGCATAACGACCGTATGCTCGTGGTAGAACAATTCCGCAAGCCGCTCGAGAAATGCCAGATCGAAATTCCCGCAGGCAAGCTGGATCCCGGCGAAGAACCGCTCGAAGCAGCCAAAAGGGAGCTTGAGGAAGAAACAGGTTACCGAGCAGGCTCGATCCGGCATGTTTGTTCCTTCTATACTTCGCCCGGCTTCGCGAATGAAATATTGCATCTATATGTCGCCGAAAACTTAACCAAGGGCGAGACGCGCCTCGATGACGATGAATTTCTGGAATGCGAGAGCATTACGCTGGAGCAAGCATGGCAGTATATGAAAGAGCAGCGGATCAGCGACGCCAAGACAATCACTGCCTTGTATGCATGGCAAGCGTATAAGCTGACAGGGAAGTTCTAGGATGGGCTTGCAAACGGTATACGCGGATCTGCACATTCATATCGGACGGACGGAAGAAGGAAAAGCGGTGAAAATTAGCGCCGCCAACAATCTGACCTTCTATAACATTGCCAAAGAAGCGTCGCAGCGCAAGGGCATCGATATGATCGGCATCATCGACTGCCAATCCCCATCCGTACAGCGAGATATACTGCAATATTTGGATAAGGGAGAAATGGAAGAACTGCCTGACGGAGGAATCCGCTTCCAGCAGACGACGGTTATACTAGGCAGCGAGATTGAAGTGCGCGATCCCGGGATGGGGCCGGCGCATTTGCTCGCTTACATGCCGACGGTGGAATCCATGCGGCGCTTCACCGAATGGCTGGCCAAGCATATGAAAAATGTCGGGCTGAGCTCGCAGCGCATTTATGTGCCCGGAAGGGAATTGCAGCGGGAGGTGAAGGACCGGGGCGGCTTGTTCGTGCCGGCGCACATTTTCACCCCGCATAAAAGCATATACGGCAGCAGCTCCACCCAAATGGAGCACCTGCTCGATCTGGACCAGGTCGATGCGGTAGAGCTCGGTCTCAGCGCCGACTCGGAGATGGCCGGCTATATTTCGGAGCTGGACCGCTATACGTATTTGACCAACTCCGACGCGCATTCCTTGGCTAAGATCGGCCGCGAATATAACAAGCTGCAGCTCGCGGAGCCGAGCTTTGAAGAGCTGCGGCTGGCCTTGGCCCGCCGGGAAGGGCGTGCCGTCACGGCGAACTACGGCTTGAATCCCCGGCTTGGCAAGTATCACCGCACTTACTGCTCTGGCTGCGGCGAGACCGCTGATGATAAGGAGACAGCGGCGGAACGGTGCCTTCAATGCGGCAGCAAGAAAATCGTTCGCGGCGTGATGGACCGCATCTATGACATTGCAGATCGGCCGGAGGGCGAATCTTATGTACCGGACTATCGTCCGCCTTACTACTATCAGGTTCCGCTCGAGTACATCCCGGGTCTGGGCCCCAAGAGACTCGATGCGCTCCTAGCTGAATTCGGCACGGAAATGAATCTGCTTCACCGGGTGTCATATGAACAGCTGGAACGAGCGGCGGGCCAAGATATCGCCGATTATATTGTGCAAGCACGCGAGAACAAGCTGGTGCTGGAAGTCGGCGGTGGCGGCCGCTACGGCAAAGTTGCCGCGAAGTCACCTGCAGGCCTGCACGAGTAACGAGCTTTTTTTGGTCATATCTGCTAGTTACCCTTCATATGCTTGTACTAATCATGCAAGGGAGGCTGGCAGCATGAACCGAAACCGCTCGCTACAGCTGTATATGAAAGAGCATTTGTCGCTCTATGTTTTCGTAGGCATCATATTTCTTATTGGGGTCGTATTCGGGGCCGTTATGGTGAATGCCTTGTCTTTAGAGCAGAAGCAGGAAATTTCGCGCCACTTGAGCAACTTCTTCCTTTCGGTGGACCAAGGCGAGTTCACGGATGTACAATCCTCGTTCCAGCAGTCGTTCAGCCTGCATATCAAATGGATACTAATGATCTGGATATTGGGTATGTCGGTGATCGGCCTGCCGCTGATTTGGATCCTTGATTTTTTAAAAGGCGTGCTGGTAGGCTTCACGGTCGGTTATTTGGTTGGACAGCTGTCCTGGAAAGGGCTGCTGTTTGCGCTCGTTTCGGTAGCTCCGCAAAACCTGATTGTGATTCCCGCGCTCATTGTATGCAGCGTAACGGCGATGGCGTTCTCCATCCATATGGTGAAGCATCGGTTTATGCCGCGCAGGGGCGCCTTTTATGAGCCGTTCATGAAATATTCGGCCACAGTACTGCTTTCCATTGCGCTCCTTGCGGGGGCGGCTCTACTGGAAGCGTACGTTTCTCCGGTGATGATGAAGTGGGTAACACCTATGCTGGTTACATTGGGGTTTGACTTTCCAGCCGCCCTCCACCTATAATAAGGAGAAGCCCAGTAAAAGCTACGGTGTTACTTCGTCGTACCTTGACCGGGAGCAGACTTACGCAGCAGGTTTTGCTATCGCAAAACCCGTAGGGGGAGTAGCATGGAATCTCGCATTGAAAAAATCAAACAGCAGCTGCAGTCACAGGGCTACAAGCTTACTCCTCAACGGGAAGCTACAGTCCGTGTGCTGCTTGAAAACGAAGAAGACCATCTCAGCGCGGAAGACGTATTTATGCTCGTCAAAGATAAAGCTCCCGAAATCGGCTTGGCTACCGTGTACAGGACGCTTGAGCTCTTAAGCGAGCTGCATGTTGTCGAGAAGATGAACTTCGGCGATGGCGTAGCACGATACGATTTGCGAAACGACAGCACTCATCATCATCATCATCATTTAATCTGCGTGCAATGCGGTGCCGTGGATGAGATTATGGAAGATTGGCTGGGACCGCTCGAAGAACGCTTGGAGAAGGAATTCGGTTTTCAAGTTCTGGATCACCGCCTTGATTTTCAAGGCATCTGTCACCGTTGTACGGGTAAAAACAAAACTAATTAAACAAACAAAACCTTCGGCTTGCTCTACGCAAACGGAGGTTTTTTGCGTTGTTGCGGCCGTTTATCCGTTCAAAAGGGCATGAAAAAACCGGCGCCATCAGGCGGCCGGCGACATTTTATATTTTAATCCCCAAAACGTGGTCCATAGGAATGAACCCGATGTTTCGGCTGTCCTTGCTGTTATTCCGGTTATCCCCCATGACGAACAGATGGTCTGCAGGAACCGTAATTTTTTCGTTGGTCGTATAATTCATCGTTTCATTCAAATAAGGCTCATTGAGAGGCTCGCCGTTGCGATATACTTGATGGTTCTTGAATTCCAGCACATCCCCGGCTTTGCCGATGACCCGCTTCACATAGACGGTGCGGTTGTCGTCCCCGCCTGTGAACAAAGAAATCAACGGATGCTCCATAATATCGTCCAGCAGATTACGTTTGCGGTCTACCCGGCTGTCGATGATGACGATATCGCTGTAATCAGGTTCTAGGCGGAACGTGTGCGATAGTTTCGATATAAAAATCCGCTGCTGATCGTGCAGTGTCGGGTCCATGGAGTGCCCCATCACCTTGGTCGGCTGGATAATAAACACGCCAACCAGCAAGGCGAGAATAATAGCCGCTCCAATGGAGCCTGCCCAGCTTCGAATTTCGGCTCCTATTTTTTTCATATGAGTTCCCCTTCCCCAAAGAGAGTTTCTGAATAAAGTATACCATGAGGCTGCGCGAAGAGCCAAAGGTAGTTGCTTGTACAAGATTCGGCACACGGACTGTTGTTTCCGCCGCGGCTTCCGCGATTAATGCATACGTGAATAGGGGAACGTATGGGTATAGGAAAGCAGTAAGCCATTCGAAAGGAGAGGCTGTCATGGGCAAGCAGCAAGTAATAGGCGTTCCGAAGGAAATCAAAAACAATGAAAACCGTGTCGCTCTGACACCCGGCGGAGCAGGTATGCTGATTCAGCATGGGCATCAAGTGCTTGTTGAGAAGGGAGCCGGGGCGGGCAGCGGATTTGCCGACCAAGACTATGCTCAGGAAGGGGCAATCTTGCTGGACAAGGCGGAGGACGTATGGGCTCAGTCCGATATGATCATGAAGGTGAAGGAGCCGCTGCCCGAGGAATACGCGTATTTCAGAGAGCACCTGACCCTGTTTACTTACTTGCATCTTGCGGCGGAGCCTCGGTTGACCGAAGCTTTGCTCCACAGCAAAGTGACCGGCATTGCCTATGAAACGATCCAGATGCCGAACGGCAGTCTGCCTCTGCTGACGCCGATGAGCGAAGTGGCTGGACGGATGTCGGTACAGGTCGGAGCGCAATTTCTGGAAAAGTTTTATGGCGGCAGAGGCATCCTGCTTGGAGGTGTTCCAGGAGTCCCGCCGGCGGACGTCATAGTCCTCGGAGGAGGCATTGTAGGCACGAATGCGGCCAAAATGGCTCTGGGGCTGGGAGCCAACGTCGTGATTATCGACCGGAGCGCGGACCGGCTGCGGTACCTCGACGACGTGTTCCACGGGCGGATCCGTACGCTCATGTCGAATCCGTATAATATAGCAAGCGCCGTGCAAAAAGCGGATTTGCTCATAGGAGCCGTCCTCATCCCCGGAGCCAAAGCGCCGAAGCTCGTAACCGAGGATATGGTGAAGCAGATGAAGCCGGGGGCGGTTATTGTGGATGTGGCGGTAGATCAGGGCGGAACGATAGCTACCGTCGACCGGGTGACGACGCATAGCGATCCCGTTTATGAGAAGCACGGGGTGATTCATTACGCGGTCGCGAATATGCCGGGAGCGGTGCCCCGAACGTCCACGCTGGCCTTGACGAATGTGACGTTGTCCTATGCCGTCGAGCTGGCGGACAAAGGCCTGCATGCCGCCTTGAAGGTACATCCCGAGCTGAAGCCGGGAGTCAACACGTTTATGGGCCACGTGACGCATTCGGCCGTAGCCGATGCCGTCGGACGTCCATATACGGAGCTGGAACCGCTCCTCCAAGTGGCGCAGAGCGATCCATCATAATTCGATACTGCGGATCATAGTCTATCCTTAGGGAGGAGGTACAGGCTATGATCTTTTCTTTTCGCAAGCTGAAGGATCAAATGAAATTTATGGTCGTCTTCGTGGTGTTTACTTATGCTCTGTATCATTTGCTGGTTTTGGTTACGCATTGGATCGAGCCGACGCACCGGTACCGGCAGCCTGCGGGCAAAGCAGTCAAAGTATTTCAGGATCACGTGATGATAACGGACCAGGGACCGATGGGGGAACGGTTAAAATTGTTTTACTGGCTTGGGGAGTAAACAAAACAGTTTTTCATCTAGAAAGCAGGATTCTTTCCTTTCATGTTGAATTTCTTATGAATGGATCGAAACAGATGTTCCCACGGTTGGCCATCGCGGGGATGACACGGAAAGGGAAATCATCATGAAAAAGGAACTGGACTCGTTTGTACTTTTTTTGACCGACGAGCGGGGGCTTGCCAAAAACACGGTGGAATCTTACGAACGGGATATTGTCCAATATCTCGACTATTTGCCGACCCAAGGCATCGAAGTGCTTTCGGATACCAAAAAAATTCATATAACCAACTACTTGCAGCATTTGCGCCGACTCGGACGGGCAGCCGCCACCCAATCGCGAACCGTCGTTTCGATACGGGCATTTTATCAATTTCTTGTGCGCGAGCGCCTGGCTGCTCAGGATCCGACCATGCATCTGGAAATGCCCAAGCTCGAAAAGCGGCTGCCGAGCGTGCTGACGATTGCCGAGGTCGAATCGCTGCTTAACGCGCCTCCAACGGGGGTTCCGAACGGCATGCGCGATAAAGCGATGCTTGAGGTGCTCTATGCAACGGGAATCCGCGTATCGGAGCTCATCTCGCTGGATGTCGACAACGTCAATCTGGAGATGGGGTTTCTGCGCTGCGTAGGGAAAGCCTCCAAGGAGCGGATAATCCCGCTCGGCGCCATCGCCTCCGAATTTGTCGGCCATTATGTCAACACGATGAGGCCGAAGCTGCTGAAGCAGTCCAAGACGGAGACGGCCCTGTTCATCAATCATTTGGGAACAAGAATAACCCGGCAAGGGTTTTGGAAAATTATAAAAAGGTATGCGTCGGAGACGCAAATCGTAAAAGAAATAACGCCTCATACGCTGCGTCATTCCTTCGCCGCCCACTTGCTCGAAAACGGCGCGGATCTGCGGTCCGTCCAGGAAATGCTCGGCCATGCGGACATCTCGACCACACAAATTTATGTGCAGGTCGCCCGCGGCAAGATGAAGGACGTCTACGACAAGGCGCATCCGAGAGCAAAGAAGCAAATGGTTGACTTAGGCTGATACATACGCGGGCTGCCCTCGAGTTGAATGTTCTGAAAACCACAGCAGCTGGAGGAAGGTACCCCAACTGGATGCCGTTACCGCTTTTTCCATATCGAGGGTTTCTCGACAAGCTCAGCCGGCCGCTGGCCGGCTTTTTTTCCGTATGGCAGGACGCAGCGTTTTGCAAACAGGCACAGGTTTTGCGATAATAGCAAAAGATGGATAAGAATAGGAGGGGCTCCGCTTGAAGTTCCAACGTATATGTTTGATTGTTCTTGACAGCGTGGGGATAGGAGAGCTGCCTGACGCACCGTCGTTCGGCGATTCCGGCTCCCATACGCTCGGACATATTGCCGAGAGAAACGCGGACTTCTCGCTGCCGCATATGCAGCAGTACGGTCTTGGCAATATAGCGCCGCTGAAGCGGGTTGAGCCTGCCGATAGACCGCTCGCAAGCTATGGGAAAATGGCGGAGGTGTCGGTCGGCAAAGACACGATGACAGGCCATTGGGAAATTATGGGCTTGAAGGTCGAAATCCCGTTCAACGTCTTTCCCGACGGATTTCCGGCTGAATTGATCGAACGATTCGAGAAGGAAACGGGCCGCAAGGTCATCGGAAATAAACCGGCCTCGGGCACGGAAATATTAGATGAGCTGGGCGAAGAGCAGATGAAGACAGGAGCATGGATCGTCTATACATCCGCGGACAGTGTGTTCCAGCTTGCAGCTCATGAAGAGATCATCCCGCTCGAGGAGCTGTACCGAGCTTGCGAGATCGCAAGAAAGCTGACGCTGGAGGACCCTTATGCGGTGGGGCGCGTCATCGCCCGTCCTTATGTTGGCAAGCCGGGAGAGTTCAAGCGGACGCCGAACCGGCACGATTATGCCGTGAAGCCTCCGCAGCCGACGGTGATGAACCATCTGAAGGATGCCGGGCTGGACTGCATCGCTATCGGCAAGATCAACGATATTTACTCCGGGGAAGGCGTCACGGAAGCACGCCCGACCAAGAGCAACCTGGACGGGATCCAGGCTACGATCGAGCATATGCAAAAGCCGTTTCACGGGCTTGTATTTACGAATCTCGTCGATTTCGATTCGCTGTACGGCCATCGTCGCGATCCTGCAGGCTACGCCAAAGCATTGGAGGAATTCGATGCATGGCTTCCTAAGCTGCAGCAATGTCTCGGACCTGACGATTTGCTCATATTAACCGCCGACCACGGGAATGATCCGATTCATCACGGAACGGACCATACGAGGGAATATGTACCGCTGCTCGTGTACAGTCCTGCTCTTCCATCGCCGGTCAATCTCGGCGTACGCAGCACGTTTGCCGATGTCGGAGCGACCATCGCCGATAACTTCGGCGTGGCATCGACCGGCAACGGGACAAGCTTTTTGCACGAGCTATCCTAAGCTTAACCAACATATAGGGAGGGTTTAATCCATGGGAGACAAAACTTTGCTTAACAAAATCCAAGAGGCCGCCGATTACATCCGCAGCAAGTATGCCGAAGCACCTTCGATCGGCCTGATTCTTGGCTCCGGGCTTGGCGTTATTGCGGACTTGGTGGAGAACGCCACGGTGATCCAATACGATCAGATTCCGCATTTTCCGGTCTCTACCGTGGAAGGTCACGCAGGCGAATTGCTGCTCGGAACGATTCAAGGCAAACACGTGCTTCTGATGAAGGGCCGCTTCCATATGTACGAAGGCTACGGAGTGGAGGTCGTTTCGTTCCCGGTTCGCGTAATGAAGGAGCTGGGTGTCAAGACGCTGCTCGTTACAAACGCGGCGGGCGGTATCAATACGTCATATGAAGTCGGCGACCTGATGCTGATTAAGGACCATATCAACTTTACTTTCCGCAATCCTTTGATCGGACCGAACTTGAGCGAGCTGGGCGTCCGCTTCCCCGATATGTCCGAAGCGTACAGCCGCGCATTGCGCCAAACGGCCAAGAAAGTGGCGGAAGAGCAGGGAGTCAAGCTGCAGGAGGGTGTGTACATCGGACTGCTCGGGCCTACCTATGAAACTCCTGCGGAAATCCGGATGATGCGAACGCTAGGGGCTGACGCCGTAGGGATGTCCACTGTGGCGGAGGTCATAGTCGCCCGCCATGCCGGCATTGAGGTGTTGGGCTTCTCCTGCATCAGCAACATGGCCGCAGGCATTTTGGATCAGCCGCTATCCCACGAAGAAGTAATGGAAACGACCGAGCGCGTGAAGCCCAAATTCCTTAAGCTGATTTTGGGCATCGTTGGACAATTGAGCTAAAAGGGTCGTCAGGACGAAAGGAGCACGGCTGTTTTGGACAAAACCTATACGCAGCAAATAGAAGAAGCGGCTAGCTGGATTCAGGAGCGGCTTCAAGGGAAACGCCCGCAGATCGGCCTCATCCTGGGCTCGGGCCTCGGAGATTTGGCGGAACAGGTTACGGAAGCATTGACCATTGCTTACGACCAAATCCCGCATTTTCCCGTATCAACGGTAGAAGGACATGCAGGCCAATTCGTTATCGGCTCGCTGGAAGGCAAGCAGGTTATGGTTATGCAAGGCCGGTTTCATTATTATGAAGGCTACTCGATGAAAAAAGTCGTGTTCCCGGTCTATGTCATGAAGAAGCTGGGAGTTCAGTCGCTGGTCATTACCAATGCAGCCGGGGGCATGAACCGCTCCTTCCGGGCAGGAGATTTGATGCTGATTTCGGATCATCTCAACATGACCGGAGACAATCCTCTGATCGGTAAGAACGATCCGGCTCTCGGACTGAGATTCCCCGATATGTCGGAGGCGTACAATCGGGAGTACCGCGCTCTGGCGAAGTCCATCGGGCAGCGGATGCAGGGCGAGGGCAAGCAAATCCGCCTTCAGGAAGGCGTCTACAGCGGCATCAGCGGGCCGAACTATTTGCCGCCGGCCGAGCTTACGATGCTGGCTAACCTGGGCGGCGACGCCATCGGCATGTCGACGGTCGGCGAGGTGATCGCAGCCCGTCATACAGGGCTTAAGGTGCTCGGCATTTCGTGCATTACGGATATGGCGATCGGCGAGGAGCTGGAGCCGTTGTCTCACGAGCAGGTAATGGAAGTGGCGAACCGGACGAAGCCGATGTTTATCGAGCTGGTCAAATCGTTTGTTCGCGAAGTGAACGTGTAACCCCCAGTAACCCCCATGGCCGGTCTTTACCGTTATGGAGCCCAAGCTCGTGATAGTGGTTATCACTACGAGCTTAAGACGTGCTCCATGTAACTGTAAGCCGGCCGTTCTTTTTTGCTCAACATATTTCTACCGAATCATGGCCATACGCGAACTGCAGCTCCGTCTCCCGATCGACCAATTGCTTTAAATACCCTAGCAGCTGGGGCCGCAGCTCCTCTCTTCGCAATCCGATCTCCATAATCGCCTTCATATAGCCGAGCTTATCACCGATATCGTAACGATCCGCATCGAGCTGCAGCGCCAGCAGCTTCTCTTGCTTTCCGGCTTCACGAAGCGCATCCGTCAGCTGGTACTCATTGCCGGACCCTCGGTCAATCCGCTCAAGAATCGGAAAGATCGACGGCTTCAAGATATAACGTCCCATAATCGCAATTTGTGACGGAGCATTCCGGATATCGGGCTTTTCCACCAGATCGTCTACCTCGTACAAAGTATTCCCAAGCGGTCGGTTGGAAGGAGCGATAATCCCGTACTTCTTAACGTCCTCCAGTTCAACCGGCTGAACTCCGATAACCGGGCTATCGTACGCCGAATACACGTCGATCATTTGCTGCAGCGCCGGAGCTTCCGAAACCATAATATCGTCACCCAGCATAACGGCGAACGGCTCGTCACCGATAAATTGCTGAGCGCACAAGATTGCATGACCGAGACCTAACGGCTCCTTTTGCCGGATATAATGGATGGCCGCCATATCGGTTATGCACTGCACCTCCTTCAGCAAGTCCAGCTTTCCTTTCTCCGCCAGCGTTTGCTCCAGCTCGAACGATTTATCGAAATGGTCCTCGATCGATTTCTTGTTTCTTCCCGTCACGATAATGATACTTTCAATGCCGGACTGTACCGCTTCTTCGACAATGTATTGAATGGCCGGCTTATCTACAATCGGCAGCATTTCTTTAGGCTGCGCCTTCGTAGCGGGCAGGAAGCGGGTACCTAATCCCGCTGCGGGAATGACTGCTTTTCTAATTTTCATCCTGTTCACTCCTAATCTTGGGATAATCGGAACACCCACCATCGGCTTCCGGTAAAATTAATCAGTGCTCCCGCCATAGCGGAAGCGAGCTTGCTGACAAGCAAAGGCAGTCCAGCTTGCGTATAAAGGATGGATAACACCCAGGAGGTAAAAAGCAGCACGACGCCGTTCAACACCAGAAACTTCACGAATTCACGGTGATCGGCTTTGCCTTGCTGCTGGAACGTCCACGACCGGTTACATGCATAGCTGTTGATGACTCCGCAGAAAAAAGCTATCCCCTGCGCCAGCAGGTAATGAATCGAAATGGAAGTGAGAGCGGCGAATACGGCGATATCGATACCGGAATTGAGCGAGCCGATAATGCTGAATCTGATCAATTTCGAAAAGTGCCCCTTATTCATCGGTTTTCCCCGCCATGGATCTCCCGTTTCGGCAATGATTTATCGATCCCATAGCTTTGCCGGACGATGTAGAGCGGCCGGCCCTTCGTTTCGTCATAAATCCTGCCGATATATTCGCCGACGATACCGAGCATGATGAGGATAAAGCCGTTGAACAAGAGCTGGATGATCGTAAGGGATGTCCAGCCCGGAATGGTGGCCTCCGTAAATAGCCGGGCGTACAAAACGAACAGCATATAGATGAATCCTGATACGGAGAGCGTAAAACCCAGATAGCTCGCCAATTTCAACGGCTTGTAGGAAAAGGACGTTAAGCCGTCCAGGCTTAGCTTCAGCATTTTTTTGAACGGGTAGTGCGTTTCTCCTGCGTGCCGTTCGTCCCGCTCATATTCGATAGCCGTTTGCCGGAAGCCTACCCAGCTGACCAATCCGCGCACGAAGCGGTTGTTCTCGGGAATACGGCTCATTTCGTCGCATACCTTGCGGTCCAGTAAGCGAAAATCTCCGGTATCGACAGGGATGGAGATATCCGTTGATGCATGCAGAAGCCGGTAGAAGAGGCGGGCCGTTTGCTTTTTGAAAAAGGATTCGCCCTTGCGCTTCGTCCGCTTGGCGTAGACGACGTCATAGCCTTCCTTCCATTTGGAAATCATATCCGAAATGAGCTCTGGCGGATCCTGCAGATCCGCATCGATGACAATGACGGCATCTCCCGAGGCGTAATCCATACCTGCTGTAATGGCGATTTGATGGCCGAAGTTCCGGGAGAAATCGATCAGCTTTACCGTCGAATCCCATCGGCTGTACTCCTGCAGGATGTCGGCAGTTGCATCGCGGCTGCCGTCATTGACGAACAGCAGCTCGTAGGATTGCTGCGTCCGCTCCATCACGGCCTTCAAGCGGCGGTACGTTTCATGGATGACGGCTTCCTCATTGAAGACCGGAATGACAACGGAATAGCGTATAGTTTCACTCATTCGAGAGCTCCTCCTTTCGTTGGGCTACTGCTTGATTTCATATAATGTCAAATTGCCGTCTCGGCCTCCCATAGGTCGATTGTTCGAAGAGGCTGCTGAATCATCCGCCGACTTCCATTCGGAAGCAGGCACTTCGACGCTGTTATCTCGAATCCACTGCTGCACCTCCGAGCTGCCGCCCGGTCCACCGGGACCGCCGCCGAATCCTCCGCCGGAGGAGAGAAGGAAATATTTCACTTGCTTGTCAGCGACAAGCTGCTTCAGCTTGTCGACGGTCAGGATCGGGTCGGAGCCGCTGAAGCCTCCCATAGCCATCACGGCTTTGCCCGTTTCGATAATGTAAGGCGCCGCCGTTGTCGAGCTGGACGTGGCGAACAAATAGGTTTCTCCTGTGTTATGGCTTGTTAAATAGTCGATCAGCTCGTCATTCACCTGGTTTTCGCCAGACATGCCTCCTGGCTGCATACCACCGCCAGGCTGCATGCCGCCGCCCCGGCCAAAGCCGGCCGATTGAGGTCCTGCTTGAGGCAGCATGCTGTTCTGCCCGTACAGGATCGGGGTCGCCGTCCAATACAACGGGGCTGCCAGCAGGGCGACGATGGCCGCATGAGCAATATAGCGGGTGAACGGCTTCCCTGCTGCTCTAAAGGCGGCAAGCGCTATGGCTGCGGCCAATCCCGCCGCTCCGACCCCATACAGCCAGGCTGCGCTAATGGCGTCTTTGTTTTGATATAGCACTGCCACCTCGAAAGCAGTGGTAGCCAGAACAGACACAGGCAGAAGCCATGACGTCCAGCCGGTGCGGTCCTTGTACTGCTTCCAGAGAGTCATTGAGCCTGCTCCCGCCAAAGCGGCGATAGGAGGGGCTAGCATAATCAAATAATATTGATGGAAAAACCCGGCGATGGAGAAAAAGATCATTCCCGGCACAAGCCAAGCCAGCCAGAATAAGGCTTCCTTATGCCGCGGCGTCAGCTTGCTTCCTCTGCGCCAGCGCAAGTCCGCGAACAAGCCGACGGCTGCGAAGGCGATCAGCGGGAGCAGCCAGCTGGCTTGCCCGGACAAGCCGGATTGGAACAGCCTTAGCGGTCCGGGGCTGCCGGTGCCGAACATGCCGCCTCCGCCTCCGCCGGGTCCGCCGCCCATAGGGCCGCCGTCGCGGCCTCCTTGGAAATCCGGCATGGAGCCGGGATTTCCGTCCATGCCGGGCGGCATGCCGTCGGCTCCGCTGCGCGGGGCGGATGTGCCGCCGCCGCTCGCCGGCATTTGCCCTTGAGCAGATGCGTTAGCGCGTGCATCGCCTCCCTGCGGCTGCCCAGTGTCCGGCGAGCCGGATCCGGCCTGCGTCTGCGCGCTATCCATAGCGCCGTCTTGAGCGCGGCCGTTCGCTCCTTGCGGACGGACCATGTCTTGTCGGTTCGCATCGTTAGACGCTCTGCCGCCATCGCCGCGGTTTTGTCCTGTCAGCCTTTGAATGCCGTTATATCCGAACATCAGCTCCATGACGGAGTTGGTTTGGCTGCTTCCAATGTAAGGACGCTGATCTTTGGGGACGGAATCGGCAATCAGCGCCCAGGACATGGACACAATAAGCAGCAAAGCCGTACCACCAGCCATGATGCCGAGCTTCTTTTTCCAATTCGCATGAAAGGCGAGCAAATAGAACAATCCGAAGGCAGGCAGGACCATGTAGGCCTGCAGCATTTTCATATTGAATCCGATACCGATCATAGCCATCGCTCCGAAGATCCAGAGCGGCTTCTGCCGTTGTATTGCTCGGAACAGCATCCAGGCGGCGACCAGCAGAGTGAATACGAGCAAGCTGTCCACATTGTTCGTTCTGGCAACGGCGGTAAGCACCGGCGTACAAGCCGTCGCGAGCGCTCCGAGGCGCGCGGCGCCGATTCCGAACGACGGCTTTAGCAGAACGTAGATCAGCAGAACGGAGCCGATGCCTGCCAAAGCTTGCGGTAAAATAACGCTCCATCCATGCATCCCGAACACCGCGGCGCTGGCCGTTTGCACCCAGAAGGTGACCGGCGGCTTATCCACCGTGACATACCCGGCCGGGTCGAAGGAGGCGTAGAAGAAATTATGAAAGCTTTGCAGCATGCTGGTTACAGCTGCCGTGTAATAGGCGTTAACGTAGGTTTCTTTCCAAATTTCAAATAGATTCAAAAAAGCGGATAATAAGGCTATGCCGACGAGCGCCATATCCACCTTTCGATTTCGCATCAGTCTCATCCGGTTACACTCCCATAACGCAATTTGGTTTGAATCGTTGTGTGATGGTTTCATTATGGGAGATCCAACTGAATTGAACTTGAGTATGAACTGAATATTTGCTGAGTGGCAGAGCACCCCGCTGGAGCTGCATGCGCGGCGGTTCGTTTAAGGTTTTTTTCAGCTTGTGTTCAGCTTCCGTTCAGACATGATTCAGTTGACGATCAGATAATAAAGATGCACATGAGAGAAAATGGTGTACAATGTGATATGAGGTGAATGGAATGAATCAACTAAAAGGGATCAAAATTTTACTCGTAGACGACGAGCCGAATATATTGCAATTTTTAGAGCTGGGCTTGCGCAATGAAGGCTTTGAAATTGAAACGGCGCAGGATGGATTCGCAGCCATAACCTCGGCCAGACAATTTCAGCCTCATATTGTCATTCTCGATGTCATGATGCCGGGAATGGACGGCTTTGAGGTGTGCCGGATGCTCAAGAAAACCGGCAATATTGCCGTCATTATGCTCACGGCCAAGGAAGAAGTGGAGGATCGGGTGAAAGGTTTGACACTCGGGGCCGACGATTATATGGTCAAGCCGTTCAGCTTCGAGGAGCTGCTCGCCCGCATTCATGCAAGAATACGCAATCACTTTCCAAACCTTCTGGGAGAAGTCAGCATCGGACCGTTCCGCATCGATGACCGCCGTAAGGAAATCAGCTACGATAACCGCGTTCTGGAGCTGTCGCCGACGGAATATGAGCTGCTCTCGTTTCTTGTGATCAATCATGGGCTTGTGCTGAGCAAAAGTAAAATTTTGGATAAAGTATGGGGCTACGATTTCGGCGGGGAAGAGAACATCGTAGAGGTATACATCCGGTCCTTGAGGGATAAATTGCAGGACAAGGAGCATAAGCTGATCCGCACCTTACGGGGCGCAGGCTATCGGGTTGATCTGACATGAAAGGGCAGCGTCTCAATAACATGGTGAGATTCCTATGGCCAAGATCGCTGCGATACCAGCTGTTGTCCCGCTCCTTGCTGATTTTGGCCGGACTGCTGCTTCTTACCGGGATCTTGCAGTACGTCTACATGAAGCAGTTCATTTATAAGAATAAAGCGGAGTCGATCCAAAACCAGATCATGACGATTCCGCGGGAAGTCTGGCCGAATCTGGCCAATTCCAACATCATTCGCAAAGATCCTCCGATGCGCGGGCTGCTGTTTTCGCCGGATTCATCGGTCGCTTTTATCAATCCGGAGGGCGAATTCAACATTATCGTGGAGCCGCCGGACAACGCTTTGACCGTTCAGCTGCCTGCGGGCGAGTATATGGAGGCTATGCGCAAAAAGCCGGGAATGCATTACCGGATCGTTACGGTCAATGGAACCGAGCAGCTCGTTGTTCTTCATACGATTGTGAATAAAGCGAAAAACGTAGCCGGCCTGGTCCAGGTCAGCATCGGTACGGCACCTTTGAAGGAGGTGCTATGGGGACAACTGCTCACTTTCATCGCGGTCGCTTTGATCGCCTTGATTTTCGGTTTATTAACGTTTTTGCCCGTATTGAAACGGACGCTGATCCCATTATCCAAAATGGTCGGGACCATGGAGAAGATCGATGCGGGGAATTTGGACGAACGGCTGCCGGATCATCAAAATCAGCTGGAAATAGACCGTCTGTCCATTTCCTTTAACCGGATGCTGGAGAGGCTGGAAGCTTCCTTTGAAGCGGAAAAAGAAGCGAAGGAGCGAATGAGGCGCTTTATTGCCGATGCTTCCCATGAGCTTCGTACCCCGCTTACATCCATTCACGGCTTTCTGGAAATTTTGCTGCGCGGAGCGGCCAATCAGCCGGACCAGCTGCACAAAGCGTTGACGAGTATGTATTCGGAGTCGGGGCGGATCAACAAGCTCGTGCAGGATTTACTGCTGCTGGCCAAGCTGGACCGGACCCCGGTGACGGAAATGCAGGAGGGGCTGCTGGATGAAGTGGTTCACAGCATGGAGCCTCAGCTGAAGCTGATGGCGGGAGACCGAAGCGTAAGCTTCTCCCTGGCGCCGAGCACGAAGTGCATGTTTGATCAGGATAAAATGAAGCAGGTCGTCTTGAATTTGTTTCATAATGCCGTCCAGCATACGAATCCGGTGTCCGGCCATATTGAAATCATCGTGCAGAATGTATCCGGAGGGGTTGAGCTGACGGTGAAGGACAATGGGTCCGGAATCCCCAAGGAGCATCTGCCTCACTTGTTCGACCGGTTTTACCGCATCGATACATCTCGTGCGCGCAAGCACGGCGGGGCGGGATTGGGATTGTCCATTACGAAGTCAATTGCGGATATTCACAGAGGGAAGCTGACGGTGGAAAGCGCGGAAGGGCAGGGAAGCGCTTTTCGCCTCTGGATTCCGTGCCGGCAGAGCGCGTGAAAGAAAAGACTGCCGCCTAGTAAGCTTTGAAAGGGCTTATAGGCGTTCAGTCTTTTTTGCATATGCGGAAATACAATCGGGTCTCCCCGCAAAGGAGGTCTGTTCTGTTTGAACATCCAACCTTTACATTATGGGGTTGGTTGTTTTGCTTATGCCGTTAGCGTTTATTGGACTTTTTGGCGCCTTTATCGCTAGTGCGGGTCGTCGTATTCTGGTTGGCGTGACCTTGCTGCTTGTCTGACATGCTGTTCACCTCCGCTGCCGCGTTGTAGCCTGGAAATAGGCTTTTATAGTATGACAAGCCGTTATTGTACATATACATGAGTATAGACGTAATAAAAAAACGTTAATTTGGTGTAGATAGGTCTTTTAGACCACCGATAATCATGTTATACTGTGGGTACAAGGGACTATAAACGGTTGGGAAGTGACAGAGATGAGTATTCTGGCAGTGGCTAATTGTCCCGGTTGCGGGAGAGTGTTTCAGCGGAACCTGCGCAACATGTGCACAGATTGCATGAAGTCGCTTGATAGTGAGTTCGATATATGTTACCGGTTTATGCTGCAAAATCGCAAGGCTACGACAGAACAGCTCCGATCGGCAACAGGAGTATCCTCGCAACGGCTTACAGCATGGATTAAAGAAAAGCGGCTGTCGGTGAAGGATTTTCCCCATTTGTCTTATCCGTGCAACAGCTGCGGAGTCCCGATCCACCAGAATCAGCTATGCGTTTCATGCAGCAGCAGAATATCAAGAGATATTCGTGATTTGCTGCATAAGGAAGAGAAAGTCGCCAGCGCGGGTATCGGCTTCAGAAGCCTTCGCAGGACGAATTAGCACGAGAGATCATCCCTGGTCGATGGACCGGGGATTTTTGCTTTTGCGACATTTTATGATAGAATGACTTCTGAACAGCGCAGATTGTTAAATTGTCACAAATTTTTCACCTGATTCCCTCGAAAGGGAATAGGTAAAGAGCGTTTCATTTTGTACAATAAACCTATACGAGGTAGTTCAAAAAGTCGTCTTTTGATCCCGAAGCAGGTCACGAAGCAAATTCGGCATCGAATCTTGCACTTACCTTCGAAGGAGCTATGCTTACGAAGTAAGCTCACGGAAAGCTCTATGGTGCTCATGTAGGCCTTTCCCTACACTCGGCTCCTCCTTCAGGTTCTCACAACCTTCTCGGTGCTGAAAACCCGACTTTTTGAATATGCACTATACGTCTATTGGTAAAACTGTTAGGGGGATATTTCCAAGATGCAAAAGTGGATTATGTTCAGTTTGTTTATCGTAGCCTGTTTACTGGGTGCGGGAGTGTTGTTCCAAAATATTTCCGAGCGTCAAGCAGAGATGGCTTCGGAATCCAAGGCTGGACCACAGTTGAAATTCATCGCTTCGAATTATCAATTCGACAAGGCTGAGTATACCGTGAAAGCTGGCGAGAAAGTAACGGTTTCTTTGCAAAATAAAGAAGGTCTCCATGCTATGGAAATTGTCGGTTTGAACGTAAAGCTCGATAACAACACCAAATCGGCCGAAGTTACTTTTGACAAACCAGGCACTTACGAGGTCCATTGTGTGCTCCCTTGCGGTCCGGGACATGCTCAAATGATCTCCAAGCTTGTTGTTCAATAATCAACTCATTACTATGTGTTCCTTGGGAGCTGTCTGCTCGACGAATCGTCGGGTTGGGCAGCTTCCTTTTCTTTTTATGCTGTGACCGATATAATAACAGGAAATAGTTGTTATCCTGATCAATCGAGGTGACCGGCAATGAGAACTGTAGATTTGATTCAACGCAAACGGGATGGAGAAACGCTATCGACAGAGGAAATCGAATATTTGATTCACGGGTACAGCACAGGAGACATCCCGGATTATCAAATGTCGGCGTTCGCTATGGCCGTCTTTTTTCGGGGCATGTCCGCCAAAGAAACGGCCGATCTGACTTTGGCCATGGCCCGGTCGGGAGATCAGGTTGATTTGAGCTCGATCCCCGGTGTGAAGGTCGATAAGCACAGCACCGGCGGTGTAGGAGATACGACGACATTGATATTAGCCCCGCTGGTAGCGGCGGCAGGCATTCCGGTTGCCAAAATGTCCGGCAGAGGTCTCGGGCACACGGGAGGGACCATAGATAAGCTCGAGGCGATCGAAGGCTATCGGGTGGAATTGACGAAAGAGCAATTTCTGCAGCAGGTTACTGACATCGGGGTTTCGGTTATTAGTCAGTCGGGCAATATTACGCCTGCAGATAAGAAGCTATACGGACTTCGCGACGTTACCGCCACGGTCGAGTCGATTCCTCTTATTGCCAGCTCGATTATGAGCAAGAAAATCGCCTCTGGCGCAGACGCCATCGTACTCGATGTGAAAACCGGCAGCGGAGCGTTCATGAAATCGCTCGAAGGCTCCATTGAGCTGGCGAAGGCGATGGTGGAAATCGGGGAACAGGTAGGCAGGGAGACCGTAGCCGTCATTACGAATATGGATGAGCCTCTTGGACTAGCGATAGGCAATGCGCTGGAGGTCCGGGAAGCGATTGAGACGCTGCAAGGCTCCGGACCGGATGACTTGACGGAGCTGTGTCTTCTGCTTGGAGCCCACATGATCCAGCTGGGCGGGAAAGCGGCCACCTACGATGAAGCGAGAGAAAAGATGGAACAGCTTCTGCACAATGGAGAAGCATTGGATAAGCTTAAGCGGCTTATTGCCGCTCAAGGCGGCGATAAAGAGCTGGCCGATCATCCGGACCGGCTGCCGTCGGCTCCATATCAGGCCGAGGTCTTGGCTGCTGAGGACGGATTCGTGTCGCACATCGATGCGGAGGAGCTTGGCGTGACGGCGATGATGCTGGGAGCGGGGAGAGCTACGAAGGAAGATCGGATTGATCTTGCCGTCGGCATGGTGCTGCGCAAAAAAGTCGGAGACGCGGTAAAAGCGGGAGAGCCGCTCGCCGTGCTCCACATGAATCGGAACGAAACGATGTTCACAGAGGAGATGACTCAGCGTACGCGCCGTGCGTTTACATTAACGGGGAATGCCGTTAAGAAGCCTCCGCTAGTCTATGCGGTAGTTTCCAAGCACGGCGTGCAGATGCTGCACAACGAATAATCAGTGTAATTGCCGGGGCGGCTGAGCCCCGGTTTTTTTGTTTGGAGGAGCATGAAGTTTAAATAGATGGTTTTCAGTGTTACAAAATCAAAGGCTAGTGGAAGTCAGCTCAGGTAGAACAAAAGAGGGAATGGATGTGGGGTGAAGAAGCGGCAGCGTCCGCCTTTGAAGCTCGTGTTCCAACCGCTGTAAACCTATGATCAGGAACATGAGCTTCAACAGCGGTCGGAATCCTACAGCCAATTCCCTCCCCGCGCGCCAACGTGTGGGTCAAGTCAGGGCTTGTTTGATTTTCCAAACTCTTTGCTCCAACAATTGCTAAAGAATGTTCATAAAGCGGTACTGCTGCAGAGGTGGCATTGATTTTCCTGCGTTTGGAATATTTTACAGCAAACTCGTCAACACTGATTAGCAGTAGTATAACTTATTTTGGAGGGGTAGAAAGGTATGTTCAACAAGGCAATCAAGCTGTTCGTTTCTATCTCGCTGCTAATGTCTTTGGCATTGCCGGCGGTGTTTGCGGAGGAGAAACAAGCTCCGAATCAAGCAGTGGATATGGCACCTAATGCAGCTTCGGCCGCAGTAATTGATGCGGATACCGGCACGGTGATCTTTGAGAAAAATAAAGACGCCAAGCTGCCCCCAGCCAGTATTACGAAAATTATGACCATGCTGCTCATTATGGAAGCATTGGATCAAGGCAAGATCAAGATGGACGACAAGGTGCGTACAAGCGAATACGCTGCGTCCATGGGAGGCTCGCAAATTTTCCTGGAGCCAGGTGAGGAAATGACGGTCCAGGATATGCTGAAAGGAATTGCGATGGCATCGGGTAACGACGCATCGGTTGCCATGGCGGAGAAGCTGGCCGGATCAGAGCAAGCCTTCGTCCAAATGATGAACGACCGCGCAAAGCAGCTAGGGATGAACAACACCCGATTTGCCAACTGTAACGGGCTCCCTGCGGACAATCATTATTCCTCCGCGTACGATATTGCCATCATGTCCCGCGAGCTGCTAAAGCACGAGGAAATCACCCAATTTACCGGCGCTTACCAGGACTACTTGCGCAAGGATACGCCGAAGCCGTTCTGGCTTGTGAATACAAACAAGCTGGTTCGTTTCTACAGCGGAGCCGACGGGCTGAAGACAGGGTATACGAGCGAAGCGAAGTTTTGCTTATCTGCGACTGCCAGACGCGACAACATGCGCGTAATCAGCGTCGTTATGGGTGAGCCGGATACGAAAACACGCAATTCGGAAGTGTCCAGTCTATTCGACTATGCTTTCTCGCAATATACGAATATGCCGATTTTCAACAAAGGAGATTCGCTCGGCCAAATGAAGGTGGGCAAAGGCGAACAACCGTCGGTTGAGCTGACCGCTCCGCAAAAATACAGCGTGCTTCTGAAAAAAGGCGAGGCAGCGGAAGGAATCCGCCATGAGGTTCAACTGCAGGATAACCTAAAGGCTCCTGTTGCTCAAGGGCAGCCGATAGGCAAAATCGTTGTTTATAAAAATGACCAGGTGCTGTCGGAGTTTCAACTGCAATCTCCGGTCGACGTGAAAAAAGCAGGCTGGTGGACGTTGACGAAACGGACAACCAAGCGTTTGTTCTTCATAGATTAGCACCAAGCTTAAAGCTCTGTTCTTAAGCAGGCGCAAGCACAAAATGTCGCATTTCTTCTTTTTGTAGCGCATTTCTTCTAGTTTTGTCGGGTGGCAGGAAAAGGGAAAACCCGTGTAGAAATGAGTGTGCATGAAAGGGAAGGAGTGAGCAGCTTGAGTCTGCATATTGAACTGGAGCATCACCGGAAGGCCCTTATTGTGAGGCTGAAAGGCGAACTGGACCATCATACCGCCGACATCGTGAAGTCGCGTATGGAGGAAGCCTTGGAGAAAGGCGAAACAAGCCACATTATCTTAAGCTTGAAGGAGTTATCCTTCATGGATAGCTCCGGGCTCGGGGTCATTCTCGGACGCTACAAGCAAATCACGGCCAGAGGCGGGAAAATGGTCGTCTGCGACGTTAACCCATCGGTCTACCGTTTGTTTGAAATGTCTGGTTTGTTTAAAATTTTGTCCATCCAGGATAACGAAAGACAAGCTCTCACCAGTTTGGAGGTCGTATCATGAGTGAACGAAATTTTATGACGCTTCAGTTAGCCAGCCGTTCCGAGAATGAATCGTTTGCCCGTGTTACCGTTGCCGCGTTCGTATCCCAGCTGGATCCGACTCTGGATGAGCTGACCGATTTGAAAACCGTTGTCTCGGAAGCTGTCACCAATGCCGTCATTCATGGCTACGACAACCGTCCGGACGGCGTTATCACTATTCATGCCGAGATGGACGGAGACACAGTCTACTTGACTATCGAGGATCAAGGGGCCGGTATCGAGGATCTGGAGCAGGCAAAACAGCCGTTATATACTTCCAAGCCGGAGCTGGAACGATCGGGTATGGGATTTACGATTATGGAAAATTTCATGGATGAGATCGAAATTACGACCGCCGTCGGCGTGGGAACAAAAATAAAAATGAAAAAGCGAATTGAATCTAAAAAAGCTTTATTCAATTAGGGGTCTGATCTATGGATGTCGATTTGAAACATGCCTCCCACAGCTATTTGGATGATGCCGAAGTCAAAAGGTTAATTGCTTTGAGTCAATCCGGAGATGCGTTGGCCAGAGAAACGCTGGTGAACTGCAATATCCGTTTGGTTTGGTCCGTCGTGCAGCGCTTTTTGAACCGGGGTTACGAAGCAGAGGATTTGTTCCAAATTGGCTGCATTGGATTGTTAAAGTCGGTAGATAAATTCGATCTGTCGTATGACGTGAAATTTTCTACTTATGCTGTCCCTATGATCATAGGTGAAATCCAGCGGTTTTTGCGGGATGACGGCACGCTGAAGGTGAGCCGGTCTTTGAAGGAGCTTGCGAACAAAATCCGCAAGACGAAGGACGAGCTGTCGAAGCGTAACGGGCGTCTCCCGACCATCAACGAAGTAGCGAACGAGCTGCAAATCTCTCCGGAGGACGTCGTCTTCGCCCAGGAAGCGAACAAGCCGCTCTCCTCGATCCACGAGACCGTATTTGAGAACGACGGAGATCCGATTACGCTTATGGATCAAATCGCCGATGACGGTCAGGATAAATGGTTCGAGAAGCTGGCCTTGAACGAAGCCATCGGGAGCTTGACGGAACGGGAGCGGCTCATCGTATATTTGCGCTATTTCCGCGATCAGACGCAATCCGAGGTGGCGACCCGGCTCGGGATATCCCAGGTTCAGGTCTCGCGCTTGGAGAAAAAAATATTGCAATCGATCAAGGATCAGATTGCTCAATAAACACAAAAAGACCGATTAGACCGCATTAAGGATGCGGGCTGCCGGTCTTTTTTACTTATAAAGAGTCATACACCCCGCAAAGTATCGGATTGCCTTCGCAGCGAAAGCTCCACTTTACGGGGTTTTCTCACGTGAGTCGCCTATATGGCGTTAGTCTGATAGAAGCTGCCAACCAACGGTTTGCCAAATGGCGCCGCCTGCGTTTGGTTATCTTGCTCTGGATCTGGACTCGTCCGTGAATAAATATTTCAAGCAGTACAATCCGGACAAGCCTACAAGCGTGTATACGATTCGACTGATTCCCGAAGATTCACGATGGACGTCGCCGCCGAAAATAGCCGTCACCAGGTCCCATTCGAACAACCCGATAAGCAGCCAGTTCAAAGCGCCGATAATAACAAGCGTTAATGCCACTTTACCCATTTGGAGCACCCTTTCCTGGGAATAGAGTTAATGTCGTACTTATACTTTTTCAAAATCATGCGTATTTTATACGCGCTTGCAAGTGAATTTTTGCCATGCTCTCCGATGACTATCCATCAACCGAAGGATTCATACTATGGGATAAATGCACAAGGGAGTGATTGGGATGAATCCGGCCTCCAAACCAACTTTGTATATCCGGTTGCGAAAGCACATTTGCGTTCAGCCGGGAGAATCCATCTTTCTCGGCAGAATCGCGCAGCTGCTTGTTGACCCCGAATATGAAGAAGCGCTGAGCAAGCTGCTGCTCCATAAGCCGAGAGAACGCGAAGGCAACAAAATCTTGATCGATATGATGCTGATCGTTCAAAAGATCAAGGAGAAGTATCCTTTTTTTCAAATCGAGCATTTCGGTGAGCCGCACTGTCTGGTGGAAATCCACGAATTGCGCAAGCCGCCGAATATTTTGATGATTGTAGGAGTGTGGCTTCTTTTATTTGTCGGGTCCGGACTGGCCATTATGAATTTTCATGCCGATGTTAGCATGGCGCTGGTACATCAGCGAATTTACCAGCTGCTTACAGGGAAATGGGTAGAGCACCCGCTGCTGCTACAAATTCCATACTCTTTCGGGATCGGAATCGGGATGATCGTTTTTTTCAATCATTTGTTCAAAAAGAAATTTAACGAAGAACCGAGTCCGCTGGAGGTGGAAATGTTTCTTTATCAGGAAAATATCAATATGTATGTCGTCACGGAAGAATACGCAAAAATTCATGAAGCGGGGGAAAAGCGATGAGCGGTTGGCTGGCGGTACCTCTGCAAATGTTTATCGGTTTGGCGGGAGGCGTCGCTGTCGGCAGCGGAATGGTCGCATTTCTGGTTGTTTTGGACGTTATCCCCAGGCTGGCGCAAATTACGAGGACGTATCATCTCATCCGCTGGTATGAAGTCTCGGTCGTTGCGGGCTCGTTGTTTTTTACCGCAACGGATTTTTTCAACTGGTCGTACTCCTTCTTTCCGTTGGCAGCCGGGCTGTTCGGAGTGTTTGCCGGAGCATTCGTAGGGATGCTTGCGGGAGCGCTGACGGAAATCGTCAACGTCCTGCCGATATTGACCAAGCGGATCGGGATGGGGTCCTACATGATCTGGCTGCTTATGGCCATGATCTTCGGCAAAGTGCTTGGTTCTTTGCTGGATTGGCTCAATTTCCTCGGATAAGAAGAACGGTATGTAATCAGTGTAGCTCATGAAAGGGGATGGATTTATTGAAGAAAACCACTACAAATACAATCAAACCAAAACAAATATCGAATCACCATACCGATGAAGTGAAGGAAGAGCCTAAGCTCGAGATCGACCGGGAAGGAAATATATTGTCATCGCCCATGGATTGGCACGTCCCGGAATCCGAGATCGAGGCGGTTCCCGGGCAAGAGCGGGATGAGCTTGAGGGGGAGCGTGAGGAGGAGCGTGAGCTTAAGGAATCAAAGCGTGACGATGCCGATGAGGATAGGGAGGAATCGATAGCGGCACGCTTCAAAAAGCACCCCGAGGAAGATCAGGGGAGTGTCGAAGCCAAGCGCGATGATGCTGCTGATGAGCGGAGCCGGGAGCCTAGACCGGCACGCGTTGTGAAGCATAAGGATGAGGGGCGCCGCAGCGCTCGTGCTGCATCTGAAGACCAAAACCAGAACAATACAAGGAACAAAGAGGACCATATTCCGGACGATTTTGAGGCGCTGAAGAAGCTGCTGGAAAAACAAGTCGGTCTGAATCAAAGCTTCGATGTCGTGTTCCGCGAAATGGTGTTCGGCGGTCACAAAACCGGTATCTTTTATTATAACGGCTTCGCCAAGGACACGGTGCTTACCATGATCCTGGACAGGCTGTCCGATGCGGAGATCGGAGAACGGCAGATCAAGGGAGATACTACCGAATCTCCTATCGACCATCAAGAGCAGGGCGGCAAAGGGCATGCTACGGTGCAGCTGTTCATGGATGCGATCATTCCGCACATTCAGGTCAAGCAGACGGACAAGCTGAGCGAAGTGATCGATAATGTATCGATGGGCGCTTCCTGCTTCTTCTTCGAGGGAGCTACGTCGGCAATTGTGGTCGATGCCAAAAGCTTCCCGGTCCGGTCCACCGAGGAGCCGGATTTGGAGCGCGTCGTCCGGGGGGCGAGGGACGGCTTCGTCGAGACGCTGCTCACGAACGTTACTTTGCTGAGACGCCGCATCCGAGATCCGAAGCTGAAGCTCGAGATGCTGCGCGCGGGAAGAAGAACGCATACCGACATCTGCATGGCGTACATCGACGATATTTGCGATCCGCATTTGGTGGAGTCCATTCGCGATAAAATTCAGCAGGTCGAGGTGGACGGCCTGCCGTTGGCCGAGAAGCAATTGGAGGAAGCGATAGTCGGAAGAGGGTGGAATCCATATCCTATGGTCCGCTATTCGGAGCGGCCGGATATCGTCTCGGTCCATTTGCTGGAAGGACATGTAGCGGTATTCGTCGACACGTCTCCGAGTGTCATCATCCTGCCTACGACGTTCTTCCATCATGTGCAGCATGCGGAGGAGTACAGACAAACTCCTGCAGTGGGCACGTATCTAAGATGGGTACGGTTCATCGGCATTGCCGCGTCGCTCTTTTTGCTGCCCTTATGGTTTCTGCTCGTAACCTCGCCCGAGCTGAAGCCGGCCGGCTTCGAATTTCTGGGTCCGCAGAAAAGCGGCAAGCTTCCACTACTCGTACAGTTTCTGGTAGCGGAGCTGGGTATCGATCTAATGCGGATGGCGGCGGTTCATACGCCTTCACCGCTGGCGACGGCGATGGGCTTGGTCGCCGCCATCCTGGTAGGAGACGTAGCGGTCAAGACCGGCTTATTCGTCAACGAGGTCATCCTATACTTGGCCATTGCCGCTGTCGGCACCTTCGCCACTCCGAGCTACGAGCTGAGCTTGGCCAACCGTTTAGCCCGGCTCGCGCTGCTCATATTGACAGCCGTCTTCAAAATTCCGGGGCTGGTCATCGGCTGCACCGCGCTCGCGCTGTATTTGTCCACAAGACGCTCGTACAATGCGCCTTACATGTGGCCGTTCATCCCGTTTAATGTCAAGGCGTTAACCGAGATCCTGCTCCGGCGCCCGTTTCTGGCCAGGAAAAACCGTATGAGCCTGACACAGCCGACCGACAACTCACGTCAGCCGAAATAATGAGGCCGCTCCTCAAGGCTGATTGTTGTTGTCAGCCTGCCTCGGATTATGGTAATTTAGTAGTAATGTTCAGGGGGAAGAGGGAAGCGGACAATGTACTTACATGGAACAAGTAAAATTAACGATAAAGGGCATCTTGAAATCGGCGGCTGCGACACGACGGAGCTGGTAGAACGTTTTGGAACTCCGCTCTATGTCATGGACGAAGCGTTGATTCGCCGGCGCTCCTCCGAATACGTAAGCGCGTTTCGCGCTTCCGGCTTGAAATTCCAGGTCGCCTATGCTAGCAAAGCATTTTGCGTTATGGCCATGTGCCGTTTGGCCGAAGAAGAAGGGCTTTCGCTGGACGTCGTGTCCGACGGCGAGCTGTATACGGCGCTTCAGGCAGGATTCCCTGCCGACCGCATTCATTTCCATGGCAACAACAAATCGCCGCAGGAGATTGAGATGGCGATCGATGCGAAGATCGGCTGTTTTGTCGTCGATAATATGGTAGAGCTTCATTTGCTCAATGCTATCGCCGGAGAAAAGCGTCAAAAGGTCAATATTTTATTCCGATTGACTCCAGGCGTTGAAGCTCATACACACGAATACATTTCCACAGGCCAGATCGATTCCAAATTCGGCCTGGATCTTGATAACGGTTCGGCTTACCGCGCCGTGCAGGAAGCCGTTCAGCTTCCGAACATCGAACTGCTGGGCGTTCATTCGCACATCGGCTCGCAAATTTTTGAAGTGGAAGGCTTCCAGTTGGCCGTTGACAAAGTCGTAGCCTTCGCGGCAAAAGTGAGAGACGAATTGAACGTCGTCTTCTCGGTCGTCAACCTGGGCGGAGGCTTCGGAATCCGCTATGTGGACGGAGATACGCCATTGCCGGTGGCGAAGTATGTAGAGGCCATTACCAATTCGGTCAAAACGAATTTCGGCAAATACAGCTATCCGACTCCGGAAATTTGGGTGGAGCCGGGCCGCAGCATTGTAGGCGAATCCGGTACGACGCTGTATACGGTCGGAACGTACAAAGATATTCCGGGCGTCCGCAAGTACGTGGCGGTAGACGGCGGAATGTCGGATAATCCGCGTCCGGCGTTGTACGAATCCCGCTATGAAGCGCTGCTCGCCAACCGGGCCTCCGAGGCGGAGGAAGAGCTCGTCTCCATAGCCGGCAAATGCTGCGAGAGCGGCGACATGCTGATCTGGGACGTGAATTTGCCCAAGGTGAACAGCGGCGACGTACTGGCGGTTTCCTGCACAGGAGCGTACAACTATGCTATGGCAAGCAATTACAACCGAATCCGCAGACCGGCGGTTGTGTTCGTCAAGGACGGCGAGGCCGACGTGGTCGTGCAGCGGGAGTCGTTCGACAATATCGTAGGCAACGATGTCATTCCGACCCGATTGAAGCAGGTTTCCAAAACCGTCTGATCGTTACGGTATACCGATCGTCCATGAATCCGGCCACGGCTTAGCGTGAGCCGGATTTTTTTCAGGAGGCACAGTTCCTTGTGAACCAAGGTGCGATATAGTACAATAAGAAGCATTGACCGATAAAAGGAGTGTACATATCATGGCAAAACAAGCTCAAATTAAACTTGCAAACGGCGGCGAAGTAGTCATCGACTTGTTCGACAAAGACGCGCCTAACACCGTGGCTAACTTCGAAAAATTGGCTAACGAAGGCTTCTACGACGGTCTCGTATTCCATCGCGTCATTCCAGGCTTCGTAGCGCAAGGCGGATGCCCGCAGGGGACAGGCACAGGCGGCCCGGGCTACCAAATCAACTGCGAAATCAATCCGAATAAGCATGAGCGCGGCACATTGGCTATGGCGCATGCAGGACGCAACACCGGCGGCAGCCAATTCTACATCTGCTATCAGCCGCAGCCGCATCTGGACGGCCAGCATACCGTATTCGGTAAAGTGGCTTCCGGTATGGAGCTCGTTGACGAATTCAAAGGCAGAGACCGTATGGAAACGGTTCGAGTGGTTGAGGTTTAATTTCCATTTCAGAGGTAAACAATGAGGAAGCCGAGTGCTCTTTCGATAAAGGGTGCTCGGCTTTTTTGTGCGCTCCGAAGACATTTCATTACATTACCAGTTCATTTTCACGTTTTTTTCATGGTATTGTTGTTATTAGGATTGTTTGCAGCTAGATTACTAGATTGAAAGTAGGGAATATCGTTGGAAAGCAATCATGAAATCTACGTTCCTCAGCCGCGGAACATCAGGAAACGGGTGCGCAAGCGCCGCGGACGGGGACTTCTGTACAGCTTTATTGTATTGCTCGGCTTGTCCTCCGGATTTGCCGTCTGGTTTTTTGGGATGGAGTCCGGCTCGACCTTACGCTACATGATGGCGGACACGCTGATAACGACCCAGCACCGCAGCTGGGCCCGATACTTGATTGGCGATGAGGAGCTGAACCGCAGGGTCGCGGATTACGATAAACGGTTTAACGAAATGGCGGAGATTAAAGATCAGAACAATATCGATCTTACGCACAGCAGGGACAAGGAAGTAGAAGTCGAGCAAATTGAAGGCAAAAATTTCAAAGGGCATATTTTATACGTTCATGATCCCAAGATGATCCGGGTGGTTACTACCGGGATTGTCGGGCAAGGGGAGCAAATATTAAGCATGGTGCAGCGGACGGGAGCCATTGCCGGCGTGAATGGCGGAGCCTTCGACGATCCGAACTGGGACGGGAACGGATTCAAGCCTGCCGGCGTGGTCATGTCCGGAGGCAAGCTGCTCTACAGCGACGGCGGGATGGAGGATCCGGTCAATGTCGTAGGGATCGACAGGAACGGATTGATGGTGGCTGGCCGGTACAAGCCGTCCGAGCTGATCAAGATGGGAGTCAACGAAGCGGTGACGTTCCAGCCGAAGTTTATCGTCAACGGCAAAGGCTTGATCCGCAATGCGGCCGACGGCTGGGGCATCGCTCCGCGGACGAGCATGGCGCAGAAGCAGGACGGGACGATTATGTTCGTCGTAATCGACGGGCGGCAGCCGGGATACTCTATCGGAGCTACGCTGTACGACGTGCAAAACCTGCTGCTCGAAAGAGGCGCAGTAACCGCAGCGAACCTCGACGGGGGCTCCTCCTCCGTCCTGGTCAAGGACAATCAAGTCGTCAATAAGCCTTCCAGCAGCTATGGAATGCGCTACTTGCCGACGGCGTTTCTCGTGTTCAGCCAACCGGAGAAAGTCGCAGTGAAGAACATCTGGGAAAACATCGACATGGAGCATTTCAACAGCTCTTACAAACCGTTCGCGTCCCAGTAGACAGCCCGCTGTAAGTATGGTCTGCAGGCGGAGAGCAAGAAAAGCCTTGCATTTTGAGTTTGATGGTGATATCATTCACACAAACGTCAGTTGTATAACTGGCGCCATATTTCCTTCGGGGCGGGGTGCAATTCCCCACCGGCGGTGATGGGGAGCGAAGGCTCCGCTCAGTCCGTGACCCGCGCTGCAGCTTGATGCAGGCGGCTGACTCGGTGTAACTCCGAGACCGACAGTATAGTCTGGATGGGAGAAGGAAAAATGCGAACGTGCTATGTCGTCATGGCTGTTATTGGCTATGCGGACGTTTTTTCAGCGTGCTTAAGTAACGATTTCTAATTGGCATGCAGGAAGAGAGTCCGGATGGAGTTGAGCTGGGACATTCCGTACAATGCGATGCAGTGACTCGGGGAACGCTCGGCGGGAGACGTTTATTTGACGTATCCGCTAAGGGGATTACTCTTTGGTTTTGTTGAGTCTGTTTAGTATTGCGGATTTCGGTCACTTCGGACGAACATGCTTTGTATTTGCGTTTTTTTCGTATACCTATCAAACACGCCCCTTTTTCTGCGAGGAAAAAGCGGGCTTTTTTTGTTGCCTTGGAGAGGTTAAGCAAAAGGAGAGGTAACGCGTGGAGCTGTTGAACGATGAATTTTACATGAAGCTTGCCTTGCAGCTGGCCGAAGGAGCCGCAGGACAAACCGGCATCAATCCCGCCGTAGGCTGCGTGCTCGTCAAGGACGGCCGAATCGTTGGCATGGGCGCGCATTTGAAGCGGGGGACTCCGCACGCGGAAATTCATGCGCTGCAGATGGCCGGCGAGGAAGCCGCCGGCTGTACGGCTTACGTTACACTCGAGCCGTGCAGCCACTTCGGCAAGACGCCTCCTTGCAGCGACCGGCTCATCAAGGAGAATGTGAAGCGGGTGGTTGTCGCTACAACGGACCCGAACCCGCTGGTTGCCGGAGCTGGCGTAGAACGGCTGCGAGCGCACGGCATTGAAGTGAGCGTCGGGCTGCTCGCAGAGGAATCCCGCCGGTTGAACGAAGCGTTCAACAAATTCATTATGACGCGGCTGCCGTTCGTTACGCTGAAGACGGCCAGCACGCTGGACGGCAAAATCGCCTCCAAAACCGGGGACAGCAAATGGATCACGAATGCCGACTCGCGGGCTTTCGTTCATACGCTGCGCCACCGGAACCAGGCGATCATGGTTGGAGTCGGAACCGTATTGGCCGACGATCCGCTGCTGACGACGCGCCTGGACGTGCCTGCGCAAAATCCGATCCGGATCATTGCCGATTCCGCGCTCCGTATCCCGCTTACCGCCCAAGTCGTTCGCGACCGGTCCGCAGAGACCGTTGTGCTTACAACGGCGGATGCTAATCCAGCCAAGAGAGCGGAGCTGGAGCAAGCAGGGGTGACGGTGCTGGCCTGCGGCGAGGGGAGCCGGGTGGATCTGCAAGAGGCGATGCGCCGGCTGGGAGAGCGCGATATCGCCACTATTTTGCTGGAAGGCGGAGGCGCATTGAACGGAGCGATGCTGGAGCAGCAGCTTATCGACAAGATGCTGTTGTTCTACGCTCCCAAAATTATCGGAGGCGCCGAAGCGCCGTCGAACTTCCAATTCGCCGGGTTCGAGCGGATGAACGACGCGATTCGGCTGGAACGGGTAAAGGTGTCTCAATTCGGAGACGATGTATGTATAGCCGGTTATCCTGATTACGGAAGCGGGGTGTAATGGAGTGTTTACAGGCATTATTGAGGAAATAGGCACGATGCGCCGAATGACCAGGCAGGGACAAGCCATGGTACTAACTATCGGCTGCAAAAAAATACTGGAGGACGTGCATCTGGGAGACAGCATTTCCGTAAACGGCGTCTGCTTGACGGTAGTTCAATATGATGAATCGTCGATTACGGTCGATGTGATGCCGGAGACGTTCCGCAGGACGACATTGGAGAGACTCCATATCGGGGATGCCGTCAATCTGGAAAGAGCCATGCTAGCCGGAGGACGGTTCGGAGGCCACATTGTGCAGGGACACGTCGATTCCACCGGGATCATCACGTCCAGAACCCCTGAGGCGAATGCGGTTGTGTTTCAAGTGGAGCCCGCGGATCCGGGCATATTAAAATATATGATCCCGCACGGGTCTATTACGATCGACGGCATCAGTTTGACGCTGGTTCAAGTGACGAAGCAGCATGCCACGGTATCCATTATTCCTCATACGCTGGCGCAAACGGTATTGCAGCATAAGAAGCCCGGAGATGAAGTGAACTTGGAGGCGGATGTGCTGGGCAAATATATTGAGAAGCTGCTTCTGTCGAGAGAGGGCGAGCCCGGCGGAGCTTCCGGCAAGCAGGGAAGTCTGACGGAGGCATTTTTGGCGGAGAACGGATTTATTTAATAGACCAATCAGATATAGAAAGGCAGGGACGGGATATGAGTGAACTGAGTCCATTCCATACTATTGAGGAAGCCATCTACGACTTGATGCTGGGAAAAATCGTCATTGTTGTTGATGACGAGGATCGCGAGAATGAAGGCGATTTTATTGCTCTTGCTGAGAAAGCAACGCCGGAAGTGATTAATTTCATGATTAAGGAAGGCCGCGGACTTGTCTGCGTGCCCATTACGGAGGAAAGAGCCCAGGAGCTTGATCTGCCGCCGATGGTGAACCGGAATACAGACTATCACGGGACCGCGTTTACCGTATCGGTTGATTATGCCGAGACGACAACAGGGATTTCCGCATCGGAGCGTTCCCGCACGGTTCAAGCTTTGATCGATTCGGCGACGAAGCCGCAAAGCTTCCGGCGTCCAGGACATATTTTCCCTCTTATTGCCAAGAAAGGCGGAGTACTTAGAAGAGCGGGACATACCGAAGCAGGCGTCGATTTGGCTCAATTGTGCGGCTCCTATCCCGCGGCGGTGATTTGCGAAGTCATCAAGGAAGACGGCGAAATGGCACGCGTACCCGAATTGCTGGAGTTCAGCCGCAAGCATGATATGAAGATCATTACGATCAAGGATCTGATTCAGTACCGCAATCATAAGGAGAAGCTCGTCCAGCGAGAGGTGGAAGCCAATCTGCCTACCGATTTCGGCGTTTTTAAAGCGATAGCCTACTCCAATGTCGTCGATCAGAAGGAGCATGTCGCCATTGTAAAAGGCAAGATCAGCGATTCGGCTCCGACACTCGTAAGAGTTCATTCCGAATGCTTGACCGGCGACGTGTTCCACTCTCACCGCTGCGACTGCGGACCTCAGCTGGAGGCGGCTCTGAAGCAAATCGACGAGGAAGGCTCCGGCGTTCTCCTTTACATGCGTCAGGAAGGCCGCGGCATCGGGCTGATTAACAAGCTGAAGGCTTACGTGCTGCAGGAGCAGGGGCTGGATACGGTCGACGCCAACTTGAAGCTCGGCTTTGCCCCGGATTTGCGGGATTACGGCATCGGTGCGCAAATTCTCAAGGATTTGGGCATCAAAAAAATCCGGCTGCTCACGAACAATCCGCGCAAAATTAAGGGACTCGAGGGCTACGGCCTGGAAGTCGTCGAGCGCGTGCCGATTCAAATGGAAGAGAACGAATCGAACTCGAACTATTTGCATACAAAGCAGGAAAAGCTCGGCCATATGCTGCGTTTTTAAACGGCGGGCCAATGCCTAACATTACGCTTGCTCCGGGACTTCTTCAGATCCGATGCCGATAGCATTTTGAAGGTACGAAGCTCTGAAGGCTTCCCGACAAAAAAATATACGATACCTTGGAAGGATGTTGACAAGACATGGCGAAAGTATACGAAGGACATTTAGTATCAACCGGACTGAAATACGGCATCGTGGTAGGCCGTTTCAATGAATTTATTACGAGCAAGCTGCTTGGCGGCGCTTTGGACGCATTGAAGCGTCACGGGGTTCAAGAGGATGAAATCGAAATCGCCTGGGTACCCGGAGCGTTTGAAATTTCGCTTATCGCACAAAAAATGGCGGAGAGCGGCAAGTACGATGCCGTCATTACACTGGGAGCGGTCATCCGCGGTTCAACGCCTCATTTCGATTACGTGTGCAACGAAGCGGCTAAGGGCGTAGCAGCCATCAGTCTGAAAACAGGGATACCGACAATCTTCGGCGTATTGACGACGGATTCGATCGAGCAGGCTGTGGAACGCGCTGGCACGAAAGCCGGCAACAAAGGCTGGGAAGCGGCGACTACCGCTATCGAGATGGCGAATTTGACCAAACAGCTTTCCTAACTTACAATGGATAATTAGGTAGCGCTGCAAATGCTGTCATTTTTTCGCGAAAAATATTTCGCTTCGAATGCTATCGGTCTTCGCAGCGCGCCAAATTATCCAGATTTTTTAGGGGGAAGCTTTACTTGGAGAAGGTTACATACAAGTTAGATACGTTTGAAGGCCCCCTTGATTTGCTTCTTCACTTAATCGATAAATCCGAAATCGACATTTATAATATTCCGATTAAAGAAATAACGGATCAATATATGGAATACCTGGATGCGATGCAGGAGCTGGAGCTTGAGATTACAAGCGAGTTCCTGGTCATGGCCGCTACGCTCTTGTCGATTAAGAGCAAGATGCTGCTGCCTAAGCCTCCTATCATCGAGGATTTTGAATACGACGATTACATGATGGATGAAGATTATGACCCGCGGGCGGAGCTCGTTGCCAAGCTGATCGAATACCGGAAGTACAAGGCGATTGCGGACCATCTTCGGGACAAGGAGACGGAACGCAGTCTTATTTATACCCGCGAGCCCGAAGACTTGACGCCATATGTTAGCAATGTGGTGGAAAACCCTGTGAAAGGACTTCATGTAGCCGATCTTGTATACGCTTTTCAAAAAGCGCTGCGCCGGATGGCGAGCCGCAATATGGTTGCCAAAATCCGCAAGGATGAAATATCCGTAAAAGACCGGATGAAGGAAGTCGTTCAGCTGCTGGAGGAGATTGGCGGCAAAGTGCTGTTTTCCAAGCTCATTGATAACGATACGACGAAGGAAGGCATTGTAACGACGTTCTTGGCCCTGCTCGAATTGATGAAAGTAAAAGCAATCGTCTGCTATCAGCACCGGTTGTTTGAAGATATAGTGATTCAGGCAAGAGAGGAAGGAAAGACCGATGGATTTTCAACAGATGAAATCAGTTATTGAAGGCTTGCTGTTCGTGGCAGGGGACGAGGGTCTGGATGCCAAGCAGCTGGCTGAAGTGATGGAGCAGCATACTGATTTCGTCAAGGAACTGGTGTTGGATTTGCAAGCTGATTTGCAGCGTGACCAGAGGGGGCTGCAGATTGTGGAGATGGCGGGGGCATATCAGCTTACGACGCTGCCCGCGCATGCGCCGTATTTTGAACGGTTAGCCTATTCGCCCACCCGTTCCTCGCTATCCCAGGCGGCACTGGAAACACTCGCGATTGTCGCCTATAAGCAGCCGATTACGAGAGTGGAGATTGAAGAAATCCGCGGCGTCAAGGCGGAAAGAGCATTGCAGACGCTGGTTGCCAAAGACTTGATCCAAGAGGTGGACCGCGCGGATGCGCCGGGAAGACCTATTTTGTACGGGACGACCAAAGCATTCCTTGATTATTTTGCGTTAAGCAGCATCGACGAGCTTCCGGAAACCTCGCTGTTCCAAAACGACGATAATCTGGAAGAAGAGACAAGGCTGCTGTTCGATAAGCTGGACGCGAAGCAAATCGATGATCAGCAGATGACGTTCGACGACGTATCCGACTTGGAATAATCCGGATTGGCCCCAAGCAGCGAATGTTTTACCAATACAGGGCTATACTAACTCCTGAATGAGAGGAAGCGGGTGCTTCCGCATGAGGAGTTTTTTGTGCTTCTCGAAAGTTCGGTCATGTGTTGCGGGGAGGTTAAGCATGAGTTGGCCCTGGATTGTCGGTGCGGTGGTTGTCCTAGTATTCCTGCTTGCCGCCAGCAGCATTCAATGCCGGTTTTCCGTAATTCGGAGACAGCAGGATGACGATATTACCGTTGATCTTCATACGATGTACGGCTTGGTAAAGCGGCGGTTGACGATTCCCGTTATCAAGTTCATGAATGTCAATGACGGAGTGGGATTTAAAAAGGAAGTTGTGAATAAAGCCGATCAACAGCTCCAGCAGGATACGAAGGATCGGCTTACAAGCGAAAAAATAAAAACTGCTTTTGAAAATGCCCAAGTATTATTGGCTAATTGCTTTCATTTTAACACCTGGCTCAGGGATACATTAAGCCGTGTGCGCTGCACGGGGTTTTATTGGAAGACGAATGTTGGGATTGGCGACGCCGCGGAAACCGCCATGACGACGGGCATGATATGGGGCCTGAAATCATCGCTGTTAGGCTTCTTGTTCCGGTTCATACAGCTTGAAACCAAACCGGCTATTCAAGTTGTTCCTCAATACAACGCAGTAGCCTTTGCCTCGGAAATTCAGGTTTTTCTGAAAATACGGGTATGGTATGTAATCATGGCCGGCATTCAATTGCTGTTCCGCATTTTGAAGGTTAAAGGCGGCTTGAAGCGCTGGAGAAGCGTGTTGTTCAAAACCTCCTGACCCTTTTCTTCGGAAGCGGGAACTGCCCGGCTGGATAGATATTACCGTACATACCCTCTCCCGCTTCGGGATATGCTATAGGTGCAAACGGAATCCTTTTGTATAAGTGTTCAGCAGAAACGGAGGAGATCAAATGTCATCACATCCAATCGAAGGCTTAATGAAAGTCGCAATGGAAAATATAAAAGAAATGGTCGATGTCAATACCATTGTCGGCGATCCGGTTGAAACGCCTGACGGCAGCGTCATTATGCCGATATCTAAGGTAGGCTTTGGTTTTGCGGCCGGGGGCAGCGAGTTTGTATCCGATGATTCCGGCAACGGAACGAGCCGCAACGATTCCATGAACGCTCATGTTTCACTTCCGTTTGGCGGCGGCAGCGGCGGCGGCGTTTCGATTACTCCGATTGCTTTCTTGGTTGTAGGCAAGCATGGAGTGAAGATCGTACCTCTTGACAATCAAACGCATTTGCTGGAGCGATTGATCGATTCGGCGCCAACTGTTGTTGACCGGATCCAAAGCATGATGAAGAATTCGAAGACAGGTGTTAACACAGCCGAAAACGGAACTCATGTTACCAACAACATCGAGAACCAGAATTTTATCGTTTAATAGGGTAGGATGGAATAATCAGGTTAGAGAAGCTGCTCATCCGTGGGCAGCTTTCTTACGTTACTTGTCCAAAAATTCGTTGCTCTTTGAAATAGTTTCTTTTATATTTAAGCTAAAAGCATGAAGTGAAAGAGGTTTTTTTGTGCGGTTATTGCCAACGCGATCTTGCATTCCAGGTATGAGGCTCGGCAAGTGCATCTTTAATGAGGACGGCATCATCCTGCTGAACGAGCATGTGGAGCTGACTCAAGGGCTGCTCAATCGGCTTCAGAATCTGGGTATCGATTTTGTTTATGTCGAGGATGAAGCGACGGACGATATAGTAGTAGAAGATCCGATTTCCGATGAGACCCGGGTCAAAGCACTCGCTGAAATAAGAAGCAACTTCCGTATCGTGATGGAAGGCAGCAGTAAAGCGAAATTTTCCAAAAGCCCCTACATGGGCAAAGCCTTTAACAACGTTATCAAAATGATTATGGATGATCTGGATTCCCGGGAAGACACGATGATCATGCTAATGAACATGAATGTGCTGAATAACTACTTGTACCAGCATTCGTTGAATGTGTGCATTTATGCGACGATGCTCGGGATGGCTCATGGATATGGCCGTGATGAATTGACGACACTTTCTCTTGGGGCGCTGCTCCACGATATTGGCAAGACCAAGATCAATCCGGACATCATCAAGAAGCCGGGGCCGTTATCTTCTGCAGAGCTAACCGAGGTACAGAAGCACGCCGAGCACGGCTTTAAACTATTGAAGGACGAGCCCAACATTCCGCTGCTTGCCGCGCACTGCGCGTTTCAGCATCACGAACGGCTGGACGGCTCCGGCTATCCTCGCGGCATCAGCGGCAATGAGATTCACGACTACGCCAAATGGATCGCAATCGTCGACAGCTACGATGCCATGACGACTCACAGGCCACACCGGTTGGCGATGCTGCCGCATCAGGCTATGGAGATTTTGTTCGCCGGCGTCGGAACGCTCTATGATCATAAGAAGGTGGCCTTGTTCCGGGATAATGTCGCGATTTACCCTTTGGGGCTTTCGGTAGAGCTCAGTACCGGGGAGCGGGGCGTAGTGGTGCGAATTAATCCGGCGGTTCCTCAGCGTCCGGTAATCCGGATTTTGGAGAACGAAGCCAAAGAGAGATTGTCACAGCCTTACGAGATTGATTTATCGGAGAAGCTTACGCTGTTTATAAACCGCGTGGACGAATGAGTTGGAGAAGGGAGATGGGGGAAAGCCATGTGCGGACGATACACGGTTACCGTTACGATGGAAGAGCTGATGCTGCACTTTATGCTGGGCAACTCATTTCAATACAGTCCCCGATACAACATCGCCCCTGGTCAATGGATTCCAGCCATCATCGGCAGTGAAGCTGCGGATCAACGCCGCATAGGCGAGCTTAGATGGGGGCTTGTGCCGCATTGGTCCAAGGAGGAGAAAGGCGGAGCGCAGCCGATCAATCTGCGTGCGGAAACCGTTGCCGAGAAGCCTTCTTTTCAGCAGCTGTTAACCCGGAAAAGATGCCTCATTCCAGCCGACGGCTTTTACGAATGGAAAAAATCCGGAAATGCCAAGCAGCCGGTCCGCTTTATCATGAAAGACCAGTCGTTGTTCGGAATGGCCGCTCTGTACGATACGTGGATTCAGCCGGACGGCGGGAAGCTGCACACCTGTACGATCATTACTACGGAACCGAATCCGCTTGTGGCCGAAGTTCATAACCGGATGCCCGTCATTTTGCCTCGCGAAGCGGAGAGCCTTTGGCTGGACCGGTCCGTGATAGACGCCAAAAAGCTGATCCCTTTGCTGCAAACCTTTCCCGAGGAGCAAATGAGGGCGTATGAAGTCGACCGGAAAGTAGGCAATTCCCGGTACGACGAGGCGGATTGTATCGAGCCTTTACAATCGCTTTGGTAACAAAGCTTACATAAAACCTGTATGGCACTTAGCTGCTGTACAGGTTTTTTTGCATATATAGAATTTATAAAATAGTGGCTCTCCGCAAAGTATCTGATTGACTTCGAAGCCAAAGTTCCGCTTTGTGGGGTTATTTTGTGCTGCCGGCGCATTCGGCCGAATGAGTCCTTTCTCAAGCAGACATTGGACATAACCTAGGTGGATAAGCATATACATGTACAAGATGGCAGAATGCGGTTGAGAAGCGTGCCATGTTCTCGCCGAGTGTATAACGGTGTAGGAGGAACGATAGCCACATGAAAAGTTGGGTTTCATTTTGGATGGCGGGAATATTGTCTGCTGCCGTGCTGATTTGGCCGTTTACGGTACAAGCTGCTCCGCCGTCGGTTAGTACGAATGCGGAAACGGCCGCATTGATCGATGTGACCTCAGGACGGATATTGTACAGCAAGCAGGGAGACAAGCCGATGCGGATCGCCAGCTTGACCAAGATCATGACGGCTATAGTTGCTATCGAGCACGGCAACCTGTCGGATAAGGTCAGAGTGAGCAAAAACGCGTTCGGCAAGGAAGGCTCCTCGATCTACTTGAAGCTGGATGAGGAAATGAGCTTGAATAACTTGCTGTACGGGATGATGCTGCGCTCGGGCAACGACGCTGCAACTGCGATTGCAGAGCATGTGGGGGGCACTGTCGAGGGCTTCGCTTACATGATGAACGAAAAGGCGCGCATGATCGGCATGGAGCGAACGACCTTCAAAAACCCTCACGGCCTCGATGCCGACGGCCACTTGTCTACAGCGAACGATATGGCAAAGCTTGCCGCTTATGCGCTTCATAATCCGGTGTTCCAGGAAATTGTCAAAACAAAGGTGAAAAAAGCCCCCAATCCTAACGATCCATGGGATTATACGTGGCTGAACAAAAATAAGATGCTGAACATGTACGATGGTGCCGACGGCGTTAAAACAGGCTATACGAAGACGGCAAAGCGGTGCCTCGTCTCCTCGGCAACCCGCAACGGACAGCAGTTGGCCGTGGTCACTTTAAACGACGGCGACGATTGGGCCGATCATGCCAAGCTGCTCGATTACGGGTTCCAAAATTACCCTCTTCAGAAGGTGATCGGCAAGGGAGACCCCGTGGAAGGCACGGAGTACGTAGCAGGCACTACCTTTATGTATCCGGTGCTGGATTCCGAGAAAGGGCAGTTCACTTCCAAAGTACAGCTGAACGCCGCGAATTCCATCAACAATAGACTAGGAGAGGCCGGAAAGCTTCAGCTTAGCTTAAGCGGCAAGCCTATAGGCAGTATTCCTGTGTATACCAAAGGAAGCCCGCGGCTGAAGCTGCCCGAGCGGCCGGCTTTTACGTTCAACCAGTCCGATAAACCGGTAGTGGGCTTTGCCGATAAATGGCTGTATACGATCCAGTTCCTGGTTCGCGTCCTGTTCACCGGCCGATCTGTATAAGTTCATGAACTAGAAAGAAAGGGGCTCGGTTTATGGTCAATCTGATCTGGCTGTTCTTCATCGTTGCCGGCTTTGCCGTCGCAGCCTTTCAAGGGAACATCGAGGTAGTAACCCAAGCGGCTTTTGACGGGGCCAAGAGCGGCGTTACCGTTTGCTTCGGGCTGATCAGCGTGATGGTGTTCTGGCTCGGAATGATGCGTATTGCCGAAGACGCCGGATTGCTGCAGAAGCTGGCTGTGCTGCTCGGGCCTATTGTACGCTTCTTGTTCCCGAGCGTCCCTAAGGATCACCCCGCTCTGGGCTACATCATGTCCAATATGAGCGCCAACATATTGGGACTCGGCAATGCAGCTACTCCGATGGGGATTAAAGCGATGCAGGAGCTGCAGCTGCTGAATCCCGACAAGGATGTGGCGAGTCCTGCGATGTGCACGCTGCTTGCTTTGAACACGGCCAGCATAACGCTGATCCCGACGACGCTGATTGCCATCCGAATGAACTACAATTCGGTCAATCCGGCGGAAATCGTCGGTACGACGCTGATGGCCACGGCGATCTCCACGCTCGCTGCCATTCTGGTCGATAAATGGTACCGGCGCAAGAGCCGGTTTATTACGGGAAGGCCTCCTGTCAATCCGAAAGGGAAAGGATGATCCGACTTGTACTCGTTCGTCAGTTTAATCTCCGCATGGGCCATTCCGGTGATCATCGTGTTCATCCCTTTGTTTGCCGCTTACCGCAAGGTTCCCGTCTACGAATCGTTCGTAGACGGGGCTAAGGACGGCTTCGATACCGCGATCCGGATTATTCCGCACCTGGTCGGCATGATGGTAGCCATCAGCGTGTTCCGCGCGTCCGGAGCCATGGAGCTGATGATCGGCTGGATCCGCCCGTTATGCGCCATGCTCGGCATTCCGAGCGAGGTACTGCCTTTGGCCATTCTGCGACCTATCACCGGTGCGGGCTCGCTTGCTTTTACCACCGACTTAATGCAGCAATTCGGTCCGGATTCGATGATCGGACGAATCGCCTCGACCATCCAGGGCAGTACGGACACGACGATGTACGTGATTACCGTTTATTTCGGAGCTATCGGCATCCGCAAAGCCAGCTACGCTCTGAAGGTAGGACTGATTTCCGATGCGGTCGGCTTCATTGCCTCCATCGTCATCTGTTATTTGGTATTTGCCTAGAACCCCTGTTTTTCTCCGCACATATACTGTACCAGCCAGACAAAGCAGAGGTGAGCTGTGTGCAGTATTACGGAATTATCATTCATCACTCCGCCTGTTCCTCGATTAACGGCAAGGGCTACGATTATTTTATAACCCGAGACGGTTCCATCATTCCATCCTCTGACAAGACCGATCCCCTTTACATTCATATTTGCGTGGAGGGAAACTTCTCCGCGCCCCGCACCCATTTGACGCCAGCCGAGCAAGAGCAGTTTTTCGTATTGAATAAATTGATCATTCGCCTTGCGGAAGTGTACCGGTTCGAGCCGGATGATCTGTTTCCGCACGATATTTCGTGTCCAGGTCCGCTTTTTCCTTGGTCTCAGCTTGTGATTTCACCTGAGGATAGGTATCATTAGGGTTGAGGTGAAGAGAGTCCAATGGAACGATTACAAAAAGTGTTGGCAGAAGCGGGAGTGGCCTCCCGGAGAAAATGTGAAGAATTGATCACCGCAGGCCGCGTGCAGGTGAACGATAAAGTGGTAACCGAATTAGGGGTTAAGGTCGACGCTCAGAAGGATGTTATTCAGGTTGACGGAAAGGTAATCCGGCAGCAGAAAAAAGTATATGTGCTGTTCAATAAGCCGAAAGGGGTTATTACGAGCGCGTCCGACCCGGCAGGCAGGAAAATCGTAACGGATTATATGAAGGATATCAAAGAACGGATCTATCCGATCGGAAGATTGGATTACGATACGGAAGGGCTGCTGCTGCTTACGAATGACGGGGAGTTTGCGAACCTGTTGACGCACCCTAAGCATCACGTTCCTCGTACATATCATGCTACGGTCAAAGGCGTGCCCCACGGCTCCCTGCTGGACAAGCTGAGAGACGGGATCGAGCTGGAGGACGGCATGACGGCTCCTGCCGAAGTGGAATATTACGATGTTAAAGAGGAAACTAATGAAACTATCGTAACGATTACGATTTATGAAGGGCGCAACCGTCAAGTAAGAAGAATGTTCGACGCCATTCAGTTTCCCGTGATCAAGCTCAGGCGCGTACAATTCGGCCATATTCCGTTAACGGGAGTGCCTCGGGGCAAATACCGGTTTTTGAAGCCGCAGGAAGTGAAGGAACTCACCGATAGCGCTCTCAAGACACATAAAATTCAAAAAGGGAAATAAGCGTATGCGGTAAATTTCGCTATAATGAGGATAGACTCGACTAGAGATCGTTTGAGGTGGGGAACAATGGGAAAAAATAAACGTTGGGTACAGCTGGCTATTTTTACGGTGGTCATTGTAATCGGGGCGCTGACCCTGATCAACAATTTGTATGCGACAGACAAGAAGCCTGTCGAAGGCTCCAAAGCTCCGGATTTCACCCTCGTCGGCCTGGACGGCAAGCAGCATCAGCTATCCGAGTATAAGGGAAAGACGGTTATGGTTAACTTCTGGGGAACCTTCTGTCCACCCTGTAAAGACGAGATGCCGGCAATTCAGCACCAGTACGACAAGCTGAACAAGCAGAACGCGGAGTTTCTGGCATTGAATTTGGGTGAAAGCAAAATTACCGTTCAAAGCTTCGTTGATCAGTATAAGATTAATTTCCCGATCCTGCTGGACGATAAGGAAGAAGTGCGTAAGCGGTATGGCGTCATGCAATATCCAACGACGTTTTTTATTGACCCGGAGGGCAAGATAGCCAAGATTCGGATCGGGGAAATGGATGAAGCGTTCATTGAGCAGACTATGGCTTCCATCCAGGGAGCTAGCGGCAAATAAACGCCGGCTTGTCCCACAACGGCTGGCAGCTTAAGGAGAACAGTGCCGGGAAAGCAAACGCGCTGGCTCTGCGGAGCGAGTTCGTTTGCTTGCCGCCTTTGAAAATGGGTAATTGCCGGAGACATCCATATTAAATTACCCATTTTCAATGTCGGCCGGAGGCGCTTCCTTTTCCAATCGGATGTTTCAACGACCGTCCGGAGCTTCCCTACGTACGCTTTCGAAGTCGAAGTAAGCTTTTCTAAGAGAAAGGTGCTCAGGAGGACATCATGATTGAGAATACAAAATGCGAATGCGGCCACCAAAATTTTGTCGGTACCGTACTTTGCGAATCATGCGGGAAGCCGCTGTTCGAGGACGATCAATCGGCTCCGCTTGAGATGCGTTACGACGGAGTAGCCAGGAGATCGCAAAAAACGAATCCAGGCTTGATAGACAAGGTATGGAATTTCTTCTCCTCTGTCAAAATTGCCGTATACCTAATTATTATTACATTATTGGGCGCGTCTCTCGGAACGATATTCCGGCAGGAGAGCAATTTCATCAACTTCGATCCGTCCACCTATTATAAAGAAAACTACGGGACGTTCGGAGACATCTATTACAAGTTGGGGCTGTCCCACACCTATGAATCCTGGTGGTTCATTACGCTTCTGTTTATGATCGGCACGTCGCTGGTCGTATGCAGTCTGGACCGGGTGCTTCCGTTGTACCGGGCGCTCAGCAAGCAGCAGATCCGTAAGCATCTCAGCTTTATTTTGCGCCAAAAAGTAAGGTACTCGGGGCAATTAAAGAGCGGGGACACCGATTATTCCGAATCGGAATCCAAGGCATGGATCGAGCAGACAGCCAAGGCGCTTAAGAAATACCGCTACAACGTACATACGGACGGTTCGGCGCTCCTTGCGGAGAAAAACCGCTTCAGCCGGTGGGGCCCCTATATCAACCATATCGGTCTAATCATTTTCTTGATGGCCGTTCTCATGCGAAGCTTGCCGGGATGGCATATGGACCAATACGTTTCCGTAGCCGAAGGGCAGACCGTCAAGCTGCCGGATACGTCTTTTTATTTGAAGAACGAGAAGTTCACGCTGGAATATTACAGCCCGGAGGAAATGTCCGAGGAGTTCAGAGCGAAGAATATGGCGGTACCGAAAATTTTCGAGACCAAGGCCGTTTTGTACAAATGTACCGCGAATTGCGACGACCCGCTGAACGAGCCGAAGCTGGAAGAGGTTCACCGTCAGGATATCATCGTCAACAAGCCGCTGAATTACAGGGGGCTGCTCGCGTACCAAAGCGAATATTCGCAATTTCCGCTTCTCATCTCCGTTAAGCCTTCCCTAAAGAACAAGAAGACAGGGGAAAACTACGGGAGCATCGATCTATCGATGTCCAGACCGGTGGAAAGCTATAAAATCGGCCCTTACGATTTGAAGCTCAAAGGGTATTATCCCGACTTCGGCATCGAGAACGGAATGCCGATTACGAAGTCCAAAGATCCGGTGGCTCCGGCATTTATCTTTCATATTACCGGTCCCGATCTTGCGCCGGAAGGACAGCCTTACATCTACTTCCCGCTGCCCGTCGATAAGGAAGAGTTCAAGCAGGATGCGATTAACCGCGAGATTGCGGACAAGCTCGATCTATCCGTAAACTCCATGCAGGACGTTCAATTCTCAGAGTACACCAGCTACTTGAATATTCGTGTCGATCGCGCGCTGCCGTACATATGGACGGGGGCTGCCATCTCGATGATCGGACTGGTTATGGGCTTTTACTGGCATCACCGCCGTATATGGATCCGGATCGATAACGGCAAGCTTTCGTTGGGCGCCCATACGAACAAAAACTGGTACGGCATCCGCAAAGAAGTAGAACACATCTTAAAAAAATCAGGGATTGATGTGGATCCTAAAACGTTAGAGGCAGGGGTGGGTCGCAATGGATAGCAGTTCATTTTTATTTCTTGCTTTTATTGTTTATAGCGTTGCCTTTTTAATATTTGTCGTGGCGATAACGGGGAAGCAGTGGAATCAGCAAAACCCTGAGGAGCATGTGGCAAAATGGGGCAAGGTGGGCATCATCGCCTCCATTATCGGCTTTGCCTGTCACGCGGCCTTCTTCTTCCTGCGGTGGGCGGAGGCCGGACATATTCCGACGAGCAATATGTTCGAGTTCATGACGTTCCTCGGAATGATGATTATGCTTGCCTTCATTATCGTGTACTTTATTTACCGGACGCCGGTGCTTGGCGTGTTCGCCTTGCCGGTGGGCATTATTATTATCGCGTACGCATCGGTATTCCCGAAAGAAATTCAGCCGCTCATCCCGGCGCTGCAAAGCTACTGGTTGAAAATTCACGTGACGACGGCCGCCTTGGGCGAAGCCTTCTTCGCAGTAGGGTTCGCAGCGGGACTCATGTATTTGCTTCGGACCATTGATTTCGGCAATAAGGACAGGTCTTCGAAGAAAGAACGCGTCGGCGTAGAAATCACGATGGGCTTCCTGATCGTTATCGTAGCCTTCGTCGTATCCATTTTCAGCTTCAATGCCGCAGGGTATCATGCTTCCTTTGCCGTTACGAGTACGGACGATACCGGCAATACGGTGCAGTCAACTTCCAAGTATGTGCTTCCGCCTATTTTTGCGCCGGATAATTCCGAAGTGATTGAGATGAAGCCGTTCCTCGGCATGACAGAACCGCTGCTCGAAGCTCCGTCGTTCTTCAAGGGCAGCGATGCAGGAAGAAAATTAAATACGGTGGTCTGGTCCATCCTTGGCGGTATTGTCCTATATCTCTTGCTGCGTCTAGCTGCCCGCAAACCGCTGTCCGCCGCTATCAGCCCCTTGATGAAAGGGATGGAGGAAGAGGACATCGATGAAATCAGCTATCGGGCCATCGCTATCGGCTATCCTATCTTTACGCTGGGTGCCCTTATCTTTGCAATGATCTGGGCTGCTGAGGCCTGGGGCCGATTCTGGGGCTGGGACCCGAAGGAAGTATGGGCTTTGATTACATGGCTGTACTATGCCGCTTACTTGCACCTCCGCCTGTCGAGAGGCTGGCAGGGGAAGAAGTCGGCCTGGCTGTCCGTAATTGGATTTATGGTCGTCATGTTTACGCTGGTAGGAGTAAATCTGGTCATTGCCGGACTTCATTCCTACGCCGGAGTATAACCCATTGCGCAGTGCAATAAGAAAGGATTGAGGCCCATGTCGGAAAGAAAGATGACTATTTTGGTAGTTGACGATGAAGAGCGGATTCGCCGTTTGCTTCGGATGTATTTGGAAAAGGAAAACTTCGCTATAGATGAAGCCGAGGACGGCGAGACTGCTTTGAAAAAAGCGGTGGAGTCGGACTACGATCTGATATTGCTCGATATTATGCTTCCCGGCATCGACGGGAATGAAGTATGCGCCAGACTTCGCCAGGTGAAATCGACACCCGTTATTATGCTGACGGCCAAAGGGGAAGAAACGAACCGGGTGCAGGGCTTTGAAGTGGGGGCTGACGATTACGTGGTCAAGCCATTCAGCCCGCGTGAGGTCATCTACCGGGTGAAGGCGATCCTTCGCCGTTCTTCGGTAACCGCGTATTTGTCCAAAGAGGTCAATTCGAGCAACAATATCGTATTTCCTAATCTCGTGATCGAGCATGATGCGCACCGTGTAACGGCAGGCGGTCAAGAGGTGGCTCTGACGCCGAAAGAATACGAACTGCTTCATTATTTGGCTGTATCGCCCGATAAAGTGTTTTCCCGTGAAGAGCTGCTGAAGGATGTATGGAACTATGAGTTTTTCGGGGATTTGCGGACGGTAGATACCCATGTAAAACGGCTTCGCGAGAAGCTGAACAAAGTCTCCCCTGACGCAGCGTCCATGATCACAACCGTATGGGGCGTCGGGTACAAGCTTGAGGTGCCTAAATAGGTGTTTATTCTAAGAAGCATCGTCGGCAAGCTGTGGATAACGATCATCGGGCTGGTAGCGGTCATATTGATGCTGTTGGGCTTGTTTTTGCTGAATTACATTCAAACCTCGTTCCCGAAGTCTCAGGATCAGATCGAGAACCTGCATAAGCTCGCCAAGAAGGTAGCCAGCGGCATTTCGGTTCACAGTGAAGACGATCATTATATTACGATGGTTAACGATCTTCTGAGCGCTCAGGAAGCGACGGTTTTTATAGTGGATACCCAGTTCAAGCAATCCGGATTTTTCGACGACGGATCGCTTGGGGATCTGCATTACGACGACTTTTTCAGCAATCAGGATATGCAAAAGGTGTTTGCCGGCGAATCGATCGACAATCAGCTGGAAGGGAAAGCCGGAGTGAAGCTGCGGGCCAACAATCTGTATTCGGCCGTTGCCGTTCCTCTGATGGATGCTTCTCAGCAAAAGATTATAGGTGCCGCCGTGCTGTATCAGTCGACCCAGTCGGTTGAGGCGACGCAGACGTATGTCATGCGATTGTTCGTTTATGTCGGCATCGCCGGGTTTCTGATGACCACATTTTTTGCGTTCTTCCTGTTGACCAAGATTACCCAGCCGCTGCAGCAGCTAAGAAAAGCGGCCGATCTCATATCCCATGGGGAATTTGGAACGAGAGTGCCTATCGCGTCCGATGATGAACTCGGGGAACTGTCCAAGACGTTCAACCGGATGGGCGAGGAGCTGTCGGATACGATCAAGGCGTTGAACCACGAGAAGGAGCATTTATCCAGCGTCCTGCGCAGTATGTCCGATGCGGTCATTACGTTCGATGCCGACGGGCAGGTGATCTTGACCAATCCGCAGGGCTACAAGATCGTTCGCGACTGGAATCAGCTCGAATGGAACGATTTTGACGCCGATCCAGACACGGATCCGCAGCAGAGTACGCAGCTTGGCACGATTCCGCCTCCGGTCCGGCCGTTGTTCGAAGAAGTGATTAACGGAGCCAATGAAATAACGGAAAACCTTCACGTGAAGAATGAAGTATGGTCCATTGTGATGGCTCCGCTACATTCTCGGGATGTCGTCCGGGGCGTCGTCGCCGTAATGAGGAACGTGACCGAAGAGTTCCGTCTCGATAAGCTTCGCAAAGATTTCGTGGCGAATGTATCCCACGAGCTTCGCACGCCGCTGTCCATGCTGCAGGGCTACAGCGAGGCGCTGCTCGACGATATCGCCTCCTCGCCGGAGGAGCGGCAGGAGCTCGCTCAAGTCATCCATGACGAATCGCTGCGTATGGGCAGACTCGTTCGCGATCTGCTAGATCTCGCAAGGATGGAGACCGGCAATCTGGAGCTTCACATCCGGCAGGTCGATGTCGGGGGCTTCATGAGAAGGATGCATCGCAAATTCGCCGTACTGTCGAAGGAGCGGGGCATTACCATGACGTTGGAGCTGCCGGAAGACAGCCTGAACATTCAGGCGGACGAAGACAGGCTGGAACAGGTTATGACGAATTTGCTCGACAATGCCATCCGGCATACACCTTCGCAAGCACAAATTCGGATGCGTGCCGTAACTGTGATGCATATGGGCAGGGAGGCCGCGCTGCTGGAAATATCCGATGAAGGGCAGGGGATCCCTGCAGGCGATCTGCCTTTTATATTTGAACGGTTTTACAAGGCGGATAAGGCGCGTACGCGAGGCACGACAGGGGGAACCGGCTTAGGTCTCTCCATTGTGAAAAACCTGGTGGATGCGCACCAGGGAACGGTACAAGCGAAGAGTATGGTAGGGCAGGGAACGACGTTCTCCGTCATTATTCCGTGCCGGCAGGCATAGAGATTAACTCCTTTTTACAACTGACTCCAGAGCGCGTTTTTGCTCGAAAAAAAAGAGAGCATTCGATAATCGTATCGGATGCCCTCTTTTTTTGTTGAAAAAACAAAGTAAATCTTGTTGTTCGTGAAACAAAGGATGGATTATTGTAAAGTCAGCTCGGTTACTTTCTCGATCTCTGGAAGCTGACCCAGTTGATCCAACACGTCTTTCGGCGCCGGTTTATCTGTGGTGAGCACCATGATTGCGGAACCGCCGATCACTTTACGTCCTACTTGCATCGTAGCGATGTTGACGTCGTTGCTGCCGAGCAGCGTACCGACGCGGCCGATGATTCCCGGCTTATCGTTATGGGAGATCAGAAGCAGGTTGCCTTGAGGCGCAATATCGACAGGGTATTGATCGATTTGCACGATACGCTCGCCATAGCCGGACAGAAGCGTTCCTGCCAATGTGCGCTCTTCGGTTTTGGTTTTCAATGTAACGGATACCAGGTTGGTAAATGTTTTGGATGCCGTAGATTTTTGAGTCACGATATTCACGTCGCGAGTTTTAGCCAAATGCATAGCGTTGACGATGTTTACGCCTTCGAGCTGGTTGGCCAGAACGCCTCTTACAATATAACGGGTTAGAGGAGTCGTGTCGACATCGCTCAAATCACCGGAGTAGTTAACGATAATTTCCTGCACCGCGCCTTCGGTCATTTGGCCGACGAATTGTCCCAGGTGCTCGCCCAAGTTGAAGTAAGGCTGCAGCTTGTTGAGGACGGTCGGAGGTACCGGCGGCATGTTAACCGCATTTTTGAACGGCTGGTCACGCAAAATGTGCAGTACTTCTTCCGATACGTCGATCGCAACGTTCTCTTGCGCTTCTACAGTAGAAGCTCCCAAGTGCGGAGTTACGATGATTTTCGGATTGTTCAGGAACGGATGATCCGCTTTAGGCGGCTCTTGCTCGAATACGTCAAATGCAGCGCCGGCAACGATTCCGGCATCGATAGCTTCTACCAAAGCCATTTCGTCGATAATACCGCCGCGAGCACAGTTGATAAGGCGTACACCTTTTCTCATCAGCTCGAATTGAGGGCGCGAAATCATATGGCGCGTTTCATTCGTGAGCGGAGTATGAACTGTAATGAAATCGGCTTGCGCACAAATCTCGTTCACCGTGCCCAATTTGACACCGATCTTCTCGGCACGCTCTTCGGTCAAGAACGGGTCGTAGCCGACTACGTTCATACCGAAAACTTTGGCGCGCTTAGCTACTTCGCTTCCGATACGTCCCATACCCAAAATACCTAACGTTTTGTTGCGCAGCTCTACGCCAACGAACGTTTTGCGGTCCCATTCGCCGCCAACGGTTTTTTTGTAAGCCTGAGGGATCGAGCGTGCCACCGACATCATCATGGCGAAGGTCAGCTCACAAGTTGCGATAGTGTTGCCGTCCGGAGCGTTGATAACGACGATACCGCGTTTGGTAGCAGCTTCAAGGTCAATGTTGTCTACACCGACGCCTGCACGGCCGACGACCTTCAGGTTGGAAGCGGCAGCCATGATTTTCTCGGTTACCTTTGTCTGGCTTCTAACCATCAAAGCGTCGTATTCGGCGATAATGGCAACCAGCTCATCTTCGGACAATCCGTTTTTCTTCTCAACCGTTACATCTTCCGCATCATACAGCATTTGAATCCCCATGTCGCTGATGCCATCCATTACTAACACTTTAAACATTGTTCATTGACCTCCATTTATAATCATTTTCATTGCCAGAATGCTTGCCGGGTGGCGAGTAGGAATGCAGCCGGAGACAAATTGGGCATAAAAAAACTCCTCATCCCCATACGATTGCCGTATTATGAAGGGACGAAGAGTAACTCTCGTGGTACCACCCTAATTCGCTGCGCGTTCGCACGTTGCAGCCTTGTCGAGTCCAATGACTCAGAAATGTAACGGTTTCTAACCGGCTGTACCTACTAGGGCTCTGTCCGAATAATCGGTAGAGGTTCAATACAGCAACTCTGAAGTGCTCCGTGTAAAAGATAATGTCCGATTCGCACCTACCATCGGCTCTCTGCGCATTACCGGTTCACACTGTCTCCGTCGGTGTTGATTACTAGATGAAATTTTCATTAGCGTAACATGACCCTCAAGCTTGTGTCAATAGGTGTCGAAAACGATTAACGCACCCTGTAACAGCATTGGAACACTCGGTAAATCTACGTACATAACATAGAGAAGATTGATAGATTGTTCGTCTTTACCGGGTCACAAACCATATTTTATGGCAATTTCACCGGAATTGCAATGGTTTTTACTTGTTTAATTGTGAATTTTTCGTTATGCTTCTATACAGTACAGCGCGAAGGAAAGGATGAAGGTCATGGAACCGTTTGAAATGATAGATCCGAGATCGTTTGTTGAGAAGCTCGAGACCAAACAGCTCGGAGATGCGCTGATCATCGATGTCCGCGAGTCGTGGGAGTGGGAGTACTATCATCTGGACGAAGCGAAGCTCATTCCGATGAATACGATTCCGGCGAGGATGGGGGAGCTGCCCGAGGAGCAAACCCTTTATATTGTTTGCGCACATGGAGTTCGAAGCGCGAATGTGTGCTATTATTTGCGCCAGCAGGGATACGAGAATGTGGTCAATGTAGAGGGCGGAATGGCCGCAGTGGCCATGCTGAGAGGGTTTCAATACGATTGATTTCGTCTTCAGGGCATTCAATTCAATAAAGCCGCTAAGTCATAAGTCAGCTGCTGCTGTCTTGGTCTTAGCGGCTTTTGTTTTTCTTACCATATTGGAACTAATTAATGTTTTCTCAATTCGCACTGGCGAAAAACGGGATTTGCGGCAGCGTTTCGTTCGCGTACCAGCGGGTTTTGTTGCGGGCAAAATCGCCGGAACCAACCGCATTGGTCGCCAACAGCACGTCGATGACGTTCTGCACCTGGGATAAATTCATCTTGCCCGATTGGCCGGATGCAATCATCTCGTCGATTTTCATCGACAAATCCTGCGGCGTGAACGGCTTGAACACATTGTCTTGCGCAAGCTTGCTTGCTATGTATAAGTTCTTCACATTTAAGGACAGCGTATTCCACTCCGCTATTGCGAGCGGATTGTCTTTGCCCGCGTGCTTGAATTGAGGATTTTCCGATTCGTTCCATTTCACGATGGATTCGTAATAATTGCTTTGCGCGGCCAAGGCGAACTTCCGTGCTTCAGTGAAGTAAGGGTCGCTATTCATCGCTTTTACAAGCTCGCTTCCCGGTATGGAATTGGCTTTGGCCTGGAAGCTCGTCAGCGCTTCATGGAACAGCTTCAGGCTTTTCGCATAATTTTGTTGGCCTTGCTGAAGCAGAGGCGACGAATCCGGCATGGACGTGGAGCTTACCGCGTCGTACTTCGCTTTGGCCAGCTTGCCCAAATCTTTAAGAATCAAGGAGGCGTCAGCCGATCGGTTGATCTCCAACTCGTGAGTTTTGTCGAACCAGCTCTGCTGAAATTCCCTGTACGGCTCATAAATGGTATGATAATATGACACCAAATACTGTTGATGATAAGCGGAATAACCTTTGGCAGCTTCGTTTTGTTTGGAGAAGAGCTCCTCATACTTGGCTGCGGATCGTTCCTGTCCTAGTTTCAACCCCATGAAAAAAGTGCCAACCGATAAGACAAGCATAAAAATGAAGGTGAGGACAAACAAGTAATCTGTACGGTTAAGACTTCTGTCCATAAGCATGCTCCTCGCAGTATGTTATCAATTGATAGTATAGGTGATATTGTCGATAAAAGGAATAATTTGCATGAAAAAATTCGATTTCAAACCGTTTAAATTCAGGAAATTGAGTATTGACGAAATGGACGACCGGTTTCTGCTCATCAATTTGTACGTAACGCAACTTATCGTTCTTTTATTGGGCGTCATCATTATGCTGTTTCAAAAGCCTTCGCTAAGCGCCATGTTCTCTATTAAGGGCGGGTATTGGATTCTGCTCTGGGGCGTCGCTTATGCCGCGGCCGTCCTGATTGTAGATATTCTCATCTCCAGATGGGTACCGCCTGAAGTGACGGATGACGGCGGCATCAACGATATGCTGTTCAAAAATCGGCCGTTATGGCATATCGCCGTAATGTCGTTTATTGTAGCTTTTTGCGAGGAGCTGTTGTTTCGCGGAGCGGTCCAGGCGGCTTGGGGGCCTTATTGGACAAGCATATTGTTCGCAGCCATTCATATCCGCTACCTGCAGCATTGGCTTATGACGGGACTTGTTTTCGGCATCAGCTACGGACTCGGCTGGATCTATATTCAATCGGGCTCCTTGTGGGCGCCTATCGCCGCACATTTTGTCATTGATTTCGTTATGGGTTGTATTATTCGTTACAGGAGAGAGGATTAATGAGTTCCAGACAGCCAGAGGATAACAGCATAATGATGCAGCATCCGATAGAGGAGAAGGAGGAAACCTTTCTCCCTCCCCGTAAGACCGTTCATGCTACGGAGAAGGAAAAGTGGCTCCCGATCTTTTACCGGACCTTGCTTTGGTTATTTATTGCGCTTGTCGTTGGACTGCTTGTATGGGGATGGCGCCGTTATATCAACGGACTTTTGTAAGGTGTATGGTTTAAGGTGCGACCTCGATGGAAGCCGGATCGACAAATCCGTACTGCTTCTGCTCGAGCTCCGTCAGCAGCTTATCCAGAGCTTTATCGGTCCATGCGAGCTCGTGCATCAAAATATTGCTGCCCGGACGGAGTTGTTCCAACACATTGGCTACGACCTTATCCGGGTTATTGCTTTTGGAAGTCATTTCCCAATCCTTCGAACCGTTGGACCAGGTCATGAAGAGCATTTGCTCCTCCAGCGCCTTGGCCCGAACCTCATCGCTCCCGGAACCGAACGGCGGACGGAAAAATTTCGGTGCGGTGCCGATCGTATCTTTTACTAACTGCTGAACGTCCCCGATCTGCTGATTCACCTTCTCCTTGCTTTCCTTCTTGAGATCGATATGATCCCACGAATGGTTGCCAATCGTCTGGCCTCTGTCATGGATCAGCTTCAACAGCTCGGGCTTTTGCTTGGCTCGGTAGCCGTTGACGAAAAAGATCGCTTTGGCATGATGCTTGTCCAGCGTGTTCAGCATCGACTCCAGCATGTCTTTGTCTTTGGGGCCATCATCGAACGTTAAAAGGACGACCTTTTTCTCCGTCGCGGCAGAATCTATAGGAACGATATCGTAGCTTTTCGGATTCATTCGGTACAAGGGCTTCGCTTGTTGAGGCGGGGCAGGTGTAGGAGCAGGAGTTGCAGCAGCTGTAATGCCGGCTTTATTGTCAGCAGCTCCGTTTCCTTGGGCGGGCTGGACTTGCTTCGTCTCATTTGCAGAGGAGCCGGCGTTAGGAGCTGGCGCGGCATTCGTCGGTTCTGCGGCGGATGGGACAGGCGGCTTCGATTCGTTTTGGCAGGCGGCCGCGGCCATGAGAAGAAGGGCGGCAAGTCCGCACAGCAGCTTTTTGTTCATGTTGGTAACTCCTATTCTCAGATGGTTTCCTGATTTTATCATGCATGGTTCGTCCCATCATAGCGGAAAATACATTCGAATACTACTCTGATGGAGGGATGGCCATGAAATTCGGATCTTTCTTGCTCGGCGGACTTGTCGGCGCTGCTGCGGTTATCTATATCAATAATAAAAGCAAGTCCATGCTGTTCTCCGCGATGAGCAGCAATCAGTCGCTTGGCAGCTCGGCCGATAGGGGCAGATCGAATGAGCGTTCGATGGATTCATCGAATCAAAACAAAACAAAAATGAATCAAACTGCCGCCTCTAGCCTGAAAAAAGATGAGCATTCATCTTCATCTTTATCATCCTCTTCGACCCTCGGTAAGGTAGAGGAAATCATCAGCCAGGATCCCGAGCTCAAATCGACCGTCAACGAAATTTTAGCCGAGAACGGCCAAGAAGAAGTATACCAGAAGCACTGATGGTTGTAGATGGATCATAAGCACCAGACACAGGCAGAGCAACCTGCTTGTGTCTTTTCTTTTTTTCAGGACATTCGCACATTTCTTGTTATGTTGTGATATAATAGTCATATAATTGAATACAAGCTGTAAAAGCTTACTCACCTTTTTAACCTTACTTCATAAGCTGTTAATATATGCGTCGGCAAGGAGGAAACCTGTATGAAAATGGAGCGTTTAAGTCAGGACAAGATACGGATTTTCCTCACATTCGACGACTTGACGGAGCGAGGCATTCAAAAGGATGACATGTGGAGAGAAATTCCGAAAGTACACGAGCTGTTTAGCGACATGATGGATCAGGCATACAGCGAGCTCGGATTCGAACCATCCGGTCCGTTAGCCGTAGAAGTGCTGCAGCTGCCAGCACAAGGTATGGTTGTCATCGTTACCCGCGGTAAAGTCGATTTCCAATCCTCCGTCGAGACCTATGACGAGGAAGTGGAGGAAATGTATGAGCTGGAGGTTACTCTAGAGCAATCCGACCAAATTTCTTACGTTTTCCATGACTTTGAAGACTTGATCCGTATGGCCAAGGTGTTGAATCCACTCGTTACTGACGGAGGTACCCTGTTCTCATACAAGAACAGATGGTTCCTGCTGTTAAATGCCGACGAACTTGATGAGAGCGGATACCAAGCAGTAATTGCGGTATTATCGGAATTTGGCGATGCTGCTACCGTAACAAGAGCCGTGCTTGAGGAATATGGCAAGACGGTGATTGAAACCAATGCCGTACAAGTGCTGTGTTCCCATTTTAAATAACCCATATGAACGATTAAGAAACAGGTTGGCGGAAGCATTCTTCAAAAACAGTAGTTTTTGCGGAGTGCTTTTTTTGCGGCTTCTTTTGCTGAGAATGACAGCAGCCGCGCATAAATAGATAGCTTTGCAAACAGACGATAGCAGCATGTAGGGGGAGACCGTATGACGGCAATGAATATGGGGGCGTCCAAGTCCACCTTCGATTTGGAGGATTTGGTCCATCGTTATCAGAAGCAGCTTCGGGATGAAGCTTTTTTGTATTTGTATAAAAGAGGGATCGAGGAAGAGACGATCGAGCAGTATCGCTTGGGCTTCGATCAGGGGAAAATAGGCTTTACCGTCAATCCGGATGTTCTGAGCGATTACTTTGCCAACCGGGTCATTATTCCCGTCTGTGATGCTAATGGAGCGGTCATTGAACTGATCGGCCGCGCCGTCGATCACCGGGAGCCCAAATATAAAGCGCTTCTCGGCATCGAGGATTACATGTTCAATGAACAAATATTGGAGGAGACGGAAGATATCATCCTGTGCAACGGGCTGTTCGATGTGATGAGTCTGGCCCAAGCAAGGCTCCCTGCCGTCTGCATCCCTCACTGGTTCGGCTTTAAGGACATTCATGCCGAGCGTTTGAAAGGGAAACGGGTGTTTATTTGCATGGGGAACGATGAATTAGGCAGAAGGGAAAGTGTCAAAATACAAACGATGCTGCAGGAAACGGCTGCGGAAACGTATATTGTTAATTTGCCGGAATCGATCCGCGATTTGAACGACTTTTTCGTTAAAGTCCAAAATCCGCTGGAAACGTTCATGCAGCTTCTGAATCAAACGATGGAAGAAGCGATGCTTGTACCGGTTGCTCCCGATGTGAAAAATATTACGGTATATGCCGAAGAGTACATGAAGCGGTACCGCGGGCAGGTAACTGGCGTTTCGAGCGGTATCAGCCGTTTGGACGAAGTACTGTACGGCGGCTTCCAAAGCGGATTGTATTTGATATGCGGGGCGGCTTCCAGCGGGAAGACGATGCTGATGAAGCAGATGGCCGATCACATTGCCGAAGGACAAACCCCGGTCGTATATGTGTCGTGGGATATGACGAGCTTTGAGCTGTGGGCGAGAAGCATCGCGAGAATTATCGGCGTCGAGCCGCAGAAGGTATTGAACGGAAAGGTCGATCCCGAGCAAATAAACGAAGCAAACAAAGCGTATCTGCCTATAAGCAAAATGCTGTGGACATTGGAATGCTCGCTCGATACAACGCTCGATAAAGTGATGGGCTCTATTGAAAAAATAGCTTCGCTGGCCGATAAGACACCGGTTGTTTTCATCGACCATTTGAATAGGGTGCCGGCGCGGGCTTCCGGGCATGCTTCGTCTTCCGACGATCACCGGACGTTGATCACCTATGCGCTTAAGCAGTGGTCCAAGGAATGGAATGCAACGGTCATAGCGGCGATGCCCGGGGAATGCAGTCCCAACCGGTTCCCGGAAGGCATTGAAGCGTGCGCCGATGTCATCATGCTGCTCCAACCGCAAGAGGCTAAAGAAAATCAGGAAACGGAGATGACTTCCGTCATGCTGAAACTTCTGAAAAACAGAAACGGCACACTGGTCGACATTCCGCTAAGCTTCCAGCAGGAGAAAGCAATGTTTACGGAAAAATAGAAAGCAAAAAGGATGGTTCCGATGGCTGAAAACCTTAACGTGCTTCATGCTACACAGGTAATCATTGAGCAGGCGCTCGTCAAGCTGGGCTACCCACAAGCGATGGTAGACCTGCTGAAAGAGCCGATGCGGATTATGACGGTTCGCATTCCGATTCGTATGGATGATGATTCGATCAAAATTTTCACCGGTTACCGCGCGCAGCATAATGACGCTGTAGGTCCGACCAAGGGCGGCGTCCGCTTTCATCCTGACGTAACCGAGGACGAGGTCAAAGCTCTGTCCATCTGGATGAGCTTGAAGTGCGGCATTGTCGATTTGCCGTACGGCGGAGGCAAAGGGGGCATTATTTGCGACCCGCGGCAAATGTCGTTTCGGGAGCTGGAGCGGCTAAGCAGAGGATACGTTAGGGCGATCAGCCAAATCGTCGGGCCGACCAAGGACATTCCGGCGCCTGATGTCATGACGAACTCGCAGATTATGGCCTGGATGATGGACGAGTACAGCCGGATCCGCGAATTTGACGCCCCGAACTTTATTACGGGCAAGCCGGTCGTCTTGGGAGGCTCTCATGGTCGGGAGACGGCTACGGCCAAGGGGGTAACGATCATGATCGATCAGGCACTGAAGAAGAAAGGGATCCGGATTCAAGACGCCAAGGTGATCATCCAAGGCTTCGGCAATGCCGGGAGCTTCCTGGCCAAATTCATGCATGAAGCGGGAGCGAAGGTTATCGGGATATCCGATGCTTACGGCGCGCTGTACAACAAAGACGGGCTGGATATCGAATACTTGCTGGACCGTCGCGATTCGTTCGGCACCGTAACCAAGCTGTTCCAGAATACAATTACGAATAAGGAGCTGCTCGAGCAAGATTGCGATATTCTTGTCCCGGCCGCGATCGAGAATCAGATCACATTGGACAATGCCGATCGGATCAAGGCATCCATCGTGGTGGAAGCGGCCAACGGTCCTACGACTCTGGAAGCGACGAAAATTTTGACCGACCGCGGCATCCTGCTGGTTCCCGATGTGCTGGCGAGCGCAGGCGGGGTGGTCGTATCTTACTTTGAGTGGGTGCAGAACAATCAGGGATATTATTGGACGGAAGCGGAAGTGCATTCCAAGCTGCAAGAAGTAATGGAAAAAGGCTTTGAAAATGTCTATAATATTCATATTACAAGAAATGTGGATATGCGTTTGGCCGCTTATATGGTGGGCGTTCGTAAGATGGCTGAAGCCGCCCGTTTTCGCGGGTGGGTTTAATTTTATAATTAATGGCATGTTTTTGATTGGGGCCTTTTCTCTTCGACAAATGAGATGATGGAGGGCAGAAGTTGTGCCGGAAGAGTTTACGTGCCGCCTTTGAAATCGGGTTATCGCCGCCAATTCTCATCATTTTAACCCGATTTCAACAGCGGCCGGAGACACAGTTCTGCCTGTATTCATTGGATTTGTCTACGCGTTGGCTTCAATCAAAAACACGGAAACGGAGGGGGACACATGAGCGTCTTCTCAGTCTTGACGGCAGCGATAGCGCCCGGTGTCGCTCTGATGGCTTATTTTTATTTGAAGGACCGTTACGATACGGAGCCGATCCATCTCGTCATGAAAGTATTTTTATTCGGAGTGCTGCTGGTATTCCCGGTCATGGTCATCCAGCGCGCCTTGGTTCATGGCTTGGGTGAGAATCCGTTCGTATTCAGCTTTATCATTTCATCCGGAATTGAAGAATTTCTGAAATGGTTTCTCGTTTATTTCATCATCTACAAGCATACTTCGTTCGACGAGCCTTATGACGGAATCGTCTATGCGGTAGCCGCTTCGCTCGGCTTTGCTACGCTAGAGAACGTATTTTATGCGCTGCTCAATTCCTCGTCCATTTCGAGTCTGTTATACAGAGCGCTGCTGCCGGTATCGGGGCACGCGATGTTCGGCGTTATCATGGGCTATCATTTGGGAAGAGCCAAATTCGTAGAGGAGCTGAGGACGCGCCACTTGATCTTCTCGCTTATGCTCCCGATTTTTTGGCACGGGGTATTCGATTATGTGCTCCTTACCGCCAAGGCGTATTGGATCTGGTTTATGATCCCGTTAATGGCATTCTTGTGGATAAGAAGCATAAGGAAGGTCAACCGCGCGAATGCCCGATCGCCGCTGCGCGTCGTGCGCAGGGAGGAGCAGATTAAAATTTAACCGGTTTGTCTATACTTGTCAGTATAGAATTCATGCCGGGAGGGTAAACATGACCGTAAACGAACGAGTAAAGGTAACGATTCGCTGCAACTGGTGCGGGGAACGGTTCATTTTGAAAGGAAGAAGAGACAAGGGCAAGATCGATACGGGATTCAAGCAGTGCATCTGCAACAACGAGAACGACTTTGATATCGAAACCCATGATTTCTAAACGGGAGAGGCCTGATGCAGGCTTCTTTTTTTTGTGAATAAGACATCTTCCTTGGGCGAAAACTAAAGCCAAGTTTGGCTGAAGAAGGGAGAATTCACATCCATGTACAGAAGATTAAGCATCGTAATGTTTCCGATTTTAGTCGTTGCCTTGATCGGGGCGGGCGTATGGGGGTATTTGGAGCATCAGGAGAAAAACGCGATTCTCATTAAAGCGGAAAACCAGTATCAGCGGGCATTCCATGACCTTTCCTTTCATGTGGACCGGCTCCATAACGAGCTGGGCAACACATTGGCCATTAATACCGCATCTCAGGACAGCTACAAAAAAGGGTTGGTCAATGTATGGCGTATAACGAATCAGGCTCAAAGTGAAATAAGCCAGCTTCCACTATCGCTGCTGCCGTTCAATAAAACGGGGGAATTTCTGGCGAACATGTCGAACTTCGCGTACCGGGCCGCCGTTAGAGATCTTAACAAGCAGCCGTTAAATCAGGAGGAAATGGCCACATTAAACGCATTGTACACCCATGCGGACGAAATCAGCAAAGATCTGCGCGGCATGCAAAACAAAGTGCTGGCGAACAATTTGCGATGGATGGACGTTGAAATGGCGCTGGCGACAGAGAAAGAGCCGCTGGACAATACGATCATCGACGGCTTCCAGACGGTCGACAAGAAGGTATCCGAATACTCCGACGTCAAGTGGAGTCCTTCGATCATGAACCTGTTCCAGACTCGCGATATGAAAATGCTGTCCGGCAACGACGTCACCGCAGACGAAGTGAAACAGAAGGCGGCGACCTTCCTGAACATCGATCCTTCCGCTCTGCAGGTCGTCGAGAATGGAGCGGGCACCGAGTACCATTCGTTCAGCGTTTCAGCCAATCGGGGCAATAATCCGGGCGGAATCCAAATGGATTACAGCACCAAAGGAGGCCAGCTGCTCTGGTTCTCGGCCGACAGAGAAGTGCCTGAGAAGAAGCTGGATTTCCGCCGGGCCCGCGACGCGGCGGCTGAGTTCCTCGATAGCCACGACTTCAAAAATATGACGGCGGTAGCTTACGACGAATACAGCAACAATGCCAATATTACGTTTGCCAGCCGTGACAATAACATGATCAACTACCTCGACAAAGTAGCGGTCAAGGTGGCGATGGATAATGGAGAAATCGTCGGGCTTCAGGCAACCGACTACGTGTTTGATCACAAGGAACGCCAGCTGAAGGCACCTAAGCTGACGCAGGAGGAGGCGCGCAAGGTGCTGAATCCGAATTTCAAAGTCGATGGAGAAGCGATGGCTTTGATCCGCAACGATATGAAGGAAGAAGTGCAGTGCTATCAGTACACGGGGAAAATCAACGGCGGCATCTATAAAATTTTTATTAACGCCGATACGGGTGCCGAAGAAAAAATCGAGCATGTCCGCAAGGAAGATCAACAAGTACAAACATAACATCCGATGGAAGAAGCTGAGAGGCTTCTTCTTTTTTTCTTCCCATATGAAAGCCGCATGGTATAATATAGGTGGATTCTAGTTCTTAGGCACTGTTTTTTGTCAAATTCTGGGGGGAGGAAGCTTTTTGCTGCCGAAAGTCAATCAGATTTTACATATACAAGTCAATTCCATCGACGATGAAGAGGCGAAGCAAGAGTTCAAATCGAGAATCGCCGATATCAATGATCGCCAAATCATTATGGAGGTACCGTTAAACGAGAAGACGGGACGATTGAAAAGACTCTATATGGGCGATGAATTGTCCGTTTATTTTATTACCGACGGCGGGGTTAAAAATTATTTCAACACGTCTGTGCTCGCCTTCTCGGAAGAAACGATCCGGATGGTTCATATTAAAAAACCGGAGCCCGAGACGATAACGAAGGTGCAGCGGCGCAACTTCCTGCGGGTACCTGCGGAGCTGGAGCTTGCGGTTACTTATTCGGAGCAGCTGCGATTTGTCGCTCTAACCGATGATGTCGGCGGGGGAGGGATCTCCTTCCTCTGCGACGGTTACATACCGCTGAATATTCAGCAGTCGGTTCATTGCTGGATGCTGGTTCCTTACAAGAACGGGCAAATCGAGCATGTTCCTTTTCGCGGGGAGCTGGTTCGAATCAAGCCGCTGGAAACAGGCAAACAGCAGGTTATGATGAGGTTCGCGGAAATTACGGACCGAGACAGGCAAAAAATCATCCGTTATTGCTTCGAAAGGCAGCTGGACTTGCGTAAATAATCCGCTGCATGAAATGTCGAAATATGGATAGACTACCACGAAAAGAGCTTTTTTTGGAGTGGTAGATGATGGAAGAAGAGACAAGCGTGGAAAAGGAAAATGGGTACGAGGACCTATTTTTACAATTTTCCTCGATTTTTGAACGATGGGTCAAAAGAGTGCTGCTGGTGCTCGTATCCTTGCTGATCTTGAGCCAGCTGCTGCTGCAAGTACCTTTTCTACGATATTATATGGTCAAAGTGGAGCAGTTGGAAGGAGTTCCATACTCCCGAACCGCTTCTTAGACCGCTTCGTTATCGGGCGAGTAGGCATCGAAGACTTTTGCAATCCTTCTAACACCTATGGTATAATTTTCTTCGATCGCAGGCTGGGCCTGTTTTTATTCAACTTTGTTCATTATAGTGCTGGGAGGCCCGCGTTTTGGAAAAGATCAATATCGCTATAGATGGTCCGGCAGGAGCTGGGAAGAGCACGATCGCTCGGCTTGTCGCGAACGAATTGGACTTCGTTTATGTGGACACCGGTGCCATGTATAGAGCTGTCACATGGAGTATATTGAAAGCGGATCTTCGCCCGGATCAGGAAGCGGAGGTTGTACAAGTCGCTACGCGGCTTGACATTCGTCTGGTTCCAGGGAAAGACGGTCAGCAGGTCTATCTTGACGGACAAGAGGTAACAGCGGCAATCCGCTCCGCCGAGGTAACCGGTAACGTGTCCCGTATTTCGCAAATTCCAGAAGTGCGTCGCATTTTGACGGATAAGCAGAAGCTGCTTGCAGCCGACAAAGGTGTTGTTATGGACGGAAGAGATATCGGGAGCAGCGTGCTTCCGGATGCGGAGCTCAAAATATTTTTAACCGCCAGCGTCAGAATTCGCGCCGAGAGACGGTTCAAGGAAATTCAGGACGACAGGCCTGAAGTCACTTTGGAGCAGCTCGAGCAAGAAATTGCGTCCCGCGACAGAATGGATGAGCAGAGAGAAACGTCTCCGCTTGTACAAGCTCCTGATGCGGTGCTGCTCGATACGACGGAAATGTCGATAGCGGAAGTGGTTGAGCGGATCTTGGAACTTTGCAGAGCCAAAGTCGGAGGGAAGTAATATGCTTTACTCTACGCTTCGTGCCTTATTTCATTTTATATTCCGGACCGTGTTCCGTTTAAAAGTGATCGGCAAAGAAAACGTTCCCGAAGGAGTACCCGTCATTCTGTGCGCCAACCATACGAGCAATTTCGATCCACCTCTTCTCGGGTCGCCGCTTGTAGGGCGCAGAGTTCATTATATGGCGAAAGCAGAGCTGTTCGACGTTCCCGTACTGGGGTGGGTGCTGCCCAGAATCAGCGCTTTTCCCGTAAAACGCGGCGGCGTCAGCAAAGAATCCATCCGGTTGTCGCTTCAACTGCTCAAGGAGAACAAGATTCTCGGTATTTTTCCGGAAGGTACCCGCAATAACGCGGAAGGAATGGGCAAGAAGGGCGCTGCTATGCTGGCCTTGAAGTCCGGCGCTACAGTAGTTCCAGCCGCTATAGTAGGCAAATACAAGCCGTTCCGGCAAATGAAGCTGGTCTACGGCAAGCCCGTCGATATAAGCGAGTTCGCCGATGCAGGCGGTGAAGGCCTGGAGCAGGCAACCGATAAAATCTTGAAGGTTATCCGTTCCATGGTCAAGGAATACGAATCGAAATGATAAATTGTGGAATACTTAGTAAAACAATTAACCGCGTATTCTTTATGCGTCGGTAAATTATATAAGATAGCAGCAATTGTAACTACTATTATTGAGTTAGGTTGCTAATTGAGGAGGGTATTGAACCATGTCAGAAGAGACAAGAGTGGAGCAAAACGAACAAGAAGAGCAAGCACAGCAAGAGGTATCCCAAGAGGAATCCATGGCTAATGTTTCCGTACTGAAAAAGGGAGATACCGTAAAAGGGAAAATCATCAAAGTCGACGATGACCAAGCTTTCGTCGATGTAGGTTATAAGTATGACGGCGTAATTCCTATCCGCGAGCTTTCCTCCGTTAACCTGGGAAGCGCCGGCGAAGGCGTTCAAGTAGGACAAGATGTTGAATTGAAAGTATTGACCATTGACGATAACAAAGAAAAGCTTGTTCTTTCCAAGCGCGTAGTGGACAGCGAAAAAGCTTGGGAACAGCTGCAAGCCGACATGGAGAACAAAACGATTATCGAAGCTAGAGTGGCCGAGGTTGTTAAAGGCGGTCTCGTAGTGGATATCGGTTTGCGCGGCTTTGTGCCTGCTTCCATGGTTGAGCGTACGTTCGTTGAAGATTTCAGCGACTACAAAGGCCGCACATTGAAACTTCGCGTGAAAGAAATGGACCGCGAGAAAAACAAAGTGATTCTTTCGCAAAAAGACGTTCTGGACGAAGAGTTCGAAGCTAAGAAAAAAGATCTGATCGCAGGCCTGTCCGTTGGTCAAGAATTGACCGGTACAGTACAACGCCTGACTCCGTTTGGCGCATTCGTAGATATCGGCGGCATCGACGGCTTGGTGCACATTTCCGAAATGGCATGGCACCATGTAGAAACTCCTTCCGAGGTCGTTAAAGAAGGCGATCAAGTGAAAGTGCAAATCTTGAAGCTGGATCCGGGCAGCGAGCGCATCAGCTTGAGCATTAAAGCGACTCAACCTGGTCCTTGGCAGCAAGTGAGCGGCAAATTCAACATCGGCGACATCTTGACAGGTACCGTAAAACGTCTTGCACCGTTCGGCGCTTTCGTTGAGGTTGCTCCTGGCGTGGAAGGTTTGGTTCATATTTCCCAAATCGCTCATCGTCATATTGCAACTCCGTTCGAAGTACTGAAAGAAGGACAAGAAGTGAAGGTGAAGGTGCTCGATCTGAACGTGGACGAGAAGCGCATCAGCTTGAGCATCAAAGAAACCGAAGAAGCTCCTGCCGATGCAGCCCCGGCTCCTAGATCGGAGAAGCCTGCAAGAAACCAAAAAGAAACGGTTATTGCTGAAGAGTATCAAAACCAAGGCTTGAACCTGACGCTCGGCGAGCGTTTCGGCGATAAACTGAGCAAATTTAAATAAGCATCGGAAATTAGGGGGAAACAGGGTGCGTATTCCTAGGAAGCTGGAGCATGTTCATTATGCTCTGAAGCTTGGACAGAAGGGAAGCCACGGCTTCTCCGACATCAAGCTGATTCATAACTGTATCCCTGAATCCTGCACGAAGCTAATTTCATTGCAAACTACGATCGGCGAACTCAATTTGAGCTCGCCGATTATTATTAATGCGATGACTGGCGGCGCTCGGGAAACAGAGGAGATTAACCGGGAGCTGGCCGTTGCCGCTAGGGAAACCGGATTGGCGATGGCGGTTGGGTCGCAAATGTCGGCGATTAAGAACCGTGAAGTCGTTTCAAGCTATAGGGTCGTCAGGCAAATGAATCCGGAAGGCATCGTCATAGGCAATTTGGGAAGCGAAGCTACGCCCGATCAAGCGGAGCAGGCAGTCGAGATGCTTCGTGCGGACGCGCTGCAAATCCATTTGAATGTGATGCAGGAGCTGATCATGCCGGAAGGGGATCGTGATTTTCGCGGGACGTCCGAGAGGATAGCATCCATAATGGAGCGGGTACACGTTCCGGTTATTGTTAAGGAAGTGGGCTTCGGGATGGCTCACGAAAGTGTCACGGCGCTGGCGCGCTTAGGGGTCACCTTGTTCGATATCGGAGGCTCCGGCGGAACCAATTTTGCCGCCATCGAGAACGCGCGCCGATCCGAGCCGATCTCATGGCTGAACGATTGGGGCAGCACGACGGCGGTCGCTTTGCTTGAGGCACTCCATGCTCTGAAGAGCCGTAAAGCTCAGACGGGGGAAGCGATTATTGCCACCGGCGGCATCTCCGGCAGCAGGGAAGTCAGCAAAGCGTTAATTCTCGGCGCTTCCGCGGTGGGGATTGCAGGAGCTTTCTTAAGCATATTGCGAACGGACGGAACGGCCGCGTTGATAGATCGAATTCGCTCCATTCATCATGAATTGACGCTTGTCATGACGGCGCTTGGGGCTCCTGCTATAGCTGATCTATGGAACGTTCCGGTGGTCGTTGGCGGCGAGACCGCGCACTGGTGCATGACCCGCGGAATCGATATCACCAGCTATGCAAATCGATCCGGTTTTGATAAAAACTAAATAACCCAGCCATACTAAGGAACGGATGACAAATTCGGCTGATGCATTATCCCGTCTATGTCTCCGCAGCAACTATAGCTCTTAGGTGGGTGCACATGAATCCAGGATACTTGTCCTTATTACTCATGGTCGTAACACTGATCCTGTTCGCCAGCGGCTGGAAAGACTTATTGGTAAGAGGTATAACTTCAAAGGTGATACTTCTTTTTTTTATTTCGTGGTTCATCGCTACGAAGTTTTCCCTAACGCTCAAGGGCGGGAAAATCAACTTATGCATTGCCGTTCTATGCATACTTATCATCTGCGTTCTATGGCGGGCACACGGCTGGTTGTACCGGATCCATATCTTATCGGCGGGAGCGCTGCTCGGCTCCATCTACTTTTTTATGCTGGAGACGATTCATCTCGTACCGGCCTGGATCATGGGCAGCACGGAGATATCCATGGCTCTCCTCATAGGAGCCTTAGTGAGCGGCTTGACCCGCCTGCCTGCCGTTCAATTGGCTTCGGTATCCATAGGCTTGCTGCTTGCTGAGCTGTACCGCGGTTATATGCACCGGGATTTTGCCGGGTTTCAGCTCGGATTCCCGCTATTTCAGGATCGCTGGTGGCTGACCGTATATATGACTAGGATATGCTCGTTGCTCTTGGCCAGCGCGATGTTCGCATGCAAAAAAAGCGTCCATTGGGTGACGGATGGTATAAGAAGAATGAGCGGCGGCGATAGTGAATAAAGAGGGGCGATGACCATGCTGGATTGGATCGTGGAACAAAAATATACGGTTGGGATCGTCCTCGGGGTTCTGTTCGGGATCGGCGCAAGGCTAAGCATGCTGCGGACGGATTACCGGCAATATCCTACTTATCCTCACGGAAAGATCATTCATATTTCGCTCGGCGTCATAGCAGCCGGATTAGGCTCTGTAGCGGTGCCGTCGCTTCTGGATAAAAACTATACCGCGATTACCTTCCTGTCGCTAGCGGCACAGCAATTTCGCGACGTCCGGAATATGGAGAGGCAAACGTTGTCCAAAATCGACAGCATGGAGCTCGTCCCGCGAGGGGCTACGTACATAGAGGGCATTGCGATGGTATTTGAAGGACGCAACTATATGGTCATCTTCACCTCGTTCGTTACCGCCCTATTCAGTATCGTATTGGCCTGGTATTGGGGAATCGTCGCCGGCATCGGCGCCATCATGATCACGAATCATTTCAAAAGCGGCAAAAGCATCTCCCATATAGCCGATGTCAGCGAAGCGAAGGTGCGGATGGACGGGCCGAATCTTTTTGTAGGCGACATTTACATTATGAACGTAGGCTTGGAGGATACGAGAAACATTATCAAGGAGCGCGGAATGGGGTTCATCCTGACTCCCAAAAACCAAAATTGCCGCGTAACCTTGGCCAATGTCGGACAACGCCAGGCGATGCTGCACGATTTGTCCACCATTATGGGCGTATACAGGGATGAGGGCGAGCCTTCGCTTTTGCCTCTCGCCAAGCTGGATATGGCCGACGGCAGACTGGCCGTGTTCCTGCTCCCGCAGGAGTTGAATGGGGATAGAGCGAGGCAGGTGCTGCTGAAATCGCCGGTTCTCGAAAGTGCGGTAAGAATGCCTTCCGAGGCGGATGTCAGTCCAAGTAAAGGAGAAGCATAATTCACATGGGTAAAATTATGGCGATTGTAACGGCGAATCGAGACCAGGTTGCGGGAGGGGCGCCCATCTTTATTGTCCACAATGCGGAGGAGCAGCAAAAAGTGGCGTTTAAGCTGGAAAAAATACTGGATGCGTCTGCCCACGATTTGGAGAATGGAACGCTCATTCTGGTCGATCACAAAAGCTCGTCCGATGGATAAGTTGGTTATAGATTGCATTGCTTTCAATGAAGGCAAATGCTATGATGTAGATTGTGAAATTTTTCATGTTGCGGTATGTTGCAGCTAGAAGGGAATGAAGTCAAGTGGCAAGACCCATTGTGGCTATAGTCGGCCGTCCGAATGTGGGCAAATCTACTATTTTTAACCGCATTATCGGAGACAGGCTTGCAATTGTAGAAGATATGCCGGGGGTTACCCGTGACCGGTTATATGGAGTCGGAGAATGGCTGGATCGGAGTTTCAGTGTAATAGATACCGGCGGTATTGAAATCGACGGGGATAATGAAATGATGAAATCGATCCGCGCCCAAGCGGAGCTGGCCATTGAGGAAGCGGACGTTATCGTGTTCATGGTTGACGCCAAAGCGGGTGTCACCGCCTCTGATTCGGAGGTTGCCGAGATGCTGTTTCGCGCGAAAAAACCGGTTGTTCTTGCAGTCAACAAAGTAGATAATATTAAGCGTCTGGACGATATTTACGAGTTTTACAGTCTCGGCTTCGGCACGCCGTTCGGTATTTCCGGTTCGCACGGCACAGGCATCGGCGACTTGCTGGACGAAATCATTCAGCACTTCCCGGATACCGAGGAAGACGAGTATGGAGAGGAAGTGATCCGTGTCGCGCTGATCGGTCGGCCTAACGTCGGCAAATCGTCCTTGACCAATACGATTTTGGGCGAAGAGCGCGTCATTGTCAGTGATGTAGCCGGTACGACACGCGATGCCATCGACACGCCGTTCGAGAAAGACGGGCATAAGTACGTTATCATCGATACGGCTGGGATGCGCAAGCGCGGCAAGGTGTATGAGAATACGGAGAAGTACAGTGTGATGCGGGCGCTAAAGGCGATTGAACGCGCGGATGTGATCCTGGTTCTCATCAATGGTGAGGAAGGCATTATCGAACAGGATAAGCATATTGCGGGCTACGCTCATGAAGCGGGGAAAGCGGCCATATTTGTGGTGAACAAATGGGACGTCGTCGACAAGGACGACAAAACGATGCAGCAATTTACGCAAAAAATTCGCGATCACTTCCTGTTTATGACCTATGCGCCGATCGTATTTTTGTCCGCGAAGACGAAGCAGCGTGTTCATAAATTGCTTCCTATCGTCAACCAAGTGGCCGAGCAGCATGCTATGCGCGTACAAACGCACGTGCTGAACGATGTCATCTCCGACGCGGTTGCGATTAACCCGCCGCCTACGGATAAAGGAAGAAGATTGCGGATCAATTACGCTACGCAAGTGTCCGTGAAGCCGCCGACGATTGTGTTCTTTGTCAACGACCCTGAGCTGATGCATTTCTCGTACGAGCGGTATTTGGAGAATAAGGTTCGGGCCGCATTCGGCTTTGAAGGAACGCCGTTAAGAATGTTTACTCGAAAGAAATCGGATGATGAATAGGGAGAGATAAGCGGTGTTCTCAGTAATTTCCATCATTGTAGCGTATTTGTTAGGATCGATCAGCTTTAGTTATCTTGCGGGGAAAATGCTGAAGGGAATCGATATTAGAAATCATGGAAGCGGCAATGCCGGGGCAACCAACACGCTTAGGGTCCTCGGCAAAGGGCCGGCCATAACGGTACTCTTGCTCGATGCGTTAAAAGGGGTTGCGGCGGTATGGATCGGCCGATGGCTGGGACAAGGCGATATGCTGATCGAAGTATTGTGCGGCATTGCAGCGATATCTGGCCACAATTGGCCCGTCTACTTCGGCTTCCGAGGCGGCAAGGGGATCGCTACTACGATCGGCGTCATGATCACGCTGGCCCCAATGGCCGTAGTGTACGCCGGTATTGTCTGCATTTTGGCCATCGCGCTTACCCGATATGTTTCGCTAGGCTCTCTGGTGTTTACTGCACTCTTACCCATCTTACTTTGGTTTATGCAGGGACCGAACGAAATTTTCTGGCTAAGCTTGCTGCTGTTCGTATTCGCATGGTTCCGTCACCGCACCAATATCGTGAAGTTAGTCAAAGGACAGGAAAACAAGCTCGGTTCCAAAAAATGATCCGGAGGTGTTGACTTTTGCCCAAGAAAGTAGCTGTGCTTGTAGCTGGAAGCTGGGGAACGGCCATTGCCTCTGTATTGGCGGAAAACGGTTTGGACGTCCTGCTGTGGTCGAGAAATGAGCAGCAGGTGACAGAAATGAATAAGGAGCACCGCAATCGGCGGTTTTTGGGGGATGTTGCGCTGTCTCCCGCCATTCGAGCGACCAGTTCCATGAAAGAAGCGCTGGAGGACGCCTACGCTGTTGTTGTCGTTGCCCCTTCGGCGGCGATGAGAGAGGTAGCGTCGCAAATGCGGCCGTATTTGAGCAAGGAGACCCTTCTCATCCATGCGACCAAAGGCTTCGAGGCGCAGACGCTGAAAAGAATGTCTACCGTGCTTGCCGACGAGCTGCCCGATTATGACGCTTCCCGCATTGTGGTACTGTCCGGGCCTAGCCACGCCGAGGAGGTCATACAGCAATCCCCTACGACAGTCGTCGTAGCGTCAGAAAGCGTAGAAGCGGCGGAGGCTGCTCAGGACCTGCTTATCAACTCCAGCTTCCGCGTGTACACGAACCCCGATGTCATCGGAGTAGAGGTCGGCGGAGCGCTCAAGAACATTATTGCGCTGGGCGCGGGCTTAACGGACGGTCTAGGCTATGGCGATAATGCCAAAGCGGCGCTGTTAACGCGCGGATTAGCCGAGATCTCCCGCTTGGGAACGGCTATGGGCGGCAATCCTCTTACCTTCTCCGGGCTGGCTGGAGTCGGAGATCTCGTCGTAACTTGTACGAGTAAGCACAGCCGCAACTGGAGAGCCGGCTATTTGCTGGCACAAGGGCATCCTTTGGACGAGGTGCTGAAGCAGATGGGAATGGTCGTGGAAGGCGTCAAGACGACGCAAGCGGCCTACAAGCTGTCGCGCCAGTATGATGCCACTATGCCTATTGCCGATGAGCTGTATGCCGTATTGTTCAACGGGAAAACGCCTGAAGCTGCCGTTGAAGATTTGATGGGCAGAGGGCGTACTCACGAGATTGAAGAAGTAGCCAAGCCCGTGCAAACTAAGTGGTTCAGCTAGTTATAAGCCTACACGGCTGAAGGCTTCTGTTCATACAATACCTTAGATTCGTAACTCCGCCAATGGCAAGGAGCTATGAGGGTAAGGAGGGACAGAACAGTGGCTGATAAGAATACGCCGAAAGACGTGTTGAACGTCGTCAAGAAGAAAACCGGCAAATCCATCGATGAGAAGGACATTTATAAGCTGGCCAGCGGTGTGAAGCCTTCCACCATGCAAAATGAGGCTCAGCTTAGACAATTGATAAAGCAGGTTTCCAATCTGGTCAACGTACCGGTGTCGGAGTCGACGATCAACGAGATCATTCAATCCGTCAAAGGCAGCAAAAACGGCAATACATTGGAGCAGCTGATGAAGCTGCTTTCGAAAAAGTAACAGTTTCGTGGCATAGGCGGCCATTTGGCACGCTTATGCTTTTTTTATGTTATAATAGCAAAGAATATTTTGGGTATTCCGGACGATACATAAAAATAAAAGGATAGGGGTCTGAATATGTCACCCATGGATAAAATGTGGGCATCGTTTATCGCCATCGGGCTAATGGTGCTGGCATCGTTGCTTATTTCTTTTGCAAGGACAAAAACGAAAGGCGCGGTTCGGGCGATTTTGTCGTTCGTCGCATTTTTACTGTTTATTCCTATTTTATTGTATATGGTAGTTTCCTTGCTTTGATGCGGCGGGGCTAGCGCCAACGTCCTGATATGCATCCATTAGTTTACTTGCGGAGGGTTAGTCATTTATGATCACATTGATGGGACGTAAAGTACAAAAAGAGGTCGAGTTCGATAGCGGTCTTACGATATTGGATTTGGCCATGAAGCATGAGGTAGATTGGTCGTTCAGCTGTACCAGAGGGACGTGCGCCCGCTGCAGATGCTATGTAAAAGAAGGCGCCGAATTATTAAACGAGCCGACGGACGCCGAGCTGGATCGGCTAGAGCCGGAAGAAATAGAGAAGGGCTTTCGTCTCGGCTGCCAAGCGGTTGTGAAGCAGGACGGCCCCGTGACCGTATTGTACAAGCCATATTTCTAAAACCGGCAGCCGCCGGTTGTTACGAAGAGGGGACTAAGAGTGTCACATATAGAGAATCTGGGCGATGCCCTGAGACAGCTGGCGGAAGACTTGACCGGCATAGGTCAGCCGTGGCTCGTCGGCGGCAGCTGCGGGCTGCTGATGCAGGGGGTAGCGCTTGCCGAGGCCCCGCATGACCTTGATGTGTATGCGGACGGCGAAGCGGCAAGGCGCATTCACGCCGAATTGAAAGCCTATTCCACTGACGAACAGACAGAGGATCGCTCTGCGATATATTATTCGATCTTAAGCCATTACCAAATCGGTGGCGTCAAGGTAGAATTGGTCGGGGACTTTCAAGTGACCGCCTGCGACAGCGTGTATCGGGTCGATGCCGCCCGATATTACGAGCAATACGCCGTAACCCATACCTTAAGCAGTGAGCGCAGCAGCAATGCGATCAAGCTCATGCCTTTGGAGCACGAACTGGTGTTCAATATCCTTAGAGACCGTCCCGACCGGTATGAAGCGATAGCCCGGGTGATGCTGGAGCGGCACGGCGGACCAACGCGGACGCTACAGGAGCTTGCGGTAAGCAACCGGTTGAGCGACAAGGTGACGATGAAGCTGGGGCAGCTGTTAAGCGGTAATAAAATCTGATCGTTGAAGGAGTATATGCGGATGCCAATACGGGTTACCTTTTTGCCAGACGGGAAATCGGTTGAAGTGAGGCCGGGAACGACTTTGTTGGATGCATCCCGCAGAGCAAGAGTCAATATCCGTACCCGATGCGGAGGGAAAGCCGCCTGTTTGATGTGCAAGGTAATAGCATCAGACGGAAGCGGTCTTGCTCCGATGAATATAAACGAGCGATTGAAGCTGGGCGGGCTGCAGGAGCAAGGATACCGGCTTGCATGTCAAGCAAAGGTGACAGGCGATGTTACGGTTACGACACCCGAGGACCCGCTGAAAGCAGCTATCAGGAAACAGCTGGAACGTCAGCAGGAGGATCTATAAATGCTAGCAAAGCTTCGAAATTCAAGCCTGGCCATAATCATTGTTGTACTCAGCCTGATGCTGTCGGGCTGCATGTACCCGAAAGATCAATTGAAGCAAAATCAAATCGCCACCGGCGAATTTGTCGTCGTGGTGCAAAATGCCGTTGACCAGTTCCACACCAAAACCGGCGTATTGCCGATAAAAAACAGCGAGCAAACGACCCCGCTGTATGAGAAGTATCCCATCGATTTCAAAAAGCTGAAAGAACGAGCGATGATTAGCAGCATCCCGGCGAATGCCTTCGAGAACGGCGGCACCGCGGTCTATGTCCTGGTGGACGTGGAGACGAAGCCGACGGTCAAAATGATGGATCTGATTTCGTTCCAGCTAACGGCCGAGGTTCAGAAGCAGGTGGACGACTATAGAGCCAAAAACTACGGCAAGCTTCCTACCGGAGAACAGGTGGCGCCGTCCTTTTACCGGATCGATTTTGCCAAAATGAACAAAAAGCCGGTTCAAGCCGCCAGCATGTATACGCGGCAAGTCATGCTTCCGCTATTGCTGGACGACACCGGACGCGTATCGATAGACTATGCCGAGGAAATGATGCGGCTTATCGACAAAAAATCGCTTCAAAAGAGCCTCGACAGCAAGCAGGATTTGCGAGAGCTGCTGGTTAAGGAATCGTTCTATGTACCGGCGCGGACCGGCCCGTATCACTGGCTGAACGGCCAACCGACACCGGTGGTTGAATAATATCATCTAAGCCTCTATTAACCTTTACAAGGGAGATAGAGGCTTTTCTTTTTTGTTCATCCAAAGAATAACGCGGCGGTGCCGTTCATATATTCTCATAGAGATTAAGCCGCGGTGCCATGCCGTTGTCAGCTAAGGAGTGATTCAAAAATAAAATATGATAAGGTTCATCATATTTTGTTAGCTAGTACATATATTTTTACTAGTCCAAAAAGCATGTGTACGAGTTTCGTCTTAAACAACCTGTAGGAGGGATTCTCATTGGAAAAAGTGGATATCTTTAAGGACATTGCAGAGCGTACTGGCGGGGATATTTACCTGGGGGTCGTTGGAGCGGTCCGTACGGGAAAATCAACGTTCATCAAGCGCTTTATGGAGTCGATCGTACTTCCAAATATTCAAAACGAAGCGGATCGCATTCGGGCAACCGATGAATTGCCACAAAGCGCGGCGGGCCGAACCATTATGACGACGGAGCCGAAATTCGTACCGAACAATGCAGTACAGCTGCATGTTGCTGAAGGACTGAATGTCAATGTTCGTCTGGTGGATTGCGTAGGCTATGTGGTGGAAGGCGCCAAAGGCTATGAGGACGAGAACGGACCGCGCATGATCAACACCCCTTGGTTCGATGAAGCGATCCCATTCCAGGAAGCGGCAGAAATCGGCACTCGCAAAGTCATTCAAGAGCATGCGACCTTGGGCGTCGTAATCACGACGGACGGCTCGATCGCCGAAATTCCCCGCTCATCTTATGTTGATGCCGAAGCAAGAATCATCTCCGAGCTGAAGGAAGTCGGCAAGCCGTTTATCGTCATTGTCAACTCCACGAAGCCGAACAGCGAGATCGCTCAGGAATTGAGAAGCGAGCTGCAAACGAAGCACGACGTTCCTGTAGTTGCGATGAGCGTAGCGAATATGAACGAAGACGATATGATCTCCGTACTTCGCGAGGTGCTGTACGAATTCCCGGTGCACGAAGTCAACGTCAACCTGCCGAGCTGGGTGATGGTGCTGGAGGAAAACCACTGGCTCCGTTCCCACTTCGAGAACTCGGTACGGGAAACCGTCCAGGATATCCGCAGGCTGCGTGATGTGGACCGCGTAGTGAGCCACTTCGAGGAGTATGAATTTATCGATAGAGCCGCTTTGGCCGGCATGAATATGGGCCAAGGGGTTGCGGAAATCGACCTGTACGCTCCGGACGAATTGTATGACCGCATTCTGATGGAAGTCGTGGGCGTCGAAATCCGGGGCAAAGACCACTTGCTCCAGCTGATGCAGGAATTCAGCCATGCCAAGCGGGAGTATGACCACTTTGCCGAAGCGCTTGAGATGGTCAAGACGACAGGCTACGGCATCGCGCCTCCGACCTTGGCGGAAATGGCTTTGGATGAGCCTGAGCTCATTCGTCAAGGCTCCCGCTTCGGCGTACGCCTGAAGGCAACCGCGCCATCCATTCATATGATCCGCGTAGACGTCGAGTCGGAGTTTTCTCCCATCATTGGTACAGAGAAGCAGAGCGAAGAGCTTGTACGCTATCTGATGCAGGACTTCGAGGACAACCCGCTGAAAATTTGGGAATCCGACATTTTCGGCCGCTCGCTGCACTCCATCGTTCGCGAAGGAATTCAAGGCAAGCTTGCCATGATGCCGGACAACGCCAGATACAAATTGCAGGAAACGCTGGGACGCATTATTAACGAAGGCTCCGGCGGCCTGATTGCCATCATTCTGTAATATACTTCACAAATGGCTATAAAAATGCACTCCGGAGGGTGCATTTTTTTGTTTTTACTTGAAAAAGTAAGGCGTGTGTATTACTATAGTCTTGATTTACAAGCAATTAGCGCGTTTCTATGTATATTTTGCGACTTTTCGGTTAACAAAGGAAGTAACGGGACAAAGTTGCTTTTAGGCATCGCTCTTAATTAGCTTTGGGGGGAGGTGAATGGCATGAATAAATCTGAATTGATCAACAAGGTAGCAGAAACTAGCGAGCTGTCCAAAAAGGATGCGACTAAAGCGGTGGAAGCTGTTTTTGAAGCAATTTCCGAAGCTCTGCAAAGCGGAGATAAAGTGCAATTGGTAGGATTTGGTAACTTTGAGGTTCGTGAACGTTCCGCTCGTAAAGGACGTAACCCGCAAACCGGCGAAGAGATCGATATTCCTTCCAGCAAAATTCCTGCGTTTAAACCAGGGAAAGCACTGAGAGACGGAATTCAATAATCGGCTCCAAAGTCTTTGTACATATGCTTCATGCTTTCTATAAGAGACACCTGAATGGCTGCATTCAGGTGTTTCATTTTTTTGGGAAATGCTTCTTTACAAGTCAGCGCTTCCATTTTATAATTAACAGTACATTGTGAATCGGGGTATGGCGCAGCCTGGTAGCGCGCACCCTTGGGGTGGGTGAGGTCGCACGTTCGAATCGTGTTACTCCGACCATACATGGATGAGACATCGTTATAGCGGTGTCTCTTTCTTTTTTGGTTTAGTTTAGTTGTATTATTAAAATTTCATGAAGCCAAACGGATTCGAATTTGGTATACTGGATAAATGTGATTGGAGCTATGCTTTTCAGAGGGGGACTACTAGAGTGAAAGACAGAGCGCGTGTGTGGCTCACATCCAACGACTGGACGATGTACGGCATCATTGCGTCCATTTTTCTCGTTTGGCGTATCGGCGTAGCGGGAGGATGGACCACGGAATGCTGGATTCTGCTGCTCGTATGCTTGCTCGGCGTTAGAAAAGACCAAATCGACGTCGATTGGAAACGTTTTTTTGTTTTTGCCATACCGTTATTGGGCGTGTTTTACTATTTCTATGGATCGGGCAACGGCTTGTGGTGGAAAATAGCCAACTGGATGTTCGAAAATAACCGCCATCCCTGGACCTGGGACACGATGATGAGGAATATCCCCGGAAACGACGCCGCATGGGCGAGAGCGTTTCATCGTGCATCTCTGGACCGCATTATGGTGTGGATTTATAATTACGGGTTTGTGCTGTCGCTTTGGATTTGCATCGTTCGCAGCTTCTGGACGAAAAGCATCAAGAAGATGATGTCCTATGCATTATCCGGGCATATTATGCAGTTTCCTCTCATTTTGCCGTTTTACAATCTGATTCTGCTTCGCGAAGTATGGTGGGTAAAGGGGCAGCCTGACTTGCTCGGCCGCGTCTTTGCGACGGAGAACGATAAGCTGGTGGCGGTGATGAATTGCTTCCCTAGCATGCACACCTCCATCTCGTTTGCGATGCTGCTGCTTGCATTGCGGGAGAAAGACCGCATTTTCAAATACATGATGGTTACGTATTGCGCACTGATCATCTTCTCGACGATGTACCTGCAAATCCACTGGGTGCTGGATGTTATTGTGGGCATGGCGTTCGCGTTTGGCACGGTCAAGCTTGCCGATCTTGTCATCCGGTTGGCGACGCGTTTGGTGCCGGCTCGGATCAAGGGCTTCTACAGCGGCAAGAAAGAGGCCGTATACGGCAAGGGAACGATGGCTGCCTGACAAGGCAGCTTTTTTGCTGAAAAAAGTGTCTCCGGGGAGTTGGACGGAGCGCCTGTTATTTTTCATGCAAACGGCTGTGTGCAGTTGACATCGCCCTTAATTTTTTGCATCATACAAGTAGAACAAAGATTGGAACAGGGAAGGAAGATCATGATGGAACCACAGCAACCGCAAGGGGATTATTTTATCATCAAGGCCAAGGAAAACGGAGTTCAGGTGATCGGTCTAACCCGTGGTCAGGATACGAAATTCCATCACACCGAGAAGCTGGACAAAGGCGAAGTGATGATTGCCCAGTTCACTACTCACACCTCGGCAGTCAAAATCAGAGGGAAAGCCGTTATTATGACGAAATACGGGGTTATGGATACGGAGGAATAATTTTTCAGTTTGCGCAGGCATAGCCTGCTTTTTTTCGTTGTACAATGATAGAAGAGGGATCGGTCAAGCATTCGAACGAGCCTTGAAGGAGGAGTTCGCCCGATGAAATGGATTTCCCGTCTTCTGCTAACCGTTGTACTATCGATAGCTCTCGCCGCAGGGCTTTCCTTGCTGCCGCAATTGGAAAATATGGCCGTATTCCGCTCCGCCAAAGCACAGCCTGTCTCCGAATCGAATATCGTGGATGTGCTGAGCAAAACGCAGCTGCACCTTCGGATCCGAAAAGTCGAGTTAAACCACGCGATTGTCTCGATCGATTTGTTCGCATCGCCATCCTCGGACAAGAAGCAGATTGTGGAGGATCTGTACGAATTGCCTCTGTATATGTTCAGAACGTCGACGAACATCAATCAAATCCTGATCCGGGTACTGGACGGCTCCAAGGACGGCGGCAAAAGCACGTCGCTGTTGCTTGCGGCGGATGCGCGCAGAGAGAAGTGGCTCCCAAGCGATACGTTTGCCAGGACGGAAAGCGTCGAGGAGATGGAGCAGTATTTACAATCCCATTTCCAAATGACGTATACGCAGAAATGGCGCGACCGGTTCGAGACAAAAAGTTGAGCCAACTATTGTGCGTCCATCTTGGGATTGTGCTATAATAATTTAGATTGAGATAATTGCGATTCTTTGTACTGGTTCGGAGGCTAATTATGAATTCTTATCGGATCCCGGAGATGGCCCGAAAATATATGGAGTACGACATGATCCAGAAGCATACGGACTTGCCGCATTTTCCAGAATTTCGTACGCGGCTGCTGTATGCTTTCTTGAGTAAGCACAGCTCGCTGTCGGGTTATAGCGAACTATTCAGCCTGGTGACTTCCTTGGTCCAAATAGGGATGGATACGCACGATTTGGTCAGCGTCAACAATAACGTCAAGGAGACGAAAGCGGCAAGATCCAGACAGCTGAAGGTGCTGGCCGGCGACTATTTCAGCAGCCGCTTTTATTATTTGCTGTCGCATGCAGGGCAGATTGATCTGATCGGAATATTGTCCAATGCGATCTGCGAAGTCAACCGGTTGAAAATGAATTTGTACCAAACGATGAAGCAGCTGAAAATGACCGGAGACGATTACATAAAACGTACGGTAGAAGTAAGATCACAGCTTTACTTGGCTTTTACCGGTTTTATGGAGGAGTCGCTGCATCAGGCATGGCCGGACATTTTGCGGCTCTTTACGCAATGCGAGGTACTGCTGCAGGAAATCACCCGCTCGGAGGCTGCACAGCAATACCGTGACAGCTGGGGGTATTGGCACGTGCTGCAGCAAGCGTCCAAGGACGAATGCAAGCATATTCAGGCAGAGGAGCCGGATTACTCCAAAGTACGGTCCATCTGGCTGAAATATAAAGTGACTCCGCAGCTGTATCAAATGCTTAACCATTGTATGAAGCAGCTTCAGGAGAAGATGCAGACGCTGGAATCGAAGGAATTGGGCAAAGAGCTTCATGCGATCGGCGAGCCGTTTATGCGTTACCTCTCGACACCTAAAGCGCTGGAAGAAATATGAGGTGAATTTCGTTGCAATCTAAAGCCAAATCCAAAGAAGAATTCGTACACTCCGTATTTGAGAACATTGCTCCCAAATACGATATGATGAACGATATTCTTAGCTTCTACCAGCATAAGGCTTGGAGAAGCTTCACCATGAAGAAGATGAACGTGCAGCCGGGCCAGACGGCAATCGATCTGTGCTGCGGCACGTGCGACTGGACCATCAGCATGGCCAAAGCAAGCAAGACGGGGAAGATGGTCGGCCTGGACTTCAGTCAAAATATGCTGGATTACGGGGCGATCAAAGTACGCGAAGCGGGACTCGACCAGCAAATCAAGCTTGTACATGGTAACGCCATGCAGCTTCCGTTCGAGGATAATACCTTTGATTACGCGACGATCGGCTTCGCGTTACGCAATGTGCCGGATCTGGTCAAAGTTATCGAAGAGATGCAGAGAGTCGTGAAGCCCGGAGGAATGGTCGTCTCGCTGGAGCTGTCCAAGCCTACCTGGCAGCCGTTCAAAGGCTTGTATTATTTTTATTTCCAAAATATTTTACCTTTGATGGGTAAATTGATTGCCAAACGCTACGAGCAGTACAAGTGGCTTCCGGAATCATTGATTCATTTTCCTGATCATAAGCAGCTGGCCGATATTTTCAGAAAAACAGGACTGACCCATGTACAAGCTTTTCCGCTTACCGGTGGCATCGCAGCACTCCATATTGGCATCAAGAAGCAGGAAGCGGAATAAGGGAAATGGGAGATGGACATTCATGCTGTTGAAAAAAGCAAAAATTTTTATGGAAATGATTAAAATCGAGCATACCCTGTTCGCGCTGCCTTTTGCCTTTATGGGAGCGCTGCTCGGTTCCGTCGTTATTTTTCAAAAATTGCCTGGCTGGGGACAGATCGGGTGGATTATCGTCGCCATGATTGGGGCAAGAAGCGCGGCTATGGGGCTGAACCGGGTCATTGATAAAGTATTCGATTCGAAGAATCCGCGGACAGCGGCAAGAGCCATTCCTGCCGGGCTGATTTCTTCGAAGGAAGCTATTATATTTATTGTGATTTCCTTCACATTGCTGTTTTGGGCTACCGCCAATTTGAGCTCATTATCGATGAAGCTGCTTCCTATAGCGGTCTTTTTCCTTGTCTTTTATTCTTACACGAAGCGGTTTACTTGGGCTTGCCACATCATTCTCGGCTTTACGATCGCTCTGGCTCCGCTAGGGGGCTGGGTAGCCGTGACGAACGGAGTAACCCTTTCGGCAATCATCTTTTATGTTGCCGTCGCCTTCTGGGTGGCAGGCTTCGATATTATCTATGCGTGCCAGGATGCGGAATTCGACCGCGATGAGGGTCTTCATTCGATCCCTCAGCGCTTCGGCGTCGCCAAAGCATTGATTATCGCCCGCTGGTTCCATGGCGTTACGGCCGTCGGATTGCTGACCTTGTTCTATTTGACGGACTTGAGCTGGGTCTACTTGGCCGGTCTTATCATCGCCAACGTCCTGCTGTTTTATGAGCACAAAATTGTAACGCCAAAAAACTTAAGCCGTTTGAACACCGCCTTTTTTACGCTTAACAGCGTACTGAGCATTGCAATGTTCGCCTTCACGCTGATTGATCTGGTGGTGTTTCAGCGATGAGCAGGCCATGGGTCATCGGGATTACCGGAGCTAGCGGCGCCGCATACGGCGTCCGCCTTTGCCGGTTTTTGCTGTCCCGCGGCTATGATCTTCATCTGCTGATAACGGATGCCGGCTGGCGCGTGTTGAAGGAGGAGCTGGGCTGGGATGCAGCCCGCCGCAAAGACATGCTGGACAAGCATTTGGGAGGACAGCCGGGCAGCTATACCTACCATCCTATACAGGATATAGGAGCAAGCACGGCAAGCGGATCGTTCCGGACCAGCGGCATGGTGATCATTCCTTGCTCGATGGGCACTTTGTCGGGCATTGCGAACGGCGCTTCCGACAATTTGCTGGAACGGACCGCCGACGTGATGCTGAAGGAAGGCAGGCCGTTGATCGTCGTCCCTAGAGAAACGCCGCTCCATGCGATTCATTTGGAAAACATGCTGAAGCTGTCCCGCATGGGGGTGCGTATTATACCGGCTATGCCTGCTTTTTATCAAGGGCCGCAGACGATTGAAGATATCATCGACTTCATGGTCGGTAAAGTGTTGGACAATATGGATGTGGATCATGAATTGTACAAAAGATGGGGGATGACGGATGGGCAGCGAGAAACGGGCAATCCGCATCGGCCGGATTGATTTTACGAATGTTTGGCCGTTATTTTATTATTTTCCTTTAGAACGCTTTCGCGGAGACGTACAGTTTGTGACGCAGGTTCCGACCCAGCTGAACGAAGCGATGGCCGAGGGCCGGATTGATATCGGACCTATATCCTCCTTCGCGTATGGCGAGCATTTCGAAGATTACATGCTTCTGCCCGATATGTCGGTCAGCGCTTATAACCAAGTGCATTCGATATTGCTGTTTCACCGTAAGCCCTTGAGTGAGCTGACAGGCGCATCGATAGCATTGCCGACTACGTCGGCGACTTCGGTCAATTTGCTTAAAATCATATTGCAGAAGTTTCATCAAGTTCAGCCTGTATACCATTATGCGGCTCCTGTTCTGTCCGATATGATGCAGTACGCCGATGCGGCTCTCCTGATTGGAGATCATGCAATTCGGGAAAGCTGGATAGAACACGGCTGGATGGTTACGGATTTGGCGGAAGAATGGACCAAGAGAACCGGACAGTGGATGTCCTTTGCCGTCTGTGCTATTCGCAAGCAAGTGGTGAGAGAGCGGCCTGAGCTGATCGGTCCTATTTATCAGGCTTTCATGGAGAGCAAAAGCAAATCGCTTGAGGATTTGACAGCGCTTGTAGAGGACGCAAGGACACAGATCGGCGGAACGGCATCGTATTGGCAGCAATATTTTGCCGCGTTGACCTATGAGTTCGGGCCTGAACAGCAGGCTGGATTGCAGTTGTATTACCGTTATGCATGGGAGCTCGGATTACTGGATAAAGAAGTGCCGATTCAATTGTGGCACGATAAATTTTTGACACAGGTGACGGAATGAAACTGATTGAGTTGTACGCGAAAATGAAAAAAGATATTTCGTACATCGAGAAGCAGCTCGAACGAAGTATCGATACGGATCACGCCCTGCTCCGGGAAGCTTCCGTCCATCTATTGAAGGCGGGAGGCAAGAGGATCCGGCCTGTTTTCGTCCTGTTGGGAGCCAAGTTCGGCACCTACGATTTGGAACGGATCAAGCATGTAGCCGTGCCGCTCGAGCTGATTCATATGGCTTCGCTCGTGCACGACGATGTCATTGACGACGCCATGACCCGCCGCGGACAGCTGACCGTCCGGTCCAAATGGGATAACCGCATAGCGATGTATACCGGAGATTACATATTTGCCAAAGCGCTACTTGTAGCGACCAAGCTGGAGAATCCGGAAATCCACAAAATTTTGTCCAAGGCGATCCTCGAGATGAGTATCGGCGAAATGGAGCAAATCCGCTTTTTCTTCAATGCAGAGCAAACGGTTCGGGATTATATGCTGCGCATCCGCCGCAAAACCGCATTGCTTATTGCCATCAGCTGCCAGCTCGGAGCTATTGCCGCAGGAGCCAGCGAGAACATATCGAACCGGCTGTACTCGTTCGGATACAATGTCGGGATGGCGTTTCAGGTGAGAGACGATTTGCTCGATTTGTGCGGTACGGAGAAAGAGATCGGCAAGCCGCCGGGCAGCGACATCCGTCAGGGCAACATTACGATTCCCGTCATTTTCGCATTACGGGAGCCGGAGCTGAGACCGATGCTGCTGACGGAGCTGAAACGTATTCAGGAAGCGGACGGACAAACCGATATAAGCCGTTTCATCGAGCTGATTCGTGGCAGTGCCGGGATCAAGCAGGCGGAAGAGCTGGCTAACCGCTATATTGACAAGGCGATCTCCGTTCTCCAAGGGCTTCCGGATATTCAGGCCAAGAAGGATTTGATAGGGGTAGCCCATTTTATCGGCAACCGCTCGTACTAATAACGTTTAACAGCGCACATGATGTGTGATATATTGAGTCAAAGGGGGAATAGGATCATGGAACGCACTTTTCTAATGGTAAAGCCTGACGGCGTACAGCGCGGTCTGATTGGCGAGATTGTCAAACGGTTCGAACAAAAAGGGTTTCAGCTGGTCGGAGCCAAGTTCCTTCAAATGTCAACGGAGCTGGCCGAGCTTCATTATGCCGAGCACAAGGGCAAAGATTTCTACGCCAAGCTCGTCGAATTTATTACGGCAGGTCCCGTATTCGCGATGGTATGGGAAGGCGATCAAGTTATCGCGCTGTCCAGAGCCATGATCGGCAAGACCGATGCGCTGGAGGCCGCACCCGGAACGATCCGCAGCGATTATGCTATACATACGAGATTCAATCTGATTCACGGCTCGGATTCAGTGGAAAGCGCGCAAAGAGAGATTGCTAACTTTTTCCAGGAACATGAGCTGGTAAAATACACGAAGGCGATACAACAGTGGATCTAGGACGGGGATGGCTGCATGGAAGACCAGGATTTTCTTTTATTCATCAAGAAGGTTAAAGATTACACGTCCATAGATTTGGCCCAGTATAAAGAAGCTCAAATGAAACGGCGTCTGACCACGCTGAGGCTGAAAAAGGGCTATTCGACCTTCGCGGCCTTCTTCGACGCTATGGCGAAGGACAAGGAGCTCTTCTACGAATTTCTAGACCGGATGACCATCAACGTGTCGGAGTTCTGGCGTAACCCGAACCGATGGGAAGTGCTGGAGAAGACGTTTTTGCCGGAGATGATCCGCAAGTCCCGCAAGCTCAAATGCTGGAGCGCCGCCTGCTCTACGGGCGAGGAGCCTTACACGCTGGCGATGATCCTGGCGGAATTGAATGTCCTGAAGGATGCGCACGTTCTTGCTACGGATATTGATGAAGGGGCTCTGGGGAAAGCGAAAACCGGGGTGTATTCGGATCGCTCCATTCGGGACGTTCCACAGAGCTACTTGAAGAAATATTACAAGCAGGAGAATCTGACGTATTCCATTACGGACGAGCTGAAACGGGAAATCCGGTATCAAAAGCAAAATCTGCTAACAGATACGTTCGATACCCAGTTCGACCTGATCATTTGCCGCAATGTGATGATTTATTTTACCGAAGAAGCAAAGCACTTATTATATCAAAAATTTTCGAATGCCTTGAAGCCCGGCGGCATCTTGTTCGTCGGCAGCACGGAGCAAATCTTCTCCCCGGGACAGTACGATCTGGAGCCGGCAGAAACGTTTTTTTATCGGAGAAAGAGCTGAGCCTGGAGGTATAAGTTTTTCCATCCGTTCCAATACTGTGAATAGTCGACAAAGTTCAGGAGGGACCTGATGGACAAACGTAAGGTGATTACAGCTTACCGGAGAGGCTTCATCACAATGCAGGAATGTGCGCAAATATTGGGCATCGATTCGCTGCAAGTGATGGGTATGGTGAATGAGCCAGAGCTTAAAGAGCTTTCCGGTTCCATGAAAAAACAGCACGTGAATGGCTGAACTTTTGCATAACGCGACAACCCGGAGATACGCTTCTGCAGCTTTGTAGCTGCGCTAGCGTATCTTTTATTTTGCAGCCGATAGCGACTGCGTTTAGACGGACTTTCAAGCTTTCATCCTATTAGAGGATTTGCGACGATTTCTTGTCAAACGGTGGCGCCTATACTATAATTAGCACATGAATGGAGTACATAAAAGCGCTAAAGCGTTCCGTTCGGAACGTTTTCGCTTTTTTGGGGATAGGACGAAAGGGGACAAACACGTGAGATATTTAACAGCAGGGGAAACGCATGGTCCGCAGCTTACTGCGATCATTGAAGGGTTTCCAAGCAATGTGACCATCGATTTTGAAGAAGTGAACTTTCAATTGGCACGCCGCCAAAAAGGCTACGGCCGCGGGCGCCGCATGCAAATCGAGAAAGATACCGCGAGCATTGTCGGAGGGGTAAGACACGGCAAAACAACAGGAGCTCCGATTGCGCTCGTTGTAGAGAATAACGATTGGAAGCATTGGACGTCTGTTATGAATATCGAACCGATCGAAGGCAGCGATGAGACGAAGCGCAGAGTGAACCGCCCTCGTCCGGGACATGCTGATTTGAACGGCGGCTTGAAATACAATCAACGGGATCTTCGCAACATTCTGGAGCGCTCGAGCGCCAGAGAAACGACGATGCGTGTAGCGATAGGTGCGGTAGCTCGTCAGCTTTTGTCCGCATTCGGCATTAAAGTGGCGAGCCAGGTTATTCGCATCGGCGAAATCGAGGTTCAGCGCCAGGAATTGCCGATCGAAGACCTGATCCGCATTACGGAGGAATCCCCGCTCCGCGTAGTGGACAAGGATGCGGAAGCGAAGATGATCGCAGCGATCGATGCAGCCAAGGAAGACGGCGACACGCTCGGCGGTATTGTCGAGTGCGTAATCGAAGGCGTTCCGGTAGGACTCGGAAGCCATGTGCAATGGGACCGCAAGCTGGACGGACGTATTGCGCAAGCGGTTTTGTCGATTCAGGCGTTCAAAGGCTGTGAAATCGGCATCGGGTTCGAAGCGGCTAAGCTGAGAGGCTCCAAGGTGCATGACGAAATCATGTACGAGGAAGGAAGAGGCTTCTATCGCGCATCCAATCGCGCAGGCGGCTTTGAAGGCGGCATGACCACAGGGGAACCGATTGTTGTTCGCGGTGTCATGAAGCCGATTTCGACGTTGTATAAAGCGCTGCAAAGCGTCGATATCGATACGAAAGAATCATTCACGGCTCAAGTGGAGCGTTCCGATACTTGTGCGGTCGCTGCGGCGGGCGTCATTATGGAGAACATCGTCGCTTGGGAAGTGGCGAGCGCATTCTTGGATAAGTTCGGCGGAGATTCGCTGGAAGAAATCCGCAATAATTACAATAGCTTTTTGGAGCAAGTGAAAAGTTATTAGAAGCGGGGCGTGAATCGGATGAAAGAGCTAACGGTTGATTTAGGGGAGCGTTCCTACCCGATTTATATCGGGGAGGGCATTCTGGAGCAAATCGGCAGTCTGTTCGGCAAGCACGGTATTGGCAAGGCATCGCCGCTGCTGCTTGTTACGGACACCAATGTCGCCAAGTACCATCTTGGGCATGTAGAGGGCAAGCTGAAGGAAGCGGGTTATACCGTTGTAACACATATCGTTGCTTCCGGAGAAAAGTCCAAATCTCTGCACGTCCTGGAGGAAGTGGTGGCTACTGCGCTGGATGCGGGATTGGACCGGAAGTCAACGGTCATCGCATTGGGCGGAGGCGTTGTAGGAGACTTGGCCGGCTTCGTTGCCGCCAGCTACATGCGCGGAATTCGATTCGTGCAAATTCCTACCACCATTTTGGCGCATGACAGCAGTGTCGGCGGCAAGGTGGCGGTAAACCATCCAAAGGCGAAAAACATTATCGGCGCGTTTCATCAGCCGGAAATGGTATTGTACGATACGGCGACATTAAGGACGCTGCCTCCGCGTGACGTGCGTGCGGGGCTGTCCGAGATGATCAAGCACGGTCTCATTTGGGACGAGGCGTTCACTGCATGGCTGGAGGAAAATGCCGGGAAGCTGCTCTCCTTGGACCAAGAAGCGCTTCAACACGGCCTGTACGAAGGCTGTAAGGTGAAGTCCATCGTCGTATCCCAGGATGAGAAGGAGAACGGGCTTCGTGCGATTTTGAATCTGGGGCACACCATCGGACACGCGCTGGAAGCGGTAGCCAACTACGGCGAGCTTGAGCACGGTGAAGCCATTTCCATCGGTATGGTCGGTGCGGCGAAGCTGGCTCTCCGATTGGGTCACCCGGAGCACATTTATACGAGAACGAAGAGCATTTTGCAGCGTTTTGAGCTTCCGACCCGACTGCCTGCGCATTTGGATACGGATGCTATTATGAACGCGATGATGCACGATAAGAAGTTCCAGGAAGGAACGATGGTTTTCATCATACCGACGGAAATCGGCAAAGTGGAGATCAACAAAAACGTTTCTGCGGCATGGGTGAGAGAAGTCGTAGAGCAACTGAAACAGGAGGCATAATCCATGTTCGTACGAGGAATACGCGGCGCTACTACGGTAGAGCATGATGAGAAGGAAGAAGTATTGACAGCGACCAGAGAGCTGCTGGATCAAATCATCGCGGAAAATGAGATTCATCCGGAAGATCTCGCATGTGTGTACATTACGGTAACAAACGATCTGACGTCGACATTCCCGGCGGTTGCGGTTCGTCAGCTGCCAGGCTGGGAGCTTGTTCCGCTGATGTGCTCGTTGGAGGTCCCGGTTGAGGGCAGCCTGCCTAAATGTATCCGTCTGATGGTCATGACCAATACGGAAAAAAGACAGGATGAAATCGTGCATGTGTATTTGAAGGAAGCGATGCGTCTTCGTCCCGATTTATCCAAATTGACAAAAGCATAAGAGCCATAGTATAGTTACGGTAGTGATTTGTAAGATCAGTTGAGCAGAGTAGAGCGAGAGTTTAGTTTGAGCAGAGCCAGAGAAGAGCCGAGTGAAACGCCATAGCCCTGTGTGCAGCTATATGCACTTATGTTTATTTATTGTTGCCTTTTTTGTGGCACAGGAGCGACGGGACGGTTATGATCATCTGCGAAACCACCTCTACTTTGACGTAGAGGTTTTTTTATTTTTACCATGAAATGAGCTTAGAATCGATTGAGTTGAGAAGAGGAGAGAGAGCGATGATGTACACACCCGAAGCGAAAGAAGTCATCCGGTTGTCGAAGCAGTACAATTTGATTCCGGTTGTCCGTTCTTTGATGGCCGACACGGAAACGCCGATTCGCGTATTCCAGCAATTTTATCAGGAGAAGCGCGCATTTCTGTTGGAAAGCGTAGAGGGCGGAGTGAAATGGGCGCGATATTCTTTTATCGGCACGGATCCGTTCCTGATGATCACAGCCAAAAACGGCGTGACCCGAATCGAAAGCCAGAATGAAGTGAAAGCATCGATCGAGAAGCCGATTGATGTGCTGAAAGCTTACTTGAGATCTTATTCAAGCCCTGCTTTGCCTGATTTACCTCGATTTACAGGCGGAGCGGTCGGATTTTTCGGCTACGATCTATTGCAATATTATGAAAAGCTGCCGGCTCACCGCAAGGATGATCTGCAGATGAACGACATTCAATTCATGTTCTGCGACCAAGTCATCGTATTCGATCACTTCAAGCAGCAGTTGAAGGTCATAGCGAACGTCCATGTTCCCCATCATGGCTCGGACGCCGAAATTGTTGTCGCATATGAAGCGACTTGCGCCAAAATCGAAGAGACGATCGAACGGCTGAAGCGTCCGGTTCCCGCATTGGCAGTCCCGCAGCAGCCGATTCCGGAAGATATTGAGCTTGGCGAGATCAAGTCCAATTTGACCAAAGAGCAGTTTGTCTCGAACGTGGAGAAAGCTAAGGAGTATATTCGCGCAGGCGATATTTTCCAGGTGGTGCTGTCGCAGCGGTTTGAAATTGAAACCGACGTGTCGCCGCTTCACGTATACCGGATCCTGAGAACGATGAACCCTTCTCCTTATATGTATTGTCTCAAGATGGACGACGAAGTCATAGTCGGTACTTCACCCGAGCTGCTGGTGCGCGTAGAGGAAGAACGGGTCGAAACCCGGCCGATCGCAGGCACTCGTCCACGCGGTAAAACGCCGGAGGAGGATGCGGCATACGAACGTGAGCTGTTGGCAGATGAGAAGGAGCGTGCGGAGCACCTGATGCTAGTCGATTTGGGACGCAACGATATCGGCCGCGTTTCCGAATTCGGCAGCGTGCATTGCGATACGTTCATGCAGGTGGAGCGTTATTCCCACGTCATGCACATCGTGTCCAACGTAACAGGTAAAATCGCGAAGGATAAGGATTTCTTCGATGCCTTCATCTCCTGCTTGCCTGCAGGAACCGTTTCCGGAGCACCTAAACTGAGAGCGATGGAAATTATAGCGGAAGTGGAAAATGAAGCCCGCGGCGCATATGCAGGCGCCATCGGTTACTTGGGCTTCTCCGGCAATATGGATACGTGCATCACGATCCGTACGATTATTTTCAAGCACGGCAAAGCGTATGTCCAGGCCGGAGCGGGAATCGTATGGGATTCCGTTGCCGAGAGCGAGTACCAGGAAACGATCAATAAAGCGAAAGGGATGCTCAAATCCATTCGTACGGCGGAAGCGGTGTTCGCCCGCAAACCGCTGGCTCATGCGGCTATTAACCACGACTACTATTAAAAAATGCTCTTTCAGCCGAAGGGCTTCGGAGCCAATGTCGGCTGCTTATATAAAATGGGGAGGCAGTTCACATGGAAACTAAAGTTACGGTTACGGTTCAACAGGCGATTCAACAAATTATCGGGCAGCAGCATTTGACACGAGCGGAAGCGAAGGCTGTCATGTCCGACATCATGGACGGTTTGGCTACACCATCGCAGATCGGAGGTTTCCTCACGTCGCTTCGTATGAAGGGTGAGACGATCGAGGAAATCACCGGCTTTGCCGAAGCAATGCGCCTTAAGGCCAACCGCGTACAAACCGAGCAGGTCAATCTGCTCGACACATGCGGAACCGGCGGCGACGGTGCGGACACGTTCAATATATCCACCACGGCGGCAATAGTAGCCGCAGCAGGCGGGGTGCGCGTTGCCAAGCACGGCAACCGGGCCATGTCCAGCAAGAGCGGAAGCGCGGACGTGCTGGAAGCTCTGGGCGTCAATATCGAGCTGGACCAGGAGCAAGCTGCTGCTTGTCTCGCGCAGGTAGGCATTTGCTTCATGTTCGCCCAACGCTATCATCAGTCGATGAAGCATGCGGCGGGCCCGCGAAGAGAGCTTGGCGTACGGACGGTGTTCAACCTGCTTGGCCCGTTAACGAACCCGGCAGGCGCCGACCGTCAGGTGCTCGGCATTTTCGATCGAGGCAAAACAGAGACGATGGCGCACGTCATGCGGGCATTGGACGTCAAACGTGCATTGGTTGTTGCGAGCTTCGACGGACTGGATGAAATCAGCATCTCGGATGCGACCCAGGTTACGGAGCTCAAGAACGGGGATATTACAACCTACGACCTGACACCGGACGCGCTCGGGCTGCGCAGCTACAGCTTGAAGGAAGTTGTAGGCGGAGACGCGGCTACGAACGCCGAGATTATTCGCAGCGTGTTCCAAGGCGCTACCGGAGCATGCCGGGATATCGTCCTGGCCAATGCCGGCGCGTGCTTCTATGTTACCGGCAAGTGCGCAACGCTGCAGGAAGGCGTCAAATATGCGGCTCATGTGATCGATTCGCGGCAAGCATCGTCCAAATTGCAGGAGCTAGTCCAATTCACAGGAGAAATCAGACATGTTTCTTGATAAAATCGTTGCGACCAAGCAGCACGAGGTTGCTGCATTGAAAGAGAAAATCACCATCGCCGAAATGGAGCGGCAAATTGCGTCCTTGCCTTCCTGCCTAGGATTCGAGAGAGCGATATCCTCAGGTCGGAACCGCTCCATGGGGCTTATTGCGGAAGTGAAGAAGGCTTCTCCGTCCAAGGGGCTTATCCGGGAAGATTTCGAGCCTGTCAAGCTTGCGCAGGCTTATGTAAGCGCAGGTGCGGATTGCCTTTCGGTTCTGACCGACGTGGACTATTTCCAAGGCTCGAACGACTATTTGTCTCAAGTCAGGCAAGCGGTGAAGGTGCCGATTCTGCGGAAGGATTTTACGATCGATCTTCATCAGATCTATGAGGCCCGCTGCATCGGAGCCGACGCGATTTTGCTGATCGCCGCGATCTTGACGACGGAGCAGCTGAAGCAGTTCAGCGAAGCGGCCCGAAGCATAGGACTTGATGTGCTGATTGAAGTGCATGATAAGGAAGAGCTGGACCGTGTGCTCGAATTGAACCCTACATTGGTTGGAATCAATAACCGGAACTTGAAAACCTTCGTAACGGATTTGAAAACGACGGAGCAGCTGATTATCCATATACCTGACCATGTAACAGTAGTCAGCGAGAGCGGGATTTCACAGCCTTCGGAGATCGGCTATTTGCAGTCGATAGGCGCCAAAGCCGTTCTGATCGGAGAGCACTTCATGCGGCAGCCGGTCGTCGGGCAGGCGGTACACGATCTGATGGGCGTCTACGAAGCGGCGAAAGGATTGCCAAGATGACTACGGTAAAAATATGCGGGCTAAAAGATTCGGAGATGCTCAAATCCATTCTGCATTTGCCGATTGACTATATCGGATTGATGTTTGCCAAAAGCAAGCGTCAGGTTACGCCGGCGCAAGCAAGCGATATGATCCGAGTCATTAAGGATTACCGGGAAGCGGGCAATTCCGCTCCGCTTACCGTCGGGGTGCTGGTAAACCCGACAAGGGAAGAGCTGACCGCAATTATAGCGGAGGCGCCTATCGATATTTTGCAGCTGCACGGGCAGGAGACACCGGAGGAATGCCGCTGGATCCGTGAGACTTTTCCTGGGGTCAAGCTGTGGAAGGTCGTATCGGTTAGCCAGGCGAACCAAGGGGATGCTGCCGGCAGCAGCGAATCCGCACGGCAGTCGATTGCAGCAGTGTTGAATCCGTATATCGGAATCGTCGATGCCTTGTTACTGGATACGTTCGATCCGGTATACGGCGGAGGCTCCGGCAAAACGTTCTCTTGGGAAACCATTCCGCCATATCGGGAGTGGTGCCGTCATGCTGGGATTCCTCTGCTCGTTGCGGGAGGGCTTCAGCCGGACAATGTTGGAGAGCTGCTCGGCGCCTATGCGCCGGATGGAGTGGACGTATCGAGCGGTGTTGAAACGGATGGCGTTAAAGATCGGAATAAAATTATCAGCTTTGTCGAAAGGGTGAAGCATCATGTATAACGTTCCAGATGATCATGGCCGGTTCGGTAAATTCGGAGGGCGCTACGTTCCCGAAACTTTGATGAACGCACTGATTGAATTGGAAGAAGCTTACAAGAAATTCGTAAAAGAAGAGAAGTTCCAGCAGGAGCTGAACTATTTGCTCCACCGGTATTCCGGCAGACCGACCTCCCTGTACTATGCCGAGAGGCTGTCCGCGCACTTGGGCGGGGCCAAAGTGTACTTGAAGCGCGAGGACCTGAACCATACGGGTGCCCATAAAATCAACAACTCGCTCGGACAAGGTCTTCTGGCCAAATGGATGGGTAAGAAGAAGCTGATCGCCGAGACCGGGGCAGGACAGCATGGTGTAGCTACCGCAACCGTAGCGGCGCTGTTAGGCTATGAATGTAAAGTATTCATGGGCGAAGAAGACATGAAGCGCCAACAGCTGAACGTATTCCGAATGAACTTGTTGGGTACGGAGGTTGTCCCTGTTACTTCCGGTACGAAAACTCTTAAAGATGCGTGTAACGAAACGCTGCGCTACTGGGTGAGCCATGTCGACGATACGTTTTACATTCTTGGCTCTGCAACCGGCCCGCATCCGTATCCGATGATGGTTCGCGATTTTCAGCGCATTATTGGAGACGAGTCCCGCAGACAAATCGTAGAGCTCGAAGGCAAGCTGCCGGATGCAGTAGTAGCGGCGGTAGGCGGAGGAAGCAACGCGATCGGTATTTTCTATCCGTTCGTTCAAGACGAGGGTGTCCGTTTGATCGGCGCGGAAGCGGCTGGTAAAGGGATCGATACGAAAGAGCATGCGGCAACGATGACCAAAGGCAGCCACGGCGTGTTCCAGGGCTCCATGAGCTATTTGCTGCAGGATCAATTCGGTCAAGTGCAGGAAGCGCATTCGATCTCCGCAGGACTGGACTATCCGGGAATTGGACCGGAGCATGCGTATTTGAAGGATTCCGGCCGCGCCGAATACTATCCTATTACCGATAAAGAGGCCTTGGAGGCACTGCAGCTGCTGAGCCGTACGGAAGGAATCATTCCGGCATTGGAAAGCGCTCATGCCATCGCTCAAACGATGAAGCTTGCTCCTACGATGGGGAAAGACGAGATTATTGTCGTCAGCTTGTCCGGCCGCGGAGATAAAGACGTGGAAGCGATTATGGGCTACTTGGGAGGTGCTGTTCATGAATCGCATTGATCGCACGTTTGCCGAGCTGAAGGAGCGCAAGCAGCCTGCATTTATTCCTTTTCTGACCATAGGCGATCCGGACCTGAAGACGTCCGTCGATATTATTAAGCAGCTGGAGCAATCCGGAGCGAGCATTGTAGAGCTTGGAGTACCGTACTCCGATCCGCTAGCCGACGGTCCGGTTATTCAGCGGTCCTCGATGCGCGCGTTGAAAAATCATCAAGTATCCATCCTGGATGTGATGAATGCGGCTCGTCAAGCACGGAGCGAAGGCTGCGAGCTGCCGTTTATTCTTTTTACCTATTACAATCCTGTTCTGCAGTTCGGTCTAGACCGCATTTTCCCGATGCTGCAGGAGAGCGATATCAGCGGCCTTATTATTCCCGATCTTCCGATGGAAGAGGATGAAGAGGTACGCAAGCGGGCAGCCGAGTACAACATTCATTTGATTCCGCTTGTCGCACCAACGTCGAACGACCGGATTCGCCGTATTGTTTCGCGTGCCTCCGGCTTCGTCTATTGCGTTTCCTCGCTCGGAGTTACCGGGACAAGAACGGAATTCCACAGCGGCATCGATGGCTTCTTAGAAACCGTCAAGCAGTCGACTTCTTTGCCTGTTGCTATCGGCTTCGGTGTCTCTACAAATGAACAATTTGCTAGATTCGCAGAGATTTGCGACGGCGTTGTCGTCGGCAGCGCACTGGTTCGTCAGGTGGAAGAAGTACTGCCTTTATTTGAACAGGATGAGACTCGTTCACAAGCGCTCTTGCAAATTCACGAATTTGTGAGAAAATTAATAGGAAAGAATTAATAGCATTACAGTTCAAAAAGTTGAGTTTCAGAACCATGAAGGTTGTGAGAAGTCGAATTGAGCTTCTTATGCCTTCGTGATCTAAAGACAACTTTTTGAACTGCCATTAATAGTGCGAGCGTGTTCATTATTGAACACGCATTTGCCTTAGTTAGAACCAATTATCGAATGAGGTGACCAGCGTGCAGCCTAAGAAGAACATTGTCCACCTGCCGGTGTATAAACCAGGCAAACCTATGGAAGAAGTAAAGAGAGAGTTGGGCTTGACGGAAGTTATTAAGCTCGCTTCCAACGAAAACCCGTTCGGCTGCTCTCCGAAAGCGAAAGAAGCCATTATTGCAAGTGTTGAGCAAACTAGCATATATCCGGATGGCGGCGCGGTGGAATTAACGAATGCGGTAGCTGCCCATTTTGGCGTGGAATCGAACCAAGTCATTTTCGGAGCGGGCTCGGACGAAATTATTTTGATGCTTGCGCGCGCTTTTTTCGTGCCTGGAGACGAAACGATCATGGCTTCGCCAACATTCCCGCAATATAAGCATAATGCGGAAATAGAAGGCGCGGTATGCATCGAGGTTCCTTGCGTGGATGGATACCACGATCTGCAAGGCATGCTGAGCAAAGTGAACGAGCGCACCAAAATTATTTGGGTGTGCAACCCTAACAACCCTACGGGCACGATGAATACGCATCAGGAGATTGTCGACTTCATCAATGCCGTACCGGAGCATGTGCTGATCGTTTTGGACGAAGCTTATGCCGAGTACAACGTGAGCGGCCAATATCCCGATAGCATCGGATTGGTTAACCAATACAAAAATGTGATCACCCTGCGTACGTTCTCGAAAATTTACGGTTTGGCGTCGCTCCGTATCGGCTACGGTATCGGACATCCCGATGTGATCAAGTCGATCAATCAGGTTCGCGAGCCGTTCAATACGACAAGCTTTGCCCAGAAAGCGGCAGTGGCTGCTCTGGCCGATGAGCAATTCATCGCGGATTGCCGTGAGGCGAATGCCAAGGGGATCGTCTATTTGTCCGCTCAATTCGATGAGCTGAAGCTGAACTACTACTCCGCACACGGTAACTTCATCATGGTAGACGTCGAGCGTCCGGGCAATGCCGTATTCGAAGGGCTGCTGCGTAAAGGGATTATCGTACGCCACGATCCAGGTTGGGGCCTTCCGACCATGCTGCGCGTAACCGTGGGAAGCCAGGAGCAAAACGAGAAGTTTATCGGCGCTCTCAAGCAAGTGCTGGAGGAAGTAGCCGTCATTGCCTAAGGCAAGTAAGGCAAGCGGAGACTCTTCCCGTATAAAACAAAATAAAGGAACTTATTCATGACAAAAATTGCAATTTTTGGCGTAGGGCTGATCGGCGGATCTTTGGCGCTGTGCTTCAAGGGGAAGCCTGGAATTACGGTTGTAGGCCATTCGAACAGCCAGTCGTCTGTAGATAAATACTTGAAGCGGAATGTTGTCGATCATGCAACGACTTCGATGGAAGAAGCGGCTCAGGATGCGGACTTTATATTCGTCTGCGTCCCTGTCGGCAACATAGAGGACTACTTGAGGAGGCTTTCGGAGCTTCCTCTGAAGCCCGGATGCATTATTACCGACGTCGGCAGCACCAAAGCGTCGATTGCGGAGTTTGCGTCCAAGCTTCAGTTCAAGGATGCGTTCTTTATCGGCGGGCACCCGATGGCCGGCAAAGAGAAGTCGGGCGTAGAAGCTGCCACATCGCTATTGTACGAGAATGCGTTCTACGTGCTCACACCGGAGCAGTCGACGCCTGTAGAGGTGTATGACCGCCTGGCCGGTCTGCTCCTGCATACGAGAGCGCAGCTCGTCAAAGTGGATCCTCGTCTGCATGACGATGTGGTCGGTGCTATCAGCCATCTTCCGCATATTATTGCCGTTGCATTGGTCAATCAAATTGCTCGGTACAATGGGGATAACGCACTCTATTCGAATCTGGCGGCAGGCGGGTTCCGGGATATCACGAGAATCGCGTCCAGCGATCCTGTCGTTTGGCGAGATATATTGATCGATAACCGGGATGTCGTACTGAAGCTGCTGGAGGACTGGAATCTGGAGATCGCTTCGTTCATAGAGCTGCTAAAGCAGGGCGATGGGGCAGGGATTGCAGAACAGTTCCGCATGGCGAATGACTTTCGTTCTGCGCTGCCGGAAAGGCGTAAAGGCGTCCTGACCTCGGTGTATGAGATCTATGTAGATATCCCTGACCATCCGGGTATTATCGGCCAGATTGCGACGCTCCTTGGCAATCACAGAGTCAACTTGAGCAATATCCAGATTATCGAGAGCCGGGAGGATGTCCCGGGTGTGCTTCGTCTTTCCTTTAGAGACGAGTACCAAATGGATAAAGCGGCCGAGTTGTTGAACAAGGAAAACTATGCGGTTCACGCATAGTTTTCTTTTTTATAATAAAAATTAAAACGTTTTCAAAAAAGTATTGACATTTTGAAAACGTATACATATAATAAAAGTACAGTATGGTTTCTCTCCACTCCTATCCGAATATTTGCACTCTGTGCAGCCGCCTTTTATAGGCGGTTATTTTTTTTGTTTTGTAACCATTTTTTGAAGTTCGAGTCGTACAATAGTAGTAACAATATACACCTTTTTTTGGAAGTAATTCTGAAAGTTGTATGAAAGATGTCGATTAAGCAGGATTTTTGACCAAGTTTACCGAATAAAATAAAGAAACCACATTATTCTTAATTTTTTTTAAAATATACCGCAACTTTTTTACTCCCTTATAGTCAAACAAGTAAGAATCACTGGGGGTAAGCTAGGAATCACAAGGAGGGTCGTATTTTGATGACCGATTCCCAGTTGATCAGAGAGATCAAGGACGGTAACGTCCAGCTTTACGATGAATTAATGCGTCGTTATGAGCGTAAAATACTGGCTTTTATCTATCACATGCTGAAGAGCGCACAAATGGAGTCGTTTGCGGAAGATCTATGCAACGAAACCTTTTATAAGGCATATCGGAGCTTGAATTCATTCCGGGAGGTCGAGGCGACTTTTTCCACGTGGTTGTATACGATAGCCAGGAATACGGTGCTAAGCGAGCTGCGTAAAAATAAAAGTATTAAGGTTTCTTTAGAGCAAAAGCATGAGCCTCTTGCAGGGGAAGACGTCATGCCGGAGCTATCCATGCTGCGTAATGAGAAAGTATCGATGGTTCGAGACGCTATTAACAATTTACCTGAGAAGCAAAGGTCAGCGCTTATATTACGCGAATACGATCAATTGGACTATCAGGAGATTGCCAATATCCTTGGGCAGACCGTAAGCTCGGTGAAATCCTTATTGTTCAGGGCAAGGGCGAGTGTAAAGCTCCAATTGGAACCATACTTTCTTGATCCCATATTTGAGGAGATTGAAGGGATGAAATGATGATGAAATGTGATGATATTCAAGAGCTGCTGGGCGTCTATTGGGATTTGCCGGAGAATGATTTAAAACGCCAGCGTGTTGATGAGCATATTAAGCATTGCCGCAGCTGCGCGGCGGAGTTTGAAATATGGCTGGAGAGTACGGAATTGATTAAATCTGCGGCCGGGCACGAGCCGTTCGAAGAGAGCCAGTCGCCGATCTCGCGGAACGTAATGAACCGGATTTATCAGGATGAGTCGTGGAGAGTTCCCGTTGCGGATCGCATGTACTCCATATCCTATAAGTTTCGCCGGAATATAACGGCCGTAATCGCCTTTTGCCTGGCGCTGTTCATATTCTCGTTTGTTTACTCGATCACCCATTCGCCTGCACCTGATACGCTCGCTGCAACTACGGATTCTTCCGTTTTCGGGCGGATAGGAGATCCGGTCGTAGTAGCCGGAAGCAAATCGGAGTCGATGAACGTACATACGATGCCATCGGCTGTGGCAAGCTTGAAGGGCTTCAGCGAACCGTTCATGTATCAAGTCGGACCGATTCATACGTTCAAGGATTATATGATTTTTGTATCGCTGCTCGGCCTTACTTGTACACTTCTTATTATGAACTGGTTGTCCAGAACTCGATCGTAGTCTAGCGCGAAATTGCCCCTTTCGGGGCATTTTATTTTTTTGGAGTCCTATATAGAAGTAACACTTACAGGAGAGAGAGAGGCGGAATGAATTGATCACTTTAGGCTTTATTCGACACGGTACTACGGAATGGAACCTGGCCGGCAAGATGCAGGGGCAAATGGATACGGAGCTCGCGGAAGTCGGATTGCTGCAGGCAAAGCTGCTGGCTGAGCGGTTAAAGGGAGAGGCATGGGACGGGATTGTCTCCAGCGACTTACTGCGGGCCAAGCAGACGGCGCTTACGATCTCTGAAGCTACCGGCACTCCTCTGATCGGAATGGATATGCGGCTTCGCGAGCGTTCGTTCGGGCAAGTGGAAGGGACGACGCTGGAGGAGCGAATTTCCCGGTGGGGCGAAGGCTGGAGAGGGCTGGAGCTGGGTATGGAGAAGGATGAGGCTTTGCTTGAGCGGTGGAATTCGTTCCTTCAGGAGCTGGAGCAGGCACATCCAGGGAAGCGCATTTTGCTTGTCAGTCACGGCGGTTATATCGCCCCGGTAATAGAATCCATGCTGGGCAATCCCGTGGAATCCCACCTGAACAATACTTCGCTTACCATCATGAATAAAGAAGCCTCAGGGTGGAGCTGCGCATTGATGAATTGCACGGCGCACTTAGCAGAAATGTGATCCGAACATATAGAAGAAGTCCGCATACGACAGCGGGCTTTTTTTGTTTTCAAAAGACATCCATCATGAAAATTTCCTTTGGAGCGTTTAAATTCGGCACAAATTCCCATAATGGTACTAAGCAAGCTTGGAGGTGTCGTACGATGAATCTGGCGGACATGTTAAGTTATGCGGACATTCAGGACTTGAGCCGAATTGCCCATACGTACAACTGCGAATGCAACGGTCACTCCAAAAATGAGCTCATTCAGTCGATTCTCTCAATGGTCAGCCGCAGAGAAGTGTTCGAGCGTCAAGTCATTGACCTGTCGATCGAAGACATCCGCTTCTTGAACTCCTTAATTTTCGATCAGCGAGGCTCATTTAGTCTGGAGGAGCTTATTGCGCGGGTGCAGCAAAGCCGTTTTGTGAAAGATGAGAATGAAGGCTGGAATCCGCGGGACATGATCTCCCGGTTCAAGCAGCGCGGCTGGCTGTTTAACGGATATTCGCAGAACACAAGGTATTTGTTTCAGGTTCCTAACGATTTGAAACGAAGATTTAGCGAAGCGTTGACCAAACAGCTTCAAAAGCAGCTGGTTTACACGAGCGAGCCGATGGTATACCGCGATGAGCAGAAGCTGATCATCGATGACATCTATCATTTTCTGCACTACATTGAGCAGAACGAAGCGGTGCTGACGGCGGACAATACGATGTATAAAAGGCAGCTGCAGCAGGTGCTGGACCGGCTCTCCGTCAAGGAGGAGACGGTAGGCAAGACAGCTTGGCGGTTCGGCTACGGCCGGCTGTTCAAGGATTATCCGAATCGGTTCTCGCTCATCTATGATTATTGCTATTATGCCGATTTGATAACGGAGCATAACCAGGTTCTCGCATTGAGCGAGAAGGGCAGGGAACGTCTAAGCCAAGCCCGCAAAGAGGATATTGTACAGGTGTACCGGTTTTGGCTGCGTCTATACAAGGGAGCCATTCCCAACCTGCAGTCGCTTGTCCATTGGATGGATAAGCTGTCGAAAAGCTGGGTGACGGCGGAATCGCTAAAGGAAGCATTGCTTCCTTTAATACGGCCCTTTTATTACGATTCTGCCGAGTCGATCATGGAGCAGCGGATTTTGCAGATGATGATGCATCTCGGATTAATTCGAATCGGTGAAGCCGAGGACGCCGGGACGGTCATCCAGGTTACGAAGCTGGGCAGCAGTGTCATTCAAGGGAGCTACGTTGCGGAGGATGACAAAATCGAGATCCCGTTTGACAATGATTCGGAGTATTGCTAAAATCACTCCACCATCTATTGGAAAAGGGGAGTAGTCAACATGCTGCACAGCTATAACGGCATTATGCCGCAAATTCACCCTACCGTCTTTCTTGCCGACGGGGTTCAAATTATCGGTGACGTGGTAATTGAAGAAGGAGCGAGCATTTGGTACAATACCGTGCTCAGAGGAGACTTGGCTCCCATTCGGATCGGACGTAACAGCAATATACAGGACGGATGCATAGGACATGTGAATACTGACCAGCCGTTGATCGTTGCGGAGGAAGTATCCGTAGGACACGGCGCCATTATTCACGGATGCAAAATAGGTAAAGGCACATTAATCGGCATGGGGGCTATTGTACTTAACGGAGCAGAGATTGATGAATATGCTTTAGTAGGGGCAGGTTCGTTGGTTACCGAAAACAAGCACATTCCTTCGTACACTCTTTCACTAGGTTCACCTGCCAAGGTCGTAAGGGAATTGCAGCAGAGCGATCTTCAAAGAATGCAGCGAACGATGGAAAGCTATGTGAAGAAAGGCAGCGAATACAGGCAGCAGGCTAAGCCTTAAGCTCTAACAATATGAATATGCCATTAGGTTTGGAGGTAGGTTCTATGGGCAAAATGAATGTTTCCAATGATATGATGCTGAGCTTGTTTGCGGAAATGGTGCTTGATGAAGCCGTGCGTAAATACAGGGAGCAGTATTTGTACAGAGAAATTGATTTGGCTTTGGCAAAAGGAGACGAAGTATCGTTTCTAGCCCTCACTACAGAACTGAAATCGCTCCACAGTAATGGAACATAACCGATACAACTCCTGGACCTGAATTATGACATCTTTTTGAAAGACATATGAATTCCACTCATATGTCTTTTTTTTGTGTTAGAGTGAGATCATATGAAGCCAGCTGATGGAGGAACGACGATGAAATTTAGCGATGTGGAAAGCTCAACATGGAACGAACTTAAGCCTTACGTGGATACTTGCCTGCTGCCGGTTACCGGGCTGACCGGGGATGAAGAGCCTTGGGAGGCGACCCGTGCTCTCGAAGCGCTCAGGGACGCGCTGGACTGCTTTGAAATTCCTTATAAAGGAAGAGTGCTGACGTATCCTGCCTTTCATTATATAGAAGGAGAAGAGGATATGGCTCTTCTGGCCGGCGTTGTCCGGCGCTTGAAGGAGCGCTTCCCTTATGTCGTTGTTATCTCCGCCGAGGCAGAGGGACTGGAGCAGCTTGCATCGGACGAGCAGCATGCGGACCTCGTATTCGTTCTTAGCCCTGAGCAGCTGTCAACATCCATGCCGGAAATTAAAGAGAAAATCGCAGTAAGCCTGCAAACTTTGTGGACAGGGATGTAACGTTCCCGGACCGTGTATGAACGGTACCTTTTTTGCTAATTCTAAGTTATGGGACATACTATTTCCCTTTGTGAACAGATGTGACAATTTCGTTAAATGTTGCAGCAGGGACAAGATTTGATGGCTCGAAATGGAAGTCAACATTCTTGACGCACCTAGAGTCGTAAGCTATTATTAGTAATGTCCTAGTATGTGGTGTAAAGTTATGTCGAACGACGTGATATATGTTGCAAAAGGGGGTAGAACGAGAATGAGTCAGCACAATAGTCATGATGCGCAGCATCAAGGTGAACGGCCGGTTAAACGTCGCGAGATGTCCCGCAGGCAGTTTCTGTCCTATACCCTTGGTGGGGCTTCCGCATTCATGGGCGCCGGAATGATTGTTCCTATGCTTCGCTTTGCTGTCGATCCGGTACTTCAACCGAAATCGCAAGCGGCTTGGGTGAAGGTCGTCGAAGAAACGAAGATCGAGAGCGTTCCGAAAGCATTTAAATTTAAAGTGCATCAGGTTGACGGCTGGTATGAGAGCGATGTCGAGCTGGAAGCTTGGATTTCCAAGGACAAGGAAGGCAAGATTTTTGCTTTGAATCCGACCTGTAAGCATCTTGGATGTACGGTTAACTGGAACGCAAGCCCGGACTATAAGGATCAATATTTTTGTCCTTGCCACGGCGCACACTACACGGTTGACGGTAAGAACCTTGCCGTAGCGCCATTGCCTTTGGATCAATACGAACTGAAGGTAGAGAACGGCTTCGTTTATTTAGGACAACTTGGTCCTAACAAAAGGGTATAAGGAGGCGTAACATCGGATGTTTAAAAGCATGTATAACTGGATTGATGAACGTCTTGATATCACGCCGATGTGGAGAGATGTTGCCGATCACGAGGTTCCTGAACACGTTAACCCGGCACACCATTTTTCCGCATTTGTTTATTGCTTTGGTGGATTGACGTTTTTTATCACGGTTATTCAAATTTTGTCCGGTATGTTTTTGACGATGTACTATGTGCCGGATATTATTAACGCGTATGCAAGTGTTGACTATCTGCAGCATAAAGTAGCGTTCGGAGTTATTGTCCGCGGTATGCATCACTGGGGAGCCAGCTTGGTTATCGTCATGATGTTCTTACATACGCTGCGTGTATTTTTCACAGGTTCGTATAAAGCGCCTCGCGAAATGAACTGGGTCGTCGGCGTTCTGATCTTCTTCGTTATGTTGGGTCTGGGCTTGACAGGTTACCTGCTTCCTTGGGATAACAAAGCTTACTTCGCAACAAGCGTTACGCTGAAGATCATTGAATCCGCTCCGCTTATCGGTGGCTATGCGAAGACGTTCCTGCAGGGCGGCGAGATTGTCGGTGCACAAACGTTGACTCGATTCTTTGCCTTACACGTGTTCTTCTTGCCAGGAGCTTTGCTTGCATTGCTGGCGGGACACTTCTTCATGATTCGTAAGCAAGGGATTTCCGGACCGCTATAAAATGAATGAGATACCGGGCGCGTGTCGGCTGATCCTCCGGGAAGGCCGATTGCGTTGTAACGGTGGTTTTTCTTGCGTGCAGAAAATGTCCATCGGTTGTCCTGATGGCCTTTCTGACACTTAAAGAAGTAAGGAGGGGCGGAATTTGGCACACGGCCATAAGTCTGACGAAAAAATCGTTTATGTGGGAGATTCCCGTGTTCGCGCGAAATCTTCGAGAATGGTTCAGCCGGATTACTCGGCATATCCGGGCAAATCCGAAGTATTTATCCCGAACTTCCTTCTGAAAGAATGGATGGTTGGGGTCGTCGTTCTGGTTGGGATTTTGGCTCTTGTTGTATCCGAGCCTGCACCGTTGGGTTATCCTGCGGATCCTACCAATACGCAATTTATTCCAATGCCTGACTGGTACTTCTTGTTTATGTACCAATTGTTGAAATACCCTTATACATCCGATCAATTCCTCGTATTGGGAACATTGGGTGTACCGGGCATCTTGTTCGGCAGCTTGATGCTTGCTCCTTTCCTGGATACAGGCAAAGAAAGACGTTTTTACAGACGTCCTATTGCATCTTCTTTGATGATTTTAACGCTGATCGCTTGTACGTATTTGACTGTTACTTCCTGGAGCCACTATCAACACGAGCTTAAGGAAAAGAACATCATTCCTGAGCACATCAAGCGTGAAGAAGAAATGCATGCCGGTAAAGGCGAAAGCGGCGGAGGCGGAGCGAAGAAGCCTGCTGCAGCAGCGGCTATCGTGGCTCCTGACGATCCGGGCGCTGAAATTTTCAAGAAATCGACTTGTATCGCTTGCCATGGCGGTGAACTGAAAGGTATGCCGTCGTCCGGTATTCCTGCTCTTCGCGGAATCGGTGACAAGCACAGCAAGGATGAAATTATGAACATCATCAAAAAGGGACAAGGCAACATGTCCGCTCAATACGATGAGAACATCAAGAAGGGCTTGACCGACGCAGACATCAACAAGATGGCTGACTGGCTGGCCAAACAGAAGAAAGAGTAGTGCAAAGACCTGACCGGCAGCGGTCAGGTCTTTCTCTTAGGGAGGTAGCCCATTGCTTAGCATGTCGATTCGCACCTATGTTTCCAAAGCGTTCCTATCCGGCCGGTTTATGCTATGGTCTTTGTTTTGGGTCAACTTTTTGGGGACGATTTACGGGTATCAATGGTATTGGAAACAAATGACCTATACGGCTGACACGATGTCTCCCGCCTACTTGCCCTTTGTACCTGACAGCCCGACGGCAAGCTTATTTTTTACAGGCACTATCGTGTATTTGCTTGTGGACTCCTACAAAAGGAACGGCGAGCCCCGGCGCTCCTGGTTTCGCAGCTTTGTCGAAGCGTTCGGAGTAGTAACTTCCTTCAAATATGGCATCTGGGCCGTATCCATGATCTGGGCGGGCGCTTACCAAGGAAGCGAAATCGTGTGGCAGGACTGGATGCTTACGATCTCTCACCTGGGGATGGCGGCGGAAGCGTTGTTATATTTACGGTTATACACATACCGAATTTGGCCTATCATCGCCGTCGCGGCATGGACGTTGCTGAACGACTTTATGGATTACGTCTATGGGGTGTTCCCGTGGCTTCCGGATCCGCTGATGGATGACTTGCCGACGATCGCCGCTTTCACCATTGAGCTTAGTATCGTAAGTATTATCGTGGCTTGGGTTATCTATAAGATAAGAGAAATTTTAGCGAAGCGCGAGGTCTAAATGTGGACATCCCTCCATAGGATGATGGTAAGAGGAGGGATGTCCGATGTTGTATAGAGGCACTTGGAGAAGCCTTGGCCTCGTGCTTGTCGTTGTGTTGGGAATACAGCTTGTTGCGGGTTGCAGTAAAGGGGACAAGCCCATAGAGTCCGTCGAACCGAAGCCATCCACAGAACAGCTGCAAAGGGTGGAGCTGCTTAACGAGACAGCCGACGATATGTATAAGAAGGTCATGCAGGGGGATTTGGATGGGGGACGAGCTCTGCTTCAACAAGTAAGCGATCAAGTCACTACCATTCGATATGAGGGGCTAACGACGCTCGAAGGCTTGAATGCGCTAACTGAATCCGTAACTCAGGGGAAAAAGCTGTTCAATTCCGTCCGCGTATCTCCCGAGGAGGGGCAAATAGCCGCTGCGCAAATCAGACTTGCAACGGATGCGCTCTCGCATCCGGAGCAGCCGATGTGGTTGCAATATTACAAGTTGCTGCAGGAAGATGTGAACCGTGTCGAGCAAGCCGGCAAGGAGCAGAAGCTTCCACAGTTCCAGAAGGCCGTCTCCGTATTGGACAGGCATGTTACGATCATTATCCCGAGCTTGCTGATCAGCCGCGATCCGGTGGACGTAGATAAATTCCGTTCCTTGATCACGTTCATTGCCGGACAAGCCCGAACGGAGCAGCAGCCGTATCAGCCGATTGATAATGTACTGCCCCAAGTAAGGCAATTGATCGACAAGCTCTTCCTGAAAAAGGATACGACGGCCTTTTTACCGGTAGTCGATGATAACGATCCGATTCTGTGGACGGTAGCCATCGGATCGGTCATTATTGCTGCGCTAGGCTTCGCCGGCTGGCGCTTGTCCAAGAAAGATAACGGGCTTGTTCCGGTAAGAAAGAACGATGAGGCTTAACCCTGCTGTACTGCTTTATTCCGGCTTAAAGCCTTCCCCGACAACGTCATGAACCTCGGTAATGATGATGAAAGAACGAGGATCGACGGTTCGGGCGATGTCTTTAAGCCTTTTCATTTCTTGCCGGTACACGACGCAATATACCATGTGCTTATGCGTCCGCGAGTAGGCTCCTACCGCTGGAATGAGAGTGGCTCCGCGATCCATATGCTCCGAGATGGCATCTACAAGCTCTTCCGCATGATCGGTAATGATAGTGAATGCGCGAGCCGCGTAAGCTCCTTCTATAATGATGTCGATCACTTTGGTCGTAATGAATACGACAACGAACGTGTACAATATTTTTTCCTTCGGAATGAAGAAAAGCGCGGACCCGATGACCAGCGTGTCGAACGCCAGGATGACGCGTCCCATGCTCCAGCCGATCCACTTTTGACCGATAGTGACGATAATGTCCGAGCCCCCGGTAGTCCCTCCGTACCGAAACACCAGTCCAAGGCCGACTCCCAAGGTTAAACCGGCATACGCCGTAACGAGAAAATAATCGTGCTCCGAGCGGAACGGAACAATCCAGCCGTTATGTATTAGCACCTCCATTACCCACAAGAAGAACGACAATGACAGCGTGCCGATGACGGTATTGTACATTGTTTCTTTGCCAAGCACCCTCCAGCCCAAATAAAACAACGGGATATTGATGAGCAGCGTCGTCATCGACGGCGGAACATGGAAAATATAATTCAGCAGCAGCGCGATCCCGGTAATGCCGCCTTCCATCAATTCATTCGAGATGACAAAATAGTGCAGACCGAACGCATAGATGGCGGTTCCCAGCATAATGGGGCACCAAATTTTTAGTTTCTTTGTAAGCAAATCCATTTCCCTCCCGCCCTGCTCAAGGTTCCGATTCATGTCAGGTTGTTACTAGTATACCTCATCATTTGGCAAAAAAAAATTTGTCTTCCCTACCTGTTTGCGTTAACATGGTAAATGGGAATCTAAAACATATATAGCGTTGTACAAAGTGACAAGGTTGGTGAACATACTCGATGACGGAACGATCGCTTAAGGAACTGCAGCAGGAAGTCGACCAATACATATCGCAATATAAGGAAGGGTATTTCAGTCCGCTGTCGATGCTGGCCCGGATGTCGGAAGAAGTGGGTGAGCTTGCGCGGGAAGTGAACCACCAATTCGGCGAAAAGCCGAAGAAGCCGACGGAAGAGGACAATTCTATCGAATTGGAATTGGGAGATATTTTGTTTATAACGATTTGCTTTGCCAATTCACTCGGAATCGATCTGACGGAAGCGCACGACAAAATCATGCATAAATTCCGTACTCGTGACGCGAACAGATGGACAAAAATAAACACCGATAACGAGTAGAACACATATGCTGTACCATCACCTTTAACTAAAGGAGGATGGGCAGATGGATGGGAAAGAGCTAGTCAAGAAAGCATACGAAGCCATACTCAGCAATGATTTTGAGCAGGCGATTGTATGGTTCGAGCAGGCGATTGCGATGGAGCCGGACAATGCTGCCTTTCATTATAGACTATCGATTACTTATGCTAGAAGCAACAAACTCTCCAAAGCGATAGAGCATGCCACCCAAGCAATTCAGCTCGAACCGGATGAGGAGCATTTCCGCTATCACCTGCAGCATTTGCGGGCCAAGGAAATCATTCAGCAAGCCGAAAAGTATATTAATGAAAGCGAAGGCCAGGTCTGGATGGCCATATCGCTCCTGAAGCAAGCCGTAGCTCTCGATTCTTTGTCATCGGAAGCTTTCTTGCTCCTCGGAATCGCTTATTCCATAGCCAAAGAATACAGTCTCGCGATTCAAGCCATTCGAGAGCTGCTGAAGCTCGATCCTCAGCACGAGATCGGCATTCAGCTGTTTGAAGAGTACCGGATGAGGCTAAAACAATATATGCAATCTTAGAACAATGACATTTCATGTACAAGAAAGGATCATAACAAGCGATGAGTCGAATTAGAGTTGCAGTAGCTGGAGCCAGCGGCCGTATGGGCCGTGAAGTAGTGAAAATGGTATTGAATGATCCGGATCTTGAGCTGGCGGCAGCCGTAAGCCGTACGTCGGATACGACGATGGATGCCGGCCGGCTCGTTGGTCTGGAGCCTTGCGGCGTATTGATGAGCAACGATTTGGAATTAGCTCTGGTAGAAGGCAAGCCTGATGTGCTGGTTGATTTCACAGCACCGCATTCGGCTGCAACCCATACGGCATTGGCGATTCGGTATAAGGTTCGTCCCGTAATGGGGACAACCGGCTTTACGCCTGAAGATATCGAGAATCTGGACAAGCAATGCAAAGAACAGGGCATCGGAGGCATCATCGCTCCCAACTTCTCGATCGGCGCCATCTTGATGATGAAGTTTGCTGCGCAAGCAGCTAAATATATGCCTCATCTGGAAATCATCGAGTACCACGGTGACCAGAAGCTGGACGCGCCTTCCGGCACGGCGATCAAAACGGCGGAGCTGATATCGGAGAGCCGCCAGGAGCTGCGTCAAGGCAATCCTAACGAAGAAGAAACCATTGAAGGATCGCGCGGCGGATTATACAATGGATTTAGAATACATAGCGTTCGCCTGCCGGGAGTATTCGCACAGCAAGAGGTAATCTTCGGAGCGTTCGGACAGACGCTGAAGATCCGCCACGACTCGTATGATCGAGCAGGCTATATGCCTGGCGTTAACGTTGCTGTGAAGAAAGTAATGGAGTTTACCGGCCTAGTGTACGGTTTTGAGCATTTCATAGACTAATTGAAGAGAAACGGACAAAGGACCATGGAGCATGCGGATGACGCATGTGCCGAGTCCTTGTTTTGTAAGTTATCCAAAGGAGCCGACCAGGATGTCAATGAAGATAGCGTTAATCGCACACGATAGAAAAAAAGAAGAGATGGTTAATTTCGTCATCGCCTATGAAACGGTGTTCGAGCACCATGAGCTGTATGCGACGGGAACAACCGGCACGCGGATCATGGAGAATACGAGTCTGAACGTGCACCGGTTCATGTCAGGCCCCCTCGGAGGCGATCAGCAGATCGGAGCGATGGTTGCGACCAATGAGATGGACTTCATCATTTTTCTCCGCGATCCGTTGATGGCGCAGCCTCATGAACCGGATATCATTGCATTGCTTCGTCTCTGTGACGTTCAAGGGATTCCTGTTGCAACGAATATCGCCACGGCGGAGATTTTGGTAAAGGCGCTCGACCGCGGAGATTTTGCGTGGAGAGAGCTGGTGCATAAATATAAGCCGGGTATCGAGGAATGACCGAACCATTAGATATTCTTATTTTCGGTGCTCATCCGGATGACGCGGAAATTGGTATGGGAGGCACCATCTATAAGCATACCTCGGCAGGTTACAAGGTTGGGATCTGCGACTTGACGTTGGCGGAGATGTCCTCTAACGGTACCGTAGAGATTCGGCAGCAAGAGGCGGCTTTGGCTTCCGAGCTGCTGGGTCTGGCAATGAGGAGCAACCTGGGCTTGCCGGACCGTGGGCTGTGGATGGGGCCGGATTTGATCCGGATCATTACGCTGGAAATCCGCAAGCATAAACCTAGAATCGTATTTGCACCGTATTGGGAAGACCGTCACCCGGACCATATCGCTTGCAGCAAGCTGGTGCAGGAAGCGGTATTTAACGCTAAGCTGCGCCGATACGAGCCCGAAACCGAAGCTCATACGGTGGAGCAGTGTTATTTTTATTTTATTAACGATGTTGCCGAGTCCGATTTGATCGTAGATATTACAGACAGTCATGACAGCAAGATGCAGGCGCTGCAAGCCTACCGGACGCAATTTGAAGCTGTCGGGTCCGGCAACGATTTTGTCAACACGCCTCTGAACCAAGGATATTTGGAGCGCGTAGAAGCGAAGGATCGGATGCTCGGGCAGAAACGAATGGTGCCTTATGCGGAAGGCTTCGTCAGCAAGCTTCCATATTTAGTCCATTTATTCTGATTCAATGGAAGTCAGTGGGAAATACTAATAAACAGTAACCATGAGCAAGGGAGGGAGCCGCGTGAAAGATCGGTTGAAAATAGGAATTACCTGTTACCCTACATTGGGAGGATCAGGTGTTGTGGCTACCGAACTAGGCAAGCTGCTTGCCGAAAAAGGTCATCAGGTCCATTTTATTACTCATAGCATGCCTTTCCGCTTAGGAAAATTCGATAAAAACATTTATTATCATGAAGTGGAAGTCAACGATTATTACGTATTCAAATATCCTCCGTACGACTTGTCGCTTGCAAGTAAATTGGCGCAGGTGGTCCAGCTGGAGGAATTGGATCTATTGCACGTTCATTATGCGATTCCGCATGCCGTATGCGCGCTGCTCGCCAAACAAATGGTCAACGACCGGATCAAGGTGGTTACGACTTTGCACGGGACCGATATTACGGTATTGGCCCAGGATGAATCGTTGAGCGATCTGATCCGCTATGCAATCAACCGTAGTGATGCCGTTACGGCGGTATCCAAGGATTTGATTCAGGAAACGCGCAATCTGCTGTCCATTGATAAGCCAATTGATCTGGCGTATAACTTTGTAGATAAACGAGTCTATTATCCGCGGGAGGTTTCGGCATTACGCAAGGAGTTCGCGCATCCCGACGAGAAGATTCTCATACATATTTCCAATTTCCGCCCCGTCAAACGGGTAACGGACGTAGTGGAGGTATTCGACCGGATCAGCAAGGACGTTCCGTCCCGGCTTCTATTCGTTGGCGAGGGGCCGGAGCTGTCCAAAGTATTGTGCAAAGTGAAGGAGAAGGGACTGCTGGATCGGGTTACCTTCTGCGGCAAGCAGGATGATGTCGCTCAATTGCTCTCGCTATCCGATGTCATGCTGCTTCCATCCGAGAAGGAGAGCTTCGGTCTAGTAGCTCTGGAGGCGATGGCTTGCGGCGTACCGTCGGTCGCTTCGAATGCCGGAGGGATTCCGGAGCTGATTACGCACGAAGAGACCGGATTCTTGGCCGAAATCGGCGATGTGGATCAAATGGCGCATTATACGAAAATGCTGCTGACCGATCCGGGCTTGTACGAGAAGATGAGAGAAGCTTGTCTTTATAGAGCGCGGTATACATTCTGTAATGACATCATTACTAGGCAGTACGAGGAAATCTACTATCGCGTGCTGGGAATCCCCATGCCCGACGAGCTCAAGTTGAAACCATTGAACTGTTAAAACGGGGGTCGGCATGAAGGAAGCTTTGGAAAAGGGAGCTTATGAAGTGATTGAAACGCTTCATAAGAACGGATTTGAAGGGTACCTGGTCGGCGGCTGCGTCCGCGATCAATTATTGAATCGGCCGGTGAAGGATTACGACATCGCGACTTCGGCGCGTCCGGAGCAGGTTGAGCGTATGTTTGCCAGAACGATTCCGACCGGGATTCAGCATGGAACCGTAACGGTAGTGATCCAGGGGCAGCCCTATGAAGTAACGACATTCCGCAAAGAGGACGCTTATGAAAACTATAGGCGTCCTGCGGAAGTTGAATATATCGACAGCCTGTATGAGGATTTGCGCCGCAGAGATTTCACGATGAACGCCATGGCGCTGGATCGAGAGCGAAAGCTGATCGATCCTTTCCACGGTGAATCCGATATGAAGCAGGGCATTCTTCGCTGTGTCGGCAATCCCGACGAGAGGCTTCAGGAGGATGCGCTGCGGATGCTTCGCTGTATCCGGTTCGCATCGGAATATGCTCTCGAAGTAGAGGCGGCCACTTGGGATGCATTGTGCAGGCTGGCTCCGCTGCTCCAGCATATTGCAATGGAGCGGGTACGGATGGAGCTGGAGCGGATGCTGTCGGGATCATCGCCCAACCGAGCTATTGACCTTTTGGCGGCGAGTGGAATTTTGCGGTACAGCAAAATTCCGCTCCTTCTTGCATCTCTCGGATCCTTGAAGGAACCAGCGGATTTAAGCAAGCTGAAGGGGCCGCTCAGAAGGTGGGCTTATGTCTATTTGCGACTAGGCGCTTCAGCGGATCAAACCGAGGAAGAACTACGAAGCTTGACGTTCTCGAAGCAGCAGATCGACGAGGTGCGGCATATCGTTGGAGCAGCCGTGTATGTTGGGGAAGGCTTGTCTCAGCATCCTTCTGAACCGATAGAGAAGGTTGCGGCGATGGTATGGAAGCTTGCCGCCATCCGCCATGGCAAACCGGCGATGGAAGCGTTGCATGACATTTTGTCCATGAACCTTCAAGTGCTTCTCGCTTTGGGGGGATCGGACGAAAGCGCAGCATATTGCATGAGATCTGGAATGCAATGGCTGGAGGAAATGCCGGTAGACAAGGTGGCTTCCCTGCAGCTGAACGGCGGTGAGCTTATAGCTGCTATTGGGCAGCCGGCGGGACCGTGGGTGGCTCAGACTTTGCAGCACTTGGTCAAGCAAGCCGCACTCGGACAAGTTGCTAATGACAAAAGTGCGCTATTAGATGAAGCGGCACAATATGCAGCAAATAATAAGGAAAGTGATAACCGTGGCCATACATGAACAACTGCTTCAAATGTTCGAGGCGCGTCCGGATGAGTTTCTGTCCGGCGAAGAGCTGAGCATGACCTTGAACTGCAGCCGGACGGCGATCTGGAAGCACATTGAGCGACTGCGCCAGGAAGGCTATGAATTCGAAGCCGTCTCGCGTAAAGGGTACCGTCTTGTAGGAAAGCCGGCTCGACTGGATATACCAAGCTTGCTGTCCCGCCTGCAAACAAAGAGCTTCGGCAAAACGATCCGCTATTTCGACGAGGTTGATTCGACGCAGATCGTTGCTCGCGAGCTTGTCGCTAAGGGAGCCGAGGAAGGCACCTTGGTCATTGCGGAGCAGCAAACGTCCGGCAGAGGCCGGCTGGGGCGCAAATGGCATTCGCCCAAAGGCAAAGGCATATGGATGAGCATCCTGCTGAAGCCGCGAATTCCGCTGCAGTTCACTCCTCAGCTCACATTGCTGGTGGCGGTAGCGCTTTGCCGTTCGCTGCGCCAGACAACAGGTTTGCCGATTGGCATAAAGTGGCCTAACGATCTGCTGATCGAAGGCAAAAAAATTAGCGGCATCTTGCTCGAATCGAGCGCGGAGGACGAGAATTTGCAATTTGTCGTCGCGGGTATCGGGATCGGCGTCAATCTGAAGCAGGAAGATTATCCGGATGACGAGCTGAGAGCCAAAGCGACATCGCTGGCCATAGCCGCAGGCAGGGAATGGAATCGCGAGGACATCTTATGCCAGTTCCTGCAGGAGCTGGAGTCATTGTACACGCTGTATCACGAGCAGGGCTTCGGACCGATTAAGCTGCTGTGGGAAGCGCTCAGCGTATCTCTTCAGCGTTCGATCCGGCTGCAGACGCCGAAAGGCATGTCGGAAGGATTCGCGGTCGGACTGCACGACTCCGGCGCCATCACCGTGCGATTGCCGGACGGGAGCTTGGCCAACTGGTATTCTGGAGATATTCAGTTTGCTTCGCCGGATGCATAATGTCGAAAAAAAGGTTCCCAAACTTGAAAAGTCTGGTATACTGTAAGTATCAAGGTGATATCCGCGAGGAATCACACTTGTACTTGCTTGTAAGGCTTTATCTGGACAACTTTATAGCTTTACCTGGAATATGTCGGATTCTGCTCTGAGCCTAACGGACCGAGACAGAAGGATCATATGATTTTTTTTGCATGTGAACCTTTTAGCTCTCGAGGGCTAAAAGGTTTTTTAGTTCATACTAAAACTAACCTTGGCCTTTGTAGTTAAAATTCAATGGAGAGGTGTGTTGTTAGATGGAAAAACGCAAACCGGTCACTACGTCGAAATTAAAAAAAATGAAAACGGATGGCGTTCCTATTTCGGTAATAACGGCATACGACTATCCTTCCGCTGTATTGGCTGAGGAAGCGGGCGTGGATGTCATTTTGGTCGGCGATTCATTAGGAAATGTCGTGCTTGGTTACGACTCCACCGTGCCGGTAACCTTGGACGATATGGTATATCATACCCGGGCGGTCGTAAGAGGAGCCAAGTCTACTTTCGTCGTGGCGGATTTGCCGTTCATGACCTACCATGGAAACATCGATCAAACGCTGCGCAATGCGGCTCGCCTTATGCAGGAAGGGGTAGCCCATGCGGTCAAAATGGAAGGCGGAGCGGAGATCGCCGAAGCTGTCGCAGCCTGTACGCGTGCCGGTATTCCAGTGATGGGGCATATCGGCTTGACGCCTCAATCGATTCATCAGATCGGCGGATACAAAATCCAGGGGAAAAACTCCGAATCGGCACGCAAGCTGCTTGAGGATGCAAAAGCGTTGGAGCAGGCTGGAGCTTTTGCCGTAGTACTGGAGCTCATGACGGAGCAATTGGCCGCGCATATTTCCGAAGAGCTCTCGATCCCTACGATCGGTATCGGAGCAGGGCCGCATTGTGACGGACAAGTGCTGGTATTTCACGATGCGCTCGGCTACGCCTCCAACATTGTGCCGAAAAGGTTCGTTAAAGAATATGCTTCCATTGGAGACACGGTTCGAAAAGGCTTGATAAAGTATGTGGAGGAAGTAAAAAACCGTGAGTTTCCGGCGCCAAGCCATTCCTTCCAAATGGAAGAGGAAGTTGCGGAATTTTTATACGGAAGCAAGAAATAAATCGGGGGGGCGAAGAAACGATGCAAACGACCAAAGAAATGAAAGTGCTCCATAGCGTAAATGAAATTCGCCAAGCGGTTCGCGCGGCGAGAGCCGGGCGGCCGACCGTCAATGTTGGCTTCGTGCCTACGATGGGATATCTCCATAAAGGGCATGCGAGCTTGCTGGAGGCGGCGCGCAAGAAGAGCGACATCGTAGTCCTGAGCATATTCGTTAATCCTCTGCAGTTCGGTCCCAATGAAGACTTCTCGCGATATCCGCGCGACGAGCAAAGAGATTTGGCTCTTGCTAAGGAAGCGGGTGTCGATTTCGTATTTCTGCCGTCGGTAGACGACATGTATCCGCGGCCGACCAAGACAATCGTATCGGTGTCGGAAGTAACCGATCGTTTGTGCGGAGCATCGCGTCCGGGGCATTTTGACGGAGTGGCTACCGTAGTTACGAAGCTGTTCAATATGGTGCAGCCCGACTTTGCGTTCTTCGGGATGAAGGACGCTCAGCAGGTCGCCGTCATTCAGCAAATGGTGGATGATCTGAACATTCCGGTCGATATCATTCCTTGTCCTACCTTAAGAGAAGAGGACGGCTTGGCGATGAGCTCGCGCAATGTGTATTTGCAGCCGGAGGAACGCAAGCAGGCACTGGTGCTGTCTTCCGCATTGAGACTCGCCGAGCGGCTCGTTAAAGAGTCTAATGGAACAATAGCGGCGGAGGAACTGCAGGCAGCCGTCAAGCAGCATATTGAGCAGTCTCCGCTTGCGCAAATCGATTACGCCGATGTTTTGACGTATCCTTCATTGGAGCCGGTAACCGATTTGAAGGCAGTGTCGAGCATCATCGTCGCGTTGGCGGTTAAGTTCGGTAAAACAAGGTTAATTGACAATACCATCATTCAGTTGTAATTTATACGAAGCCGGTTTTCTATTCAGAAAACTTCTTACAGGAGGTTCAACTCATGTTCAGAACGATGCTCAAATCCAAAATACACCGCGCGACCGTAACCGAAGCGAACCTGAACTACGTAGGCAGTATTACGATCGATGAAGATTTGCTTGATTTGATCGATATGCTTCCAAATGAAAAGGTGCAGATCGTCAATAACAATAACGGCGCCCGCTTAGAAACCTACATTATTCCCGGTCCGAGAGGATCCGGTGTCATCTGTTTGAACGGAGCCGCGGCACGCATGGTGCAGGTAGGCGATACCGTCATTATTTTATCGTACGTTATGCTGACCGATGAAGAAGCACGGAAGCATCATCCGCAAGTTGCCATAATGGGTGAAAATAATAAAGTTATCAGCGTATTGAAGGAAGAAATTCATTCCACCGTCATGTAACGAATGAAAAGCCGTGTGGGGGCGAAAAATGAGGGTATGCTCAGCTAAGGTGGGATGCCTACATGTTCAAACATTTATTTGCCTCCATGAACGAAATGCTTGATGAAGTGACTTCCCAATATGCAACGGCGACAGGCGTCAGAAAGAAGCAGCTTCAGGAGAAGCTGAAAGCATTGAAAGCGATGAGCGATACGTTTATTGAAGAATGGCTATTATTCGAAGAAAAGCTTGCCGCTTTTCACCAGCAGCATCATCCAGCACCACTTACCAATGATTATACGGATCCCGAAATGGTCGGCAAGCGCTCCGACGCTTTTTCCAAAGGCCAAGGATATTATAAGCTCCTGATGTTTGACGAAGCGATCCGCGAGTTTTCCGAGATGGTGCATAAGCAGCCGGATTTTACATTGGCTCGGATGTACTTGGCCATGAGTTATTTGCGCAAAGGAGACATCGCGGAGAGCTACAGTCATTTTCATTTTTTATCTCAATTAACCGAGAACAACCAGATGAGAGCTATTTCGTACAACGCTATGGGCTGCATTCAAGCTCACCACAGCAACATGGACAAAGCCTTCGAGTATTTCAATCTTGCTTTCCAAACGGATCCGACGAGCGTTCAGCCGTTGATGGAAATGGGGCTTTGCGCAGAAAAAAAAGGCCAGCTTCAATTTCATCAGCAGCCGAACCGGCTCCCATAGGATGAAGTTTACTATTCCCTTTTCCCTGCAGTATTGGTATGCTAAGAAGAGAGTGGGAATGAAGGGATTGACATAAAAGGAATGAAATTCGCGGTATTGGATTTTGAAACGACCGGGAGCCAGCCTGCGGATCGCATTATACAGGTTGGCCTCGTCATCATACAAGACGATATCATCACGGACAGGTATACTTCTCTGGTAAATCCCGGGATAGGTATACCTTCTTCTATCACAACGCTAACCGGCATTGACGACGAGATGGTTCGCGAAGCTCCCGAGCTTGATGCGGTAGTAGCGGAAATGGTTCCACTTCTGCAGGATTGCGTTCTGGTCGGACACAATATCGCTTTTGATTTGAGCTTTCTGCAGAGAGCGCTTGATGAAAACGGCTATTTTCCGTTCGACGGCCGGGTGCTGGACACGATGGATGCGCTGCGGGTATTGTTCCCTTCATTAACGAGCTTGCAGCTGAGCATGGTTTGTCTTGCCTTCGGGATCGAGCACGAGAGGCCTCATCAGGCGGATAGCGATGCGGAAGTAACCGCTGAAATTTGGCTGCGCTGTCTGCAGAAATTTCAAAGTCTGCCGCTATTGACCATTCAGCGCTTGTCTATCCTGTTCGATGGAGTAACGTCCGATTTCGGCTGGTTTGTTCAAGAGATGAAAACGTACAAGGAAATGTTTACCACCGTTGATACGGAGACAGGACGTTATTTCCGCCAGTTCGCAATCAATGTAGACGATTGGGGAGACGAAGAGCCGGTTAGGGAGGATACGGATGTATCGAAGCTTCCCGATAGCTTTTCGGACTTCTATGAGCAGTTGAAGGAACAGATGAAGCAGCGGTTCGCCTCATATGAGGACCGGGAAGCTCAAGTGCGGATGCTTGAGGAAGTGGAATCGGCATTTCAGCAAGGACTACACTTGATGGTTGAAGCGGGAACCGGTACGGGTAAATCGCTGGGCTATTTGATCCCATCGTTGTATTACGGGCTGAAGCAGGATAAGAAGGTACTGGTCAGCACCCATACGATCAACCTGCAGGAGCAAATTCGCGAGCGGGATATTCCTCTGCTTCACAGCTTGTTTCCCGTAGGATTCCAGGCGTCCGTGCTGAAAGGAAGAAGCCATTATTTGTGCTTGCGTAAATTCGAGCATAAATTGAATATGCAGGATTTCGAGAACGGCAAGGAAGACCGGATCACGGCCGGCCAGATGCTGGTTTGGCTGAGCGAAACGAAAAGCGGAGATGAAGAAGAGCTGCATTTTGCCGCTAACCGGGGTGCGCAGTTCTGGCATTCGGTGGCGAGCGATTCCGACTCCTGTCTGAATAGGGCTTGTCCCTGGTTCAAAAAGTGCTTCTACCATCGCGCCCGCCATGAGTCCAACATAGCGGACGTGGTCATTACTAACCACTCTATGTTGTTTACGGATACGAAGGCGGAGAACCGCCTGCTGCCGACTTATAAACATTTGGTCATCGATGAAGCTCATCATTTCGAAGAGGTGGCGAGCAAGCATTTAGGCATCGAGATGTACTATGGCACCTTTATTAACACGCTATGGTGGCTTTATAAAGACGCGAGAAGCGGCCAGCTTCCTTCGTTGAAAGCGCGCCTGCAAAGAAACGAATCGGAGCGGGCTCAAGCGTGGTGCGATACGATCGATGCGGTTGCGCCGAAGCTGGTTCAGGTCAAGGAGCAGTGGGATGAGCTGGCGGAAGCGTTGTATCAGCTGTTGGCTAGCCGGTCGGACCCTTCGCAAACCGAAGGTGGCCAGCTAGTTTTCAGGGTCAAGAAAGACGATACGCCGGCCGTATGGGAGAAGCTGCTTGTTCTGGAGGAGAATATTCACCTCGTAACGAATGAAGTGCTGAAGAAGATGGACAAAATGGTCAGCGAACTGAAAGAAGTGCAGGAAGAGCTGGATCTGCAAGGCATGGTGACCGACCTTAGCGGTACGGTGAAGGAGCTGTCGCGTCAGAGGGACAATCTTCATTTCTTCATGACCATGCCGGATGATAATTATGTGTACTGGCTCGAAGGCGGCCAATTCAATAAAGCCAAGTCGCTTCAATTGGTTTGCGTGCCTATCGACGTAAGCCCGATGCTTCAGCAGCATTTTTTCGATGTCAAGGACAGCGTGGTCATGACTTCGGCTACATTATCCGTGGGCAAATCGTTCGATTATACCTGCGAACAGCTGGGGCTCGAGAGCAAGGATGAACCCGCCAAACTGAAAACGGTTCAATTGCCGTCGCCATTCAATTACCGTCAGCAAGCGCTGGTTGTGATACCGAGAGACTTTCCGAGCATTAGAGGAAATTCCGGCGAGCAGCAATTTCTCGATCATTTGACGCAGTCGCTTGCGGAAGTGGCCTTGGAGACGAAGGGCCGGATGCTGGTGCTGTTTACTTCCAACCGGATGCTGAAGCTGGTTCATACTTCGCTGAAGGAGGTTCTAAGCCCGTTCGGCATTCAGGTGCTGGGGCAGGGGGTAGACAGCAGCAACCGCAGCAAATTGACGCGGATGTTCCAGAGCAGCCCGGCAAGCGTGCTGCTTGGCACAAGCAGCTTTTGGGAAGGGGTCGACATTCCCGGAGATGCGCTGACCTGTCTGGCTATTGTCCGGCTGCCATTTCAGCCGCCGAATCATCCTCTGGTGGAAGCCAAGACGGAGAAGTTAAAAAAGCTGAACCAAAACGCGTTTATGAAGCTGTCGGTTCCGCAAGCGGTCATTCGTTTCAAGCAAGGATTCGGAAGGCTCGTACGCACCGCAAACGATAAAGGTATCGTCATCATTTATGATACCAGGGTCATTGATACGACGTACGGGAAGTACTTTTTGTACTCGCTGCCCGGCCCCAAGATCGAGCACATGCCGACCAATCAGTTGGTTCCGAGAATTAAGCAGTGGATGGGGGAAAGCGGTACATGAAAACAATAAAAATATCAGAGGCGGTCGTTCGGCGGCTGCCCGTCTATCTTCGATTTTTGAACGAACTGAGCAAGAAAAATGTCAGCACCGTTTCTTCACAGGATCTGGGTCAAAAGCTTGATTTGAATCCGGCGCAAATTCGCAAGGATCTAGCCTATTTCGGAGAGTTCGGAAAAAAGGGAATCGGCTACGACGTCGATTATCTGATAGAGAAAATACGGCAAATTCTGAAGCTGGATAAAGTCATTCCTGTTGCATTGGTCGGAGCGGGGAATCTTGGGCGCGCCTTATGCAATTACAACGCTTATTTGAAGGATAATATGAAAATTGTGGCCGTGTTCGACGCCCATGCCTCGAAAATCGGGGAGTCCATCAATAATCTTCATGTGAAGCCGATGGGCGAGCTGAAGGAAACGATCGAAGCTCTGCATGTCCGAATCGGCATTATAACCGTACCGGCGGCCGAAGCGCAGAACGTAGCCAACCAGTTTGTGGAAGCAGGCGTTGAAGCGATACTGAATTTTGCACCTATTATCATCAAGGTCCCGAACGAAATTCGTGTCCATCACGCCGATTTCACCACCGAGCTGCAAAGCTTGGCATACTACTTGGATTAATGGGAAATTGAGAACATGAAAAAAGCCTACATTCGATGTAGGCTTTTTTGTGCGTCCTTACTTATGCAGACAGTAGGAAGATGATTTTGTAAATGATATAGGCCAGAGCCATACTGATTGGGATCGTAATAATCCAGGTCATGACCATTTTGGTAACCGTAGCCCATTTCACATCATGGAACCTCATGACAGCACCCGTACCGATGATGGAAGAGGAGATAACATGAGTGGTGGAAAGAGGCATCCCCATGGCCGTCGATGTTTGGATAATGATGGAAGAATTTAAGTCGGAAGCAAATCCGTTGATCGGCTCGATCTTGATCAGGTTTTTACTTACCGTTTTAATAATTTTCCATCCGCCGATCGAAGTACCCAAGCCCATTGCGGTAGCAGCCGACAGCTTGACCCATAACGGAACATCCAGTGAGTCGTGATGACCTAAAGCAACCATACCGAAGACAATGATTCCCATCGCTTTCTGAGCATCGTTCCCGCCGTGTGACAAAGACAGCAGCCCTGCGGAGAAAATTTGAAAGAAACGGAACATCCGGTTCAGCTTCGATCTGGAATGATTGCCGCTCATGAAAATAATTCGGCGAATAATCCACATAACAATAATCCCCGTAGCAAATGCAACGATGGGCGATAAAATCAGAATGATGATGATTTCCTTGAAGCCGCTCCAGTTGACGGAGGCTACCCCAGCGCCAGCAATAACCGCGCCGGCCAGCGAGCCGATCAGCGTATGCGAGGAGGAGGATGGAATGCCGAAATACCATGTGACTAGATTCCATATAATAGCAGTTAGCAATGCCGCAATAACAACAAGTACGCCGTTCTCGACCGTCGCAGGGTTCGCAACCTTTCCTCCGACCGTCTTGGCCACCTCCGACGAGAAGATCGCTCCAATAAAGTTCAATATCGCTGCATAAAAGACCGCGAACTTGGGAGAGAGCGCCCGGGTTGAAATAGAAGTTGCTATAGCATTCGCCGTGTCATGAAATCCGTTAATAAAGTCAAACAGAAGCGCCAGAGCAACGATGATTATTAAAAAGGTTAGCATGTTTACCTCCTACCGATTATGAAAGACCTTACGAATATCGCAGGACGACGCTCTCCAAAATATTCGCTACGTCTTCACAGGCATCCGTAGTTTGTTCGAGTCGCTCATACAATTCCTTCAGTTTAAAATCATGATACGGATCCTTCGGATTCAAGAAAATTTCTCGAATGCCTTCGCGCATGAGACGGTCCGCCTCGTTCTCCAGGCTGTTGATCTGAACGGTGTGTTCGGTAATTTGCATATATTTCTTTTTGGACAACAATTTGAATGCGTCCAGAATGTGCTGACAGCTATCGACCAATACGGCGGAAAATTCTCTCATGTAATTATCGCTTGTGCTGATATTCAGGTAATCGAAACGTGCGATAGTCGCCTCGATACCGTCGATCACATCATCTACTTTGGAGGCCAGCTCCATAATGTCTTCCCGATCCAAAGGAGTTATGAACACTTTGTTAAGGCCTTTAAAGATTTGGTGCGTGATTTGGTCGCCTTTATTTTCCAAATCCTTCAGCTGAGGGTAAAATGCAGCCGGCGGCTGATCCCCCATAACGGCGTTGCGGAACGTTTGTGCCGCGTGCAGCGTGTTCTCCGACGCTTTGATTAACAGGAGCAAAAAGTCGGTGTCGTTCTTTTTGGCAAAAAGCATGAAACGGCCTCCTTAATAATATCTCAATATAAAAACGCTGATTAACGCAGATTATGTAGAAAAATAGCGTTAAAATTAACACAAAAATAAAAATAACACATGATACTGATGGAATGCAATCATAGTTTGTCCATTTCGGGAGATGTTCATCAATGTTCAAATTATGCTCCCCAATTGGGACTGGGCCAGCATTCCTTACTTGATTTTGACGGATTGAAGTTGTACAGTGGAGATTGATGCTATTGAACATGGGAAGGACTAGGTGATGATGAAAAAAACGATTATTACAAATGGGATTTTCATAACATGGAATCACGATAATCCGGTAGTCCACGGGTGTATGGTGATTGAAGGAAATGTAATTACATATATAGGTAAAGAAGCGCCGCTTCCTTTGGATCATTATGATGAGCAAATCAACGGGAACAACAAATTGTACATGCCCGGTCTGGTGAATACGCACTGCCATGCAGCGATGTCACTCCTTCGCGGATATGGTGACGATCTTGCCCTGCAGGTGTGGCTGCAAGAGAAGATGTGGCCGATGGAAGGCAAATTCACCGCACACGATGTGCAATGGGGAACCCAGCTGTCGATCCTGGAAATGATCAAAGGCGGTACTACCACGTTCGTCGATATGTACGACCATATGAATGAAGTGGCGCAAGCCGTGGAACAAAGCGGTATGCGCGCATGCCTGACTCGCGGCGTAATCGGTCTATGCCCTCCGGAGGTACAGGACGCGAAGCTGAAAGAAGCGATCCAATTCGCGAAGGATTGGCACGGAAAAGCGGGAGGTCGCATTACGACGATGATGTCGCCTCACGCTCCCTATACATGCCCTCCGGATTATATCGAACGTATTGTACAAGCAGCTCATGATCTGGATCTTCCTATTCATACGCATATGTCCGAAACGGCGAGAGAAGTACAAGATAATGTAGATTCCTATGGCGCAAGACCGGTTGCTCATTTGGAGAAGCTCGGTGTATTCGCAAGACCAACCTTAATTGCCCACGGGGTGCATTTGACGGATGAAGAAATTCAAGTATTGAAGAAATATGACGTTAGAGTCTCGCATAATCCGGGCAGCAACTTGAAGCTTGCAAGCGGAATTGCAAGAGTGCCGGAATTGCTGAACAACGGGGTGAAAGTATCCTTGGGTACGGACGGCGCGGCGAGCAACAACAACCTGGATATGTTCGAAGAAGTGCGCTTGGCTGCTTTGATTCATAAAGCCGTTACTGGAGATCCTGTGGCCGTTCCTGCCGAAGCGGCATTGCGCATGGGCACATTGGAAGGAGCCAAGTCAATCTGGCTTGATGATGTAGGAGCTCTGGAAGCGGGAATGAAGGCCGACTTCATCGCACTTGATATAGACCAGCCGCATTTCTTCCCGAAAACGAATTTCATCTCCCACGTCGTTTATTCCGCGTCGGCGAAAGACGTTACGGATGTGTGGGTAGACGGAGCAAGAATTGTGAAAGACGGCGAATGCCTCACTTTGGATGAAGAAAAGGTGCTATTTGAAGCTCAGCGCTGCTTCGAACGGCTGACTAGCGAGTAAACGGATGATTACTCATAGGAGGTTAGTTTCACCATGAAAATCAAAATAGCGGTTGCAGCGGTCGCTGCAGCTGCTCTTCTTTTGTTTTTTGGCTTGCGCTTTATTAACGCCGTCCAGGAGGACGAATGGAAAATCCAGCGGAGCGCGGTACAAACCGCCTATGAAAAAACGATTTTGACGAAAGCGGACAAAGTAGAGCGGTTCGTAGGAGACAAAGCGTATACCGTCATCCGCGGTGAAGATAAAATTGCGCAAAAGCTGATCGTATGGGTTGGGGAAGACGAGATTTTCACTCAAATGCAAAGCGATGGAGTTACGGAAGAGCAGGTTCTCTCGGTACTGCAGACAAAGCAGCCGACGGCGGACGTACTGCGGACGATGCCCGGCGTGCTCAACGGAAATTTGGTCTGGGAGGCTTTCTACAAGCTGCCGGCCGATGAAACAGGCAGCGAGCGCTTTTATTACGATTATTATAGTTTTAAAGACGGTGCATGGTTGGACACTTATCGTCTGAGCATTCAATGAATAGCGAAGCCAATGTCGGTTCCTGCGAGCTTGTGGGTTCCGGCATAAGCTTCGTTTTTTTATTGTTCTGTTAGGGAAATGGCTTCATTGCCACACATTGCATCAGTACTTTTGATTTATGATGTGATATACTCTTAATATGCTTGCGGTGATATATTAATCGATATACTAAATAGAAAGGGGGACGTCGGCTTATGAAGTTGCGTCTCTTACCTGTACTTGTAAGTGTAGTTATTTCGGCATCCGTCTTGTTTGGCGGCTGGTTTGCATATCAAAGCTATGCTATGGAGAATCCGTTGGAAAGTATCGTTGCGAAAACGCCAGGAGTGGACTTGGTCAATACGCGTATTACGAATAATGAGGCTGTAGTGGAATTGAAGCTTCAACCGGGAACAAGCTTGCGCGAAACCTATGCGAAAATTCAAAACGAAAGCACTGCTTTCCTTGGCAAAAAAGAGCTGAAGCTTAAAGTCGTGAACGATACGACCCCGGAGATGGAGCAATGGTGGTCTTCGGCTTTGTTCGATGTGGCTCAGGCCATGGAAACGAGACATTACGCTCAAATCCCGACTACCCTGCAATCCCGTGTCAAGAATGCATCGGATATGAAAGTGGCGACGGAAATGGATGATAAATTCGTCTTCATTACGTTGACGGACGGTGACAAAAGCAAATATGTGATGCTTCCTCGCACGCCTGAGAAAATGGGGGTGTGGCCTAATGAGTAAGATCTATAAAGAAATTGCCATCGGATTTATTCCGGTCTTAATAATATTCCTCTTTTTCATAGGAGTAAACGCCATTCCGCTGGTGTTTATGGCCATTATTTTGGGTTCGCTGTTCTATATGAATCAAATGCGCAGCGCCAGCGCGGGCTTTGGAGGCTCGGGCGGCAAGTCGAAAAGACAGCAGGCACCGTCCTATATGACGTTCGACGATATCGGCGGACAGCAGCGGGCGAAGACGGAGCTGAAAGAAGCGCTTGATTTTCTTATTAAGCACGAAGAAATCCGCAAGCTGGGCATTCGTCCTTTGAAGGGCATCTTGCTTGAAGGGCCTCCGGGCACCGGGAAAACGCTGCTGGCCAAAGCTGCGGCGCATTATACGAATTCGGTATTTATCGCCGCATCCGGCAGTGAGTTTGTCGAAATGTACGTCGGTGTCGGTGCGAGCCGCATCCGCGATTTGTTCAAGGAAGCGCGCAGCCGTGCCGTGAAAGAAAATAAAGACAGCGCGATCGTCTTTATAGACGAGATCGACGTCATCGGCGGTAAGCGCGATGGCGGACAGCACCGCGAATACGATCAGACGCTGAACCAGCTGCTGACCGAGATGGACGGCATCCACACGACGGAAAGTCCCCGCGTGCTGATTATGGCCGCGACGAACCGCAAGGAAATGCTGGACAGCGCATTGCTTCGTCCGGGACGTTTCGACCGTCATATCGAAGTGGATTTGCCTGATAAGAAAGGCAGACTGCACATCCTGAATTTGCACGGCAGAAACAAGCCTCTTGCCGAGAATGTCAATCTGGAGAGCATTGCAGAGGAAACGTTCCACTTCTCCGGCGCGCAGCTGGAGAGCGTGATGAACGAAGCGGCGATTTATGCTATGCGTGAAGATAGCGAGCTGATCGAGCAGCGTCATTTGTCCCAAGCTGTGGACAAAGTCATGATCGGCGAAAGAACGGACCGTGAATCGACGAAAGAAGAACGCGACCGCGTCGCATTGCACGAGCTGGGCCACGCGATTGCAGCTGAGGCGGTACGTCCCGGCTCCGTGTCTCAGGTTGCGCTTAGCCCGCGCGGCAAGGCGCTCGGCTATGTGCGTCATAATCCGCAGCAGGATCAGTATTTGTATACGAAAGAGCAGATCGAGGATCAAATCGTTATCGCCTTGGGCGGAGCAGTAGCCGAAGAAATGTTCTACGGCGGACGCAGCACAGGCTCCCGTAATGACTTCGAACAGTCGTTGAATATGGTGCGCACGATGATGGATTCCGGTTTGACGAATCTTGGGATCATAGATCGTCAAATGGTAACGAAGGAAGAGCTGATGAAGGAAAACGCGATGATTCTGGATCAGCTTACGGAGCGTACTCGCGAGCTATTGGAACGTCATCGGATTGTATTTGAACAATCGCTGTATATATTGATTAAAGAAGAAGTGCTCTCCGGGGATCAGTTCCGGGAATTGCTGGAGCAATCCCGTCTGCAAACAGCTTAATATTTCCCGTTTGCCTAGGCAAATTCGGGCAAAGCTCAAAGATGCAAGCATGGCTGCTTGTATTTTTGAGCTTTTTTGCGTTAAATAACCGTTCTGGCTCAGCAAGACGGGTTTACGGCAAGGGCAGCAGCGATTCTATGAAAAATTTATCGATTTTCGCAACTTTTTCGCTATTTTTGAGTCTAATAGATTGGTAAGTTTCGCCAAAATACCCTTTGATCCGATTTCCGATCATATCCATAAACATAATACTACATAAGCTGAGGTGTATGATGAGAGTTATTACCGCTTTAATCTCTATGCTGCTTGTCTCTCTGTTGCTATTTCCAATGATGGCGCTTGCCGCGGTTCAGCCGATTCAATTGTTCTTGAACGGAAAACAGCTGAATGCGGAAGTGCCGCCGCGAATTATTAAGAACAATACGGTTGTGCCTGTACGCATTATCGCGGAATCGTTGGGATCGGAAGTGAAATGGGAGGAAAAAAGCCGCAAGGTTACGGTAGATAAATCCGGGGTCAGCATCCAGCTCTTCATTGATAAAGCGGAAGCTTTAGTGAATAACAAGAGCTTTAAGCTGGAAACCTCCCCGACCATTGTTGAAGGCAGTACGATGCTGCCTTTGCGGTTCGTAAGCGAGCAATTCGGCGTGAAGGTGACATGGGACGATTTGACGCGATCCGTGTTTATGTTCCAGAACGAGGAGGAGCAGCCTTCCGCAGGCAATGGCGAGGGAGAAGCTTCTACAGGTAAAGACAACAGCTCCGGGGACAAGCAGGCTGAGGCTGATAAGCCGTCGGACACAAAACAGCCTGAGGATTCCAAGAACGACGATAAATCGCCGGCGAAGCCGACGCCTACACCTACACCGACACCGAACCCATCCAAAACGGAAGGAACCGGGCAGGACAAAGGAAGTACAGGTACGAGTGCCAGCGAAGCGGACAAGCCTTCCGGCAAGCCTGTAGACAAACCTGAGGACAAACCGGCTGGCAAGCCGGAATCCGGCTCTAAAGACGATCAGCAGACGTCTGGAGACAATGGGAAAGAAACGAAAACGACCGTCCGCTCGATTTCGCTTGAGAAGGACCAGTTCGTAATCAAGACCGGCGGAGCGGTAACCAAACCTAGCGTAAAGATAGAATCCAATCCGGATCGCATTGTCATCGATATCCCTAACGGGCAGCTGGATCCTTCGTTGAAGCTGAATGAGAAAGGCGAAGGCGATATCAAGGAGAACCACGATAGTGTCACGCAAATTCGATATTTGCTATTTTCAAAAGAATCGTCTATCGTTAGAATAATAATAGATTTGAATAAAAAAGTAGATTTCCGATCCAGTACAGCGACCGTCACATCTCAGCTGTCATGGACGCTTTCCGCAGCAAAGGACCGTTATAAGGTCGTGATCGATCCTGGGCATGGCGGCAAAGATACCGGCGCGATATCCCTTACGAAACGACGGGAGAAAGATTTCGTATTGTCTTTGGGGACCAAAGTATACAAGCTTCTGGAAAAAGAGCCGCGCATCCAGCCTTATATGACGCGCGACGACGATACATTCGTTGAACTGGACGGGCGTACCGAGTTTGCCAACGACTTAAAGGCGGATCTATTTGTTTCCGTGCATGGCAATTCGGCGGGCAAAGAATCGGTGGAAGGAATAGAAACCTATTATTATACCGAACAAAGTCTCGAATTCGCCAAGCTGATGCACGAGAAGCTGTTGAAGGCTACGCAATTCAATGACCGCAAGGTAAAGCAGAACAATTTCTATGTCATTAAGAATACCGCGATGCCTTCCTTGCTGCTGGAGCTCGGCTTTTTAACGAACAAATCCGATGAAGCAGCCATGTATTCGGAAGAATTCCAGGATCGAGTTGCCGCGTCCATCGTTGCTGCTATCAAACAGCAGTTGAATATCGACTAAGGAGAGGGTAGCGATGCAAAGACGGATACGTAACAGCGCCATAATCGGTTTGACGTTGATCGTGCTGTTGTCCGGTTGCGGGCAGGCCAAAACTCCTGCGCAAGGTTCGGGGAGCCAGACACAGACTCCCGTAACCCAACCGACGCCTACGCCGGCGCCGACACCGGCCGTACCGGAAAGCAAGCAATTGAAGATCAAGGTATATTATGGGGATGAAAATGCAGAGAAGCTTGTCGAGCAGGAAGCATCTATCACTTACAAAGAAGACAGCGACAAATATGCGGCAGCCTTGAAAGCTTTGACAGCCAGCCCGGATAGCAAGAACCTGGCGCTGTTAAAAGGGTTTACTTTCAATTCCGTTGCATTAAAGAATGGAACTTTAACGGTTGACGTATCGATGGCTCCCGAGTCGAGATTAGGCTCCGGCGGAGAAGCGATGCTGTTGGAAGCTATGAAAAAAACGGTTTTCCAGTTTTCAGAGATTCAGAGTCTGGATATTTTACTAGACGGAAAAGCCGTAGACAGTTTAATGGGACATATGGACCTGCCTCATCCGATGAAGCGCGGATAACCGCGCTTTTTTGAGGCTCTCTTTACCAAAGTATACCGGAAGGGGCAATAACATGAACAACAAGCATACACACACCAAGAAAATGGCCGCGGCGATCATTGCGGCATCCATGCTGGTAAGCAGTCCCGCGTTCGCTGCAGAAACGGTTAAGAATAGTTCAACAACTGCGGTGAATACAAGCTCTGCATTTACCGACGTCGCTAGCGACCATTGGGCGATCAAGCATGTTACCAAATTGGCCGCATTGGGTATTATTCAGGGCGTAGACAAAGGCAAGTTCAGCCCGGATACCCAAGTATCCCAGCAGGATGTCGTCATTATGGCCGTGCGGATGATGGGGCTGGAAAGCGAAGCCTTGAAGAACAAGACGGAAACGAATCTGCCGGTTACGGTGGACAGTTATGCCAAACCATACATAGCATTGGCGTTTGAAAAAGGCTTATTGAGCGTCAAGGAAGAATCCGACGGAACTGCGGCAAACTCCAAGACCGCTTGGGGATCCAAGTCTGCAACAAGAGAATGGGTCGCAAAGCTCGTTATTCGTTCCATCGATAAAGAAAACTTGGCCGATCAAAAAAATGCCGATCCGTCGACGTTTGCCGATTCCAAGGACATCTCCTCCTGGGCGGTAGGCTATATCAATGCTGCCGTTAGTTTGAACATCGTCAACGGGATGGACGACAATATGTTCCAGCCGAAGGGAAATGTCACCCGTGCGCAAATGGCGACGTTCCTGAGCAGAGCGGACAAGGAATTGACGACCCGTTCGGATCGCGTATTCATCGGTTATATGATGGAAATGAAGGACCGTAAAATTTCGGTTCTGGATAAAAAAGGAAATACCAAGGAGTTTACCGTTTCAACGGATACCGTATTTTATAATGCCAAGGATGACAGCAGAATTCCTTCGACTCAGCTGAAGGAAACCAATGAAATCTATGTCATTCAATCGAATGGAACGGCCTCATACATCGAATTGACCAATGACGAAGAGCAAATGGAAACGTTCGAAGGAACGCTGGATCAAATTTATGTGCCTAAGATGATGGTATCCGTAACTCAAGGCGGTACGGAGGATCTGAAGGAGTTGGCTCCTAACGTAACGGTGACGGATAAAGACGGCCGCGGCTTGAGTCTGGGCTCCATTCCGCTCGGAAGCATTGTTGAGCTGAAACGCAACCTGCTTATTCCGAATTCCAAATATTCAAAAATCATTGTGAAGCAAGTTCCGGTTACCAAGACGGCCGAAGGCAGCGTTGTAAACATTGATCGCGACGCGAATAAGATTACGTTCATGGAGAAGGCGTCCGGACAGAACGAGACATTCCCGATCAGCATCAAGCTGTCGGTAACTTTGCCAGGCGGTGCGGCAGGCGACTTGTCGAAGGTTCGTTCGGGAGATATCGTTTCCTATGATATTAAAGGCAACCAGGTTACAGGTATCAAGGTATCCAAGCAGGCCGACATCGGAGCGAGTATCGAAGGAACGTTACAAAGCGTCAGCGAAGATAAGAAAATATTGACGATTAACAAGGCCGACAACACATTGGGTGCTTATTATATTGCGGAAAATGCCGTAGTTTCCATCGAGGGCTTGGGCAATGCCGGATTATTCGATCTGGAAGCCGGAGACCAATTGAAGCTGGATCTGGTGAACGACAAGGTTGTTAAGGTTGGCGTAACGAGCCGATCGGTCAAACAAATGTCGTTTGCCAAAATCGTCACTTACGAGCCTGAATCGAAATTGCTTACGGTTACCGACGAGAACGGAAATCCGTTTGCTTATCGGATGACAGATACTACAGGTATCAGCTATTGGGATGCTCCGATGAATCTGGACGATTTTACGGATAAATTTACCAAGACCAAGGGCACGAAGGTGGATTTGAAGGTTTCCAAAGATAAGGTCATCAGCATTAAATATGCGATGAATGCGGAAGGAACCGTAACGCAAATCAACTCGAGCACGAATCAAATTACCATCCGTGCGTCCGGCGGACAAAACGTAACATTCAGTATGATGGCTAACATCGGAGTGGAAACCTTGGCGAAGGCCGGCGCTACTTTGAGCGACCTTAAGATCGGCGATACCGTAGTCGGCAACTTGAATAAAGATCAGGATCTCATTACGCAAATTGCCGTGAAGAGAACCGACGTATACAAAACGCTCATATCCAACTCCACCGAAAGACAGCTAAGCGTAAAAGACGAGAGCGGCGGCATGCTTGTATTCACGATCGACAGCAATGATAAGATTGTGAATCCGGGTAAAGCGACGCACAGCTTCGGTGATATTTTGGTGGATGAGTATATCAAGGTTTCTTACACCGGCAAAAAGCTGGAGAACGTGGAAATTTTGAATACTACTCGCGGTAAAGTGACAGGCGTGGATTCCAATGCCGGCACGATTACGGTTTCGGATTACGCCAAAGGAGTACAAATATTAACGGTAGGCAGCAAGTTCGTAATCAAGGAGTTTGGCACCACTTCGGCGGATTTGAACAGCATTAAAGCTAATGATCGTGTCGAAATCATCAAAGACGCCAAGGACCAATTGATCATTACGAAAGCCGCAGCCTCCAAACGGACGGTCAGCTCCTATGATCCGGTTCTGAACCTGCTCCAGCTGAAGCCGGGCGGCTCCGGCGATAAAACGACGTACAACTTCTACGCAAGAGCCTATCTGCACCAAGGCGCTACGACCGTTGCACCGTCGAGCTTCGTAGAAAACGATGAAGTAACCATTTACGTGTTGGATGATAAAATTTACGAAGTAGAAAAATAATCGGATTTTTCCTTATTTTTCTGCACAAAGGCAGTAACTTTTACTTTCATGAAACCGTCTATAGGAGAGAAGCATCAATATCTGTCCTGTAGGCGGTATTTCTTTCTTAGGGCTTGTCGAAAAATTTATTGAGAATTTTCGTGAAAAGTTCGTATTTTGTCGTATGAAGTCATTGATTCCTATGCCGCGATTCGTTAAACTGAAGTTTATACTACGAGAAAGAGGTAGCTTGTGCCAATGAACAAGAAGCAGGTTCGCAGCATTCTCGATACGATAGCCGGCATGTTTCCCGATGCCCATTGCGAGCTGAATCATTCCAATTCCTTCGAATTGACGATCGCCGTATTATTGTCCGCCCAGTGTACGGATGAGACGGTCAACAAGGTGACGGCTTCTTTGTTTCAAAAGTATAAGCGGCCTGAAGACTATCTAGCCGTTCCACTGGAAGAACTGGAGCAGGATATTCGGCGTATCGGGTTGTTCCGGAATAAAGCCAAGAACATTCAGGCGTTGTGCGCTATGTTGTTGGACAAGTATGGCGGTGAAGTACCAAAGCTTCACGAGCAGCTGGTAGAGCTGCCGGGCGTGGGCCGGAAAACGGCTAACGTGGTAGTATCGAACGCATTCGGCGTTCCTGCAATTGCAGTGGATACCCATGTGGAACGTGTTTCGAAGCGATTGGGAATGGCGAACCTGAAGGATTCCGTCCTCGAGGTGGAAAAAAAGCTGATGAAACTCGTTCCGCGTGAGGAATGGACGGAGACGCATCACAGGCTGATCTTTTTCGGGCGCTATCATTGTAAGGCGCAAAACCCGCAATGCGAGAGCTGTCCGCTGACGGAATCGTGTCGTGAAGGAAAAAAACGTATGAAATCCGGTAGTCGTAGGAAACCTATACAGTAGCAAACTTTACCACAGCAAAAAATAAGGATGGGATTAACAATGAAATGTATCGCAGTATACACCAACGATTTCGAAGTGTTCTCGGATATTTACGAAAAGGTGCTCAGCACACCGTTAGCAGAGAATGAAGAGAAGCAAGTGGAAGGCGTAACCGTTATGGAATCGGGAAGCGTTCCGGACAACTATTTGGACCGCATGAGAACGAAGCCGGAAGTTGTCGTTATGAAAGTTCGCGATAAAGACATCACCATTTTGCAGCACCGCAACTTGTTTGAAATCTTTATCCCCGAGAAGGAAAGTGTGGTACACTAAAAGCCGAAGCAATTCGGTTTTTTTTGTTGTATGCACAAAGCTGCAAAAATTATGGGGGATTAGAAATTAGTTACGGGGAGATTGGGATGAGCAACTTGACAGTTATCGGGGAAACCATGGAAAGCGCGATTCGGACGCTTCTTAAACAGGTAGAGGAAGCTAAGGATGCGGAAAATAAGAAGAAAATTACGCAGCTGCTGCAGAAAGCGGAAACCGGCAGCTTTTATATCGCCTTTTGCGGACACTTCTCCGCCGGGAAGTCGAGCCTGATCAATAAATTGTGCGGGCATATGCTGTTGCCCTCGAGTCCGATTCCTACAAGCGCGAATATCGTCAGCATCAGCAACGGTGAAGCGGGAGCAAGAGTGACCCACCGGGTAGAAGGAGACGTGGAGCAAGCGCGTGTACAGACCGTACCGCTGGAGGAGCTGGCGGCTTATTGCCGAGATGGAGAAGCCATTGAAACGGTCAATCTGCGGTATCCGATTCCGTTCCTTGGCGAGCACACCGCGCTATTGGATACACCGGGGATCGACTCTACGGACGATGCCCACCATCTTGCAACAGAATCTGCGCTTCATCTGGCTGATGTCGTGTTCTATGTAATGGACTACAACCATGTCCAGTCGGAAATCAATTTTGCCTTCACGAAAAAAATGCAGGAGTGGGGCAAGCCGCTGTATTTGCTGATCAACCAGGTGGACAAACACCGGGATCAGGAGCTGTCCTTCGAAACGTATCGCGAAGGAGTCAAGGAAGCGTTCGGCAATTGGCACATTAAGCCCGACGGGATTATTTATACGTCCGTTAAGGTCCCGGCTCATCCCCACAGCGAGTGGGGCAAGCTGGATTGGCTGCTGCGCAGGCTGATCGAGGAACGCGGGCAGCTGACGTCGCTGAGCCTGGAAAAGTCGGCGAAGCATCTGGCTGCGGCGCATGCCGGAAAAATGGCCGAGCGCAACGAGCCGGCCAAAGAGGAGCTGCGCGCCCGCTTAGCCGCCGACGAGGGTGCCGAGTCGGCACAGCAGCAGTGGGCGGAGCTTGGCAAGGCGGCAGCCGAGACGGCAGCGTTGCCGGAGACGCTGCGTGCGGCGCTGCGCAAGGAAGTGGGAGCGATATTGGACAATGCCAATATCACACCCGCGGTGACACGCGATCTGGCGCACGAGTATTTGCAAAGCCGGAAGCCCGGCTTCAAAGTAGGCTTCTTCGCAGGCGCGGCCAAGACGGCGAAGGAAGTGGAGCGACGGCTCGCTGCATTCCACGGCGATTTCGCCGGACAGGTTGCGACGCAGGTGGAACGGCATTTGCAGCAGGCGCTGAGCAAAGGAATGGATGATTCGCCGCAGGTTGATCCGGACCGCGTCAGAGCCGCTGTTGAGCGTTTGCATGTTGACGTGAGGCCGGAATGGCTCGCCGATCAAGTCAATGAAGCAGCCGGCTTCGGCGGCGATTATACGCTCAATTATACGAAGCAGGTGGCGAGCGACCTGAAGATGCAGTACCGCAAGCTTGCGCATGATCTGATCGACGAGCTTGCGGCCGCCCTTAAGGCTGCGACGGAGCCGCAGCTGAAGAGCCTGCGCGAGCAGCTCGGCGCGCTTGAGAGCCGCCTCGGCAGCCTGCGGGAGCTCGAGCGCCTCGCCGCCGCGGAGGCGGCCTACGCCGCGCAGCTGCAGGCGCCGCTTGCCGCGCTGCACGTGGCTGCGCCGGCGCTGCCGGACCCGGCCGCGGCCAACGTGGCGGCCGCTTCCGGCGCCGCAGCGCCGCAGGCTGCCGCCGGCGATGCCGCGCGCGATGCCCTCGCGGCGGTAGCCGCCGCAGCGGGCCGCGCGGCGCGCACAGGCGCTGCGCCGCTGGCGCAGGGCAGCCACCGCGCCCGCCTGCGCGAAGCGGCGGCGCGGCTCGCCCAGGGCGCGCAGGAGCTCGCGGGGCTCGCTCCGCTGGCGAGCATCTGCCGCTCCTTGCAGGAGAAGGCGGAGCGGCTGGAGCATAACCGCTTCACCATCGCCTTGTTCGGCGCGTTCAGCGCAGGCAAATCTTCGTTCGCCAATGCTTTGATCGGCGAACGGGTGCTTCCGGTATCGCCGAATCCTACGACGGCGGCGATCAACAAGATCATGCCGCCGGAGCCGGAGAACGGCTGGCCTCACGGCACGGCGAAAGTACGGATGAAGACGATGGACCGTCTTACCGACGATATCCGCTATTCCCTCGAGGTGCTCGGAATCGAAGTGTCTACGCTCCAGGAGGGCTTGAGCGCGATCCGCCGCTTGTCGGCCGAGCAAGTATCGGCTAAGGGCAAGCCTCATTACACCTTCCTCAAAGCGGTGGAGCGGGGCTGGAGCGACGTTGAAGACCATATCGGCAGCGAGCTGAAAGTCGATAAGGAGCAGTTCGGCGCGTATGCGGCCGACGAAGCCAAATCGTGCTTCGTCGATCTGATCGAGCTGTATTATTCCAATCCGTTAACCGATCAAGGGATCGTCCTGGTTGATACGCCGGGGGCGGATTCCATTAACGCGCGCCATACGGGCGTTGCCTTCAACTATATAAAAAATGCGGACGCCATTTTGTTCGTTACCTATTATAACCATGCCTTCTCGCACGCCGACCGGGAGTTTCTGCTTCAGCTCGGCCGCGTGAAGGACAGCTTCGAGCTGGATAAAATGTTTTTCATCGTCAACGCGGCGGATCTTGCATCCACTGCGGAAGAGCTTGAAGGCGTTGTGGGGCATGTAGTGACCAACCTGCAGCAGCACGGAATCCGCCAACCGCGGATTTACCCGTTATCCAGCTATTACGCGCTGGAAGGGAAGCTGGCCGGCAGCGAAGAAACGATACAAAACTCCGGTATCGCACAATTCGAATCGGATTTCGTCCGGTTCTCTCTGGAGGAGCTTACCGAAATTGCCGTTCGGTCCGGCATCACCGATTTGGCTCGTGCATCCGACGTGCTGAAGCAGTGGATCGGGAGCGCACAGTCGGATGCCACCGAGCGCAGCAGCAAAGCGGCAGCCGTTCGGAAGGCGCTGCAAGAGGCGGTCGGGATGCTGCAAGGCATCTCGACCGAGCCGGAAGAGCGGGAGCTCCGTAAAGAAATCGAGGAGCTGCTCTATTATGTGAAGCAGCGCGTCGGTTTCCGTTTCGGCGAGCTGTTCAATCTGGCTTTCAACCCGGCGGTATTCCGCGAGGAAGGCAAAGATACAAAGTCCATCATACAGTCCGCTTGGGACGATCTGCGCCGGATGATTGCCTTCGACTTGTCGCAAGAAATTCTCGCGACCACGCTGAGAGTGGAGAATGCCATTCATAAGACGGCCAAGAAACGAAGAGAGCAATGGCTTCTGGCGCTGGGCGCCGATCTCTCCGCGTTCCAGCCTTCGGCCTATGAACCGCGGGAGCTTCAGACGCCGCAGCTGTCGGACGCTTTTCATGCCGGTGACAGCGTAACGTTGAAGTGGCTTGCCGGATTTTATAAGAACGCGAAGCATTTCTTCGAAGGAGACGGCAAGCAGACGATGCGAACCGAGCTGGAGGCGCGGCTGAACGAGCCGCTGGCCGCTTTCGTGCAGCAGCAGACGGATCGGCTGGAGGCGGAATACCGCGAGCAGCTCCAGGCATGGTACCGCGATTTGGCGGAACAGATGCAGCGGGAGCTTGGAGAATATGCGGAGGGCCAATTGGCCGCCTTGGAGATGTCGATCGATATCGGCGAGCTTCAGGCGAAGCAGAGCAAGCTGCAGTCGTTTCTCTAGGTCTTCCGAGGCTCTGTAAGTCTTGTCCCACCCTCGAATTTCTTGGTTGAAAAAACGGTTTATACCGAAAGTTTCACTGGCTTCAAACCGCAATTTCATGTCGGCTGTCCTGTCGGGGACAGCCGATTTCATTAGTTTTATTGAAAGGGTTTTCATTGGCGGGAATTGGCATTATTCACGTGATATAGGTGGATTGTGCTGCCATTTTGTGAAGAAATGCGCTTATTTCTCCCGTAAAGGGGAATTATGACAGGACGGTTTGTTGCCGCTCCCGGGGGATGATGTTAAGATTCAAAAAAAGCGAACGCTTTCGAATGCAGTCCACGCTGCTTCGGAAGCAATTTTTGCTTAAGCGGCCTTTTTAGGCTGCAAGTCACTGGAGGGGGTCACCATGGAAGTCTTTAGGCAACTTAAGGAATTTTACTGGTCGGAGAAAAAGTATTTGTTCGCATCGATTTTCTCGCTGATGACCGCAACGGCGTTAGGTTTGGTTTACCCGAACCTGCTGCGCTACCTGATTGACGATGTGATTTCGAAGAACAATTTTTCCGTGGTGCCTTATCTGTCATTACTTGTCGTAGGGGTGGTAAGCTGTAAAGCCTTTTTCCAGTTTCTTCACGGGACTATGAGCGGAAGGCTCGGCAACAATGTAGCGTATAATTTGAGAAATGCATGTTACAAAAAATTGCAGTATTTGTCGTTTCAGTACTACGATAAAGCTCGCACAGGGGATTTGATGTCCCGTCTCACAGCGGACTTGCAGGCCGTTCGAGATTTCATAGGGTTCGGCTTCGTACAAATATTAAACGTTTTCATGATGTTCACCTTCGGGACGATCATGATGGTAAGCATCAACTGGCAGCTGACCTTGATCACGATGATTTTTATGCCGTTTCTTGTATTTACGGCGATCCGTTTCGAGGGGAAAATACATCCTGCCTTTCGGTCGATCCGCAAATCGATGAGCACGATGACGACATCGGTTCAAGAGAACATTACCGGTGTACGCACCGTGAAATCGTTTGCCCGGGAGCCTCATGAAATTATTAAGTTCTCGGAGCGCAACGAAGAGTACAAGGTCAATAACGTGTTGACATCCGGAATTTGGGCGCGCTATTTTCCTTTGATGGAGCTGTTCGCGAACCTGAGCGTCGTGATTTTGCTCGGGATCGGCGGCTATATGGTCATAAATCAATCGATATCCCTCGGAGAATTGGTTGCCTGTTTCAGCTTGATCTGGTACATCATCGGGCCAATGTGGGGTATCGGGTTTCATATCAATAACTTTACCCAGTCCAAGGCGGCAGGTGAACGGGTTCTTGAAGTCCTGCATCAATATGTCCACGTCAAGGATAAAGAGAACGCGATTCAGCTGTCCTCCGATCAGGTTCAAGGACATGTTCGCTTCGATGACGTAACGTTTGCTTATACCGATAAACAGCCTGCTCTGCACCATTTTAACCTGGACGCGCCGGCGGGTTCGGTCATCGGGCTGCTCGGCGGAACGGGATCGGGCAAATCCACGGTCATTCAGCTGCTGCTGAGAGCCTATAACGTCAAGGACGGCAGCATTTCATTAGATGGAAGGGACGTCCGCGACATCGAGCTCGAAAGCTTGCGCAATCAAATGGCCATCGTATTCCAAGAAACGTTCCTGTTCTCATCCACCATCCGCAACAACATAGCTTACGGCGTACGGGATGTGTCTATGGATCAAATAATTCATGCCGCCAAGCTGGCCAAAGCGCATGACTTCATCATGGAGCTGCCGTTAGGCTACGACACGATTGTCGGCGAGAGAGGCATGGGACTGTCCGGAGGCCAAAAGCAGCGTATCGCCATTGCGCGCGCTTTGTTGAAAAATCCGAAAATTTTGATCCTCGACGACGCAACCAGCGCAGTCGACATGGAGACGGAGCACGAAATTCAGCAAGGGTTCCAGGAAGTGATGAAAGGGCGGACCACCTTTATTATCGCTCATCGGATCTCTTCTCTCCGGCATGCGGATGAAATCATTGTACTCGATGAAGGACACATTGTTCAAAGAGGTACCCATGAGCAGCTAATGGAGCAAGAAGGGCCGTACCTTGAAACCTATAAAATCCAATTTGCCGACAACCCGGACCTCATTCAGTCATCGGCGGACGTTCATTCCGTCGTTCCGGAGGAAAGCCATCAGGCGGCGAATCAGGTTGCAGCAGCGGTTCATGCCAAAACAGGGGGGTACGCACAGTGAGCAAGTCAGCGTCAGCGAAAGCGGCGTCCGGACTGAAGGCTGATAACAGCCAGGCCGGTCAACGGTTTGTATATCAGGACGATGAAGTACTCGATAAAGAGTTCGACTGGGGCCAGGTAAAGCGGCTCAGTCATTACTTGAAGCCTTATTCTAAGCAAATTTTGCCCGTTATTATTACCATGATGATCGTTGGAGCTTTAACGAAGCTGCTGAATCCGCTGCTTATCGCCTATGCCATCGACAATGCATTGAAACAGGGCAACACGCAATTATTGATGCTATGTGTTAGCGGGATGCTCGGATTGTACGTCATTCAGTGGGCGGCGAACAATTACCGAATCCGCTACACGAATATGATTGGCCAGAAGGTCATTTACGATCTCAGGCACGATTTGTTCAGTCACATTCAGACGCTGTCGTTCAAATTTTTCGACAAGCGGCCTGCAGGATCGATTCTGGTCCGGATTACGAACTACGTCAACTCCTTGCAGGATCTGTTTACCAACGGGGTCGTGAACCTGCTGATCGACTGCGTACAGCTGATCGGTATTATATTCATCCTGTTATTCTATAATTTCAAGCTGGGAACGGCTATTATCGTTACCGTACCGATTATGTTCGTCATCTCTACCAAGCTGCGTTTACATATTCGACGTGCATGGCAGGTTGTGCAGACGAAGCAGTCGCGAATCAATGCCCACTTGAACGAATGTATTCAAGGGATCAAGGTAACACAGGCGTTTACGCAGGAAAAAGAAAACATCGCTTTCTTCGACCACATGAATCTTGATAACCATAAGTCTTGGAACCGGGCGACGACGCTGAACCAATCGTTCAACCCGATTATTGAGGTTACCGGAGCTATCGGCTACTGTATCTTATTCTGGTTCGGTGCATATTTGATACAACAAGAAGAAATTACGATAGGTATATTGGTTGCCTTCGCTACGTATATCGGACATTTCTGGGAGCCGATCAACCGTCTCGGTCAGATGTACTCGCAAATGCTGATTGCTATGGCTTCATCGGAACGGATTTTCGAGTTCATCGACGAGAAGCCGAACGTGGATGAAGCTGCCGATGCAGTCGTACTGCCGCGGGTGAAAGGCGATATTGAATTGAAGAAAGTGGAATTCGAATACGAACCGGGCCGTTTGGCGCTAAAAGGCATCGATCTCAGCGTAAAGGCGGGCGAATCCATTGCCCTCGTCGGCCATACGGGATCGGGTAAGAGCACGATTATCAACCTGCTCTGCCGCTTTTACGACATTACGAGCGGTTCGATCACTATCGACGGTCACGATATCCGCAATGTCTCCGTTCCGAGCTTGCGTTCGCAGGTCGGTATCGTACTGCAGGATACATTCATCTTCTCGGGGACGATTCGGGATAACATCCGGTTTGGGCGTCTCGATGCAACGGACGAAGAGATTGAATTTGCGGCTAAAGCGGTACGCGCTCACGATTTCATCGTAAACCTGCCCCAAGGCTACGATACCGAGGTGCAGGAGCGGGGGAACGTTCTCTCGATGGGCCAAAGGCAGCTGATCTCCTTCGCCCGCGCGCTTCTCGCCGATCCTCGCGTCTTGATTCTCGACGAAGCGACGGCAAGTATCGATACGGAAACCGAGCTCAAAATCCAGGAAGCGCTCAAGACGCTTCTGGCGGGCAGAACCTCCTTCATTATCGCTCACCGGTTGTCAACCATCCGCAATGCGGATAAGATTGTCGTACTGGATCACGGAAACATTATGGAGCAAGGAAATCATGAAGAGCTTATGCGACATAAGGGAATTTACTACGGATTAATTGAAGCGCAATACCGCTTTTTACGAGAAGTAGGCTAACAAGGAGACACCCGCAAGGGTGTCTCAGTCTGTCGAGAAACCCGTTTTTACCCGAAAATAGTAGCTGGGGGTAGGTGGGGTATCTCCTGGAGGAGCGTAAGCGACCGCCTTTGTGTTCAGAAAATTACTGCTAGAAAGCGATAAATTAAAGATTTTCTGAAAACAACAGCGGCTGGAAGGAGGTACCCCACCGGGTTACCATACAGAATTTTCGATAACAAGGGCTTCACGACAAAATTGACACCCGCAAGGGTGTCTTTTTGTGTCGATTACTGTTTATTCACACATTGGCCGGAAGACCTGTATTGTGAAGAGAGGTGCTATTCAGGGACTAGCGAGAATACGATGATAAGGTGTTCGTAAATATTCTGAAGTGCAGGAGGTTCAAGTGGATTACATAACAAGCTGGAAAAAGAATCAATGGTTGGTCGTCTCGTGCTGCTTGATGACGGTGCTCGTTGTAGTTTTTTCCTCTGTTTATGTATACATGTACCAGCATATCGTTACCCGGTATCAAGTGTTTGTAGGAACCGAGCACATAGGCGCGGTCAGTGACCAGGCTCTCGTCAACGATTGGCTGGCACGTAAACAGCAGCAGATCAAGCTGCAATATCCGACCGTTCAGGCGGAGATGGTACTTGGGGATGTGCATTTTGTGAAGGAGCAAGAGTATAAAGCGGCTTTCAACAATGAGCAGGTATTGGCGTCGTTGGAGAAGAGGGCGCGAGTCCGGACCAGCGGTGTACAAATTCAAATCGACGGGGTTCCGCTTGGAATCGTCAAGGATGAGCAGGTCGTGAACCGGCTTTTGGACAGGTACAAGAGTAAATATGTTCCAGCCGCGGAGGCAGGTGCAGAGGGCGGCGGCGGACAGCTTGTGTCCGCAGAATGGACGCAAAAAGTGGAGCTTGCCGCGGTGGAGATTCAACCGGAGCAAGTGGACGAGTCGGAAGCATTATTAAACAAGATCGAAACGGGCGGCATGCAGCCCATTACATATACGGTTCAGCGGGGAGATTGCATCTCATGTATCGCTCACAAGTTCGGAATCAGCCAGCAAGTGATTTACAGCAACAATCCATCGATCAAGAGTACGGTGATCCGGGTTGGGGATGTACTCGATTTGACCGTAATGAAGCCGCTTTTATCGTTGAAAACCGTAGAAAAGCACAACGAATCGGTGGAAATCCCTTTTACGACCGCGTATATTGAAGAGCCTGAGATGAAGGCGGGAAGCTTTGAGACCGTAACGGCCGGGGAAAACGGCGTAAAAAGTGTGGACTATTTGACGACAAAAATTAATGGCGAGCTGATAAGCGAATCGGTTGGAGCCGAGATCATGATTCAACCGGCCAAGCAGGCTGTTGTGAAAAAAGGAACCAAAGTCATTCCGGGCGTCGGAACAGGAAGCTTCGCGTGGCCGGTCTTTCAAGCGCAGCTCACAAGCGAGTTCGGCCAAAGATGGGGCAGGCTGCATCCAGGGACCGATATGGTGTCGGAGCAGACGGGTATATTGGCCTCTGATCATGGTAAAACCGTGTTTGCCGGCTGGAAAAGTGGGTATGGAAACTGTATCATTATCGACCATCAGAACGGCTACAGCACCCTGTATGGGCATTTAAGCAAAATATCCGTTACCGAAGGAGAAATCGTGCAGAAGGGCGAGAAAATCGGCGTCATGGGGAGGACCGGGAACGCTACCGGCGTTCACCTTCATTTTGAGGTGCGCAAGGGAGATTCGCAACTGAATCCGCTGAAATTTTTGGGCAAGGCGGCGTCTTAGCGGCTCTGATCTGATAAATATTTTTTATCAACGTATAACCTTGTGAAGGTTCGGTTTTGAGCAGTCATTCACAACTACAATCACTAGACCGGGATCGGCTAACGATCACCGGTTTTTTGCCGTACATTTGCAAATTGCCCCATAAACCGCTACTCTAAAATGAAGCGACTGTCAATTGTCGAATGCTGGTAAAGGGGAGAAATTGTCTTGTCTACTCGATTTTTATGGCGTACGGTCGGACTTGCCGCGTTGTTGTCTACGCTGCTGTGTATTTTTGGCTTTGTGTATGCATTCAATCAAATCATTTTTCCCAAGAAAGCAGTCAATCCGGATGTCGCGGCAGCGCCTCAAGAAACGGTGAAGCCGGTGAAAACCTCATTCGCCGATAAAGAGAAAATTCAGATTGTGGCATTGGGCGATTCGTTAACGGCAGGCACCGGCGATCTGTCAGGTCGAGGGTATGTCGGCCAGGTGAAGGAGATGCTTGGAAAGCAATTCGGAAAGCCGGTATTCGTCCTCAACAACTTCGCCATTCCCGGATTCCGTACCTACGATGTGCTGAAGGATATGGATGCGAAACAGGATATCGGCAAATCGATCGCCCAAGCAGATCTAGTTCTTCTGACGATCGGAGGCAACGATTTATTCGAGGGTGGACAAGGCATATTCAACGGGCAAAACGAGGAGGGCTTTAATCCCGCAGCGGCGGCGGGCCGTGTGCCGGAGGCGCTGAAGAGGCTCGGTCAAATATTGGATACGGTGGCCAAAGCCAATCCGAATGCCGTTATTGCCTACGTCGGCTTGTATCATCCGTTCCTTGACTTGGATGAGAAAAGGGAAGGCTCGCTGCTCATTCAGAAGTGGAATACGGCTGCGTTCGAAATGATCAATAAATACCCGAATATGGTGCTGATACCGACCTACGATCTGTTCGAGCTGAACCTGAACAAATACTTGTACACGGATCATTTTCACCCGAATCAGGACGGTTACGAACGAATCGCCGAGCGCGTCGTCCAGGTTGTGAAATAAATCGCAGCAGACAAAGGAGAGAAGGATTATGGGAAGCCATCCGGAAGTTGTATTGTCTGTCCACAATGTGAAGAAAACGATCAAAAAGAAAGAGATTATAAAAGGCATTTCCTTCGAGGTGTATGCAGGCGAAATATTCGGCTTTCTCGGTCCCAACGGCTCCGGCAAAACGACCACGATCCGCATGCTGGTCGATCTCATCGCACCGACGGAAGGCACCATTACGATATGCGGGTACGACGTTCACAAGCAGCACAACGAAGCGATGCAGTACGTAGGGTGTATCGTTGAAAATCCGGAGCTCTATTCGTATTTGAGCGGGTGGGAAAACCTCGAGCATTTTGCCCGCATGCTGCCGGGGATCAATGAGGAGCGGATTCAGGAGGTTGTCAAGATCGTCGGGATGGATGCGCGTATCCACGATACAGTCAAAACCTATTCTCTCGGGATGCGTCAACGTTTAGGCATCGCGCAGGCGCTGCTGAACCGTCCGAAGCTGCTCATCTTGGATGAGCCTACAAACGGCTTGGATCCGCAAGGGATCAAGGAGATGCGGATGTTTATCCAAGAGCTGGCACAGACCGGATTAAGCCTGTTCGTGTCGAGCCATCTGTTGAGTGAAATTCAACAAATGTGCGACAGGGTTGCGATCATCAGCCACGGGCAAGTGATCAAGGTCGGCGAGGTCGACGCCTTGATTGACGAGTCCGCAAGCCGGGTCGTGTGGCGCATTTCTCCGAAGGAACGGGCGCTGGAGCTGCTTAATGCGCAGAATGATGTGGTCGTTCTTGATGTAAGCCATAAGGCGGAAGAGTATGACAGCAGCGATTCCTCGCAAGAAGTGCATGATATCGTCACGCAGCTGAATCCGGAGACGGTACCGGTTGTAACCCGTCAGCTGGTCGAAGCGGGAATTCAGCTGTATGGAGTAGAGACGAAAAGTCCGACGCTGGAAGATTTATTTTTAAGCCTAACGGAGGGGAAACGCATTGGTTAGTCTATACCCGCTGGTCAAAAACGAGTGCATCAAAATCATCAAAAAGAAGCGGCTTCTCGTCGTTTTGCTAATTTTGACGGCTCTTATCCCCATGTTTACTTATGCGCAAATGAAAGTGGCGGAAAACAATCTGAAGCAGTTCGGCACTTCGGATTGGCGCGCGGAGCAAAGACAGAAAATTGTCGACTATACCCGAAGCATCGGGAGCGCCCGCGTTCCGGAGGAATGGAAGCAATTTCGCCGGGTTGAGGTCATGCTTGCGCAATATTATTTGGATAAAGATGTGAATCCTGCGGCTCCTAACGGGGTAACCTTTACAAGAGAATTCATTAAAAATGCCGTCGGCCTCTTTATTCCGCTGATGGTTATGGTCATCGCTTCGGACCTGGTATCCTCCGAGCATTCGACGGGGACGATCAAGCTGCTCTTGACAAGGCCGGTCGGACGATGGAAAATCTTGATGAGCAAGCTGATCAGTATCGTTTTATTTACTTCGTTAATCGTGACCTGTACGGCGCTCCTCTGTTATTTGATATCCGGGATCGTGTTCGGATACGGCGGATGGGATATGCCCGTCTTCTTCGGCTTCCAGATCGTCGGAACCGAGGTCGACACCTCCTATGTCCGTGCGGTAGATCAATGGCTGTATTTGATCATGGAATTCGGGCTTGTCTGGTATTCCGCTCTTATCGTCGCGGTCATGTCGCTTATGGTTTCCGTATTGATCCGCAGTACGGCGGCGGGAATGGGACTGATGCTCGCGGTGTTAATTTCGGGAACGATCTTGACCAACATGGTCTCGTCTTGGGAGGCGGCCAAATATTTGTTCATGGTCAACCTGCGGCTGACCGACTATTTGACGGGCAGCTTGCCGCCGATCAAAGGAATGGATTTGCCGTTCTCGCTCGCTGTTCTGACCGTCTGGGGACTTGCTTCGGTAATCGTCTCCTTTACGGTATTCACGAAAAAAGATATATTGAACTAACGGTGCGAGATGATATAATGCACAGTATAACTCACTAGAACATAAGCTTTGCAGGTAAAGGGGGGTCTTCAATGGCTGATCAGGTAGATGTATTTGATGCCGCTGCGACCACGCGTTCGGATTACGACGCTGACGATATACAAGTACTCGAAGGCCTGGTTGCGGTCCGCAAAAGACCGGGCATGTACATAGGAAGCACCAGCACGTCGGGCTTGCACCACTTGGTATGGGAGATTGTGGACAACGCGGTCGACGAGCATTTGGCCAAGTTTTGCAACAAAATCGATGTGACCATTCATAAGGATCAATCGATTACCGTCTATGACAACGGCCGCGGCATACCGACGGGGATGCACAAGATGGGCATCCCTACGCCGCAAGTCGTCTTTACGATATTGCACGCGGGAGGCAAGTTCGGCGGCGGAGGCTACAAGAAGTCCGGGGGACTGCACGGCGTAGGCGCTTCGGTTACGAATGCGCTGTCCGAATGGCTGGAGGTTACGATTTACCGGGACGGCAAAACTCACCGTCAGCGGTTCGAATATGGGGTGGATGATAACGGAGTCGAGCATGTCGGCGAGCCGGTTACAGGGCTTGAAGTCATAGGGAATACGCGTCAGACCGGAACCAAGGTAACGTTCAAGCCGGATAAAAGAGTGTTCCAGGGCGGCATTGCCGTAAACTACGATACGCTGCTGGAGCGCTTACAAGAGATCGCTTTTCTGAACTCCGGTCTCCAGGTGACGATTAAGGACGAGCGGACGGACAAGCAGGAGGTATTCCTCTACGAAGGCGGCGCAAGCCAATTCGTCCGGTTTTTGAACGAGGAGAAGACGGTACTGCATGACGTAATCCATTACACGGCGGAGAAGGACGAGATCGAAGTCGAAGTGGCGCTGCAGTACAACGACGGCTATACCGAAACGATCGTTTCGTTCGTCAACTCGATTCCGACCCGCGGCGGCGGAACGCATGAGACCGGATTTAAGACCGCCTATACGCGGGTAATGAACGATTATGCCCGGAAAACCGGGATTTTGAAGGAAAAGGACAAAAATTTGGACGGCCAGGATTTGCGGGAAGGCATGATGGCCGTCATTAACATCAAAATGGGTGAAGTCGAATTCGTCGGCCAGACGAAGGACCAGCTCGGCAGCGCTTCGGCGCGCAGTGTCGTCGATTCGGTCGTATCGGATAAAATGGCCGTGTTCCTGGAGGAAAACCCGCAGGTCGCCCAAATGATAATGAAGAAGGCGGTCCAATCCGCCAAAGCGAGAGAAGCGGCACGCAAAGCCCGCGAAGAAGTGCGGAGCGGGAAGAAGGGCAGGAGCGAGAGCTCAAACCTGGGCGGCAAGCTGACTCCGGCTCAATCCAAGGATTACTCGCGAAACGAGTTGTTTATCGTTGAGGGAGATTCCGCAGGCGGCTCGGCCAAGCAGGGGCGCGATTCGAAGCACCAGGCTATTTTGCCTTTGAAAGGGAAGCCGATGAATCCCGAGAAGGCGAAGCTGATCGATATTATGAAGAACGACGAGTACAAGGCGATCATTTCCGCCATCGGTGCGGGAGTCGGTCCCGAATTTGACGCGTCCGAAAGCAATTACGCGAAGATTATCATTATGACGGACGCCGATACGGACGGCGCGCATATCCAAGTGCTGCTGCTGACCTTCTTTTACCGCTATATGAAGCCGCTGATCGACTCGGGCAAAGTATATATCGCCCAGCCGCCGCTCTATAAGGTAACGAAGAAAGCCGGCAAAAACAGCTCGATCCGGTATGCCTGGACGGATGAGCAGCTTCAAGCGCTTAACAAGGAGCTGGGTAAGAACGTCGAGCTGCAGCGTTATAAAGGCTTGGGTGAGATGAACCCGGACCAGCTGTGGGAGACGACGATGGATCCGGCTACCCGAACGCTGCTGCAGGTACAGATTGAGGACGCGGCCAAAGCCGAACGGCGTGTATCTACGCTGATGGGGGACAAGGTTGACCCGCGGAAGCGCTGGATTATCGAGAATGTCGACTTCACCGAGTTCGAGGAGTAGATGAAACGTGACGATATTGGAAAGCTTTTTACCTGCATTTCTAGAAGAAGTGGTTGGCGACCGGTTCGGTCGCTACTCCAAATATATTATTCAAGACCGCGCGATTCCCGATGTGCGGGATGGCTTGAAGCCGGTACAGCGGCGTATATTGTACGCCATGTACGATGCCGGCAATACGCCCGATAAGCCATACCGGAAATCGGCCAAAACCGTCGGCGACGTGATGGGTAACTATCACCCGCACGGCGACTCTTCGATTTATGAGGGCATGGTCCGGATGGCGCAGCCGTGGAAGATGGGGCATGTGCTGATCGACGGTCACGGCAACTGGGGCTCGCAGGACGACGATCCTGCAGCCGCGATGCGCTACACCGAAGCCCGCTTATCGGAAATCGCGATGGAGCTGCTGCGCGATATTGAGAAGCGCACCGTGCAGTTTAAAGATAATTTCGATAACACGACGAAGGAGCCGGTAGTGCTGCCTTCCCGTTATCCGAACCTGCTTGTGAACGGAGTAAGCGGGATTTCATCCGGCTTCGCGACGGAAATTCCGACGCATAACCTGCGAGAAGTCATCGACGGCTGTATTGCCTTGATGGAACGGCCCGAGATGGAGCTCGACGAGCTGATGCAGATTATCAAGGGGCCGGACTTCCCTACGGGCGGCATCATTATGGGCTCGGACGGTATTCGGGAAGCGTTCCGTACCGGCAAAGGCCGCATTTATATCCGTGCCCGTACGGAGATTGAGACGGTGCGCGGCGGCGCTCAGCAAATCGTCATTACCGAGATTCCGTATCAGGTTGTCAAAGCGCGGCTTGTTACCGCGATGGAGAACATCCGTCTCGAGAAGAAGATCGAGGGCATTGCCGTTGTCCGTGACGAAAGCGGACGCAACGGGCTTCGAATCGTTGTAGAGCTTAAGAAGGATGCCGACGCCCAAGGCATATTGGCTTATTTGTTCAAGAAGACGGACCTTCAAGTCACCTATAACTTCAACATGGTGGCTATCGTCAACAAGACGCCTCGGCAGCTTGGCGTCAAAGAAATTCTTCAAGCCTATATAGCGCATCAGAAAGAAGTGGTGACCTACCGCTCCCAGTATGAGCTGGACAAGGCGGAGGATCGGGCTCACGTGTTGGAGGGCTTGGCCAAAGCGCTTAACATATTGGACGAAGTCATCGCGGCGATCAAAGCGTCCAAAAATCGCCAGGATGCGCAAAACAACTTGGTTGCACAGTTCGGCTTTACCGAGCGTCAAGCGGACGCCATTCTTACGCTGCAGCTGTACCGGCTGACCAATCTTGAGATTCATTCCATCGAGAAGGAATTGAAGGATGTGCAGAAGACGATCACTTACCTGCGCGGTATTTTGAGCAGCGAGAAGAAGCTGATGGGTGTTATCAAAGATGAAATGTCCGGCATTCGCAGTAAGTACGGAGTGGACCGCCGTTCGGATATTCAGGACGAAGTGGAAGAGCTGAAGGTAAATCTCGAGGTCATGATAACGGCGGAGGACGTCTTCGTCACCTTGTCCAATGAAGGGTACATTAAGCGGACAAGCAAGCTCTCGTTCACCCGTTCGGGCGGCGAGCTGGAGAAGACCGGCCTCAAGGAGGGCGACTACGTCCGATATCTGCTGGAGGTCAATACGCTCGACAACCTGCTGATCTTTACGCAGAAAGGCCAGTACTATCTGCTTCCGGTACATCAGGCTCCCGAGTACAAGTGGAAAGAGAACGGAACGGCGATCGTCAATGTCATTCCGATTCCGAAGGATGACCGTATTGTGAACGTCATTCCGCTTCGCGACTTTGACGATCCGGGCAAATCGCTTGTTTTCGTCAGCAAGCGCGGACAGGTGAAGCGTACTGAGCTGAAGGAATATATGACGAATCGTTCGAACGGTATCGTCGCTTGTAAAGTAGGGGAGAATGACGCGATCATCGATGTGCGCGTGAGTACGAACGACCAGGATATTTTGCTGGTGACGAAGCAGGGGATGGCGATCCGGTTCAGGGAAGATGAGGTTAATCCAATGGGACGAGCAGCCGGCGGCGTTCGCGGCATTCAGCTGAAGGACGACGATGAGGTTGTCAGTGCCGAATGGATTCAAGGTGAGGAAGGAGAGCTTCTCGTCATTTCCGACCTTGGCTATGCTAAGCGCTCTCTCATACTGGATTATCCGGTTCAAGGCCGGGGAGGTAAAGGAATTTTCACGTTCGAGTTCCGGGAAGGCAAACGGGTAAGACCGAACGGCGACGTCCTTATCAAGGCGTATACCGTCAAGGAGGAGCTGCTGCTTACGGCCGTTCTGCAGAGCGGAGAGAGAATGTCCTTCTCGTCCGAAGCTACACCGATCGAGCAGCGCAAATCTACAGGCAGACAAGTCATTTCAGTGCCTAAGACCGATTTGATCGTCGACCTGCTGAAGGTGGATTAATCGTAGCTGTTGTAGTTAGGCTCCATTTTTTCTATTAATTGGATGAACATTTCAAGGACGGCCCACACTGGCATGGAATCATCAAGCCTCTCCAGCCATTGTGGGTCGTTTATTATGCCCTTCTGCAGCGCTTTCTCTCCGATCATCTGCTTCCACGCTTCCATTACCGCATCGCTCCTTCGCATGAATTGACAAGCTCCGCCGATCCTCATGTGCCCATAATGCAATATATGTTGAATGAGGTCTAATGTGCCTGTTTTTTATCGATTAATGTCTTAAAATATTTATAGCGTTAACCTTTAAACCTTGGGCTGTCAGTGGTATAATATTAGTAACAGCACAGATGGTGACGGTACTACCGATCTTGGAGCAAGTGCGGACGAAGGCAATAAAAGTAGATGCAGGAGTGATGAATTGTGGTTACTCACGAATTTGCTAAGCTATGGTGGAAGCTATCCAAAGATTTGCGCAATCATATGGAGACGGAGCTCGCGCCAACGTTGACGGAAGGACAATTGACCGTATTGGAGCTGCTATCGGGACACGAGCGAATGAAGCCTTCCGATTTCATTGAGTTTTTGGCTACGACGCCGGCCGCCATTACAACGTTGCTCGACCGGATGGAGAAGGCGGAGCTGATCACGCGGGAGCGCGATGAGAAGGACCGTCGTATCGTCTGGGTGCAGGTAACGGACAAAGGGAAGACCGAATGCCAGCGCGGAAAAGAGATTCGGGATCATTTCCTGCAAAATTATTTAAGCCGGATTTCCTCCCACAATCAGCAGGTACTGGTATATTTATTGGGGAAAGTTGCGAACGCCTAGTTGATCTTGATTGAAAATAGCGTTATGATATACGTACATAAGCTATGTGTAACTGGCGGAACATGGGTAACCATGAGGGAGCACATAGAAACATTAGCCGTACGCCTGGGCAAAGGTAAGGGATCGTATCCCTTGCCTTTTTGCGTTTTTACATTACTCAAGCCGAGAGGATGGATGGTTATGGAAACTAATAGCATGATTTTGGATGGCGCGAGTGTAGCAAGCGAAATCAAAGAGGAGCTGAAGGAGCGAATCGCCCGGTTGACGGACAAGGGGATAACTCCGTGCTTGGCTACGGTGCTGGTAGGCGATGATCCTGCCTCTGAAACGTACGTCCGAATGAAAGGCAACGCCTGCAGACGGCTTGGCATGGAATCCAAACGGATTCAGATGAGCGGGGAAACAACCACCGAGCAGCTGCTCGCAGTAATAAGGGAGCTCAATGCAGATCCGACCGTGCACGGCATATTGCTTCAGCATCCCGTACCGCATCACATTGACGAGCGGGCGGCTTTTGAGGCTATTGCTATCGAGAAGGATGTGGACGGGGTCACAACGCTGGGCTTCGCCCAGACCGCTTTCGGTTTCGGTCTGTATCCATCGTGTACGCCAGCGGCAATACTGGCTATCTTGGATGCGTATCAGCTGCCGTTGGAAGGAAAGCATGCCGTCGTCATCGGAAGAAGCCCTATTCTAGGCAAGCCCGTATCTCTTATGCTGCTTAACCGGAACGCGACGGTGACGATATGCCATTCCAAAACGAACGGCTTGGCTGATATCGTCAAGCAGGCGGACATCGTTGTGGCTGCCGTCGGCAAGCCGAAATTCGTTCAGGGCGATTGGATCAAACCGGGCGCGGTCGTCATGGATGCCGGGTATAATCCGGGTAACGTCGGGGATGTCGACTATGACGCTTGTCTTGGCAGGGCGAGCGCCATAACACCGGTCCCTGCAGGAGTCGGTCCTGTGACGATTGCCACGCTGCTCAAACATACAGTGGATGCGGCAGAGAGAGCAAGCGCGTGTGCCGTATAACTCCTTGCCAAGCAACACTCAAGCCTTCGTGCGGTCGTTCGGATCCGGGCAAAGGCTTGGGTGTTTTTTCTGTTGTGGGAGATACGTCATGAACTGAATCTTGTTCGGCTGCCGCTATCGCTGGGCGGTTCGGTCGGCTCGATGGCCATTCGGCTCCCAAAGAAGCTCAGCTCCCGGGCACACCATGAACCAGGCTGCGTAACCGTTCAATCTCCCTATCTTTTTCGGTTATGGATTGGAGAAGCCGTTCCACTTTAGATTCCGCTTCCACCGCGCGTTCCACGGCCTCTAGCCAGGCTGCCTGCGCTTTCAGGGGATATTCGCTGCCGGGGTTCCATTTGACTCTTAAACACAACAAATCCTCTATCAAGTTTCTCTTATCATTAGCCATCGCTTGTTCCTCCTAAGCTTGGGAAGTCTTCTGACGAATCGTCGGATTATTATATCATTACCCTATCCGCCGCAGTTTGAGTCGTATTCAACTTCTCATGCACCAAGTGTTGGAAATGCGCTATAATAGACAAGTCGTCAAACGGACGCAAGGGTGCGGACACTATTGAACAGAGGGAATCGGGATGTGAACGATACATGTTACTGGAAATTCGGAAGCTGGAGAAAAAGATTCGCCAACAGGAGGAGCAGCGCCTATTATTTGCCGATGTTAACGCTCAAATCATGGAGCCTTCCATCGTAGCTCTGTTAGGCTTGTCCGGACAAGGGAAAAGCACGCTGCTGCGAATTATCGGCATGCTGGATGCAGCCGACGAGGGGACGGTATGGTTCAAGGAGAGGAGCCAGCAGCAGTGGACGCCCCAGGAGTGGAGGAAGCAGGTTTGCTATGTGGCCCAGCACGCCGTCATGCTCCCCGGCAGCGTAGAGGATAATTTGCGGGCGGTAAGCCAGCTTCATCGGCAGCCATTCGAGGAAGCCTTGGCTCACAAGCTGCTCCAAGACGTAGGACTTGGCAGCATGAATTGGGGCAAGCGTGCATCCGACCTGTCCGGAGGAGAGAAGCAGCGCGTGGCGCTCGTTCGCTCACTGCTTCTCAGGCCGGAGCTGCTGCTGCTGGACGAGATCACGGCATCCCTGGATTTGCACAGCAAGCAGGCTGTAGAACAGACGCTGCTTGCGTGGCATCGGAACGAAGGGACCGCTATGATTTGGGTGACTCACGATCTGGAGCAAGCGCGTCACACCAGTGACCGGGTATGGTTTATGGCTGAGCATACGCTGATGGAGAACAGCGAAACGAGTATTTTCTTCAACCAGCCGGTGACGGAGGCGGCCAGGCAGTTCATTCCGCGGGACGATGAATAACCGTCGGGGTACGGAACAGGAAGGAAGAGAGCGGCATGTCCAATACGGCACTAATATTGACTCTGCTATTTATTGCGATTACTATCCTTATATCCATGTGGCAAAAGCTTGGCCTCAGCAAGGAGATTGCGATAGGCACGGTACGTTCCGCCGTTCAGCTGCTGTTGATAGGCTATGTTTTGCAATTTGTGTTTAACGCGCGAAATCCTGTTTTTCTTCTTCTTATTTTATGCTCCATGATTGCCGTAGCCTCATGGAATGCAGGGAGCAGAGGGAAGGGGCTTCAGGGCATCCGCTGGAGAATCGCCATCGCCATTACGATCACCGAAGCGTCGACTATGGCACTGCTGCTTGGGCTGCGGATCATCGAAACGACGCCTCAATATATTATCCCAATGAGCGGGATTACCATAGGGAGCGCCATGATCGTTTCCGGGCTGTTCATTAACCAAATGATACGGGAGGTGGACGCCTCCAAAGGAGAGATCGAGGCGCTGCTGTCGCTTGGAGCGACGACGCGTCAAGCGATTCATGAGCCATTGAAGCGCTCGGTCAAAGCGAGCATGATTCCTACCATCGATGGAATGAAGACGGTAGGACTCGTACAGCTGCCCGGCATGATGACCGGGATGATCGTGGCGGGCGCGAACCCGGTTGAAGCGGTCCGATACCAGATCCTCATTATGTTTGCGCTGGTGTCGTCGGCTGCGCTGACAAGCATTGTGCTGAGCTTGATCAGCTATCGGCTGTGGTTTACGGAGGGTGACAGGCTGAAGCCGATGAGCTCGTGAATAATTTGGAGCCTTTTGCCGCTATTCGTCGAAATGGATTGTCGAATTGAAAAAGCCTAACGAAGCCGAAAAGGCTGTCGTTAGGCTTTTTTTCCGCTATGGGGCTGCGGAGCATAGTTTTCTCATTGCAGCTGCATTCGTTCGGCCCACAGAAACCACGGGTAAGCTTTAGGCGGCTTGGAGCTGAAGCGAAGCGTTTCTTTCGTCGTAGGATGCTCGAAGCTGAGCTCCGTTGACCAAAGGGCGATCTGCTGTCCCGGCTTGGTCAAATGTGCTCCGTACCGCTGATCCCCTACGAGCGGACAGCCGATAGCGGCGAACTGCACGCGGATTTGATGCGGTCTGCCTGTATGCAGCTCGACTTGTACTAGCGAGAGCCCTTCTTGATGATCGAGCACCTGGTAATCAAGAACGGCATCTTTAGCGCCGGGTTTGTTCGGCGGTACGACCGAAACCATATTCGTCTTCGGATCCTTGAGCAAGTAGTGGGTCAAGGTGCCCTGCGGCTGCTTCGGCTTGCCGTTGATCACCGCCGTATAAACCTTGCGGATGGACCGGGTACGAACCGCATCGGACAGCCGGGAAGCGGCCTTCGACGTTTTGGCGAATACCATCACGCCGCCTACCGGACGGTCCAGGCGGTGGACGAGCCCCAAATACACGTTGCCCGGCTTGTGATGCCGGTGCTTCAGGTCCTGCTTTATCATCGTAAGCAGATCGGGATCGTGGGAGTTGTCCTCCTGCGTCGGAACATTGACCGGCTTGACGACGACGATGATATGATTGTCCTCATACAGCACGGGAACGGAAGGAAGAGAGGCCGGCGCCATCGGCTACGCCTCCCAACGACCCAAAATGCCGCATGGCAGCATCAGCTTGGATGCGGTGATCGGCAAGCCGATCTCTCCGCAAGTAATTTGACCGCCGTAGGATCTGCCCATCGACATGGCCAAAATATTTTTCAATACCGTAGCGGAAATTCCCGTCGTATACGAGTTGATCAGCATGAACAAAGGCCTGTCCGACATGATCTGCATGCAGGACTCCACGAACGGATACAGATTCGTCTCGAGCTTCCACGTCTCTCCGTTCGGGCCCCGGCCGTAGGAAGGAGGGTCCATGATGATAGCGTCGTACTTGCTTCCGCGACGCTGCTCGCGCTGGACGAACTTGAATACGTCGTCCGTGATGAAGCGAACGGGACGATCTCCGAGACCCGACAGCTGCAGGTTATCCTTGGCCCATTGAACGACCCCTTTGGATGCGTCAACGTGGCATACTTCCGCTCCGGCATAGGCGCAAGCGACGCTTGCCCCGCCGGTATAGGCGAACAGGTTCAGCACCTTGATCTTGCGGCCTGAGCCTTGAATTTTGTCGATCATCCATCTCCAGTTGGCGGCTTGCTCAGGAAACAGACCGGTATGCTTGAAGCTGGTAGGCTTAATGTGGAACGACAGCTTGTCGTACGAAATCGTCCAACGCTCCGGAATTTCCTTCTTGTACTCCCACTGGCCGCCGCCGCTGGAGCTTCTATGATAGTGAGCGTCGGCGCCCCGCCATTGGCCTGTCTCTTTAGGCAGCGGCCAAATGATCTGCGGGTCCGGCCGGCGGAGCACAATGTTGCCCCAGCGCTCCAGTTTTTCTCCATCCCCTGTATCGATTAATTCGTAATCCTTCCAATCGTGTGCAGCAAACATGAATTCGGGTACCTTCTTTCTGTCAATATACATCTACCACATTTTACACTAATTGCACGTGCAATGCCATGACGAAGAGACCGGAGGGAGACCGCCGGTCTTTCTTACCAATATAAGCAATGGATTCGGATTGATTCCCAAGCCAAGGCTTTACTTTGCAGGAGTTCTTAAGCGCAAGCCGTTATTTCGGTATTTCCACGATTTGCAGGAGGGAAGGCAGCTCGCTATTCATAAACTGCTGGTAATGAGAGTCCATGATGGTCTCCGCCAGCTGGGTATCGTTAAATTGCGCATAGGGGATGAAATCCCGCGCTTCCACGCGCATAATATGGGTGCCGTATTCCGTCTCAATCGGATCGCTGGCGGTATTCAGCGCAAGCGTATGGGCGGCCTTCTTGAACGCTTCCACCCAACGGGTTATCGGCTCATCCTTATATAGGCCTCCGTTATCCTTCGAGCCCATATCCTCCGAATACTGCTTCGCCAGCACTGCGAAATCTTCGCCGTTCCGAAGCTTGTCCTGCACTTCTTTCACGATTTGGGCCACGGCTTCCTTGGTGCGCGGTTTTTTATCTTTATCCGTGTTCATAATGAGAATATGGCGGACCGAAGCCTTCACGACACTCTCATCATTAGCGGCAACCATTTTATCGTAAGCGGCTCTAAGTCCGGCTTCGTCAGTAAACGACTGCAGCCACTTGTCGAGAATAACTCCATCGCGAACATACAGTCGGATATCTTCCTCGGTAACGCCGTGCTTGCTCATCTCTTCGGCGTTCGATTGCAGGAAGTTAGCGGCTCCTTTCATTTGCGCATCCACCGCGGAAGGAATCGCCGCCTTCGCTTCTTCGCTTAGCTTGTCGAGCAGGATTTGCGAGCCGGCAATGCGGTTAATAACACTTTGCTTGTAGGCGTCGGTTTGCTCTGCGCTTTTTTGCTGCGGATCGGCCATTTGGATGATGGCCAAATATGTTTCATAATCGCCACGGGTCACTTGGCCCCCCGGGTAAGTAGCGATAACCGCGCTTCTGTCGATTTTTCTCCCGATCCATGCAGTCTGGGTATCGCCGTCCCACTGAACCTCCTTGCCAAGCGCTTCGCTCACAAACCGGAGAGGAACATACGTGGTGCCGTTGTAAATAAAGCCTTGTCCTTGATCTTCGGCCGGTTTTTTCTCAAAACCGTCAAACATATATTTGATGTTCTGAAAATATACTTCAATCTGGGTTCCGCTCGCATAGGCAACCGTTCCTGTCAGCAGCGTGCCTAGCGATAGTCCAAGCAGCAATCCTTTTACCTTGTCGTTCATGTGACTTTCTTCATCCTTTCCAAGCTCATGTACTTGCAACTGTTGCGTCGAGTATGTCGATGTCAGTTGTCAAAGTTGTGATATGGTCTTCTACAAGTTATTCTAAGTGGATTAGGAATCTCCTGCCTGGAATGGAAAAAGAGGTCGAATTTAGAATTACAAAACAATTTAAAATTTGCGGAAAGGAATTTGCTGCCCGATGTAGTATTTGATTTATAGAGGCCGCAAAATTGAACAATAAGGGGATGGATGACCTATGATGAGCGTAATCCCCGGTCCGGAAGATCTTTACCTGTTCCATGAGGGAAATTTATTCCGAAGCTACCGGGTGTTGGGAGCGCATTTTACGGAACATGAAGGAACCCTTGGCGTTCGGTTTACCGTCTGGGCGCCGCACGCTCGCGAAGTACGGCTTATAGGGGATTTCAACTTCTGGAACGGAAGCCAGCATGTACTTCGCAAAATCAGCACTTGGGGTGTATGGAGCTTGTTCGTTCCCGACGTCAAGGAAGGCGAGTATTACAAGTACGAAATCGTCACATCCCACGGGACGCTGGTATGGAAGGCAGATCCGTATGCTTTCTATTCCGAGCTGAAGCCTGGAACGGCATCGCGAGTCTATTCGCTGGAAGGCTATGAGTGGCAGGACCAGGCTTGGCAGGAGCAGGCCGCAAGGCAGACGCCTTACGACAAGCCGATGAATATTTACGAGGTTCATGCCGGAACATGGAAGAAGAAGACGGGGGACGAATACTACACCTATCGGGAGCTGGCCGATGAGCTGGTCGATTATGTAGTCCATATGGGGTATACCCATATCGAGCTCATGCCCTTGGCAGAGCATCCGTACGACCGTTCCTGGGGCTATCAGGCTACGGGTTACTACTCGGTGACGAGCCGCTTCGGAACGCCCAAAGATTTCATGTATTTCGTCGACCGGTGCCATCAGAACGGCATTGGCGTCATTATGGACTGGGTCCCGGGTCACTTCGTCAAGGACGATCACGGCCTGCGCCATTTCGACGGACAACCGCTCTTTGAGTATAATGATCCGGCGCAGGCGGAGAAGGAGCAGTGGGGTACGCTGTCGTTCGATTTCTCGAAGCCCGAGGTCGTCAGCTTCCTTATTTCCAACGCGTTGTTCTGGATGGATATGTTCCATATCGACGGCTTGCGAGTGGATGCCGTTGCCAGCTTGCTGTATTTGAATTTCGGCAAGCCGCGAGAGAAATGGGTCAAGAATGCGCGTGGAGGGGACGAGAATCTCGAGGCCATCGAATTTTTGAAAAAGCTGAACGTCACGGTATTCTCCAACTACCCGCATGCACTGATGATGGCGGAGGATTCCAGCGACTGGCCGCTTGTCACCGCACCGGTTCATGACGGAGGTCTCGGTTTTAACTACAAATGGAACATGGGTTGGATGAACGATATGCTGCGCTATATGGAAACCGATCCTTACTTCCGCAAAGGCCGGCATAATCTGCTTACGTTCTCGTTCATGTACACCTACTCCGAAAATTACGTACTGCCGTTATCTCACGACGAGGTCGTGCACGGCAAAAAATCGCTTCTTAACAAAATGCCGGGTGACTACTGGCAAAAATTCGCCAATCTTAGAGTGCTCTACGGCTATATGATGGGCCATCCAGGGAAAAAGCTGCTGTTCATGGGCGGCGAATTCGGGCAATTCGACGAATGGAAGGATCTTGAAGATCTGGATTGGGAGATGCTTGGCTATGACAGTCACCGGGGAATGCACCAATACGTCCACGATTTAAACCGCCTTTATTTACAGGAAAAGTCACTCTGGGAGCTTGATCACCGGCCGGAAGGCTTCACCTGGATTGATCCGCACGACCGCAACCAGAGCATCGTATCTTTTATCAGACAATCGAACGACCCTAAGGATTTTCTTATTATCGTATGCAACTTCACCCCGGTAACCCATGCAAAATACCGGATTGGCGTGCCGTTTGCGGGTGAATATTCGGAGTTATTTAACAGCGATACTCCTGTGTATGGAGGCTCGGGACAACTGAATACAGGAAAGCTGAAGACGGAAAACGTTACATGGCATTTTCAACCGTGCAGCCTGCATATTACGATTCCTCCGTTAGCAACCGTCGTATTGAAGCCTGTCAAGATCCGACGTAAAGCAACTACTGGAAAAAGAGAAAGGGGATAGGTTCGATGCGCAAAAAAGAATGTGTAGCGATGCTGCTCGCAGGGGGTGAAGGGCGGCGTTTGGGGGTATTGACCAATAAGCTGGCGAAGCCGGCGGTACATTTTGGCGGCAAATACCGGATTATCGATTTTACGCTCAGCAATTGCACGAATTCGGGGATAGACACGGTGGGTGTGCTGACTCAATATCAGCCTCTGGTGCTTAATACATACATAGGCATTGGGACGCCATGGGATCTTGACCGGAAGAACGGGGGAGTGACCGTGCTTCCGCCTTATATGGAGCAGCAGGGAGGAGATTGGTACAAAGGGACCGCGAACGCGATTTACCGTAATATTTCCTTCATTGAACAGTTCGATCCCGAGTACGTACTCGTTATTTCCGGCGACCATATTTACAAGATGGACTATGATCTCATGCTGGATTTTCATAAAAAGAAGGGCGCGGACGCGACCATTGCCGTGATCGAAGTGAAGTGGGAGGAAGCCAGCCGCTTCGGGATCATGAGCACGGACGATAGCGAACGAATTACCGAATTTGCGGAAAAGCCGAAGGAGCCGAAGAGCAATCTGGCCTCCATGGGCATTTACATATTTAACTGGCAAGTGCTGAAGGCGTACTTGACCAAGGATGAAAGCAACGAGGAGTCGAGCAAGGACTTCGGAAAAGACGTCATTCCGCTCATGCTCCGGGAAAATTTGAAAATGTATGCCTACCCGTTCGAAGGGTACTGGAAGGATGTCGGCACGATCGAGAGCTTGTGGGAAGCCAACATGGACCTGCTGGAAAATGAACCTCAGTTCAACTTAAACGATCGGGAATGGAGAATTTACTCCGTGAATCCGTGCCAGCCAGGGCAGTATGTAGCGCCGACAGCACAAATACGCCGTTCATTGGTTAATGAAGGATGCTGCGTATTTGGTGAAGTGGATCATTCCGTTTTATTCTACGGCGTACAGGTAGGCGAGGGAAGCTTCATTAAAGATTCCGTCATCATGCCGAATGTGCGTATCGGGAACAACGTCAAAATATATAAAGCGATTATCGGTGAAAACACGGTTGTGGAAGACGGCTGCGTCATCGGAGATCCGGAGGACCAGTCCCACATCGTCTTGATAGGCGGCAACGAAAACATCAGTGTGGCGACGATGGCCAACGTGAAAGGGTGAGCTCGTATGAAGCGAATGATGGGCGTTATCAATCTGGTGAATGAGCCGGATGAATTGGAAGAATTGACCTATTCCCGATGCGTGGCCTCGGTTCCGTTCGGAGCGAGATACCGGCTGATCGATTTTACGCTGTCCAACATGGTCAACTCGGGAATCGAGAATGTTGCCGTGTTTACCCAGCACAAGTACCGATCGCTGATGGACCATCTCGGCTCCGGCAAGGAATGGGATTTGGACCGCAAGCGCGGAGGACTGTTTATTTTGCCCGCCATTCTGCACGAAACAACCGGCATGGCCCGCGGCGATTTGTTCCAATTCTACAGCCACCGCGATTACTTCTATCGCGCCCGCGAAGATTATGTCGTCATTTCCCGCAGTCACATCGTCTGCAACATCGACTTGAATGAGGTTCTGGATTACCATCTGGAGAAAAATGCGGATATCACCGTCGTCTACAAGCGTGCCGATGAAGAGGAATTCGCCAAGTTCCGCCGATTGGCCGTCAAGGAAGACGGGCAAGTTACGGTCATGGAGGACCACTCGGGACGGCTGCGCAACGACAACATTTCGATGGAAATTTTCGTCATGCACAAAGAGCTGCTGCTGGATATGGTCGAATCGTGCCTCGCGCAGGGCTATGATCACCTCGTTCGCGACGGCATCATGAAGAATATCGACAAGCTCAGCGTGTACGGTTATTTGCATGACGGTCACACCGGCATTGTGAATACGATTCAAAGCTACTATAAGCACAGCATGCAAATGCTGAACCCGAAAGTTTGGCGGGAGCTGTTTTTCCAAAAGAACCTTATTTATACCAAGGTAAAAGATGAGCCGCCGGCGAAATACGCCGACAACGCGCATGCCCGTAATTCATTGATTGCCAACGGCTGCGTGATCGAAGGCAAAGTGGAGAACAGCATCTTGTTCCGCGGTGTCAAAATACGCAAAGGCGCCTATGTAAAAAATTGCATCATTCTGCAAAACTGCGAAATTGAAGAAAACGTCATTATTGAAAATGCCATCCTGGATAAGGACGTATTCATCAGCAGAGGCCGGGTGCTTACCGGTGACAAACAAGCACCATTTATCGCTTCCAAAACCAAAGTAATCTAATAGGAAATCAGCTTGTTGGGGGATTTCTCCCAACAAGCATAAAAATGAGGGTTCAAAAAGTAGGGTCGAAGGTGAACGGAAGATTCGATGTCGAAATAACTTCATGACCTGCTCCGTGATCAAAAGACTACTTTTTGAACAACCTCTAAAAATAAAGGAGTGGTAGGAAGCCATGAAAGTGTTATTTGCCGCATCGGAAGCCGTACCTTTTGCCAAGACCGGAGGCTTGGCGGACGTAATAGGTTCGCTGCCGAAGGAATTGGCCAAGCAAGGAATCGACGTCAGAGTCATACTCCCCAAGTATGAAGACATACCGGCAGCTTATACGCAAGCCATGGAGACCGTCGCCACGTTTACTTTAGAAATGGGCTGGAGGAAGCTGTACTGCGGGATTTTGAAGCTCGAGCACGAAGGCATTCCGTTTTATTTCATCGACAACGAATTTTACTTTCATCGCCGCGGCTGCTATGGCTACGGGGATGACGCCGAGCGATTCGCGTACTTTTGCCGTGCTGTCATGGATTCCATCCAGCACATCGATTTCATGCCGGACATCATTCACTGCCACGATTGGCAGGCGGGGATGATCCCGGTGCTGTACCGCGCTCATTTCAGTTATCAGCCGGAGTACGCGCATATGAAAACTATGATGACGGTCCATAACCTGAAATATCAAGGCGTCTTCGCCAAAGAACAGTTCAAGGATTTCTTTGCATTGGGTGACGAGCATTTCACCGGATATGCGCTGGAGCAGTATGGCGGTGGGAGCTTCATGAAGGGCGGCCTGCTTTATTCCGATGCTATTACGACGGTCAGCCCGACGTATGCGGAGGAGATCCAAACGCCGTTTTACGGCGAGTATTTGGACAGCCTGATGCGAAGCCAAAGCCAAAGGCTGCACGGGATCGTCAATGGCATCGACTACACGGAATTCGATCCAATGACCGACCCTCATCTGGAGGTGAATTATCGGGATTCCCTGGTGAAGAAGCAGCAAAACAAAGTGAAGCTGCAGGAGAAGCTCGGTCTCCCCGTCAACAAGGACATTCCGATGATAGCGCTCGTTACGAGATTGGTTGAACAGAAGGGGCTTGCTCTAATCGACCGGGTAATCTCCGAGCTGATGGCTCTTGACGCGCAGTGGGTCATCTTGGGGACAGGTGAGCACCGGTATGAGCAGTTGTTCCGTTGGGCGGCCGATCAATATCCGGACAAGCTGTCTGCGAATATTTTGTTCGACGAAGGCTTGGCGCGGCAAATCTATGCAAGCTCCGATTTGTTCCTTATGCCGTCCCAGTTTGAACCATGCGGCATCGGCCAGCTGATCGCCATGAGATATCGTTCCGTACCTATCGTGCGCGAAACAGGCGGTCTGAAGGATACGGTGCAGCCTTATAACGAATCGACAGGGGAAGGCACCGGCTTCAGCTTTGCCCACTATAATGCCCACGACATGCTGTACACGGTGGAGCGTGCCATTGCCACGTATCATGAAGAAGAAGCCTGGGGCAATCTGATGGCGAATCTGAAGAAAAAAGACTTCAGCTGGCGCAAGTCGGCCCAGCAGTATGCTTCCTTATACGAGCAGCTGATCAAGTAGTATAGGACTCTTTCGCCGAAATAACGGCAGAGCGAGAGAACAAAGCCAGTGTCTTTGTAGACGCTGGCTTTCTCCATCTTTCTCCATATCAAGAATAGAGGACGGTCGGTTATGAACAAGCATTATCTCGTTACGGACTTGGATGGAACACTGCTTCAACCGGATGCTTCTCTGTCTCCATTCGCAGTCGATGTAGTTAAGGAGGCACTTGGCAAAGGCATGATCATCAGCTACGCTACCGCGAGAAGCTATATCAGCTCAAACTCGGTGGCCGGCGCCATTCCTTGGAAGCACCCTTTGCTTCTATATAACGGTGCGCTTCTCTTTGACCCGTTGGAATGCCGTGTGCTGGACGGGGCTTTTTTGGATTCCGATATTACCAATGACTTGATCCGCTATGCCAAATCCGGCTATTTGTTATGCCCGTTACTTTTCGCGCTGGATGACATGGATAACGAAAAAGTGCTGCACGAGCCTTTCATACGAAGCGGGGAGCGGCAATTTGCCGCAAGCAGGCCGAACGACAAGAGGTTCCATGAATTAATGGAGCTTGCTTGTCCCGGTTCATACAGAACGCTCCTGCTTACTTTTATCGGAACCATCGATGAACTGCAGCCATTGGCAGACTGCATCCAAAGAGATTACGGTGAACGGGTTCATCTTCATTTGATGCCCGATGCCTATATCGAGAATCATTATTTTCTGGAGATTAGTCATCCCAACGCGAATAAAAGGGACGGGCTGCTCCTGTGGGCGAAGCATGTCGGCTGTAAGCCGGAGGACATTGTTGTGTTCGGGGATAATCTGAACGATATCGGCTTGTTCCAGGCAGCGGGAAAAAAGATCGCGGTGGCTAACGCCCAGCCTCAATTAAAGACGCTGGCCGATGAAGTGATAGCGGCAAATTCCGATGACGGGGTGGCGAGGTTCATCCAGGCGCTGCAGTAAAGGAAAAAGCCCGATTCGCATCGGGCCTTTCATGGAAGCCATTGATGGTCTAGGAATGGTCTCCCGCCAAATCATCATAATACATCGTTTCATTATTAAAAGACCGATTGATCGATAAGAATGTATGCAGCAGCTCAAAGAGCTCGGCTTGATCCAATTGAAGCGAAATTTTCTCATTATTCGCTGCATTTGTGGAAACATGAAGCAGAATGGATTTATGATCCTGATCGACCTGAATCTCCCATTGCTCCTTCTTTAATACGCTTTCCCACACGCGCAATCAACTCCCCTTCTCACTATAGGCTCATGCTTGTTCCTATTTGGACATGATATTCATTCTATGCAAGACGAGGATGAAATTATGTCTATTTTTTTGTGATGAGAAGAGTTTATTGAAACGGACTATTTAAGTAAGGGCCCTTGATGACAAGCTTCATCAGATTGGCAGCCATATACTTCGGCGAATAAGGCATATCCTGCTCCAGCCACCATATGATCACGCCAAGGAAGGCGGAGGCCGCATAGCGCACCGCCATTTCCTTCGGTACGGTAAGATGATACGCTTCCGACTCCGATTCCACCGCCGAGATGCCTTCGGAAGCAAAGTCGGACAGCACTTCAGTCATACGCGTCATAAAATGCGGGATTTTCTGTTCGGCCAGTATAACCTGATAGTACTTGGAATGCTGTTGGATGTGCTCGAACATGCGGGTAAAGGTCGGGTGCGGCTTGTCCTTGCGGAAGTCAACCCGTTCCGATTCCGTTTGGGAGCGGATGTTGTTGACCAGCTGCTGCAAAACTTCATCCATACCTTGCTGCAGCAAATCATGCTTGTCGCGATAATGCAAATAAAACGTCGCTCTGTTCAATGTAGCACGTTCTGCAATCTGTTGAACGGTAAGTTTATCGAAGCCGCGCTCCCGGATCAGATCGAGTAATGCATCCTGCAAGAGCTGATGTGTTCGGGTTATTCTTGGATCTTGCTTCGGTTTATGGGTAGACATAACGATTCTCCTTGTTTAAGTTTCCCGACATGATCGACATTATACGGTCATATGTCAAGTAGTCGACATCTGCAGAAAACGTGTTGGTTGTACATTTTGCGCTATCAGCTATAATAAATATATCGACACTATGTCGATTATACAACATGATGCAAAACCAAACCACACTTCTCTAAGGAATAGCGTCCGATCACCGGACCCAATTCAACTGCAGAAAGGATGAAGATATATGCCGCGTTTAGAAGGAAAAGTCGCTGTCATTACAGGTGCTGCTATGGGACAAGGAGCCGCTGAAGCCAGATTGTTTGCCCGGGAGGGGGCTAAAGTCGTTGCAACGGATTTGCAGCTGGAGAAGCTGGAGCAAGTCGTCGCAGAGATTCAAGCAGAGGGCGGTCAGGCCATCGCCGTTAAGCATAATGTGGCTTCCGAGGAAGATTGGAAGCATGTGATAGAGGAGGGCGTAAAAGCCTTCGGCAAAATCGATATTCTGATCAATAACGCCGGAATCAGCACGGACCAAACCTTGGATAACCTGACGATGGAAAATTGGAACAAAGTCATGGATATCAATTTGACCGGGGCCGTTCTGGGAATGAAGCTGGTAGTACCTGAAATGAGAAAAGCTGGCGGCGGTTCGATCGTGAACATTTCGTCTGTCGCAGGAATCGTGGCCATGAACCGTACGAACGGATATACAGCCTCCAAAGGAGCGCTGCGGGTTCTATCGAAATCAGCTGCAGCGGAGCTGGCCAAGGATTATATTCGTGTCAATTCCGTTCACCCTGGCGTAATCGAAACTCCTATGACCGTGAAGGAAATTGCCAACGAGCAGGTAAAAGGCTGGTTTCAAGCGGAAACCATGCTGCCTCGTCTCGGAACAGCGGACGATATCGCCTACGGTGTCCTATACTTGGCGTCTGACGAGGCCTCATTCGTTACCGGAGCGGAGCTTGTTATTGACGGAGGCTGGATCGCCAAGTAAACTCCGTAAAGCTGCTGGCAAGGTAAGCAGCAGAATGCAAGCCAGCTATAATAAAAAGGATAGAGTTCAGATACCTTCTGAGCTCTATCCTTTTTCATTTTGTGCTCATAAGAGTCAATGCAGCGGTACTGCCTGGCTGGCGGGAAAATGAAGCACGAACGCCGCACCGCCGTCTTTCTGATTGTAAGCGGAGATTTGTCCGCGGCAGCGCTCCACGATGGCTCGCGAGATGGCGAGACCGAGTCCGGTATCTCCGTTTTTCCCTTTCATAAACCGTTGAAACAGCTGCGGCAGCAGCTCCTCCGGAATTCCTTCTCCATCGTCGGCTATTTCAAGGCAAGTTCCTTTATCGTGATGCTGGGTAATTTGGATGCGGATCGTATCTTGAGCATATTTGGCCGCATTGCCGACAATATTGATAAGTGCTTGAAGCAGCTTTTCACGGTCCGCATCAATAAACAGCGGCTGAAGTGACGGAGCGGCATTCTTCACTTGAATGCTCAGTCCTTTTTGCATCAGGAGCGGATTCATGCGCTCGATCGTCTCCGTCACCAGCTCTTCGACCGGTACGGCTGCCGTCTGGAACAAGCCGTCCTCGCTTTCCAGCTTGGCCAGCAGGATCATTTCCGTAACGATTTTCTTCAGCCGGTCACATTCGTTGACGATAACATCTAGCCCTTTGTCCGCTTGTTCTCCGGTAAATATGCCGTCCCGAATTCCTTCGGCGTACCCCTGGATGGACATCAGAGGCGTCTTGAGCTCGTGGGAAGCGTTTTGAAAAAACTGCTTCTGCGTCCGCTGATGCTTATCCAGCTCGCCGGCAAGCTGAAATACCGTCTTTGCCACATCGCCGATTTCTCCGGGAGATTCCACGAGCCGAACGTCGGAGAACCACCGGTTCTCGACTTTTTTCAATTCGTTTCTAAGCATGATCAGAGGAGTGACGAGCTTCCGTGTAATGATCACGCTGAGAAGGTAGGCAAGCAGCCCGCCTGCGGATAACAAAATCATCATTCTTTTGAACAGCGCAATTTGCATGAGCTTGATTTTGCTGAGCGGTGACGTTAATACCAAGGTGGATGCCGGAACGGCGGATACGGCTGTTGCTGTTGCTGTTGTATTGTGCACCTGCAGCTTCTCTACGATGTATTGGTCGTCGGAGCCTTGCCAGACGTCGCCGCCCGTAGTCATATTTTTCTTTACGATATTGGCCCATTCCAACGATTGATCTTGAGGCAGCGTACTGAACGATACCTTTTGATCCGGTTCTACCAGCAACGCGTTTGTTTTGATATCCAGCTGGATAGCGGAGGGGATCAATTGAGCGGCAGATTCAGCAAGAGCAGGCTCAGGCTTGGTCGGCGCGGACTCGGTTTTGGGAACAACAGGGTCTGTTTCCGTCCAAGGCGTGCGAGTCGAGTAGGGCGTATTTAGAGCAACCGAGGGCTGCAGCTGAACAATCTGCATCAGCTGCGTTCCTTGCTCGCGCATTTCTTTTCGCTGGCCGTCAATTAACGTTTCCATCATCAGGGGGTAGATAACGGCTGCGGCCAGCGCTAGAATGCATACAAGCAAAATGGCGAAGGACAAATGGAGCCTGTACATCAGTTTCATTGTAATTCCTCCTCCTTCATTGTACGGAGACGGTAGCCGTATCCCCACACCGTTTCGATGGGAAGATCGCTCAGCTTGCGGCGCAGCCGCTTAACCAAATCGTCAATAGCCCTGTCGCTGCCGAAATAATCGTTCCCCCATACCAATGTGAGCAGCTCGTCCCGGGAAAAGGCGCGGTTCGGCTGTTCGGCCATCGTCTGGAGCAAGGTGAACTCCTTCACGGTCATCTCCGTTTCGCTGCCGCACCAGAACACTCTTCTTTCATCGAGAGACAGGCGCAGGTCTCCGATTTCAAGCTGCTGCTTTTTACCGATTTCCATCGTCGGCTTTGCAGCTATATCCTTGAAGCCGGCATAACGATGAAACAGGCGCTTGACCCGGGCGACCAACTCACGCGGGCTGAACGGCTTGGTAAGATAATCGTCGCTTCCAAGCTCCAAGCCCAATATTTTATCCACTTCTTCATCTTTCGCGGAGATCATGATAATCGGAACCTCGGCTATATTGCGAATTTGCCGGCAAAAGTCGTATCCATTCATGCCGGGCAGCATGATGTCCAAGATCCACATATCGGGCGTATCGGTATTCCATAAGTCCCATGCGGCTTCGGCGGAGCCTAGTCCGACGGTTCGATAGCCCTCCTTGCGCAAATAAGCTTCCACGATGTCTCTAATATTGGAATCGTCGTCCACGACGGCGATGAAATATTGACTCATAGCTATAGTCCTCCATGCGGTTTGTACTCGTTCATTGTAGCAGAAACAGGGATACAGATGGGCTTTTACACACTTTTTCCACACATGTTCCTAAGTTTTGCCGACAGCTGCTTCTACAATGAAAGAGAGAGCGGGCTACAGGGAGGATGATCGGTTGAATGCACGAGAAGAGAGGTCAGGGGCGCTGGCGCGGATACCCGGGATGATGAGCGTTCCTGTGTGTGGGATCCGGAAGACGGAGCAGGAGGTTAGCCTCTTGAGGCAATTCGAGGTATACGCTTACCGCGCAGCCTATTACTTGCTTCAGCAGGAGGAAGCGGCCTCGGCAGCCGCAGCGGACGCTTTGCTGCAATCGTTCCATGACGAAGCGTTTCGTAATGGCGATGAGCTAAGTCGGCAGCAAATCATCAAGAAGAGAGTCATTCGAAGCTGCTTGAATCACTTAAGAGAAGCACGGCGAGCAAGGATGGCGGAATGATCAGCGTAAACTAATCCCGCCCGCAAAGTGGGAGCATTGGCTTTGAAATCAATCAGATACTTGCGGGGAGTCCCTCTATATATGGAAAAAAGCCTGTTCCTACGCGGAACAGGCTTAACTGTATTGCGGGAAGCCGACAGTCATGGTTCTATCAACCTATTGTTCGGATGAGATATCTATTTTACACTCATTACATGGATGGATGCTGCTGGAAAAAACTCCGGCGCTGCCGGAAGATTAGAATCCGCCTTGAATAACGACTTCATTTAAAGGCTTACGCTGATTCGGAATTTCGCGCGCTTGCAGAGCTTCGGGAAGGTCTGCCGCATCTCCTTGATATCCAAGTGTGATTACAGCGTGAAGCTCGATATCGTCAGGTACGTTCAGCGAGGTACGAGCCTTGTTCCTGTCGAACCCTCCGATGGCATGAGTGGCCAAACCAAGCAGCTTGGCTTGCAGCGCCAAATAGCCCCATGCGGTACCGCTGTCGAAGGAGTGGGCACCGTTCGGATCCCCGTTGTCTCTCACTTTCTGCGAAGCAACCAGGATGAGGACAGGAGCCTTCTCAGCCCAAGACCGGTTGAACTCGCTCAGAAAATCGTGAAATACGCTTAATTGCTCTTCCGTTTGAGCCACGATAAATCGCCAAGGCTGATCATTGAAGGAAGAAGGTGCCCAATGAGCCGCTTCCAGTACCGTATACACGTCCTGCTCGGATACTTGCTTGGAAGAGTAGGAGCGAGGCGACCAGCGGTTCAAAAATAAAGGATTGATGGGGTATTCGGACTTTCGATGAGCTTGAACCTCTTCATTGACTTGATTTAGTACAGAAATTGCTTGACTCATGTATAAATACCACCTTTCCAATAGGAATTATTTGTAATATATCACACTTGAAAAACGTTAGCAACCTCATCATTTTCTTTCTCTATACTTTCGTTAATGAGCATTGGAGTCGAAAATGGATGAATTGACATAGTACGAGACGGCCAAGACATTTTGACATCATAATTTTACAATTATTTCACAAAAATCGGCATAATGATCATATTTTCTTCATAAAAATAATGATAATTGGAAGTAACGAGGAATTAAGGGGTGCGCCTAATGTACTACTGTATACTTTGTAAAGAGCTTCATCCGCTTTCCTATAAGGAACAGGAAATGATTTTCAAGAGCGGGTTTCATTATTACAGCTCAGATTTGTATCCGGCAGGCTTATGTAAGCTAGAACCTTATCCACAACCCAAGGAGCAGCCGGCAACGGCTTGAGGATTCCCCGGGCAAAAAAAATCCCTCCGTCAGAGGGATGTACGGACCAAGAACGCAGGATTAGAATATTCTGCGCCGGCTATCCAGTAACACAATAACCAGTAAATCGAACAAGACTAGAGGCAGAATAAAAGGGAAGAAAGACACGGTGGCTTTGTTCCGGCCGGTTTTGCGCTGCATCTGAATATATACTTTGTTCCGGTCTAATTTGACGATTTTTCCTTCGATTTTTTGTCCGTCAACGGTCGTAATGCGAACCTTTTTATTCATGTATCGTTTACATAACGCATAGTTTTGCTTGGCAAACATAATGACGCCTCCTTTCCGGTGGACATGTTATACTATATGCGATTCTAGCAATCTTCGTGCGGGCGGGCCGGTTATTCGCCGCTGCACTCTTATCTCCCGAGTGATCTATTGATATAATAGAAGGGAGGAGGAGATTGTGATGAGCCGAACGGCAGCATTTTTATTCGCCCACCCCGATGACGAAACGTTTCTGTGCGCCAGCTTGATCAGCCGGCTTCAACGGTCCGGCGACCGCGCTATTCTGCTTTTGGCAACGAGAGGCGATGCAGGGAAAAAGAATGGCGCAGTAAGCCATTTGTCCAACGAAGAGCTTGGTGCGCTGAGAGAACAGGAGATGGAGCGTGCCGCAGCCATCATCGGGCTTCAAGAGGTGACGCATCTGGGCTACCCGGACGGGAAGCTGAAGGAGGTCGATGAAACGTCGTTCGTAAACCGGGTTATCGACTATCTTAACGACTGTAAGCCGGATGTAGCGGTTACCTTTCCCGAGGATGGCGGCAACTTTCACCCGGACCATATGACGATTTCGAAAATCGTAACGGCCGCCGTATTGAGCGGACGATGTCCATCGGTACAAAAGCTGTATTATGTCGCTTCGGACACTTTATTGCAAAGCGGTCGTCTGCCGTCGGTTACTATCGATACCGAGCAGGATTGGCCTATGAAAGCCGAAGCATTGCGCGCTCATCAATCCCAGATTTATGCCATTGAAAGATATTTCGGGGATCTGCGGGAGCTGCCTGAGAACCGGAGGCTGGAGTCCTTTGTCCTGGCATGGGAACGCGGGGTATCGTATCCAAGTAAGGCGGAAGCGGGCCTTTTTGACGGTATCAACTAAGCTTTTTACAATGGGGGAGCGGATTTCATTTGACGAAGCAATATGCCATAGACATGGCCAAGAAGCTATTCAGAGAAACAGACAAAGCGTATTATGTCATTTGTTATCCCGATTCGAATGAATATGTTGTGATGGACGATGATGAGTTTCAGAGAAATGCCGTCGAATTAAACAAGTGGGTCATATTCCAGATTCACTAAGCGAAAGCTATAGGAGCTTGTTCACGGTACTATAACATACATATTGCAGCGGAAAGCGTATGCCTGGCTGCAAGGGCCGTATCCGCCTTCGCCCGCAAAAGAAAAGGTCTGCATACGTACAAATCCGAAAGAAAAGCCTAATGCTTCGGCATCAGGCTTTTTTTGTCAGGTGTTCAAGCCGGCGGATCCGTATGATAAGATGGAAATGGATCGGACATCCGCACAGAATACAAAGGAGTATCGCACGATGAAGAATTCCCCCTATTTGGTGGTAAGCATTATTAATCTGCTTGCTGCCGTTGCATTCGTCTTTGCCGGATGGATTTCCAGCTCGAATTTGGTGAAATACGGATTTATGATCGTGGCCGTACTGTTTCTGATCACATGCTTTTTGAATTATAAAAAGTACAAGAGCGGCAAATAAATAGCCTTTCTTCTATTTTAATGAGGTGATATGGCAATGATCCTGTTTCAAAGAGAGAGGCTGCAGGTTCGGCTTCTTCAAGAAGAGGATGCCGGCCTGCTCGTCAAATGGCTATCGGACCCCGAGGTCCTTGCTTTCTACGAAGGACGGGACCGTCCGCACGACCTGCCGATGGTGCTGGACAGCTTTTATACCGATGATGAAGAGGAAACGAGATGCATGATCGAATACGACGGTCAAGCGATCGGTTATATTCAGTTTTATTTGATTACGGAAGAAGAGCGAGTGGAATACGGATATGAGGATTTCGTAGACAGCGTCTACGGTATGGATCAATTTATCGGAGAAGTCCGGTTCTGGAATCAAGGCATCGGTACGCTGCTCGTGAAGTCGATGATAGATTACTTGCTGCATGAGCGCAACGCCGGGAAGATCGTCATGGATCCTCAAGTGAGCAATGGCAGGGCGTTAAGGGTATATGAAAAATGCGGCTTCCGGAAAAAGAAGCTGCTGCGGGAGCGCGAGCTTCATGAAGGAATATGGAAAGACTGCTGGCTTATCGAGTATGATTTGGCCCTGAATGAATCGCTAGAATAGATCTGGAAAAAGTCTAAAATAGAGAAAGAAAATATGGAAGGATTTCTTGTTTTCCTCCCGAATTCTCCATATACAATGGATCGGTGAGGGATCGAGAGGTTCCGGATATTGGAGGGAATGGCGTGTCTTCCGGTGTAACGTACAAGCTGTTGACGATGTGCATGATTCAGGATGGGGAGCAAGTGCTTCTTATTAACCGACCCGATACTAAAGGATTTCCAGGATACATTGCTCCGGGCGGAAAAGTCGATTTTCCGGAAAGTATAGTCGATGCGGCGATTCGTGAAGTAAAAGAAGAAACCGGTCTTCTGGTAACCGAGATCGTGTACAAAGGCTTGACTGAATTTTGCGATCCCGGCGATAATTTGCGGTATATGGTGTTCAATTACTTGGCTACCTCGTTTGAAGGGGAGCTGCTGCCCAATCCGCCGGAAGGCGAGCTGTTGTGGGTAAACAAGGACCAAGCGTTGGAATTGCCGATGCAGGACTGGTTTAAGGAGCGATTTCCGTTATTTTTCCGGGAGGGTACGTTCGAAAAGAGCTCCGTATGGGACTCCGGCACGGATACGACGTTGAAGGAGACCTTTAAGCTCTACCCGTAGCTTGGCTCCAATGGAAGGATGAAGGAGAGACACTTATGGACATAAGACCGCTGCAAAGCTACAGCCGGGAGGAGCGGGACCGGCTCGAGGGAACAGGCTACGAGTCCCCCAAGAAATACCGGGTTGCCAAAGAAGCGACGGAGCTGACAACGACGATCCGAGTTGAGCTTATCGATTTGGACGAGCCCTACCGGAAACAATGGGAGGCGGATCCCGACGAGCTGCTGTCGTATGACAAGATGATTCGTCAAGGCTGCTCGCTGGGCTGCTATGTTAACGACGAATTGGTTGGCGCAGCCATTGCCGAGCCTCAGCACTGGAATCATACCCTATGGCTGCATAACTTCCAAGTGTCCGATAAACATAGGCGAAGCGGCATCGGCACGGAGCTGATGAATCGTCTTGCGGACGTTGCAAGACAACACAAGTTTAGGGCGGTTGTGCTGGAAACACAGAATACGAACTTTCCGGCGATTCAATTTTATAAGCACTGCGGCTTTGAGCTGGAAGGAATCGATCTGTCCTTATACACCAACAGCGATATGGTTGATGGTGAAGTAGCCTTTTTTATGAAAAAGAAGCTGTAGCCGAGGTGCTCGGCGGTTATTAGGAGATGATATAATGACGTTTCGCCAAGTTTTGGACCAGGGCTACGTCAGGCTGGTAAATCATATGGGATCCGACTTGTCCGTAGTCAATGCCGCTCGCGTGTCATATGCCAAGGAGTCTTCGGCACTGAGCGATAGAGACATCCGGCTTATTGCCTTTTTGGCAAGGGAAAGTCACACGTCGCCGTTTCGCCATGTGATTCTGCAGTTCGAGATTTACGCTCCGCTGATGGTGGCGCGGCAATGGTGGAAGTATGTTATCGGCTCCGCACATATGGAAGGTACGGGGAACAGCCTGGAGGCGTGGAACGAATCGAGCCGCCGTTATATTACGGAAGAGCCGACCTTTTATATACCTCAAGCCGGGGAGTGGCGAAGCAAACCGGAGAACTCCAAGCAGGGCAGCGGAGAGGTACTGCCGGCTGAGAGCGGGGTTAAACTGACGGCGGATTTAAAGGAATATATCGAGCTGGGCATTCATAAATACGAGGAGGCTCTCTCTTCGGGGGTATGTGCCGAACAGGCCAGACTGTTCCTGCCTTCCTACGGCATGTATGTCCGCTGGTATTGGACAGCTTCGCTTCAAGCCGTATGCCATTTCCTGAATCAGCGGCTGGAGCACGACGCCCAGAAGGAGATCCAGGATTACGCCAAAGCGATACTGGAAATAAGCAGGCCGTTATTCCCTGTTTCGATGGACCAGCTGGTATCCCTGGCTTCGCCAAAAGAATAGGTTCCACTTTTAGGCAGCTGTGTTATAATGTAACTACTTTTTTGGGCGTGAACGCCTTATACATCATAGTACGGGAAGGTGGTTGCGAATGAACGACGGCCCCGCAGGAGAGCTTCGAATCAGCGATGATAAATCGCTGCTGCATCTGGATACGGTGCTCGGCTTCTTATCCCGCAGCTATTGGGCGAGCAAACGGTCCAAAGGGCGGATTATGAAGTCCATCGACAATTCGATCTGTTACGGAGCCTATATCGGGGACCAGCAGGTCGCCTTTGCCCGGATCGTTACGGATGGAGCCACTATGTATTGGCTTTGCGACGTATTTGTCGATGAGCGGTACAGAGGCATGAATATTGGTAAGAAGCTGATCGAGGCGATAGTGCGGTCCGACGAGCTGAAGGATCTGATGGGAATTCTGGGTACGAAGGATGCTCACAGCCTTTATGAACAGTATGATTTTGAGTTGGATCAGGAGCGAATGATGCGAAGGATGCCAGACTTTATCCGGAACATGACTTCGTCTTGATGCTGGCTTTAACTGCTGCAGAAGAAACTTTGTGACGAATTAGGAAAATAATGGTTTACATGTCTGATAGCTTTTGGTAAAATAATCGACGGAGAACATATGTTTGTCTTCCTCGATTTTTTTTATTTTAACGGTTCTTTACCTTGGTGTTTTTTTACCATCTACCATATGATGGATAAGGTTAAAGAATCACCGCCTCTTGCTCGGTTCGTAGAACCCGCTCCCTGAAGTGACAGCCGAATCGGTAGAAGGGCAGATGCGCTCAATTAAAGGAGAGAAGAGATCATGTCCATTCTGGAAAAGCTTCCGCAAGCGATTGAGGCGAAGGTGCAGGGGAAGCCTTTGTTCACGGCGATGGCAGACGTGGATGAGAAGGGCCAGTCCGGCGAACGCTGGCTCGTCGTTACGGAGAATGCGGTAACCGTCTACCAGACGGATGGAGAATCGTTAACGAAGCTTGGAGTCGAGGAAATCACCGAGTGCCGTGTCGTCTCAGCAATCGGGGGAGGAACAGTGACCGCAGATACGATGAAGGGTCCTGTCGCTTTAGTCAGGTACACTTCCAGTTTTGCCGGGAAATTTGGATTCGCTTCCAAATTGATTAAAGCGCTTTCCGGCAAAGAGGACATTCCGGTCGCATCGGTCAAGGATTTGCCACGCCGATGTACTCAGTGCGGTACGCCTCTTCTGGAGGGAACGCAAATCTGTTCGATTTGTACCGACAAGGGGAAGGTCGCCGCACGGCTATTAAGCTACGCAAAGCCATATCGCGTCCAGATGACCGCAGCAGCGGTAATGATGATTTTGGCAACACTGATGGAGCTTGTTCCTCCCTATTTGACGAAGGTTATCGTGGATGACGTGCTTCAGCCTAAGAATATTGGTATGGCCCTGTTATGGTTCGTGCTGGGGCTAGCAGGCGCAAGGGTTATGCTGTCGCTGATGCAGACGCTGAGGGGATATGTCGGCGTATGGGTAGGCGGCAAGCTGATGGGGGATATACGGAAGGATATTTATTCTTCCTTAATGAGATTGTCGCTAGGCTTCTTCGATCGCAGGCAAACCTCGCAGTTTATCGGCAGGGTGAATAGCGATGCCGAAGCGATGAGGCAATTTTTGACCGATGGGGTCATGTGGATTTCGGGGCAAGTGCTCATGCTGGCGGCCGTCATTACGATGATGGTCAGTCTCGACTGGAAGCTGGCTATATATGCTCTCTTGCCTACGCCGCTGATTGTATTCACATCCATGATCATTTGGCCGACGATCCGCTCCCGCTGGTATCGTCATTGGCGGGCGATCAACCGCCTGAATATGCTCGTAGGCGACGCTCTTCAAGGTATTCGTGTCGTAAAGGCCTTCGGCCAAGAGCCTACGGAGATGTCGCGGTACGGCGATGCCAACAAGGAGCTTGTCGTGCAAAATATTCGTGCCGACGGCATGTGGCAAGGGGTATTCCCGCTGTTCGCGCTAATATCCACATCCGGCGCTATTCTCGTCTGGTATTTCGGGGGCTGGATGGTGCTGCGGGACGAAATATCGCTCGGTACACTGATGGCCTTTTCCGCTTATCTCGGCATGCTGTTCGGACCGCTGCAATGGTTCAGCCAGGCGCTGAACTGGACCAGCCGAGCGATGGCTGCCGCCGACCGCGTATTCGAAATTATGGACACTCCGTCCGATGTGCCGGACGATCTGGAGCCGGTATCGATGGACTGGGTTGAAGGACGCGTCGTGCTGAACCAGGTATCCTATGGATACGAAGCGCATCATCCCGTATTGAAGAATATCGACTTGAACGTCGCTCCGGGAGAGATGATCGGACTGGTGGGGCATTCCGGAGCGGGGAAATCGACGCTGATCAATATGATCTGCCGGTTTTACGATCCGAATCAAGGCACCATTACCATAGACGGCGTGCCGTTGAAGAAGATCAAGCAGGAGGATCTTCGCAAGAAGATCGGCGTCGTGCTGCAGGAAACATTCCTGTTCGACGGGACGATTACCGAGAACATCGCTTATTCCAAGCCGGACGCTACGCCGGAAGAAATCATGAGGGCGGCGAAGATCGCCAACGCCCATGATTTCATCGTCAGGCTGCCGGACGGTTACGACACGAAGGTCGGCGAGCGGGGCCATCGGCTCTCGGGAGGGGAGAAGCAGCGGATTGCGATCGCGAGAGCTATCGTTCACGATCCCCGCATCTTGATCCTTGACGAGGCTACGGCTTCCGTAGATACGGAGACGGAGCGGCAAATTCAGGAGGCGATATCCCGACTGGTCAAAGGGAGAACGACATTCGCTATCGCTCACCGATTGTCTACGCTGCGCAATGCGGATAGACTCGTCGTGCTGGATAAAGGACAAATTGTCGAGATCGGAACCCACGAGCAGCTGCTGGATAAACAAGGCGCTTACTTTAAGCTGGTGGAAGCACAGCGTGAGCTGTCCAAGATCAAGGGGGTGCAGAGCTAATGCGCGAGCGCGATCCATATGAGATTGTGTTACTCGACAGCCACAACGTGTGGCTGGGACGCAGTCCGGGAGGCGTACTTCAAGCCGTTATCGAAGGTGTGGAGTATCCGGAGGTGCTCCTATACCGGACGTACCCCTTCTCCAAACCGACGGAATATATCTCGGTCCGCAACCCGAAGGAGGAGGAGATCGGGATTATCCGCAGCCTTCAAGAGCTCGAACTAGCGAGCAGGGAGGAAGCGGAGAGGGAGCTCAATCTAAGGTATTTGATTCCGAGAATTACTCATATCGAGAAAATTCAGCAGAAGCCGGCTCTATGGATATGGAAAGTGGAGACGACGCTGGGGCCGATGACATTAGCGCTGAGGAATTTGCACGAGCACTTGCAATCCCCGGCACCCGGCAGATATTTGATATCCGATATCGAGGGCAGACGATGCGAGATCGTAGACATTAACGCGATGGATGCACATAGCCGTAAGCAGTGGAACAAGATCTTGTAATAGCGAAAGACCGCCGTTGGTTCATTCCAACGGCGGTCTTCTGTTTTACAGCCTCCGGTAAACGGGGGGCTATCAGCTTTTAAAACGCAAGGTGATTTCATGCAGCTCTTGGGCCATCCGTGTCAAGGCGTTGACGGATTCCGCTATTTCTTCCATAGTAGCCAATTGTTCTTCCGAAGCTGCTGCTACGCTCTCCGTCTTGGAGAAGGCGGCTTCCGTAATGCTGCTCATGTCGTGGAGCGAAGCGGTAATTTCCTCGGTGCCTGCCGACATTTCCTCGGAAGCGGCAGAAACCTCCTGCATCTGATAAGCGACCTGCTGTACAGCGTTCAATATGTTGCGGAACGCTTCGCCGGCTTCCTGCATGATCACGGTGCCTTGCTCGACTTCTCGGCTGCCTTTTTCCATGGCGATCACCGCGGAGCGAGTCTCGCCTTGAATTTGCTGGATGATCTCCGCTATCTGTTCCGCCGATTGTCTCGACTGCTCCGCCAGCTTCCGGACCTCGTCGGCTACGACGACAAAGCCTCTTCCGTGCTCGCCGGCCCGAGCGGCTTCAATCGCGGCATTCAATGCAAGCAAATTCGTCTGCATCGAAATATCGGTAATTACATCGACGATTTGACCGATTTCATTGGAACGTGTGCCCAATTGATTGACAACCTTGGATGAATCATTGACCGACTCGCGGATTAAGTCCATTTGGGACATTGCTTTCTGAATCGAAATATTGCCTTCTTCAGCTTCTTTGGAAGCCTCCATGGACATGGCTGATACATTGCCCGAGAATTCTGCAATCCGGTTAATACCGGTCGCCATCTCTTCCATAGCTCGTACGCTTTCGGTAGTGCTCTGCAGCTGCTGATCCGCGCCTCCGGCAATGTCCTGAATGGCCGCAACAACGTGATGAGTAGTCTGGGTGGATTGTTCGGAGCTCGCTGCCAATTGCTCCGAGCTTGCGGACAAGTTTTGCGACTCAAGGACGATCTTCGCGATGATTTCTCTCAAGCTTCCGATCATTCCATTGAAATCCTTCGAGAGAAGACCGATTTCGTCTTTGGATTGGTATGCAGCGTTTACGGTTAAATCCCCGTCCTGCGCTTTGGCCATCAATTGCTGGATGCTGCGGACAGGTCTTGTGATCATATTGGCAATGCCATATCCGATCAAGGAGCATAAAACGACGGCTAGCAGCGTTGCGATAACGATGATGGAGGTAGCCATCTTGGAGCTTTCAATGCTTTTCTCGTAAAAGACTTTTGCGTCTTCTTCGTTGAACTTAACAACGTTCTCCAGGCTCTTGATCATTTCCGCACGAATCGGCTTGAACGAATTCACATACTCTTTATGCGCCGCTTCTTTCTGATTGGCAACTGCCAAGTCGTCGACTTTCTTCTTCGCTTCGTTGTTTTTCGGGATTAAGTCGATGAAGTTTTTGTACTGCTCTTGTGCCCTCGGAGATAATGTAATCTGCTCGAGCGTTTTTCGAGTCGCCTGATTTTTGTCGCGAGTCTGGACTATTTGATCTTGGATTTGCTTAATGATCGCTTCGTCTTTGGCCAGCAGCAATTCAAGCTGCAATGAATCCATTTGCGAATTTCCGAACAGCAGTCCCTCAACGAGACTGTTCGGGATTAAAGTTTCCTCGTACATAGCACGGGCATTGCTAGCCATTTTGTCCATAACAAGATAGCCTGTAATGCCGATAATGAGCAGGAACACAATGGAAAGTCCAAGCATTCCCCCAATTTTCGTTTTGATTCGCAAATTTCGGATATACTTCATGCTCCAAGCATCCCCCACCTGAGATAATGTGAAATAAAAAAAGTCCACCCCCAAAAAAAGGGATGGACGCCCCCCCAATTTTCGGTGGCCCGGCTGCCATAGATCAAATCCTTAGGCCCGTAGCTTTGCGTCCTTCTCTTTCGAGAAGTTTGCCTTTATCGTAATTCCGGGTGTATCTTTTTGCCAAAGTATAATATAGCATTTTGAAAAAAACAAGACCTCTTTACTAAAACTAAATACTTACTTTGCGTACCGGAATGTCGGAATTTAGTGCGTTTGTCATGGATGATTTTGCAGGAATAGGTCTGTAGGCGGCGCCACTACACGAATTTTGGATTTATTCCCCATATTTCTTTTCGGCATAATTTGACAAAAAATGAAGTCTAGTTTATTCTCTGATTTGTCCGGACAAAACTACTAATTGGAAACGAGGGGTACATCTTGAGAAAACTTCTTTCGAAATTGGCTTTGTCGAGCTTGGCGATGGCACTTGTATTTTCATCCGGTTTGTCTACTGCAGAAGCTAGCAAGGACCCGTCACACACCAATAATAAAAAAGCAAAAGTCGCCTTGTTGATTCCAGGTTCCTCCAAGGACGGCGGTTTTATGGAATCCGCTTATACCGGTTTGAAGAAGGCGGAAAAGGATTTCAGAATCAAAGCGACGTTTGTGGAAAATATCCCGCATGATACAGCTAAAATTGCGGATGAGCTGAGAAAACTGGCTAAGAAAAAGCCGGATATGATCATTGCCCATGCAGGACAAAGCTCGGAAGCTGTGAAGCTGGTAGCCAAAGAATATCCAAAAATTAAATTTGTTAACACTCAAACGAATTTGACCGGCGATAACCTGTCCAGCTATCAGGTGAAGCAGGAAGAATCCGCATGGCTTGCGGGCGCTGCGGCAGGATTGTTGACCAAAACAAACGTGGTTTCGCATATTTCCGGTGCACGCGTAGGCCCTGGTCTGTTGGGACGCGCAGCCTATGCCGACGGTGTGAAATACACAAACCCTAACGCAAAGCTGCTCACTACGTTTACAGGCAATCAGGAAGATGCCCCTCTGGCGAAACGAGTTGCGCAAGCTCAAATTAACGCAGGATCGGATATGATCTTCACAATGCTGAATACGGCTCGTTCCGGTGTTACGGAGGCAGCTCGCGAGAATGGCGTATATCAATTCGCTAACGTTCGCGATTACTATGCCGATGCTCCAGATGTGTTCATCGGATCTGCTATTTCGGACGCCAGCTTGACGGTTTACGGAGCGATTAAAGATTTGACCGAGGGAACCTGGAAGCCGAATACCGTGAAAAAAATCGGACTTGAGAATCCGGATGCCGTTCGGCTTGCTCTGTCACCTAATGTTCCACAAGACGTGAAGGATAAAATCGCTGCGTTCGCAGAAAAAATCAAATCCGGCGAGATTGTTATTCCTTCGGATTATACAGGACCTGAATTTACGAATTATTAAGCCTGGACTCGGGCAGTGATACTATTATAGATTCAGAGTTCGGAGAATGAGTTTAAGCACTTCTTTGCTCCCAAGGGGCAGAGAAGTGCTTTTTTTCCTTAGTATGGATAAGTACCTAATTCGGCATCGGGCCGATAATGACAGATTGCGTGATAGGTGTGAACGCCTCTTTCACTTTCGTTTCGTGTCCACACATTGGCAGGGTCAGGCGCAACATGTCGGAGCCAAGAATGACCTCCGGAACGGGAGTTTCGAAAATAGCGAGTTTAGGTGCGTATAATCCTATTCCAATTTATGGAATGAATTGCGTTCAACGAGGGGGACTTGGATCATTCAGGTGGACTTGGTAGAGGTTGTTTTGTTAATTTTGCATGAATAATAGCCTGTCTATATGTACATACAGTATACTGAGTCATAGAGGTGTCCTTGATCGGCACCATCTTATTGAAAGGGTGATATGCATGTCAGTTGATGTTTATGTTAACTTTAATGGGAACTGTCGCGAAGCCGTGGAATTTTACGCAGAAGCATTTGGTTCGGAGAAGCCGAAGATGATGACATTCGGAGAGGCTCCTCCTAATCCGGAATATCCTCTCCCGGAGGAAGCGAAGAACCTGATCATGCATACGCGCCTTACCATTAGCGGCAGCAATGTCATGTTCTCGGATGTATTCCCCGGCATGCCTTTCACTGCAGGAAACAACATCAGCCTTTCCGTAGTTTCAGAAAGCAAGGAAGAGATCGAGTCCGCATTCAGCAAGCTGAAGGAAGGCGGAACGGTGATCATGGAGTTGCAAGAAACCTTTTGGAGCAAAAGTTACGGCAGCCTGACGGACAAGTTCGGAATTATATGGCAGTTCAATCTCGGAATGGGCGGAATGTAAACTGCCACCCTTAAGTGCTGCAGATACAACACCCAGCTTGGCTGAAGTAGCCAGGCTTTTTTTCGTTGATATGTTGATTCCATTCGGATTACAATGGATTCATATAGTAGATATGAGAGATAATCGGAGGAGTAACGGGATGATTCGTTTGGGAAGCTTTGAAGTAGGTTCCGGATCCTTAATCGTTTCGGATCCATGCTACGATCACAATGTGACGGCGATGATCCGAGGAGTTATTGATCAAGTTCTGAATGGAACCTGGATCGGTTATGTAGAGAAGCAGGACGTTAGAGATTGGGGCGAAGCTTGTTCGAGGCTAGTGGCTTGCCACGCTTCCTTCGATGAACGAAAGGACGACCTGCACTGGATGAAATGCAGCTTTATCGTTGGTGTAGATAGCGGTCAAGCCGGAATCTTCGATATCGCCAAGTATAGAATCCCTGACGTTGAAGGTCAGGATCAAGCTGCTTCGGAAGATAGCGAATGGTACCAGACTTGCTGCGATATAACGGAGAGCGCGGTGGAAGCCGGGGTCATGGACGGTGGCGTCGTTTCCCGTACAGGCATGGGGGACGGGGCGTATGGAGCGTACTTGGCTGTGAATGAAAGCAATCAGGTTATCGGTGTGAAGATTATATTTATTAGATGCTCTGAAGTGTAGAGCAGCTTTCTTACAACAGCATAGGTTTAATTAGATAACCCGGATGGAAGGTGTAGCTGATATAACTTAACCTTCTTCCGGGCTATTTGCGTGTGCTTTTTAATTGATAGTGAGAATCGTTATCATTATAATAAGTTTATATGATGCCTATGAATACTTGCAACACAACTTTCAGCGAAAGGATAAGTGCGCATGGAGAACAGCTTAGACTATGCAAAGCAGCTCGCCAGTTATTCGTATAAATTGGAAAACGTCCAGCACTTGACTTTGAATGAAGCGTATTTTCAGCAGGATTCCTCTTTGAACGGGATGCTGATTTTCCTGGAGGGAGAAGGGGACCTGACGATGGACGGGAGAAGCTACCCGCTGCGGCAGCAGAAAGTATTTTTACTCTCCCCCAATTCTGACGCAAAACTAAGCGTCCCCCTCAGCCGGCGGGCGGACTACTATTACATCCAATTTTATGTGCTGCAGGCTGCGGATAGAGGACTGTTCGTACCTATAGATATGAATGCTCCCTACGAGGTGTATCCTCCTCATTTTCATATACTGATCGATAAAGTCCAGGAGATGGACACTTGCAATCATAGCTCCGACAGCTGGGAGAACATGAAAGCGGCTATGCTGCTGCAAGAGCTGATTGTCATCTTATTCAAAGAATCCGTTGCAAAAGAAAAGCGGGAGTCGAGCGAGGCCATACCGCTAACCTTGGAGTATATGGAGCGGAACTACCCGCTGGCCATTACCCGGGAGAAGCTGGCGGAAATCGCGGGATTGAATGCGGACTATTTCTCAAGGGCTTTCAAGAAACAGTTCCATAAGAGCCCCATGGAGTATTTGAATGAAATCAGGATCAATCAAGCCAAGCAGCTGCTGGTGCAGTCCGGTGAATCGCTCAGGTCTATTGCCCAGAGCGTCGGCTTCAGTGATGAATATTATTTCAGCCGGAAATTTAAAGAAGAAATCGGCTGTTCCCCGAGATCCTACAGTAAAAAAATGAAAGAAACGTACAAGATCGCATCGTTAAATCATCAAACGACAGGCCATTTGATTGCGCTAGGCATTGTGCCTTACGCCGCTGTCATCAATCATGCCTATCCTGTTACATCACGGCTTCGCAACACGATTGCGCTCGGCCGCACTGCGCCTGACCTGGATAGACTGGTGACGTCCAATCCCGACATCATCGTAATGAGCGGTACCCGTCAAGCGGTTCCATCGCCGAATGAGAGATTAATGCTGCAAATCGCCCCGACCATTACTCTGCAGTATGGCCTCGAATGGCGGGCGCATTTTTTGAGTGTGGCCAAGCTTGTCAATAAAGAGTCGGAAGCAATTCGTTGGCTGGAGAAGTATGAAAGTAAAGCATCCATGATACGAAGCTCGATTCGCAGCCGAATCGGCGACGAACCGATACTGATTCTCGGGGTCGGAGAGGGCACATTGTGCGTGTACGGCCACAGGAACTTAGGGTCCGTGCTGTACGGAGATTTGCAGATGACGGCTCCAGAAGGCGTGCGCGGTATAACCCACTTCATGGAGGTTTTGCCGGAGCATTTGCACAAATTTGAGGCGGCGCGAATTCTTGTAACGAGCTTTAGGCACAACGGAACCGCCCATATGGACCAAATGATCCGCCATGAAGTAAAAGCGCTCTATGCCAACCCTCACTGGCTTGATCTCAAAGCTGTCAGAAATAAAAGGGTCTACGGCATGTATGATAGCCATCATTTGTACACGAGCTATAATCCGCTATCGCATCAGTTATTTTTGGACAAGGTTCATCAATTGCTGATGTCGGAGTCAGCGGATCCTCTCCTTTTAATGAGATAAACAGCGTGATCTTCCATCGCCAATGACGTCGGAATTATACAAAAAAGTGGTCGTAATTATCCATGTTCATTGCGAGCCACATTCGTATAATAGGAATGAGAATCATTATCATCATTGGTGTTCAGAGAAGGGGAGGAAAGAAACATGGTACGGCCCAACAGAATATCTCTTATATTGGCGGTGACGCTGCTTATTGCCTTCGTTATCGCCGGTTGTCAAGGGCAACAGCAGGCAGGAGCAGGAACGGCTCCTCAGCCGGCAAAAGGAGCGGATACGCCGAATCAAAGCGTCCGACTCGTGAAGCATGTTATGGGGACTACCGAAATTAAAGGTACGCCGCAAAAGGTTGTCACGCTGTTTCAAGGAGCTACAGACGCTGCACTTGCACTTAAGGTGAAGCCTGTAGGTGCGGTGGAAGCATGGATTGAGCAGCCTTGGTACAATTACATAAAGGCGAAGATGGAAGGCGTAACGAATTTGGGCTCAGAAAACCAGCCGGACCTGGAGAAATTGGTTGCTCTTCAACCGGATTTGATTATCGGCGCCAAAACGCGTCACGAGAAGATCTATAACCAATTGTCGGCTATTGCACCGACGGTTATGCTGGACGAGGTACATATATGGAAGGATACGCTGAAAGTATCGGCGGAAGCGTTAAACAAGCAGGAGGAGGAGAAAGCGTTCCTTGCCGAATGGTCGCGTAAAGTAGCCGATTTCAAAGGGAAGATGGGGGATAAGCTCAAATTGGAAGCGGGAATCGTTGATTTCCGGGTCGATCATGCACGGATTGTGTATACCGGCTTCTCCGCTCTAGTACTGGAAGAGCTAGGCATTCCACGTCCTGCCGGCCAGAGGGGGACGGAGTGGGGCGTACAGCTCACCTCCAAGGAAAATATTCCGAAAATGGATGCCGACATTATCTTCGATCAGACAAGCACGACGAGAAATGACGGCCGACTCGATTTGCGAAAGGCGTGGAGCGAGCATCCGTTGTGGAGTCATTTGAAAGCCGTTCAAAACAAACGGGTATTCGAGGTGGATGCGGCCGTATGGAATAATGGCTCCGGTCCATTGGCAGCGGTAGAAATGGTAGATGATCTCTATGGATTCTATGGGTTGAAATAATATCGTATCATCCGGAGGGCTGTTGATCCATGGGGTCAACAGCCCCGGTGAGTTTGCCGCAAAATTGAAAGAGGAGGAGCATCGTGAGACCATTGCTGCACCAGACACCACTGAAAACCATCGGTTTGGTGTTCGGATTTCTTCTTTTCATCGTATCCTTTATCCTAAGCATCGTCCTAGGGACGACAGACATCGGCTTCCTAGAGGCAATGGATGCATTCATCCATTATGATCCAAAATCGGACGAGCACGTAATCATCCTGACGACACGGCTTCCGCGTGCGTTATTCGCTACCATGATCGGAGGGAATTTGGCGATAGCTGGCGCTCTGATGCAAGCGTTGACCCGCAACCCGCTGGCTTCTCCAAGTATTTTCGGTATCAACGCGGGGGCTGTTTTTTTTGTCGTAATGGCTTTAACTTTTCTTCCCATTGCCTCATTGGATCAATTGATCTGGGTTGCTTTTATTGGTGCAGGCATCGCTGCCATAGCCGTGTACTTCCTTGGTTCTCTTGGAAGGGACGGATTAACTCCAATGAAGATTGTATTGGCCGGCTCCGCTATGACGGCTTTGTTCTCCTCGTTTACCCAGGGCATGCTGGTGCTCAATGAATCCGGGCTGCAAAACGTCATGTTCTGGTTAGCCGGTTCCGTTGCTGGCAAATCGGCGGAGGGCTTGGCTCCGGTCTTGCCTTATATGCTGTTCGCGGGTATAGCGGCATTGGTTATGGCACACCATGTCAACATTCTGGCCTCCGGGGAAGATATCGCCAAAGGACTGGGGCAGCGAACGGGACTCATGAAAATGGCCATAGCGGTGACGGTCGTCTTATTGGCGGGAAGCTCCGTGGCCGTAGCCGGATCGATCGGCTTTGTCGGGCTGGTCATTCCGCATATCGCCAGATTCCTCGTAGGCGTCGATTACCGTTGGATCATTCCGTATAGCGCCATCCTGGGTGCCATCCTGCTGCTGCTGGCCGATATTGTGGCCCGTTTTGTCATTATGCCAGGGGAGCTGCCGATAGGGGTCATGACAGCTATTATCGGAGGACCATTCTTTATTTACTTCGCTCGGAAGGGGATTCGCTCGAAAGGGGTTTCGCAATGAAGCAGCTGCTTGCAATAAGAAGCAAGAAGGGGACAGTCTCCTTTCTAATCCAAACCAAAACGGTGATAGTGATCGCGGTACTATTGATTCTGATCTTCGCTTGTTTTGTCCTTAGTACCGGGCTCGGCAACAAATTCACTTCTCCCGTTCAGGTGCTTCAAACGATACTGGGACAAGGGACGCCACAAAACGCGTTAATTATCGGGACGCTGAGACTTCCGCGGATCATTGCCGCCGTGCTCGTCGGAGCGGCTTTGGGAGTATCCGGCGCCATTCTTCAAGGTATTATCCGCAATCCGCTTGCTTCGCCCGATGTGATTGGGATAACGGGAGGAGCGTCATTCGCGGCCGTTGCCTTTATTACTTTTTTTGCAGGCACAGTTAGTATTCAGTGGTTGCCGTTGGCAGCGTTTGTGGGGGCAGGTCTGGTCTCCATCATTATTTATTTGTTGGCTTGGAATAAAGGGGTTACTCCGACGAGATTGGTACTGGTCGGTATAGGGATCTCGGCAATCATGAGCTCTTTGACGATGCTAATGCTCGTTTTAAGCCCCATTAAAGCAGCTGGACGGGCTTTTGTGTGGCTGACCGGCAGCATTTACGGGACATCATGGGAAAATGTATACGCTATGCTGCCATGGGTCATCATTTTCATTCCATTAGCGCTATACTACTCCAGACTTGTCGATATTCAGGCTCTGGGAGACGATCTCGCGAGAGGATTGGGAGCCCCGGTCCAGCTTCACCGCTGCATGCTGCTGCTGGTCAGCGTAGCATTGGCCGGATCGGCGGTTGCTATTGCCGGAGCGATCGGATTTATCGGGTTAATTGCCCCGCATATCGCTAGAAAGCTCGTAAGCTCTACGTTTGTAGACTTGATACCGGTTTCGGCTTTAATCGGCAGCCTGTTGCTCTTGATAGCCGACACGGTGGGCAGAACCGTGTTTCTTCCGCTTGATATACCGGCAGGCGTGTTCACGGCAGGTATCGGCGCACCGTTCTTTATATTTCTATTGTTTAAAAATCGGAATAAATAATGCGTCGTGCTCAGCTTCCTCTGAATAAGAAAAGCCGATCGGATCCAATAAGGGTCCGGCCGGCTTTTGCGTTTTCTTTTATTTTAACTGACCGCTTGTAAACAGCTGGTTCATATAGTCCAGCCCTTTCCATTGTCCCATGGCAAGCGGCCCGAGAATTTCCGTATCGACAACGAACATCTTCTTGTTTTTTACTGCGTCAAGCGAGTTCCAGACGAGATCCTTGGCTATATCCTCAAGCGTGATTTCGCTGACGTGAGTATAATCCTTCCCGATAAAAAGGTACTCAGGATTCAGCTTACTGATTCCTTCCAGTGTTCTTTCGCCTACATTTTGCATGCCCTCGAACGGCTTGAACCCGAGCTTCTCGTAGTAGAGCGACATTCTGGAGCCGCTCCAGTAGGTGAACCCCTTTTTCCACGGCATAATAAATAAGGCTGTTTTTCCTTTTGCTCCGGATTTCTCCATCATTGCGGCCATTTCAGACTGCTTCTGCAGGAATTGACGTATATACTCCTCGGCGGATGAAACGTGCTTCGCACCGGAAGAACGGCTTTAAAAACACCGGCGACAGAAATAAGCCTGCCCGTATATTGTCCTGCCAACGCATTAATGTCGATCATGAATAACACCTCTTTTTCGTAGGGTGTACCGTGTTCTTGTATGCTGAGAACGATTATCGCTAGTGAACAGCATTCTACTTGAAGAAGGAGGTTTATTCAATGACCCAGTGTCATTTCCGGTATAATGGTTATGCTAGTTGGGTAATTAAGTGACGATTATGGTTGGAAGGAGCGGTCGGATGAGGGATGCGATTGTAGCGGAAATAACAAAGGGGAGGACGAGAAAATGTCTGTATCACTTCACAAGAGCCAAGAATTTGCCGATCATTGACCGGTTCGACGCTTTGTTCTCCAGTTATGCATTGTGCCCTGAAAATGCCGGTGAGCGCCGAACCGAGGTTAAACTAGTGAACTATCGCGGTTTTGAGGTTACTCTCAATTCGCATCTGCGAATTCCCGAATCGATGATAGATGCTTCCGTCACACTGGAGCAGTTTCGTGCCAGCTTGGACCGGCATGTTTTTTTCTGGCCGACCATTAGAGACTGCCGGAAAATGATCGAGACTTATCAACGCAGAGAGCCGGAGGAAGAGTTCGCCGTTCTGGAATTTGATGCGTATTCTCTAATGCTGGAGAATGGATCCTCTGTGAAGCTGTCCAAATACGATTCAGGAAGCGCCCCGAGATTTCCGGCGAGCTGCACGTATAAGAAAAGTCCGTCGATGTTTCTGCCATTGGACAGCTTCAGGAAAGTGGTGAATCATACGGTGCCAGCGAAGCCGTCCGAAATTAAAGAGGTACTAATTGAAGAACAAGTACATCCCATATCCGACTATTTACGCGCTGTATACATCCAACATCGCCATGCAGTTCCTGAACGTTGGAGCCATCTGACGAGAGCGCTGGCTGAGCTGATGACTTAACGCAATAGCCTAAGGATTCTTAGAGAGCAGTTCGATTAATTGGTCGAGCTTCTGATTGGTTAGCATCTGCTCCTCTACAAGCCTCGAATTGGAAGGGTTTGAAGCTTCGATAGAATACTTGTTGGCAATGACACACGATCCAAGCAAAATGCAAATGCCTAGAAACACAAGGGAGCCTTTTAAGGTAAAAGTAGATTTATCAGGCGGTTGTTGTAGCATAGCATCTCCTTACTATAGTTTATATTCCAAAAAAGAAGTAGGGTATTTGCCGACATCAGCCGTTCGTTTACTTTTAGAAAGCCTTGTCTAGTATAAAATGAAACTAAGGCCGGCCTGTCCGCGGCGCAGTCGAGCTTTACATAGCGTTTATTCGCTTGCTTGGCCTCCAGCTTCGCCCAATCTATCATCGCTTGGGATAATCCGGTTTGGGCAAAGCTTCTGCGGACGCACAGCTTATGAAGATATAGAGCTTCGCCGGGCGGGTCCTCAGGCCACATAACGGCATCTGCTTCCTGAAGGATCATGACGGCAGCGGGTTCACCGTCGTAATAGCCTATCATCATTTCATGCATACGATGATTCTTCATTAGCTTCTCCGCGGCTACTTGCTCTTCGCTCCACATGGTCATTCCGCGTTCGGCCAACCAACGAGCTCCTTCCAAGAGGATGGAGGAGAAGAGAGGCAGCTCGTCTTCTTGGATGGCTCGGATCGTTACTTCCATGACTAACCTCCTTCATTCAGTTATTCGAATACGCCTCGCACGAAGTGACGGTTCCTTATTTTACCATTTGTTAATGGAATTTGCGATAATCCGAAGGGCTGGTGCCTTCGAGTTTATGGAACACGCGGCCGAAATAGCCGGCATCATCGAATCCGACGTAGCTTGCAATCCATCCGATAGAAGAAGGGGATGTCTTTAACAGCACCTTCGCTTCTTCGATTCGCTGCTTTTGCTGAAAATCCGTGAGCGTCATTCCGGTTTCCTTCTTAAATTGTCTGGATAGATGGGTCGGATGGACAGCGCATATGGAGGCGAGATGCTGTAAATTCAGCGGCTTGCTGAAATGAACGGTCAAATATTCCGCGGCTTTTTGCACCACAAGCGAAAATCCGTATTTGGCGCGGTCGCGTACCAAATCGCAGTATTCGTCAACCATAACGTCCATTAAACCCGTTAGGGAATGGATGGTATCGAATCTTTCGATTTGCTTGGCGAATTTCTCGGATATTTGATGAAGGAAGAAGGGCTGAACCTTTCCTCTCTCCGCCGAGATTCGAAACAGAGTATTTAATATAATGAGCGAGTTTCTCATCGTTCGTATCGGCTGATTGGGGAAACGCTCGGAGAAATCGTACAGATTGCTAATTTTGGCATGCAGCTTTCTGAAAGCTTCTTTATCCCCGGTTTCCACCGCGCGCATCATTTCTTTTTCCATTTTGTAGCGAACATCGATGATCAGCGTGCTTTCTTCGTCGGTTTGCTCCAAAATACGCTCGACATTCGTTTTGGCAGATCCCCGCGCTGTCTGAGGAGTCGTCTCCACATACCGGAAGGAAGCCTGCCGGAAGGTCCCTGCGTGCTCCAGTATGTTCACGATACTATGCATTTTGGAGGTATTGATCAGCTTCAATCCCCGATAAAATTCCTCCAGCTCCATATGCTTTCTTTGCTCCATGCCGGTATGCGAGTTCACGTCCGGTGTTTGAATTAAGAAAGGACCGAGAATGAGTACCTTTGCATCCGCTTCGTCCTCCATTTCAAATCGGCGGGACAAATAAGATAATCCCCATTCGTTAGTCAGCATTACACATTGTTCCGGATCCTCGTTCGCTTCGCGGCACAGCTTCATCCAATCGTGCTGCTGCTCCTTGAGCAAAAACTCCGGTAAATGATCACGGATATGAGCCATCAGTACTTTTCCTTGTAAATCCAAGAGGCATGTATTGATATCGGTTAATTGAAAAAAGGTTATACATACGGTAGTTAGAGGAAGCGAGATCGTCGCCATTTCCGTTCATCATCCTTAATTTCTGTTATTGTAGTCCTATTAATGCAAATGGAATCCTACGACAGGTGGAGCAACCTTAGTATAATACTTTATGTAAGTGCTTACAACACAATCGTTCGAGAAAGGGTGTTATATACATGCTATATCCAATCGTAACGGAAAGCCGCACTATTATCGATTTGAGCGGGATATGGAATTTTAAATTGGATACGGGAGTAGGATTTGAACAAAAGTGGTATGACGAGGGTCTAACCGAGGGCATGTCTATGTCCGTACCAGCGTCTTTTAATGATCTTGGGGTGACAGCAGATATTCGCAACCACGTAGGCTGGGTATGGTACGAAAGAACATTTACGGTTCCCCGAACGCTGTTCTTGGAACGGATCGTGCTGCGATTCGGGTCGGCGACGCATACCGCCAAGGTTTACGTGAACGGGCAGTTTGTAATGGAGCACAAAGGCGGGTTCACCCCATTCGAAGCCGAAATCAACTCGTTCTTGCAGTCAGGTGCTAATCGCTTGACGGTAGCAGTGAACAATATTGTGGACCATACTACTCTGCCGGTCGGGCATTATATGGAAAAGGAAATAGAAGGGGTCGGCAAAGTCGTTAGAAACAGTCCGAACTTCGACTTTTTTAACTATGCCGGCATTCACAGACCGGTGAAGATCTATACGACACCATCGGTTTACATTAAAGATGTAACCGTAGTTACCGAGCTTAACGGAACAACCGGCGTTGTCGGCTACGAAACGGAAATTGCCGGAGATGCTGAGGTAAAGGTAACCGTCCTCGATCCATCCGGCGCTGTCGAAGCAGAGCATAGCGGGCGGAACGGTGCTGTGAGACTTAACAATGTGAGGCTATGGGAGCCGCTTAACGCCTACTTGTATACTTTGAGAGTCGAGCTCGTTCAAGCCGGAGAAGTCATCGATGTGTATGAACAACCTTTCGGCGTAAGGACCGTTGAGGTGAAGGACGGGAAATTCCTGATTAATGATAAGCCGTTCTATTTCAAGGGCTTCGGCAAGCATGAAGATTCTCCGATTCATGGAAGAGGCTTTAACGAAGCGGCTAATGTGATGGATTTCAAGCTTATGAAGTGGATTGGGGCGAACTCGTTCCGTACCGCACATTATCCGTATTCGGAGGAATTGATGCGTCTGGCAGATCAGGAAGGCTTGGTTGTGATCGATGAAACGCCTGCCGTCGGGCTGCATCTGAACTTTATGGCCATGTTCTCGGGAGGCGCCAAGCGGAAAACATGGGAAGAGCTGGAGACACAAGAGCACCATAAGGATGTCATTCGTGAGCTGATCGCTAGAGACAAGAACCATCCGAGTGTGGTCATGTGGTCCATCGCCAACGAGCCTGCTTCGGAAGAGGAAGGAGCCGAGCACTATTTCAAGCCGCTCGTCCAACTAGCCAAGCAGATGGATCCGCAGCGCCGTCCTGTCACGATCGTTACTCATCTAATGTCCACCCCTGAGACGTGCAAAGTAGCGGAGCTGGTTGATGTGCTTGCGTTGAACCGCTATTACGGCTGGTATGTAGACGGAGGCGACTTTGACGCCGCGAAGGTGAAGCTTCGCAAAGAGTTCGACGGCTGGCGTAAGCGCTGCCCTGGCAAACCGATTATGATGACCGAATACGGTGCCGATACGATAGCCGGGTATCACGACATCGATCCCGTAATGTTTACGGAAGAATATCAGGCTGAATATTTGCAGGCCAATCACGAGGTATTCGATGAATTTGACAACTTTGTAGGCGAGCAGGTGTGGAATTTCGCCGATTTTAATACCAGCCAAGGCATAATTCGCGTGCAGGGGAACAAAAAGGGGATTTTCACAAGAGACCGCAAACCGAAGCTGGCCGCCCACGAGCTGCGCAAAAGATGGCTTTCCATACCAGAGTTCGGATACAAATGATCCTGCCGCGCGGTGTTAACTTCATGTCTTTGGAGGGGTAAGCTATGAGTCAAACTGTGTTCCGAGCTTCGAAGGAGACCCATGTAGAGAGAGCAACCGTTCATCCCTTCGGATGGAGAGACAAACTCGGTTATTTGTTCGGCGATTTCGGCAATGATTTCTTCTTTATTCTTGTCAGTTCTTTTCTGATGGTGTACTATACGGATATTTTTCATATCAGCGCGGCTACGGTAGGATTGATGTTTCTGATCGCCAGATTGTGGGACGCTGTTGCGGATGTGTTATGGGGACGGTTCATCGATACGAGATCATCAGGTACAAACGGCAAATTCAAGCCCTGGATATTCAGAATGTCGTTTCCTCTCGTATTGTCGGGCGTGCTGATGTTCGTAAAAATCCCGGGCATGTCCAACGGTTTTTATTTGGCTTACGCCTTTATAACGTACCTGGTTTGGGGTACTCTATATAGTACCGTCAATATCCCTTACGGGTCTATGGCTTCGGTCATTACTAGCGATCCGGTTGAACGGACTACGTTATCTACCTTTAGAACGATGGGGGCTATGCTGGCAGGCTTGATCATTAATGTGGTCGGCCCCCTGATGTTCTTCGTAGACAATAAAGCGGATGCCGGGCGATTTTTATGGGCGGCCATAATATTTGGGCTTTTGGCTATTTCTTGCTACATGGCCTGCTACAAGCTGTCGACCGAACGAATTACCTTGTCAGGGTCATCCGGGACGAAGATGAATGCTGGGAAAACAATCAAAGGCCTTCTCGCGAACAAGCCGCTCATCTGGATTCTTGTCGCCTCGCTGACGTTCATGGTCTGCTTTATGCTGATCGGTGCCGTTAACGTCTATTTGTTCAAGGATTACTTCGGCAATGCCAAAGCACTGAGCTTGGCAGGCTTTATCCAAACGATTACCGTGTTCATCGCCATTCCGATGGTAAAACCGCTTGTAGCCAAATTCGGCAAAAAAGAGACTGCCGCTGCAGGAATCCTGCTTGCCGTAGTAGTGTATGCGCTTCTTTATTTTCTGCCGCAGCTGAACGCTATTCAATTTATCGCCGTATCTTCTGTTGCTATGTTTGGATACGCTTTCTTCAATCTTGTCGTGTGGGCTTTCGTCACGGATGTCATCGACTATCACGAGTACGTAACGGGAATGAGAGAGGATGGCACCGTATACTCCATCTATTCCTTTGCGCGTAAAGTAGGTCAGGCACTCGCCGGCGGTCTTGGCGGGTTCGCGATTGCCTCAGTCGGCTACGACGCCACTTTGAAGGTCCAGTCTTCAGAGGCCCTCGCCGGTATCCATACGCTGGGGACTTTAGTGCCTGCGGTCGTGCTGTTAGTTATTTTCTTGATCTTGGTATTCTTGTATCCATTGAATAAGCAGCGGACCATCCAGCTTGCCAATGATTTAAAAGAGAAGAGAAAAGAGCTGAAGTGAGAGCAGAATAACGGCCGGTGTCCCATGGGGCGCCGGTTTTTTTGTGTATGCATGCTTCTGTGAATGAATTTATGCTTTATCATCACCCCAACTTTCTATATATTTATAGGTGGTAAGATTCTTTGAGGAAATGGAGCTGAATAGTTTGCTGATATGGGGCGTTATTATTATTGGAGTGATAGTATCTTGTATATACATTCCACTTTTCATGAAAAGTCTGAGACTTATTCGTCATTGGAATGAGATGGACGAGCAGGACAGAAGGAAGCAGCTGAGAACACTTATGCCCAAAACGTTAAACGATGACGCTCTTGGGTATTTGGATAAGCCTAAATTCAGAACGTATACCTATACTAAGTTTGGGATATTAGCGTTAGTTGTTGTCGGTGCTGTGGTTTTTGCAGCTCTTCGGTAGGCAGGAAAACATTCATCATTTTACCATAAAAAAAGAAAGATCAGCCCGTGTCCATAGGATACGGGTTATTTTTTTGGCCTAAAAATCATTTGTAAAATTGCTACAATCCGTATTTGTGTATTGACTTAAAAAATGTGATGGGATATGATGTGGTTGCGAGTCAGTAATTTAGTAAATTAGTAAATTAGTAAAAGTTAATATCGGAAGGAGATCAAAGAAATGAAAATACCAACTTCGCTAATGCATAAACCCGTTATTGTTTCCGAGAATTACGAAAGAGTTGATGGGCGAAGTGCGAACCATTCGGATGCTAAGGGATTGTCTCTTGGGTTAACCCAGTGGAACGATAGAGAGAAAGTCGATGTATCCGCTCAAGTTTGGAGGTATACAGAAGAGAAGGGGGCCGGACAATCGGAGGAGTTACCGCTTCACCGGGTGCTTGATCTTACGCTTCTTGTATGCAGGAGCATGCTTCATTTTCGCGAGTCGTATAGGTACCAAGACTTGTATGACCCGGAGAATCCGGTTGTTGACCGGATAGGCTTGCAAGGAGACGCTATGACGGTAGCCGTCTGCACCGAGAACGACAATATTAAGGAAGATATCAAACGGTTCAACCAAGCGTTGAGCGACAATGATGAGCTGATGGGAGAACGTCTGCGGGCGCTTTCCCGAATTCTTAAAGATATGGGGTATTAACATGTTTACGAATCGATATGTTCGAACGATTATTTTGTCCCGGGTGTTTTTGCAGCTTGGGATATGGATACGTAACTTTGCCGTCCTGTTATATGTAACGGAAATAACCAACAATGATCCGCATTATGTATCGCTAATTTCCGTTGTTGAATTTGGGCCTATATTTCTGTTCGCTATTATCGGCGGAACGTTTGCGGATCGATGGAAGCCCAAGCGAACGATGGTTTGGAGTGATCTGTTATCCGCCGTTTCCGTTGTGGCGGTAATCATTGCCCTTGTCATGGGGCATTGGGTCGGGCTTTTGTTAGGAACGCTGGTCTCGGCGAGCTTATCCCAATTTTCTCAGCCCTCTGCGATGAAGCTGTATAAGAAGCATGTGCCGAACGAGCAATTGCAGAGCGTAATGGCCTTTTCCCAATCCTTGGTAGCTATATTCACCATTATAGGTCCCGTTGTCGGTACGTTTATCTTCGTGCAGTTTGGTATTACCGTTTCCCTTGTTCTGACGTTAGTATTTTTCATGCTGTCGGCCGTTATACTATCGTTACTGCCTCGTGACGCGGAGGAAGGGAAGCTTCAAAACAGCGGGAGTTTTTTGTCGGAGATGAAGGCTGGAATTCAATATATGTGGGCGAACCGCTCGTTAAGAACGTTGAGCGCTACCTTTGCCGCTACCGGCCTGGCTTCGGGAATGATTCAACCGCTGCTGATATTCATTACCATGGAGCAGTTAGGACAAGACAAACAGTTTATACAGTGGCTGCTTATGGCTAATGGCGCGGCGATGCTAATAGGCGGGATTGCGTTGATGGGAATGACCAAAAAGGTTCGCCCGCAGGTTTTGCTTGCAACAGGCTTACTAGTTAGCGCCATATGTACCGTTATCGTGGGCGCCTCCACATCGGTTGTGCTGAGCGTTACGCTTCAAGTGGTCAGCGGATTATTTTATCCATGCGTTCAAGGCGGAATTCAGGCACTTATTGTGAGAAATACAAAAGCTGAATTTATGGGACGCGTCGGTGGAGCGATCACTCCTGTTTTCATGGGGATGATGGTTATAGGGATGTCCGTATCGGGATATCTAAAAGATCTATTCTCTTTATTCGCTGTATACGCCGCGAGCGGAGCCTTGTTGATCATAGGCGTCTTGCTATTGACTCCACTTTTGCGCGAAAGCAGCCCAAAACGGCAGGAAGTATCCGGAATGCAATAGCGAGCACGCCACATATAATTTAAAAAGAAACTCTAACCCTTTTCAGGATTGGAGTTTCTTTTCTCATGCGACGGAAATTCTCTTTTTTCTTCCCGCCCATTTATCCATATAATAAGTAAGTCCTGCAAATACCGCCATAATTCCAAAATAAGTTGCAATAACACTGACGAAATTCGGACTTATTCGGCCTCCGCCCGGAGCTCCTCCGCCGCTAGCGCCCTCTGCAGGCTTCATCGTACGGCGTTCTGGATTGTCGCCTTGCTTCATCCCTTCAGGCCTACCACTTTCGGCACGCAGGCTGCTGCCGGATTCCGTACGATGCATACCGCCTTGTCCCGTTGGTGCGGATGAGCCGGTGAACACAACTTCCATCATCTCAAGCTTGGAAATAAAATGGGTCGAGTATGTTTGGTACGCTCCGAATAGCAAAACGATCACTGCCGCACACGTCATAAGAATGCGGGTACGTGCCATAGAAAGCTTCAAGTTCAGTAGACGTTGTGTTACCTTCATAACCCAATGCCAGTGGAGCCCGATATGAATACCAATTAAAGTAAGGGTGAGGTATGAGACGCCCATATGGGAGAGCTTGAACCAATTTTCGTTCCCGTATCGGAATTCCGGTAGAAGAACTCTGGAAATCAAGAGCCCGCTTACGATCACAAAGGTCATGGAAATAAGCAGCAGCACATTCAGCCCGTAGCTCAAACGTGTTTTACCAGGCAGGCTTTTGTCCAAAAGTCTAAACGTAATTTTCTTAACAAACGGTACATTTAATAAAATGTGAGTAAGAATGGCAAAACCGATGGCTGTTCCGGCTATTTCGTGAAAAGCAAGGCCGCCCATAACCATTTTATTAAATAACAGAGCAAAGGTAATTCCCATAGCAGCATCAAGGGTAAGCTTCACATACGATTTCTTTTTTGTCATAATTCCGGTCTCCCATCTGATCACTGTTTCTGTTCCGTATTGTCACACGGAAAGCTGAAACACACATGAGAACGGACTGAACATTTGCTGAATGTTTGAGCTTCGATACAAGGTTTGCTTTTGACGGCTGCAAGCTTTGAAGATACTAAAAATGCCAAGCAAAAAACCACCTAAAAGGTGGTTCTTTGGTTTACTCGTCGAGTCCGGCTCGGCAAGTTTCGGGTGCTGTATATTCGGCATCGTTCAAGTGCTCATTGTATTGCTTCATAATTTCGGATGAAAGCTCAAGATCTTCGGCTTCCATATTGCTTGCCGAGCTTTCCGAATCATTTTTATTTCTTAGATCGGACATGGGTAACACTCCTTTGGATTGAACGTCTATCGTTCAAAGTTAGAAGCCGGATTACCGTATGCATCGATGTTCTCATCGCCAATGATATCGACAAAATCTTTTGCCCCTTCAGGAACACCTAGCAAATCGGATGTTTCTACAGCCCGATCCAGATTGTCCGTGTCTTTATTCTGATTGTTCTCCATTGTGTACCTCCGATGTTATCGTCTAAATTGAATGGTTTGAATGAAAAAACTCTCTAGTCAGAGAGTTAATCAAGCTTATCTTCGCCTGTTATAAGGCTTTCTATCTCATTGTTAGTATCGACAGGGAGCCTCGTTTTGAAATATCCTACTAAAGCATCAACCGCTTTCTCTGCTTGAGGTTCCGTTATTCCTGCTTCTTCTGCAACCTGCTTAGTGATAATATGTTTCATCAGTTATCCTCCATTTCATTACTGAACCGTATTATTTGCAGTAAAAGGAGTATTATTCATGATAAGTAACCTCTCTTTTTAATAATCGAAATGATCGCCATTATACGGTCATACCGCGGAAACGGCATGGTCAGCCAACCGAATCATGGTATAATAAAATAGGTGTGGATGTAATCGCGTACGCTTGGAGAGGAGGTCGGCCGATGCTTGCTGCGGCAAACAAGAAGGTTGAGTCTTTTGAAAGTAAGCGCTTCCCTTTTAAAATGAGCATTCAGCAGGGCCGTCATTTGCTAGTTTCTTCCCATTGGCATGATCACTTGGAGTTTGTGAAAATTTTACAAGGGCCGGTCCGTTTCCAAATCGATCATCACAGCTTTGACGCGCAAACCGGCGACATTTATTTCATTAACAGCCGCCAAATTCACTCGGTCACATCGTTTCCGGGAACGGAAGGCGCCATTAAAGGGATGGTGTTTGACAAGACGCTGCTGTATTCGCAGGAAAATTTGGAAATGAGGCATCTGCTCTCCCTGTTCTTCAGATCGGACAAAGTGGCGAATCAATATGTGCGAACCCACCCGCTTTGGAACGAACTGAGTCAGGAGATAGACAAAGCTTACGAGGAATACTCTCGGGCAAAGGCAGGGCATGAATACAGCATCCTTTCCAGCGTATACCGGATCATCGTACCGCTGCTGCGTTTGTATGAGCAGGACTTGAACAGCAGTCCTCCGCGACTGTACGCGAATCACTACATGCGGCTGAAGCCGGCCATCGATTATATGGAAGAGCATCTGCCAGACAGAGTGTACATGGAAACCGTTTGCGAAAAAGTGAACATGAACTTGTATTATTTCTCCAGCCAGTTCAAAAAAGTGTTCGGCATGCCGCCGGTTCAATATTTGATACAGCTGCGCATCGATCACGCCAAACGGCTGCTGCTGGATGAGGAAAAGTCGATTACGGAAATCGCAGAGCTGTGCGGATTTTGCAACATCAATTATTTTGACAAAGTGTTTAAGGAGAAGAGTGGGGTTACGCCGATGGATTTCCGCAAGCGTTACCTCCATCAAGACTAGTATTGCTTATGCAGCATGCTGCTTAAGGTTAGGGTCGCTCTAGCAGTAAAGATTAGAGCGTGGAGATAAAAGAGAAGGAGGCTGCCCCAACGGCAGTCTCCTTCTTGTGTCCATCCGGAACCGTATCGGTCCGGAATGTTGCAGGCATAAGCTTATTCGACGAATGTCGTCACGCTTAGCGGCGCAAGCGTAAGGGTGAAGCTTTCGCCATCCGTGGCGAAATTTCCGACCGATGCAATATTTTCCGTTCCGCTCGTCCGGTATACGGCGACCGATGCTGCGGTTAATCCGTTAATGGTCACGGTTACGGGCTCAGAAGAGCTGTTAGCCGCCACAAGCGCCGCTTTGTTCGAATCCGTGTTTTTGGCAGCACTCACGGTAATGGAGCTGTTGCCGCTAACTGCTTGCACCTTACGATCGCCGGGCCGAATAAAGCGGCTGAACTGTCCCATCGTGTACAGCCTCTTGTTGATCGTATACGTGCCGTCCGCATTCAAGTTGACGAGTCCTTCTCGCAGAACAGAGGTCGAGTTGGCGGGTCTTGTCACAAACAGCCAATACAAGTAGGAGCTGTAGCCTTGTTCCAGCGCGGCATTGATTTGATCGGCAACCGCCAAGCCTCCCGTAATCGAGGTGTCGTTAGGCTCCGGCATGCTGTATTCCATCATAAAGAGCGGCTTGTTATTGCTGCGCAAATCGTAATTGTAAGTGTCGTAAGTTTCCCACCTATAGAAGTGAGTTCCGATATAGTCGAGCTTCTCTACAGATGCAGGGTCCATCTGACCGAGCAGCTTAGACGATGAACCGAGGTGTCCGCCCTCAGGCGCTCCGAGCTGGACAACGATACCGTCTTGCTTGAACGCGTCGTATACGGCGGATACAACACTGCTTAGCTCCGAACCGGTATAAACTGCCGATGCATAATCCATGGCCGCTTCAGGTTCGTTCTGGATGCTAAGCCAGTCGACGTCATATCCGTAGTCTTCCTTGTACTTCTTAGCCCAAGTCAGCAAGTATTCGGCAAAATCGTCATAGTACTCCGGCTTCAGATGGCCGCCGTACATCGCAGACTCGTTATCCTTCATCCAGGCGGGCGGGCTCCAAACCGACCCTGCGAACCGCATAGCAGGGTTGCGGCTGATCGCTTGATCGGCAAACCATCTTTGATGAGCGTCCGTATTAAAGTCCCATACGCCAGGCGCAGGGTGAATCGAAGCCTGCAGGGCATTTCTTACATTTGGATCGCTTTTCGTAAAAGGATTGACTTCCAACCGGATGATATTGAGTCCAGCTCCGTCGTTTTGCATACCGAAGAAGGTATCGAGAAGCGTTTGCTGCGCTGCTGCGTTCATGCCCATAAGTTCGTTGACCGGGTCGTTGGCCGAGGCGCCGAAGCCCCATATTTCCTGCTGCACCGCATTTTTGTTCACCTGAATGACGTTCACTTTCTTGGAGACGATCGATACGATCTTGTCATCCGCATTCCACGAGACGGTCGCTTCCAAGGCATCGGCAATATATTGCGCAGGCACCATCAATACGCCGTCCTTCATATACGCGGGAGCGGCAAGCGCCACACTCGCGCCGTTCACAACCGCAGACGATTGGCCGGTTGTAATCTGGCTCGTTCTGCCGTCCTTCTCTGCCACAGCAGTCTGTGTCTGCTCATTCCACGTCACATTGGCCCGCAGCACGGAGAAGGTTTTGGAAAGCGGCACGAACGGAACGCCGTCTACCGTCTCCGGCTTTCCGTTCAGGTAGACGACTTGCTTGCCGTCTACAACGGCCTGCATCGTTTTCGGTGGAATTCGGGAAGGGGGGATTTCCGTCGTCGTACCGGTCTTCACCACTTCCACATCGTCGATATACAGCTTGCCGACAACGTCCGCATAGCCCGGCATCGACATCTGCTCGATAGCGATGCCGTAGACCGGGTCGTAGCCGATCGTATACGGCAGTGTAATTTGCACCCAGTTCTGGTCTGTAACGAGCGCCCTGTAGTTGGCTTTATCGCTATAATACGCCGTGCTCGTTATAGTGCCGTCGATATCGATGACAGACAAGAAAAAGTAGCCGGCTTTGACGGGACTGGTAGAGTCTACCCTCGCATAGAGGGACACGTTGTACTGAGTGCCGGGGGTCGTATCGAGCCCTGTAAACGCATCATTCATTTTGACCCGGTTATACAGTTCCGTGCGCCCGACAATGTGAACGCTTTTGCCGCCATATACGCCGTGCACGACCGTGTTGTCCAAAGATAAATTCCAGAGCGCTTGCGCGCCTCCGACACCGATATTGGCGTTTTGTATGCTGGTCGCACTATCGTATGTAATACGCTTCGAAGTCGGAGGGGGGACTTCCGTGACCTCCACATCGTCGATGTTGAACACCGGCACGACTTGGGTTAAGCTGCCGGAGGCAATCTGCTCGACGGCAATGCCGTATACCGGGCGATCGGAAGCTGCGTACGGCAGCGTCAGCTTCGTCCAGCCGTCCTGGCCGACCAGAAATTTGTAGTTGGCTGTATCGAAATAATAATTCGGGTCCGTCGGCTGCTTGGCCCCTGGATAGGTTACGACGGACAGAAAGAAGTAGCCGCTCTGCACGCTGCTGCTTGTGTCGACTTTGGCCCACATAGAAATGTTGTACTGTTTGCCTGCTTGCATATGGAGACCGTCAAATGCATGCGGTATTTTCAGCCGGCTGTACATTTGCTTGCGTCCGCTAATTTTTACGCTTTTCCCGGCATCGCCATGGTATACAGCGGAATCCAAGCTGAGGTTGGACAGGCTCAATGTGCCGCCGACATCCAGATTCGCCTCGGAGATGTTCGAGTACACATCGAACGTTACGCTGACGGACGGCAGCGGGGCAACCGGTTCTCCGGATTCTTCCGCCTGCGCAGCGGGGAGGAACCCGAACATTTGCAGCACTAAACAGAGTAAAAGACATAAGCGCAAATAATGTGCGGATTGGCTCAGCCTTGCTCGTGTCATGACAATAGCTCCCTTCGAATTGGCAAATATGGTTTACCCGCGAACTTGACCGGCAACGGCACCTTGCAGCAGCTCGTTATTTCTTCGCGTTTGCATCCAATCGCTTGTTTACGTTGGCTTCCGCTTCCCGCAGAGCGGTGTTGAGGTCTTTGCCGTTCATATATTCCTCGAAGCTTTTGAACACAAGATCTCTTACAGACGTATTGAACTGCGAATATTCAGGCGCGGGGGGAGAGGAGCTTTTGAAAATGGACTGCAAATTTTTTCCTTGGAGAAAAGGCATATCCGCTCCGAGAGCCTTCTTCATCTCGGGATTTTTCAGAGAGGATAACCGCGCGGTCGCCCTTGCGCTCTTCATTTGCACCTCATCCGATGACATGATGCTTAACAGTTGAGCCGCTTGGTCTTTATATTTACTCGTTTTGGCAATGACAAAATTTTGCGAGTCAACATGGTTGTACAAATTCGGCTTCTCCTTGTAGCTCGGATATTGGACCAAATCCCAGTTCAGCCCAAGCTTGGTAGCTTCCTCGAGACCGATATTAAGCAGATTGTTATACGGAAGCATGGCGATGGTCTGGTCTTTCATAAACCAGTTGCGGGCTTGGAAGGAGTTCAGCTTCTCCGGCCGGTTGTGAGGGATGTTCCAAATTTCTTTGCCTAAAGTAAAGACTGTACGCCATCCGTCCGTATTGACCGAAGCGCGGTTCGTCTTGGCATCGACAAAGGTGAGCCCGAGAGGCATCGCCATACGGGCGATCGTATCGGGATCTAGCCCTCTATATTCCACTCCGTTGTCCAGGCGCGACACTTTTTTGGCGAGCTCGATCGTATCCTCCCATGTCATGCCGTTCTTCGGGTAAGGGACTCCGAACTTGTCGAAAATGTTCTTGTTGTAATAAAGCGCGCTGAAATGGGCGAAGAAAGGCAAGCCGTACAATTCGCCTTTATCCGATTTGGCGCTGGCGAGCAATTCCGGATCGAAGCGATCCAGATCCACTTGGTGCTTCTTCATCAGCGGAGTAATATCTTCGAGCAAATCCAGCGTCTTGTACGTGCCGAAGTCGAGATTGTTCGTATAGATGATGTCCGGCGGCTGTCCGGCCACAACCAGCTCGGCAATCGTTGTTCCTTTGCCCGGCATAATTGCTTCAACAGAAATTTGCGGAAATTTCTTCTGCAGCGGTTCCGCGATCAGCGTGTTCAAGTCTTGTGCTGTTAGCGAGCTGTTCGACAGGTATACTTTTAAGGTTATGGGGCTCGCATCGATAACCGGTGCATTAACGGGTGCATTGTTGCCGGAAGAGGTGCCGCCTGTGCCAGAGCCAGAGCCGGCGTCCGTTTGGACTCCTCCGCAGCCGGTCAGTGCTGTGAATACGGCGAGTATGGATAATCCCGCTGCTGCTTTGCTTACACTCATTCGATTGTCCTCCTTGTGAACCTAAAAATAGACATACTTTTAGTGAAGCGCTTTCATTTAACGAACTTTTTAATGGCCTCCCTTTAGTTTAAAAGAACGTTGCAGACAGCCGACTCTGCTCCGGAAATTAACAGCCTGCACTGCAATTACATTATAATGGATGGATATTTTGAGATTCTACCTAACATTATGGAACAAATTTATGTTTTTTTGTGATTTAGGGTACGAATCCGATAAACGAAAAAAAGCCGATCTTATGTATCGGCTTCGAGATTCCATGAAAAACAGCCCCTTTGCCACTTAAGGAGGACTAGAAAGTGGTAAGGGGCTGTATGGCTGAATTCATTAAAGCATTATCGTTTGTAACCCGAAAGCTGCTGTTCAGCAATTTGGACTAGGCGACGAGTAATGTTTCCACCAATTGCACCTGCATCGCGTGTTGCGAGGTTGCCGTTGTAACCAGTTGGAGATAGCTGAATACCTAATTCTTGGGCTACTTCATACTTCAGTTGATTCAATGCTGACTGAGCTTGTTGTACTACTAAAGAATTGTTGTTTGCCATTGGTAATCACTCCTTTTTTATTGGTGTAACTGTATTATGTGAAGGAAGTAATTAGATATACGCAACAACGATTTGGTAAATAAATCCGGTTACTAAATTACATAGACTTGGAGTTTGACCGCCTCTTAGCTTTCGCTAAGAGGCACTTTTTTGTAACAGGATGGTTTACTTTTATTGGAATAAGCAGCAGTAAAGCACACAAAATAATACCAAAATTATGGAAAGGGGGAGTAAGTGACATGGAGCTAAGCATTCCAGCGGATGTGAACGAAAATGTTAAGGTCAACTACGATACGTTACGACATATTTTTCATAATTGTGCTGATATCGTATTTAGATCGTTAAAACTTACGGATCAAATTGAGATTCTATTCGTTTATATAGAAGAGCTGACAGACTCGAATAAATTGGAACAGATTATTTCGACTTGTATGATTAGCCGTGATTTTGATCGACTGACACAATCCTTGATTGGCGTCATTACGGCAGTCTGGGTTATTGCGACGTTCGGAACCAATATCGGATCCACCTTAATCTTTCCGTAATTTAGTATGGTCCGATTTATAAATTATTTAGGATTTATTCAAAACATGGATGTCTGGATTATGTTCATTTGGATATTTAGCGTATTCGTAAAGCTAGCCATTTACTTGTTCATCAACCATAGACAGGCTATAGAAGAAGCAGCGGTAATCAAACCTATACAGGATGCTAAACCTGTGCCTTTATTGCATGGGTTTTTCCTTTTAGCTGATTATGTTAAACTCGATACATAAAATCCAGCTGCCAAAGAGGTGATTCCTATAACCACACACAACACCACCAACAGATTAGCCAACGAAAAGTCTCCCTACCTGCTCCAGCACGCCTACAACCCGGTCGATTGGTTCCCTTGGTCCGAAGAGGCATTTGACATAGCCAAACGCGATAACAAGCCTATCTTCCTATCTATCGGCTACTCCACCTGCCATTGGTGTCACGTCATGGAAAGAGAGTCCTTCGAGGACGAAGAAGTAGCCGGGCTGCTGAATCGGGACTACATATCGATCAAGGTCGACCGGGAGGAACGGCCGGATGTCGACCACATTTACATGACTGTATGTCAAGCTCTGACCGGACAAGGGGGATGGCCGCTTACGATCGTCATGACTCCGGACAAAAAACCGTTTTTTGCCGGGACGTATTTTCCGAAGCACAAACGATATGGCCGTCATGGCTTAATGGATTTGTTGACACAGCTTGGCAGCTTGTGGAGAAACAATCCGGACAAGGTGCTCGAGACTGGCGAGCAGATCGTACAGGAAGTGGAAAAAAGCATGCTGGCCAATCTCAATGGGTCTATCTCCGCCGAGACGCTGGATCAAGCATTTGAGATTTATGAGCAAAGGTTCGATCCGGAATACGGCGGATTCGGGAACAAGCCCAAATTTCCGACCTCGCACAATCTCTCCTTCCTGATGCGGTATTATCAAAGGTCGGGAAACGAGAAGGCACTGCAGATGGTGGAGAAAACATTGGATTCCATGCATCGCGGCGGCATGTATGATCATGTCGGATACGGCTTCTCCCGATACTCGGTGGATGAGAAGTGGCTTGTGCCGCATTTCGAGAAAATGCTGTACGATAATGCGCTGCTCGCGTGGACTTACATCGAAGCTTACCAATTGACCGGCAAAAAGAAATATGCCGAAGTGGCGGAGCAGATTTTCGCTTATGTGCTGCAGGATATGACCGATTCGGATGGGGGCTTTTATTCGGCGGAGGATGCCGATTCCGAAGGCGAGGAAGGCAAGTTTTATGTCTGGTCCCCGAAGGAAATCGTTGAAGCTTTGGGGGATGAGGACGGGGAATGGTACTGCGATTTATTCGATATTACCGATACTGGCAATTTTGAAGGACGCGGCATCCCTAACTTGATCCATCAGGATTTGGAGACGGCGGCGAGCCGCAAAGGATTAGCGCTCCACGAGCTAAAGGAGCGTGTCGAGCGCTGCAGGCAGCAGCTGTTCGCTGCACGAGAGAAACGGATTCATCCAGGCAAGGATGATAAAATATTGACCTCATGGAACGGTCTGATGATTATGGCATTGGCGAAAGCATCCAAGGCTCTGGGCAACGAATCGTATTTGCAGGCTGCCGCCAAAGCGGCCCAATTTATTACGATCAACTTGCGAAGAGAAGACGGACGCTTGCTAGCCCGTTATCGCGATGGAGAAGCGGCGTATCCAGGTTATGTGGATGACTATGCTTTTCTGGTATGGGGGCTGATCGAGCTGTACGAAGCGGCCTTCGACATCCGTTATTTGAAGCTGGCTGTTGAACTGAACGCCCAGATGATCGACCTGTTTTGGGATGAGGAGCGGGGAGGGCTGTATTTCTACGGGAATGACGGCGAGCAGCTTATCTCCAGAAATAAGGAAATTTATGACGGTGCATTGCCTTCAGGCAACTCGGTTGCCGCTATGAACTTATTGAAGCTGTCCAAGCTGACATACGATGCCAAGCTGTCGCGGATTGCCGATACGCAGCTGGAGGCGTTCGCAGGCTCTATTGAGCGCTATCCGGCAGGCCACTCGATGTTTCTGATCGCCTTGGATTTTGCCTACGGCCCGACAAGCGAAATCGTTATAGCTGGCCGCAAAGGGTCGGATGAGATTGCCGAAATGCTCGAGGAAGTGAGAAGCGGTTTTCGCCCCAACGCTATTACCGTATTCGTGCCCGATGGTGCCGAAGGCGAAGAAGTCGGGCGGCTGATTCCGCTGGTTCAGGATAAAAGAGCCATAGGCGGACGGGCAACGGCATATGTGTGTAGAGATTTCGCCTGCCAATCGCCTACGACGGATTTAGAGGAGCTTATAGAGCTGCTCCAGCCGGAACAGGATTGATCGGAATTTTTTCGGATAAAGAAGGAATTTGAGTCTCAGCGACGAATATGGATTATTCGGCTTCAATACAACTACATACGAAAACGTCAGGTGCCTTTGTGAAGACAAAGGGTAACAGGGAATCGGGTGCAAATCCCGAGCGGTCCCGCCACTGTATACGGGGAGTTTCTTTCAATACGTCACTCGAGCTGCCACGCAATTTGGGGAAGGCGAAAGAATACATCGATCCGTGAGCCAGGAGACCTACCTGATGTGATGCACCATATTGCCTTCGAGGAAAGGAGAGGTGTACGAACGATGAAGCGACAACGCCTTTTTTGTTTGTCGTCTATTGACACGTACCCATGACCAATCCGACACGGATTGGTTTTTTTGTTTGAACAAAGGTAGGAGGGGTATAAAAATGAAACGCAAGAAAACATGGGTGAGCACGTTGCTCCTGGTCGCAGGCTTTGTGCTGTATTTGTCGGTCAATGAACCGCAATCCGCTTACGCAATGCACATTATGGAAGGGTTTCTTCCTTTAGGGTGGGCGATTTTTTGGTGGGTATTATTTATTCCATTTTTTATTACGGGGCTTCGCTCGCTGATTCGCATTACGAAAGAAACTCCGGAGCTTAAGATGATGCTCGGATTGGCCGGTGCCTTCACGTTCGTGCTGTCCGCTCTGAAGCTGCCTTCGGTAACGGGAAGCAGCTCGCATCCGACCGGTACCGGTCTTGGAGCGGTCATGTTCGGCCCGCTGCCTATGAGTGTGCTGGGGTCCATAGTACTGCTGTTTCAAGCGCTGCTCTTGGCTCACGGCGGTTTGACGACGCTCGGCGCCAACGCTTTTTCCATGGCGGTTGCGGGACCGATGGTAGGTTACGCCGTGTACCGTTGGATGATGGGGGCGACCGGAAAGCAGAAGCTATCCATCTTTATGGCGGCGGCGATGGCTGACCTCTCCACGTATGTTATGACATCCGTTCAATTGTCGTTGGCGTTTCCGGCGGAACAAGGCGGTATAGCGGCTTCGTTTATCAAGTTTGGCGGTATATTTGCTATTACTCAAATTCCGCTTGCTATCAGTGAAGGACTGCTGACCGTTCTGATCTGGAACTGGCTCCAGTCTTACAATTCCAATGAATTGTCCGTATTGCAGCGCAAAATGAAAGGGGCACGCGAACAATGACAACAACGACTAAAAATATATTGCTGCTGACGGGCGTCATCTTGCTCGCCGCCATTCCTCTATTGTTCGTCAACGGCGAATTCGGAGGAGCGGACGGAGCTGCGGAGGAAATGATCAAGGAACTGCATCCTGCTTACGAGCCGTGGTTCTCGTCGCTGCTCGAGCCGCCTCCGGAGACGGAGAGCATGCTGTTCGCGCTGCAAGCCGCATTGGGGGCAGGCTTTATCGGATACACGATAGGCTTATTCAAGGGAAGGGCCTCCAAGTCGAAGTCCCAATGATGAAGACCATCGATCGTTTATCTTATGGCAATAAGCTGCGGGCCGTTTCTCCCATGTGGAAGTGCGGCTTCGCAGCTCTTCTTCTGCTTATTGCTTATGTGGCGCATCCGTGGATTCAGCTGCTTATTTTCCTGTGGATGCTGATTTGGCTTATTGGCTATGCGGCCATTCCCGCCAAGCAGGTGGCTTTGATGCTGGGCGCTTCTTGCCTGTTTTTCATCGGAAGCTTGCCGGCTTTGATAATAGAAGTACGGAACATGGATTTCGGTCATGAAATGGCTCACGGTATCGTATTATTTTCGTTATCCCACTGGACAATCTATATGAATTTGACGAGCCTGATGAGTGCGGGGCAGCTGCTGATCCGCATTATGGCCTGCGTGTCAGCAAGCTTTTTCGTCATTCTTACGACGCCGATGTCCGAGCTATTCCAGGTCATGAAGGTACTAAGAGTGCCGACTCTGGTCCTGGAAATCATGATGATTACCTACCGGTTCCTATTCTTGCTGTCCGATACGGCTCATGATATGTATACAGCGCAGCAATCGCGGGGCGGCCAGTCCGGCTTCGCAGGCAAAATCCGTGATACCGCGACGCTTATAGCCCGGCTGTTTGTCAAAACAATGCAAAGGTACCAAGGACTCACGAATGGTTTGATTTCGAGAGGCTTTACAGACGAGCTCCGGCTGCCTCCTTATGTAAAAAAGGCTGTTCCTGAGCGGTACAAGGTGGAAGCCTGTATGGGAGTAGCAGTATTAGTCATATTGGAGTGCTGGATTCGATGGGGGTGAAGGGGAAACGATGAAGCGAGAATCCATACAACTTGAATCGATGTTACCTGCGATACAATCGCAAGATGTGGTTTACAGCTATCCGGGAACGAGTGTGCATGCGCTTCGGCAGCTGAATATAGCCATACCAACGGGGAAGAAAACCGCGATCTGCGGGCATAACGGATCGGGAAAATCGACGCTCTTCCTGCAAGCTATCGGCATTCATCGTCCGGATGAAGGAACGATGCTCCGGCGGGGCGAACCTTTGTCCTATGACCGCCATTCGTTAAAAACGTTGCGGCAGCAGGTAGGACTCGTATTCCAGGATCCGGAGCAGCAGCTGATCCTTACTACGCCGCGTGAAGATATCTCTTACGGCTTGCGCAATGCCGGAGTGCCCGAGCAGCAATTGCAGGAACGAACCGCACAGATGCTCATGACGATGGGGCTGGAGGAGCTGGCCGATACTCCTATTCATCATCTGAGTCTCGGGCAGAAGAAACGGGTGGCGCTCGCAGGGGTACTGGTGCTAGAACCAGAGGTCGTGCTGCTTGACGAGCCGACAGCTTACTTGGACCGGCGCTCGGAGCAGCAGCTCATTCGGGAGCTGGATCGAATCCACGGGCAAGGGATCACGGTTGTTATGGCTACGCATGATATGAACTTGGCCTATGCATGGGCGGATTGGATCCTTGTTATGGATCGGGGGCAGTGTGTGAAGGAAGGCACACCCTATGAAGTATTCAACGATGAGGGACAGCTTCAAGCAATGGGCCTGGAAATGCCGATCGTTCTTGATATATGGAATTCATTGCCGGAGAGGCTTCGTAGGGACTGTACGCCTCCAAGAGACGTAAACGCTCTGAAGCAGTGGCTGCAAGAGACCGATGAACTGGCGATACATCATCATGGAGTGTAGGGAAGCAAATAGAAAAATCCCCGTTTAACCTAGCAGGTTGTACGGGGATTTTGCGGTTTCTTAGCTTATTTTTCCTGAATCATCATCTTCCATAAATCGGCTGAATCGTAGCCTAATCTCCAAGCGGCCACGCCAGCCAAATTGTACTTCTTGGCTATATCAAGACGCGCCTTCACCGTGCTCTCATCCTCGAGCCAGAAAATATAGTTGTACCCGTCCTGACTGTATTCCACACGGTATTGATTGAAGTTGGCGTCCCATGTCTTGGTTGCGTTCTTACTCGCAATTAGCGCAGGCAAATCCTTCATCAGGAGCGCCCGGTTGCTCACGAGATTGCCGGAGCCGTCTATCTGCCATTCGCGGACATAGAACGGAATGCCGATGATCAATTTGTCTCGCGAAATGCCGTAGGAGAGGAACTCCTTCACACCTTCCTCAACCCATTGCAATCCCGCTACGGAACCGGCTTCCGTGCTTCCTTTCCAATGCTGATCGTAGGTCATTGTAATAATGTAGTCGACGATATTGCCGAGCTTTTCATGGTCATAGGCGGTTTGCGCATTCCATTTGACGCTGCCTCGCGGCAGATCGATGGAGATCAGCAGCCCTTTGTCGTGCGCTGCTTTCGTCAAATTCGTAATAAATGCAGTATAGGCTGCACGGTCTTTGCCGGCCAAGCTCTCGAAGTCCATGTTCAACCCGTCGACGCCGAGCGCAGCGCCTTTTGCAACGAGTGCTTCAATGAATTTGGTCTGTGCTTCGGCGTTCGACAGAAAGGCGGAGGTCAATGCCGCATCGAACTGATTGTTTACCAGCGGCTGTACCGAATAGCCTTGCTGCTTCAGCCAAGCTACCGTATCCTTATTCGAAGTATCCGTCAAAGCGCCGCTCGCATCCGCCAAAGTAAAATACGTAGGCGATACGACATCCAGACCTGCTGTATTGTTCACCTGTGAGCGGATCGTATCGTTGCTAGAGCTTCCGTTCCAGCCCCAAAATTGCAGCTTGCTGAAATTGTCCCACAGAATGCTGTTCCCGCCCAAAGGACGAATCGATGCGTTACTGTAGCCCATTGCATAATTCAGGGCATTCGGGATGGTAGAGAAGTCGGAGATCCAGCTGTCGTTCTGATACACCTGATAATAAGGATAATTAGTCCATAGGGATAACGATTTGCCGCCGTTCGGGCTCTCGTTATAAATAGCTGTATGATCGAACTGCTTGGCATAAGCGATCGCTTCATCCACATGAAGGAAGGAGTCCAAAGGCTTGTTGTATTGATAGACCCGGTAAGACTTCACGTTCGAGAAGACGACCTCATTGCTTTTCTCGGTGCTTTTGACCGTAGAATTGCCCCATTTGAGAGATTCGTTGACAGCATCCTCAAGGTAAGCGAATGACCAGCTGTCGCTCGTAAACGTTCCTTGGTACACCTGATACGTGTTGTTCCGGGAAGCCCTCAGCTCGGCCTTGGTCCCTGCCGGAATGTTATCCCACACCCATTGATGGGTGTTAAGATCGATGATGTGGGCGTTGCCCCATTTGGCCGCTTCAGCCTTGGCTTCATTTAGAGTAGCGAAATCCCAAGAAGGAAGCGTTGCGTCACCTTGGTATACTCGATAATTCGGATAATTGTCCCATACCCAGCCGTCTGACTGAAGATCCCGAATGCTGGCATGGCCCCACCGGCTTGCTTCGCGGATAGCTTGATCCAGCGTTGCGAATTCCCATGCGGAGCTGCTGTAGCCGTTCTGGAATACCTTATACCGTGGATAATTGTTCCACAGCCATTTGCGCGTGGCGATTTCCTCGACATGACTGCTAGCAAACTGTTTGGCGTAATTTTCCGCCGATTTGTAATCCGACGTTTCCAGCAAAATATGATTATCTTGATAGACGCGGTATTTGGACGTTTTGTCCGCGGCCAGAGCCGAACCGCCGGAAGAGAGGAGCAGCGTCATGATGGATACTATCATTACGGTTTTGCGATTCAACATGCATCAGCCTCTTTCTACTAAATCTATCCTATTAAACGCAAAAAAAACAATATAGTTGCGAAGGAAAATAGTAGAAAATAGACTTAAGCTTTTAAAAGAACAAGAGAATGTACGATATCAGGGTGATTTCATAGGAAAAACCCCCTGGAGTGCGGATTTTTCCGACTTCAGGGGGCTTTACTTTATTAGGCGATATCCGCAACGATTTCATCTTCCAGCTTCAGGTGGATCTGGTCGCGGAACACCCGGATATTCATTTGTGTCAGCAAATATCGCTCGATGGCTTCCAGCATATTCGCTGCGATGATGATCTGGCTGCGGCCTTCGGCATGAACCTCTGCGGAGAAGCCGTAGTCTTCGTCCCACATCAGCTCCACTTCGACTTGACTCGGATGAAGCTGCTTGCGTTCGCCCATGTGCAGGCAAATCGCGTTAATAATGTCCTGCTCGGTTAATCTCATCTCTTAATTCCCTCTGTATCTTCATTAGAATCGTTTCGGCTCTTCCTTGAACTTGCGCTTCTCTCTGAAATAGTGAACGAGTCTGATGACCAGGACTACTACGGCAAAGATCGCCATCATGTTAATCAGGAAGCCCAGGATGTTGCCGAGCATGCCCAAGTTGCCGAACAAGCCGCCGAACAGCATACCTGCGATACCGCCGATCAGCAAGCCCTTCATCAAACCGCCGCTAAAAAATCCCGGCTTCGTTGCCGTAGTCGGATTCGTTGCGCCAGGCGTCTTGGTCGCTGCAGCAGGATCCGCTTTATTGACACCGCTGTTAGGAGTCTGAGTGGTATTGCTGCTAGGATTGAAGCTTTTCTTCGACGACTTGTAGCCTTTCGCATCAGCAACGCCGGCACCGGTGGCACTGAAAGAGAAGGCGATGACAAAAGCCATCATGATGATAGATAATCGTTTCAACATTGTCTTGACCCTCCAAGTCATAATAAAATATAGCGATGCTAAAAGTTACTACGAATAACTTAGACAAAGGTTTCAGTTTTTATCCCTTCTTGATACAATAGATACAAAGAAAATTGAAAATCAAATTATGTATCTAATAGAGGCGGTTACTTTCATGTCAGCATACCCTCAGGCTTATATTGATTATTTGGTTTATTTTCACGCGGAGCGGGATTATTTCGAATGCCACGAGGTGATGGAGGAATATTGGAAGGAGCATCCCGGCGATCCTCTGGCTTCGAATTATGTAGGATTGATCCAGATCGCGGTTGCGCTGTATCACCATCGGAGAAATAATCTTACGGGCGCCAAGAAGATGCTGGCGAGCTCCTTGAACAATTTGACCGACACCGGTATGAACTCTCTCGGTATTCATTCGGAAGAGCTGCGCACCAGGATCGCGGCTCGTTTGGAGCAGCTGTCGCAGCCTGACAGCGTATACGAGGACATGAACCTGCCATTGTCCGATCCGCGATTGGCAGCGGCCTGCATGGCTGAATGCGCCCAAAAAGGCAAGACATGGCTGGGCTCGATCGATACGAGCGACACGTTTCTGATTCATAAGCACCGGCTGCGAGACCGCAGCTCGGTATTGCACGAGCGGGAGCAGAGCCGGCTCCGCAAAGCTGAGCAGCGGGGGATGGAGCCATGACAAGCGCTGCGAAGCTGGGGAAAGTGGTCGTCGTCGACGATGAGCCGAACATTGTGGAAGTGATCCGGCTGTATCTCGAGCATGCGGGATACGAGCCTTTTATCGTATACAGAGGCAACGAAGTGATGGACATGATCCGGAACGAAGCTCCGGACCTTGTGCTGCTCGACGTGATGCTGCCCGATTGCTCCGGATTTGAGTTATGCAGCGCCATTCGCAGCGAGAGCGGGCCGATATCTCAGACTCCGATCATCTTTCTGACAGCGAAAGGCGAGTCGATAGACAAGCTGCGCGCCTTCAATCTGGGCGTAGACGATTATATCGTCAAGCCGTTCGATCCTAACGAGCTAATAGCGAGGATCAAAGCCGTTCTGCGCCGAACGAGCCAGCAGCAGAACCTGCCCGCCGCCGCGGCTGCAGTGAAGACGGTCAAGAGCATTCTCCGCATCGGCTCCCTTATGATCGACCCTGAGCAATACAGAGTTGCAATTCAAGGCGAACGGATCGATCTGACGCCGAAAGAGGTGGAGCTGCTGCATTTTTTGGCTTCCAATCCTGGACGGGTGTACTCCCGGGAGGACCTGCTCGGCTATGTGTGGAACTTTGACTTTAGCGGTGGAACCCGAACGGTGGACGCACACGTGAAAAATTTGCGGAAAAAGCTGGGAGCCAATACCGAATGGGCGATCCAGACGTTATGGGGCATTGGGTATTTCTTCGAGGTATCCCGGCATGCTTAAGCGGTGGTACACCAGCTTTTATTTGAAGATCTTTTTATCCTTCTTGGCGACATGTATTTTGTTTTTCCTCGGACTCGCCTTGTTTTGGAACAACTATTTTACAGATCTATTTTATAAGGATAAAAAAGAGCTGCTCTCCTCCCGTCTGGTCGAGGTAGCCAAGCTGCTGCCGTCCGTTCAGGAAGGAACCATATCGACAAGAGAACTGCGTTTCGGGATCCGTATCATAGCAAGAGGCATTAACGGGCAAATTTGGCTTATTGATGCCAAAGGCAACGTGCTGAACGGCTCCTCCGAGCGGGAAGGCACCGTGATTCCGAACGCGATGGACGAGCTGTTCATCGACGGTCTCAAGGGGCAGACAGGCTTCGTTGTCGGCGAATACAAGTTTGAGGACAGGCCGCGAGAAGGTCTGCTCACGTACTATGCCCCCGCCCAAATGAACGGGCAGCCGATCGTTATTTTCTTGAACGTGCCTGTACTTGAAGTGAGTCAAGCGTTGGCCGCCGTTCGATGGAATATTATCGTCCCGTTACTGTTCTCGCTCCTTGCGGTCGCCATTATTCTATTCATTCTGTCCCGAAAGCTCGCAGGGCCTCTGCAGCAAATGAGCAGGGCGGCGCTGGAAGTGGCCGGAGGGGATTTCACGACACGGGTGCCGGTGAAATCGGAGGATGAGGTCGGAGAGCTGGCCAAAAGCTTCAATTTTATGATTGACCAATTGGTGCAGTGGGAGGATGCGCGCCAGGACTTTTTGGCTAACGTCTCTCACGAGCTCCGCTCGCCGTTGACGACGCTGCGAGGCTTCATAATTGCAATGAACGACAAGGTCATTCCCGAGGACAAGTATGAGCATTATTTGAAAATATGCGATTATGAAGTGCAGCGGCTGCAGCGTCTTGTGAATGATCTGCTTGATCTGGCCCGTATCCAGAACGGCGCCGACGCATTCAAGTTCGATCCCGTGCCGCTCAAGGAGCTGCTCGAGCAAGTGCTGGCGTTAATGAAATCGCCAATTCATGAAAAAGGTCTGGCGCTGCTGGAGAAGCTGCCGGATGACGATGAAACAATCGCCGCCGACCTGGATACGGACCGGTTCATCCAAATCATGCAAAATTTAATCTATAACGCCATCCAGTTCACGCCGTCCGGAGGGACAATCACTATAGGACTTCACCAAGACGGTGACCAGGCTGTAATCTCCGTTAGCGACACGGGGATTGGCATGGAGCAGGAACAGCTGCAGCGGATATGGGACCGCTTTTACAAGGTGGAGCATTCGCGGAATCATACTGCCGGCGGGACGGGGCTTGGACTTACCATCGTGAAGCATCTGGTTAGCGGGATGAAAGGCACGATATCGGTAACAAGCCAGCCCGGCAAAGGAACTCAGTTTGTACTCACGTTTCCTCTCCGATTGCCTGAGGAATGATTTTACACTTTTTTTACAAAAGACTCATCAATGGTTCAAAGTTTAGAAGTATTCTGTCACTATACGAATAGAGACGGAGTGCTTCTTCTCTTTTTCGGGAAGCGGCTTATGACGCAGGGGAGGTTGGCTTGTGAGACGCGGATTGCCGATAGCATGTGGTACTATTACAATCGCATCAAGTCTTTTGCTTGGCGGGTGCAATACGGTGAAGACCGTTCCTCCACAGCCTGTGCCACCGGCGGCAGCGCCAGCGCCAGCGGAAGATGAAATCCAGAGGGAGACGGAGCGGGATATGGTGATCCTGTTTCAAGGCCTGATACAGCTGGACAAGCAGCAGGCTCTCGTCATAACCAAGACGCAGGCGGAAGCTATGCTGCCTGTTGTAAAGCGCAATAGCAGCAAAGGTGAGCTGACTGCGGGGGACCAGCAGCGAATCATTGCCATGCTGACCACGGAGCAAAAGAAGTTCGTCATCGAGTATCGAGATCGTATACTAACCCGGATGCGTGTTATGATGGAGAAGAAGGAGCCGGAAGGTCTTACCGCTGAGGAGCGGGAGAGGATGGTTCAAGAGTTTCAAAAGAAACGGCGTCTCGAGCATGAGGCAGGAGATCCGGATATGGTGCCTAGGGATGCGCCGGAATCGGGTCCGACCCTGGTTCCCAATGCGGATCAAAGACGTGCCAACAATGTGGAACAAAGGCTGATCCGCCTTCTCGAAGGGAAGCTTGCCGTTCCGCCGGAGTAAGAAACTAACAAGAGTTTGTACTAAATAGTGTTGAAAAAAAATGAAAAAAAAGATAAAGTTGCTCTAGCGGGTTATGTTGATAGTACATAGCTGCATAGAGCCTTTTTGATACAGATTCAAAAAGAGAGAGCATCGAAGGGTGGAGATTGCCATGAGCAAATTACTAAACGATATTTTGGAGTACAACCGTCATTTTGTCGAAGAAAAGAAATACGAGCCGTACTTGACCTCGAAATTTCCGGATAAAAAGTTCGTTATTTTATCCTGCATGGATACCCGGTTGATCGAGCTGCTGCCAGCCAGCATGAACATCAAGAACGGTGACGTCAAAATTATTAAAGCTGCGGGCGGCGTCGTTTCGACACCTTTCGGGGGCATTATGCGAAGCATCATCGTAGCCATTTATGAATTGGGTGCGGACGAGGTATTCGTTATTGGACACCACGATTGCGGGATGAGCCACCTGAATCCGGAGAAGACGAAGCAGAAGTTCATTGAGCGCGGCATTAAGGAAGAAACGATTAAGACACTTGAATATTCGGGGCTTCATATCGAAAGATGGTTAAGAGGCTTTGACGATGTGGCGGAGAGCGTGAAAAACAGCGTCAACGTCATTAAAAACCATCCGCTGGTTCCGGACATTCCGGTACACGGCTTGATCATTGACCCTGCTACCGGCAAGCTGGATGTAGTATCGGCCGATTGATTCACGAGTAATACGGCAGCTCGACCAGCCTCGGCATCCGGTATTTGCCGGGGAGACTGGTCGTGCAGGCTGCCGGCTGTTCCAAGATTATCCTCGTTTATCGACTAACCTCATATTGGCATTATAGATTTGTCCGCTGCTCTTCAGTACGTACCCGCTGCCGCTCCGGTAGTCCAGCGTCATCCGATCCTCGAAAAAAATCTCGTCCTTCTTATCGTACAATAATGAGAACGGCTCTCCTGAAGCGCGTAAATCGCGTTCTCCAGCGCCGCTTACAATCCACAATGTCGGCACTCCGCTAACCGAGCATCCGCACCCCTCCGAATCAAAGGCAAGCTTCAACTCCTCATTCCCGTTCAACGTTTGCTTATGCAGCTGTTCTGTCGCTTGTTCTGTAAATGTAATATGCATGGATGTCCTCTCCTTTGTCTCTCTGTTATGCACTCCTCATCATACCACACAATAATTTTCAAATGTCATTTGATTCTCTATTCCGGACGAAGTATGATTTAAGTAATTCGCCTGGAAAGGGGTGCCATTCATGACTGCACTATCGTTCGAGCAGAAGCTGACAGATTTCAAGGAATATTTGAAAAAAATGAAAAGCTATGAGGAAGCTATCGGATTGTTGTATTGGGATATGCGCACCGGTGCGCCCAAGAAGGGGATAGCTACCCGGTCCGAGGTCGTTGGCGTCTTGTCGGGAGAGCATTTTGCCATGGCGGTTTCCGAGCAAATGGGAGAGATGCTGGACTATTTCACCGAAGCGGAAACGTTCGGCAAGCTTGACGCCGTTGACCGCGTGATCGTGACCGAATGCAAGAAGGATTACGACCGCAGCAAAAAAATTCCTCCGAAGCTGCATCAGGAATACGTCGTGCTGACCTCGCAAGCGGAGTCGATATGGGAGGAAGCCAAGGAAGCTTCCGATTATAAGAGATTCCAGCCTTACTTGGAGAAAATTGTAGCGACCAATCTGGAGTTCATCTCCTTATGGGGATACGAAGGGCATAAATACAATACGCTGCTCGACATGTATGAGCCGGGAATGACCGTAGCCAAGCTGGACCAAGTGTTCGGCGCCTTGAGAGAGAAAGTCGTTCCGCTGTTGGCCGCCATTCAAGCTTCTCCCGACAAACCGGAAACGGGATTTCTTCGTCAAACGTTCGAGAAGGAGAAGCAGAAGCAATTCAGCTTGTTCATCCTGAAGCAAATGGGATACGACTTTGAAGCGGGACGATTGGATGAAACCGTCCATCCTTTTGCAACGGGGCTGAACCCGGGCGACGTAAGGATTACGACGCGTTACTTGCTGGATGATGTGAACAGCGCCTTGTTCGGAACGATTCACGAGGGCGGACACGCCTTGTATGAGCAGAACATTTCCGAGAAGCTTATCGGAACGCCTCTCTGCACCGGGACCTCGATGGGGATTCATGAATCCCAATCGCGATTCTGGGAAAATATGATCGGTAGAAGCCGTCCGTTCTGGAAACGGTATTACTCCGATCTGCAAAACAATTATCCAGGGCAATTCGATTCGGTTCCGGTGGAAAACTTCTACCGTGCGACGAATGAAGTCAAGCCGTCGCTTATTCGGATCGAAGCGGATGAATTGACTTACAACTTACATATTATGGTGCGCTATGAGATTGAAAAAGCCTTGTTCAGCGAAGCGGTGAAAGTGGCCGATCTTCCGGAGGTATGGAACGAGAAGTATAAGGAGTACCTGGGCGTCGTTCCCGCCAATGACGGGGAAGGGGTGCTCCAGGACGTACATTGGTCCGGAGGGGCATTCGGCTATTTCCCTTCGTATGCGCTCGGGAATATGTATGCCGCACAAATTACGCGGACGCTCCGCGGCCAACTGCCTGAGTACGATCAGCTGATCGAAAGCGGCAATTTGCTGCCGATCAAGGAGTGGCTGACGGATAAAATTTATCAATACGGCAAGCAGCTGACACCGAACGAGATTATTATGCAGGTGACCGGAGAAGAGCTGAATCCGGACTATCTGGTGCAATATTTGAAGGAGAAGTACAGCGATATTTACAAGCTGTAAGCTGATACACGATTCAATGGAGCTAGGATGAAAAGCCTTGGGAGCGATCGGTTTCGCGTTCCCGGGGCTTTTTTTCGATAAATTATTGATAATGATTTTCAAAATCGTTGACAACTGATAACGATTCTCATAGAATAAAAAAGTACTTTAATTCCTTTATCAACTTATCAATCGCTAGAAAAGCAGAAGAGGTCATATGAAAGCTTTACTTTCATCAAATCAAGCCAAGATTTGGGGTCTTATTTTTTTCGTTATTGTATGTGCGGCATCTTTTGCTTGCAGCGTCATGTTCGGAGTGAACAACTACTCCATTCAGGACGTCATCGACGCGTATACGGCGTTTAACGGCTCGAATGAGCATCTGATCATTCAGACGGCGCGGATCCCCCGCGCATTCATTGCCATCGCTGTAGGAGCGAGCCTGGCGGTTGCAGGAGCCTTCATGCAGGCGCTCACCCGGAACCCGCTGGCATCGCCCAGCTTGTTCGGCGTCAATTCGGGAGCCGCATTTTTGATCGTATTGCTGGTAGCCTTCGGGTCTTCGGCATCGCTTATGACGTTAACCTGGGTCGCATTCGCTGGCGCGGCAATGAGCGCAGGCATTGTTTATTTGCTCGGTTCGCTTGGGAGAGACGGTTTGACTCCCGTGAAGGTCACACTGGCCGGATCGGCTGTCACGGCGTTCTTCTCCTCCATGACGCAGGGCGTATTATTGACGAACGGCAAGGCGTTCGATCAGGTGTTGATCTGGCTTGTCGGATCGGTTGCGGGCCGTGAGCTGAAAATGCTTCTCGCCGTAGCTCCGTACCTTGTCCTTGCGATGATCGGTGCCCTGCTGCTGAGCCGGCACATCAACATTCTGGCTATGGGCGATGATGTGGCCAAGGGCCTGGGTCAAAAAACAGCATACATAAAGCTTGGCGCCGCTGTAGTCATCGTGCTTTTGGCAGGCGGATCCGTTGCGGTTGCCGGGCCGGTTGTCTTCGTAGGCATTATCATTCCGCATATCGCGCGATACCTGATAGGCACGGACTACCGTTGGATTGTGCCCTATTGCGCGGTCTTGGGAGCCATCCTCATCCTATTGGCGGATGTAGGATCCCGTTTTATCGCGATGCCGAAGGAAGTGCCTGTTGGAGTAGTCACCGCATTGCTCGGAGTTCCTTTCTTCGTGTATATAGCACGGAAAGGAGCGAAGTCGTAGGATGAGCAAGTATTTGACAGTTCGCGGGAAAAGTTCCTGGTTTTCGTTTCTAATCAGTAAAAAGATGCTTTGGGTTATAGCAGGCCTGCTTATCGTGAATGCCGCCGTTTTCATTGTCGGTACGGGTATCGGTTCGGTGAAGGTCACGCCGGTGGAGGTTATTAAAGTCCTGCTCGGTACCGGCTCCGAGATGCATACGGTCATCGTGAATACGCTGCGGCTGCCGCGGATGATCGTAGCGGTGCTCGTTGGGAGCTCGCTGGCGGTTTCCGGCGCGATACTGCAGGGACTCATACGCAACCCTCTCGCTTCTCCTGATATCGTAGGGATTACGGGAGGAGCAACGCTCGGCGCAGTTTGCTTCTTCTTCTTTCTGGGGAGCGCCATCAGCATTACATGGCTGCCGTTGTGCGCCATTATCGGAGCGTTCGTTTCGACGCTGATTATATATTTGCTCGCCTGGAAGAAAGGCGTATCCCCATTACGAATGGTAATGATCGGAATCGGGATGTCGGCCGCTTACAGCTCGATTTCTTATATGCTGATGATATCCGGTCCAATTATTTTGGCTAACAAGTCGATGACGTTCATGACCGGGAGCATCTACGGCGTTTCTTGGGAAAAAGATGTGCTGGTCATGCTGCCTTGGGTTCTTATCCTGCTGCCGTTAGCACTGCTAATGGCCAGGGAAGTGAACGTGCAGGAGCTCGGGACGGATATTGCGGCGGGAGTAGGAAGCGCCGTTCAAGTCAAGCGCGCATTATTGATTCTGCTAAGCGTTGCGCTGGCCGGAGCGGCGGTAGCTATCGGAGGTGCGATCGGATTTATCGGTCTTATGGCTCCGCATATTGCCCGCAAGCTGGTCGGTCCCGCGTTTGGTGGCGTGCTGCCCGTATCCGCGTTGATCGGATCTCTCATTCTTCTGGTCGCCGATCTGGCGGCAAGAACGCTTTTTACCCCATTAGATATACCGGCAGGCGTATTTACGGCCGTTATCGGAGCGCCATTTTTCGTCTATTTATTATACAAAAACCGTCATGCATGATGATATTGAAGGAGATGACTTCGGATGTACGCTTTGGAAGCGAAAGGCTTAAGCTTATCCTATGGAGCCGTGCCCATTTTTAAAGATTTGAGCGTGAACATTCCAAAAGGAGAAATTACGGTACTGATCGGCAGCAACGGCTGCGGCAAATCTACACTGCTTCGCTCGCTTGCCCGATTGTTGAATCCGCAGCGCGGCACGATTGTACTGGATGGTCATGAGCTAGCCAAGCTTCCTACCAAAGAAATTGCCAAGAAATTGGCGATTTTGCCGCAAGGACCGACCGCCCCTGAAGGGCTTACGGTGCTGCAGCTGGTAAAACAGGGGCGTTATCCGTACCAAAGTTGGCTCCAGCAATGGTCGGAAGAGGATGAACGGATGGTGCGGCTCGCGTTGGAGGAAACGGGGATGACGGAATTTTCCGAGCGAACCGTCGATGCCTTGTCCGGCGGACAACGGCAAAGAGCCTGGATTGCTATGACGCTGGCTCAAGGCACGGATACGGTGCTGCTGGATGAGCCGACAACGTATCTGGATATGACGCACCAGATCGAAGTGCTGGATTTGCTGTATGAGCTGAACGAGAAAGAAGGCCGGACGGTCGTCATGGTGCTTCACGACATTAACCTGGCGTGCCGGTACGCCCATCATATGATCGCAGTGAAGAACGGCGCGATATGGGCGCAAGGAAAGCCGGAGGATATCGTTACGGAGTCGATGATCCGTTCCGTGTTCGATCTCGAGAGCCAGGTGCTGAAGGATCCGTTTTACGGAACGCCTCTGATCATCCCGTACGGCAAGGGCAGAACCGTAGGTCTTGAGCAAGCGGTAGAGGCTAAGAGTAAGCCGGAGCCGAAGAAGGAAGCCCCTTCCCGTGTCCCGACCATAGCGTAAAATTATGAAGTAAAAGCCGTCTGGAAGCAGACGGCTTTTTTGCGTTTTCGCTTGATGCTTTGACGGCTGCGGCATGACGCTCTCACCATTCTCTGGGCTGGCGCATAGACTATCGCATCAACGAAAACAAATGGAGGGACTTGCTATGAAAAGGATCAAGTGGGGCCGCATTGTCGCCGTTCTGCTAGCCATGGCATTGATGCTGACGGCCTGCGGACCCGGCAAGAAGGAGGAAGTGACGAAGGTTCGCATCGGGGAAGTAACACGGTCGATTTTTTACGCTCCTCAATATGTGGCGATTTCCAAAGGCTTCTTTAAAGAACAAGGGCTGGATGTGGAGCTGACTACAACCGCCGGCGGCGACAAGACGATGACGACTTTGTTGTCCGGGGGCATCGATGTGGCATTGGTCGGATCGGAGACATCCATATACGTAACGCAGCAAGGCAGCGGCGATCCGGTAATCAACTTCATGCAGCTGACGCAAACGGACGGCACGTTTCTTGTATCCCGCAAGCCGGTCACAGGCACATTCGACTGGAACACGCTGAAGGGGACGACGTTCCTGGGGCAGCGCAAAGGCGGGATGCCGCAAATGGCGGGAGAATTTACATTGAAAAAGCATGGCATCAACCCGCAAAAAGATATGAATTTGATCCAGAACATCGATTTTGCCAACATCACGTCGGCCTTTGCCTCGGGAACCGGCGAATATGTCCAGCTGTTTGAACCGCAGGCAACGGTAATTGAAAAGGAAGGCAAAGGGTACGTTATCGCCTCGTTCGGAGTCGAAAGCGGCAAGCTTCCTTACACCGTATTTATGTCCAAGAAAAGCTTCATGGATAAAAACAGCGGAACGGTCCAGAAGTTCGCCAATGCCGTTCAAAAGGCGCAAAACTGGGTTCAGACGGCTAGCGTAGATGAGATTACGGATGCCGTAATAACGTTCTTCCAGGATACGGATAAAGAAATCATTAAAAATGTCGTCAAGCGCTATAAAGATCAAGGCTCGTTCGCTACCGACGGATTGATCGACGAGCAGGAATGGAACAATCTGCAGGACGTTATGGAAAGTGCAGGAGAATTGAAGCAGCGGGCGGATTATAAGGCACTCGTGAACAACCAGTATGCGGAGAAAGCGAAGCAATCGGTCAAATAATACGCAGGATGTTACAGTTCGGAATCTAACCGTAAGCCGGAAGGGGGTTCTACAATGCAAACGGTGGTGGAGCTGCAAGATCTTACCCATGTTTATGTAAACGGGCGCGGCGCTTCGCTTGCACTGGAGCAAATCAGCTTGCAGGTGATGCAGGGGGAGTTTATCAGCTTGATCGGACCGAGCGGGTGCGGCAAAACGACACTCTTGTCTCTGATCAGCGGTCTGCTGACGCCTACGGCCGGAACCGTACGTATTGCAGGCGAACTCATCAAGCGCCCGACACCGAAGGTAGGGTACATGCTGCAGCAGGATTACTTATTTCCATGGCGCACCATCTATGAGAATGCATCGATCGGTCTTGAGCTGATGGGCAGGAAGGATCCGGCCGCCCGTTCCTTCGTGCTGGAGCTGCTGGACGATATGGGGCTGTCCGATTATGCCGACAGCTATCCTCAGCAGCTGTCCGGGGGAATGCGCCAGCGTGTGGCTCTGGTGCGCACTCTTGCTACCGAGCCCGACATCTTGCTGCTGGATGAACCGTTCTCGGCATTGGATTATCAAACAAAGCTCCAATTGGAGGATCTCGTTGCGGTAACGCTCCGCTCCCGCAACAAGACGGCGATCCTGGTGACGCACGATATTTCGGAGGCTATCGCCATGAGCGACCGTATCGTCGTGCTGCAGCCGAGACCCGGGCGCATCCGGGCAACCGTCGACGTACCGGAGCCGATTCGTTCGGCTATCCCGCTGAAAGCGCGGGAGGAAGCGGGGTTTCATAACTTGTTCCATCGATTGTGGGGGTTGTTCGAGGAGATGGACGGGGATGGGGTGAGCACCAATGGATGAATCGAAGACTATGGAAGCCGAAGGGACGGTTACGATTTCAGGAGGGCTGCATTCGCAGCAGCTTGCACAGAAGGAATACGACCGCTTCTTGAAGGCAGAGCGTAAAACGACGCATCAAGTGCGGCTGACCCAAGCGGCCATTCTGCTCTTGTTTCTCGCGCTCTGGGAAGTAGCGGGGCGAAATCAGTGGATCGATGCGTTATTGTTCAGCTTCCCGAGCCGGATCGGCGCATTGCTGTATTCGAAGTGGGTGGACGGAACGCTGCTCATTCACGTCGGGGTCACTTTGTGGGAGACGGTGGTCGGATTTCTCCTGGGTACCCTAGTCGGAACGGCCGTGGCAACAATGCTCTGGTGGTCGCCGTTCCTGTCCAAAGTACTGGACCCGTATATCGTCGTTCTCAACAGCTTACCCAAAGTGGCGCTAGGTCCGCTTTTTATCGTCGCTTTAGGACCCGGTGTTTTGTCTATCATCGCAACCACCTTGTCGATAACGGTTATTATTACGATTTTGACCGTATACGGCAGCTTCAAGGAAGTGGATGCGAATTATACGAAGGTCATTCGAATTTTCGGCGGAAGCAAGAGCACCGTGTTTCAGAAAGTGATTTTGCCGGCATCCTACCCGACGATTGTATCGACGCTGAAAGTGAATGTCGGCCTCTCATGGGTAGGGGTAATCGTAGGCGAGTTTCTGGTGTCGAAGGAAGGACTGGGCTATTTAATCATTTACGGCTTCCAGGTATTTAATTTTACGCTGGTTATCGGCAGTGTCCTGCTGATTGCCGTTGCGGCTACGGTCATGTACCAGGCGGTCGCTTATCTGGAAGGCAAATTGATAGGTAATAAAAGGAATTAAGTCTCGCAGGGAGTATGAAGCTTCTATCTGAAGCTTCGTGCTTCCTCTTTTCCTATTGGACAAGCTGTGTGAAGGCTCATGATCATCCGCATGGAGAATATTGTCGAATGAATCGAAAGAAGATAAGATAGGGATACATTTACCAAGGAACTAACTAAAGTGGGGTTTGACTATGGGGATTCGCGTCATCAAAACAGCCGTTGCCGTGTGGGCATCGATTACATTGGCCGGCTTGCTGGGCATTCCATCTCCTTTGTCCGCAGGCTTGCTGGCTATTCTCGGAATCGATGTGACCAAGAAGAAAGGATTGCGAACTTCGATCCAACGCATTGCCGCGTCGATGATTTCACTGGTATTATCCGCGTTCCTGTTCGGCTTGCTCGGTTTTCGCATTGAAGTCATAAGCTTATGTATTCTTATCTTATATCCGGTATTGACGCGGCTGAAATTGAAGGAAGGGGTCGTCACAAGCTCGGTTGTCATGTTTCACGTGTATACTGCCCATGAATTATCGGCGGCTCAGCTGTTGAACGAGGTTTCGCTTCTTCTGGTCGGACTCGGGACGGCTACCGTTATCAACATCATCTATATGCCGCGAGCGGACAAGAAGCTGATGGAGCTGAAAGGAAAGCTTGAAGCGTGCTTTTCACAAATCTTCGTACAAATATCCCGGCATTTGAAAGAACCCGACTACATATGGAGCGGCAGCGAGCTGCTGGAGGGTCAAGAGCTGATCCGATGCGGATTGCAGGAAGCCGAGCGGTCCAAGGAGAATGCGCTGTTCCTTCAGGATGATCCGCTATGGACGGTCTACTTTTTGATGCGCAAGCAGCAGATGGAATCGATCGACCGCATGATTCAGCTCGTTGCCCAGGTATATCAGACGCTTCCTCACGGGGAGCTGCTTGCTTCGGTATTCGAAGGGCTGAGCGAGGATGTGAAGGTGGATTATTACACGGGCCGTGCGGAAAAGGCGCTGGAGTCACTAGAGGTGGGCTTTCGCCAAATGCCTCTGCCCGACAGCCGCGAAGAGTTCGAAGTCCGTTCCGCTCTGCTGCAGCTGATGATGGAGCTGAAGGCTTACCTCGCGGTTGCCAAACGAAGGAAAAAGCAAAAAGAAGCCCATCCCGGTCACTAAGGAATGGATTCTATTAATCGCTTTTAATTTCTATGCTTGGAAACAGGCATTTCACAAAGCATTTACGAATAATATTAATTCACGTGAATTTGTTTTATCAACATTTGCCTATGTCCTGCATACAAATGTAATGAATGATTGTATGGAGGAGGTTGAACAGATGTCATTAGATAAAGATTTGCAGTGCAGAGAGATCTATACGAAGGCTGTATGCGGCAAAGGACGTAAATTTTCGCAAGTAACTAATACGGTCACTCCGCCTCATGCTCCGACGAGTATTTTGGGTGCTTGGATTATCAACAACCAGTATGATGCGGTGAAGTCGGGAGAGCATGTGGAAGTAGTAGGTACTTACGACATCAATATTTGGTATTCTTACGACAAAAATACCAAAACGGATGTTGCGAAAGAAACGATTTCTTATGTTGAGGCGGTAGGGCTCTCTTATCTCGATAAGAAGCACAGACCGTCGACAGCCGAGGTGACGGCTTTCGCCACCCAGGAGCCTAACTGCGTGGAAGCCAGCATTTCCTCACGCGGGGATAGTGTAGTGATTCGCGTGGAGCGCGAATTCAAGGTGGAAATGATCGCTGAGACCAAAGTTTGCGTAGTGGTGTGCGCGAACGGCTGCGGTGATTTCGACGATAAGCAGGTTGACTTGGCGAGCGTTGACGACGGCGACTATGAAGATCTCGATCCCGATCTCTTGGATGACGATTTGAACTGATTTCTGCTTTTAGTATATGCCAACAAGGTTCAATTCGGCAGAGGGCGTCAGCCCTCTTTTTTGTTTCAAATGGTTGTTCGCCTGAAAATAGGCTCTTGGCCATCCCGGGCCAAATTATCCGATGGTAAAGGGGGCTGCACTCAAGATGCGCGTTTATTTGCTGCATTCCAATGAACCGACCCTGCATTTGCTGCTCGAGCGGATCCATCTGCCGCATGGAACGCAGCTGCCTGCTCAACACGCTCAATCCTGCATTATCCATTGGGGCTGCTTTCATGCGGCGAAGGCGGGCCGGCTGTCGTTTCAGCCGGTCAAATGCATGCTCCGCGCGGCCAGCCCCCGCAAATCCGCGGAATTGCTGAAGCTTCACGGAATTCACCTGGCGTCGGAATCCGAGAAGCCTTCGCTGCGTTTCTCATATGAGTATTTAATCCCCGTATTTCATCTGCAAGCACTGGCGCTGTTTCAAAAATCACAAACGGTCTTCTTCGGCAGCAAGCGGCCGCTGCAAAAGGCCGAGGAGCCCGATTTTACGGAAGTATTGGCGGAAACGCCGTCTTATCATGCCGTTCGGGCAAAGCGTGAGGCAGTTAAGGCCATCTATGCGCTTGGGCTGGATTACGGCGTTGTGAAGGTTGGAGTGCTCCCGAACGGCGAGCTCGTCGTTCTTGAGGTGAATGCCGTGCCGAAGCTTACCGACCGGCTTGCGGAGCTGTTTGCCGAAGCGATGCATCAGCTGGAGCAGGAGCTGGCCCATGACGATCCGGAGTCACGGCAGGAAGCGATGCTTGGGGCGGATCCTGAATTTTTGCTTCGCAACGAAAGAGGAAAAGTGGTCTTTGCTTCCAATTATATGGAAAAGGAAGGGCCGATCGGCTGCGATGCGATCGTACTCCCGAGCTTTCGCAAAATTTATCCGTTGGCCGAGCTTCGCCCGGAACCGAGCAAAGACATTAAGCAGATGATCATCAATCTGCACCGGACGATGCAAATGGCCTCGCGCCGCATTACGGACGGCTCGCTGGAATGGATTGCGGGAGGCATGCCGGTCAGAGGCTTTCCGCTCGGCGGGCATATTCATTTCAGCGGAATCCCGCTAAGCGGCGAGCTGCTGCGGGTGCTGGACAATTACTTGGCGCTTCCGCTGGTGCTGCTGGAGGATGCGACGACAGGTAACCGCAAGCCCCAATACGGCTTCCTGGGCGACTTTCGGAGGCAGCGTCACGGCGGCTTCGAATACCGCGTACTGCCGAGCTGGATGATCTCTCCCTCCATTGCCAGAGGCGTGCTTACAATGGCGAAGCTGATCGCCGATCATTACCGCCACCTGCCGGCAAGACCGCTCGATGAGCAGGATATGCAGGAGGCTTATTATGCTGGAGATAAGAAAGCGATACGCCCCCTGGTTCCGAGCCTGTGGGGAGACCTCGTAAGGCTCCGTGATTTTCGCCAATACGAGCCCTATTTGATTCCGCTCAAAAACCGGCTGCTCCGCATGGAATCCTGGAACGAACAGGAAGATATACGCCGCAATTGGAAAATAGGGCCTTTTCATAGAAAAGAAGAATCGCCTGTTAATTCGTGATATAATAGACAAAATGATAGAGGAAATCATAGTTGCGGCTGGCAAGCAAGGAATGGACCCGTCGCCGGATATTGGCTTGGACGCAGAGGGTCAGAGGATCCCGGCTCCTACAGTCGATAACGGATAGCAAAACGCTGCGGTTCATTCCTCTGCTTGAAGGTTCGCGTTTTTTTTCCTCACAGGCATATACGAATTAGCATGGAGGAGCAAGCATGGCCAAATATACGCCGATGATAGAGCAATACCTTGCCATCAAGGCGGAGGTGCAGGACGCTTTTTTATTTTTCCGCTTGGGCGATTTCTACGAAATGTTCTTTGAAGATGCAATCAACGCTTCGCGGGAATTGGAAATAACGCTGACCGGACGCGAAGGGGGAGCCGAGGAGCGGATTCCGATGTGCGGAATACCCTATCATTCGGCAGATAACTATATTGCCCGTTTAATAGAAAAAGGGTTCAAGGTGGCCATCTGCGAGCAGGTGGAGGATCCGGCGCAGGCCAAGGGCGTCGTCCGGAGGGAAATCGTCCGGATTATTACACCCGGAACCGTTATGGATGCCAGGTCGCTCGGAGAGACCAGCAACAATTATATGGTATCGGTGACGGATACCGGACGCGGCACCTACGGCTTCGCCGCATGTGACATCTCGACGGGGGAGCTGTTCGTCACCCGTCTCGAAGGAACGCTGGCGCTAGTGATCGACGAGATGAACGTGTATCATCCGTCGGAGCTTCTGGCCGCACCTGAGCTGCTGAGCAAGCTTCAAGAGCATACGGCAGCCGCGTGGTCCGGTACCATTGTGGTGACGCCGCGGTCCGATCGCAACGTACATACGAACGTGAAGCTTGGAGATTATTTTGCGGAGACGGAGCTGGCCGCTCTGCACGGTGAGGGCAAGGAGTGCGTACAGCAGCTGATGTCGTACCTGCAGGAGACGCAAAAGCGTTCGCTGTCCCACATTAAGCATATACGCGTATATGAGCAGAACCAGTATATGATTATGGACCCGTTCACGCGCCGCAACCTGGAACTGGTGGAAACCGTGCGCGACAGAGCCAAGAAGGGCTCGCTCTTGTGGCTGTTGGACAAGACGGTTACCGCCATGGGCGGACGTCTGCTGCGCCGGTGGATTGAGAAGCCGCTGATGAGCGAGACGGCGATTCAAGAGCGTCTGGAAGCCGTGGAGCGGCTGTACCATCAATTGATCGTACGCGACGAGCTGAAGCAGTCGCTGAAGGAAGTCTACGACCTGGAGCGGCTCGTGGCGCGTATTGCCTACGGCAACGCCAATGCCCGCGACCTGGTCGCGTTGAAGGCGTCGCTGCAGCAGGTGCCGCAGCTGAAGCAAATATGCGAGGCGTCGGGCTCCGCGACGCTGTCGGCTCTTACGGCACGGATCGACCCGTGCCAGGATATTATGGCGTGGATCGAGGACGCCATTACGGAGGAGCCGCCCGTCTCGATTCGCGACGGCGGGATGATTAAGGCGGGCTACCACGATTACCTCGACCAGCTGCGCGAAGCCAGCACGAACGGCAAACAGTGGATTGCCGAGCTGGAGAGGCAGGAGCGGGAGCGAACCGGCGTCAAGTCGCTGAAAATCGGCTATAACAAAGTGTTCGGCTACTATATTGAAGTGACCAAAGCGAATCTTCCTTCTCTGGAGGAAGGCCGCTATGAGCGCAAGCAGACGCTCGCCAATGCCGAGCGGTTCGTCACGCCGGAGCTGAAGGAGAAGGAAGGCTTGATTCTCGAGGCTCAGGAGAAGATGGTCGATCTGGAGTATGAGCTGTTCATGCAGCTGCGCGAGAAGCTGTCCGTGCATATTTCCCGGCTGCAGCAGCTGGCCGAGCTGATCGCAACCATCGACGTCTATCAGTCGCTGGCGGCCGTCAGTGCGGCAAACCGCTATACGCGCCCTCAGATCGGAGAGTTCTACGAGCTGATGATCGAGGAAGGCCGCCATCCCGTTGTGGAGGCGGTGATGCTCGATGGAGTCTTCATCGCTAACGATACGAAGCTGAGTGCAGAGGAAGGCAGCATGCTGCTTATAACCGGGCCTAACATGGCCGGAAAAAGCACCTACATGCGGCAAGTAGCCATCATTTGCCTTATGGCGCAAATCGGCTGCTTCGTGCCTGCGCAGTCGGCGAAGGTGCCTATCCTCGACCGGATCTTTACGCGAATCGGTGCAGCCGACGATTTGATCGGTGGACAAAGCACCTTCATGGTCGAAATGATGGACATTCAGGTCATGACCGAGAAAGCGACGGACAGGAGTCTGGTCATCATCGATGAACTGGGACGCGGTACGTCCACCGGCGAAGGGATGGCGATCGCTCAGGCGGTTATCGAGTTTCTCCATGACCGGATCGGCTGCAAAACGCTGGTCTCGACGCATTTTCACGAGCTGGCGCATCTGGAAGAGACGCTCTCCGGCCTGCGCAACTGCTGCATGGCGGTCAAGGAAAGCGGCCGCCAGGTGACGTTTTTGCGCAAGCTGATACCTGGTGCAGCGAGCACCAGCTACGGGATTTACTGCGCGCAAATCGCAGGTCTGCCGGGAGACATCATCGACCGCTCCTACGATTTGCTGAGCGCATTTGAAGCGCGGGCCGAGCTGCTGCAGGGCACGGATCAGATTGCAGCCGGCAGCGGACCGGCAGGAGCCGGACAAGCTTCACCGGTTCAGGAGCGGCCTGCAGCTTCGAACAATGTAGATGAAGCCCAGCCCCCGGTCACACAGGCTAACGCTCCGGAGACCGAAGAATCGAAGCAGGAGCCTCAGCCGGTTATGAACAGCCGGTCATCGGAGCAGCGTCAGCCGGATCAAGTCAAGGAAACGGCGGCCTACGTTCAGCTGAGCTTGTTCCAGGAAGCCGAGCCTGCATCCGACCGGTCGAAGAAGAAATCAGATCCTCGGCTGGAGCAGCTAGCAGAGCAGGTGAAATCCGCCGATCTAATGAATATGACGCCGATGATGGCGATGAACTTTTTATTTGAATTGAAAAAGCAATTAGGATAGCTTCCAAATGCGAAAGGATGAACCTTCGATGAAAAAGAACGGCTACCGTGCAGTGATCCGGCAAACCGCTTCCGCTCTACTATCTCTTTCTTTATTGTTTCCGGCGGCTACTGCCGTTCTGGCCGCCGATAAGCCGGACGCCGATTCGGCTAGGATGAACGAGGTTCTTGATTTGATCGAGCAATATCATGTCAGCGCTCCGTCGAGGGAAAGCCTGACGGATATTGCCATCCAATCGATGGTCCGCTCGCTAGACGATCCGTACACCGTCTATTTTACGCCGGAGGATTACAAGAAATTTTCCAACAGTCTTGAAAATTATTACGTCGGCATCGGTGTACGGGTAAGAGCCTTCAACAACGGCGCTTATATCAACGAAGTGTTCGACGGTCCGGCCAAAAAAGCGGGGATGCTGCCGGGCGATCGTATTATCGAGGTGAACGGAGAGTCGACGGAAGGGCTCACCATTGATGAGATATCCCGAAAAATCATCGGTCCCGAAGGAACGAAAGTATCCGTCACGGTTGAACGCGACGGACAGAACGTCGTATTGAGCATGTCGAGACAAACGTATCAGGCTCCTGTAGTCACTCACAAGCTGTTCGGCAAAGACGTAGGGTACATCCGGGTAACCAGCTTCTCCAGCGAAGCGGACGAACAGACGGCTGCGCAGCTGGCTGAGCTGAAGCAGCAGGGGATCGGAAGTCTCGTATTGGACTTGCGCTACAATCCCGGAGGTCTGAATGAAACGGCAATCAATATGGCGAAGCTGTTTGTCAAGCAAGGCATCCTTATTCATACGAAGGACAAGAACAATGTTGATGTACCGGTCAAATTTTCGGGCGGTACGACGCAGCCGTTCCCTCTGTATATTTTGGTAAATGAATACAGTGCCAGCGCATCCGAGGTATTGACCGGAGCGCTTCAGGATTACAACGTCGCTACCAAGGTCATCGGGACCAATACATACGGCAAGGGCAGCGTGCAATCCCTCATTCCTTTGTCCAGCGGCGGAGCGTTGAAGGTTACGATTGAGGAGTATTTGACGCCGAAGCTGCGCAAAGTGAACCATATCGGCTTGAAGCCCGATATCGAGGTGGAAGGGGAGCTGTCGCAGCTCATAACGGCGCTCCATGAAGCGGGGATCAAAGAAATCAAGGTAGGATTGGACCGGCAAGGGGTATCCGTCAACCAAATGTATGTTGAGGACTATTTCGATGTCATTCGCGATCAAGGCGATCTCTATGTGCCGTCAAGACTGCTGAGCACGCTTGTGGACGGACTTATCCGCTGGAATGGCGAGGCTGAAGCCATTGAAGTGACCGCTGCCGGGGAGACTCATACTTACCGGACCTCCGACGGCAGTGTCTTACTGAAAAACGGTACAAGCTATTTGAACATAAGCAAGTTTAAGGAAGCCTTCCCGCAGCTGAAATGGTCGGACAACGGAGTAGAGGTCGATTTGAGCGCTTCAAAGGGGTAATGAACGATGGGCAGAATCAAAATATTGGATGAGCATATAGCGAACCAGATCGCAGCGGGGGAAGTGGTGGAACGCCCTTCTTCGGTTGTCAAGGAGCTGGTGGAAAATGCGATCGACGCCGGGAGCACGCGCATCGACGTTGCGATTGAAGAGGGCGGGCTCGAGCTCATACGCGTTACGGATAACGGCTCAGGCATGGAGCGGGACGATTGCGAGGTTGCATTTTTCCGTCATGCTACGAGCAAGATCGCAAGCAGTCAGGATCTGTTCTCTATCCGGACGCTCGGCTTTCGCGGAGAGGCGCTGCCGAGTATTGCCGCCGTCTCCAAGGTGACCTGCGTCACTTCTACCGAGCAGACCGGTCTAGGCTACAAAATGGTCATTGAAGGCGGCACCGTCAAGACGTTTGAGGACACGGCTTCTCCCCGTGGAACGGACGTCCAGGTAAGGGAGCTGTTTTATAATACTCCGGCGCGTTTAAAGTATATGAAGACGATTCAGACGGAGCTTGGCCACGTCTCGGATTATATGTATCGTCTCAGCCTGGCGCACCCGGAAATCGCGTTTACGCTCAAGCATAACGGAAGCCAGCTCTTTCAGACGCTCGGCAACGGAGATATGCTGCAGGTCATCGCGGCAATCTACGGTACGGCTGTCGCCAAGGGCATGCTTCCTATCGAAGGAGAGCATCTGGATTATACGATCCGCGGCTATATCGGCAAACCGGAGACGACACGTGCGAACCGCAACGCGATATCCACGGTTATCAACGGGCGGTATATCCGCAATTACACTCTTATCCATGCCCTCCTTCAGGGGTATCATACACTGCTGCCGATCAACCGATATCCGATCGCGGCATTTCATATTCAGACGGATCCTACGCTGATAGACGTGAATGTGCATCCGGCCAAGCTGGAAGTACGATTCAGCAAGGAGCAGGAGCTCATCCAGTTCGTTGAGCAGCAGGTTCGTCAAGTGCTGAACCGTCAGATTCTGATTCCGTCGGCGGCGCAGGCGAAGCCCAAGAAAGAGGCGCTGATCCAAGAGCAGCTGGAGCTGTACCGTCCCGCAGCGCAGGCAGCGGAGCCGCAGCGGGATCAAGCTTCGCCTTCCAATTCGCATAGAGTGGGCTCGTACGGAGATAGTGACGAATTATCCGCATCGGCAGGGGACAATGCTGTGCGGAATGAACCGTCGCAAGCTACGGCTCGCTCCTATGAACAACAGCGTGAGTCCTCGTACAGCGATGATAGGGCACTCCGAAGCTTATACGATTCCATAGGCTCTATGGATTCTTATCAGCCGCCGCAGCAGCAGCCTCCGGACGGCGCCGAATTTGGACAGACGCGTGCCTCCGGGCCGCCGGCAAGCAATTCGTCCAAGCGGGCGGATAGCTTAGACTACCGCCAGCGGGAGAAATCGCCTAAAGAGCAGGCCGCTTCGAATGCCGCCTTTCTCCGTTCGGCTATTCCTGACGAAGAGGAAGCTCCTCCTTCGTTGCCCGCGTTCCCGAAGCTGTTTCCGATCGGACAAATGCACGGCACGTACATCGTCGCCCAGAATGAAGAGGGCTTGTTCTTAATCGATCAGCATGCGGCTCATGAGCGCATTAATTATGAATATTACTACGAGAAGTTCGGCAAGCCTGCCGAGGCCAGCCAGGAGCTGCTCGTTCCGATAACGCTGGAATTTACTCCTTCCGAGTCGGAGAGATTGAAGGAGAAGGTGCCTCTGCTGGAGCAAGCTGGGGTATATATGGAACCGTTTGGTGGCAATGCTTATTTGGTCAGAGCATATCCGCACTGGTTCCCCCAAGGGGAAGAGAAAGCGCTGGTGGAAGAAATGACCGAATGGCTTCTGTCCGAGCGCAAAAGCATCGATCTCGGAAAAATGCGCGAGAAGGCGGCGATCATGTGCTCCTGTAAAGCCTCGATCAAAGCCAATCAAAGCCTAAGTACGCTTGAGATGGAAGGGCTGCTGGACCGGCTGGCGGCATGCCGTAACCCGTACACGTGCCCGCATGGGCGGCCGATTGTCATCAGCTTCTCCACCTACGAGCTGGAAAAAATGTTTAAGCGGGTGATGTAGTTGCTGATAACGACCTCCTATGAACCGCTTTCCTGGCAGCTCGAGCTTGCTTCGACACTCATGGAGCAGGTTCAGTCGCTGGAGGAAATGGAGACGCCGGCACGAATTGTAAGGCGGGGGAAATTGTCGCTGCCCCAGCTTCGCGATCGATACGGGGACTCACAGATCCTGCTTGTATCCAGGGAGCGAATAGAGTATTATCATGAACAGCAGCCTGCATTGTTCTTCCATCCAAGCACGGCGGCTATTCGCGTCAAACGATTGATAAACGGCGAGAAGGATACACTGCTTGAGTTTGCCGGCTTGGAAGCCGGGGATTCCGTACTGGATTGTACGGCGGGTCTAGGATCCGACTCCATCGTGTTCTCTTTTGCTACGGGTGAAGCCGGAAGTGTAACCGCTTTGGAAACAAGTTCCATCCCGTATATGCTGCTTCATAACGGATTGCGCAGCTATGAATCGGATATTCCCGGATTGGAAGCCGCTATGCGGCGAATCCGTGTGCTGCATCAGGATCATCTGACGTATTTGCGTCAGCAGGAGCCGGGATCGTTCGATGTCGTATATTTCGACCCGATGTTCCGCAAGCCGATCCACGAATCCAGCTCGATTCGTTCGATTCGGGGGCTTGCCGACTCCAGGGCATTAACGGAGGAAGCGGTCAAGCTGGCTCAGAAGATAGCCCGGCGCGCCGTAGTGATGAAGGAGCACAGGGACAGCGGAGAATTCGAACGGTTAGGCTTTCACGAGGTTCACCGATCTACAACGAAAATTGCTTACGGAGTGATAAGATTGTGACTCAAGCTTTAAGTAAGCCGAAGCTGCTCGTCCTGATCGGACCGACGGCGGTCGGCAAGACGAAGCTTAGCCTAAGCTTGGCGGCGGAATACGGCGCCGAAATTATTTCGGGAGACTCCATGCAGGTTTACCGCGGGATGGATGTTGGCACGGCTAAGGCGACTTTGGAGGAGAGGGAGGCCATCCCTCATCATCTGATCGACATCCACGAGCCGGATCACCCGTTTTCGGTTGCTGAATTTCAAGAGCGTTCGCGTTCTCTGATAACGGAAATTCATGACCGCGGCCATTTGCCGTTTCTCGTGGGAGGCACCGGACTTTACGTTGAGTCGCTATGCTACGATTTTCAATTCAGCGAGCATGGGTCGGACGAGGCTTTCCGGGAAGAGATGCGCCAGTATGCCGAGCTTCATGGGAACGAAGCGCTGCTGGAGCGGCTGCGCGAGGTAGATCCGGAGATGGGCGACAGACTGCATGCGAACGATCAACGCCGAATTATTAGGGCATTGGAAGTATACCATTTATCCGGACAGCGGCTCTCCGAGCAGCTGAAGGTACAAAAAAAACAGTCCCCGTACGAACTATGTATCGTCGGGTTGACAATGGACAGAGCTTTACTATATAAACGTATTGAAGAGCGTATCGATCTCATGGTCGAGCAGGGCCTTGTAGAGGAAGTCCGCCGTCTGAAGGAAATGGGCTACGGGTTGCAGCACATATCCATGCAAGGGCTGGGCTACAAGGAGATTTTGGGCTATTTGGACGGAGCTCTGACCTTGGAAGAAGCGATTGTACAGCTTAAACAGGATACGCGGCGATTTGCCAAACGCCAGCTCTCGTGGTTTCGCCACATGAAAGATATTGAGTGGGTGGATGTCACCGATTTGGGAAATTTTTCTGCCCACTTGGACCAGATTCATGCTATAATAGCAGATAAGCTAAAAATCGAACGTCAATATCATTGAGGGGGCCCATGATGAATAAAACCATCAATATTCAAGACACATTTTTGAACCAGCTGCGCAAGGAAACCATTCCGGTAACCGTCTATCTGACCAATGGGTTTCAAATCCGCGGAGTCATCCGTGCGTTCGATAATTTTACAATCATCATCGATAGCGAAGGCCGTCAGCAAATGGTTTACAAGCATGCGATTTCGACCTTTACGCCGCAGCGGGCCGTTTCATTAATGCAGGATAACAGCTCGGAAGGTTAATATCTTGACGGAAGGAGCCGGGCTCTGACCGCAACATTTTGGCTCCATCTCCCGTCTAATTAAATAACGTCCATAAGAGCAACCCGTTCCCTTAGGGTTGTTCTTTTTGTAGAAGTACTTAGAGAGAAGCATCTGGCAGACGTGAGAGGTTTTCTCGTTAGCGCTGCTCCATTTGAAACCTGAACATGCACTGGCCGTAAGCGTTCTAGAGAGAGTAAAGGGGTGACAGATGAGAATGTCTACTGCGAAGAAACCGACCTCGGGGAAACCGAAGAAAAAGAAGAAGAGCAAATTTAGTGCCGGAAAAGCGTTTATGTTCGTCTTTATAGCAGCCGTAATGGCTCTGATATGTGCAATGGGCGTTTACATTTTTATTATCATTAACGGTGAAAAGCTGCTGAAGGAAAACATCAACAAGCTCGATATGTTCGAAGCCTCCCATATTTACGATGCGGCGGGTAATGAAATCACGACCTTATCCCGCGAAAACCGCGAGGTGGTTCAGCCGGAGGACATACCGCAAAAGCTTAAAGAAGCGTTCATCGCGACGGAGGACCGCCGGTTCGGACAGCACTCCGGGATTGATTTCCTCGGCATCGGCCGGGCGCTGGTTAAGGATGTTATCGCGCGAAGCGCTGTTGAAGGCGGCAGTACGATAACCCAGCAGCTGGCGAAAAACGTCTTCTTGTCCAGCAACAAAACGTTCTTCCGCAAAGCGACGGAAATGTCGATAGCGGTGGCTTTGGAGAACAATTATACGAAAGACCAGATTTTGACGATGTATATGAATCGGATCTTTTTCGGTAATCGTGCCTTCGGCGTGAAGGTGGCGGCCAAAAAATATTTCAACGTATCCGATCTGAACAAGCTGGAAGTATGGCAGATGGCGACTCTTGCGGCTATACCGAAAGCGCCAAGCACTTATAATCCGATATCGAATCCGGAGAAATCGAAGGAACGGCGAAGCGTCGTATTGAAGCTGATGCTGGATCAAGGCTATATTACCGAAGCCGAGCGCGCTCAGGCTGAAGCTGTAGATTATGTGCCGCCGAAGGCGCCGACGGGAAGCAATAACGATTATTTGGCCTTTATCGATTATGTGTTGGACGAAGCCAACGACATGTATGGTTTAACGGAAGACGATGTGCTTACCAACGGATACAAGATCTATACGACGATGGATGCCAACGCGCAAAAAATAATGGAGCAGACGTTTGCCAACGACAAGCTGTTCCAGAAGGACGGTCCCGAGCAAAAAATGCAGGGGGCCATGGCGATCATCAATAATGAGGATGGCGGTCTCGTCGGGATTATAGGCGGGCGGGATTATGTCGCACGGGGCTTGAACCGAGCTACGGTGCCGCAGCAGCCCGGTTCTTCGATGAAGCCGATCATTTCGTACGCACCAGGTATCGAGTACAAAAATTTAACGCCATACAGCATGCTGCAGGATAAGGAAACATCATACAGCGGGTATTCTCCTCGAAACTACGATGGCGTCTACCGCGGTCAGGTGAGCATGCTCGAGGCTGTCAAGCTGTCGATCAACGCTCCGGCCATTTGGCTCTTGAACGATATCGGCATTAAGAAAGCAATGGACTTTGCCATCAATATGGGCATTCCTCTGGATCCGCAAAAGGACCGGAACCTGGCTATCGCTCTTGGCGGATTGACTCGCGGAGCGAGTCCCGTACAGATGGCAACGGCGTATGCCGCTTTCGCCAACAACGGGAATTTGAACAAAACGCATTCGATCGTGAAAATCCAAAACGGCAAGGGCGAGGACATTCATACGTTCAAGCCGGAAACGAAATCGGTCATGAGCCCGAAAACGGCATACTACATGACAAAGCTGATGCAAGGCGTCGTAGAACCTGGCGGTACAGGGGCGGCGGCCCGATTCGACCGGCCGGTCGCCGGGAAAACCGGATCGACACAGAACGTCATCAAAGGGCTGGAGAAATATAACCGCGACCTATGGTTCACCGGGTACACGCCGGAATGGAGCGCGGCGGTCTGGCTTGGATTCGATAAAAATGACGCGAAGCATTATGTGACCATGAGCAGCGGTGCGCCGGCGGTTATTTTCAAAGAGGTTATGCAAAAAGCTCTAGCGAAAAAGCCGATGACGCAGTTCAAGAAGCCGGACAATGTTCCGGAGCTCGGAGCGCCTCCGAAGGGGATCGCCGATTTGAAGGCGGAATACGTGAAAGAGAAACGTTCCGTAGTGCTGAAATGGACCGGGGCAGGCGACAATGTCTCCTACCAGGTATTCCGTAAGGGAGAGCAGGATAAAGACTTCCCGGCGGAGCCGACCTTCATGTCGGCGGGAACGGAGACGCAGGATATTGTAGCTCCGGGAACGTACAGCTATATGGTTGTTCCCGTCAACTCCGATAGCGGAAACGCCGGCGCGCAGTCGAACGTTGCCACGGTAACCGTACCATCGGAGGAAAATGGTTCTGGCCAGCAGCCGGGCCAAGGTCAAGGACAGGGTCAGGGCCAAGGGCAGGGCCAGAATGGCAGCGGCAACGGATCGAATAACGGCAAGCCGGGAAATGGCGGTACCGGAGCCGGAGGCAGCGGCAACGGCAGCGGGAACGGTACCGGAAGCAATGGTACCGGGACTGGCAACGGCGGCACGGGCAACGGCAGCCTGCCGGGGCAAGGCAATGGCCAGCCGGGTAACAACGGCAGCACCGGCGGTGCCGGCACAGGCACCGGAAACACGGGTGCCGGCAATAACGCCGGCACGGGCAACGGCAGCGGTACCGGAGCGCCTGACGGCGGTACCGGAACCAACCCCGCTGCCCCGGGCACGGGCAGCGGCGGCACGCCATTACCAGGCGGAGCAACGCCTGGTAATGGCCAGCAAGGCACGGGGGCGGCCGGCAGTACGCCCCCGCCTAGAGGCGGCAGCGGCGCCGGAGCGGGCGCCGTGCCGGGCAGCACCGATACGTCTGCGGGGAAACCCGCAGACGGCGGTGCTGCCGGTACGCGCTAGCGGAGCGCTCAGCGCGTCGGTTATGGCAGGGCGGCGGGGATCATGATCGATCCCCGCCGCCCTGTTTGCTTTTGCAGCTGCGCTATCAGTCAGCTGCGCAAGCTTATGCATGCACCTCACTGGCCGCATATGGCCATCCGCAGCGCATGTTCTTGCGTTGTTCCATCGCCGGATGCTGAGGCAGGTTTTGTTAATTTTTCCCCTGTCGTAGTATAATACTTCATATGGACTTGTCCATAAATTACGAACAATGGAGTTGAAGTAATAATCATGAAAGCATCATTCGCAGCATTGACCGCCAAATGGACTGCCGTAGCCGTAGTATGCACGCTCCTGCTTTCCGCTTGCGGCACCAAGCCCGCTGAAAACAGCAATGCGGCAGGAGGAAGTCAGCCTCCCGCATCCCAACAAACTCCGGCGCCTACCAGCAGCCCGCAAGCCAAGAAGAGCTGGTCTGCACCGCCTGAAATGAAAATCGACCAAAACAAAACATATCAAGCTACGGTGACGACCTCGAAGGGAACGTTCAAAATCGACCTGTTCGCCAAGGATGCTCCGAAAACGGTTAACAACTTCGTGTTCCTGGCTAAGGAAGGATTCTATAACAATGTCGTGTTCCACCGCATTATCCAATCGTTCATGGTCCAAACCGGTGACCCGGAAGGGACGGGCCGCGGAGGTCCGGGATACAAATTCGAGGACGAGCTGAAGAAAACGTACAGCTACGAGCCGGGAATCGTTGCCATGGCCAATTCCGGTCCTAACACGAACGGCAGCCAGTTTTTCATCTGTACCGGTGAAGACAGCAAGGGCTTAAATCGCCAGCCGAACTATACGATTTTCGGAAAAATTTCCGAAGGCATGGATGTGGTGAACAAGATCGCTGCAACGCCGGTTAGCGTAGGAGCCTCCGGAGAGAAGAGCTCCCCTACGGAGAAGGTAACGATCCAGTCCGTGACGATTACAGAGAAATAATTTTCTGCAAACGCGAGCAATTTGCCGTAAGACTTGCGAAGATTAAGCATACATTTTAATGATGACGGACAGCGTGGTAATTCCACGCTGTTTTCATTGACCACATAGGAAAGTTTAAGATCGGTAAAGCGATAAAGTGCATCAAAGATCTTTCCTATTGGCGATAAAACCTACCATTGAACGCGGTCGCTCATCTTTGAAAGGCCTCGATAGAGGTTTTCTCACGAGCAAGGTTTTCGTATGGCTGATGCAGGGGAATTTGGGGAAGGAATACAATCGCATAGCGGGAAAGGGGAGATTTCGCATGACGATGAATGTTACGAGATTGGATAGATATCAAGGATGTTTGCTCGGACTTGCCGTCGGGGATGCATTGGGAACAACACTGGAATTCAAGACTCCGGGCTCGTTCGAGCCTTTGCGGGATATGGAGGGGGGCGGTCCTTTTCAGCTGGAGCCGGGCGAGTGGACCGACGATACGTCGATGGCCCTTTGCTTGGCGGAAAGTCTTCTGACCTGCGAATCGTTTCATCCGCTCGATCAAATACAGCGGTACGTCAAGTGGTACCGTGAAGGGTACTTGAGCTCTACCGGCGTTTGCTTTGATATCGGCAATACGGTGCGCATGGCGCTCGAACGATTCGAGCAGTCGGGTGAGCCGTTCAGCGGCTCCTTGAAGCGAGCGGCTTCCGGCAACGGTTCCTTAATGCGGCTGGCGCCGGTCCCAATGTACTACGCGGCGAATGCTCAGGAAGCTATCACCCGCTCAGGCGACAGCTCTTTGACAACCCACGGCTCTATAATCGCCGTAGATGCATGCCGTTACTTCGGAGGACTGCTGGCCGGCGCTCTGCAAGGAGCAGGCAAGGAGGAGCTGCTCTCCAGCTTATATTCACCTGTTCCGGACCTATGGAAGCGAAGAAGGCTTGTACCCGAAATCAGTGAAGTGGCCGATGGCTCGTTCAAATCAAAGCAGCCTCCGGAAATCCAGGGGTCCGGTTATGTAGTGCGATCGCTGGAGGCTGCGCTGTGGGCGTTTTACAACAGCAGCAGTTTTGAGGAAGGATGTCTGATGGCGGTCAATCTCGGAGACGATGCGGATACGACCGGTGCGATATACGGTCAGCTGGCGGGTGCCTACTACGGGGTTAACGGGATTCCTGAACCATGGCGCAGGCCTATTATGATGAGAAGCTATATAGAAGATACGGCTGCACGGCTTTTGCAGGCTTCCGATCGTCTCTCGAAAGGGCAAGAACTGCGATGATAAAGGTAAAAGGATTAAACCACGCCACTTTACGGGTAGCCAGCTTGGAGCGTTCGCTGCCCTTTTATGTGGACTTTCTCGGTATGTCCCTAGTTCATCGCGGCAGCAAGGATGTATATCTGGTATGGGGAAGCGCATGGATCTGCTTGCTGGAACGCCCTGTTTCACCGCGCTCGGCTGAATCGGTTAATACGGCCGGAATGGATCATATGGCCTTTTCCATAGAAGAAGCGGATTTCCATGAAGCGTCCAAGAAGCTGCTGGATGCCGGAGTTTCTGTTGTCCGAGGCCCTGTATATCGCGGGGGCGGCTGGAGCATCAATTTCCTTGATCCTGACGGAATCGAGCTGGAGCTGTTTACCGGCTCATTGGCTGAAAGAATGAAGGTGTGGACATAACGATGAAGCGAAAAAGCGCGAAACGGACGCTAGCGCGAATCGTGATCGCCTTATGCTGCGCAGCATTGCTATGGATCGGCTATTTGCTATGGCTGATGGGCTCGCTGACTGACAATCCGGAAACAAAAGGGGATGTCGGTATCGTGCTTGGCGCCGCTTTGTGGGGGGATAAGCCGAGCCCCGGCTTACGGGAACGGTTGGACAAGGCGGTAGAGCTGTACCGGACGGGACGTATTCCCGGTCTGATCGTTTCCGGAGGAGCCGGGTCCGCTCAAGAGATTGGAGAATCCAGGCTAACGGAAGCCGAAGGAATGAGAAATTATTTGCTGGAGCAAGGGATTCCGCGCGATGTCATTTGGATGGAAAATCAGTCGACCGATACCTACGAAAACTTATTGTTCAGCAAGTCCATCGTTCAAGAACATCATTGGAGGAAAGTGGTCATAATTACGCATCAATATCATGCTGCACGTGCTTTGGATATGGCTGAATTTCTCGGTTACGAGCATCCTGCAGCGGCTCCTGTAACGAGTAAGGTGCTTATGATGTCATGGCATAAGAGCCGGGAGACATTGGCATGGACCAAATGGACGCTCGATAAGCTTCTGTTGACGGTGGAATTCAAAGGATAAAATGGCTGGCGAAGCTCCTCATTGGAGAGCTTCACCGGCTTTTTTTTTTCTTACGCGAACACGCAGTGAAGGTTGAGACTGTTCAGCTCTGCAATGGTTCACGCCGGTAATGATATTCGTACAAGGGAGTAAAACCGGCCTTCGTATACAGCCTCCACGCCGGAATGTTATCTTGAACAACTTGCAGATACAGGTGATGCGCGCCTTGATCCTTGCACCAAAGTGCTAACTCATGCAGCAGCACGCGTCCGATTCCTTGACCGCGCCGTTCGGGAACTACAGCGACATTGGTAATGCCCGCCCAGCCTTCTTCCAGTACGACGGTTGCAACAGCGGCGCATTGACCGTTGATTTTGAAGGAGAAGAAGCCCTTGAGCGGCTGAATGCGGTTTAACACCTTTTCATAAAACGCCCGTTTGGATGCGTCGAATTGTTCTGCAAGAAGAAACTCGTCGATCCAAGCGGAATTGGCATGAGGCGTGACCGTGATTTCCCATTCGTCATCGGAAGAGTCACGGTCCGGCGTATTTGCGATGACTATAGCCGTCTCACCGGTAAGTACCGAACAGGGGGCTTCCACTATATATCCTGCATCGGCCAGCTGCTTATCCAGCCCCGGCGGGGATACGTTGCTAATATGGAATAGCAAAGGGAGAGTGTGCCGTTCATAAAAGTGTTTCGCTTGTTCCAGCCAATTGCTTTCGGGAAACGGGCTGCCGGTAGATGTCCATACGCTGTTGGCCCTCTTCGTTATCCCTTGCGAGGCGCGAAATACAAAGTCTCCGCACTCGATGGTTTTTTCGGCAGGCCAAGTGCGGAAAGCGAGACGCTCAATCAGCTTGATGAGATTCCACGAATCGGTTGTCAATGGAGTATCTTGTTCTTTTGGCATACGCGGGACATCCTTTCTTACTTACGAATAAATAACCAAATTTATGAATAAAAATACATCATTTTGGCTCTACGGTCAATCGTTTTTTATCCGCCGAATTATGAAGATTATTTAAACCGCCTCCTGTTACAGCATTTCACAATGTGGTTGACAAGGGGGAAACGGAGTAGTAAACTGATTAAACGTAATTATTACAATTAAAAGGAGCTATCCATTAAACCAAACTGGATAGACTACGGAATAAAAGCGTAATGATTACGGTTAGATAAGTTGTTTTATCGTAAAAATTACATATAAAATGGAGGGCTTTTTAATGAATCAGCTTCAAAGCAAGATCAAAATTCCTGTCACTGTATTAAGCGGTTATTTGGGAGCGGGGAAAACAACCGTTCTGAACCATGTCCTGTCGAACAGGGACGGGTTGAGAGTCGCCGTTATCGTTAACGACTTGAGTGAAGTGAACATTGATGCGGAGCTTGTACGGAATGGCGGCGGTTTGTCTCGTACGGAGGAGAAGCTTGTAGAAATGTCCAACGGCTGCATTTGCTGTACGCTTCGTGAGGATTTGTTGAAGGAAGTAGAGCGTCTTGCGCTGGATGGACGATTTGACTATATCCTCATCGAGTCTACTGGGGTTGGAGAGCCGGTGCCAGTTGCTCAGACATTTACTTATATCGATGAGGAGCATGGAATAGATTTGTCCGCTTTTTGCCGGTTGGACTGCATGGTTACTGTTGTAGACGCCAATCGTTTCTGGCATGACTACAGCTCGGGAGAGACCCTTCTCGAGAGGCAGCAGGCGGTTGGAGTAGACGATACTCGCGATGTTGTAGATTTGCTGATCAGTCAGATTGAGTTTTGCGACGTGCTTCTGCTCAATAAATGCGATCTTGTTGACGAAGAGGAGCTCGCCCAGTTGGAGCAGGTGCTGCGCAAACTGCAGCCTAGAGCCAGGCTGATCCGTACAACGGAAGGCAAAGTAAACCCTCGCGATATCTTGAATACGAACCTGTTCAACTTCGACGAAGCGAGCCATTCCCCCGGTTGGATACAAGAGCTGCAAAGCGCGCAACACACTCCGGAAACGGAGGAGTACGGTATTTCCTCGTTCGTCTATGAGCGGAAGCGTCCGTTTCATCCGGGCCGGATTAAAGAGTGGATGGAAATGTGGCCTGCGGAAATTGTACGTGCCAAAGGCATCGTATGGCTGGCTACCCGCAACACGTTTGCCCAGAGCATTAGTCAAGCGGGACCGTCCATTCAGTTCGGGCCGGCAGGATATTGGGTAGCCGCGTTAAGCGAAGAAGAGCGCAGTGCTTTGCTTGAGGAGGATCCTGCGCTTAGGTCCGAATACGACGAGCAGTTTGGTGATAGGATCAATAAAATTGTGTTTATCGGAATAGACATGGAGAAAGAGCAGCTGATCGCTTCGCTAGATGACTGTCTTCTTACTGAGGCTGAAATGACGGCAGACTGGAGCTCATTCCAAGATGGACTCCCCAATTACGAACCGGCCGTGGTATAATATGGAAGCGGATGGTTCTGCTGCTGTGTAAATTCGCAGACGGTTAAGCTGAATAGGCTCCTTTTGCTCGAGCAGCTGCAATTAGTCTAAGCCGCTTGAGCGAAAAGGGGCTTGTCTTCGTTCATGCTCAATGCCGCTAATGATTAAGGATATGAATGATTTTCGGATGGGGGAATACGGGTTGATCAAAGCGATTGTGTTTGACTTTGACGGATTGATTCTAGATACGGAGACACCGGAGTATGAATCGTTTCAGGCCATGTATCAAGAGCATGGTGCCCAATTGCCGCTAGAGGTATGGGGAAGACATATCGGAACGGACGGCTCCTTATTCGAGCCCTATCAATATCTGGAGAAATGTATCGGCAAGCCGATTGACCGGGAGAGCGCTCGCTTGCTGCGCAGAGAAAGGTATGCCGAGCGGATGCGAGGAGAGCTTCCTCGCCCGGGCGTCGCCGATTACTTGGTACGAGGCAAGGCGTTGAATATCGGCATCGGACTCGCATCCAGTTCCTCTAGAGCGTGGGTTACCGGCTATTTAACGGAGCATCGGCTTACCGATTCTTTTCACTGTGTCCGTACCCGGGATGATGTAGCCAAGACGAAGCCGGATCCGGAGCTGTATTTGCGCGTTCTTGAAACGCTTGGAGCGCAGCCTCATGAAGCGGTAGCCTTCGAGGATTCGCCGAACGGTGCGCTGGCGGCCAAACGGGCGGGTATGCATTGCGTCATTGTTCCAAATTCCGTTACTCGTCAGCTCAAGTTCGGCGAGTTCGATTTGCGGCTCGATTCCATGGCCGATATGCCGTTGGATACCGTGTTCGAGCGGATTGCGGGTAGCCGGGGATAGCTCCTATGAAACGGCATCGCATTATTATGATGCTGCCCGTTTTCTCCTTAGAAATATTGCCTTACAGTTATTTTCTACCTCTACTAATTCTCATAACTCCTTTATAATAAGACACAAGGTCGTCTTAGTTCCTGCGCAATGAGCGCCCATACCTCCCACTTTACGAAGCTGATTTTGAAATTTCATGAAATGGCTATACAATAAGATAAGAAAAAGAGCACATTCGACTGGGCACTTGCGTATACTGCTAACACCAAGTAAAGAGGTGATACGCATGAGTGGACGTGTCGTACCGACAGATCAGATACAGATTACGAAAAATGCCAACCAATTGAACGTGGTATTGCGTAATCCGGATCCGGTAAGCATGAGCGCCGAGGCGGAGCCCCATTATCGCGGCAAACCGTTGTCCCAGCAAGGACAATTCGGGGAAATCATGAAGGAGCTCGATCGGATGGTCGGTTTGGACAACGTGAAGGAGCTCGTATTCGAGATTTATGCGCTGCTGCGCATCGGCGGATTCCGGGCTGAAGTTGGCTTAATGGCCAATAGTCAGGTGTATCATATGGTGTTCAAGGGCAACCCGGGTACGGGCAAAACCACGGTAGCACGAATCATCGCGAAGCTGCTGCAGACGATGGGTGTGCTAAGTAAAGGTCATTTGATTGAAGTCGAGCGTGCCGATCTGGTAGGCGAATACATAGGTCATACGGCATTGAAGACGCGAGAGCTTGTGAAAAAAGCACTGGGAGGCGTGCTGTTTATCGACGAGGCTTACAGCTTGGCGCGCGGCGGCGAGAAAGATTTCGGCAAGGAAGCGATCGATACGCTGGTGAAGGCGATGGAGGACCACAAGAATCAGTTCATCCTTATCCTGGCGGGATATTCACAGGAGATGGAGCTGTTTCTCCATACGAATCCGGGCTTGCCGTCCCGTTTTCCCATTCAGCTCGACTTTCCGGACTATACGGTCGATCAATTGATGCAAATAGCGGAAATCATGATTAAGGAACGGGAATACGCTCTGATGCCTCAGACAGAGATGAAAATCAGACAGCAAATTATGACGGAGAAGCAGCAGAGCGATCCGGAAACGGCGTTCAGCAATGCGCGCTATGTCCGTAATCTCATCGAAAAGGCGATGCGCAACCATGCGGTTCGTCTATTAAATCAGCATACGCAGCAGCCGAGCAAACAGGATTTGATGAACCTTCGTCCCGAGGATGTAAAGCTGGAGCGAAAACCTGCAAAGGAGATATACAAAACTTTATGAAACCAACGACGCACACGATTGAACACGAGCAGGAGCGGGCTGTATTAGTCAGCCTTGTTACCCCTCTGCAAAAAAGGCAGGATGCCTATTCTCCGGAATATTCGTTATCCGAGCTCGTAAGCTTGGCCGAAACGGCCGGTGTAGAGGTATTGGATACGTTAACGCAGAATAAAGAAAACGTAGATTCCAAATGGTTTATAGGAAAAGGCAAGGCAGAGGAGCTGAAGCAGCTGCTCGAGCAGCATGATGCGAATACGGCGATATTCGATCAGGAATTGTCCGGTGCGCAGGTTCGCAATCTGGAGCAGTTTCTCGATGTAAAAATTATCGACCGCACACAGCTGATTCTCGATATTTTTGCCGGACGCGCCAAAACGCGCGAAGGGATTATTCAAGTCGAGCTCGCTCAGCTGAGCTATTTACTGCCGAGATTGTCGGGGCAGGGCAAAAACTTATCCCGACTCGGCGGAGGCATCGGTACCCGCGGTCCGGGGGAAACGAAGCTGGAGACGGACCGCCGTCACATCCGCAACCGGATCAACGAACTGAAGCAGCAGCTGCTAGAGGTTGTCCGTCACCGCAATCTGCATAGAGAGCGCCGGAAAAAAACAGGCGTGTTCCAGGTCGCGCTGGTAGGCTATACGAACGCTGGCAAATCGACTCTGCTCAAACAGATGACGCAAGCCGATGTGTATGTCGAGAACCAGCTGTTCGCCACCTTAGACCCGACTTCCCGCACGCTGGAGCTGCCAAGCGGCAAGGAGATCGTGTTGACGGATACGGTAGGATTCATCCAAAACCTCCCGCATGATCTGGTCGCCGCGTTCCGCGCCACGCTAGAAGAGGCTAACGAAGCGGATCTTATTTTGCACGTAGTGGACAGCTCCTCTGAGATGATGGTAACGCAAATGAAGGTCGTCGACGAGGTGCTGGAGGAGCTTGGAGCTCATCAGAAGGAGCAGATTACTTTATTCAACAAAATCGATTTGTGTTCTCAGGAACAGATCGAGATGCTGACTGTCGAAGGGGACTATTTGAAAATCTCCGCTTACCGGGAAGAGGATCTGCAAAAAATTCGCGAGGTTATCGAATCGCGGCTGATGGGGGACTGCAAGACGTTCCGCATTCCGGCGGAAAAAGGCGATGTCATATCGCTTGTCTACAGAGTAGGCGAAGTGCTGGAAAACGAAGTGGACGGCGACGATATGCTGCTTCAGGTCAGAGTAAACAATAAGGAATACGATAAACTGGGCTATTTGCTGGCTGCTTACGCCATGGATCAGGCACAAATCAAGGGAGAGAATTCGGAGCATGTTTAATGAACGCATTACGGCATGGATGGAGCGTGCCGAGCAGGTTATTGAGGGGAAAATCAAAGAAATCGACCGCATTATCGACCAAAATCAATGGAAGGTCATTAGGGCCTTCCAAAATCATAAAGTAAGTGACTATCATTTCTCGGGCTCTACGGGTTACGGCTATAACGACCGGGGCCGGGAAGTATTGGATCTGGTGTATGCAGAAGTGTTTGGAGCGGAGGCCGCCTTGGTGCGGCCGCATTTTGTGTCTGGGACTCATACGATTGGAACGGCGCTTTTCGGCGTACTAAGACCGATGGACGAGCTGTTGATGATTACGGGAAGGCCTTACGACACGCTACACAAGGTAATCGGCAAGCCTGGAGACGGGAAGGGCTCGCTGCAGGATTGGGGCATCGCCTATGGCGAGGTTGCCTTGCTAGAAGACGGGGCGCCGGACTATGAAGCGATCCGCTCACGAATTAACGAGAAGACGAAGGTTATCGGTATCCAGCGCTCCCGCGGCTACTCGTGGAGACCTTCCTTTACGGTCGAGCAGATCGGGGAGATGGTCCGATTCGTCAAGGAAATCAAGCCGGATGCCATCGTCTTCGTAGATAACTGCTATGGCGAATTTACTGAGCTTATAGAGCCGACTCAGGTCGGCGTCGATTTGATGGCGGGCTCCCTGATCAAAAATCCGGGAGGCGGCCTTGCTGCCACGGGCGGATACATTGCTGGAAAAAGCGAATACGTCGAGCTCGCTTCGTACCGGTTGACCGCACCGGGGATCGGCGGGGAAGTAGGCGCCATGCTCGGTACGACTCGCAGCATTTATCAGGGGTTGTTTCTGGCGCCCCATCTCGTCGGACAAGCAGTCAAAGGCTCGATTTTTGCCGCTGCGGTATTCGAAGAGCTGGGCTTCGTCACCCATCCGCACTGGAACGATCCGAGAACCGATCTGATTCAGGCGATCCGCTTCACGAGCGATAAGCATCTGATTGCATTCGTACAGGGTATCCAGCAGGCGGCCGCGGTTGATTCTCATGTGGTTCCCGAGCCGTGGGATATGCCGGGATACGAGCATCCGGTCATCATGGCGGCAGGGACGTTTATTCAAGGCGGAAGCCTGGAGCTGTCTGCCGATGCGCCGATCCGCGAGCCTTATATCGCCTATATGCAAGGCGGATTAACGTATTCCCACTGCAAGTTAGGCGTGCTGACAGCACTGCAGAACATGATCGATCGCGGTTTGCTGTAGCACCCTATACATCGCATAAACCTAACATAACTTGACACGTTTATGTAGCGAGGTTACAATGGGGTTAGGTTTTCTGTTAACAGGGGTGAAAAGGTCATGAGTGATGATATTCGCCGCAATATGGCACTGTTTCCGATTGGGATTGTAATGAAACTTACCGATTTGACGGCAAGACAGATCCGGTATTATGAACAGCATGAACTTATTATTCCGGCCCGAACCGGCGGGAATCAGCGGCTCTATTCGTTTAACGATGTGGAACGGCTGCTGGAGATTAAAGATTTGATCGAAAAGGGAGTTAACATAGCGGGCATCAAGCAAGTGCTGCTGCCGGTTTCCAAAGACTCCGAGGAAGCAACGGTCCTCAACGAGCAATCGGAAGTGAAGCGAAGAGAGATGACTGATTCCCAACTTCACCGTATGCTGAAACAGCAGCTGCTGGGCGGAGGTAAGCGGGGGCAAGTATCTTTGATTCAAGGAGAGCTTTCACGTTTCTTCAAGAAATGAAAAGGCTTCATCAGAGCAAGGGTTAAGTTCGTCTTTCGAACATGCTCTGTCATTTTAGTGATACCAAGGAGGAGAAATCGACCGTGACAGATAAAACATACACAAAAGAGGACATTTTACGCATTGCGAAGGAAGAAAATGTACGCTTTATCCGACTTCAGTTTACCGACTTGCTGGGCACGATCAAAAACGTGGAAATTCCGGTAAGCCAGCTGGAGAAAGCATTGGATAACAAAATGATGTTCGACGGCTCCTCCATCGAAGGCTACGTTCGTATTGAAGAATCCGACATGTACTTGTATCCGGATCTGAGCACATGGGTCGTATTCCCATGGGTAACAGAGGATCGCGTAGCCCGTCTGATCTGCGATATTTACTTGCCGGACGGCCGTCCGTTCCCTGGGGACCCGCGCGGCATTCTGAAAGCTGCGCTGAAGGAAGCCGAGGAAATGGGCTTTACCGATATGAATGTCGGACCGGAGCCGGAGTTTTTCTTGTTCAAGACCGACGAGAACGGCAATCCGACAATGGAATTGAACGACCAAGGCGGATATTTCGACCTGGCTCCAATGGACTTGGGCGAGAACTGCCGCCGCGAAATCGTATTGACTTTGGAGGAAATGGGCTTCGAGATCGAGGCTTCCCATCACGAGGTAGCTCCAGGTCAGCACGAGATCGATTTCAAATACGAGAGTGCGATCAAAGCGGCTGACCAAATCCAGACGTTCAAGCTGGTCGTTAAGACGGTAGCCAGACAGCACGGTCTTCATGCGAGCTTTATGCCGAAGCCTTTGTTCGGCGTGAACGGTTCGGGTATGCACTGCCACCAATCGCTGTTCAACGGCAAAACGAACGTGTTCTATGACGAAAGCGACAAGCTGGGCCTAAGCGCAACAGCAAGACAATATATGGCCGGTATTTTGCGTCACGCCCGCGCATTCGCAGCGATTACGAACCCGACGGTCAACTCTTACAAGCGTCTGGTTCCAGGCTACGAAGCTCCATGCTACGTTGCATGGTCTGCGAGCAACCGCAGCCCGATGATCCGTATTCCTGCTTCCCGCGGATTGAGCACGCGTGTAGAAGTGCGGAACCCGGATCCGGCGGCGAACCCCTATCTGGCTCTGGCCGTTATGCTGAAAGCGGGATTGGACGGCATTAAGAATAAAATGCAGCTTCCTCCTCCTACAGACAGAAACATCTATGTGATGTCCGAGGAAGAGCGCGAGGAGCAAGGCATTCCTAGCTTGCCTGTTGATTTGAAGCAGGCCCTGGATGAGCTTCTGCGAGACGATGTGATCTGCGATGCTTTGGGCGATCATGCTCTGGCGCATTTCGTAGAGCTTAAAGAAATCGAGTGGGACATTTACCGCACGCAAGTCCATGCTTGGGAGCGCGAGCAGTATTTGACTCTGTATTAATAAGGAACGACCCGGTGCCGGATGGCGCCGGGTTTTCTTTTTGTCTAAAGGTTGAGTGTGTTAATAAGCAGGATGCAGCAACGGTAATGCTTATGAAAGAAGAAAAAACAGCCGGGATCAGGAGCGAAGGCTCCGTGAATCCCGGCTGTTTGATGTTAATGGATGTCGCGAAATACTCCGACAACTCGTCCCAGTATGGTAACTTGATTCAAGCGAATCGGTTCCATGGTAGGATTCTCCGGCTGCAAACGGAAATGATCCTTCTCCTTGTAGAACCGTTTCACGGTTGCTTCATCATCCTCCGTCATGGCTACTACAATGTCACCGTTGTTCGCAGATTGCTGCTGGCGCACGATCACGTAGTCTCCGTTATGGATCCCGGCTTCAATCATACTATCGCCGATAACGCTGAGCATGAACACATTGTGGTCGCCGACGTAGTGGCTTGGCAGAGGGAAGTAGTCCTCGATGTTCTCCGTAGCTGTAATCGGTACACCGGCCGTGACGCGTCCGATCAATGGCACCCGGGCAACGGACAGGTCGAACTGGCTGCCTTCGGTAGAGGAGCCGTCAGTGATCTCTATGGCTCTCGGTTTAGTTGGATCGCGGCGGATGAGGCCCTTCTTCTCAAGACGCTCCAGATGTCCGTGCACAGTAGAACTGGAAGCAAGTCCGACGGCTTCACCGATTTCTCGAACGGAAGGCGGATATCCTTTATCTTTTACTTCATTCTTTATAAATTCCAGTATCGCCAGCTGCCGATTGGATAGTTTGCTCATCACGATCACTCCAGTATTGGTAATTATTATCCAAAGTATAACACAGAACCGGAGTTCGTACAAACATAAGTTCGAAAAAAACGGTTGACACAAACATTTGTTCGTGTTAATTTAATACCAGAACAAATGTTTGGGGGTCGTTGAACATGTATATGAATGAACAATTAATCCGCAGCACGGTATCTACTCACAACCGCAACCATAAGGCAAATAAGAAGTCTATGAATAAAGTAAAGCTAGCCAGGCTAGGCGCTTTGCTGGCCGCAGGGCTGTTGATAATCATACTAAGTCTTTTTATCTCCCTGTTCGGTGGAGATCAAGACGCGTTAGCCGCGGCTAACGGAAGCGCGTTGAAGTCGACGGTAGAAGTCGATAGAGGCGACACGCTCTGGAGCATCGCGAACGAGCACCTTGAGCAAGGGCAGAATGTTTCGGAATACATATATGAATTGAAGCGAGTGAATCAGCTTAAATCGAATGTGCTGCATGAAGGACAAATTCTCGTCTTACCCTAACGTTTGAGTACGGATCTGTTCCTGCTCTTGACAATCGAATCCTGTAATGTCAAAGTATAATTTGATGCATTTGGCGCTGTCTGTTCTTGTGCTTTCATGTACCAGACACGCGATAACCAGGAGGATTGGAATGAACGAATCAGAACACGATCAATACATCAAGCGAATTAATGAACTGGCACGAAAAGCGAAGTCGTCTGAACTGACTGAAGAAGAGATTGAAGAGCGCAACACATTAAGAAAGCGTTATATAGAAGCTTTCAAGAGCAATCTCCGCAATCAGCTGGATAATATTAAATTTGTGGACGATGAGAACAAGCAGTAATCGGGGGAGAAGAGTATAATGCAGTATCGGGTTTTGGGGAGAAGCGGCATTGCCGTCTCCGAGCTGTGCTTGGGGACAATGACTTTCGGTAATACCACGAACGAGTCCGACTCCATTCAGATGATTCATCGGTTTCTGGATGCCGGAGGGAACTTCATAGATACTGCAGACGTTTACGTTTCCGGTCAATCGGAAGTCATTGTTGGCAAAGTGATAAAGGAGCGCCGTTCCGATGTTATATTGGCTACAAAGGTTCGGTTTGCTACCGGTGACAATGTGAACCATGTCGGTTTATCGCGCAAACATATTATGGATGGTGTAGAAGCGAGCCTGCGGCGTTTAAATACGGATTACATCGATTTGTATCAGCTGCATGTATGGGACCAAATTACACCGATTGAAGAAACGCTTCGAACGTTGGATGACCTGGTGACATCTGGTAAAGTCAGATACATCGGTTGCTCCAACTTTTTGGCGTATCAGCTGATGAAATCATTAAGCTATAGTGATTTTGCAAGATATGCCAGATTCATATCCATTCAGCCGCAATATAGTTTGGTTAGCCGTCAAATGGACCGTGAAGTCATTCCGCTCTGTCTTGAGGAACAGGTTGGTGTCATTCCATGGGCACCGCTCGGCGGCGGATTTCTAACCGGAAGATATGTAAGAGGCCAGGAGCCGGTTGAGGGAAGGTTATCTTCTAAGGCCGGGGAGAGCCGATGGGAGCTCCGAAATACGGATAAAAACTTCCGCATCCTGGACGAGGTGACCGCTATTGCCGATGAAATCGGCAAAACTCCCGCTCAAGTGGCGCTGAACTGGCTGATTAATAAGAACGGCATAACATCCCCGATCTTTGGCGCCCGCACACTCGAGCAATTCGAGGAGAATATGGGGTCCGTAGGCTGGAGACTCACGGACGAACATTGGACAAGACTCGACCGGGTCAGCGCGTTGGAAGACGATTACCCTTACCGTTTTATTGAGAAATTCGCACGTCGAGTATAATGAGGGTCGTAAAGACTTCTATAAGGAGATAACAAGCATGTCTCGAAAGTGGGAACGAATGGTTCAGAAAAACTCCAAAGCTGCCAATAAAGTAAGAACGAAGCAGGGCAAGCCGCTGGTAAACGAAACGGCATCCGACGGCACGGTGACTATCCGCGGACGAAGCTGGGTAATGCCGATCGTACTGTTTTGCATAGGGATTTTTTGTTACATTGCATTCAGGGACACTTACCAGAGCGATAATTTGTATTGGGTAACCGGGGGCAGTTACATGGCTCTAGGTTTGTTCATCTTTTTTGTTCGCCGCCCATTCTTAAGAATCGGGAAAAACTATTTAGTGTCGCGCAGATTCTCAGGGGATAAAAGAGTCGATGCCGCACACATTCAAGAGATTGAGATATTGAAAGACGCGGTTGTCATTTCAACCAATAAAACCCGATGGGTATTCACGAAATTGTATCACCGATTCGATATGGCAGCACTGACAGAGCATCTGCAGGAATTCGCTGAACATAATGCCGTAAAGCTAAAGATAAGTTAAAGATCGGACAACATGGCCGTATCATACTTCATGGGAAAAGGATGGAATGAGAATGAGCATACAAGCGGTACTTTTTGATTTGGACGATACATTGCTGTGGGATGACCGCAGTGTGAAGGAAGCGTTTCAGGCTACTTGCGAAGAAGCTGCAAAATATTACGATATTGACCCGTCGGAGCTGGAAACGGCGGTACGCATAGAAGCTCGCGCGCTGTATGAGTCATATGAAACGTTTCCGTTCACCCAAATGATCGGAATTAACCCTTTTGAAGGCCTTTGGGCTAACTTCACCGAAGGGGAGAATGACAATTTCCGCAAGCTCGAGCAGCTTGCGCCAGGATATCGGACGCAATCCTGGACTCTAGGTCTTAAAGCGCTAGGGATCGACGATGCGGAGCTCGGCTACAAGCTCGGTGAGTTGTTCCCGGCAGAACGCCGGAAGCGCCCTTTTGTATATGAGGAGACATTCGAGGTGTTGAAGCAGCTGAAGGGGAACTACAAGCTGCTTCTGCTCACGAACGGTTCACCTGACCTGCAAAAGGAAAAATTGGCTGGAGTTCCGGATCTTGCTCCTTATTTTGATCATATTGTTATTTCAGGGAACTTTGGTGAAGGAAAGCCTGCTTCGTCGATTTTCCATCATGCTATGGATCTTCTCGGTATTACTCCTGAGCAAGGGGTTATGATTGGGGATAAGCTGACAACGGATATACTGGGCTCCGGACGAGTAGGCATGCCTAACATGTGGATCAATCGTCATGCTGTATCCCGGACGGATGAAATCGTTCCGGCTTATGAAATAACGAACCTTAGAGAAATCCAAGGTGTTATTGATACTATTAATCATTCTATTAATACAGTTAAATAATAGATTTAAGCTAACAAGATTAAGAAAAAGACCCTTCCGCTTTACGACTAAGCAGAGGGTCTTTTGTACGATTAGGCTTGTTGGAAGTTTGGATCCGCGAAAGGATGAGCGATCCAGCCTTCGGTTTCGATGAACAAACGAACGGCAACGATTTGACGATTTTCCATAAGTGTGAAAAAGTGCGGTTTATGTTCCGGAACGGAGATCACATCGCCGGCTTCCAGCTCAACATCAAAGTATCCAACATCGTCCGTACCTTTGATGATGAAAATGCCTTTACCAGCCGTAATTGCGCGAACTTCATCTTCAGTGTGGGTATGAACCTGTTCGAATTTTTTCAACAGTTCATCCAAGTTAGGAGTAGCATCGGACAAGGCAATCAGATCCCAAGTCAAGTAGCCGCGGCGGCTTGCCAAATCTTTGATTTCCGGTTCGAAGGTTGCCAAAATTTCCGCTTTTTCTTCGTCAGACAATGTGAATTTATTTTGCAGCGATGCAGGAAGCTTGTTGGCATCCCAGTGCTCATACAATACTTCTTGTTTGTCCAAAAATGCTTTTACATTTTGTTCGCCGGAGATGCGCTCGTTGGTGTTGCGAATGCGAATTTCTGCCATGCTAATCCCTCTTTCGAATAAAAATAGTTGCTTCTTTTATTATAGATGAAATAACAGCTTCTGTCGATGGCCTATTCACGACAAAACCAATAGGAATTATAAAGATTATTCAAAGGAAAACGGTTGGAATTGCTTTTCAATAGGTAATGTTTCTGGTAAACTTAAGCTTACAATATTCGACTTTTTGTGGTGTATATATAGGAAAATGGGCCATACATCCAAGATATTCATTGGAAGGGCGTCGGTGAAAGGAAGATTGGGATGAGTAAAACATCATTGCAGGAACAGTTAGAGAAGAAAATTATGATTTTGGACGGCGCTATGGGTACGATGATCCAACAGGAAAATTTGACCGCCGAAGATTTTGGCGGAGAGGATCTGGACGGCTGTAACGAATACCTTGTTGTCACTCGGCCCGATGTTATATCCAAGATTCACGAGGCGTATTTTGCCGCGGGCGCCGATATTATTGAGACGAACACGTTCGGAGCAACAAGCGTAGTATTGGCTGAATACGATCTACAAGATCGCGCACGTGAAATCAACCTGCTGGCTGCCAAATTGGCTGTAGATGCTGCGAAAAAATTCAGCACGCCGGAATGGCCGCGTTATGTTGCCGGTGCTTTGGGTCCTACAACGAAGACGCTTTCGGTTACAGGTGGTGTAACGTTTGACGAGCTGGTCGACAGCTATTACGAGCAAACCTTGGCATTGATTGAGTCCGGGGTAGATGCCATTTTGCTGGAGACTTCCCAAGATACGTTGAATGTTAAAGCAGGCAGTATTGGTGTCCGTAAAGCTATGGACACGCTGGGAATTCAGCTTCCGATCATGATTTCCGGCACGATTGAGCCTATGGGAACGACGCTCGCAGGGCAAAATATCGAATCGTTCTATATTTCTTTGGAGCATTTGAAGCCGATTTCCATCGGTCTTAACTGTGCTACAGGGCCGGAATTTATGCGCGATCATATCCGTACTTTGTCCGAGCTAGCTACAACAGCGGTAAGCTGTTATCCGAACGCCGGACTTCCGGATGAGAACGGGAAATACCACGAATCGCCGGAATCGCTTGCCAAGAAGCTGGCCGGCTTCGCAGAGCAAGGCTGGCTTAACATTGCGGGCGGATGCTGCGGAACGACGCCGGATCACATTCGGGCAATGGCTGAGACATTATCTGAGTACAAGCCGAGAGTCAAGTCCGAAGGCCATTTGCCGGCCGTCTCCGGTATTGAAACGGTATATCTCGAAGATGCCAACCGCCCATACATGGTCGGGGAGCGTACGAACATTTCCGGTTCCCGGATGTTCAAGCGGCTGATGAAGGAAGGCAAATTCGAAGAGGGCTCAGAAATTGCCCGAGCTCAGGTGAAGAACGGTGCGGCGGTTATCGATATTAACGTACAGGATACGGATATCGATGAAGCGTATACCATGGAAAACTTTTTGAAGGAAGTCGTCAAAAAAGTAAAGGTTCCGCTGATGATTGACTCGACCTACGATCATATCATCGAGCTTGGATTGAAATATTCCCAAGGGAAAGCGATTATTAACTCCATTAACCTTGAGGACGGAGAAACGAAGTTCGACAACATCGTACCGCTTATTCATAAATATGGCGCAGCGGTAGTCATGATCTTGATCGACGAGCGGGGCCAGGCGGTTTCGCGGCAGGCCAAGATGGAAGTGGCGGACCGGGCGTATGAGCTTCTTACCAAGAAGCACGGCTTGAATCCGTCGGACATCATTTTTGACCCGAATATGTTCCCGGTTGGCTCCGGTGACCCTCAATATATCGGATCGGCTGTCGAAACGATTGAAGGCATTCGGATGATTAAGGAGAAATATCCTGAATGTAAGACCATTCTCGGCTTAAGTAACATATCTTTCGGCTTGCCGCCAGCAGGACGCGAAGTTCTGAACTCGGTTTACTTGTATCATTGTACGAAGGTCGGCTTGGATTATGCGATCGTCAACACGCAAAACCTCGAGCGCTATGCCTCCATTCCGGAGCACGAGAGAGAGCTTGCCGAAAGGCTGATTTTCAATACGAACGACGAGACTTTGGCCGAATTCGTAGCCCACTTCCGCGAGAAGAAGGTGGAGAAAAAGGAAGTCATCTCGAATTTGACCTTGGAAGAACGTCTCGGGTCCTATGTAGTCGAGGGAACGAAGGAAGGTCTCATTCCGGATCTGGACGAAGCATTGAAGAAGTATGCTCCTCTCGATATTATCAACGGACCGTTGATGAAAGGGATGGAAGAGGTCGGCCGCTTGTTCAATAACAACGAGCTGATTGTCGCCGAGGTTCTGCAAAGCGCTGAAGTAATGAAAGCGTCGGTTGCTCATCTGGAGCAATTCATGGAGAAGTCGGAGAGCGCCGTGAAAGGTAAAATCATTCTCGCCACCGTTAAGGGCGATGTTCACGACATCGGTAAAAACCTGGTGGAAATCATTTTGTCCAATAACGGCTACAAAATTATTAACCTGGGTATCAAAGTACCGCCGGAGCAGCTGATCGAGGCGTACCGCAAGGAGAAGGCAGATGCTATTGGATTGTCCGGTCTGCTCGTAAAATCCGCTCAGCAAATGGTCGTGACGGCTCAGGATTTGAAAAATGCCGGCATCGACGTGCCGATTCTGGTTGGCGGAGCGGCGCTTACCCGTAAATTTACGAAAACACGGATTGCCCCTGAGTATGAAGGCCTTGTATTATATGCAAAAGATGCGATGGACGGGCTGGATATCGCGAATAAGCTGAGCGACCCTAAACAGAGGGAGCAGCTTGTGAGGGAATTGCGTGAAAGCATGGAATCCGACGTGATGGAGGCCGGCAAGAAAGAAGATTCAATGCCGGAGCTGACCCGTGTCAGAACCTCGACTGTCGACCGTACGCTGCCGGTTCAGGTTCCTCCGGATCTGGAGCGCCGTGTAATCCGCGACTATCCGATCAGCCATGTGATGCCTTACATCAACATGCAAATGCTGCTCGGACACCATCTCGGCTTGAAAGGCAAAGTCGAGAAGCTGTTGGCGGACAAGGATCCGAAAGCCGTACAATTGAAGGAAACGGTCGATCAAATCTTGGCCGAAGCCCAAAAGGAAGGCATCATCAAAGCGCATGGTATGTATCGTTTCTTCCCGGCGCAATCGTCAGGCAACGATGTTATCGTGTATGACCCGAATGATGTCACCAAGGCGCTCCAGAAGTTCTCCTTCCCGCGGCAAACCACAGAACCGTATTTGTGTCTTGCGGATTACTTGAAATCGACCGACAGCGGAGAGATGGATTATATCGGCTTCCTGGTTGTAACGGCAGGCCATGGAATCAGCGAGAAAGCGGCCGAATGGCGCGAGAAAGGCGATTATCTTCGCTCGCATGCTCTGCAGGCAACAGCTCTTGAAACAGCTGAAGCGCTGGCTGAGCGAGTACACGAAATGATGCGCGACACATGGGGCTTCCCGGATCCAGCGGAGATGACCATGCAGGAGCGTTTCGGCGCGAAATATCGCGGACAGCGTTTCTCCTTCGGTTATCCGGCATGTCCGAATCTGGACGATCAGCAGCAGCTGTTTGCCTTAATGAACCCGGAAGATATCGGAGTCCATCTAACGGAAGGCAGCATGATGGAGCCGGAAGCATCGGTTTCGGCCATCGTATTTGCCCATCCGCAGGCACGTTATTTTAATGTTGATAAAAGTTAGGCATCTTATTAGAGTGGAGTTCCTATCGGACTCCGCTCTTTCCCTATAAACTTAGAATGTGATGAAACGGAGAAGCGGTAGTGGAGCTATATTTTCTCGGTACGGGGGCAGGCATGCCTTCCAAAGAAAGAAACGTTACATCCGTCGTCCTGAACTTGTTGTCCGAACGGAACTCGTACTGGATGTTCGATTGCGGCGAAGGGACGCAGCATCAAGTATTGCGGTCGCCTATCAGAATAGGCAAGCTGGAGAAGCTGTTTATTACGCATTTGCATGGCGACCATTTGTACGGCTTGCCCGGCTTGCTGACGAGCCGCTCTTATCAGGGTGGTGATACAGGAACTCCTTTCACGATCTACGGCCCCAAAGGGACGGAGCGCTTTGTACGGACCGCGTTAGAGGTAAGCCAGGCTCATCTCGGATATGAGCTTGAAATCGTAGAATTCAGCGTCCAGGAGGAGTCTCTGCTGTTCGAAGACGAGCAGTTTATCGTCACGGCTGCACCTCTGGTCCATAGGGTCGAGAGCTACGGGTACCGGATCGCGGAGAAGTCGCAAACCGGCAGACTTCAGGTAGAGAGACTCAAGGAGCTGGGGCTCGCTTCCGGACCTGTATTCGGCTTGATCAAGCAAGGGATCGATGTCGTGCTGGACGACGGAAGAGAGCTTAAGGCGAGCGAGTTTATCGGTCCGTCTTACCCCGGCAGAATCGTGACGATACTTGGCGATACGCAGCCGTGCGAGTATTCATTGAAGCTGTCGGTAGATGCCGACGTTCTCGTGCATGAGGCAACTTTTGCGGAACAGAAAAAAGATCTGGCCGTGGCGTACGACCATTCTACGGCGAAGGATGCGGCGCGAACCGCCAATGAAGCCGGTGTTGGAGCATTAATCCTTACGCATATCAGCTCGCGTTATCAGAAGGATGAGGCGGAGCTGCTGGTGGATGAGGCGAAAGAGATCCATGCCGAAACCTATTTGGCGCGGGATTTATGGTCATTTGAAGTACCAAGGAAGAGACATGCTGTACTTGAAAACTAAGTGCTTGCAGGAAAAAGCCCCGTTCTGTTTAAGGACGGGGCGGCTTCGTTATGATACAACTAAGGCTACTCTTGTTGATTAGCTTCGTCCTTAATCTCATGACGGAAGGAATCTAGGCTTTTTTCTCTGCGTTCATTTTTCGTTTCAATGTCTTGCTTCTCTTGAGGGCTGATTTCGTCGGCATGCTCGGCTAAGTATTGTTCAGCCTCTTCCATGTTTTCAATGGTGTTGTCGATGCTTTTTTGCAAATGCTCTACATTGTCTGCACGATTGTCCGGTTTGGCCATGGTGGTTAACAGCTCCTTTAATTCATATAGTAAGTCATCGGACACACGGCTATATGCCGTTCGCCAAGGTTTACAATCCCTCACGGGAAGTGAAATTATTCATGATGGATCATAATCTTTCGAAGGATGGGGAACGAATGATCGGTTTATCCATATTGATCGGGTTTTATTTGCTCGGATCAATTCTGCACGAAGCAGCTCATATCCCGCTTCCGGCCAATGTGATCGGACTGATTTTATTTACCGCGAGCTTGTTTTTGAAGCTGGTGAAGCTCGAATGGGTGGAGGATGCGGGACAATTTCTGATTAAGCATATGCTGCTCTTCTTTATTCCTTTTGTCGTGGGCACGATGGTTTTTTTTCATTACATAGGCGTCTATGCCGTGCAGCTGCTTGTCAGTTTGTTTGCCAGCACAGCGGGAGTACTCCTAGTCACCGGCTGGTCGGTGAAGCTGTGGAAACGAAAAGGAGGCGAGCAGCATGAGTCCCGATGAATTTGTCGCACAGCCTTTGTTCGGAATTGCACTATCCGTGATCTGCTATTCTATAGCGCTGATTGTCAATCGCAAACGGCGGTGGCTGCATCCGTTATTTTTAAGCTCAGGGCTTGTGATCGCGTTCTTGCTGGCAGGGGACATCCCATATGAAGCTTATCGGGTCGGAGGAGACATGCTGATCTTCTTCCTGGGGCCAGCAACGGTTGCGCTTGGAATCCCTCTGTATAAAAATGCCCGGCGCATCCAAACCAATTTGGCTGCCATCTTGGGCGGCATCACCGTCGGATCCGTCAGCGCGCTTATTCTGTCTGCGGCGTTCGTATGGAGTCTCGGCGGCTCCAAAGAATTGATGCTTACGATGATGCCCAAATCGGTGTCGTCACCGATCGCTTTGGAAATATCCCGACAGTCCGGGGGAATTCCCGAATTAACAGCCGTGCTGACCGTGTTAACCGGCTTAATTGGAAGCATGTTCGGCCCCGCGTTATTAAGGCTGAGCGGTGTACGTGACGACATATCGATTGGTACGGCTATCGGCACCGCGGCGCATGGAATCGGGACGGCCAGAATCATACGCGATTCGGAGCTTCAGGGCAGTGTCAGCGGGTTTGCGATGGGAGCGGCCGCCATCATCACATCCATTTTGTTCATCCCGCTTTACTCGTTGTTCCGTTAACCGATCGGATTGAACTCTAAAGCCAGTTTACAAATATAACATGATTACTATTCAAAGCAGAGTGCATGGCGCTCTGTTTTTTCTATTTTCCGATTGGACAAGCAGCCGTAATCCTTACAAAACATTAACAACGCGTAAACGTTATCATAATAATCATTTGCTACGCTTACAAGGTATTCCACTCCACTTTCCCTGAGAAAGGCGTGTTGATGATGATTCAAACGGCTACTCAAGCAAGCCATTCGCAGTCTAACCTGTGCGTGAGGCTGGCTGCCAATTCGGAAGAAATAGAGCAGGCCATGCGCTTAAGGTATCAAGTTTTTGTCGAAGAGGAACGGAACATGATGCTGCTGAACGAGAACGGCTTGGAGCAGGATCCGTACGATACCTATTGCGATCATTTGATAGTGAAAGATCTGGATAGTGATCATGTGGTAGGGACTTATCGTTTGCTGCCAGGCGAGCGGGCTATCAGCAACATTGGCTTTTATTCGGAGACGGAATTTGATTTATCCGGCATTCAAGAATGGAAAAGACATGCATTGGAGCTGGGGAGGAGCTGTATCGATCCGGCGTACCGGGGCGGAAAAGCGATCCAGATGCTGTGGGAAGGAATAGCTTCTTATATTACCGAGTATGATTACCGGTTCCTGATCGGCTGCGCCAGCGTTCATATGCAGTCTATGGAAGAAGTGAACTTCATCTACAGCCTGCTTAAGCATAAACAAGTGATTACAGATCGTTTTGGGATCCACCCGCATCCGACACACCAGATCCAGGGGTTACAGCAATTGGAATGCGATTTGAATGAAAAAGAGCTGTTTCGCAAGCTGCCCCCGCTTATGAAGGGCTATCAGTGGCTTGGAGCTGAAATCGGCGGAGATCCGGCTTACGACGCTATTTTTGATACGGTTGACTTTTTTATCGTTTTGGAAAAGGATCGCGTTACCCGCAAATATAAGAAGCATTTTTTGAAGCGATAAACCGGGCAATGAACGTATACCATGTTCGAAAAAGGGGAGGGTGACTTTGTACGAGTGGATTGGAGCTATAACCGGAAATCGAAAAGCGCTGCAAACTATGGCTTCTTGGAGCCGCTTGATTCCGCGTCCGGTCATCCTGCTGCTGTGCCGCTGTGTAGGTATAATGCTGTTTGTGGCTGCGGGAAAAGGGCTTCGCGATAATATTTTACGCAACATGATGGATATGCTCCCAGATCGGTCCAGGAAGGAAATCGCGAGCTGCCGGTTTCAATTTTATCAAAATCTCGTTATCACGCTCTATGAAATCATCATCGATTCCCACAGGCTCAGCGGCAGTGAAGATTGGCGGTTTCGCGTCGACGGCGAGGCTCATTTGGAGGAAGCGCTGCGTCTGGGGCGCGGTGCTATTGTGTATACACCTCACGAAGGGAATTTCTTTTATTACTATTGGTATTTATGCCAAAAATATCCAGGATTAACGATTGCAACGGCCGGGAGTCCTGAGCTGCGTCCGTTGTATTTCCACTTTCGGGATATGGGCTGTGACGGGCTGGACTATGACAGCACGCCTCCGCTGGAGCTTGTACGAAAGCTTCGACAACATATAGCGGCCAACGGTGTCGTTTTTATTTTGGGTGATTTTTACCGCGAGTCGTTTCCGATTTCCCGGTTTTTCGGACGGGTGACACGAACACCGGAGGGCGCTGCTTTGCTGGCGATCGGCGACGAAGTGCCTGTAATCCCTTTTTACGGCAGGAGGGAGAAAGGGTTCGTCCATCGTCTGACCTTCGAGCAGCCGCTGCATCTGTATGCTTCCTACCAGAAGACTCAGAGAAGGGAAGCTACCAAGCTGTTGAACCGATTCATGGAGCAGGTGATACGCAGCTATCCGGCGCAATGGTTTTATTGGTTCAATGCGGAGGAGCGATGGCAGGAAGATCCAACGGCCCATAATTCGAACGGGAACTCCCCGGGAAATACGCAAAGCCGGACGGAAGGCAAGCAAGCATCCCATTCAGCTTAGGAGGGAAGACAATGGATACGGGAAGTCATTTGCTGTTCGGTGCGACTCTGGCCGGCTTGGCTGCGCTTCATCCGGTCATAGCCCATCAGCCCGAGCTCAGTCATGCTATTATGGCGGCAACCTTAATCGGCTCGCATGCTCCGGATTTCGATACCATTGCCCGTCTGAAAGGATATTCCGCCTATATACGAATTCATCGCGGAATAACCCACTCGCTGCCCGCGCTTTTGATATGGCCTGTTGTCCTCTCCATTCCCGTGACTGCGGTGTTCGGGGTATGGGAGCATGCTCATTTGGTTTGGCTTTGGGCTTTTATCGCGGTCGTGTTTCATGTATTTCTGGATTGGTTTAACGCTTACGGGGTCCAGTGCTTTCGGCCTTTTTCGCAAAAATGGCACCATCTTGACGTGCTCTCTTTGTTCGAGCCGGGGCTGTTCCTGCTTCACTTCGCAGGGCTGCTGCTGTGGCTGTTGAATGTGCCGGGAATTCCATTCGGCTGGATGTTTGCAGGGATTTATGCGGCGACCTTCATGTATATCGGGGTGCGCACGCTACAGCATCGTCAGGCGGTGGCGGTCGTTCGCCGGCATGTAGGCTTCGACGGAGTATGCCATGTATTGCCCGGAATGTTGTGGTACCGGTGGCAGTTCGTAGTGGAAACGGAGAGCCATTTTACAACAGGAACGCTGCATCGGGGTGTTGTGTCGATCAAGGATGTGTATCGCAAAGATGCGGCGGATTCGATTGTTCAGGCAACGATGTCGACGGACGGAGTCAGAGCTTTTTTGCATTTTGCCCAGAGGGTGTATGTCATCAGTACGGAGCAAAACGACGGATATGTCGTTAAGTGGCGCGATGTCCGCTTTTGGCATAATCACCAGCTCCCTTTCGGAGTCGATGTATACTTGGACCGTAATTTGAATGTCGTCGATCAATCCCTAGGATGGCGAAAAAAAGTGTGGGATCCGCCGTTTGTTTAAAAGAAAATGAGGCTAAGAGGCCGTAATTCGGCCTTTTCTTTGTATGAATATCCTCAATATGGGATATACTAGTTGGGTGTGAAAAACGATGCTCAGGGGGGATGCCAGCATGAACTTCACAAGTCAGGATATTGCCGTGATCGAGCAAGCTTTGCAATTAGCGATTCAAGCGGAGGCCAAAGATTCAAACGTCAAGCAATACCGGGAAGTGCTGGGCAAGCTGCAGAGCAAAGCAGAGGAAGCAATGAGCAAACATACTACATTGACGGTGGATCGTGATGAATTAAGGTTCGATTACGACGATTCGTCGGACTTGCTGTAAAAAACTTTCCCGGGAAAGCGCAGGAAACGACATTAATTTTGCTGATACAATGAATTTTTGATAGATTTTGTTATGTAAAGACGAACTGGTGATTTACTTGAGTGGAATAGAGAATAATATTAGGTTTTGATTGTGTGTCACAACCAGTAAATAAAAAGGAATGGCGCCCGTGAGGGTGCCATTCCTTTTTATTAAGCTTATTATACTGGAACCGTTCCGGTCGTTGCTGTCAGGGAGGAGTAAGTGATAGCTGCGGTGGTAGTTCCGATGACTATAGTGATACCTGTTACGGTAACTCTTAGTGTATAGGTGTGAGTGCCATCAGTAGCTGAATTGAAATAAGTCATTGGAATGGTTCGTTGGTAATTAAAGACGCCTGCTCCAAGCGACAATAGATCCGAGTTAACAGTAGTTGCAACTACTGTAGCTCCATCAAGCAATTCAACCGTAATTGTAGGGCTTGCAGCTAGCGCGACTAGAGTATTAAAGCTAATGTTAACCGTAACAACGCCATCCACAATAACTTGGTTAGAACCGGCGTTTACAGGAACGTTGAGGGTTGCTGCAGTTACTGGTGTACCTACTGTCGGGATGTTAGTAGGAATTGTTCCTTGTAAGCCGGTAGCTGCTGAGCCAGGTCCGGTTGGCCCTTGTGTACCCGTAGCGCCCGTAGCACCGGAAGGTCCTTGATCACCTTGAGGTCCTTGATCGCCCTGAGCACCCGTAGCGCCCGTAGCACCGGAAGGTCCTTGATCACCTTGAGGTCCTTGATCGCCCTGAGCACCCGTAGCGCCCGTAGCACCGGAAGGTCCTTGATCACCTTGAGGTCCTTGATCGCCCTGAGCACCCGTAGCGCCCGTAGCACCGGAAGGTCCTTGATCACCTTGAGGTCCTTGATCGCC
>NZ_JBHTVD010000001.1:287353-1690051 GCF_042793215.1 Paenibacillus sp. NPDC056579
GTAGCGCCAGTAGAGCCCGCTGGTCCTTGATCGCCTTGAGGTCCAGGAGCGCCCGTAGCGCCAGTAGAGCCCGCTGGTCCTTGATCGCCTTGAGGCCCAGGAGCGCCCGTAGCGCCAGTAGAGCCCGCTGGTCCTTGATCGCCTTGAGGCCCAGGAGCGCCCGTAGCGCCAGTAGAGCCCGCCGGTCCTTGATCGCCTTGAGGTCCGGGAGCGCCCGTAGCCCCAGTCGGTCCAGGAGCACCGTCAGCTCCAGCAGGTCCGACAGGTCCCGTCGGTCCAGTAGGACCGGTTGGACCGGTTGGACCCGTAGCGCCCGTAGCGCCCGTAGCTCCAGTATGTCCAGTATAGCCAGTATATCCCGTCATTCCAGTAGGTCCCGTCGGGCCCGTCGGGCCCGTTGGCCCAACAGGTCCAACAGGTCCGGGAGGTCCCGGAGGTCCAGGTGTAAAAGCCATGAATCAATCTACTCCTTTCAATTTGGAATATTAAAGTATATGATGAAGATTTTAACGGGTAACGGCAATTGTTACCATTTTGTGCCTTTTAATAGATAAATAGTTAAACAAATCTGCTAGCAACTATAAGCTAGAATAGTAGCGAACGTAGGTAATTAAAAACTTTTCCCGGGAAAGCGCAGGAAACGACAAAATATTCAGAAAATTAAAATAACAACGTCATCCAATGGTTCAATTCAATTTCGATCCATACCGTGTATCTGCCCAAGCAATGGAGATGTGATTATTGCTTTGTTCTTTTCCAAGCAATCCGATTAAACAGAGGAACGAATGTTCTGTTAACAAAGAATTCAATGAGGATGCAGACCAGAGAGTATTTAGATGACACTAAAATCAATAACAGGGGAGGTTGGAAGAAAAGCCGGCAAAGCATCAAGAAGGCCGCCAACGAATTTCTCGCTGACAGCCTCCAGATAAGTGAGGGTCAAATCCTGCACAGCTTTAGCTCCTGTTTAGCTCTTCACCTTTGCGACACTGCCGGATTCTTGCTCAACGTTACGATAACCTTGAAATAATCGCCATCTATCTGGATCAAAAGCTCGCCTTCATGCAGATCAATGATGCTTTTGGCAATAGCCAGTCCAAGTCCCGAGCCTTCCGTATGTCTGGAAGCGTCGCCTCGCTTGAACCGCTCCAGCAGCTCCGAAGCTTCAAACTCAATTTCATAAGCAGACACATTATTAATGCTGAATGTGATTTTATCGGTACTTTCCGTTAAGGTAATGTGCACACGGGTATTCGGCGTGGAATATTTCAATGCGTTGCCGATCAGATTTTCGAACACACGCCATATTTTTTTGCCGTCCAGGACAGCTTCGACTTTTTTGTCAGGTACGGTTATTTTGAAACGTAAACCGGAGGCTTCGATTTGCTCACTGAGCTCCGCCAGCGTTTGTCTTAGAAGCGATGTGACATTGACGTTCTCAAGGGTAAGCTCTGTGGCCCCGCTTGCCATCTTGGAAGCCTCGAACAAATCGTCGATGAGCGCCTTCAGACGTTGAGCTTTTCGATCGAGCACTTCGATATAGTTATCCCGCTGGTCTTGGGTAAGGTTCTCTTGCTTTAACAAATCTACGTAATTAATGATTGAAGTAAGAGGCGTCTTGAGATCGTGCGAAACATTCGTAATCAGCTCCGACTTCAGTCTTTCGCTTTTCATTTGCTGTTCCAGAGAGGACTTGAAGCCGGCTTTCATATTATTCAAATGGTTTGCCAGAGCTGCCAGATTGCCGCGTCCCTTAGGTTCGATGGGTTGGTTGAAATCACCTGCAGCAATGGCCTCCGCACCGGCCAGTATGGAGCTGAGCATCGAGATGCGTGTAAGGATGTAAGGCAGGATAACAACCAGATACAGCAAAATGTATAGAGCCGAGACGACAATCGCACCGCCGGCGCCGTCATCCAAGCCGATGATGCCAACAACACTAAAAATAACCAGCAAAATAGAAGCGCCAAAGATCAGAGCAGCCTTAACAAACAAATTCCGGTTAGCCACACTGCCGCCAATGAACTGTCTAAGACGAAAAATGTAAGTTTCCTGCCACTGACGCTTAAGCTCCGGTTTGTTGCGATAAAGCAATAAGACTTCCTGCCACTGAAGGATCAATAGAGCTGCAACCACGGCAAGGAAAACGACCGGCAGCACCCGCACGGGATCAACCGGTATGCGGAACAGCTCAGACGGATGAACGTAAGAGAAGGAGACTAAACAGATGATTAGCAGGACGGCAAACCGTGCATCGAGCGGAACTTGCCTGAATCCGTTCTGGACACTCGAAGCGAAGCTCAAAGCCCAGCCCGATTTCCGGATGACGGCAATCAAAATGAGTGTCAAAAGCAAGGAAACACCAAACAAGACGCTTTCCTTAATGATCCTCTCGCGAATCGCCAAGTAGTACGCATAGTCCGAGTGGATCTGGCTGTGCTCATTTACGGTCTCGGGAATGAATAGCGTGCCTGTCAGCCGGTTTTGCTGAAAATATCGGTTGATCGGCTGCAAAGCCTGATTCATCAATTGATTCGTTGGAAGCTCGATTCGGTAAAGAGCTGGGTACAGCTTAACCCCCTGCTCTGATGAATTGGGAATATTCGTGTATACTTCTCCGGAACCGACGTCTTTTATGTAATATTTGAAAACGCCGCTGCGGCTGTCGAGGCTTTTTTTCACTTGGTTATATTCGTGTTCCTTATAAGCTAGATATTGATTTATATCTTTTTCGAGCATAGCTTCGATTCGCGAGCCTGTATTCATGTTCATTTGCTTTTGTTCGTCATAGCTTTTTTTCAAATAGAGGATCCAATCATCATTCAATTTATCCTCACGAGGTAATTGAGGGTAATTTTTATTATCCAGATGTATATATTTGATCAGCTTCCAATGAGTTTCTATTTGGTTGTAAAAAGCGTTGCTTTTAAAATAGTAAGACGTATCGAAAAATGCCCGGTGAGTAACCACATCCCATCCCGACAAAAAGGCGGCTGATGTGAACGCAAGCAGCAATGCCCAGGCGATCAAGGGCGTCGCCTTACTTTTCAATTTTGTATCCAATTCCCCACACCACCTTTAAATATTGAGGCTCCTTCGGGTTGACCTCGATTTTTTCCCGGATTCGTCTTACGTGAACCGCAACGGTATTCTCCGCGTTGAAGTAGGGCTCTTTCCAAACGTTTTCATAGATTTCCTCTATGGAAAATACTCTGCCCCGATGCTCCATCAGCATCTCCAGAATTTTGTATTCCGTAGCCGTGAGCCTGATTTCTTCCCCGTCCAGTGTGACGGTTTTCATCCGCTTATTGAGCGCGAGACCCCTTACTTGAAGCTCGTCGTCGTTCGGTTTGTAGGTACCGAGATGCGTATATCTTCTTAATTGGGACTTCACCCGCGCCACCAGCTCCATGGGGTTAAACGGTTTACTCATGTAGTCGTCCGCACCGACCGTAAGGCCCAGTATTTTGTCCGTATCCTCGGTTTTGGCCGAAAGCATCAGGATCGGAACGTTATGTAATTCTCTGATCTTATATGTTGTCTTCACACCGTCGAGCTTGGGCATCATAACATCCATGACGATCAAGTGGATCTCCTCGCGTTCAAGCAGCTGCAGCGCCTCTTCGCCGTCGTTCGCTTTAAATACGTTCATCCGTTCGTTAGTCAAATAAATCTCTATCGCCTCTTGAATTTCCAATTCGTCGTCCACGACGAGGATATTGTACGTTTGCACTTCTACGACTCCTTTGTCCTAACGGGTTCTTTCCTTTGGCTTTTCGCGAAAAACTTAAGTCTATACTACAAGATACTTTTTACAAATAACTAGACAAAATCCTTACAAATTTATGAAGACTTTAAACGGAAGCCGGCCGATATCTAGGTGACTCGGTGTATCCATACTGCCAAATATCCCCCTAGACTATAGTCGGGTATGATTCTGTTCGGCGGTCCAGTGTGTCACCATGAGTGTTCATGATAAATTAAACATGCGAGTCAAGCAAATAAAAAATAAATCAAATGGGATCGATTGGAGAGAAAAACATGAGTAAAGGATCAGGAATGGGCAAGCTTTTCATTACGGCAGGGCTTGTCATTTTACTGGGTGTATTTATAAGCGAGCAGGGCTTTGCGGCAAATGTGTTTTCCTGGAATACGAAAACGGTAGATATAGAGAAAACGGTAAAAGCAGAGGGCATCCGCAGTGTGAATATCGATGGAGGAAGGACGGATGTGAAAGTTGTACGCGGACATTCCGAAGCTATCGAAATTCGACTGGACGGCCGGGTGAAGCGGGACGCTGCCGATAACATTCAGCTGCAGGCAGACCCTCGGCGCGATACGCTGGAGCTAAAAGTCGAGATTCCGGAGCGCTTCCCGTTCGGCATGAGCTTCTCGGATCTGAACTTAACCGTAGAGCTTCCGGAGCAAGTATGGGAGAACGTCAAGGTCCAAACCGTATCCGGCGATGTAGACATAGAAGAGCTGAAAGGGACGAACATAGACGTACATGCTAATAGCGGCGATGTAACCGCAAACGATATTGAAGCAGGCCAAGTTACGCTGCAAGCGGGTTCGGGAAATATCGAATCGAATGCATTCAGAGCCAAAAACCTGACTTTTCATGTAGGGAGCGGAGACGTGAGCTTGTCCGGAGGGCAGGCCATCATTAAAGGAGAGACCAGCTCGGGAAATATTGATGTTGCAGTGAACGAGCTGGATCAAGATATGGATTTAAAAGCCGGCAGCGGCGATGTTACGGTGAAAACTGCTAATGAGCCCAAGTCGTTGACGGTTCAATATAACGGTGGTTCGGGCAGCGGAAACATAGAGTGGGATAATGTAACGTATAAAGAAAAAGGCGAGGACGGCCGTACGCTGAAAGGCGTCTTCGGCTCCGGTACAACTCAGCTGAAGGTTCGCACCGGCTCGGGGAACTTTACTCTGGGGCAGGATTGAAAGGAACGAATGACGGTGCTGAATCCGTCAGCCTTATGAACATCATTGAAAGCCCTGGACAAGGGGCTTTTTTATTTTTCCATACAAGTTTATAATAGGGGAACAGTAGTTCTTAATAAGGGGTGACCCAATCATGTTCCGTAAGAAAAATTTGTCCCAATTGATTGAAGAATTGAGAGGGAATGAAAATATCATCAATTGGCACGAGGTCGAGCCGCAAGAAGCCAAAACCAGGCCGATACCGGAAAGCGTAGACCCGAGAATTAGAGCCGCATTAGCCAAACGCGGAATTGAGCAGCTGTATACTCACCAATATACCGCCTACGAAACAACCGTACTAAAGGGGGAACATATCGTAGCGGTAACTCCGACCGCATCGGGCAAAACGCTGTGCTACAACCTTCCCGTGCTGCAGACGATAGCCAATGACGACGTTAGCCGGGCGCTGTACTTGTTCCCGACGAAAGCTCTGGCGCAAGACCAAAAAAGCGAGCTGAACGAAATTATCGCGGAGATGGGAATCGATATCAAAAGCTTCACCTATGACGGCGATACGTCCCCGGCGATTCGGCAGATTGTAAAAAGCGTCGGGCATATCGTCATCACCAACCCGGATATGCTGCATTCCGCCATTCTTCCCCATCATACGAAGTGGGTCAGTTTATTTAGCAATCTTAAATATATTATTATTGACGAGCTTCATACATATCGTGGCGTATTCGGCAGCCATGTTGCGAATGTAATACGCCGCTTGAAACGAATCTGCAAATTTTACGGAAGCAATCCGATTTTTATTTGTACCTCTGCAACCATCGCTAATCCTAAGGAGCTTGCCGAGCAGCTGACAGGGAGTCCCATGCGGCTAATTGACGATAATGGGGCGCCGCGCGGGAGAAAGCACTTTGTTTTTTATAACCCTCCGATTGTGAACAAGCCGTTAAACATCCGGAAAAGCGCGACAGCCGAAGTGAACCACGTGGCTAAGGAGTTTTTGGCGAATAAAATACAGACGATCGTGTTTGCCCGCAGCCGGGTGAGGGTCGAAATTATTCTAAGCCATTTGCAGGAGCTTATTAAAAACGATATCGGAGCCAAATCGATAAGAGGCTATCGCGGCGGCTATTTGCCGAATCAGCGGCGCGAAATCGAAAGAGGGCTGAGAAGCGGGGATATTTTGGGCGTCGTAAGCACGAACGCTCTGGAGCTGGGTGTAGACATCGGACAGCTTCAGGTCTGCATTATGACGGGATATCCCGGAAGTGTCGCAAGTACATGGCAGCAAGCAGGCCGGGCCGGAAGGCGGCATGGGGAAGCCCTGGTGGTGATGGTTGCCGGCAATACGCCGATAGACCAGTATATCGTACAAAATCCGGAATATTTCTTCGACCGGTCGCCGGAATCCGCCAGAATCAACCCGGAGAACCTGATTATTTTGGTCGATCATTTGCGGTGTGCGGCGTATGAGCTTCCTTTTAAAAAAGGGGAGGAATTCGGCCCGCTCGAAATCGAGGAGCTATTGGAATATTTGGTAGACGAGAAGGTGCTCCATTATGCAGGGGATACGTTTTATTGGGCGAACCAGTCGTTTCCGGCCAGTGAAGTGAGCTTGCGTTCGGCAGCGCAGGAAAACGTAGTGATCGTCGATCAATCCGACGTAGCCAACGTAAGAATCATCGGGGAAATGGACCGTTTCAGCGCGATGACCCTGCTGCACGATGAGGCGATCTATTTGCACGAGGGGGTACAATACCAGGTCGAGAAGCTGGATTGGGACCACAAGAAGGCTTACGTAAGGGAAGTCAGTGTGGAATATTACACGGACGCGAACCTGGCTGTAAAGCTGAAAGTGCTGGACACGGACCGGACGGAGCATAGGAGAACCGCTTCGCTGCATTACGGCGACGTGGTTGTTAACGCCATGCCGACGATTTTTAAGAAAATCAAGCTGACCACGTTTGAAAATATCGGATACGGCCCTATCAGCCTTCCCGAAGAGGAGCTGCATACCAGCTCGACCTGGATAGAATTGAAGGAGACGGACCCGGGCATAGGCACGAAAACGCTGGAGCAGCTGCTTCTCGGGATTTCGAATGTGTTGAGGCATATCGTTCCCATTCATGTCATGTGCGACCGGAGCGATATTCATGTCGTATCGCAAATACGAGCCGAGCATACGCAGCTGCCTACGATCTTCATCTATGACCATTATCCCGGCGGGATCGGATTGGCCGAGGACGTGTACAAACGGTTTGACGAAATAAAAGCATCTGCAAGAAATTTGATTCGAAGATGTCCATGTGAGGACGGCTGCCCTTCATGTATCGGCACGGAGATCGAGGGGCTGAGCGCCAAGCAAAAGAGCATTGAATTGCTGGCGGGACTATGACCTCATCGAAGGGGCGAACTTGAAAGGGAGGCTGAACGAGATGATGCAATGTCGGTTATTGCCCGTGGCTGAGCAGCTGCCCGATCCAACGGAGGTGCCGCGATGAGCGGGCTTCGGGAGCGGCTGCTGAGGCATAAGAAGACGGAACAGGCGGCACCATCCGCTGCTGCGCCTGCCGAGATTAGCAGGGAGGCGGACGAGCAAGGGGAGTGGAGCTTCATCGGGGCGCAAATGGAGCATAACGAGCGCGGTTCGTTTGTGCTGAGGCGAATCCGTTACGGAAATGACTTCCGTCATGGCCGGTATGCTATTGGAGACCTGGAAGGGCAGGCGGACGAGCTGCTGTCGATCTTGCTGCCGGGAGATGTCGAGGCTGCGGCGGAAGGGATGCCGTACGACAAGCTTTTGTATTTGGATACCGAAACGACGGGATTGGGAGTTGGAGCCGGCAACGTAGCATTTATGATAGGAATCGGCTTTTACGAGGACCGGCAGTTCGTCGTGGAGCAAATGTTTATTCGTAATCCGGCGGAAGAGCTGGCCATGCTTCATCATTTGCAGGAGAGGCTCCAACGGCATCCGTATTTGGTCTCTTATAACGGCAAGACGTTCGATTGGCCCCTTATCAAAAACCGGTACATATTGAACCGCATCCCATCGGAGCCGGATATCGCGGGCCATCTGGATTTCTTGTATCCGTCCCGCAGCTTGTGGAAGCACACTCTGCCGTCGTGCCGGCTGGGCAAAGTCGAGGAAGACAGGCTTCACGTGGAAAGGCAGGACGATCTTCCCGGTTCGATGGCTCCGGCGCTATATTTTCAATATTTGGCGGACAAGGATGCAACGGTCGTAAAAGGCATATTTATCCATAATGAGCTCGATATATTGTCATTGGCCGGATTGTCGATTCACTTCGCCCGAATTCTTCGCGGCGAATTCTCGCTATCCGAAATGGGCCTGGAAGAACATTTCCGCCTGGGGCTCTGGTTCCTTAAGCTGCAGCTATCCTCCTACGCAGAGGACGTATTGGATCAGCTGAAGGAGCGCCTGCTTCAAGACGATTCCGGAGAGCAGGAAGAAGACTATTTATTGCCGCTGGCGCAAGTATATAAGCAGACGCACGACTATGAGACCGCCTGCCGGTTATGGACCGCTTATGTGCTGCGTAAAGGACATCGAAGCATGGCTTCGGTCGAGCCGTATATCGAATTGTCGATGCACTATGAGCATCGGGAGAAGCGGCTTCTGCTCGCTCTGCAGTACGCAGAGGAGGCTTTGAACAAAGCGCGGCAGCGCAAATCGCTGGCCAGGCCGGGACTCCTTGGGGCTCGAGGTCGAAAAGGAATGACCAGTGAGGAAAAGAAGCAGAACGATCAGACGGCTGAGCTGGAGAAACGCCTGGCACGGCTCAAGTCCAAAATAGAGCGCTTAAATAACGTTAATCCAGCTGCCCGTAAGGCGAGCGAAGCTTCGGGCCGTCGGTCCGGAAGCCGAAGAAGGGCTGCGGGCGGCGAAACCGGATATAGCATGGACAGCTTAATCTGAGATGAAGATAGCCTTATTTTGGTCAGCTGAGGCGGAAAGAAGCGCTGAACGGCATAAAACCGCTCCTTTTTGGAAATATAAGGAGATATTGAAGAGGCTTTTCTGCGAGGCCTGAAGGACCTTTCTTGGTCTTATTCTGTATCGTCTTAAGAAGGAGTGCTGCTTATGCCGGAGCTGCCGGAAATGGAGAATTATAAGCTGCTGTTGAATCAGCGGCTGGTCGGACACCTCATCACCGATGTCCAGGTAGAGCGGGAGAAGTCGATTAACGTCCCCGTCTCCCAGTTTAGAAACGAGGTAATCGGAACATCAATCCAGAGGGTGGAACGGAGAGCGAAGCATCTGTTGTTTCATTTAAGCAACGCTCGGATTTTACTGCTCCACTTGATGCTGGGGGGCATCATGTTCTATGGCTCCAAGGAAGACAAACCGGATCGTACTGTACAAGTGACGATGAGCTTTCATGATATGAACCTTTATTTTATCGGACTCAGGCTTGGTTATTTGCATTTGTACAGTCCCGATGAGGCGGATCGGTTCTTGCAAAAGCTCGGACCGGAGCCGACGGACCGTTCCTTTACCGCGGAGCGGTTCGCTTCCTTGCTGCACAAGCAGAGCAGGACATTAAAAGCGACATTGCCTGACCAGGCCGTAATGGCCGGTATCGGCAACTGCTACTCCGATGAAATCTGCTTTGAAGCCGGGCTGCTGCCATCCCGGAAGTGCGATCGATTGTCAGTGGAGGAGTCAGCGCGATTGTATGATTCGATGCAGCATGTGCTAACCGAAGCGACGCGATATGGCGGGTACATGGACATGCCTTTGTATGCCGGCGATGAGTTGACAGGCGGTTACGACAGCCGATGCAAAGTTTACGACCGGGAAGGCGAGCCCTGCGTCCGCTGCGGCCATCCGATTGAACGACGAGATGTTTCTTCGAAAAAATCTTTTTGCTGCACGCACTGTCAGCATTAGGAGGCGGACACGATGAACATCGGATGCCACCTCAGTATTCGCAATGGCTTCTTGGAAGCGGCTAAGCTAGCGAGTAAGCTCGAAGCTTCGGCTTATCAATATTTTCCCAAAAATCCGCGCAGCTTGTCCGTGAAGCAGTGGAATCCCAAAGATGCAGAAGCCTGCATGGATTATTGCAGGACGCATCGTATGTATTCGATCGCCCACTCCCCCTATCCCACCAACCTGGCAATCGAAACGCCCGAGCTTAGACAGGCGACCGTAAGGTCGCTTCGCAACGATTTGGCCATTGCCGAGGCTTGCGGCTCGGTAGGGGTCGTGGTTCATTTTGGCAAATATAAAGGGGCGGACCCGTTACAAGGCTACAAAAATATTATACAATGTCTTCATGAAGTTCTTGAGGGCTGGCAAGGTGCGGCCAAGCTGCTGATAGAAAATCAGGCCGGCGAAGGCTCTGCGATGGGGACGACCTTGGAGGAGCTGGTTCAAATCCGCTCGTTATCCGACTATCGCGAGCATATCGGGTTTTGCTTCGATACGTGCCATGCCTACGCATGCGGTTTGTGGTCCTCAGCACCAGGCGGCTGGGCCGAGCTGGACAAGAAGGCTGCCCGTCTCGGGTATTGGGACCATTTGCTCGCCGTTCATCTGAACGACTCCCTTTACGAGGGGGGAATGGGCAAGGACCGCCATGCTATAATAGGAACAGGCAGCATTGGAGCCGACCGGTTTCGTCAATGCTTGAAGACGTTCTCAGCGATGGATATTCCTGTCGTATTGGAAACTCCGGTGCCGCGGGGGGGCGATCATGGACCGGAAATCCGCTTTGTTAAAGAGCTGTCCCCTACATAATAGGCAAACCATTCTACTATCGCTCCATCGGCGGCTTCTACTATTTCCCTTGTCTGAATCCATGGCGAAGGACCGATCTACAAGATGGAAGCGGGAGCGGGAGGGGAGAAGCATTACCATGATCAACGTTTTTTTGGATGATTACAGAGCCTGTCCAGCCGGCTTCGTGTTGGCACGCAGCGCTGACGAATGCATTATGCTTTTGCAGGAGTGCGACATCGCGATCTTATCGCTTGACTACGACTTGGGATGGGATCAGCCGACCGGCATGGATGTTGTGCGATTCATCATCGCATCGCAGCGTTTTCCTCAGGAGATTTATATGCATAGTTCAAGCTTCGAAGGAAGACGAGGCATGTATGAGCTGCTGTACCAGAGCAAGCCGGATAAGGTAGAACTGTACGGCAGCCCCGTTCCTTATGCCAGACTTACCGCTATAGCAAATACTAGAGAAGAATAGGTTGTGATTTTTCGTGCAGGTCTTATCTTTAGAGCATATTCATTTTATCCGCGAAGAGCGGAATATTTTATCGGATGTGGGAATACAGGTCAATGCAGGGGAGCACTGGGTTATTCTCGGCAAGAACGGATCGGGAAAAACAACTATCCTCGAGCTGATCAACGGCTATCAATTTCCGAGCAGCGGTAAAGTCGAGGTGCTTGACCATATTTACGGGCAAGTCGATGTCAGAGAAGTCCGCAAGCAGATCGGTTACATCAGCCAATCCTTGTACGAGAAACTGACGCCGGCCGATTCCGTATGGGAAGTCATTGCTACCGGCGAATACGGGTTTCTGCGTTTCTATGAGGAGATACCGTCGGAAGTGCAGCAAAAAGCGCTGAGCATGCTCGAGCGTGTCAACCTGCGGCACTTGGCGTACCAGCCTCTAGGAACATTGTCTCAGGGCGAACGGAAAAAAGTGATGCTGGCCCGCGCGCTGATGACGGAGCCGAAAATTTTGATTATGGACGAGCCTTGCTCCGGTCTGGACTTATATGAACGCGAGCGGCTGCTCGAAAATATCAATGAATTGGGCAAGCAGCAAATAACGGTGATTTACGTAACACATCATATTGAGGAAATTATGCCTATGTTCTCGCACGTAGCGTTGATCGACCAGGGTAAGATTATCGCTTCTGGCCGAAAAGAAGACGTATTGAACGAGGCCAACCTGCTTCAAGCGTTCCAGGTTCCGGTTTCTCTGGAATGGTATAACGGCCGTCCATGGATCAAGGTGCTGTAATGACGGAAACGATTATATCTGCCGCCGCTTTTATCGGAACGGCCAATCATGGATTCGGTCAGCACGCCCAGGAAGAAATTCGCCGTCTGTTCCAGACCGGCACCCAGTTTCGGCATCTGATTCCGTCGGAGGTGTTCTGGTTCTCGATACCGGAGAGCAAATCGGCCGCCACTCAGACGATTCTGGATCAGGAGCCGATGTTTTTGCGCCATATGCAGCCGGTCGATGCGGAGCTGGAGTGGGACGGAACGCTGTCCGGTCTTCGCGATTTCGTGCGCAGCCGGTTAGAGGTTGAGGCTGGAGCCAAGGTCGCGGTGCAAGTTCGCAAGACCGAATCCGTAGGAGGCGACATTACAACTGCAGCTTGTAAACAAATGGTCGACGAGCTGCTAGTTAACGAGTATGCGGCCATGCCGGTAGCCAAGGACGCGGACTTCGTCATTTCGCTCTTTTTAACCGAGGACAACGCGTACTACGGGATCTCGAAGCCGGAGCATAATGTGAGCGATTGGTCGGGAGGAGCGATCCGCTTCCGCAAGGAAGAAGGACAAGTGTCCCGCGCCAAGTTCAAGCTGCTAGAAGCGGAACGCACATTTGGCTTGGACTTCTCCCAGTACCGGTCTGCCATTGATATCGGCGCAGCACCCGGCGGCTGGACGTCGCTCTTGCTGGAGAGGGGAGTCAAGGTTACGGCCGTCGATCCGGCCAAGCTGGATGCAGGGCTGCTGAAGCATCCCCGGCTCACGTTCCTTCAGAAAAACGCGGGAGAGGTATCGTTCCCTCCTCAGTCGTTTGATTTGCTTGTCTGCGACATGAGCTGGAGTCCGCGCCAAATGGCGAAGCTGATCAAAGGATTATTGTACTCGCTGCAAACAGGCGGATCGGCGATCATAACAGTCAAGCTGATGCATAAGAAGCCGTTCCAGACGGTCCGTGAGCTTACTCAGGATCTGTCTCCGGAGCTGGAGCTGCAAAAAGCGAAGCAGCTGTTCCATAACCGTGAGGAGCTGACTTTATTCCTGATCAAATCATAAGTTAACATCGTTAAAGATCTCGAGCGTGTCCTGCCAGTCCTAAAAAGAAGAAGCCCAAACCATACTAAAGGGGAGGCTATCCTGTGAAAAGGCTGCTTGTGCCGATTGGATTATTTCTCGTGATTGCCGTTTTGGGCTTGCTGTTTCTGCCGCGTAATACAATACAGCCGCATCGTGCGCAACCGGGCGCGACATCCTCGATTACGCCAGTGCCATTGCCGGACAGCACGATCAATACATAGCTTGCATTCATTGCACAGCGGTACCATTCGTGAATGTGCTATTTCTGCTGGTTATAGATCATTGAAGGAAGTGGAGGAGAGCTTGTGAAAATAACGATCTTAGGTCCTTGGGGAGCCTATCCCGCAGCAGGGGGAGCAACGGCAGGCTATTTGCTGGAATTTAACGGAAACCGCGTGCTGCTCGATTGCGGAAGCGGGGTTCTTTCTATTTTGCAAAACTATATGCCGTTGAATGAGCTTGGGGCTGTGGTTATAAGCCATACACATCATGATCATGTCGCCGATTTGGGCTGCTTGCAGTATGCATGTATCATCGATACGGATTTGAACAAGAGAACGAAAGCACTTCCGATCTACGTGGCTGGCTTGCAGCCTACGGGGCATAACCCGTATCCATCGATGGAAGGCTCCGAAGTCGTGCCGTTTTTTGAAAACGAGATTTTGCATTTGCACGGCATGACATTCTCATTTCTTAAGACCTTTCACGGGGCATATTGTTTAGCGATGAAAATCCAGAGCGGATCTGCCACCATTGTCTACACAGCGGACACGTATTACGACGATTCGTTAATCGGTTTTTGTGCCGATGCTGATTTGCTCATTGCGGAAACTTCCTTTTACGCCGGTCAGGACGCCAAGAAATACGGGCATATGAACTCGGAAGAGGTCGGGCATTTGGCTCAAATGGCCAAAGTAAAGAAAGTTGTACTGACCCATTTGCCGCATTTCGGTGATATTGCCGATTTTGAGGATGAGGTCCGGGTGAAGTTCCGCGGCGAGGTCGTTCTGGCCGCAACCGGTCTACAATTTGAAGTATAAAAGAGGTTAGTCATAGTGGAAGATCGTAAACAACAGGGACAAGAGTTGCGCCATTCACTGCAGCAATTATTTGCCGAGTCTGAGCAGGATGGCGTTGCCTATGCGTTGCTGCTCCGTTGTATAGAGGCATACGAGCAAGAACCGGAGAGACTGGAACGGATTCAACGTCTGGAGGCGGACAACGTAAAGCTTAAGGAGCAGAATCGCAAGCTTCGCGCTTCCTCCTCTGCCAAAGAGAACGGCATGTCCAGCAAGCTGAGGGAAGCGTTACGGGAGTAGCCGGAAAGAAGGGGGCTTGAAGGTGCAAGGTTGGATGACAATGGGAATTTTGGTTCTGTGCGCATTGCTTCTGATCGTATGGTTCCAATACCGTGCCCGCTCTCAACGTCAAGGCAAAGTCGTTCGGATGGATAAATTCAAGAAGCAGCCCGACAAGCGGGGCCAAAAATGCTCTTACTGTAAAAAGAAGTCGGACCGTCTGACTTTTTATGCCGGCGTCCATGGCTCGGCGGTTGGTGTTTGTAAAGACTGCAAGCCGAAAGCGGAAAAGCAGGATTTAATGCCGATCTAGATGTTCTAACCGTCTGTGATGCAAAAAAAGGCGCAACCTCGAAGGTTGCCGCCGTGGTAGTACCGCACTATTATTGTAATTGATTCGACTGAGAAGCTTGACCGTACGGATCGGACTGATTGGAGTCGGATTGATTCGATTGCCCTTTGGAGCCGGGTTGTCTGGATACAAGGTCCATACTCCAGTCAATCATGCCGTTCATCATGCTAAGTACAAGGTTAATCGCGTCTTCATCGCTTAAAGGTTGGCTTTTCGAATTTTTGGATATGTAATCCTGCATTTTGGTTTCCAGCTTGCTTGTCAAATCCTTCAGTTTGAGAAAATCTTTGGCGATATCGGAAAATGTATTGGATCCGCTGCTGTTGTTTTGCTGCTGCTGTTGTTGTTGCGATTGGCCGTCGCTGGACTGCTGAGTTCCTTGGTTGTCGGAATGACTTTGCTGCAGCAGATCTTTAATTTGCTGCAATTCATCCGTCAAGGATTGCTGCTGCTCAGTAATTTGCTCAATTTGCCCCTTTAATTCGCGATTGCTAATCATGTCCAATGCTCCTTCATTTCTGATTATGAGGATAGTATATCCATGGAAGCAATTATTAACCTGATTCTACATTTGCTTAACAAAAATTGATAAAACAGTTGTAAATTCCATTTATTATGATATAATAATGGCAAATATGTAATCGTAAGCGGAAGCACCGCTGAGCAAGAATCTTTTCTTGTTCAGTCGGTGCTTTTTTTGCGTGCAAATGCAGGGAGGCGATATGTTATTACGAACAAAGGGAAGGTTGCTGTCGTCATCGCTATTTTATCGTTGGTGCTGATAGCAAGCGGAGTTTTGCAGATCATGGGGGTGATGTAACCTACGCGTTTGGGATTCATGGTTAGGGAGGGGCGAGGCTGTCATGCCGAAAATGAAGCTGGTGTTATTAGATACCGATGCCTATTTCATCGAGATGGTAACATCTTATATCCGAGCTGCCGATTATTCGGGAACATTTACCGTTTCTGCATTTACTACGAAAGAACATGGTTTTGCTTTTATCGAGCATTCCAACGAGCCTTTCATTCTATTGGTGCATGAGAGCTTCATGCCGCTACCCGAGAGAGTGTATCAAAGAGAACACGGGTGCATGCTTATCGTCAGCGATCTCCAGGTCGTCGCCGATATCGTTGAATACCCGATTATTTGTAAGTATCAGCCGTTGAATCAACTCATGTCGGTCGTCATTTCACATTATAACGAGTTTACCAGAAGCCGAATTTTGAAAGGAAACCGAAGCTCGGAAGTCATCTCCATTTATTCCGCTGCAGGGGGAAGCGGCAAGACGCTAACCGCCATGCATTTGGCGCGAGAGCTTGTCCTAGCCGGGCAAAGAGTATTTTATATTACGCTGGAGGAGCTTCCTTCGGCCAGCTGGATAGGCTCTGCTTCCAACGAGGAGAGCGGTCATTTCTCCAGAATGCTGTTTTACGGCAAATCGGACCGCAAGCTTCAGAGCGCCAAGGTGGAGAGAATGAAACGCAAGCATAGCCTGCTCGGATTCGACTATTTTCCCGGTAACGAAGAGGCTGCGGAACTGGCGGAAATGCTGGAGTCCGATACGGAAGCATTGATCGGCGCTCTTCAGGCTACCGGGTCCTACGACTATATATTGCTTGATCTGGATTCCGCCTCACATCCTCGTGTCCGGTCAGCGCTCAAGCTGAGTGATCACATTGTCTGGCTGGTGGTGGACGAGCGTGTTCAGTGGGAGAAGACGCGGATGAGAATGCGGCCGGCGGCCTCAGGCTTTTCAGAAACCGAGCGATTGGGAAAGGTGACCCTGCTCGTTAATAAGTTCCACGGCTCCTTGTCCAACAATGCCCACGACTTGCTGGTTCCCATTCACGGTTATTTGCCATACATCCCGGAATGGAAAACATTCAGCCGGATGGAGGGGGTACTGTCCCGTTCCGCATTCAGTGAAAGCCTGGCTGCGCTTCCCTGGTTTCAAGCATTAACCGGAGAAGCGGAGGTACAGCGGCATGTGGTCGGATGAAACGGTTGCTCAGCTGAAGCAGCTGGTAAAGGATAAGCTGGATCTGTCGGTATCGCTGACCGATGAGCAGCTCATGGAGATGATTGAGCACGAAGTGTTTGCCTTTCCGTTCCAGTCTTACTTGACGGCGGGCCAGAGACATCAGTTAACGATGAGACTGTTCCACTCGTTTCGCGGACTGGACATGATTCAGCCCTTGGTGGATGATCCGTCGGTAACGGAAATTATGATTAACCGGTATGACCGGATATTTATTGAGAAGGAAGGGCGTGTCTGCCTGACGGAGGTGAAGTTTGAAAGCAAGGAGAAGCTGGAGGACGTCATTCAAGCCATTGTATCCCGAGTGAATCGTGCCGTGAATGAAGCGAATCCGATCGTGGATGCAAGACTTTTGGACGGCTCCCGTGTCAATGTCGTCCTGTCGCCGATCTCACTCGACGGTGCGGCTATGACGATCCGTAAGTTTCCGGAAACTCCGTTGACCCTTAACGATTTGGTAGCCAAGGGGGCGCTGACGGAAGAGGCCGCTTCCTTGTTAATTAAGCTGGTAAGAGGGAAGTACAATCTGTTTATCGGAGGTGGGACGGGCTCGGGCAAAACGACTTTCCTTAATGCGCTATCGCAATATATTCCTGATGACGAACGATTGATAACAATCGAAGACTCGGCAGAGCTGCAGATCCGCACGGTACCGAACTTGATTCGGATGGAAACGCGCAACGCCAACACCGAGGGTAAGGGCGAAATCACGATTCGCGATTTGATACGTTCCTCCTTGCGTATGAGGCCAAACCGTATCATTGTGGGCGAGGTTCGGGGATCGGAAGCGTTGGACATGCTTCAGGCGATGAATACTGGACATGATGGGAGCCTCTCAACCGGACATGCTAACTCGACGGAGGATATGCTGAGCCGGCTTGAAACGATGGTATTAAGCGGTGCTGCGCTTCCGGTTGAAGTGATCCGCAAACAAATTTGCTCCGCTATTGACGTCATGATTCATTTGCAGCGGCTAAGAGACCGTACGAGACGGGTAGTCGAGATCAGTGAAATCATCGGCATGGAGAAGGGGGAAGTGAAGCTGAATCGTTTGTTTCAATTTATAGAATCGGGAGAGGACGAATCCGGGAAGGTGCTGGGAGAACTGCAGCCGTCAGGACAGCTGCATCATTCCGAGAAGTTGGCCATGGCGGGAATTCAACTGTGAAGAATACTTGTATGCGTGAAGGAGGTGATGATGGCTGTTGACATTGCTGGTTATTATTCTAGTCATAGTTGGCTGCTGCTGCTGGTTCGTCTTATCCGCATCCAACCGATTCCGGTCCGCTAATAAAGCAAAAATGGAGTTAAGCTCCAGCTCCAAGGCTGGCTGGATGGCTCGATTAAGTTCTCTTCAATTCGGCTCGCGTAAACCGGCAAAGCCTCCCAAGTCTTCACTCACACGTTACGGTGAATACGAGATGAACTCCGGAGAAATCATTACGTCTGCTGCAGCGGGAGCCGTCCTGCTAGGGATGATCGGATTTATCTTTTATCAGAATGTATTTGCCGTACTGGTGCTGGCTTGCGGGGGTCTGTATGCGCCGGTCCTTTGGAAACGGGAGCTCATTCGCAAACGAAAAACCCAATTGCAGCTGCAGTTTAAGCAAGCATTGTCTTCGTTATCGTCCGCCCTGGGTGCGGGCAATTCCGTCGAGACCGCATTCAAGGAAGCATTGAACGATTTAAGGCTGCTGTACCCGGATTCGGATGCTTTCATCATCAAGGAGCTGGAGACGGTGAACCGGCGGATCGAAAATGGCGAAACGATTGAGCTTGCATTGAAGGATTGGAGTGACCGGGCGGAGGTGGAAGACATCCAGCAGTTTACCGAAGTGTTCATGACCTGCAAACGAACAGGCGGGAATCTGGTGCATGTGATACGGAGGACAGCCTTGATCATCCAGGAGAAGCTGGACATTCAGCAGGATATTCATGTCATGATGTCGCAAAAACGGTTTGAATCCAAGGTGCTGACTTTTGCGCCGCTGGTTGTTGTCGCTGTATTGAATTTGAGCTCGCCGGACTACATGGAGCCGTTGTATCAGGGCGCCGGTCTTCTGATTATGACGGTGGCATTGCTAGTTCTCATAGGCTGCTATGCCATTACAAAATGGATTATGGATATAAAGGTGTGATGATTTATTGGGTTTGTTCTTAATGATGTTAATGGTTTTGGAGCTGGTCATCGGGAGCTTGATTCTCTGGAGAGCTTATCCGCGGTACATCGGCTTTGTCAAAGAGAACCGGAGCAACATGAAGCTGGTGTTAATAGCTCCCTTATCCTTATGGTTGACGGATCGTTACCAGTTGGCCGACCGGTTGTCCGGGGCTGTTTCTTACATACATCAGCAGATGATCGGACTATATGGTGCCAAATCAGCTCTTATCCGAACCAAGTGCTTTATTGCCGATGTGCTGTCTCTTAGTGTGGCCATGCTTGTTGGATGTACCGTCCTGTCCGCGGTTGCCGACGGGAACGCAGAGCTGCTGCTTTATGGCTGCTGCTTGACGTTATTTTTGCCGTTCGTGATGTATAAGGAGCTGTCCGGCAAGCTGCGGCGGAGGAAACGGCAAATGCTGCTGGAGCTCCCCGAAATATTGAATCAGATCGTCTTGCTGGTCAATGCCGGAGAAACGGTTCAGAAGGCGCTGCTGAGATGTATTGAACGCAGGTCTGACATTGCTCAAAGTCCCTTATTAACGGAACTGGCCATTACCGCGCACGAAATAAGAATGAATGCCTCCTTTTCCAAATCGCTGGAGGATTTCAACAAAAGGTGCGGTGTCCAGGAGGTTTCCTTATTTACAACCACTTTATTGTTAAACTACAAGCGTGGCGGCGACGAGCTGGTGATGTCGCTTAAGGAGCTGTCCAACACATTGTGGGAGAAAAGAAAGTCGTTAGCTAAAACGTTGGGTGAAGAGGCCTCGTCGAAAATGGTCTTTCCCATGGTAATTATTTTCATGGTTGTCATGGTTATCGTTGCCGCGCCTGCATTAATGGTCATGGGGTGACAGGCAATTAGTTAATTTGAGGGGGAGAGGCAGAGATGAGTTCGGTTTTTCAATTTATGAAGAAGCTCTGGGAAGATGAGGATGGATTGGGCACGCTGGAAATATTGTTGATTTTGGCGGTGCTGGTGATTATTGCGATCGCGTTCAGAAAGTGGATTATGAAATGGGTAAAAAGCTTGTTTGATTCCGCGAATACAGAAATCACGAACCAGTCCGGATCGATTACCGATGATGCCAAAAATATTAGTCCTGCTGCGCCATAATCACGTTGTGAGCCGATACCGTGTCGGGTGGCAAGAAAAGATAAGGCTTGTATCCGGAAGCAGCTTGATTCGCAGCACTCAGGGCAGCTTTACGATCGAAGCGAGCTTCGTGCTGCCTATCGTTTTATTGAGTACGATATCGCTATTGTTTTTGGCATTATTCGTGTTTCAAACGTCGTCCGCATTTCATAATGCGGGACTAGCTGCGGACCGTGCGGCATTCGTATGGGATAACAGCAGCAAAAATCCTGTTACAGGGGACGTTGACATCCAAGCGAGCGACGGCCTCTATTGGAGACTGCATAGCGACAGTATGTCCGATTTGTTCAGGTTCCTTATTCCCAACACATCGGCTTCTGTTGAGCTCCCGACTTCCGGTAATGAGAACGTCGGTGGTCCAGAGAAAAAAATGATTAACGTTGGACGTACGATTCCTCAAGAATGGAGAGGAAGCATGCAGTACGTGAACAACGGGATAGCAAGAGAGGTTAAGGTACAGCTGCAAAAGCCGTTTCGTTCACCGCTGTTCGCGTCGGACAAGCTTCAAAAGCAAGTCGAATCCGGTGCGCATGCTCAAGTAATCGACCCTGTGGAATGGATTCGACTTGTCGATTTGACCCGTACGTTCATTCAGGAAATTCAGGGTCGAATCAATCCGAAGGAAGCATTGCAAACGATGGTTGAGCCGAATACGGTACCCGAACCGTCCCCTGTCATCAACAGCCATCAGAGCGCTGCGGCGTACTTGCGGACTCTGGTTAACGGGCAGGAGCAGATCATTCAGGTGAATCCTTCTACGAAAAGAACGGTGGATGCCATGGACGCGAACCAGGTAGCGCATCAAGCCTACTACAGCTTTAACGAGAAGCAGCTGAGAGAAGTGCAAATGCCGAAAGATGTAGAGCTGTTGAGGGAGGGGACTCATGTGAAAGGGATCGTCTGGCATTTTTTTAAGCTGTCCAAGCAGGACAAGGTGAAGCTAACCGGTGCGCTAAGACAGGAGCTGGAGCGACAAGGCATTGTCGTCGTTATTCATGAATGATCGAAGTTATGGTTGGCACCCTAGCTTCTGAACGAAAGGAGAAGGGCTTGTGAAGCTGTTGCGGCGGCTGATTGCGGAGCAGCAGGGAGCGGTCTCATTATATTTGCTGCTGCTGTTGGTGCCGATATTTTTATTTTGTGCGCTTCTTATCGATTTCGCGCGCATTAAGACATCCGAGAAGGAAGCGGAGAATGCCGTGAAAACCGGGGTTCGCTCGACCTTATCGGCATTCTCGCCTTCTTTGCATGCATATGGTCTGTATGCATTAACCGATGACCGGGAGAAGGCACAGGGGTTGTTTATGCGCACCGTAAACGGGAATGTATCCGGGAACCTGCCGTCCTCCAGATTTCAATTTATTGATCTTCGTGTTGAGGAGGAGGGGTCCAGCCTGACATCCATGTATTCGCTTGGTAATCATGCGGTAATGAAGAAGCAGATCATGGAGGAAATGAAGTACCGCGCTCCGATGATCTATTCTTTGGAAATAGCGGATGCATTCAAGAAGACAGGAATAGCCTCGTTGATGGGACAGGCGTCCCAATTTTCCAAAAATGCCGCTCATATCGAGAAGCTGCTTGATGAGCGTGATTCGTACCTGGATAAGGCATGGAAGGAGTGGACGGCCATCTATCAAAAGGCGTCTGTCCTGCACCCGTTTTATACGGCACAATTGGCTGATTTGAATGGCCTTAGCAGCAAAATCGGCATTCATACTGTGGATGAGGTTCGACGAACGATACAAGAGACGGAAACAGAAATAAACAATTTGAAAAAGGAACTCGACCGTATAGATAACAGAATCGATGCGCTACATCAAGCGGGGGCGTCCGCAGGCTCTCTACTTGATAAAAGAAGACAACTGAAGGAGCAAATGAACGATATGAAGTCGATCCTAAGCGATCTCGAGCAGCTGCTTCAATATATTTTGGATTATGCCAAGCTGATCGCGATGCTGAAGCTGAAATCGACTCAGGATTTGGATGAGCTGAAAGACCGTTTGCAACGATTTCAGGATGCGTTGGAGCAAGCGAAAAAGAGCAATGATGAGCTAAATGCGCAGCTTCGCGACGTCCAATCGCAAAGCTCGGCATCCGGAGCATTCGACGCGGAGAGAGCATTTCAATCGATCCATTTGATCACCCGAGGAGAATTGGATGAATACGGCAGTAAAGCTTCTTCCTCTGTAGCCATGTTCTCCGGACTTCAGTCTCAGCTTGCCAATGTGTTATTATTCGATGCGCAAAATTATGCCAATGCGGATAGTACGCTGCAGTCGTTTTGGAAGCAGGTTCAAGATCTATACACAGCCCAGAGCGCCAAAGAAGCAGAGCGCAACAAGAACAAATCGGCTGCTAACACCTCCAGACAGGAGCAAAGAAAGAAGGCTCAGCCTTATCTGGATCAAGCGATGCGAGCCATAGCCGGATGCAGCTTGGCAGGAAGCGTCGATCCGTCGAAGGAGCATTATATAGCTTTGCAGGGAGATCCGTCCAAAGGCAACAAAGGCTATTATCAAGCCTATATGGAAGCGAATCAGGAGAAGAACAGCTCTCAACCGGTTCCTGTCATCGATCTGGACAATGCGGATAAGGCCGGATCCAGTGCGTTAAGCTTGATTTCCGCTTTTTCCGATCTGCTTGTCGATGTCCGTGATGAGTTTTACTTGGATGAATTTGCTGTAAGCAAATTCAATTATCGTACGTTGGGGATGGAAAAAGACATTCACGGACAGCTCAAGACTTCCAAAGAGCTGTCTCAGCCGGAAAGCCATTTGCTGATCAATCAGGAGCTGGAATATTTGCTGTACGGCGCCAACTCTTGCGTCAGCAATCAAACGATGGCTTACGCGGAAATGTTTGCATTCCGATTGGCGGTAGGTACGACAGAAGCGCTTTTGGAGCCGGATAAAGCCATGCTGAATCTCGGTTCCCCGCTGCTTGTGTTTTTGGCGGCTGTTGCCGAGGGTGCGGCCAAAGCTCAGCAGGATATGGCGAAGCTCGTCCAAGGAGAAGCCGTACCGCTGTCCAGCAAGCTTGGGCAATGGCTTCACTTGAACTATAAAGATTATTTACGCGTTTTTTTGCTGCTGCACAGCCGCGATAAGGTTTTGTTGTCACGGATGCAATCGTTAATCCAGCTGAATACGGGGCTAGATTTGCTCCAAAGCTCTACTTATGTTTCAGGTACAGCAACCACCTCGATTAAGCTTTGGTTTTTGCCGGGATTAATGAAGCAGCTCGGTAAAACCGGTTTGAACTCCTGCAAAGTGGTGGAAGGAAGATGTCAAATTACGAAAACAGGAGTGATGGGCTACTGATCCCGATATTCATTACGGTTTTAAGATTACGCTGTAAATCCAAGGCTCGTTCAGTGGCGAGGCAGGAGGATGGAGGAATCGTACTGGAGGCGGCCCTTGTCCTGCCTTTGTTTCTTTCTTTCATTGTAATGCTGATTGCCTTCATCCAGGTTTCACTGGCCGAAATGGCTCTCCAGTCCGCTGTCTCGGATACGACGAAGGTGGTTGCGGCGAACATGTATCCGGTCGATTTGCTGTACCAGCAAGCGAAAAGTCAATGGGGCCAAAGTGCGGCCGCAGGCTGGGTGGATCAGGCGTTAAGCCAGATTCAAGCGGCAAAGCAAAGGGTTGAAGACACGGAGAAGTTCGTTGAGGATTATGAAAGCTGGATTCCCGATGTTGTAGTACAGCTAGTAGGCTGGGAGAAAACATACCGGACTCATTTGGAGGAGCTTGGCCAGGCTACGACCGATGATGCTAGAAAGAAGCTTGAAGAAGCATATAAACCGTTGGTGCATAAGGCCTTCACGCCGATTGTTGCTATGTATGCCAATAAAACCAGATTGAAGAAAGAAAGATTAAAGGTAACGGACGTTATGTTTCCGGATTTGAACAATAAAGAAAATGCTTTTATCGGTATCGAAGCGGAATACGAGCTGCCGTTAGCCGTTCCTTTCTTCAGGAAAACCGTCACGATTCGTAAAAAAGCATATGAACGTGCATGGGTAGGAGGGGTTGGATGATGGCTGCGATAATGATTGCGGCTGTTACTGGCGGTTTGATTGTCTTTGCATTCATTACGGACATCTGGAGAAGGAGAATTCCGAATGCACTGACGTTAACCGGATGGCTTGCAGGACTTGGCCTGCATGCCGTTTACTCCGGTGGATCTGGCGTTCTACATGCGGTGATAGGAACGGCAATAGGATTTATTCCTATGCTGCTGCTATATCTGATCAAGGCGGTAGGAGCGGGGGATGTCAAGCTGTTCGCAGCCATAGGCGCATTGACCGGCGGGGAAATGGTACTGCAAAGTATGCTGTATTCGTTGTTCTATGCTGGCTTGGTCGGCTGTCTTATATTACTGTGGCGGCAAGAGTGGAAGCAGACGAGCCAACGGATCGTCATGATGCTCATAGGCTTCCTTGCTTTCAAAGACATGGCTCAATGGAAACCATACATTCGTTCGGGCCATCATGTGAGGTTTCCGTTCATGTGGGCGGTCTTGCCCGCGGTAGCCACCGTCTATTTACAGTTTCCCTAATCCCCGCGGAAAGGAGGGATCATGAGTGTTTGCGGAGCTATACGGCTTAAAAGTGGATTATGTGAATCAACAAGGCCATTATATGGTGCTATCGACAGAAAAAGGTCTGGATCGAGACGAATTGTCTGCTTTTCAGCTCAATATGCTGCTGGCCAATCGCATTCCGCATCTTTTGGAGCTTCAAGTTGAGGAGCTGAATCGGAAGATGAAGCTCTATTATCATATTACGGATAAACGCATGCTCTCGCATTGGTTAAGGATGCACAATCTGACCATGAAGCATTTTTATCATTTGATGTACACGATTGCAGATACGCTGTCGGAATGCGGCGTAAATATGCTGCAGGAACGAAGTTACATCATTCATGAAGATTATATTTATTGTGGGAGCGATTTAACCGATATATATATTACATACATTCCGATGGAGCTTGCTGAACCGCATTCCGTCCAAGAACGGCTGCAGCAGCTGGCGTCCCGTCTAGTGCATAAAGTGACCGAGCTGGCAGGCAGCGGCTATCAAGAGCTTGTAAACTACCTGATGGACGAATCGTTCCATCTAGCTACGTTGAAGCAGTTACTGCTGAGGCATATGAACGGTCCAGCCAGCGACACCGGGAGCAGAGAGAGTTCAGCTATTCCGGAGAAATCCATGGATTCTTCCGGCTTCGGGGAATTAAATGTTACGCAGCCGGCTTTGCATAAGGCAGCTGCGCTATTCCATGCCGCATCAGATGGTGCGGACACTGCACCTGCCATTGCACCTCGCGGTGCTTATGATGAAATAAGCAGACCGGATGGACAGCCATTATTCGCCGGGCCTGAAATAACAGAAGCCGGAGATACGAGCAAGCCTGCTAATAAAATGAAGCTGCCGATGATGCTGATCGGAGTTCTCGGGATATGCCTTTCATGGAAGCTTTATCTGGATCACCCTTCGGAAGGGTGGTTGTACATTAGCTCCGGGTTGTCTTTACTGACAGCCGATTTGGTTTATGTCATGATATGGCTTCGGAACCATATAGGTAATGCATCCGGACGAATCGCAGAAGACGGGATAGTTGAAGCCAATAAGCCTATGGCCGATGATCTTCCATCTCCGGAAGCTATCCTTTCCCGACTGATAGCACAGAAGCCTGTGGAAGCTTCATCGCCGCTGGCATCGTTCTTAATGGGGGAATCGCAAAAGAATGCTGCGTCAGCCGTTTCCGGTTTGAGCCGCAATGCGGAACTTCGCCCGGCGGTGCAAAGTCCATTTGAATCCATGTCAAACCATGCTCATGCTCTAGCACCCGATCCGTACTATCAGTCCCTTGAGCAAAGGACCACCCTTCTATCCCAGCCTGATGCTACCGTTCTGCTCAGTTCGCCTGACAGCCACAGCAAGATACAAGCACCGCTTCCTTACATGGAACTGCTTGATGCAGGTACCGTACGGAAAATCAGCTTGGACAAGCCGTGTTTTGTTATTGGCAGAGGGGGGAAGGGCGTCGACTACGAGCATCAAGAGCATGGCGTGTCCAGACTTCATGCGGAAATCGTCAATCAGAACGGCACTTTTGGGGTGAAGGACTTAGGGTCCCGTAACGGAACGCGTTTCAATGGAGAATGGATGGTTCCCTATAAAGTGTATGAGCTGAAAGAAGGAGACAAAGTGACGATAGTAGGTACCGACTTTACTTTTAAAATGGGGTTGTAAAAGGTGCGAACAACATTTGCCGTAAACTGGCATTACGGAGTTGCGACTCATTCGGGATGGTTTCGGATGATGAATGAGGACCGCTCCATGCTTAGAATAGGAACGACGAAACGAGGTGAGCCCTACGCTGTGGCAGTGATTGCCGATGGCGTAGGAGGAAGCGGGGACGGGGAGAAAGCGAGCGAAACCGCCTTTGAAATAATCAGAGGATGGCTCGACAGAGAACTGAAGTCCGTACTCCGCGATCCTGTAGATTGGGACAGGCTGGACCATTCCGTCCAGCGATTGTTTCATGCAATCAATGAGAAATTGTTAATGATCGGAAATCGTGCAGGAAGTCAGGTGAGCACCACACTGACCCTGCTTTTTCTGCTGAATGAAACCTTTTTCTTATGCCATACCGGAGATTGCAGAATCTATCGTTTTAACGGGAGTCGTTTGAGGCAAATAACAAAGGATCAGTCTTGGGTTTCCAGTCAAGTCCGCTTGGGACGGCTGACGCAAAAGCAAGCGCAGGTCCACCCGAAACGCCATATTCTTCTCCATTGTTTAGGAGTAAGTAAGGAACTGAATTTATACCGCCGGACCGGATTTTATACGAAAAACAGCTTGTTCCTGCTTTGTAGCGACGGCTTGTACAACCGGCTGTCCGACTTGGCGGTTGAACGCTTCTTGACCGAACAACTTCAATCTGGTGCGGATATGCAGCTCATTTGCGATAAAATCGTCGATAAAGCGCTGGATAAACGGTCTCCGGATAATATAAGCGCCGTGCTTCTTCAATCTCTTGACAGCCATTTCAATCCGCTGCAAAGGGCATGGCACAGGGCGAAAAATATTGATAAGCTATTTCCAGTTGAATGGAGAAAATGGTATAATAAGCTGTCATGAAACGATGGGCGACAGCGCGGAAGAGCAAACAGGCAACTACGATAAGGAAGTCTATCGGGAACATTGAATTCGAGACCACAAAGGAGACATTGTACAATGCTAACTCATGTCGTTTTTTTCAAGCTTAAAGATCGCAGCCCGGAATCTATACAAGCTACTGTTGACGTATTGGAGAATATGGACGGTAAAATTCCTGTGCTGAAATATATTGAGGTTGGCACGGACGTTCTCCATTCGGAACGTTCCTACGATATCGCCCTTATCACGAAGTTCGATTCGCTTGAAGATTTAAGCGTGTATGACAACCATCCGATTCACGTGGAGGTCAAAGCACATATGAAGCAAGTGCTGGATGGAACGAGCGTTTGCGTTGATTTTGTCTCTTAATAGCTGCATCATTACAACGAAAACCGGCTCGGGTGAACGATGGTCACCACAGAGCCGGTTTCATTATCATAAGCCACAGCATTAGGAAGAGAACGAATAGATAAAGATACAACGCGCGGGCCAGCTTATCCACGAGCCGTGTTCTGTCATGATCGGGCTTACGCAATTGACGGATGGTCGGGGAAAACGCCCTGGCCATGAATAGCACGGAAGCGAACAGCACGACGAACGTTCCGAATAACCATGGAGTATTCCATGGCCAATCACCGAGCCACATGAGCAGCAATCCGGAGAAAACCAAAACATGGCCGCAATGCTTGGAAAGTCGGACGACGAAGTGAAAGGAATCCAGGTATGCGCTCAACAGCGGCTCTTCAGCCGTGCGAAGCTTGGCTAGCATAGGAATAAGGACGAAGAATGGACCGATGGATACCATCGCGCTTACAGCATGGATAAAAACGAGCCAAGGATACAAAATGAAGCCTCCAAACTTGAAAAGGTGAATAAAACAGTGTAGCATTCATGTATTGAAGGCTACACTGTTTTTGGCATGCAACTGGCCTTAGGAGCCAACGTGTACTTATTGCACTGGACGGAATTCGTGAACCCACACTTTCATGTGCGGAAGCCAAGGCATGCCGGCATGCATGGAAAGGATGTAGTTCTTGTATTCTTCCACACTGGAGTAGCCTTCCATTTGAACGGCTTCATCCGTAAGCTCGCCGAGCGATTGCTGGTACACTTTGTGCACCTCAAATTTGTGGCCGTTAAGCTCCATGATTTCACCCGGATCGGCGTAACGACCGTTACGGCGGGTCGCCGTTTTTTCGCCTTTAATGACTTTTTCCACGTCAGCGGCTACGGTCACGAGGCGTTCGATGGTACAGGTTTTTGGCGGCAATGCTTCAGACATGATGGTAATACCTCCCTGATTTTATTCATTTGATAGCTTACACGAAATAAATAACGATAGCAAATGCTTCGTAATCAATAGAAGAAACGGAGTGCAGTCCAATGAAAAAGCAGATCAATCAAGAATATGTTTTGCGTCTTCTAGAACAGCTGCTTAACACGCCGAGTCCGAGCGGATTTTGCAGCACAATCATGAAAGTCATAGCCAAGGAGGCCGAGGCGCTCGGATACTCGATTAGCTATACGAAAAAAGGCGGAGGCCTGATAACCGTTCCGGGCAAGCAGCCGAATCGTGTCGTCGGCTTGTCCGCTCACGTTGATACGTTGGGAGCTATGGTGAGAGCGGTCAAAAAGAACGGCTTCCTGCGCTTCACATCGGTTGGCGGTTATATGATGGGAGCGGTGGAAAACGAGTATTGCAAGGTGCACACAAGAGACGGGCGAACCTACGAAGGCACGATTTTGACAACCAAGCCTTCCGTGCATGTATACCCGGATGCGAGGGAGTTCAAACGCGAGGAGTCGGTTATGGAAATTCGCCTGGATGAGCCGGTGAAAAGCGATGAGGACGTCAAGAAGCTGGGCATCGGCGTCGGCGACTTTATTTCTTTCGATCCGCGGGCGCGTTTTCTGGATAGCGGATATATCAAATCGCGGCATCTGGATGATAAAGCCGGTGTAGCGGCGTTGTTCGGTCTTCTGGAGCTGTTGAAGCGGGAGCAAATCACACCGGAGTATACCCTTCAGCTTGTAATCAGCACTTACGAGGAAGTTGGACACGGAGCGGCTTATTTGCCGCAAGAAATCGATGAGCTGCTCGCTGTGGACATGGGTGCGATGGGAGATGATCTGTCCTGCACGGAGCGGGATGTTTCCATCTGTGCCAAAGATTCTTCAGGTCCATACGATTACGAAATGACCTCCAAATTGATTGAGCTGGCCACACGCGAGAAGCTGGATTATGCCGTGGACATTTATCCGCAATACGGTTCCGATGCGTCGGCTGCGCTTCGTGGCGGAAGCAATATTCGAGCCGCATTGATCGGTCCGGGCGTACACGCATCGCACAGCATGGAAAGAACGCATCAGGACGCTATTTGGAACACGATCGCACTGCTCACGGCTTACGTAACCGAAGCATGGGGAACCAACGCATAAAAGGGGCTGGTATCATTGAATATTGTAACGATTGAGCATTTTTGCAAAAGCTACGGCGACAAAGTATTGTTCGACGACATTTCATTTCAAATCAACGAAAAGCAGCGGATTGGCCTTGTCGGAGTCAATGGAACCGGAAAATCGTCGCTGCTCAAAGCGATGGCGGGACTCGAATCCGTCGATTCGGGCAAGCTGATTCATTCCAATCACTTCCGGGTGGAGTACTTGCCGCAAAATCCCGAGTTCGACGGAGAGTCGACCGTGCTGGAGCAGGTGTTTTACGGCGATACGCCGCTCATGCAGGTGCTGCGCGATTATGAAGCGGCATTGTCGGAGCTGCAGCTGGCTCCGGAAGACGAGAAGAGACAATCCCGACTGTTCGCCGTTCAGCAAAGAATGGACGCCATGAATGCATGGGAAGCCAATACAACCGCCAAAACGGTATTGACGAAGTTAGGCATTCATGATTTTTCGCAGAAGGTGGGGGTACTCTCCGGCGGCCAGCGCAAAAGGGTTGCAATGGCTAGGGTGCTAATCCAGCCAGCGGATCTCCTTATTCTCGACGAGCCGACGAACCATATTGACCATGATACGGTCGAATGGCTCGAGGAGTTTTTGGGGAAATGGAAGAGCGCGCTTCTGCTCGTTACGCACGATCGTTATTTCCTCGACCGCGTAACGAATCGCATTATCGAGCTGGATCACGGCAAGCTGTACAGCTATGAAGGTAACTATGCGGCATTTCTGGAGAAAAAAGCGGAGCGCCTCGAGCGCGAGGCAGCGGAGGAAGACAAGCGGCAAAACATGCTGCGCCGGGAGCTTGCCTGGCTGCGTCGCGGAGCGAAAGCTCGGACCACGAAGCAAAAAGCGCGCATCGATCGCGTTGTCGAGCTTAGAGACCGCAAAGTCGACGGACCTGCAGCCAAGCTGGAGATGGCCCTTGGAGCGAGCCGTTTGGGCAAGAAGGTGATTGAGCTGGAAGGCGTGAGCAAATCGTTCGACGGACGCAAAATGTTCGATCCGTTCAGCTATATTGTACTTCCGGACGACCGGATCGGGATCATCGGCCCTAACGGGAGCGGCAAGTCGACGATGCTCAACTTGATAGCCGGCAGACTGCAGCCGGATGAAGGCACGATAGACGTCGGAACGACCGTCAAGCTAGCGTATTATACGCAGGAAAATGTAGAAATGGACCCTAAGCAGCGGGTCATCGAATATATCAAGGACGCGGCGGAAGTGATCCGCCTGGCTAACGGAGAAGCTGTGACGGCGGCACAAATGCTGGAGCGCTTCCTGTTCTCCCCGGCGCTGCAGTGGACCCCGATCGGCAAGCTGTCCGGCGGTGAGCGCAGACGACTGTACTTGCTGCGCACGCTGATGGGTGAACCGAACGTGCTGCTGCTCGACGAGCCGACGAACGATCTCGACATCCAAACGCTGACGATTTTGGAAGAGTACCTGGAAGACTTCCCGGGTGCGGTCATTACGGTATCCCACGACCGGTACTTTTTGGACCGTACAGCGGACCATTTGTTTGCATTTGAAGGCGGAGGGCATATCCGCCACTTTTTCGGAAACTACACGGAGTATATGGAAGCCGTTAAACAAGAGGAGCAGGCGGAAGCGAACGACCGCAAGCTGCAGGCACCATCTGCCCAGTCCACCGTGGAAGCGCCGGAGCGAAGAGAAACGGCGAGAGCTCGCAAGCTTTCCTTTAAGGATCAGAAGGAATGGGATGAGATCGAAGGCAAAATTGCAGCGATTGAGGAGCGTCTTGTCACTATTAAATCGGAGATTGAACGGGCGGGCAGCGACTACGGCAAGGTTCAGGAGCTGTACGTGGAAGAGCAGAAGCTCACCGAGCAGCTTGAGCAAACGATGGATCGTTGGGCGGAGCTGTCTGAACTGGTGGAGCAAATTTCGGCAGGCAAATAGACAGGACGGTACTTAAGCTCATGCCGGCGCATGCTCCATAGCATTTTTTGCAATGTAATGGGAAATGCCAGCCGGTTTGTGGTATAATCTGTGATTGGAAGCTTTGAGGGCGTTATCGTACTAAAATGAGAGAGTAGGTTGTATCGATGATTACAGTTAATAATGTCACTTTACGATACGGAAAAAGAGCGCTGTTCGAGGATGTAAACATCAAATTTACACCGGGTAACTGCTATGGTTTGATCGGCGCGAACGGCGCGGGCAAATCGACATTTCTGAAAATTTTATCCGGTGAGATGGAAGCGAACAAAGGAGAAGTCAGCATCACCCCGGGCGAGCGGATGGCAGTATTGAAGCAGAACCATTTCGAATACGACGAAGTGGAAGTGCTGAAGACCGTAATGATGGGTCATGTGCGTCTGTTCGAGATTATGGAAGAGAAAAATGCGCTGTACGCCAAGCCCGACTTCTCCGAAGAAGACGGAATGCGCGCAGCGGAGCTTGAGGGTGAGTTCCAGGAGCTGGACGGCTGGCAGGCGGAATCCGACGCAGCTGAGCTCCTGATCGGTCTCGGAATCGGCAAAGAGCTGCATGAACAGAAGATGAAGGAATTGGGCGGTAACGAAAAGGTACGCGTATTGCTTGCGCAAGCGCTGTTCGGAACGCCGAACATTCTGCTGCTCGACGAGCCTACCAACCACTTGGACATCGAATCTATCAACTGGCTGGAAAACTTCTTGGCCAAATTCGAAGGCACCGTTATCGTGGTATCCCATGACCGTCACTTCCTGAATCAGGTATGTACGCACATTGCGGATATCGACTTTGGTAAACTCCAATTGTACGTAGGTAACTACGATTTCTGGTATGAATCCAGCCAATTGGCTTTGAAGCTGACCCGCGAGTCGAACAAGAAGGTGGAAGAAAAGCGTAAAGAGCTTGAGGCGTTTATCCAGCGCTTTAGCGCGAACGCATCCAAGTCGAAGCAGGCTACTTCCCGTAAGAAGCAGCTGGAGAAGCTGACACTGGAAGACATCAAGCCGTCCACGCGGAAATATCCGTTTATTAAATTCCAGCCGGAACGCGAAGCGGGCAAACAAATTTTGACCGTGGAGAAGCTGAACAAATCCGCTGAAGGCGAGCAGCTGCTGAATAACATCAGCTTCACGCTGAATAAAGGGGATAAAGTAGCTTTGGTCGGTCCGAACGGTCATGCCAAATCGACGTTGTTCCAAATCCTTATGGGTGAGGTCGAAGCGGATTCCGGGGAGTACACATGGGGCGTTACGACGACGCAAGCTTATTTCCCTAAAGAGAACTCGGCATACTTCAATAGCGATATGAACCTGGTGGATTGGCTGCGCCAATATTCCAAAGATCAGGACGAGTCGTATCTCCGCGGATTTTTGGGTCGGATGCTGTTCTCCGGCGAAGAAGCGCTGAAGAAGGCAAGCGTATTGTCCGGGGGAGAGAAAGTGCGCTGCATGCTCTCCAAAATGATGATGAGCGGAGCGAACGTGCTCATTCTCGACGAACCGACGAACCACTTGGATCTGGAGTCGATTACGGCTCTGAACAATGGAATGGTCGATTTCGACGGAACGATGCTGTTCGTATCGCATGACCACCAGTTTATCCAAACGGTTGCTAACCGGATCATGGAGATCACGCCTAACGGTCTGATCGATAAAATGATGACGTACGACGAGTACCTGGAAAGCGAAGAAATCAAGCAGCTGCGCGCTAAGCTTTACGCTTAAATGAAATGAAAAAGGATGAGCTTCAATATAAGCTCATCCTTCTTTTCGATGTAAAAAGGTATCCTTGTGGCGAAGCAAAACGTTCCGCCTAAGGCCCGCTTAGCTCCCGCCGGTACGGCGACGCTGATTGTTAGGCTTTTTATTGTTTTGGCTTCTCATCACAGCGCTGTTGCCGCCGCGCAGTTGTGGGTTCGCTTTTGCATCGTGCTGCTCTTGCTTCTTCTGGGCAAGCTTGTTTTTAATAGCGTCAGCCAGGCTGACCTTCTTAGGCTCTTGTCCGGATTCGACGTTCTGATTCTCGTCAGACATTGATGTAACACCTTCCTTGAATTGGATGATTTCATTGTACTGATTTGTCCCATAGGAAGCAAGTGAAAAATATAATATAATCAACTTACCAGATATGAGGAGCGTTATGTTCGACCCTACGATTTTTGACAATTTAAAGGTAGTATTTGAAGGCGCCATGTATGACTTGGACCTCGGAGGATCGGTGCAAATCGTGAATCGGCTCGACAGGGTGGAGCTGTCTACGATGTCCCGCAGCTTCAGCATGGAAGCGGTAAGACGTCCGGGCGGAGTAGTGAAGGGCAGCTTTGTATTAACCGCATCGTTGGCGGATTTATCGGCAGAGCTGCTGGCGGAGCCGGGGAAACAGCCAGGCTGCAGTCTTGAGCTTGCCTTCACGTTTCCCGTCAGCGATATAGACAAGGATTGTGCCGAAGCGGAACAGCTGATGCGCTCCATTTGGGGCGAAGGGCCGGTCATCCGGCAGACGGTGCATACGGCTTACGGCGAGCAGCCGAGACAGCTCCGTAATCATCTGACCGTTCATTTTGTCAGGAAGCTCGACGAACGGCAAATCGAGGATATTCCCAGCTTGCTGGAGCATATGGAATCCAGTATGGAGCAGCTGGATCAATCTTTCAGGTAATTTGCGCATAAGGCCGGGGCAAAAGAAGCCGGTCATCGCGACGGATTCGGTATCGTCAGAGGAAAAGGGGGGCCGGCTGTGGAAGATTGGACGGAACAACAGGTGAAGCAGCTGTCAGCTCATCCTGGCAAGCGAATGTTTATTTATTTTTATACCCCCATGTGCGGAACCTGCAAAGTAACGGAGCGAATGCTGGAGGTAATTTTGGCTATGAAGCCGGAGCTCCCCATAGTTAAGTGCAACATTAATTTCAGCCCCGACCTTGCGCAGCGCTGGCAGCTGGAGAGCGTTCCCAGCATTGCCTACGTTGTAGATGGGGAAGCGGCGGATAAACGGTATAGAATGCAATCCGTAGACGATCTGCTCCGATGGTTCCAGCACAAGGAGTAGCACAATTCGACAAGGAGGAATAACTATGAATCATAGCTTCGAGATCGGCAGCATCGTGTCAGCCGAATATAAGACCGGGGAGTACGTAGGTGAGGTAGTGGAGCTGACCTCGTCATCCAAAGCGGCTGTTAAAATTTTGGCGGTCCGGAAGCATCCGACCCAAGGCGATTTGCACAATCCGATGAACCCGAACGTTGCCTTTTTTCACCAGCGCCGTGCGCTTGCGTTCCAGGAAATCGCGTTGATGCCGTTGTATACGATCAAACCATTCCACGGAACGGTTCCGGAATATAAAGCGTCCTTGGAACAAGCTCTTTTGTCTGAAATTCAAGGGCTCAAGCAAACGATTCAATGGGCGGAACGCAGCGTTCAGGAGCTGGAGCAATTGAAGAAGGATTACGCCCAGTAGCAAGACGATAATCAAGACGGAACTGGAGAGTCGGCTTCGATGATGTTTGTTCTTATTGGGTTATGGACGATCGGGCTTCTGCTTATAGTGACGGACCCGAAACGGCGAACGACCCGTTGGATCGCTTCCATTGCGTTTACCGGGGGCTCCGGAGGCTTGTCGGCGGTCATTGACGACACTCTTAAGCCTCTTTTTTACGATAAGGGATGGTTGACGGAGCCTGTTGCCAAGATTCTTATCCAGATTGAAACTACCTGCTCGCTCATTTGCTATTACGGGCTGCCCTATACGTTTCTGATGTTCACGATTGTGTATCATCCGAATTATGCCGTATGGTCCTCGCGGAAAACCTGGGTTCCCTGGGCGCTATTGGTTCCAGTACTCCTATCCTTCGGCTTTGATCCCGTTAAGGACGACCCTATCCCGTACCGCTATGTTACCTTGTGGACGACGCCCTATATTATGGCGGGTATCGCGATCTTGGTGCATGCGACGTTGAAGGAGCGCAACACCTTTTTTCGCAAGCACAGGATACTGACCACGTTAGCCGCGGCGCCCACCTTGTTTTTTGCCTTATTTACCTTATATGTGCTGCCTACTTATTTCGGACTTTATGAAATGTGGCGCTACAATTCGTGGCTGATCGGGTTTACGCTGGCTGTCATCTTGATTTCCAGCTTCCGTTATGGCTTTATGGGCCTGCAAATCTCGATTCAAAATCAAAAGCTCGATTATACGTTGAGAGCGATCACTTCAGGAACTTCGATCTTGAATCATGCGATCAAGAATGATGTAGGCAAAATTCGGCTGTTCAGCGAAAAAATCCAGTCCGAGGCGGACCAGCCCGATCCGCACCAGCTTCGTGACGATATTCGGGTCATTATTACCGCTTCTCAGCATATATACGATATGATCTACCGGATTCAAGGGCAGACGCAGGATGTGGAGCTGCATCCCGACAATGTTCACCTGGATCAGCTATTGGAGCAATGCGTAGCGACGCTGCTGCCGGCAATGAATGAGATCGAGGTTGAACGGGACTTCCGCTACACCGGAACGATATGGGGCGATAAAGCGCAGCTGGCCGAGGTGTTCACCAACGTCCTTACCAATGCTGTAGAAGCTATGCCGGGCGGAGGGCTGCTGACCGTCAAGCTGACGGAAACCAAACGCAATATTACGGTGGAAATCAAGGATACGGGCATCGGTATGGATAAAAAGCAGCAGAAGCAGGTGTTCGATCCTTTCTATACGACCAAGGGCGGCAAGAAATTCAATTTCGGCCTGGGGATGTCTTATTGCTATCACGTCATTCAGAAGCACAAAGGGTCTATGCATATTCACAGCAAGCCGGGCGAAGGCACAGCGGTGTTTATTAACTTTTCCAAAAAAGAGAGGGGGAAACGCTAATTGAACCGGATTCGAGTGGTCATCGTTGAGGACGATCAGGATTGGCTGAGGGGATTGTCCAGCTATTTGAACAAGCAGGAGGACATCGAAATCGTCGGCACCGCTTCGTCCGGGCAAGATGCCGTAAGCCTGCTGGAGCAGGTGGAGGCGGACGTCGTATTGATGGACATTATGATGTCGGACAGTCCGGAAGGGATATGGGCCGCGGCCGAGATTGTGCAGTGTACGGGCGCAAGGGTTATCATGCTTACCTCAATGGAAGAGAAGGAGCTGATCTTCGAGGCGTTCAAGGCGGGAGCCGTCGATTACATGGTAAAATCGAATTTTACGGAAATTCCCCAGTCGATCCGCAGCGCGTACGCCAACCGGAGCTCGATCTCACCCGGCGCGGCCGCCCAGATGAGGGAGGAATTCCGGCGCCTGAAAAAGCTGGAGCAGGAAATTCGCGTCAAGGAGCTGCGCGATCTGCTGACCCCGACGGAAATTCAAGTGCTGGACCTGATTGAAAAAGGATTTACGCAAACACAAATTGCGGATAAATTCGTAGTATCCATTCGAACGGTCAAAGTGCATGTCGGCAATATATTGCGCAAGCTCGGAGGCAAAAGCAGCAAGGAAGCGGCGCAAAAAGCAAAAGATATGGGTATTTTGTAACGGCGGAACGGTCATCCATGACGGTTTTGGCCGTTTTTTTGTGTATTATCGAATTATTAAGATCGATGGCTCCAAGCATAGAATTGGATAGAATTCAACGTCATAGCTCCGTCAGGTGGAGGCATTTTACGATAGCGTAAATCCGCACGCATATGGTATATTTAATGTCGGCTTGACTAGTGACAATGAATGGAGGAACCCGTGAACATGAGTGCTGACAGCCAGCTTCATATTGGCGTTATCGGGGCCGGAAATATCGGCAACGTGCATATTAATGAGTTTAAGAAACTGCCTGACACGAAGATTACAGGCATCACCGACGTTTTTCTGCCTTCCGCAGAAGCCAGAGCGAAAGAACACGGAATTCCTAATGTATATGCGAATTATGAGCAGTTGCTCCAGGATTCGAGTATCGACGCGGTAATCGTTGCGGTTCCCAACCAATTTCATGCGGACATTGCAATCCATGCGTTGAAGGCTGGGAAGCATGTATTGCTTGAGAAGCCTATGGGGATCCATGCTGCAGCAGCAAAGGCGATTGTCCAAGCTCATAAGGAAACCGGCAAAACGCTGATGATTTCACATCAAATGCGCTGGGAGTCGATCAACCAGCAATTGAAGGAACAGATCGACAAAGGCGCTTTAGGACATATTTATAACGTTAAGACGGGTTGGCTCCGCCGCAAAGGGATCCCGGGCTGGGGCACATGGTTTACGCAAATGTCCAAATCCGGCGGCGGTCCGTTAATCGATATCGGCGTTCATATGCTCGACTTGTCGCTGCATCTGATGGGCAATCCAAAGCCGGTTTCAGTGTTCGGAACGACCTATGCGGAGTTTGGACCGAAACGGCGCGGGATCGGTACATGGGGCACGCCGGATTGGAACGGCACCTACGATGTCGAGGATTTGGCTACCGCATTGATAAAAATGGATAACGGCAGCACCCTGACACTTGATGTTAGTTGGGCGGCGCATACCGATATGCTGGACAACCAGCCGTATATTTACTTGATGGGTACGGAAGGCGGAGCTTCGCTGCGCGGCGGCAAAGGGAAGCTGTTCACCGAAGTGTTCGACCGGACAGCCGATGTCGAGCTGACTCAGCCTGCCAACGATGCAGGTCCGCGCGTCCGGATGAGCCGTCATTTCGTGGATTGCATCCGGGAAGGCAAAGAACCGCTGACTTCCGGTTTAAGCGGCTTGACGAACAATTTGGTGCTGGAAGCCATTTATGAATCGTCCCGTACGGGCAACGTCGTAACGTTGGATTGGAATTGATGCGCACAACATGAGCGAGCTACTCGAATTGAATTTACAGCTGTTCAGCATAATCGGCACGATAGCTTTTGCCGTCAGCGGCGCCGTAGTCGCCATGGAAGAGGATTACGATGTGCTAGGGGTGTTCGTTCTTGCCTTGGTAACGGCTTTCGGTGGGGGCGTCGTCCGAAATCTGCTCATCGGGATTCCGGTGACGACCTTGTGGGAGCAGGGCTTATACTTGAAGACCGCGCTGATTGCGGCGGCGCTAGTGTTCATCGTACCTACAAGCTGGATCAAGCGCTGGAAGACTTGGGAATCGCTGTTCGACGCGATTGGGCTGGCCGCCTTTTCCATACAGGGAGCCTTATATGCGACGAATATGAACTCGCCTATCAGTGCGGTTATCGTTGCGGCGGTCATGACGGGAATCGGCGGAGGTATTATCCGCGATGTGCTCGCCGGTCGCAAGCCGCTTGTGCTGCGCGATGAAATATACGCCGTATGGGGCATGCTGGCAGGCCTTCTGATAGCGCTCGGATGGTTCCTGGGATCTTATCCGTTGTTAGTTTTATTTGTGTTGATCGTTGTGCTGCGTATGCTTTCCGTTGTATTTAAATGGCGTTTGCCGCGGCGCTCGCTTCGTTTGGCGGATGAGACCGTAACTCCGGCCAAATGGCACGGGTAACCGCAGGCAATTCAATAGGAGTGAATGATGATGGTCATGTCGTTCGTTGAAATGAGACGAATTCCTTCCGATTGGCTCCAGGAGCGGCTGGAGACGGTCAAGCCGTTGAAAGAAGAGGCGCTGGAAATGTATGAGGTCGCCAAAGACAAATTGACCGGGGAGCATTATTTGCACTATGCTTACCTGCATAAGCAGATTGCCGCTATCGGACCGGAGAGCAACGGGGAAGAAACGTTTCACCATTTAATGCCTCTGACAAGCGACGATGTTCTCGGCTTGGTATTCGGTGAGCAATCCTACGAGTATCCGGAGAACTGGTCGCAATCGTTTTTACGCAATGGTCCGGACGGCGATTACGTATGGTTCGACCCGTCCTATACCGATCAGGAAGCGGAGAGCGAGGAGATGGGTGTGAACCTGCAGGAGCAGCTGCTCCGGTTCAAGCAGTCGTCGGACCGGTCGGAAGAAGCCGTTCGTAAGCTGTTGGAGGAGCTCGATCGGACATTAGGGAAAGACGATAACGGATCATAAAAGCAAAAGAGGGAGCCCGGCTGATGCTGTCATGCATGCGGGTTCTTTTTTTGTGCAGAGTAACAGCTCCAACCGAAGGAATGGCTGAACTTCGTTCAGGGCAAGCGTATATTTTCCTGCTCATAACTCATCCTAACCATAGAAGGATGAGACATTTGAGGAGGTTCACCATGCGCAAGATGCACTTACGGAGTGTCATTTGGAGTATAGCGATAGCAGCGGCTGTAATGGTTCTCATGGCCGGCTGCAATCAGAACAAGAACAAGCAGCTGGGAGCCGGCTTGCAATCGGGCGACCACCACGCTTTATATGACCGGAGCAGCTTGAATAACGAAGATAATACGCTGGGTGTCAAGCCGAAGTGGGAGAAGCAGCAGGTTTCGGGACCGGAACCGGACAATCCGGGCGCGTTCCGGCAGCTGGATATGAACAATCCGCATTTGACCAAGACGTTTCGGTTCGCGCCCGAAATTTCAGCGAGAGTAGAGCAATTAGCCGGGGTTGATAAGTCAACCATTATCATTACGGAGAACAATGCGTATGTTGCTCTGGTGCTGGACGGACATCAGCCGGACAAAGAAGCGCATCCGGAAATGATGGCCAATTCCATTACGCCGAAAGGCGGAGTAGGACTATTCGGTACGGACAAAGGCTCTCACCGGTTGAATTGGTCCGATCCGGGCGGATTAAGCCATGCCATGTCGAATCGCATTTCCGGCCATGTGCTTGCGATGTCCCAGCCCGGCGTCCAGCGGGTATTCGTATCGGCGAACCCGAATTTCGTTCAGCGAATCCGGTTCTACTCGATGGAGAACGATCGGGGAGTCGATTTGTCAGTGTATATGAACGAGTTCAACACGATGATACAACGGGTGTTTCCGAACGATCACAATACGCGTCAATAATGAACAAAACTCCTGAACTAGGCTTGCTGCCGGTCAGGAGTTTTTATTTGGAATCGTTCATTTCCAAGACAAGCTTATCCGTTAGAGACGGATTTATGACTCGAATTTATATCCGACACCCCAACGGTTTTAATATGCTTCGGATCCTTGGGGTCCGACTCGATTTTTTTGCGAAGATTCGTAATATGTACGTCTACGGAGCGCTCGGTTACGAAGGAATCGATGCCGCGAATTTTATTTAACAGCTCTTCTCGGGAAAAAACTTTGCCCGGATGGAGCCAAAAATGTTTCATTATCTCAAATTCCGAGTAAGTTGTTTCTACAAGCACATTATGGACAAACACGCTTCTTTTCTCGATATCCAGCTTCACTGCCTGCGGCGGCTCAGGCGGCGGTGACGCGGCTGCTTTGGACATTGCCGATCTTCGAACCAGGGCGCCGGTTCTTGCTGCCAGCTCTCTCATACTGAACGGCTTGCACAAATAATCGTCAGCGCCGATCACAAGCGCTTTCACCCGTTCGGAAACTTCGCTTTTGGCGGATATCATCATGATCGGTATCAAAGAATTCGCGCGAAATTCTCTGCAGAGCTCAATTCCGTTCATATCGGGCAGCATCACGTCGAGGATAATGACATCAGGGTCTATCGTCTGAAACAGCCGCTTGCCTTGTTTGGCATCGGAAGCGCTGTGCACCGTGTAATTTTCTTCGGATAAATAAATGGAAATCATATCCGCAATGCTTTGATCATCTTCAATAAGTAATATGGTCGACATGAACTCCTCCTCCTTGATACATATGGGGAATAGTGAGAAAGGCAAACTATAAAGTTGCCATCGAATGTTAAGAAAGTATTAGCAAAATCAGTCGAAACGGGCTGTTTTTTTACCAAAGTCTACAACTTTTTTAAAACAATTCCGTCATAATAGGAAGTGTAGAAAACACAAGTATTTTTACTGTAACTGAAAAACAAGTGCAGGACAAGCTTCAATTTTCCTATGAATCGTGTCAAATTGATGAACAACAAGGAGGTTGGTTCCATGAAATTGCCAGTACGATTGGAACATAAAATCCGCTTGTGCATTGATGCATTGGAAGAGATGGTTACAGTGAAGGGATACGATCTGACGAATCCGGACGTCGTGAAAAAGAGCAAGGAGCTCGATCGTTTAATCATCCGCGCGATGCATCTGCAGAGGGAGAATAGAAAGCATCGGGAAGAACCTGTCAATACATAAATCGGCTTTGCCGTCAAAAGCTTTATAGAAGATGGGGGATTTCACAGGGCACATGACGCGGCGGTTTGGATTATCGGAGAATGATAGGTGGAAATCGCCAATAAGATAGGAAACGCTTATTTTCTGACACTCGTCAAGGTAAGCGGCAAAATAGACGAACACCTCGGGTGCTCGTCTATTTCTTTTTTGCTGGAAGAGGATAAAATGAACGGGGCTTGGCATCCGGATCTCATGCTCACGTAAGCGAAGGGCTATACGCGAATGCACAATCGGTTCAGATGCCAAGCCCTCGAAATAGGTTCACTGCTCGATGCTCTACAGTCATTGGGTAAGTCAATGTCGATTATTTGACCCACTGCTCGCCCCACTGACCTACTGCAACCATAACAGGCTGTAGAGCCTTGCCTTTGTCCGTCAGCTCATACTCAATTCGCACGGGTGTCTCCGGGTACACATGCCGGTTAATAATGCCAGCTGCTTCCAGCTCCTTGAAACGCTCGGCCAGCATGCGATCGCTCATTCCGGGAATCATTTCGGAAATATCCTTGAACCGTCTAGGTCCATGCAGCAGCGATTGAATAATCAAGCCTGTCCATCGTTTCCCCAAAAGCTCGAAAGCCGCTTCAAACTTGGGACATAGCTGATAATCGTGATCGGCCATGTTTGATCATCTCCTTCTTCTCTATAGTTTAACATAAGTTACTTGTCAAAAGTAAGCCCTTTTCTACAATCCGATGAAATTCCGTTATTGTGATGGTTGTTGCTCCTATTATACTCCTTATCTTATGCTTTCGCATACATCGGTTTGATTAAGTAAAAAGTTGGTATGTGGCGCTAGGCGGTTTTGGGTAAACCGATCCGATTAGGTGTTGAAAAATTTCACATAGTAAAGTATAACAACGATAGGTAACTTAGGAGAATGCCTTGAATGGAAAGGACAGATCACATGATTGAAGTAGAACCATTAACGCGCTCGAAGCTTCCCGCCCCGCTGCTTAAAAGAATATTGGAGAAGCGGGAGTTTCTGCGGCATTCGTTGGATGCCGAAGCTTTGAGCTTAATCGGAGACGACGGATACCGGGCGCCGGACGAGCATGTGCTGGACGATGCGATAGTATCTATGGCGTTAGGCAAAAACGTGCTTCTTAAAGGGCCGACAGGCTCGGGAAAAACCCGCTTGGCCGAAACGCTGTCGTATTTGTTCGGCCAGCCAATGCACGCCGTCAATTGCTCGGTGGATTTGGATGCGGAAGGGCTGATCGGCTTCAAGACGCTTGAGGTCGAGCTGGGGCAATCCGCCGTCCGGTTCGTTCCCGGACCCGTCGTCAAGGCGATGACGCTCGGGCATTGGCTGTATATCGACGAGATCAATATGGCAAAGCCGGAAACGCTGCCGCTCATTAACGGCGTGCTGGATCATCGCCGGACCATTACGAATCCTTTTACCGGCGAGATTATTCGCGCCAAGGAAGGCTTCGGCGTTATAGCGGCCGTCAATATAGGCTATGTCGGCACGGTTCCAATGAATGAAGCGTTGAAAAACCGTTTTGTTGTCGTAGACGTCCCTTATTTGCAAGGGGATAAGCTGCTCGAGCTGCTAAAAGAAAAAGCGCGGTTTACGAATGGTTCTGTGCTGGAACGTTTCGTCCGTTTGTCGTCGGATTTGCAGGAGCAGATCCGCTCGGGACAGCTTTCGGATGAAGCTGCATCCGTACGGGCGCTTATTGATGCGTGCGATTTGGCCGCTTATATCCCAACGTTGCGTGCAGTGCAGCGCGCCATTGCAGACAAGCTGGACGACGAACGGGAAAAGGCGCTTGTGATGAATTTGGCGGAGACTTATTTTGATTAACGAATGCATCTTAGGCTCTGCAACAAGCGATATGAAGGAGTACGGATATGCGATTTGTTGAGAATGAAGTGGACGCTTTCTTACGCATGCAGCTTCTTGATTTGGCCAAGGCGCTCACAGGCATTGAGGATCTCGGGCTGGAGCTATCGTATTTATCTTATTATAATCATCGGGAAAAATTGCTGGCGGTCAGCCAGTTTTGGAGCTATTACCCGGAAGAGATCAAGCTTACAGGCATGAAGACGGACGTCTATTTGCGCGGAATCGGCAGCTCGTGGTTCACGGATTCTACCGTTATAGCCTCTTATTTGGATTGGATCAAGTCAATCCGGCTGCCGATGCTGGCCAAGCAATGGCTTGCGCTTTGCGAGGAGAGGCGGCTGATGTCGCTATGCCTCCGTCATCGGCCTGGTACTGCAAGCAGCTTATCGATGCGCAGCGCGATGTATGCGAAGCATTTTGCCGGCAAGCGCGCCTCACATTCGGATCGCGGCGAGCAGGCGGATGCGCTGCTCAGCGGATTTGCAGAAGCAATCTATCGCAATCGCAATCTCGATGCGTTGGAAGGGCTGAACGGACTGTTGGCTAAGCTGCCTGGAGATGCACGTCCAGCGATTGAGCGGCTGCTAATTGATTTGAAGAACGATCAGTTTAAGAGCACGCAGGAGCTGGCGGAACGGTGTAAGGCCTTATTCACGCTATTGGACGATTGGAACGGTTTGGGCGGCGACTCCCGAGCGCAATATTTTTCCTTGCAGAAGGATTCCGGGACGGACGAGCCATTGTCCTGGGAATATATCGGCGAGCTGAAGCGCAAAAAGAAAGGGATGCACGAGTCCGTGCTCCCGATGAAGCAAGAGGAAGAGCGCCCTCAGCAGGGCGAGAGGCTCCCGACCTGGCACCGGGAAACGAAGAAGCAGGAGGAGAGCCTGCTTCGATTCGACAGCGAGCAGGGCTCGAAGGCCGGTCTGCTCAGCGATCATGTGCGCGAAGCCGACAGCGGGGATCAAGCCTTGGGAATTGTGCAGGGCTCATCACAGGCGGCTCAGCGTAATGAGCCCGAGCTTCCTGCTACTCAGCCGCTGGAGCGGATGGACACCGGGCTGAGCGGGAAAGCGGACGCTTACGGGGCGTTGAACCGGAAAGCGGTGCCGGTGTTTCGTCCTGCGGAGCCGCCCGATGCCGATGCTTATATTCGCTATAACGAGCTGCATAAGGGAATCGCTCCCTTGATTCATAAGCTGAAACAGACCATTCGCATGACCATGGAGCAGAAGCGGATCGCGCCACGGGATGAGCTGTTGTCCGGCAGACTGAGCCGTAAGCTCGTGAGGGCCGCGTGGGAGCCGTTTCCGCGATTGTTTTACAAAAAAAGCAGCCCATCGACAGAGGTCGACGCCGCTTTTTGCCTGCTTATCGACTGTTCGGCTTCGATGTATGATAAAATGGAACAGGCTCATCAAGGGATTGCTCTGTTCCATGAGTCACTTCGAGCGCTGCGTGTGCCTCACGAGATCATAGGCTTCTGGGAAGACGCCGACGAAGTGACCGAATCGTCCAGCCCCAATGTGTTCCATGTCGTCACGGACTATATCAGCAGTTTGACGGACAGTGCGGTTGGACCTAAGCTGCTGCAATTACAGGCGGAGCAGGACAACCGGGACGGCTATGCCATCCGCATCGCTTCCGAGAGACTGATGCTGCGCCCGGAGAAGCAGAAGGTGCTGCTCGTGTTCTCGGACGGGGAGCCATCCGCAGCCGATTATCATGAGGAAGGCATCGTTGACACGTGCGAAGCCGTTCTGCGTTCGAGAAGAAGCGGAATAGAGGTCGTGAGCGTATTTCTCGGTAACGGCGAGATCAAGGATACGGAGCGCGAAACCATGCGGAACATTTACGGTAGACACAGCGTGCTTGTTCCTGATGTTGCCGATATTACGGCACAGCTCGGTCCTTTGCTGCGAAAAATGCTGTTAAGCAAGCTCTAAATGATTTTTGCCTGTTATGCAAGTTATTTCAATTTGGGAGGAACGATAGTACATGTACGGATCGCCATTATCAGGTCAAGCCAAAAAAATGATGCTGCTGGGCTCGGGAGAGCTGGGGAAGGAAGTCGTCATCGAAGCGCAGCGGCTAGGGGTCGAGACGATTGCCGTGGATCGCTATGGACACGCTCCGGCGATGCAAGTCGCGCACCGCTCTTATGTCATTAACATGCTCGACGGGGAGCAGCTGCGCGAGCTGATTATGAAGGAGCAGCCGGATTTGATCGTGCCGGAGATCGAAGCTATCGCAACCGAAGTGCTTGTGGAGCTCGAACAGGAAGGCTTCCGGGTCGTTCCGACGGCGACAGCGGCAAGACTGACGATGGACCGCGAGGGCATTCGCCGTCTTGCGGCAGAGACGCTGCAGCTTCCTACGGCCAAGTTCGAATTTGCCGACAGCCTGGAGGAGCTGAAGCAAGCCGTCGCCAAGATCGGTACGCCTTGCGTGATCAAGCCGATCATGAGCTCGTCCGGCAAAGGCCAGAGCGTATGCCGTTCGTTCGATGACGTCGAGACGTCGTGGAACTATGCGATGGAAGGCGGACGAGCGAAGAAGACGAGAGTTATCGTGGAGGAATTCATCCACTTCGAGTCGGAAATTACGCTGCTGACCGTCCGCTCCGCATCGGGAACTTCCTACTGCGCTCCTATCGGCCATGTGCAAAAGGACGGCGATTACATAGAATCGTGGCAGCCTCACCAAATGACCGAGGAACAAATTGCCGAGGCGCAGCATATCGCCAAAACGATTACCGATGCATTGGGCGGCGCGGGGATTTACGGCGTCGAGCTGTTCCTGGGCAAAGATCGGGTTTATTTCAGCGAAGTATCTCCAAGACCTCACGATACCGGAATGGTCACGATGGTGACACAGGATCTCTCGGAGTTCGCGCTTCATGTGAGAGCGATTCTCGGCTTCCCGATTCCGACGATCCGTCTGCTGACTCCGGGAGCATCCCATACTTTGAAAGCGGCGGAAGAGCGGCAGGATTTCACGATCGAAGGGCTGGAGCAGGCGCTGGCGCTGCCTAACACGCAAGTCAGAGTATTCGGCAAGCCGGAGACGAAGGTTGGCCGGAGAATGGCCGTCGCGCTAAGCAGCGCCGACGATGTGGAAACTGCTCGCCGAATCGCGGAGGAAGCGGCAGGCAAGCTTAAGCTGGTCTATCCTTCCGGCCAGTGACACAATCCGAATGAGCAGCAATGGAGGAGAAGATGGATGGAAGCAAAGGCAGCCAGTTTATCCCGCACGACGATGAGTGACATCATATTCCCTTCCGATACGAATTATCATGGTACGATGTTCGGCGGCATCGTGATGCGATATATCGATAAAATCGCTACGATTGCAAGTATGCGGCACTCCCGCCGCGGTGTGGTGACCGCTTCGAGCGACAGCCTGGACTTCCTGGCGCCGGTTCGCGTCGGGGAAGCGATCCTGCTGGAAGCCTTCGTATCCTGGACCCACCGCAGCTCCATGGAGGTTTACGTCAAGGTGGAGTCGGAGAATTTGTTCACCGGGGAGCGGAAAACGACGGCCACGTCATTTCTGACATTCGTCGCGCTGGACGATGAAGGGAAGCCGACGCCGGTGCCCGCGGTCATCCCCGAGACCGAGGAAGAGCGCAAATTGTACGCCAGCGCCCAGGAGCGGTACCAGGCGCGCAAGAAGCGCAAGGAAGAACGGGCGGCAGAGTCGTCCAAACAGGCATGACGATGCAGCCGCATTTCAGGTATGATATAGTGTACGTATAGTGTAAAGTAATGGGAGGGATTGCCACTATGAATGCTCACGAAATTGATTACCGGATTTGCGGTTCGGAAATGCAATATGTCGAGATTGAGCTCGACCCGTCCGAGAGCGTCGTTGCGGAAGCGGGAAGCTTGATGATGATGGATGCCAACATCCAGATGCAGACGATCTTCGGTGACGGCAGCGACGATAACAAAGGATTTATGGGCAAGCTGTTCGGTGCGGGCAAGCGGCTGCTGACAGGGGAAAGCCTGTTCATGACCGTATTCACGAATCAAGGCTACCAGAAGGAAAGAGTTACGTTCGCGTCGCCATATCCCGGCCAAATCCTGCCGATGGATCTATCCCAGCTCGGCGGCAAGCTCGTGTGCCAAAAAGATTCATTCCTGTGCGCGGCTAAAGGCGTATCGGTAGGAATTGAGCTGCAGCGCAAGCTGGGTGCAGGCTTTTTCGGCGGCGAGGGCTTTATTATGCAGAAGGTCGAAGGGGACGGACTGGCCTTCGTTCATGCCGGCGGCGCCATTTGCGAGAAAGTGCTGCAGCCGGGCGAGCTGATCCGGGTGGATACAGGCTGTCTCGTAGCCATGACCCAAGATGTCGATTACGACATTGAGTTCGTAAAAGGCATCAAGACCGCGATATTCGGCGGCGAAGGCCTGTTCTTCGCTACGCTTAGAGGTCCGGGGCGCGTATGGATTCAGTCGCTTCCATTCAGCCGGTTGGCCGACCGTGTATTGTCCGCATCGCGTGCCGGAGGCCGCAAGGAAGAAGGCAGCATCCTCGGAGGACTCGGCAATTTACTTGACGGGGATAAGTAAAACAAGCTATTATTCAAGATACAATACATAAGAGAGGTGCTGAAACAATGGCATATCAACCACAAGTCGTCGATGCCAAAATTGTCAGCAACAACCCGAAAAACGGATTGTTTGAAATTGTGGTCAATTTGAAGGATCGTACATCCTGCCGTCTTATCTTCGAGAAGGACGGAGAATCCGGCGAAGCTCGCGTAACGCATGTGAATCGTCTGCTGAAAGAGCCTTGCCCGATTTGCCGCAAAGACTTTTTGTGCAATTGCATGGCTAGCTATAAGGAAGAGCTTCAGGCGCAGGCTTTGCAATTAGTAGGCACGCCGTAAAAGAACCCGTGAACCCGTGGGCCTCCAAGCCCATGGGTTTTTTTCCAAACAAATATGGATCGCCCCAGGTGATAAACGACGATGATTCGTTTGCTGATTTACTTGATTATGGTCTGCTCCTTGTCTATTACAGGAACGTTGATGTTCTATTCTTACAACCTTTGGTCGGGCGAACGGCGCGAAATGTCAGATCAGGTGAGCCGGCTTCACGAGCAAACGCTGCAGAGGCTCCGGCAAACGTTCAATCAAATCGACTATATGGCGCGTAATGTCGGGAACGACTACGTCATCCAGCGGCTGACCGAGGGGCAGGCTGCAAGAGACTCCGCCGAAGAAAGGTCAATGCGCGATTATGCGGATATGCTGATCAAACAGCAAACAACGCAGCTTCCTTATATTACGGACGTATGTATTACGGTCAGCGACAACCCGTTCATTCTGTGCACGAACTCCGACGCGGCCTCTTCGCTTCTGGATACGCAAAGGCTGATCATGCAAAGACAGGACAGGCTCATTGTGCCAAGAGTAAATGAAGGCGCCGCCAGCTCCCCTTATGAAGTGATCTTCGTATCGCCGCTTGTCGACCGCAAGACGAATGTTGTCCGCGGCTCGATCCAATTCATGGTCTCGCTGGACTCTATCATGAAGGATATCTACGGCAAATGGCCGTTGACCCGCCATCAGCTGATGAATTCGGATGGCGATGTAATGTATTTGCGGATTCCGCCCGGGAGCCCGGGGAAACCAAACGATTCCGATTGGAAATGGTCGGAAACATCGCAGCTGCAGTGGAAGGATGACACCGTCATATCCCAGCAGTCCGTCGATCTGCAGGGAACCTTATGGATATCGAGAATCGAGGCACCGCAGGTGTTGGAAAAGGCGCACAGCACGACGGTTCAGCTGACTATACTGCTTGCCACCTTCATTTTGCTGCTTCTAGGCATAGTCAGCACGTATTTGTTCAAGCATTATCTTACGAAGCCGATGGATCAATTGCGGCGGCTCATGAATAGGGCGGAGCTCGGCGATTTCAAAGCTTATTGGGTCAGTAAAACGAGCAAGGAATGGAGCGAGCTTGGGGAGAGCTACAACCAGATGCTCAACCGGCTGGAAGAGCTGATCAAGCAGGTCAAACGGGAAGAAGCGTTGAAGAAGGAAGCGGAAATGGAAGCACTGCAATACCAGCTGAATCCTCATTTTTTGTACAATACGCTCAATACGATCAAATGGGTGGCCAAAATGCACCAAACCCCGCAAATTGCCGAAGTGGTCACGTCCCTGGTCCGGCTGCTGCAGGCGAGTCTCGGGAAGAAAGGCGACTTTATTACGATCCGCGAGGAGATCGGGCTCATTCACGATTATATGGAGATTCAGTCGTTCCGTTATGGCGACCAGGTTCAGCTGGAATGCAGCATCGATCCGATGGCCAACCAATGTCTGGTCCCGAGAATGATTTTGCAGCCGCTGGTCGAGAACGCCATTATTCACGGCATCGAGCCCGGAAGGCGATCCGGCTGCATCGTGATCCGCATTTGGCTGGATGTACCAAGAGATCTTCTTTATTGCCAAGTCGAGGACAACGGAGTAGGGATGGCCAGAGAATCGTGGGATAATGAGGCGTCCGCGGCATCCGTAAGAGAGCGGATGAGCGGGATCGGACTCCGCCACATTCGTGAAAAAATCAAGCTGTATTACGGAGAAGGCTACAGTATGCAAATGATGAGCAAAGCCAGGGAAGGCACGACGATCCGGCTTACAATGCCTGTACATCAAAGCGAGGTAGGATAATCTATGATGAAAGTGCTCATAGTGGATGACGAGCCGATCATCCGCAAAGTCCTTAAGTCGATGATCCGTTGGGAGGAGCACGGTCTGCAGTGGGGCGGTGAGGCCGTCGACGGAGAAGAGGCTTGGGAAGCCGTGCAGCAAGGCGGTATTGATCTTGTCGTGACGGACATATTGATGCCCCGGATGGACGGACTGGAGCTGGTCAAACGTTTGAAGCAGACGGGGGCCGATGTTGCGGTTGTCGTGCTGAGCTGCCTCGACGATTTCACCTATGTGAAGGAAGCGATGAAGCATGGTGCGCATGATTATATTTTGAAGCCGACCATGGAGCCGGAGCAGCTTGTACACATTTTGACCGAAGCGAGAGACGGCCTGCTGCTGCAGCGCAAGGAGCGGGAGCAGAGCGAGCAGCTGAAGCGCCAGCTGATGCTGTCCAAGCAAGCGCAATGGGGCCAGCGGCTGCAAAAAGCATGGGTGACCGGAATGCCGGACGAGGAGCTGGAGGCTGCCTGGTTCCGCGATGGCGGGGAAGTCGCCAGCTATTTGATTCATTTTGCTCCAGGCTCGCAAATGCCGCTGCTCGGGTGGCAGTGGCCGGATGCGCTTGCCTATATTTCCTTGTCGGACCAGCGTCTCCTATTAATTTATGAGGGGCCGTCCCGATCGGAAGAAATCCGCCGGTTTTTATTGCACGAGTGCAATATACCGGAAGCAAGCTTTTTCATTACCGATATCGCGGCAATACGCGGCGTCGAACAGGTAAAGCAGACTCTCGGACAGCATGAAGCTCTCCGGAGCCGCTACTTTTATTCGGACATCGACGGAACTATGATGGAGCCGGAGCCTTTCTCCCCGCCTGCCGAGAGCGGTGATACGCTGCCTCTGGAAGAGAGGCAAAATCTGCTGAAAGCTATCGCAGGCCGCAACGAGGAGGCGATTCACCATTGGGCGCGGCATATTTGCCTCCGCCTGTATCGTGAGAAGCCGCCGGTAGATCAAGTGTACAGCTTTCTCCACGAGCTGCTGGGGCTTGCAGCGGCATTTGCCAGACAGCAGACGGAGACTGCTGTGGACACCTTCGAGCGCAAATATGTCTCGCTCGCTGCCGTTCAGAGCCGTCTGCGGATGCAGGAGCTGACGGAATGGTTCGACGAAGCCTGCCGCGAGCTCGCGGCGATGCTGCAATCCCGCTCGGAGGCCGCTACCCGCAATCCGTTCGTACGCAAGGCTATCGAATATATGAGGAATCATTACCGGATGCCTATCAGCACGTCGGATATTGCCGAGCATGTCAAGCTGAGCCGCAGCTACTTAAGCGACCTGTACGGTAAAGAGACGGGAGAGTCGCTGATCGAAGCGCTGACACGCATTCGCATTGAGGAGGCGAAGCGCCTGCTTGCCGGCCGGGAACGGAAAGTGTATGAGGTTGCCGAGGCGGTCGGCTTTATCGATGCCAAGACGTTCGCCAAAACGTTCAAGAAAATGGTCGGCTGTACTCCGACGGAATACGAGGAACAGAACAAATAGACACTATTATCTAACAGATTGGTGTCTATTTTTATGTCAAGGTAACGATTACATTTAATATAGATAACGCTTTCATTGAAGGGGAGTAGAGAAGCAATGAATGTTCCTATGAAAAGGGATGAACCGATTATCGAGGCGGTAAGCGTTAAGCGCACATTCGGTAAAGGAACGGGCGCCGTTCACGCGCTCCGCGGAGCGAACCTCAGCATTCCTCACGGAAGGCTGGTAGCTCTCAGAGGAAGATCCGGCTCCGGCAAGACAACGCTGCTGAATATGCTGGGCGCGTTGGATCGCCCTACCGAGGGAGCCGTTTACTTCATGGGACAGGACGTGACGGTCATGTCCGACAAGAAGCGCAACGAGCTTCGCCGAACCAGGCTGGGGCTTATCTTCCAGTCGTTCGCGCTTGTGCCGTATATGTCGGCCTACGAGAATGTGGAATTCGGTCTGCGTATTGCGGGAGTATCCTCCTCGAATTACCGGGAATATTCGGAGCAAGCATTGGATTTCGTTGGCCTTAAGCCAAGGATGAAGCACCGGCCCTATGAAATGTCCGGTGGGGAGCAGCAGCGCGTTGCTATCGCCAGGGCGATCGCGCACCGTCCGAAGCTGCTGCTGGCCGACGAGCCGACGGCGGAGCTCGACAGCCGCATGGGCTTGCAGGTCATGAAGGTGTTCAAAGACCTGGTCCAGCAAGAAGGGATGACGATTATTTTAACAACACACGATCCGGCGATTATGGAAATTGTCGATCAAGTGTATGCATTGGAGGATGGACACATTGTGGAAGAAAGTTAGCAAACGCCGTAGCACGTTAGCCATCGCAGCGCTGACAGCATCCGTTCTGGCCGTATTGCCCGGCTGCAGCCTGCTGCCCAAGGAGGAGCAAGCGCTGCAGCCGCCTCTCGTGAAGCCGGTGAAGGAAAATTTCGAGCTGTATGAGGTCAAGAAAGGGACGATTACCAAGCAGGTCAGCGGGGTCGGAACGTTCGCTTCGGACCGATTGCAGTATTTGTCTTACAACGAATCGGGCGGCCGATTTTCGTCCATGAACGTCAGTATGGGCTCCAAGGTGGCCAAAGGCGATGTGGTGGCTCAACTGGATAAAGGTGAGGTCGAGGGCAAAATCCGTCAGCAGGAAATCGTGCTGGAGAAAGCGAAGCTGGCGCTCGAGCAAGCCAAGGAAGATCAGCGCGGCGACGCCATTGCCATCAGGATGAAGGTGCTGGACGTACAGAAGGAGCAAATAGCGCTGGACATGCTTCGTCAGCAGCTGGAACGTACGAAGCTTGTGTCCAATGTGGACGGTATCGTTACGTTTATGGATCCGATCAAGCAGGGCGATGCCGTTACGGCATACAAAACGCTGCTCACCATTTCCGATCCAAAGTCGATCAAGCTTGTGTATGAGACGGCCAATTCGAATGACTTGACCGGAATTCAGGTGGGCATGGCCGCCGATTTGAAAATTAAAAATACAGCCTTGAAAGGGAAGGTCGTGCAAATACCGGCTACGGCGCCGCAATCCGATGTTAAGGCAATTCAGGATAAGAACGCCAAATCCATTGTCATCGTGCCTGACGAGCTGCCGGACACCGTGACGATCGGAACCAACGCGGATATTACGATCGTAACCGAGAAGCGCGACAATGTGCTGCTTATTCCTAAAGTGGGGCTGCGTTCGTACATGGGACGCGATTACGTGCAGGTGCTCGAAGGCGAAAGCCGGAAGGAAGTGGACGTAGAGAAAGGCATCGTATCGGCCACGGAAGTGGAAATCCGCAAAGGGCTCAAAGAAGGACAAAAGGTGATTTTAAACAATTGAGGTGACGCTTCGTGGCAATACTTGTGATGATCATGAGGAAAATGATCAAAAACAAATGGCTAGAACTCAGCCTGCTGCTTGGCTTGATCATCTCGGTCGGGCTTGTCAGCAGCATGCCTATATATACGAATGCCATTCTGCAAAGGCTGCTGGTGAAAGATCTGGAGCTTCTGCAGGACAATACTCAGCAATATCCCGGCATTTTTTGGACGTCGACCTTCATTACGGGGGAAATCCAGCCGGACGCCGCCAAGCAAGCAATCATGGCGACGGATGAGTACATGGTGAAGACGGCGCAGCCCGGATTCCACTTGCCGATCAAATCCTATGTCATCGAGCGGGCTACCGATAAATATAATCTGGTCCCTGCAGACGGCGACAAGGTGGACGGCACGGTCAAGCGCTTGTCCGATATTACGTCCTTGAGCGGTCTCGAGGATCACGTTCGACTGATTGACGGCAAGTTTCCTTCCGCCGAGCCGGTGAACGGAGTCGTTGAAGTGGCGGTCGTCGACCAGGCGCTTACGAATCTGAAGATGGTCGTCGGACAGGAGTATGTTATCGAGGATGAGACGGTGAAACTGCCGTTCAAATTTAAAATCGTCGGCGTCATCGACCGCAAATCGTATGACGACGTGTATTGGTACAATGCTTTATCCAGCTATAACGCGAGTTTGTTGGCAGCGTTTCCATGGTTTGAGAAAACCGTCACGCAGGAGCAGCAGCTCATGCTTCGCTCCAGTATATGGTACAGCACTGTAGACTACACTCAGATGAAGCTGGATTCCATATCCCATTTCCTCCGGACGTATCAGCAGACGGAGAACTTTCTTAGTGAGAAGTTCCCAAGCTACTCTATGAAAGCGCCGGCGATGCAGACGATCAGCGGCTATTTCGTCAAGGAAGAGAAGCTGCGCACGATGCTCTGGTCGTTGAACGTGCCGGTCATGATCATGCTCGCTTACTATTTGTTCATGGTATCAAATCTGATTACCGAGCGCCAGAAAACGGAGATCGCCGTGCTGCGAAGCCGCGGGGCGAGCCGGCTGCAGATTATTCTCGGCTATGTAGTGGAAGGGCTGCTGCTGGGAGGCATAGCCATCATCCTTGGTCCGTTCTTCGGATTATCGCTGACGAAAATGCTGGGAGCGTCTAACGGGTTCCTCGAATTTGTGCAGCGTGCGGCACTTGATGTCCGTCTGAACAACGATGCTTATCAATACGGCCTGATGGCGGTGCTATGCTCGCTGGTCATGACCCTGCTGCCGGTGCTGCTTGCTACAAGAACGAGCATTGTCGGACATAAGCAGCAAATGGCCCGTCAAACGAAGCTGTCGTTTTGGCACAAATATTTTCTCGATGTGGCGCTTCTCGGCGTATCGCTGTACGGGCTGCTTCAGTTCCGCCGCCGTATGTCCGACATGCAGGCGCTGGGGCTTGAGGCAAGCGATTTGCAGATGGATCCGCTATTGTTCCTCGTACCGGCCTTATTCATATTAGGCGTCAGCTTTATGCTGCTGCGTATTTATCCATGGATCATCAGACTATTGTACCAAGCGGGCAGACGCTGGTGGTCGCCGTCACTGTACTCGACATTGCTTCAAGTTGGCCGTTCGACGACGCAGTATCAGGCGATCATGGTCTTTTTGAGCGTCACTCTGGCAACGGGTCTGTTCAGCGCCAGCGCGGCGAGAACCATTAATAAGAATGCCGATGAGAAAATTATGTACTCCAACGGCGCCGACATTTCGATGCAGATTCAATGGGAGGACGATGCCCCTCCGCCGGGGATGGAGTCGGAAGCTGCCGGCGAAGAAGGCTCGGATGAGGAAGGTGCCGCGCCTGCCGCTAACGCTCCGATCGTGCCGGTTGTGAAGAAAAAGATCCAGTATTCGGAGCCGCCGTTCCTGCCGATGACACAGCTGCCGGGAGTCGAGCAAGCGGCCAAGGTGTTTACGAAGAACGATGCTTCGTTTACCGTCGGCAAAGAGCGCGGAACCGCAACGTTAATGGGGATCGATACTGATGAATTCGGAAGAACGGCCTGGCTGCGCAATGGGCTCTTGGATCACCATTTCAACGAATATTTGAATTTGCTCGCATCCAACCCTCAAGCGGTGCTCATTTCGAGAACGCTGGCGGATCAGTTTAACTTGAAGGTGGGCGATCCGTTCTATGTCGGCTGGAACGGAGTAGAGAATACGATGTTCAACATCTTCGGCATCGTCGACTATTGGCCGTCCTGGAACCCGAACCCCAGCTTCTCGGCCAAAAGCTCTGCTCCGGCAGCGACCGGCAGCAATGCCAAGGGCAAGAAGGTGCTTGCGCCGATGCTGATCGTTGGACATCTGTCCTATATTCAAAACAATATGGCGCTGGAGCCATACGATGTGTGGCTGAAGCTGAAGCCCGGCGCTTCGAGCCAAGAGCTGTATACCGCACTGGAAGAGAAGAACACTCCGGTTACGAAGCTGAAGGATGCGAAGCAGGAGCTGATCCGCTCGAAGAATGATCCGTTCCTTCTGGCGATCAACGGGGTTATGACCTTGGGCTTCATTATTTCTATCGTAATCAGCTTTTGCGGATTTTTGCTGTACTGGATCTTGTCGCTTTCCAGCAGAGTGCTTCAGCTCGGTATATTGCGGGCGATGGGGATATCGTTCCGTCAGCTCATCTTCATGCTCATAGGAGAGCAGCTGCTTACGTCCGGCGCCGCCATTGCGATCGGCCTGCTTACGGGAAGCTTGACGAGCCGTCTGTTCGTTCCGATGTTCCAGCTGTCCCTGCAGTCGACCAGTCAAGTGCCGCCGTTCCAAGTCACGTTCGATCCGCGGGATCAGTTCCAGCTGTATATTATTGTCAGCATCATGCTGGTATTGGGCTTGTTCATTCTCGGAACGATGCTCTCGAGAATTAAAATTCATCAGGCTGTGAAGCTCGGGGAGGACTGAACATGATTCATTGCGACAACCTTGTGAAAATTTATAAAGTCGCTGATCTGGAAGTTGTTGCTCTTCAAGGACTGGACCTTCACGTTGATCCCGGAGAGCTGATGGCGATCATCGGCAACAGCGGCAGCGGCAAATCGACCCTGCTCAATATGCTCGGGGGGCTTGACCGCCCCTCTGCAGGCCAGCTGCTTGTAGACGGCAAGGATCTTCTGAAATTTACCGAGAAAGATCTCGTGAAGTACAAACGCGAAACCGTCGGCTTCGTTTGGCAAAATAACGCGCGGAACCTGATTCCGTATTTGACCGCGCTGGAGAATGTAGAGCTTCCGATCCTGCTGCAGGGCAAAAGGAGACGCGAAAGAGCGCTTGAGCTGCTCGATGCGGTAGGCTTGAGCCATCGCGTGAAAAACCGGCTGCATCAGCTCTCCGGAGGCGAGCAGCAGAGGGTTGCTATCGCCATCGCATTGGCGAACAATCCGAAGATGCTGCTTGCGGATGAGCCTACCGGTTCTGTCGATACCAAGATGGCGAATCAAATATTGGATTTGTTCCGCGACCTGAACCGGCGGATGGGGCTGACCGTCGTTATCGTTACCCATGATCCGCTTCTGGCCAAGAAGGTGGATCGTGTCGTTGCGATACGCGACGGCAAAACGTCATCGGAAATTATTCGGCGCAAATCGTACGCCGACGAGCTTGCGGAGCTTGAACAAGGCGCGCAAGCGGAAGAGGAAGATTCTCACGTGGAGTATGCCGTACTGGATAAATCCGGCCGCTTGCAAATTCCAGCCGATATGCTGCAAACCATAGGCGTTCAATCATCGAATAAGGTTAGGGTCCAAGTGGAGGACGGAAAGATCGTACTGCTGCCTCCGGAGGAGAAAGGGGAAAAGAAACATGAGGTTGTCCTTAAAGGCTAGAATCATCTTACTAATGGCTGTGGCCATGACAACGGCTTGGGCGGCTCCAAGCCGAGCCGTCTTGGCTGACGGCGAAATCTACCAGCGGGATGAGCTGGAGTCGTCCTCCCGGCTTGCATCCGTCACTATCGCCAACCGGAGCTACATCGATCTGAAGAGCGCAACAGTCATGCCCGGCGATAACGGGAATATGCTGTATTTCACTCTAACCGTAACGAACGGAACCGGCGGCACGCTGTCCTTCCTCGATTACTGGGTTAAGGTTTACAATAAATCGGGTGCGGAGTTCAAGCCCGAGCTGATTCCGCAAGACAAGCTGAAGAAAGAAATTCCAGCCGGCCAGCAAGTCGACTACACCTTTTATGCTCCTGTGAATGATGCGACCGTACTCCAGGATCTGTGGTTTCAAATCACCCGCTGGGATTACACCAGCGCCGAGCTCGAGAAGCCGATAGGCAACATTCAATTCCCGCAGGAGGCTGCCGACGTCTGGGCGCCGGAAACTAATCTCAAGACGGTGCAAATGGGCGGAGTGCCCGTTCAATTGGAAATTACGAGATGGACGGCGCAGGCAAACGACAACTACATCTCGCCCAAGCTGACGCTAAAGATGACGAACAAAGGGTATGCGAGCATCAAGCTGCCGGGCTATCAATACGCCCTGCGCGCTGCTAACGGCGCCATGTATCCGTTGGAAATCGCTGTGAACGGCGATAAGCAAACGCTGCAGCCCGAAGTTCCGGTCGAGCTGCAGCTGAAGGCGGTGAAGCTGCCTGCAACGGCCGGTGCGGACGGCTGGGACCTGGTGCTTACCCAAACGTTGACCATTTCGAACGAATTGAAGCTGAATGCGCCGGTCACAGCGTTAAAGGTCATCGCTGAGCAGCAGGATGCAGCGCTCGTTGGCGCTACAGTGGACTACGCCAACGAGAATGGCGTGTACGAGCTGAAAGTAGATAAGCTGGATCGGATGCCTTGGGAGGACCAGGACGTCCTCAGCACGAATTTATCGATCTCTCATAAGGAGGCCGATGCACTGCCTTTTCCGAACATCCAAGCCTATTACGAGCTTGACGGCGGCGTAAGAGTCGACGCCAAGCTTATCAAAACCGACCAATCCGTCGGTGTCCCGTCGGGTACCGACGTTCATTTCCAGCTGATCGGGAAAATCCCGTATACGTATTCTTTTGCATCGACCAAGCTGTTCCTTGTAGAGAAGGTCAGCGAGAACGCAACGGAGGAGATGGCCCAGTTCACGCTGCCGCCGTTTGAAATCAATATGCCTGTCATCCCGTACGGCAAGACGCAATCGATCTCCGGAATAGGCCGTAACACGCAATTTGCTCCGCGTTGGATCAATATGTTTACAGACGGCAAGAGCAACCTGCTCGAGGTGCAGCTGGAAACGTCCAATCTGGAGAAGCGCTCCAGTACGATTCCTAAGCTGACGGCTTACTTCAAGACAGCCGATCAATCGCTATATCCGACCAAAATCCGGGAAGTGAAGCAGAAGCTGAATCCGCAAGGAAAAGCCCTGATTTCCTTCACAGGCAAGCTTCCCAAAGGGGTGGACACGGAGGGGCTGAGACTGGTTATCGGCGAATCCATTACGGACCAGCATTTGAGCGTGGGGGATGAGAAAGCCGATGCTTACATTAACGCTGTCGAGATGGAGCTGCCGAGAGAAATCGACGGCCCGAATCCGACGGTGAAGCAGGTGAACTTTTATCCTTATACCATATCATTGAGCAATATCAGCACTTGGCTGGACAGCAAAGAGCTGCGGGTAAATTTCCTGTACAACCTGGAAAAAGACAGCAATTATGAAACGAACAACGAAGGCAGCAAGCTCGTTATTCAGTTCCAGGACATCAGCGGCAATATGACCTATGAGCAGAAGTTTTTCCTGGAAACGGCGTCGGATAAAGACGACCTGCGTCTGGAGCTTGGCGAGCATAGCTACAAAATGACCGTCAAGGATACCGATCTGCTTGGCAAGATCCAATCGCTGAAGCAATACCGAATTAACATCTATCACGAATTCCAAGGCATGAGAAAACAGCTGGCGACCCAAACGATGGATTGGTTTGGCGTTACCGAGTAAATGGAGATGAAAAGCACCCTGAGCCGGTGCTTTTTTCTTTATTGTTTTTTATGGTAAAATGGAGGAATGAGCGGTATACGAGAGAGGAGGGGAATCCTATTCGGATTGGCGTAGTCTCCGATACACACATGTTCGGCCGTGCCAAAAAGCTTCCGGATGCATTGCTGGAAGGGCTGCAAGGGGTGGACATGATCCTTCACGCAGGCGATTGGGTGGACGAAGCGGTTGTCGGCTTATTCGAGCAGATAGCTCCTACCGACGGAGTCGCCGGCAACAATGACGGGACCGACATTATCGAACGCTTCGGGAGCCATAAAGTGCTGAACCTAGCCGGGTTCCGGATAGGACTGGTCCATGGAGACGGCGGCCGCAAGTCGACGCTGGAAAAGGCTATCGATGTTTTTCGCGATTTGAACGTCGATGTTATTGTGTTTGGTCATTCCCATATTCCGTATCAAGGAATGCATAACGGCGTTCTGCTGTTGAATCCGGGTTCTCCTACCGATAAACGCCGCCAGCCCCGCTATTCATATGGCATTATGGAGTTGGGTTCTACCGTAGAAGCCGCAATATATTACTACGATTAACGATAAAGCACTTTATGTGGAGGGATTACTAATGGCACAATGGAAAGAAATTACAACACAGGATCAATGGAACGAGCAATTTGAAGGGTCTGCGAATAAATCCAAAGTGATTTTAAAGCACAGCACGGCATGTCCGGTAAGCTTTAACGCTTTGAAGGAGTATGAGGCTTATTTGCAAAACGAATCGGCTGCCGACGTCGATTATTTATTGGTGAAAGTGATCGAATCGCGGCCTGTATCCAATCAAATTGCGGAAGATACAGGAGTCAAGCACGCATCGCCGCAAATTTTGTACATCAAAAACAAAGAGACGATCTGGAATACGTCCCACTGGGCTATTACCGAGGAGCACATAACGGCGGTTCTTAACTAAGAAGGCGGTAGGAGGAACTCTATATGAGCGTTCGGCCGCATCCATTTTTTTCCGGGGCTTTATATGCCCGCAAATCGTGCTTCGTTTATGTCCCGGAAGGCTATGATCAGGGAGAAGAGCGGTATCCGGTCATTTATTTGCTTCACGGGATGTATCAGAGCGAATCCAATTGGCTGCTTAAAGGAAACGCCGAGCAGACGCTGGATCGCATGATGGATGAAGGGACGCTTCGCAAATGTATCGTCGTTATGCCCAATGACGGGGGATATGGAACGGGTACGTTTTATGTGAACTGGTATGACGGAACCGGCAATTTCGAGGATTACATGCTGTATGATCTGGTTGGCGAGATCGACAAGGCGTTTCGGACGATTCCGGATCGAGAACACCGTGCTGTTTGCGGCTTATCGATGGGAGGCTTCGGAGCGTTCTCGCTAGCGCTGCGGAATCCGGAGGTGTTCGGTGCAGCGGTGAGCCTGTCCGGCGCGCTGACTTCAACGGAGCTGATAGGGCCTCAATATGCACGTTCGGATATCAGCCGCATGATAGGCCCGCTGAATGGACCGTATGCGCAAAGCCTCGATTTGCAAAAGCTTGCGGAGCACAGGCTGCACGATGCCCATCCTCCCGCACTATATTTCCACTGCGGAACCGAGGATTACCTGTATTCGATGAATGAGGCATTCCATGCGCATTTGAATCGAATCGGCTATACCCACCGATATGAGACCTATAGCGGAGAGCATAATTGGGATTACTGGACGGGGCATCTGGCCAGATCGCTCTCGTTCATGGATTCCTTCTTTGCGGCACCAAAAAACCCTTAAGACATCGTCTTAAGGGTTTTTGAATGGGAAGGAGGGAGAGGGGCTGCGTTCTGCTTCAGTAAGGAGACGGTAAACGTCGTTCCCTCCCCCTCAACAGAGCTGCACTCTATAGAGCCGTTGTAATGCTGCAGGTAGGTGTGAACAATATTCAAGCCCAAGCCGGAATTGGTCGTGTCCGATTTGGTGGAGAAGCCTTTGTCGAAGATTTTCAGCCGGTTAGCTTCCGGAATGAAGGAGCCGGTATTGAATACGATCAGCTTGTACTGGTCGTCGTCCTCTTCAATCGTAAGCCGCAAGGTTCTCAGCGGGTCATCGTCCGGAATCGCTTCGATAGCGTTCTTGAGCAGGTTGTGCACGATACTCGAGAAATAGCTGATCGGCAGCGTTATCCCTTCGAACGTACAATCGAGCTTGCCTGTAACCTGGAGCTCGATTTTATTCGAGATACAGGGTAGGCTGATGTTGTTCAGCACGACGCCGAGTACAGGGAATTTGACCGAGTTGACTACCGACTGCTGGACGATTTCCTTACACCAGACCGAGATGTATTCTTTGGCCATATCGTATTTGTTCATCATCAGCAGGGCGTGCACCGTCTGAACATTATTGATCAGCTCGTGCTGCGCTTTACGAATATTGAGCATGGTAGCCTCGGATGATTGAACCCAGCGTTCCTTCTCGTCCAGCTGCAGCTGAATGTTTTTCTCCCGTTCCTCCAGCAGCTGAAGCTTATAATCCTTGTATTCGAGATTCGTATACAGCTTCGCATTTTCGATGGTGCTTGCTATTTCCGAGGTCAACAGCTTCAGCGTATCCAGGCGCTGCTCTTGGAAGACGTGCGTCGCAAGATTGTTTTCCAGATACAACGCTCCGATCATTTTGCCCAGCTTGATAATAGGCAGGACCAGGACCGATTTCGGCAGCTGCGTCCGGATGTATACGTCCTTCGGAAACATATCCGAGCTTGCCGCGTCGTGAAGCAGCAAGGGCTCTTCCTTGCGGACGGCGTATTGGATGGCCGAGATGGCGGCATGGCCGTAATCTTCCATAGGAATGGCATGCTGAGCCTTGAACGGCTGGTCCGGCAGCTTCTCCACTTCCACATACAGCCGGTGATCCCTTACGAGGACGAGCAATCCTTTTTCCGCGCCGGCATTTTCCATTACGATATGCATGAAGCTTTCCAGCAGTTTATGGAATACGGCTTCATTCGACAGCGCCTGCGATGCTTTCATAAAGGTAGATACATCAATCACGGATTGGGCGGACGGCGTTCTGCTGATCAGATAAGGATGCTTATCCTCCAACTGGGCGACTTTGCGCTGCGCTCCCCATTTGGTATACAGCTGTTTGGCTTCCATCCAATACGAGCGGGCAATTTTCATCTTGCCGGTTTGCATATAAAATTTGGCGGTGCATTCGTTGGCCATCGCTTCGATATGAACGAAATGCTGCTTGCCGGCGTGCAGGATCGCCTGCTCATACTGTTCAGCCGCCAGGCTGCTGTTACCGGCAATCCGGTTCATTTCCGCCTCTATGAGCAGCTGCTGATGCAAGAACGTCTCAGGGGCATGGGCGCTCCATTTTTTTAACACCTTCAAGTTCTTTCGGAGCTTCCTCCAGTACACGCTCTGCTCCGCCTTGCTTGCATCGGGATAGAGGGCGCAAAGGACGAGAGAGCTCGTAAAATGATACATTTGCACATGAATCAGACCGAACACCGAATGGATGCTTTCTTCCATTTGCTCGAGCAATTGTTTGGCTTCCTGGATCCGGTCGAGCATATAGAACGTTTGGAGCTGAAGCGCATAATACGTATGAACGACCGCTTTATTCGAAAAGCTGCCGAGCTGCAGCCGCTCGTCCTCGTTCATAAACGGCTCGAGGAGCGCGTCCTGGTTCATTTGGCTCTGAGGAGCCGGTTCGTCCTTCATAAACAGCATGAACCGCTGCAGGACAAGCAGGATATAAATCGTATCTTTGTCCTGGGACCGGTCAACGAACGAATGATACAGCTCCGTCTCGGTATATACCTCTCCCAGATGGTCGCCCTTATACAGCCGAAGGAAAAAGCTGAACGTAATGGAGTACCCTCCGTACACGAAATCCCCCGATTCGACGCCGAACTGATACGCCTTTTTCAAATAGAGCACATTGGATTCGATGTGCTGCGTCACGTTGTTCGTAAAGGCGCCGAAGCCGAAGTACACCTTGCATTTGATAGGCAAATGGTCGAAGCTGTCGCACAGCAGCAAGCCTGCTTTGCCGAATTTGGCGCCGCCCTTCACATCGCCGAATAGAGAGCTGATGATAACACCGTAGGTAGAGTAGGCCAGCGACGAGCCCTCGGAGTTCCCGTATCTGAGCGAGAAGTTAAACAGCTTCATCATCAGAAACACGTATAAATCCGAGTTCAAGAAATACGACGGCGCGATCAGATTGATCATCAGCCTGACCACCGCTTTATGATCGGGATCGATCATTTTGGGCAGATCGAACAAATCCTCCGGCTGCTTGGCGATCATGTTCCATTTGGTCTTGGCCAGCTCAAGCAGGATGGAGGAGCGGCTAATGGTCGACTGAAGCGGGATGCCGAACAGGCGCAGCCCTTCGAGGCCCATCTCCAGAGCTTGCTCATGCAGCCCGAGATTCGTATAGAGTACCATCATCAGGTTGTAGGCGTCGGCTTTTTCCATTCTTGTGCTGGCATGGCTCAAAATGAGCTGGAACGAACGTTTCGCCTCTTCGAAATGACCGCACAAATATTCCAGCTCGGCAAGCTCCAAATAGATCGAGAACGTCAGATCATATTGATGGTTCCAGCTATTCGTATCCAGTAATTGGACACTATGGGTGACATACTTCAAGGCGGTCTCATAAGCGGTATTCGCTTTGGCCTTCCGGCTCGCGCGAACGTTGAACTCCGCAAGACGTTCCCGGTCCCTGGTTGTCGTCAACAGCTCCTTCCCCTGGTTAAACTGATTGGCTACATCGAACAGATGCTCTTCCAGCTCTTCGGGGGAGAGAGTAGTGTACAGCAGCTTGCCGACATGGTAATGGAGCTCCTTCTTCTGGAGCTTGGGCACCATGGAATAGACGGCTTGATGCACCCGGTCGTGCAGGAAGCTATACTTGCCCGCCGACCCTTTGGCCTCATCGGCTTTGACGGGCATCAGCAAGCCTTCCTTTACCGCCTGCTGTAATGCGGCGTCGACGGCCGAAGCTTCCTGTGAGGCAGCCAGCGCAAGCAGGTCGGTATTGAATATGTGGCCGATACAGGCGGCCTGCATTAACAGCTGCTGTACTTGATCCGGCAGCCGGCGAATTTTGTTAATCATGAAATCGACGACGTTGTCGGTAATGTGGAGCTCCTGGATTTTGCCGAGATCCCACTGCCACATGCCGATTTCATAGTTGAACTGCACCAGCTGGTGGTCGTACAGCGAGCGGAGGAACTGCTTCGTAAAAAACGGGTTCCCTTTCGTTTTCTCGATGATGATGTCTGCGAGCTCGTTAACCTGGTCGTCGGACACTTTGCGCAGCGTATCGTGCAGCAGGTGCCTCACATCGAGGATGTCCAGCGGCTCCAGCTCGATGTTCACCAGCTGGATATGATGCATGCGATCCAGCTTGTCGATCAGCCAGCGCAGCGGATGAGCCTCCGTCACATCGTTGCTGCGATAGGTGCCGATAAATAAGCAGCAATTGGTGCTGGGCTGTGAAGACAAGTCCTGCAGCAGTTGAAGGGAGGCTGGGTCCGCCCACTGCAAATCGTCGATAAAGACGATGAGAGGGTTCTCTTTCGTCGCAAACACGGAGATGAACTGCTGTACCGTAATCAGAAAACGATTATGCATCTCGGCCGGAGGGAGCTTCGATAGAAGCGGCTGCGGGCCGATCACCTTTTCCATTTCCGGAATTACATCGATCAAGATGTGTCCGTTCGGGCCGACGGCATCCAATATTTTTCGTTTCCATATTTGAAAAGGCTCATCGCTTAGCGACAGCAAATATTGAATTAATTGCAAGCCTGCTTGAGCAATCGCCTGAAAAGGAGTATCGCGTTTGAACTGCTCGAACTTGCCGGAAATAAACAGTCCCTCTTCCTTGAGAATGGACTTTTGGAATTCCTGAATCAGGTACGACTTGCCGACTCCGGACAAGCCGGATACGAACACCATCTCGTTGCTTCCGAGCAGTGCGCGGTGATAAGCGTTGCGCAGGTCCTGCAGCTCCTGCTCCCGTCCGTACAGCGAATCGGAAATTTTGAAAATATCTGCCGCCTGACCGACTTCAATAGGTGACTGGTCAAGCTTTCCTTCCTGAAGCAGTATCGTCAGGCACGCCTCGAGATCGCTTTTCAAGGCGAACGCGCTTTGATACCGGTGCTCTGGGTGCTTGGCGAGACATTTCATCACGATATCCGATACGGGCTTCGGAATGGAAGGAATGGCTTTATGAGGCGCGACGGGCTGTTTCGCCATATGGTGATGGATCCATTCCGTGGTATCGTTTGCAGAAAAGGGCCGTTCTCCTGTGAGCATTTCATAGAAAACGACGCCGAGAGAATACACGTCGGTTCTATAGTCGATATTCCGGTCCATGCGTCCGAATTGCTCGGGTGCCATAAACGGCAAGCGGATGCCTCTCAGCTCGGCCGTAGGCTTGAGACCGGCCGCTGAATCGAGAGAATATGCTGCATTCAGATCGGTCAACTGTACTTTATGGTAGGCAGGCTGGACGATAAAGGCGTTCGACGATACATTCAAATGAACGTATTTGAGCTGATGCAGCTTGCGGATGATTTCAGTCATCGAAACGGACAAAAACAAAAAGAGCTTCAATTCCATCGGACCCGAAGCTGTAAGCTGAGAAAGCGGTTGTCCTTCCGAGTGCTCCATTACCAGCATCATCGTACTATGATAAGAATCAAGCCGGAGCGGCTGGAGCAGCTCCTCCAGTCGGATGCGCTTTCCGTTCTCGTATTCGTTTGTAATCCATTCGATCTCATGCTGCGACGGATACTCATCAGTAAGCATCTTGATCCAATACTTCTGACCCGTGGAAAGGTTGAGGCCGCGGTAGATAGTGAACGGCTCGTGATCGTACCATTTTTGCATTTGAATATTGTTTATGGTCAATAACAAGCGGGTATCCTCCGATTACTTCCAATTAATTATATTTTACCGATTACGCGAAAAGGTAGCAACAGGAAAATGTAAAAAAGGACACTATTCGACCCGTTTCGCACGTAATGCAGTAACCGTTTCAAAAGGAGAATCGTTAGTTCCGCATGTTTTTGCACAATTGTCCTGTCAGCCGCTCCATATACCCGATCAAATCTGCTTTTTCCTGCTCCGTGAACTGGTTGAACGAATCGTTCAGGGCTTCCATCCAAAGAGCTTCCTTGCTTCGGATCATTTGTTTGCCTTCATCGGTCAAGGCGACATTCTTTACCCTGGCATCCGGTTGGCTGCTCTCGCGATAGACAAGCGTTGCTTTTTCCAGCCGGTCGATCATTTGCGACATGGTACTCGGTCTTACGTCGAGATGAACGGCAAGCTGGCCGATCGTGCGTGTGCCATGCCGGTCAAGATGCTTCAGCAGCATCCATTGGACGCGCGTGAGGGCATCCGGCTGCTGATCGAACACCTTGGACCGCAAATGGCGATTTATCGTTTGCATATGGGAAATGAACTGCTCCAGCGATTCATTGTTTTTATTCATAGACTACCCTCCGTTTAGTCCTATTATATAGGTAGGCGAAATAATATGACAACTGCGTTTGCCCTGCCCGGCAGTCGAATGAGCGGTCATAATGTTAACTTTACCACAAAATGAACGAAACCGATTGATAGCTTGAAAAATCCTGTAATATAATGTCGATGCATTGACTACATAAACACATAAGGATGGATGAAGGGATGCAGCCAAGACTAAGAAAAGCGTTGGTTTCCGCAATTGCATGCTGTATTACGATCGGTTCAGGCTGGTCGGGGGCGCTGGGCGCCGAAGCGTCTAAGGCGGCTTTTGCCGATGCGGAAGGCCATTGGGCCAAGGAATACGTCGATTATTTATCGGCGAAAGGCATTGTCGACGGGGTGGAGAAGGACGGGAAACGATGGATCTTGCCCGACCAGACCATTACGAGAGCGGAGTATATGAAAATTCTGGTCGGTGCGCTCAAGAAAGACGGTGCAGCCGGTCAAACGGCTTCATTCCAAGATGTAGGCGCAAGCCATTGGGCTTACAAGTATGTGGAAACGGCTAAAAAAGAAGGATGGGTCGACGGCTACGAGGACGGCAATTTCAGGCCGGATTCCCCTATTAGCCGTGCCGAGCTTGCAACTATGCTGGTTCGTGCCTACAAGCTTCAGGAGAAGCAGGGAGAGACCTTGTCCTTCGCCGATGTAGCGTCGGATTATTGGGCGTACCCTACTATTAAGACAGCGGCTTCCCTGAAGCTGGTGGAAGGCGTTCAGGAGCAAGGGAAGACTTGGTTCAAGCCGGCGGCTTCGGCTACACGCGCCGAATCGATGACGGTTATTGCCAGATATATGAAAAGTCAGGAAGGGTCGGCTGAAGCTCCCAAAGAGGAAGCCGGCAAGACTGACCCTGTAGTGACGCCTGAACCGCCGGCTGCCGGCGCTGGATCCGGCTCGGGCGGCGGAAGCGGGAGACGCGGCGACAGCGGCGTAACGATCAGCTTGAGCGGAGCCGATCTTATTGCTTCCGTGGGCAAAGGCAGCCCGATAGCGGGTACGGACGGTCAAGGCAACAAAGTCGAATTGACCGGTTTGAATCTGACCGGCTTCACGGGGAATGCTGCCGATATCTCCGTTACGGCCGAGCCGCAGGAAACTACGTTCCGCACCGCGGGGATCGTCGTGCCGGGGATTACAGGCCCGGTTCTCGAGTTTACAACGAACGGCAAGACGTTCTCCAGCGCTACATTGAGTGTAAATGTAGATTCCAGCGTGAACAAAGCGAATCTGGTTGCAGCGTATTTTAATGAAACGACGCATTCCTTCGAGTTCCTGCAAACCTCCTACGACAATGCTACCGGATCGATCAGCTTCACGACGAATCATAACAGCAAATATGTGTTGATCGACAAGCTGGCTTGGGAGCAAGCGTGGAAAAACAGCCTTTCCGTCTCCGAGGGCGTGTACAAGCCCTATGTTGACTATGCCTTCATTATCGACAGCTCGGGAAGCATGACGTGGAACGATCCCGACGATTTGCGGAAGAAGGCGGTAACGGATCTTGTATACAGCCTCAATTATAACCCTTCGTCTCCACTCCGTACGGAGACCGTAACGGTATTGGGCAGCGTATATACGAATACCGTTCATTCCGAGTCGGACCGCGCGGCTATCATCGATTTTGACAATGCCGCCCGGGTTTTCGCCACCTTCTCGGCGGACGGGGCTACGGTTGCCAGAGCTGTATATAACATCGACAGCTCCGGCGGAACCAATATTTTCTCGGGCTTGAAGCTTGCATTCGAGCAGTTCGCCAGCAACGGCGATCCGAATCACCGTTATGTTGCCGTGGTTCTGACGGACGGTCAGGATTCCGATCAGATGGAGAAAGACTGGAACATGATACAAACGGCGTACGGAAGCGGAGTGACGCTTGTCACGATGGGCTTAAGCAGGGAAGTCGACCAGGCGTATTTGCAAAAAATGGCGTACTTGGGCGGCGGCCAATACTTCCAGGTTCTGACGGCCGAAGAGCTGGAAAACTCGTTCCGTACCGTTGTGGAAACAACCCGCCACAATGAGCCCGTAGATACGGACAACGACGGTCTCGATGATTATTACGAAGTAACAGGTATGCTCCTTGCCAACGGGATGCTGGTCAAAACAAGCATCGATCCGGTGACTGGAAGAGATACGGATGGAGACGGATTTACGGACGGGGAAGAAATGGGACAGCCTGAAGAGGTGCTGATCACGGCGGAGATGGTTCCTCAAGGCAGTGATCTTGTAGGCAAATCCGTGAAGATGTTCAAGCACATGAAGAGCCTCCCGACAGACCCGAACGATAAACCTTAAGGAAATCCATCATTAAAGGGTATTAGATGGACTGACGAAATGTAACGACAAAAGGCACAAGCCGAAGCGATTCGGTTTGTGCTTTTTTTTTTTGCTTATGGGCGGGTTTGGTATATAATGATGGTAACTTATTCAAATTTATTGGTGAAGGTGAGTAATCCTACATGAAGATTGCCATTGCAGGCGGTTCCGGGTTTATCGGACAGCATTTGATTCGATATTTTTTGGAACGGAAAATATCCCTGATCCTCATATCGCGTCAGCGTCGTGCGTCCAATCATGCGTTAATCCGCAATGTAACCTGGTCGGACCTGAAATCCGACGTTAAGGTGATGGAGGGAACCGACGTTATCGTGAATTTGGCCGGGGAGACCATTAACCAGCGATGGACGAATGCAGCGAAAGAACGGATTCTGCAGTCGAGACTCGAATCCGTAGCACAAATAGCCGATATCGTATCACGAATGGAGAAGAAGCCCGAAGTCGTTGTGAACGCATCCGGCATTTCCATCTACGGAACATCGGAAACCGAATCGTTCGTAGAGCACAGCGAGCCGCGTGTCATGGACTTCCTGTCCGGAGTGGTTCAACAGTGGGAGGAAGCAATGAAGCAGATTCGGGGTACCCGTCTCGTGAAGCTGCGGCTCGGTCTCGTTCTGGGGAACGACGGAGGCGCATTCCCGCGGATGCTGCTGCCGTATAAGCTGGGCGTAGGAGGAAGAATAGGCAGCGGCAAGCAGGTGATGTCCTGGATCCATATTCATGATCTATGCCGTTTGATCGAGTTCTGTATACAGAACGACGATATCATAGAGCAAGTGAACGCGACGGCTCCGCATCCGGTGACTAACGACGAGTTCGGCCGGACATTAGGCAAAGTGCTGCATAGACCGCATTTGTTTCCGGTGCCGGGGTTTGTCATGAAGCTGCTGTTCGGAGAACTGTCGACACTGATATTGGAAGGGCAAAAAGTATTCCCTTATTTGGCGACCGAATACGAGTTCCATTATCAATTTCCATATATCGATATGGCGTTGCAAGATCTTGTAGGCAAAAAAAAGGCGTTGAAATGAGCGCAGGCTTGGCTTGTAGGAAGAGGTGGATTGCATGATAGCGTACGGCTCCGTAGATATTCGAGAGCTGAGATTTATGAATATGCGCTCGACCATCGATTTGCGCGACGAGCAATGGATCGATGTGGAGGTCCGGTTTGATCTGCCGGATCGGGGCGAATTGCCCGAAGATATTAGTGACTTGAGCGCGCTGCTTATCTGTACGTACTCCGGCGATATCGTCCAGATCGTTCCTCAGGACGAAGGACGTGATTGCGAGTATCAATTCACGGAAGCGGAGAAAAACCAGCTGCGCGATTACTACGAGCTACAAGCGAAGCAGAAGCTGCTGAGCGCTGCGGGAATTTAGCTCAGGATGATAGCGCGGTGGAGTGCAGGGCTTGATTTATCTTGTTTTGCCTTGCCGCAAAGGCGCCTATAGAAAAGGAAAAAGAAGATTGGGCATGGGAGCCTCAATCTTCTTTTTGTTTATTGAGCGCAGCTTTGAGAGCATCCCCAAGGCTGGACCCGATATTCACATTATCGCTGAATTGTTGAATCATTTGCTTGCTGTTCCGTTTGGCGGCTTTCCCGCCCGCGCGCGATTCGTCATTCAGCATCTCGATCACGTTGCAGGATCGGCATTGCGCGTATTTCCCGGCTTTGCCGGTATGGATTTCCATCTTTTTATGGCATTGCGCACATCTCTTATTGGAGAGCATCGGCTCGCCCGCCCGTTTGTACCCGCATTCCCGGTCGATGCAGACGAGCATTTTCCCTCGCTTGCCCTTGATTTCCTGAAGTGCTTTGCCGCATTCCGGACATTTGGAATGAGTGAGGTTATGAGGCTTGTACTCGGTCGTGCTGTTCTTAACCTCGCGAACCATCGATGTCGCCTGCTCGCGTATCCCTTGAAGGAAAGTCTTCATATTGCCGTTTCCTTTGGCAATTCTCTCCAGCTCCTGTTCCCAGCGGGCCGTCAATTCCGGCGAACGGAGCGTTGGAGCCACAAGCTCAATAAGCTGGGCGCCTTTGCCGGTAGGCTGGAGCGTGTTCATCTTGCGCTCGATCGTATCCGTCTGAAGCAGCTTCTCGATGATGTCGGCGCGGGTGGCCGGCGTACCGAGGTTATTCTTTTCCATTACCGATAACAAGGCGGCTTCCGTATATCGGGCGGGAGGCTGAGTCTGGCGCTTTTCCAAGCTGCACTGGGCTTCACGAAGCGTTTCGCCGAGCTTCAGCGCCGGCAGCGATTGCCGCTGCGAATCGAGCTCATTGTCCTCATCCTGATCGTTATCGGAGGACGTTGATGCCGTGTCCTGACCGTAGAGAGCTTTCCAGCCGGCATCCTTCGTAACCCTGCCTTTGGCATAAAAACGCTCTCCGCCCAGCTCTACTGTCACAGAAGTCTCGTCATAGCGGAATACGGGATAAAACAATGCGATGAAGCGGCGCACGATCAAATCGTACAGTTTGCGCTCATCCGCACTCAGCGTATGAAGAAGAGGCGCTTGCTCCGTCGGGATGATGGCATGGTGATCGGACACTTTGCTGTCATCGACAATCCGCTTGGTAACCGGCAGCGGCTTGCGGAGCAGCGGCTTGACGAGCGGTGCATACGGCTGCACCGTAAGACTTTCTAGACGCGCCGGCAGGGTCGATACCATGTCCGAAGTCAGGTAACGCGAATCCGTCCGCGGATAAGTAACCAGCTTATGCTGCTCATACAGCTTCTGCAGCACGTTCGACGTCTGCTTGGCAGAGAAGCCGTACTTCTTGTTGGCGTCCCGCTGCAGCTCCGTCAAATCATAGGCCAGCGGCTGCGGCTCGGTCTTCTCGGATACTTTCAATTCCGCTACGACAGCCTTGCTCTTCTGAAGACGCTGCACCATGGCGTCTGCCGCTTCTTTATCGTACCAGCGTCCGTCCGGTTGCTGCTTGCTGCGCCACCACGCCTGGAAGCCCGGAAGCTGGGCCTTCAGCAGCCAGTAATCTTTGGACTGGAAGCTTCGAATTTCCTTCTCTCGATTCATCAGCATCGCCAGCGTAGGCGTTTGTACGCGCCCTGCAGCCAGCTGTGCATTATATTTGCACGTCAGCGCCCGCGTCAAATTGAGTCCGATCAGCCAATCCGCTTCTGCGCGGCAAACGGCGGATTGGAACAACGCATCGTAATTGCGTCCCGGCTTCAGGCTGGCGAAGCCGTCGCGGATCGCTTTATCGGTTTGGGACGAAATCCACAAGCGCACAAACGGCTTGCGCCAGCGAATGAGCTCCATAATCCACCGGGCTACGAGCTCGCCCTCGCGTCCGGCATCCGTGGCGATAATGAGCTGCTCCAGATCGCTGCGCTGAGCCAGCTGTTGAATTGCCCGGAATTGAGGCGTCGTTTCCTTGATGACCTTCAGCTTCATCCGCTCGGGGAGAAGAGGGAGATCTTCGAGATTCCACGCTTTATATTTGGCGTCGTAATCCTCGGGCTCGGCTAACGTGACCAGATGGCCCAGCGCCCAGGTAACTACGTGCTTGGGACCTTCCATGTAATGCTTTTGCTTTTGGTTGCAGCCTAGGACCCGCGCTATTTCTTTAGCAACGCTCGGCTTTTCGGCAAGTACAAGTGATTTCATAACGGGATTAGGGACTCCTTTGTCAAATATTGTTGAAATGTATCTAATACTTTCCTAAAAAATCGGTGATACGATGAAATGAAAGTTGCTGAGAGGTGAGCCGTATGACCAAAGATTTGATTGTCAATTTGGCATTATTAACCGCATTTATTTTTTTGTCAAGCAGACTGCTTAAACCGGCGGCACCGCTTGGCCTGAACGACAAGGCGTACCGATGGAAGGTAGGAGCGCTGCATGGCCTATTCGGCATCGTGCTCATGTATTTCAGCGTCCACATTGACAACGTAACCATATTGGATTTGAGGCAAATCATTATTTTGGCGGCGGCGCAATTCGGCGGCATTCACGCTTCCCTGCTGTCAGGCATCATTATCGGGTTAGGCCGAATCACGTTGTTCGGCGGGATGAACAAGTCGTCCCTCACCGCTGCGGCAACGGCCTTGATCGTCGGAGCGGGCAGCGGAATGATTGCCCATTACATACAACATTACTGGAAAAGATGGATGATGTCCATTTTCATGAGTGCTTTGGTCATATCGGGAAGCCTATTCTGGCTGTTCGACATGAATCCGGCCAGCCATATTATCGTGTCCTTCACGACGTTAATAACGCTCGGCGGACTCTTTGTCGCCGGGTTGATCCGACATTTGCACAATGCCGACGAGCTGGTCGTTCAGCTGGAGCGAAGCGAAGCAAGGTACCGGCGGCTCGCGTCTTTGCATGAAGCGATTTTTCATGCCCCTTCGGATTTGGCATTCCTTGTTACGGATGAACGCGGGAAGGTCACGATGTTCAACAGCGGAGCGGAGAAGATGCTGGGCTATCGGGCACAGGAGACGGTGGACAAGCTGACTGTCGTGCTGCTTGCGCAGGATCGGGAGATCGCGCTGGTGCCCGAAGACGAAGCCGGGTATGGGGAACGGCCGAAGTATAGGAGTATCGTTCATGCTGATCCATTGATGGAGGCGGAGATACAAGGGGAAGCAGCGGAGAAGGAATGGACGTTCACGAAGCAGGGCGGCCAGTCGATCGATGTGAGCGTGATGATCAGCCAGGTCAGAGAAAATGGCAGCAGCATGAACAGCTACTTATTCGTTATCGCGGATGTGACCCAGAAAAAGCTCGCAGAAGCGAAGCTGATGGAGGCCAACCGGATGCTGTGCCAATTGTCAAGATTGGACGGACTGACGCAAATTCCGAATCGTCGCTCCCTGGACGAATCGCTGAGGGAGTGCTGGGATCATGCCGTTAGCCATTCGCAGGCGTTATCCTTCATTTTGCTGGATATCGATTATTTCAAACGATACAACGACACGTACAGTCATTTGGGAGGAGACCAATGCCTAAAGCAGGTGGCTGCGGCCATTGCAGCGTCCGTCCGGCAGGAGAACGATTATCCGGCCCGGTATGGAGGCGAAGAATTCGCGGTTATCCTGCCTGCGACCAAGCTGGAGCAAGCGATGCAGGCTGCAGAGAACATCAGGGAGGCTGTCGCAGCCTTGCGCATTCAGCATATCGGCTCCAAGGCGGGGCAGCATCTCACGGTCAGCCTGGGAGTGGCCTCGATCATTCCGTACCCGGGAGCGGAGCCGCAGGATATCGTGTCGATGGCGGACAAAGCGCTGTACCGCGCAAAGCAAGAAGGAAGGAACCGTGCGTGCCGCTATCATCCTTAAGTTATCCATAAGTCATTCGGAACGCGTGGAGATGTACCGCCACCTTAGCTTTATCCTGCTTCGTTTCGGCAGCAGGGAGTGTGCCAGGTCATGATCATTTCCAATACAGCTCCCGGTACTCCGTCGGCGTCATGCCTTCTTGTTCAAGAAACCTTTTGTTAAAATAGCTTGTGCTGGGATAGCCGGCATCCAGAGCGATCTGCCGAATCGGCAGGTCGCTTTTTTCCAATAGCCACTGCTTGCTGATCTGCAGCCTGCATAACGTGACGAACGTCATGGGGGTCATTTGCGTAACCTTCTTAAACAGCTTGCAAAAGTAATAAGTGCTGATCCCGGCCTGCTGGGCCCAATAATCAAGCTCGAACGGCTTGCATGCCTCCTGCTGGAGCAGAGGGAGTAGCTGAACAATCCGGTCGGTCGTCTCCATGCTTTTATTCGAAGTAAGCGGAGCGGCTTGATTGACGAACTCGGCGATAACGGAATAAGTCAAAGTGGACAGCCTGGTGAGCTGGAAAAAGGTGTTTTCCTCCGCTTCCAGCAGCAGATCGTGCAATGCCTGCTCCAGAGGCTTCCATTGGCGGAGGGTCCATAGATGAGAGCGGTGCAGGCCGCTTTCCAACAAATAATCCTTCACCTTGGAGCCGTAAAAATGAACCCAGCGGACGTCCCACGGATCATCCGGGCAGGAATAGTACGATTGCTCCTGCAGGGGGAAATACAAGAAGGCGTCGCCCGTCTGCAATGTATATACCTCGTTGTCCGTCTCCAAATAGCCTTTGCCTCCGACAATCAGATGGATGCTGAAATTATTCAAGGCTCCTTCCTGGCGGGAAACCGTGTGTCCGGGCTCGTCTATGTACCAGCCGACGGATTCGGGCAGGCAAAAGTATGCATGCTCCGTCAAGGTGGGGAGCAGCCGTTGTCTTCTCATTATTTTCAGCTCCAGTGATGACAATATTGTTATATCGATGTGCAAAAAGCTACTATTTTCATTTTAATTATAGTTCAATATAATAGCAATAAAGTACTACATATTCTTTCTTCAAAAAAGGAGCTGGAATCGTAATGAGTCAAGGGAAATTGCGTTGGGGCGTTCTGGGATGCGCCGGAATTGCAAAAAGGGCGGTCATTCCAGGCATTCAACAATCGCAAACGGGTGAGGTTACGGCAATTGCCAGCCGTGACGAGCAGAAAGCGAGAGAGACTGCAGCGCAGCTTAACATTCCGAAATCGTATGGAAGCTACGAGGCGATTTTGGCTGATGACACAATTGATGCCGTTTACATTCCGCTTCCGAACCATTTGCATAAGGAGTGGACAATCCGTGCGGCGGAAGCAGGCAAGCATGTGCTGTGCGAGAAGCCGATTGCTTTGAATGCGGAAGAAACCGAAGAGATGGTTGCTGCATGCGCCAAAGCAGGCGTGAAGCTGGCGGAAGCGTTCATGTACCGTCATCATCCGCGTTACGAGATGATTAAAGAGATTATCCGTTCCGGGGAGATCGGGACGATTCGGGGCATTCACGGAGCTTTCACCTTCAACAACGCGAAGGACGCGAACAATGTCCGCTACAAGCAGTTTATGGGCGGCGGATCCTTGTACGATGTCGGCGTGTATCCGATCAGCGCAGCGCGCTTCCTGCTTGAGCAAGAGCCGCAAGCCGCTACCGTTCATGCATTCTTCTCGCCGGATCATGATCACGTCGATATGATGGCAGCCGGCTTGCTGGAATTCCCTGACAGCGTAGCGCTGACCTTCGATTGCGGGATGTGGGCGGCAGGACGCAATGTGTTGGAGGTTATCGGGACCGACGGACGCATCGAAGTGCCTAGCGCCTATGTTTCCCGTCAAAATGCCGACGATCACTTCTTTGTCATCGCCAAGGGTGAGCGCAGAGAGGTAGCCGTTCCATACGTGAATCAGTATGCGCTGCAGGCTGACGATTTGGGCCGTAGTGTTCTGGAAGGAAAGCCTCAGCGGTTTGAGCCGTCCGATGCCGTTCTGAATATGAAAGTCATTGATGCTTGCTTGAAATCCGCACAAGAACGCGTACGCGTTGTATTGTCCTAAGGAGGAGCCGTATCCATGGAAACCATTCAAATTCAAGGTTCGCGTAAGCCCGTATCCAACCTGATTCAAGGTACTGATTTTTTCACTCATGACGTATACGATACCGTCTGCAATGTGTTGGACAATTATTTCGAGATCGGCGGCAACACGATCGATACGGCGCATATATATTGCGGCGGGCAAAGCGAAGAGACGATCGGCAAATGGATGAAAGAGCGGGGCAACCGGGATCAGGTCGTCATCTTGACCAAAGGGGCTCACCATAATGCGGATGGGCCGCGCGTGAATCCCGAAGCCATCGCAAGCGATCTGGCTACAAGCTTGAAACGGCTCGGAACCGATTACATCGATTTGTACGCCCTTCACCGGGACGATGTGGAAGTACCGGTGAAGGTGATTATCGACTGCTTGAACGAGCATATTCAAGCGGGACGCCTTCACGCGATCGGCGCCTCCAACTGGACGCACGAAAGAATGCAGGAGGCGAACGATTACGCCGCCGCCAACGGCCTGCAGGGCTTCACCTTCAGCAGCCCTAACCTGAGTCTTGCCAAGCCGAACGAGCCGCATTGGAAAGGCTGCGTATCGGCCGACACGGAAACCTGCGCCTGGCATGAGCGGACACAGATGCCGCTGTTGTCCTGGTCCTCGCAGGCAAGAGGCTTCTTCACCGGCCGATTCTCGCCGGAAGTGCTGGACAACAAAGAGATCGTGCGCGTCTATTACAGCGACGCGAACTGGGAACGACTTCGCCGCGCCCAAGAGTTGGCGGCGCAAAAGGGAGTCTCCATGATCCAGATTGCTCTGGCTTATGTGATCAATCAGCCGTTCCCGACGGGGGCGCTGATCGGAGCGAGAGACCGCTCCGAGCTGGAATCCTGCCGTGACGGCGCGCTGATCCGGCTCACTCCGGAGGAGCTTCACTGGCTCGAGCATGTATAAATAGAAGAAGCACCCCGCGTTCGGGGTGCTTCTTTGCTTGTTCGTGCGGGAATGGCGGCCTAGGCGGCTTCCCGAGCGGAACCGATCGCTCCACGTGTAATTCGTGGAATCACGATTTCGCAAGCGGCTAGTTGCCCTTGCGGTGCTGCTCGGTCGGCAGCGCCTTTTCGGGATGGCCGCTTCCTTGCTGCTTGCGGTTTTTTTCGTCTTTTTGCTGGGTGTCGTGAAGCTTGTTAACCCAACTGGTCGTATCTCCGGTTAAGTTGTCATTCATAGGGAAAGAACCTCCTTTCACGGTTCGTAGTATGCCCGACCAAAACGGTAATTATTTCAACGCATGGGTTCGCGAAATGCCTGCTGCCGCTTGCTTCGGTCTGTGTTCTATCTGCCATGAGCCGCTGTTTTTTATACATTTTCGCAAAATTCCTGTATAAGTTATCCCTTCAGGGTGTGTTATCATTATAGTGTAGATCGTTGAAAGCGCTTAAATGTAATGGAATGGGGGCAAAGCAGATGATGGGTCAATCCGGTTCGCTGCCATTGAACGTATTGGTTGTAGATGACGAGCTGCCGCTTCGTGAGGAGCTTCGATCGTTTCCATGGCGGCAGCATCACGCCGAGCTTGTAGGTGAAGCCGAGAACGGTGAAGAAGCGCTGGACCTGTGCCGCAAGCTGACGCCGGATCTGGTTATAACCGACATTACAATGCCGGTCATGAACGGACTGGACTTGTTCCGCAGCATCAAACAGCAATTTCCTTATACGCAAGTTGTCGTACTGACATGCCACAGCGATTTTGAATATGCTCGGGAGGCATTGAAGTGGGGCGCATTGGAGTATTTAATCAAAGTGTCGCTGCTTGATTCCGACATGGTTCAAGTGCTGGATAAAGCCCGGCTCGCGATAGCGCGAGAGCGCAATCACCGCCACAATGAGTCGGACCGCCTGCGATGGGACATCTCCAAATGGCTCACGCATTATTCAGGCATGGAGGTGCTGGATGGCGGCATCGAGCGTGAGGTTACCGGTCCCCTGCAGCAGTGGGGCGTAAAGTGGCCGGCGACTATTGTGCGGCTTTGCGTATGTGTCCGGGAGGCCGATGAGCTGTATGTCCAGCGTGAGCTGCAGTCCTTACTGGGAGAATGGAGAGGCACAGAGGGATTCATCCGCCACTGGATTCCATTGGAGAGCATGAACTATTTACTTTTGGCGGAGCGTGAAGAGTCACCGTCCCGAACGGAGCTTTTGTCAAAAGTAAAGGAGTTTCTAGCCAAGCTTCACGAGGAAATGGAGCGCAGGCTGTCTTATATCAGCGACGCAATCCGCTATTATGCTCTGCTGGGGCCCGAGATCGACGGTTCAGACAGCTTGCTGCGTTCAGCAGCCGGAACCCAAATTCCGGGTGGCGTCTTATTTTACGACCGTTCGGGAACAGTCTACGACATCGAGCGGGGCTTTCAGAGCGGCAACCGGGATGCAGCGGATAAAGAGAAGCTGACGACATCGATCCGTAAAGCGGCGGCTTCCTCCGGACAGCTGGCGCAATTTTTCCGCCAATCGTTCCCTACATGGGCGGAGCAATGCCGCCCGGAGCCGGAGCAGCTTAAACGGTGGATACTAAAGCTCCGCACGGAGTGGTCCAAGCCGGAGGAGGAAGAAGGCGGAGCCGATGATGCGGCTTCGATGCACAGCATATTGCTGTCTCCAACGCTCGAAGAATTAACAGCGCATATATCGAGAGAGCTGGAGAGCGTTCCGGTCTCACAAGGCAAATGCCGCAAGGAGATTGTCCTGGCGAAGCAGCGGATAGCCGATCGGCTTGCGGAGCCGATCACACTTACGCAAATTGCGGAGGATGTCGGACTGAGCTCGTTTTACTTCAGCCGTCTGTTTCGGGAGGAAGTGGGGGAGTCGTTCAACGAGTATGTGACGCGGCTTCGGATGGACAAAGCGGTGCACTTGCTGAAATCAACGACATTGAAAGTATATGAAGTAGCCGAGCAGGTTGGAATTCCAAGCTACCGATATTTTTCGGTTCTATTCCGCAACCGGACCGGGGTTTCTCCGACGGAGTACAAGAAAGGTTGAATGTGATGATACAACGGGGACTTCGATGGATTAACGGCTGGAGCATGGCGATGAAGCACTTTCTGTTTCTGTTTATGGGAACGTCAGTGCTTTTTGGTCTGCTTGCATGGAACAATTTGCAGGATGCGGAGCAGCTGTTCCGCAAGCAGGTGCTTTCGGACGCACAGATTATTATCGACCGGACCAATTTGTATTTGAACGCCTATTTGGACAATGTACAGAACATCTTGCTCCTGTTGTCTACAAGAGACGACCTGCTGGACGAAGGGCACGAGGAGGAGGCGGTCCGTGTGCTTCGCCAATATGCGGAGAAGAACAGCACGCTGTACCGAACGTTGTACCTTGTCCGCTCCGACGGCAAAGCGCTGTCCAATACGCAGGTCTATTTGGATATTATCGGAAATCCGTATTTGACCAAGCTGTATTCGCAGGCGCAAAGAAGCTACGGCGTCTTCATCAGCGAGCCCTACGAATCCCCCTTGTCAGGCAGAACGGTAGCCTTTGTTCTTCCTATTATTTCCAAATCGGGGGGAGCCATGAAAGGCATGGCTGTCATCGAAATCGACCTGGTGAAGCTGACGAATACGTTGGCGCAGTTCATGAATTCCAAGGATCAGACGTTTACGATCATTACGAACAAGAGCAACGTCGTCAATACGTACGATTCCAGCTGGCCGCTGTTTTATTACACGCTGCTGCCTTACGATACGACGATGTTCCCTCCTGAATTGAAGGAGGACTTCGTAACGGAAATTAGTGATTTGCCTATCGGGATTACCGAAATGGATGGAGCCAAGGATAAGCTCATCGCCGTCAAATCGGGAATGAACCGGCTTGGCTGGTATTTTATCGCGTTCATAGAAGACAGCTTCTTTTATCAAAACGTGATCATTTTGTACAACAACTATAAGACGGCGGCGCTCGTTTGGCTGTTGATTTTGCTGGTGAGCTCGTATATGATGAGCCGCTTTGTTACGTATCCGGTGCGGAAGCTGGTAGCCAAAATGGACCGGGTGCACGATATGGAGGTGCTTCCCACGATATCCGTTCAGCAGGACGATGAAATAGGCCGGCTGGCCAAAAGCTACAACGCGATGATGGAACGGATTCATCACCTGCTGACCGAGACAAGAGAGATGGAGCAGCGAAAGAAGCAGTATGAGCTCAAAATGCTGCAAAGCCAAATCGCGCCGCACTTCTTGTACAACACACTCGCATGCATCAGCAGTCTAGCCAAGCAGCGAAAAATTGACGAGGTGAGGGAAACGATCCGTTCCTTGGTCGGCTTGCTCTCGTTCAGCTTCGACAAGAGCGATGAGTTCGTCAGCCTGGAGGAGGAGCTGGAGGGCTTACGAATGTATGCTCATATTCAAACGGTCCGCTACGGCAATAAGTTTACGATTGAGCGTAGCATCGACCCATTATCTCTTTCTTGCAAGGTACTGAAGCTGACGCTGCAGCCTTTGGTGGAAAACGCGATATTTCATGGCATTGTACCGAAAAAAACGGAAGGACTCATCAGCATTCGAACCGTGGTTCGCCGGGGAAGATTGTACATTTATCTGCGCGATAACGGCGTGGGGATGAGCGGAGAGCAGCTCGACGGCGTATTCGCCGAACGCAGAAAAGCGCCCAGCAAGCACCGGTTTACCGGTATCGGAATCATGAATGTCCAGGAGCGGATTCAGCTGCATTACGGGGTGGAATACGGCCTTCGAATTTCGAGCATCCCTCAGTCGGGCACGTTGATACGCATCGTCCTTCCGGTGCAAAGCGTCGAGGAAATGAAGGTTAGCAACAATTGAAACACTTTCGCAGGATCACTGCATATCTCTCGTTGTAAGCGCTTGCTATACTACAAATATAGAAATGCTAGCCGCTGACAATGGAGAAGAGGTGATCAATGTGGAGCAGCAATGGACCGCTCAAGACTTGCCGGCGTCCCAATCGGGAGTGGCAAAGTCGAAGTGGCCGGGAAAGCAGATTTGGGCCTTTCGGGCCTTCTACGCCATGCTACTGCCAGGGGTGCTATATTACGTAATTTTCAAGTATATCCCGATGTACGGCGTCATTATTGCGTTCAAAGATTTTCAAATGCTCGAGGGCATTATGGGGAGCCCGTGGGCAGATCCATGGTACAAGCATTTTGAGCTGTTTTTTAACTCGCCGTATGCTTCGCAGCTGATGGTGAACACCATCCTTATCAGTGTATACAAGCTTGTCTTCGGGACGATACCGCCGATCCTGATGGCGCTGCTGCTTAACGAATGCCGTGTCCGCTGGTTCAAGACAGTCGTGCAGACGCTGACGTATATGCCCCATTTCTTATCGTGGGTCATCATTTACGGTATCCTGATAGCGCTGTTGTCGCAAAACTCCGGTCTGCTCAACCGGTGGATCGAAGAAGCGGGAGGGCAATCAATCGGATTCATGACCTCCCTCGATTATTTCCGGATCATCCTCGTCGGCTCGGAAATATGGAAGGATCTGGGGTGGGGCGCGATCATCTATTTGGCGGCGATGACCTCGATCGACCCTACGTTATATGAGGCGGCGCGAGTGGACGGGGCCGGCCGGTTACGGATGATATGGCACATTACGCTGCCGGGTATCCGGCACGTGATCGTGCTGCTCCTGATCCTGAAGCTGGGTCACATAATGGATGCCGGCTTCGATCAAATCTACATTTTATACAACATTCAGGTCTATCAGGTCGCCGATATCTTGGACACCTGGGTATTCCGTACCGGCCTGCAGCAGTTAAACTTCAGCCTGGGCGCGGCTGTAGGGCTGTTCAAATCGCTGATCGGCATGGCGCTCGTGATCGGTTCGAACCATTTGTCTAGAAAGTGGGGTGAAGGCATATGGTAAAAAGCTTCGAGGAGCGTTTGGTCGACACGGTAGTTTACATCATCCTCGGCCTCGCCGGCTTGGCGGCGGTATTCCCGCTCATGTACGTCGTGTCCGTATCGATCACCCCTTTCTCTGAAGTATTGAAAAACGGCGGCTTCATCCTGATCCCCCAATCCGTCACCTTTACCGCCTATCACAAGCTGTTTACCGAATCCGCCATTCCGCAGGCCTTTTGGGTGACGATCTTCATTACGATAGTTGGAACCGCTATCAATCTCGTATTGACCGCTCTGATGGCCTATCCGTTGAGCCGGAAAGCATTGCCGGGACGATCCATGTTTCTGATGCTGGTCGTCTTCACGATGCTGTTCAGCGGAGGCATTATTCCGACGTATCTTATCGTCAAATCGCTCGGATTGATCGATTCCGTGTGGGCGATGATTTTGCCTAATGCAGTGTGGAGCTTCAATGTGCTTGTGATGAAAAGCTTTTTTGAAAATTTGCCCGAGGAGCTGTTCGAATCGGCCCGAATGGACGGAGCCAGAGAGTTTCGCATCTTGCTTCAGCTGGTCGTCCCTTTATCGGTTCCTTCGCTGCTCACTATCGGCTTGTTTTATATGGTAGGTCACTGGAACGAGTTTTTTCAGGCGATCATGTACGTGACCGACCGCACGCTGTTTCCGCTGCAGGTAGTCATCCGGGAGCTGTTGATGCTGACCCAGCAGCCGCTGGAAAATGCAGAGAACATGCTGCCTACCGAGACGATGCAGATGGCTTCGGTCGTGACGGCGAGCTTGCCCATCATTGTGATTTATCCTTTTATTCAAAAGCACTTTACCAAAGGGATGCTGCTTGGTTCAGTCAAAGGTTGAATGACGGTCAGCCTGAGACGGACTGCAGCCGGACCCGGGCGACCGCTTCAATATAACAAGAAAGAAGGGGATTTCAGTGAACAAAAGAAGCCAATTCGCAGGGCTGCTTGCATTGTTGATGCTGGGGGGCGCTACATTGGCGGGATGCTCCGGCGGCAAGCCGGAGTCAACTACCGCTTCTGGCGGCAATACCGGGACGAGTACACCGGGCAAGCCGGTCAAAATCGACATTATCGAAACCGGCAACGGCCTGCCTTCGCCGGATCAGGACATTATCAAGCAGGAGTTGGACAAAGCGCTGGGCACGGATTTGAACCTGACCGTCTACGCTTCCGGCGACGATTACAAGAACCAGCTGAATGTGCGCATGGCGTCGGCCAATTTTCCCGACTTGTTCGGAGTGGACCGGCAGCAGCTCAAGCAGTTTTCCGAGCAGGGTCTGCTTCTCGATCTGACGCCTTATATGGATAAGCTGAAGCCGGCCAAAGATTTCATCGGCGAGGAAAGCCTGAAGAAAGGAACGATGAACGGCAAAGTATTCGCCATCGCCAAATCGCCGACGATTCCGTACAATACGTATTTTATCCGCAAGGATTGGCTCGATAAATTAGGGATGAAGCTGCCGACGACGATCGAGGAGCTGCTGGAGGTGGCGAAGGCATTCAGCGAGAAAGACCCGGATGGCAACGGGAAGAAGGATACGATGGGGATTACGGGCCAAAAGCTGGATACGTTCAGTACCGTATTCGGTGCATTCGGGGTCGGATTCGAGGGCGGTAGTCCCAGCATGTACCTCAAGGACGGCAAGCTGGTGAACGCGTTATACGATCCGGGAATGAAGGATGCGCTCGGCTTTATTAAGAAGCTGACGGACGCCGGAGCGGTCGATCCCGAGATCATGGCGAACTCAGGCTTACAGCACCAGCAAAAGGCGATTAAAGGGCAGGCAGGCATCATCTATATCGATTGGCCGAACATGACCAAGGATCAATTCGTCGAGCAGATCAAAGCTGTGAACCCCAATGCGGAATGGGTGCAAATCGGGGCGCTGAAAGGACCGGGAGGCCAGTTCGCGAGCGCATGGGACATCGGGAAAACCGCGGGCTTGTATGCGATTCCGAAAGCACTGGAGAAAAATCCGGAGAAGCTGCAAAAGGTATTCGACTTGATCAACTACGTCTCCGGCAAAGACGGCTCCAATCTGGTTCAGTACGGCGTCAAAGGCAAGCATTACAATGTGGAAGGCGGCAAAATTGTACCTACCGATCTTATGGGCAAAGAAGGCGGATATTTCTGGCTGTATCAATTCACAGGGCGGCCCGAAATGGATTACTTGCAGGTGAAATTCGCCAAGCAGGCTTCATCCATCGAATTTTCCAACAAACAGCCGCGAATTCAATCGCTCGTAGGGTTTGTCGATTATCCGACGGGATACAACGCAGCGGACGCAGGACGATATATCGAAGAAGAGCTTGCCAAGTTCGTGTACGGCAAAAGACCGCTTAGCGAATATGACGCTTTCCTAAAAACGCTGGAGGGGTCTATGAATTATAAAGCTTACTTGGATGCGGCCCAAAAGCAGCTGAAGGATCTGGGGTATTTGAAATAACCAGGTGTTCCGGCAAAGAAACAATAAGAGTAGAGAGGGGAAATTCCAATGAGTTCGTCATCGCTTTCAATGGATCAATTAACGGAGCAGTTTCAAGAGCAGGGCTATTTGCTGCTGCGCGGCGTGCTGTCGCCTGAGAAGGTCAAACTTCTGAATGCAGCCATCGACAGCATCATTGCAGAGGAGCCGGAGGCGCTTGCCTACAACATTTATAACAGTGTAGAGCGTCACGAGGAGATCGCCTCCCTCATCGACGAGCCGACCATACTCCCGCTGATGGTCCAGCTGCTCGGTTATAACATTCAGCTGCACATATCGCATTTGACGATCCGCAAGCCGAATCCTAACGATGAGCAGACGACCTCTCAGAGCTTCATCAACTGGCATCAGGACGGCCCGCACCCGCAATTCCCGCGTATTAACGGCATTACGTCCACATATTACATCAAGAGCTGCTACATTTTGAGCGATATGTCGCAGCCGGACCGGGGCAATACGAAAATTGTTCCCGGCTCGCACAACCGTCCGTTTCAGCCTGATCACCACAACGTGAACGATAAGCTGCCGGGGGAAATCCAAATTTGCGGCGAGCCGGGGGATGTGTTCCTATTTGCACAAAACTTGTGGCACGCCGGAGCCCCGAACCGTTCCTCGTTTACGCGCAGGCAGCTGTTCCTGGGATACAGCCCGATCTGGGTACGCCCAATCGATTACAGAACGGCTTCGGATAAGCTGCTTCAAGGCGCCAGCCCGGAGCGCAAGCAGCTGCTCGGCGTCATTGACGACAATCCGTTCAAATATTACGTCCCGAATGACTCCATGGTCCCGTTGAAATCGTATTTCAAAGGCGATGCCGGAAAAGGCGGGTACGCTCATTAAGCGATGGCGGGCGTGAATGAGGGGTTAATTTTCAAAATATACATTTCTAAACAAGCTTGCCGACCGGCTTACCCAGCCGGCCGGTTTTTTGTCATTTCGGGGAATAACTGGCGGTAAACCGCGCCGAAACCCGCTCGTGTCGTGGTGTTCTATCCCTGTAGATGGTATAATGACAAAAAAAAATAGAATGTTTTGGAAGCGAGCTGATACGGGGAATGAACCCTCGCGAACTATTCGGCGAAATCGATATTTATTTATTCGACCAGCTGTTGAAAGGCCGGATTGCCGAAGACATGAGAATATTGGATGCCGGCTGCGGCACCGGCCGGAATTTGACTTATTTTTTGCGCAGCGGCTATGAAGTGTATGCGGTGGACCGGTCGGAGGAAGCCATCGAAGCGGTCCGTAAGCAAGGGCGTGCTTTGGCCGCGGACTGGTCGGACGATCAGGCGAGAGTGGAAACGGTTGAGAAGATGAGCTTTGCCAACGACAGCTTCGAGGTCGTCATATGCAACGCCGTCCTTCATTTTGCTGCGAACGAAGCGCACTTTCAACAAATGGTGATGGAGCTGTGGCGCGTGCTTCGTCCGGGCGGGCTGCTGTTTGCGCGACTGGCGTCATCAATTGGCTTGGAGAAGCTCCTTGTGCCGCTAGGAGATTACCGATACAAGCTGCCGGACGGAACGACCCGCTTTCTTATCGACGAAGAGCGGCTCGTCAAGATGACCGAGAAGCTGCAAGGCATGATGCTGGAGCCTATCAAGACGGTCAACGTCGCTAATGAACGGTGCATGACAACCTGGTGCGTGAAGAAGCCGCACATCCTGTTTTTTGACCCGATTGAGGAAGGTCCTGCGGACAAATAGAGACATAAGATAGGAGAGAGAAACCGATGAAATTAAGAGTTTCCGCTGTACAATATCATCTGCATACGATCGCAAGCTTCGAACAATTCGCCGCCCAGGTAACTCATTATGTGAAGACGGCTGAAGAATTCGAAGCCGATTTCGTGTTATTTCCCGAGCTGTTCACTACCCAGCTGATGTCCATAGGCGGCGGCAAGCGGCATCCGGAAGCGCTGACGATCGAAGAGCTGCCTCAATATACGGAGCAGTATAAGGAGCTGTTCGTTTCTTTGGCACGAAGCACAGGCATGCATATTATCGGCGGCACCCATATTGTGGAGGAAAATGGGAAGCTGTACAATACCGCCTTTCTGTTCTATCCTGACGGTCGAATCGGAGAACAGCGCAAACTGCACATTACGCCTACGGAAGTAAAGGAATGGAATATGGAGAAAGGGGATGCGCTGCACCTGTTCGATACGGAGAAGGGGCGCATTGCCGTGCTGATATGCTACGACATGGAGTTTCCGGAAATCGTTAGAATGGCGCGTGCCCGCGGAGCCGACGTAATCTTTTGTCCATCCTGCACGGATGACCGCCATGGCTTCCACCGCGTCCGGTATACATGCCATGCCAGAACAATCGAGAACCAAATCTACGTAGTAACTACCGGAACGATCGGCTCTTTGCCGACGGTCGATTTTATGCGGGGGAACTACGGGCAGGCTGCGGTCATAACGCCGAATGATGTACCGTTTCCTCCTGCAGGCTTAATGGCTGCAGGCGAGATTAACCATGACATGGTTATTACGGCGGATTTGGATTTAAGCCTCCTGCATCAGGTGCGCGAGAAAGGGTCTGTGACCACATGGCGCGACCGCAGAACCGACCTGTATACTGATTGGAGCTGACAAGGGGGGGAGTCCGGTGTATCGCAAACAGCTGTATGTTTTTGATGAGGAGCGTCCTGTCCAAGCCGTTGTGCGTTCTTATACCGAAGCGGATTTCGCCGATCTGATTCATATTCAGCAGGAGAGCTTCCCGCCGCCGTTCCCCTCGGAACTATGGTGGAATGAAGAACAGCTGACCAATCACACTACGCTTTTCCCGCAAGGGGCTATGTGCGTCGAGATCGGAGGGCGTGCCGTCGCCTCCATTACCGGTCTGCTCGTCGATTTCGACCCGCAGCAAGCGGATCATACTTGGGAGCAGGTGACCGATCACGGCTACATACGCAATCATAATCCGGACGGGAACTCGTTATATATCGTCGATATTTGCGCGCTGCCGGAATACAGAAAGCTGGGCCTTGGGAAGCTGCTCATGCAATCCATGTACGAGGTTGTTGTTGAGCTAAAGCGGACAAGATTGCTCGGCGGAGGCCGGATACCGGGCTATCATCGGCATGCTTCTACCATGACTGCAGATCAGTATGCCCAAGCGGTTGTCAAAGGCGAACTGAAAGATCCGGTCATGACCTTTCTGCTGCGCTGCGGGCGCACCCCTGTTAAGCTCGTCGCCGATTACCTGGAGGATGAGGAATCGCTGAATTATGCGATGCTGATGGAGTGGCGGAACCCTTTTATGGAACATTAAGGAAACGATGTTTAATTCTACTTCAATAGGAAAAACTGAATGGGGTACATTCAGACTATTGAAGGAGTGCACACCATGAGAAAATTGATGAATCGCGGAGCTGTTCTTCTTAGCTTCACGCTCTTGCTGACCTCTGGCTGCGAATGGAGAACCGTCGCTACGAATGTGATGGCCGGCCATAGCCACCCGGGGCATCAGGAGGAGACTGCAGCAGAAGGGACCCCTTCCGGATCCGCGGACGAGGGAAGACACGAGCCTTCCGCCGTAGAGAAAACGATCGACATGATTAACAGCAAGGGAGTCAAAATCGGAACCGCCAAGCTCTCTCAAGTTGCGGAGGGAGTGAAGTTCCAGGTGGATGTATCCGGCTTGACCGCCGGCAAGCATGGCATTCACATCCATCAAACCGGAGTATGTACGCCTCCTGATTTCAAAACCGCAGGCGAGCATTTTAACCCGGAAGGCAAGCAGCATGGCTTTGATAATCCGAAAGGCTATCATGCCGGTGATTTGCCGAATCTGGAAGTTGGCTCCGACGGTACGGCGGTGGCGGAATTCGTTGCTCCCAAGCTGACCTTGGAGAGCGGCAAGGCGAACTCGCTGCTGCAGCCGAATGGCACCGCGCTGGTCATTCACGAGAAGGTGGACGACTATAAGACGGATCCGTCCGGCAATTCCGGCAACCGCATTGCATGCGGCGTCATCAAGTAGACGTTATTTGCTTGAAGATGAGCATTGTCGGCAGACGGAACCTGTGATACGATGAAAAGAACCCGCCTTAGGGGCTGATAAAGCCAATGGGGTGGGTTTTTATTTGTCATGGGGGAGTCTGAAGATGAAATTTGACGTCGAATATATATCTTTCTTTGTCATCCAGGTGGATGGGGAGGACAATCAGGGAAACAAACGGTGCAAGCATTATCAAACGCTGGATGGAGACGACTATGCGGAAAGCGAGCTAAGCTCGTTTCTGGGCAGCGAGTTTACGAAAATCGCCAAGCGGAACGCGGAACGGAATCCGAAGGCGGAGCAGGTTCCGACGAAGATCGGCCGTTTTGGCGCCGAGCCGGGCTACGATCTGGACAGCAACCCGAACTACAATATGTTTGCGAGGCTGCGTACAGCGGAAACGATGGATTTGTTTCAGGAGCATGCCGAGGCAATGGTACAAGCCTATATGGACACGAGCGCTATACGCGGAGGAGCGGTATTCATCGTCCGCGCCAAGTATAACAAGCTGTTCGACGAGCCGTTTATTTTCGTACTGAAATGCGATTTCGAGCAAAAAATCGCGCGCATTACGGATGAGCGAAGCCTTCTGAACAAAGTGGAAATGGCGATAAACGCCAAGAACATGAAATCGATCATGTACCCGCACATGCCGGAGGAAGGGATGCTGGAGCTGTGGGAGCTGAAAATTCATCAGTCGTCGCATGCCCGGTATTTCGAGGACTTCCTGAAATACGTCGAATATGAAAAATCGATGCCGGAAATGATGAACGAGCAGGTGCTCGGCTTCGTCCATCAATATATCGATCAAGTATTCGAGGATAACGAGGAGGCGAAGGAACGGGAGACCCAGGAAATGGAGCTGTGGGCGTGCAGCGAGCAGCGCGAGCTCCAGCAGAAATGGACGCCGGAGCAGGTCGTGGAGGCATCCAATATATTGATCGAGCAGAAGCCGGATATCGAAATGAAGCTGAAGCTCGGAAATATGACCGTCAAAGCGCTGCTGGCCGATTTCGGGGATCGCCTTCATATCGCCAAAATGGGCAGCCGGTACGTCATCGTGATGGAAGGCGACGGCTTGCTGTTCGATAAAGGCATATCTCCGGTGGAACTGCTGGATCCCGAGCCGTTGGAGCAAATTGTTGAACGGATCCAACGCAAGGCCGAAGAGGAAGAAGCGGTTGAAGTTTGGTAAAAGCAAGCAGTTTTGAACATATATGACTAAAGGGGGAGAGGAGCATGCTGGAAGCCGTAATTTTTGATATGGACGGAGTGCTGATCGACAGTGAACCGCTGCATTTCCTGGTGGAGCAGCAGGCATTCGCGAAGCTGGGACTGCCGGCAACCAAGGAGGAGCTTGATCTGTATGTAGGGATGACCAATCCCGACATGTGGGCCAAGGTAAAAGAGAGGCATGGTGTGGAGCTCCCTTTGTCCGAGCTGATCGAATGGCAGGTGGAGATGAAGCTGTCTGCGCTTAAGAAAAGCGAAGAACAAGCTATCGACGGCGTTACCGGGCTGCTGGAGCAGCTGAAGGCGGGCCGCATAGCCGTAGGGTTAGCCTCCTCATCGCCGAAGGTGTTTATAATGGCCGTGCTGGAGAAGCTGGGCATTTCGGAATATTTCGATTGTGTGGTCAGCGGCGAGGAGGTGCCGAAGGGCAAACCGGAGCCGGATGTGTTTCTGAAAGCGGCCGAGCTTCTGAACAAGCCGCCACATAGCTGTGTGGTTATTGAGGATTCGCGCAACGGGACCCGGGCGGCCAAATCGGCGGGGATGAAATGTATCGGATTTCAAAACGTCAATTCGGGAGAACAGGACCTGTCTGCAGCCGACAAGATCGTTCATTCGATGCGTGAGATTACGCTGCCGGTTCTCGAAGCGCTGTAACAGGATCAGGAGGGATGGAAATGGCTTTTCATGATGTGTTCACTAGCGAGGAGGAGCTGAGGGAGCTGCTTGGCTATCCCAGCGACGTCGTAACGCGCAAGGTAATAGGCGCTATGGATGCGCATTGCAAGGATTACATAGCCCAATCACCGTTTGTGATGGTGGCCACTTCCAATCAGGACGGCTCCTGCGATGTATCTCCTCGAGGCGATGCACCCGGCTTTGTGCTTGTTCTCGACGATCACCGTCTTGTCATCCCGGAGCGGCCGGGCAACCGCAGAATCGACTCCTTACGCAATATTATATCGAATCCGCATATCGGGCTGATCTTTCTGATCCCCGGTATGGAGGAAACGCTCCGCATCAACGGCCGTGCCTATGTAACTAGGGATGAAGAGCTGCTGCAGAAAATGCAGGCCATGGGCAAAACACCCCAACTGGCCATAGGCGTTGTGGTGGAGGAATGCTATATGCACTGCGCCAAAGCCTTCAAGCGTTCCGGCTTATGGAATGCCGGCAGCTGGCCGGCCAAGGAGGAGCTTCCTTCCGCAGCTCGGATTATTGCGGCGCATACGTCTTTGGACGAGTCGCAGATCGTCCGGGGTTTGGAGGAAAGCTACACGAAGCGATTATATTGATGAGAAGTGCAGGAAAAAGGTGTCCCGGTCTGTGCCGGGACACCTTTATTAGTTAGCGCTTGCGGAATACGTCAAGCAGCAGCTCGTTTTTGACGGGATCCTGCGTCTCCCAAGTCGTCGCAAAGCGCACTTGGTGGGACACGCCCAGGATCTCGTATTGATTCGCCAAGTGCTGGCGCACGTTCCCGATGATCAGCGTGTGCAGCCGCACTTGCTTGCTCTTGCCGAGCTCGGCCAGCTGCTGCCGAACGGGCGCTCCAATGGTCCCGATGCCGTCGGTGACCATTACGAAGTCGGCATCCTTGAACTGCGGATGCCCGTTCACGATGTCGATGCCGCGTTTGATCGGCGCATCGAAATGGGTGCCGCCGCCGAAGGCGAGCTGCGACAGCGCGTAGAACGCCGGCCAGTCCGGCTTGCGCCAGTAGAGCTGCCGCTCTACGAGCTCGCCGCGCGCGCCGAACAGCAGCAGCGTGAAGTCGCGGCGTTCGAGCAGGCTGAAGGCGGCGAAGGTGGCGACAAACACCTGCGCGAGCCGCAGCTTGCTGCCGCGCATCGAATGCGACGTATCCAGCATGCAGATGACCGGCCCCTTCTGGGGCTCGTCGGTATGCCCGGATACATTGTAGGTCAGCAGCTTGCGGTCGAGCCATTTGACCGTGAAATACATCTCGTAATCTTCGTCCGCAAGCAAGCTGGCTTCGCTCGGCAGCATGTGGGTGATGTCTCCCGATTGCCGCAGGTCGTCGAAGGCTTCCGGAATGTGCGGGGAGCGCATTTGCTTACGCTGTACCTTCAAATGCTGCAGGTTGCGGCCGATTTGCTGCAAGAAGGCAAGCAAATCCGGATGGCGCTTCAGCTTCTCGAGCCATTGCATGTAATTGGCGAACTGCTGGCGGTGCAGCCGGCCGAGATCGCTGCCCCAGCGCCGGTTGGCGACGCGCTGGCTCGCCTTGATCAGCTCATGCAGGTCCAGGCTTTCCGCCTCCTGCTGGCCGAGCGTCTCCTTGAGCGAGCGGTTCAGCCATTGCCCCAATTGCTCCTCCAATTGCTGGATCATTTCCCGGTCCCGCTTCGTAAACCGCTCCAGCTGTCTCTCCCGCTGCTCCAGCTCCGCTTCGGTCTTCTTGAGCTTCTGCCGCGCTTTCTCCCGCCGCGTAAAATCGGTCCGCATTTGTTCCTGCAATTCGACGATGCGCTGCTTCAGCTGCGCAATCTCGCTCTCCACCAGCGGCCGGGTATCCAGGGCCGACTGTTTGTCCTCGACGTTCCGCTTGCCCTGCTGCAGCGTGTAGCCGACCAGCTTCAGCTTCTCAATCTGCTTCTCCGACAAATGCTCATTGATCTGCGTCTGGTCCTGCCCTTGCTGCGGTTTCCGCTCATTCAGGCCGACGGCGGCGAGCACCTTCTCGTTCTGCTTCCGCTGCTTCACTTCCTCCGCATAGCTGGTCGTCAGCCACATCAGGCTCTTGAGCGCCGTCTTGAACGCGGCATTCACTTCGCCGATCGTCCGGGGGTGGATCGACCGGTAAAAATACTGCTTGCGAAGCTCGCCGATGAGCCAGCGCTGGAAGGGCGTAGCGTCTTGGGAGCGGTCGACCTCCGGCTTGGGCAAATAAAAGCACATGAAAAAATCGGCAAACAGCTCGATGGAAAACCACGACGTCGTCGCTTGCGCCTCCCGTATCCACTCCTGCGCGGTACGGGAGGAATGAACGTACCCGTCAAAGACGTACCTGTCGATTCGGGCGCATTGAATGATCATTTAAGTTCACCGCCGATGTATGAAATTACAACGTGTAATCGTACTGGACTCCCGGGATTTCCCGATCGAACAGCGTCCGGTACAGCCCTTGAACGGTCTGCAGAATGCGCTCGCCCTGGATACGCAGATGGGTATATTTGACCGCGAACCGGTCCGTTTGCGTCAATAAGTAGTTCTGGTTGCGGATATAGCCCGGCAAATCCTTCTCGCGCTGCTGCCATTGCACCAGCTTGCCCCGGAGCGTCCGGGCGGTTTCCTCCAGCTCGATGCGGCAGCTTTCGAGCTTGTCTCGCATTTGCTCCTGAGCTTCCTTGCTCATGCCGCCGCCGACTTCTTTTTTGAACTGGAAGGCATGCAGCTCATCCTCCATCCCGAGCCAATGCTTGGCTGTCTGATCGTAGGTGCGCAAGGGGAGCTCGCGTTCGGATTCCTGCTTGAGCGCCTCCTGGAATTCCTTCTGGAACAGCTCCTGCAGCACGGCCAGATCCTCCGGCACATCCCAAAGCATATGCGGAGTATAGACGGTATCCCATACGTTGACCTCGCTTCGGCCGTTCAGTGCGGCCGACGTCTTCCACACTTGGCCGATCTTGCGCCATCTGCGGTCCGAAATGGTGAACTCGTGCGCTTCCATTTCGGTTTTGAGGCGGTATAGCAGGTAGATCATGCTCTCCGGAATTTTAACTTGCTCAACCGCCTGGCGGACGGTATGGACATCCTTCAGAGACAGAAGGGCGGGCAGCGGCTCGACAGGGAGCTGAAACATTTGCTCATAGCTCGACATATGCTTCAGGAAGCCGACCTCGTAACGGATGAGGAACCGATCATACAGCGCCGTGAGCTGATCGTTCTCCTCGGGCAGCTCGTTGGACGCGGCCATCAGGAAGACGAGAGGAACGTTTTCCTTTTCCCGGCCGTTAAAGAAAATCCTTTCATTTAATATCGATAGCAGCGCGTTTAAAATCGCGCTGTTCGCTTTAAAAATTTCATCGAGAAAAGCAAAGCTTGAAGACGGCAAATATCCCGCGGTTTGCCGGACATATAGATCCTGCTTGAGCTGCTGAAGAGAGACGGGACCAAACATTTCATCAGGCGTTGTAAAGCGGGTCAGCAAATAATCGAACCATTCGCTTGTGCCGAACAATTGGGAGATCGCCCTCGCCAATTGCGATTTGGCCGTTCCTGGAGGGCCGATGAGCAGCACATTCTCGTTGCTCATTAAACCGAGTAGCAAAAGCCTTATCAGCTCTTCGCGTTCCAGAAACCGGCTCTCCAGCAGCCGGATTGCCTGCTCCATTTTATTTTGAATCGTTTGCATATCGTTCATCGCGTCAAGTCCTCCTACCGTTGATGCATGGATTAGCTCTTGCATCCCCATAGCTTCGTTCCTGTCATTCACCGAATCGATTCAAAAGGTGAACCTTTTTATTGTAACAAAATTACATCGGATATTCGAATGAAAGAAGGGTTTTTATTCCAACTTTGTTCATGATAAGATGACAGTAAACCATTTAAGGAGGAGCTAATATGTCATCCATTTATGAGCTATCGGTACAAACAGCGGATGGAGCAAGCCGCTCGGTGAGCGAATACAAGGGGAAGGTGCTGCTGATAGTCAATGTGGCCTCCAAGTGCGGCTTCACTCCGCAATATGCCGGACTTGAGAAGCTGAACCAGCAGTGGAAGGACCGCGGGCTCGTCATTCTCGGCTTTCCGTGCAACGATTTCGGCGGGCAGGAGCCGGGGACGCTGGAGGAGATTCAGCAGTTCTGCAGCTTGAATTACGGAGTAACCTTTGAAGTGATGGATAAGGTCGCCATTTTGGGCGAGGACAAGCATCCTTTGTACCGTTATTTGACGGAGCACTCCGAGCCGCAAGGGGATGTGAAATGGAATTTTGAGAAATTCCTTATCTCCCGTGACGGGGATATTGCCGGGCGGTTTTCGAGCAAAGTGGCGCCGGAAGATGAAGAGCTGCAGCAAGCGATAGAGAAGCTGTTGTAATAATACGGATCGCGGGACTTTAGTCCTGCGGTCTTTTCTTTTTTGGCCGCTCATCCTGGGCACGCCGTTAATGGGTTTTCCCGGAACAACTTTCCATAAGGTAGACCACTAAAGACGCAACCTATGGTATAATAAACCAAACATTCATTGCACGGCTAGTTGGGGAGTGAACACACCATGACCAATCCGGAAACGATGAGCGCTTTGGCTCTGCATCCGTTATTCAAATTCAGCGCAGATGCTATGCTGATCCTCGACTCTGATGGTTTTATCCGTTTTACAAATGCCCGATTTAGCCAGCTGACCGGCTATGATCCGGTGAATCATCCTCATACGCCATTGGCCTCATTGGTTGAATCCGTTGTTTCCTCTCCTTTGGTCGAACATCTACGCAGCCAGCCCGGTAAAGAAGCGCTGGAGCATGAGACCGAGCTTCGGCACCGCTCCGGACATATGCTCAAAATTCATCTGAGGATGATTCCGATGCGCGTGGAGAACGAGGGGCTCTGGTATGTCGTAATAAAAGATATTACGGAACAAAAGCTGGCAGCACAGCTAATCGAGCATATGGCCTATCACGATACTCTGACAGGGCTGCCGAACCGCACTTTGTTCCAGATACAGCTGACCCAGACTCTCGCGAGCGCGGGCAGCGAGAAGCCCCCGAAGCCTTTTGCCATCATGCTTGTTAATCTTGAGCGATTCCAAATTATCAACGAATCTCTGGGTCTGAACTGGGGCGATTTGCTGTTAAAGCAAGTCAGCGAGCGTCTGATGCGCTTCAGCGGGCAGGTGGACTTGATCTGCCGGCTGGGCAATCACGAATTCGCCCTGCTGTACAAGCGGCTTGACGATCAACAGCAGGTTGTGGAGGATGCCAGAATGATTCAGCAGAAGCTGATGGCGTCTTTCACGGTCTATGACCGAGAGCTTGTTATTCCGGGAAGCATCGGAGTGGCGTTCTATCCCCAGGATGGAACCGATATGAACAGCCTGATGCGTCATGCAGCCAAGGTGCAGACCGAGGAGAAGGAAAAAGGACAGGGGCTGTTCCGGCTGTCCCCAGAGGAATTGGTCACCAATCCGCTCCAACGGCTGGAGCTGGAGCACGATTTGCGCAAGGCGCTGGAGCGCAATGAGTTCGAGCTCTACTATCAGCCGCAATACGATATACGGGATAACCGGCTTATCGGCATGGAGGCGCTGTTGCGATGGAATCATCCGAGACATGGTATGATCCCGCCGTCGCAATTTATTCCGTTGGCGGAGGAAACCGGACTGATCGTGCCGATAGGGGATTGGGTGATCCGCACCGCCTGCGCGCAAAATAAAAGCTGGCAGCAAGCCGGGTTGCTCCCGTTGACGGTGTCCGTCAATTTATCCATCCGGCAGTTTCAGAAGCATAATCTGGTCGGAGAGATGATGGCGATGATCCAGGAAAGCGGCCTCGATCCGCGGTTCTTGGAGCTGGAAATTACGGAGAGCATGGCGATGGACAATGTAGACCGCGTCATCCAAAAGCTGAATCAGCTGAAATTGTTCGGCATTCGCATTTCCATGGACGATTTCGGAACCGGCTACAGCTCGCTGCATTATTTGAAAAAGATTCCGATACATAAGCTCAAAATCGATCAATCGTTTATTAAGGACATAACTACGGATACGGACAGCGCGGCGATTGTCGCTACAATTATCGCTATGGCGAATCATTTGAAGCTTGAAGTGGTCGCCGAAGGAGTGGAAACGGCGGAGGATTTGCAGTTTCTGCTTCGTCAAAACTGTGCGCACGCACAGGGGTATTTTTTCAGCAAGCCCTTATCTCAGGCGGATTTCGAGAACCTGCTGCGGCATGCCTCTCTTGAGAAGCTCTGAGCTCTGTCCCGCTATACAAAAGGTAACCTCTTTTTCAATTCGTGAAAAAAGTCTATAATGGATGAATCCAGGTAGTCATTATTTTTTCTCATGCACACGATTGCATAGCTTGCGGAAAATTGCCGGGACTAGATGATTCGGTTTCTTGCGAGAAACCTTCAGGAGGGATATACGATGGAGAGCATGGAACAGAAGTACGAGAAGCTGGGGGACATTTTGCGATCCATGGGCAAGGTCGTCGTAGCCTTTTCCGGCGGCGTTGACAGCGCATTTTTATTAAAAGCCGCTTTGGAATTTCTCGGTCCGGAACGTGTATTGGCCATCACGGCGGATTCGGAAACGTATCCGGTGAGAGAGAAGGAAGAAGCGATCGCACTGGCCAAGGAGCTGGCTGCGCCCCACGTCGTTATTCATACGAGCGAGCTGAATATTCCGGGATATGCGGAGAACCCGACGAACCGCTGCTATTTCTGCAAAAACTCGCTGTTCGATCATTTGATTCCGATCGCTAAGGAGCGCGGCTACGATCACGTTATCTTCGGCGCTATCGCGGATGATCTCGGAGAGCATCGGCCCGGATTGCAGGCAGCCCACGAGCAAGGAGTAAGAGCGCCGCTCTTGGAAGCCGGCATCAAGAAGTCCGAGATCCGCCATATGTCGCGGCAGTTCGGCTTGCGCACATGGGATAAGCCGTCGTTCGCCTGTCTGTCTTCAAGAATTCCGTACGGCGAAGCCATTACGGCCTTGAAGCTATCCATGATCGATCAGGCGGAAGACTTTTTAATCCAGCTCGGCTTCAGACAAGTACGGGTGAGACAGCACGAGAATTTGGCCAGAATCGAAGTGCCGGCTACAGAACTGGCGGAGATGATCGCCGTTGCCGATACGGTTCATGCCAAGCTGAAAGAAATCGGATATGCTTACGTAACGCTGGATCTAAAAGGGTATCGCTCGGGAAGCTTAAACGAGGTGTTGAGTCCCGAACAACAGGCGGTACATGCCGAATCCGTATAAACTACGCTTGGAAGAGGAAGGGAGCAATGAGAAGTGGCGCATAAACCGAAGGTTATGATTACCCGCAAGCTGCCGGATCCCGTTCTGTCCTATTTGAACGAGCATCTCGACTGTACCGTATGGGAAGGGAAGGGCTCGATACCGAGGGAAGAGCTGCTGCGGACGATCCGGGATTACGAAGGGCTGCTGCTGTCGGCAGGGCCGGTCAATGCGGAGCTGCTGGAGCATGCTCCCTCGCTGAAAGTCGTCAGCTCCGTTTCCGTAGGATATAACCATTTTGATATTCCCGAGATGAGGGCCAGAGGTGTTATCGGGACCCATACTCCTTATGTGCTGGACGATACGGTAGCCGATTTGGTGCTGGCTCTGATGCTGTCCTCCTCCAGAAGAATTGCGGAGCTGGATTTGTTCGTGAAGCAGGGCAAGTGGCAGCGCGGCTCGGTAAAGGAAGAAGAGCTGTTCGGGATGGACGTTCACCATGCAACGCTAGGCATTATCGGAATGGGACGGATCGGTGAAGCCATTGCGAAGAGAGCCGTACACGGGTTTGATATGAACCTGCTGTATTATAACCGCAGCCGCAAACCGGAGACGGAAGAACGCTTCGGAGCGACCTATTGCTCGGTGGAGGAGCTGCTGCGCCAATCCGATTTTGTCGTGCTGATGACGCCGTTGACACCGGAGACGACGCGATATATTCGCAAGGAGCATTTCGAGATGATGAAGCCTTCGGCGTTCTTCATTAATGCTTCTCGAGGTCAAACCGTAGACGAGCAGGCGCTGATCGAAGCGCTGCGCAGCGGGACGATCCGCGGTGCGGGTCTGGACGTATTTGAAGTGGAGCCCGTTTCGCCGGACAACCCGCTGCTCCAAATGCCGAATGTGGTGACACTGCCTCATATCGGCTCGGCGACGTCTAGAACGCGCTTCGACATGGCTATGCTGGCTGCACGGAACCTCGTCGGTGCCTTGACCGGAGGTCAAGCCCATATTGTTCCAGAGCTCAAGGATCTGGCCGTACGAAGCTAACCTTGAAGATGTTGATACAAAAAGATCGTGAAAGTACCGTAGGTGTAACAAGGAACGGTACGTTTTCCGATCTTTTTGCATATTTACTCTACCATCGGATGGGGACGGGTGAACTATGAAGCTAATATTGACCTCTGACGGCATCGGCAATGAGATCGCTCAACGGAAGCTTGCCGAGATGGTGGACATGCCCTTATCTTCCTGCAGTGGCTGCATTGTCACCACCGCTTCATCGAAGAAGCAGCATAGCGAGACGGCCCTCGAGACCAAAGCCGTTCTCGAACGGATGGGTTTTGCTGCTATCGATTTCTTGGACATTGAGTATGAAGACAGTGCAAAATTGAAAGACTACGGTCTGATATACTTGAATGGGGGCAATCCGTTCTATTTGCTGAACCAGCTTCGAAGCAGGGAATGCATTCCTATTCTTCGTCAGCTTGCAGTCCAAGCAGTGATCGTTGGAACCAGCGCAGGAGCAATGGTACTCGCCCATTCCTTGGCCCATGTGAATGAGCTCAATGTCATTGCCGGATACCGTCCAATGGATATAGAAGAGCTGAACAAGGATTATGAAGCCGTCGGCTTGACGGATATAACGGTCATTCCGCACTATAATCGTTTCATTGATAAGGATCCGGATTTTGAAAATAAGCTCGGGCAGCTTGAAGATAAATGGAAAATGTCGTTCGAACGGGTCAATGACGGTGAAGCCGTCATCGTCAATGGTTTGGCGATAGAACGGATCCATGCATCCTGATCCGAGCAGCCGCTTTGATGATGAAACGCGAGGAGGCACCAATCGTATACCAAATAGGCAATAGTTTGAATTGGTTTGAATGAGGAGCGTTAGTATGAAATTGCTGCAGGTTATCGAACAACTATTTGCACAGTACGGCTACTGGGTGCTTTTGATCGGGCTGCCTCTCGATGCGATCGCATCGCCCATTCCGCCTGGAAATACGACATTAACGTATACCGGGTACTTGGCCTATAAAGGTGTCCTTAAATGGCTTCCAGCTGTGGCGGCCGCGTATGCAGGAGCGGTCATAGGGATGACCGTAACGTATTGGATCGGCTATAAGCTCGGGGTGCCGCTTGTTGAAAGGTACGGACGATGGCTGCTTTTGAAGCCGGACCATCTGGAGAAAACCCGCAAATCGTATGGCAAATACGGTAACAGGCTGTTGTTCATCAGCTACTTTATGCCGGGAGTGCGGCAATTTATAGGGTATTTTGCTGGCATCATCCGGGTTCCTTATTCGACCTTCGCTTTGTACGCCTATACGGGATCGGCTCTTTGGGTCATCGTGTTCATTGGCATCGGGTATATATTCGGTGATCAATGGCAGGCTGCCTTTACATGGATCGAACGGTTTTTCAAATATATCTTCATTGGAGCGGCGGTTGTCGCTGCCGTAGTCTTGCTGGTTCGATGGCGCGGAAAGGCCGGTGCCAGGGTTAGAGCGAACAAGCCGGACCGGGAGACGGAATAATCATCGTGCCGTATACAAATAAGAAGAGGCTGCTCATCGGCAGCCTCTTTCATTTGGGGTTCAATACCGTACAACTTCCGGGATACCCGTCATCTTGCACTTGATTCTGCAATTGCTCGCGTACGGCCTCGTCTTCGGGAATATCTGCAACCAGCTTGGCAGCAGGCTGATGAAACTCCACAAGGCCTTTTCGTTTTGCTTTCGGCATATCGTTCTCTCTCCAGTAACGGATAATGGTTACAAGCTTATTATCCGATAGGAAGCAGTACATTATGCTTGAGAGCGGACATGTATAAATTAGCAGCCGGCCTGCGCGATTAATCCCAAATCGCGAAATCGCCCCGAATGTGAGAGAGGAGCGGCGAAGGAGCGGCATTGTACCATAATTGCAGCGAGTGGAGGGCGCGGGTGCAGCTGACATACAGCAGCTTGGCGTCCTGCGGGGTTGCTTCATAAGTGGCTTCATCTGCGTCGGCAACGATGACCGCATCGAACTCCAAGCCTTTGGCCATGAACGACGGCACTATGGAGACGCCTCCTTCATAATGCTGCTGGCCCGCCGCGATGAGGTTGGCCTTCATGCCCGCCTGGGTCAACTGCTTGTGAAGCGCCTCACAGTGGGCTTCCGTTCTCGCCAGCACGGCCACGGTAGCGATATCGTCGGATTGGAGGCGGCGAATTTCGGTCTGCAGCCGGGAAATCAGCTCCGTCTCCTTGACTTGTCTTACGTGCACCGGATCTCCGCTGCGAAATACCGGAACCGCCAGCGCCGCCGGGTTATCGAGTCCGCGGGTCAGAACTTCGTTGGCGAAATATATAATTTCCATAGTCGAGCGATAGCTTCGATTCAATTGAAAATAGGACGATTTGTCTTCCTCGAACAGCCTGGAAAATTCGTTCCAGTCTCTAATACCTTGATAAGCGTGAATCCCTTGCGATAAATCACCTAATATCGTAAAGGACTGGTTTCTGGTATGCATGTTCAACAGTGCAACCTGAAACGGGGAGAAATCCTGTGCTTCATCAATCACTGTATGATCGAAGGTCAAATCGCCGTGTATGCCGTGGAATTTGGCTCGAATATACAACAAAGGCGCCAGATCCTCGGGCTGGACGATTTTTTTCTTCAAGTGTGCTTGGGTCGCCGCCATCATTTCGTCCGGCCATGCGCCGCGCAGCTCGTCGGACAGGTAGGAAGCTTTGCTGTCTGCCGCAAACAGTTCTTTATAAAAAGTATAAGGGGTGTAAGCGGTCCAATGCTTCGTATAGTCGCGAAGCTTTTGCGACGCTTTCTTCTTGTAATCCTTCTTTAGATGGACTTCCCATACCTTCTCAAGCTCCATCTCCTGCCAGCGCTTAATCCTGGCAATAACCCGATCCCGCCGTTTCATCAACGGTTCATGCTTGTTCTCCACATCATACCACTTGCGAATGGTCGCTGAAGAAAGCTTGGCGCCTTGCCATGGCATGTAATCTGCGTCCGGAACGGCGGTTTGTTCATATAGAAGCAGCGCCTTGTCGAGCCACTGCATATAAGCGATGGAGCCTTTGATACGGCCCGGAGCCGTGTCATCCATGGCAGGGCGCTTCGGCCCGGTCTGGAACCAATAGCGAAGACGCTCTGCCGGATCAGCCGGCTTCACTTCGTTCTCCAGCAGCTCCAGCGCCCAATCCGTAAAAGTCGTCTGTTGGATATGGCCTACGCCCAACTCGGGGAGAACGCCGGAAATGTAGTCGAGGAACATCCGATTCGGAGCCAATATGATCATCCGTTCCGCCTTGACTTGATCTCGATATTGATATAACAAGAAGGCCAGCCGATGAAGGGCGACGGTCGTCTTCCCGCTGCCTGCAACCCCTTGTATGATGAGAGCGCTGTTTTTTACCGCCCGTATGATTGCGTCCTGCTCGGCTTGAATCGTAGAGACAATGTCCCGGAGCTTATTATCTTTATTTTCGCCCAAACGGTATAACAGAAATTCGTCGGTAACGGCCATAGAGTCTTCCGAGCGATCGTACGTATCGACGACCCGCTGCAATATTTGCTTGCGGATCACTAAATTTCGTTTCAAATAGACGAGCCCCTCCACGGTGCCTTCAGGCGAATCATAGGAAACGGCATCCGTACCGCCCGTAAAGGAATAAAACAAGCTGGCTACCGGGGCGCGCCAATCGACAACCATTAATTCCAGCGTGGGATCCTTCTCCACGCCGACCTTTCCAATGTATAAGGGTGATGGAGCGGAATGTCCGGTTTCCTGGAAGTCCAGTCTCCCGAAATACGGTTCCGTCTGCGCTACCGCCAGATTGCGCCGTCTGGAATCGCGGATTGACTCCAAAACCTGCTCCGTGTGGTCTTGCCCTGTATAGGGCGGAATGCTGCGAAGCTCGATTAGCTGCCGGTCAATTTCGTCTAACGTTTCCTTAAGCCTGCTCATTTCTTCGTCATATGCTTGCTTTATGCTGGACTCCACTACATAAACCTCCATTCGTTCCATCCTGGTATGAAGACAGGGACGTATACTATATCATACTTGCTCTGGGAAATGCAACCAAAAGCAAAACGTAAAAAAACACAACTGACTACAAGCCAGTCCATTGTTGGATACATGGTTCGACAAGTAAAATCAAAGTACAAAATTAATCATGACTAGAGGAGGGGTGTAGAATGGCAAGCAAGATTCAAGCTGCAGATAGCGTGCAAGTTCAATTCGGCTCGAAAAAAGCGAAGAGAGCCTTCATTAGAAAATACGCTGCATTATATCTGATTTCCATTCCGGGCATTATCTATTTTTTGGTGTTTAAATACGTACCGCTGCTCGGTTCCGTAATTGCCTTTCAAGACTACAACATTTTTAAAGGGGTAACGGGAAGCGAATGGGTTGGTCTCGATCATTTTAAACGGATGTTCGAGTACGATGAATTTGTAATTATACTTAAGAACACGTTGCTAATCGGTTTATACGATCTGGTATTTGCTTTTCCGGTTCCGATCATTCTGGCGCTTCTTCTGAACGAGGTGCGCATTCAAGTATATAAAAGAATTGTGCAAACGGTCATTTATATGCCGCACTTCCTGTCCTGGGTTATCGTAGGCGGGATTGTAGCCGGATTGCTTTCTCCGAGCAGCGGCTTCGTCAATCATATCCTTGGTATGTTCGGTATTGAACCGATCTACTTCCTGGGTGAAAATTCGTACATTCGTACGATTCTGATCTCCTCCGGCATTTGGAAGGACAGCGGCTGGGGAACGATTATTTACTTGGCAGCCGTTGCCGGCATTAACCCGGATTTGTACGAGGCGGCTCAAATCGACGGTGCGAATCGTCTTCGCCAGACGTTCTCGATTACCATTCCAACCATCATGCCTACCATCACGATCTTGCTGCTGCTTCATATGGGTAACTTCCTGGACTTCGGCTTCGAACGCGTATACATTTTCTTGAACCCGCTGAACAGCGAGAACGGGGAAATACTCGACACCTATGTGTATAGAGCGGGCTTGGTGGACCGACAGTACAGTTATACGACAGCGATCGGCTTGTTCAAATCACTTGTCGGCTTGGCACTTATTATGATAGGTAATACTTTCAGTAAAAAAGCAACTGGAGAAGGTCTCTACTAATACATTAGAGCAACATGGAGGTGAAACGATATGATCATGACGAAAAGCTACAAAACATTTAATGTAATCAATATTATATTTTTGACGGTGTTAGGATTGACCATGGTGCTGCCGCTGCTGCACGTAATCGCTCAATCGTTCAGTAACAGCGTTGCCATCAATAAAGGCGAGGTGTTCTTCTGGCCCGTCAATTTTACAACAGCCAACTATGCGAGTATCTTGAGCGACGCTTCCATCTGGACAGCGTTCCGTAACAGTATTATTATTACGGTCGGAGGTACGCTAATTAACCTGATCGCTACCGCGTCCTTGGCTTATCCGCTATCCAGACAAGAATATTTGGGACGCAAAGTGATTTTGATCATGGTTTTGGTTACCCTAATCTTCCATGCTCCGCTGATTCCTAACTATTTGGTTCTCAAACAATTACAGCTTTTGAACACCTTGTGGGTATTGATGATTCCGACTGCGATCAGCGCCTATAACTTGTTCGTTATGCGCTCGTTCTTCATGAACCTTCCTAACGAGCTGTTCGATTCGGCCCGTATTGACGGCTGCAGCGAGGTTGGCATGGTATGGCGAATCGTGCTTCCATTGTCCAAACCGGCTATGGCTACCATGGGTATTATGTACGCCGTTAGTAACTGGAATACGTATTCCGCCGCAATTTACTATATCAACAACCGTGCGTTGATTCCGCTGCAAGTCCGTCTTCGCGAAATGATCATTACCGACCAGTTCGGCGGGCAGGATTCCGCGTTGGATTCCATTGTGAACTTGTCGCCGGAAGGCATGAAGATGGCTGTTATCGTTATTGCAACAATCCCGATTATGTTGGTGTATCCGTTCCTGCAAAAGCATTTTATTAAAGGGATGCTAGTAGGCTCGATAAAATCATAAATAAACACAACCTTCCGTAAGTTTAACAATTCTGCTAAGCTTGCGGTTAGGTTATGATAACAATGTAAACGCAACCAAACAAATTACACAGATTATTAAGGGAGAAGGGGTAACATGAAAAAGACAATAGGCGTAGTAATGGCATCCGTACTGGCTGTTGGCTCTCTTGCAGGCTGTGCAGGCGGCAGCGGAACCAAGGAAGGCGACAAAGCTGGCGGACAAGCAGCAGCAACCGGTCCTACGAAATTTTCCATTTCGTTTCCTACAACAACAGGCGACGGATACGGTCAAAAGCAGCCGGATCTGAAAAATGAAAAGTGGGTTCAACGGTTAAATAAATTGACCAATACCGAATTGGATGTTAGATTGGTTCAAAGGGAGAAAATGAGCGTTCTGTTCGCCGGTAACGACATTCCGGACGTTCTGGGAAGCCTTGACACTCCGACAGGTAAAGACATGGCAGGATCCGTCGAAGCAGGCGTATTCCAGCCGCTGGACGAAGCACTGAAGCAATATGCTCCGAACCTGTTGAAGAAAGTTCCTAAGTCCGCATGGGATGCCGTTTCCTACAAAGGCAAAATTTACGGTATTCCGGATTACTTGACGAACCCGTCCCGCCGCGGTACGTTCATTCGTACAGACCTGCTGGAGAAAACGGGTCTTCCGGTTCCGAAAACCGTTGATGATTTCATCAACGTAATGCGCGCATTTAAAAAGCTGGGTGTAGAAAATCCATATCAAATGCGTGAAAACTTCAAGTATGCCGATGTCATCCTGGGTGCGTACGACGTGCTTCCTTATAAAGACCAGTTCGAGAAACAAGGCGACCAAATCGTTCCTAAGTTCTTCGATGTAGAGAATATGCAAAAAGCGCTCCAAGCTTACAAAACGATGTATGATGAAGGCTTGATCCCTAAAGATTTCGCTACCATCTCTTCGACGGACTACAGCAAGAACATCAACGCGGGTAAATCCGGTATGTGGTCAGCCAACGTTGGCGGCGGCTTGCCTAACTTCAGAACGAACATTAAAGCTGTAGATCCTAGTGCAAAAGTGGACGTTATCGCATCTCCTAAAGGGCCTGAAGGCAAAGGCGGATACTTCTTGTACTCCCCAATGGTTCGTGCGTTCTATATCAACAAAAGCGTAGACCAAACGAAATTGGCAGGCATCCTGAAATTCTTCGACTGGATGACAACGGACGAAGCGGCTAAATTCTTCAGCCTTGGCGTTGAAGGCGAGAACTACACGGTAGATAACGGCAAAATCAACTACAAAGTTCCTACAAACAAAGATGAGAGTGGAGAAGAAGGCTGGCGCGCAGGTACGCTGTGGGTAGGTCAAGACGCAACGTACAACAAGCTGCACCTGCAATTGAACCAAGACGGTCAAGATACTTTGAAAGCATTTGACACTATCTTGTCCACCGAAGGCTTGGGCGGCTTCGGCTACGCTCCTGACCTGAAAGCATTCTCCAAATATCCTGACTTGACTCCGCTTGGCGACGTAGGTCCTAAACTGATCGTTGACCATATGGTCAAAATGATCTATGGTAAAGAGCCTATCTCCGACTGGCCGAAGGTTATTGAGGAGTACAAAGCAAAAGGCGGTAACGAGATTATCAAAGAAGCAACAGAAAGATATAATAACAAAGACGGTCTCGTAACGTTTACTAACCAAAAACAATAATGAATCGAGCATCTGCCTTGACTGTTCAGGGCAGATGCTTTTCCCGTTTTTTCATCCAAAGGGGGATAACAGCATGCAATTGCTTATCGTAGATGACGAACCAATCATTCGCAAAGGATTGGCACGAATGGCAGAACAATACCCCTTGCCGTCATCTCAAATTCATACGGCGTCCAACGGTGTTCAGGCTTTGGAAATGATCGAGGAGAACATGCCCGACATCATTTTTACCGACATTCGGATGCCGAAAATGGACGGGGTAGAGCTCTGCAAGCAGCTCCATGAACGATACGACCATATTCCCGTCGTCGTCATATCCGGTTATTCGGATTTTGAGTATGCTCAAAAGTGCATGTCATATGGAGTGAAGCACTACTTATTAAAGCCCGTGACGAAAGCCGATGTCGCCGACGTTCTGAATTCCTTGATAAAAGCCAAGCCGAAGGGCGTTATTTCCTTAACGAAGTACGAGGAATGGATCGAGAAGGTGGAACAGGCCATCTGGCTGCTCAAGCTGGATGAAGTGAGTCAGCTGACGGAAGAATGGAAGAAATATTGTCTGTCGTCGGATATGAATGCGGCTCAGCTCAAAGAGCTGCTTGAGGAATGCATCAACCTGCTTGTAAAACGGCTGGAGCGAAAGTCCATGGCAATCGTTCCCGATAAGTTCGACGACCGGATGATGACCCGTGAGGAGGCGTTCCAGGCATTCGACAAGCAGCTGCAGCAGCTGATCTCCGAGCTGATGATGAAGCGGAGCGGCAATTACAAGGATCCGATGAAAGAGGCCAAAGCGTATATCGACAACCATCTGTCCGAAGAAATTACGCTGGAGGAAGTAGCCGAAATGGTGGGACTTACTCCGACCTATTTCAGCTCGCTGTTCAAAAAAATGACGAACGAAACGTTCGTGCAGTACCGCATTAAGAGACGGATCGAGCTGGCGCAAAAATTAATGGCGGTGCCTCATTTGAAGATGAGCGACATTGCGGCAGAGGTCGGCTACGAGGACTACCCGCATTTTACGAAAATGTTCAAGAAAATGACCGGCTATTCGCCGTCCGAATATCGGAACATACTGGGGATTAAATAATGAAAGGAAATTTGTCTCGCAAACTGGTTACGTACTTCCTGGTCGTCATTGTGCTGTCGTTGACATCGGTAGGCGTCTTTACGTATACACGCTCCTCCGAGGAACTGGATAGGCAGAGCAGCCGCCATATGTCGCAGATTGTCAATAATGCCATGTACCAGACGGATTTGTACTTGCAAAACTATGAGCGCTCCATGTCGTCGCTGTTATCCAATCAGGACGTGAAGCAGTTCGTCGATATGCCGCGCATTGAAGGCTATGAATATTACAGCTTCTATTCGTCGATCCGGGACTACGGAATGAAGCCGATATTTATCCGGAATCCGGAAGTGGCCAGTATTTATATTATCAGCAATAACGAAAATGCGATTTTCGGTTTTAACGGCAGCGGACCCGATCAAACGTTGAGCCCACCGGAAATTACAGACAGGCTGGCCTTTCTGAAAGAGCGAACGAAGGACAACGGTCAGCTAAGTCCGCTCATCTCAAGCATTCAAACGGAACGGAAGAACAGCTACATTACTTTGGCGCGAAAAATCAGAGGGTTGGCATCACCGAATTTCAATGGAGTCCTGGCGTTTGAAGTACAGTCCAAGGAGCTGTCCACGCTGTGGGGCGGTATTGATTTAGGTGAGGACGGCTACTTTTTCATAATCGACGAATCGGGAGAGATCGTGTACCATCCGCAATGGGAACGAATAGGATCGGTTCTGGAAGCGGATATGATGTCGCAGATCAATAAATCCGATGCGCAAATGTTCGAGAAGCGGGAAGGAAACGAGAAGCGTATGTTCGTCAGCCGCAAGTCCGCTTATTCAGGCTGGACGCTTGTCGTTTCGATGCCGCTCGACGAATTGAAAAAACCGATTGCCAGCATCCGTACGACGACGATTATCGTCGGTTTGATCACCTTGGTTGCGGCAATTTGGCTGTCGCAGCGGTTCGGCATGTCGATTGCCCGTCCGATCCGTGTCCTGAAGAACGGAATGAGGCAAACCGAGAAGGGGAACTGGATGACGATTCCGGTGAGCCACCCCGAGCCGAAGGATGAGATTGACGAGCTGACATTCAGTTATAATCTGATGGTCAAGCGATTGTCGGAACTGGTCAAGCAGGTGTACGAAGCCGAGCTGCAGAACAGGGAAACGCAGCTGGAGCGCCAAAAGGCCGAATTCCAATCGCTTCAAATGCAGATCAATCCGCATTTCTTGTACAATACGCTGGAAACGATAGCCTGCTATGCTGCGCTGAAGGATTCCGATGAGATATCGGAAATCGTAAAATCGATGGCTTACATGCTGCGTTATTCGGTGCAAACGAATCTGGAGGAAATTACGGTAGCGAATGAGTTGAAGCATGTGCTGACGTATATGATTATTTTGCGCCACCGGATCGACCATGAGTTCGAGATCGAGGCAGCGGTCCCGCCGAAATATTTGCTTCATAAAATGGTTCGGCTGACGCTCCAGCCGCTGGTGGAAAACGTATTCCAGCACGCGTTTCCGGACGGCGTGGAAGATCATCATTATATACGTATCGACGCAGGCGTTGAGGACGATATATTTTGGGTGAGCGTAGAGGACAATGGTGTCGGCATACCCGAGAGCAAGCTGGCGGAATTAAATGAAAAGCTGTCCACGTACCGGCTGACCGACGAAATGGACAAAAATGAAAAAATTACAAGCGGAATCGGAATCATGAACGTTCACCGGAGAATCCAAATGGTATTCGGTGAGAAGTACGGTCTTCGCATAGAGAGCGTAGAGGGCGAAGGCACCAAGATGTTCATGGATATGCCGGTTTCCAATTCCAAATAAATCAATCTGTACTCAGGCGGACGGCTCCGATCAGATTCATTCGGGAGCCGTTTTTTTTCGCTTACATACTATGAAAAACGATGTCTGAAGGCAGCTATGGTAGTTTACAAAGATGCTGTTTTTCGTTACGATGAAGGAATAACTTCTTTAATGATTGAGGAGCTAATTGCATTTGAAGACGCTTATTATTGCCGAAAAGCCTGATATGGGAAGAAATATCGCGGCTGCGATCGATCCGAAAGCGAAAAATCACCGCACCTATATCGAAGGCGAGCAGTACATTATTACGTGGGCTATCGGACATCTAATCGGGTTGGCCGAGCCGGATGCTTACGACGATAAATATAAGAAATGGAACTTTAATGACCTGCCGATTATTCCGGACAACTTCAAGCTGGTCCCTAACTACAAGACCAAGGATCAGTTAAAGGTCATTGCGGATCTTGCCAAGCGAAGCGATAACCTCGTTAACGCGTGCGATGCGGGGCGGGAAGGGCAGCATATTTTCTCATTGATTCAACGCCATTTGAAGCTGCGTCATCCCGTGAAGCGGCTGTGGATTTCGGACTTGACGCCGGAGACGATTCGAAGAGGCTTTGCAGAGCTGAAGGACGGCAAGGATTACGACAACTTGACGAAAGCGGCCAGAGCGCGAAGCGAGGCGGATTGGCTGATCGGGATGAACGGATCGCGCGCATTTACGACGAAGCATAATGAACTGCTGTCCGTCGGCCGTGTACAAACCCCCGTGCTAGCCATATTGTATGACCGGCAAAAGGAGATCGAAGCGTTCCAGATCAGCAAGTATTACGATGTGGAAGCTCAGTTCAAGCAAGGTGAGACGGAATATAAAGGCATGTGGCAGGGAGAGCGGATCACCGATCCGGACAAAGCGAATGCTCTGGTTACCAAGCTGAAGGGCAAACAGGGCCGAATCAACAGCTACGACGTGAAGGATACGAAGGAGTATCCGTTCAGGCTGTACGATCTGACTCTGCTTCAACGCGAAGCTAACGCCAAGTACGGCTTTTCCGCCAAAAAAACGTTAGACCTGGCCCAGGCCTTGTACGAGAAGCACAAGGTCATCAGCTACCCAAGGACGAATTCGAACTATGTGACGGAGCAAAATATCGCGGAGATGCACCGTTCCCTGGATCAGCTCCGCAGTAACCCGGCTTATAGCACGCTGGTAGAGAATGCAGATAAAAGCCGTGTACACAAAAACAACAAAGCGGTATGTAACCCGGCCAAAGTGGAAGACCATCACGCCATCCTGCCGACACACAAAAAAGCGAGCAGCTTATCGGCAGATGAGCAGCATATTTACGATTTGATTGTGCGGCGGTTTTTGTCCCATTTTTACCCTCCGGCGGAATATAAGGTGCATACGATACTGACCGAAGTGGAGCAGGAGCTGTTCAGGAGCACGATCAAGCAGCTGTTGTCCGAGGGCTGGAAAGTCATTTACGCGGACCAGAAAAAAGAAAAGCCGAAATCGCGCGGGAAATCGGACAAGTCCGATGAGGAGGAACAGGAGGAGGAAATCAGCACTCCATTCACCTTGGAAGCGAACGTCCCTGTCCGGTGCGCCAAAATTGCCGCTAAGGAAAAGGAGACGCAGCCGCCGAAATCTTATACGGAAGGAACGCTCCTGAAAGCGATGGAAGGGGCGGGCAAGCAGGTCGAGGATGAAGAGCTGCGGGAAGCGATGAAGGATTCAGGCCTCGGCACACCAGCGACGCGAGCATCGGTAATCGAGCGGTTGAAGCAGGTAGGCTACATCGTCATGCAGGGGAAGAAGATCGTCATCGCCCAGAAAGGCCGCACTGCGGTCGAGCTGATCCGCGGCGCGGGCGTCGATCTGCTGACGTCGCCCGAAATGACCGGCCATTGGGAACGCCGTCTCAATGAGATCGCCCGCGGGTTGGCCTCGGACGAGGCGTTCATGGCCAACGTGAAGAAGTTCACGAACCTTATTATCGATAAGGTTCGCGTGCAGTCGAAGGCAGCGAAGCAAGCCTTCGAAGGCGACGCCCCGTCCGCAGGCGCAGCCAAGCGGACACGCAAGCGCGGCGCTGCCGCCACGGGCGAAGCCGCAGCGGCCCCTGCCGGGAAGCGCACGCGCGCCAAGCGCAGCGCCGACGCGGAGGCGCCTGCTCCGGCGGGCAGCAGCACGCGTACGCGGCGCAGCACGGCGGCGAGCGTAGCTGCGGCAGCGCAGCCCGCGCCTGCCGGCAGCGGGGCCGCGCTGCAAGCCCGTGCGCCGCGAGCCGCGGGCGATGCTGGCGGCGCTACCGCCGCCGCGGCGGCTAGGCCGGGCATAGCCGCGTGTCCGCGCCCGGGATGCGGCGGGCGCATCATCATGGGCAAGCGCGGCTACGGCTGCACCGAATACAAAGCCGGCTGCGGCTTTGTCATATGGAAGGACAGCTATGGCGCCTCGCTGTCCGAAACGGCCGTACGCTTCCTTATCGAGAAAGGAAGCACGGCTTGGATGAGCTTGACGGACGACAGCGGCATGCCCGTAGAAGGACGTCTGGTGCTGCTGGACCCAAGCACCGGGAAGCTCGGGTTGAGGCAGAGCTGATTATATACCCGGTGGAGGCTCTGTAAGCCTCTTCGTATTGACATAATGGGGAAGAGGGTGTGTGAGATGCCGGAAATACCGGTGCCTTACGTGCGGGCGAATCAGGCAGGTATCGTCTTGTTCGTTCTATTGGGAATCGTGCTTCAACAGCCGGCATGGATCGTAGTGCTGTGGGCGATTCAGGTCGTCGGATTGTGGCGCGGGGCTCGCGGCAATGCGTTCATCGCAGCGGCCGCTCCAATGCTGAAGTCGCGAATAGCCGGCGCACCTACCGAATCGCGGGAGCTGCAGCGGTTCAATAATTCCATAGCCGTCCTGCTGCTTACGGTCTCGACGCTATGGTTCCTCTGGAGTCCGGAGTCCATCGGCGGATATGTTGCTGCAGGGATGGTAGCTGTCGCCGCACTGGCAGCGCTTTGCGGATACTGCGTCGGCTGCTTCCTTTATTACCAATTCAAGAAAAATACGAGAAGAAGAAAATAATCCAAACACGCTGCATTCGAGGCAGCAGCGTTTCTTGATATTCAAAAGACCGGCTTTCACGGGTTCTACCCGAAGTGCAGCCGGTCTTTTTCTTGTCGGTTAAATAGCGGAATACGCTGCTAAGCGAGAAGCGGGAGTACGTACCCATAGACACAAATAAAGTGGCATACGCTGCCTGCTACGACGAACAGATGCCATACCGTATGGTGATATCGGACCGTTCTCCAGAAGTAAAAGATGCTCCCGATACTGTACAGCAATACTCCCAGTAGAAGCCAGAACATCCCTTTATGGGGCAGCACCAGCTGCAGCGGCCGGATTATTAGGACGACCAGCCAGGCCATCGCCAAATATTGACCGATGGAGAAGGTCATGAACCGTCCTGGAAAAGCAAGCTTCATGGACACTCCGACCACAGCCAGCAGCCATACGATGCCAAGCATTGTTAGCCCTAATGTCTGGTTGCGCAGAAGAAGCAGGAAAGGTGTATACGTCCCTGCGATAAGGATATAAATGGCGGCATGGTCCAGCATCTCGTAGCGGATCATGGACTTCTCGTCCGAGCTGCTGTGCAGCAGCGTCGAGCAGACGTACAGTACGACGAGGGAGCCGCCGAAAGCTATGCTTCCGCATGCGTGCAGCAAGCTTCCGGTCTTCACGGACTGCATGAGCAATAGGATGAGCCCGGCGGCGCTGAGAATGGCTCCAAGTCCATGGCTCAAGGCGTTGGCTCGTTCTTCGTTCCATGTGGATGCTGCGTTCATGGTAGTTTCACTCCTGTTGGTCCATTTATCCAGGCTCTTCTACCATTGTGTCCAAGGAGCGGATTTTTTACCACAATAGAACTTTTAGATTCCGATGTCATCGGAATCTAAATTCTATTTGGCGATAAAAACTACCGCTGAACGCGGTCGCTCATCTTCGCTAGATACGTAGAATATTCAAACAATACTTGACACCGGAGAATAAGTGATTTAACATTAAATCTAATATTTATAAATACATTGAGAAGGAATAGTACGGTTTTTTAAGCGAACAGAGAGCTGTTGGTCGGTGTGAAACAGCCGCGGAGAAAATCGGAACTCACCTTGGAGTTGCTCGCTGAACCAGTAAAGTAGGTGGAGCCGGAGCCTGACCGTTATCATCAGGAGGATACGAGGTTACTCGGTTTGATAACCCGTGTCCGTAGAGTGCATGCCTATAGGGCGTGAATTCGGAGTGGTACCGCGTAAGATATCAAAGTCTTTCGTCTCTGTTTATGGAGATGAAGGGCTTTTTTTAGTTCCGTCCGATTTTCGGCAAAGCAGCGCAGAAATTGATGAGAGGAAAGATGACCATGAAAAATGTTGAAAAGTACGCAAGAGGATATTTTACGCCGCCGGAAACAAGCTTGAAGTGGACCCGGAAGGAATATATTACGGAGGCGCCTATTTGGTGCAGCGTCGACCTTCGTGACGGAAATCAGGCATTAATCGTTCCGATGAATTTGGAGGAAAAGCTGGAATATTTCAAATTGCTTGTAGATATCGGGTTCAAGGAGATTGAAGTCGGATTTCCAGCGGCGTCGGAGACGGAATTTACCTTTTTACGCACATTGATTGAGCAGGAATTGATTCCTGATGATGTAACAATCCAAGTGCTTACCCAATCGAGAGAACATATTATCCGTAAAACCTTTGAATCGCTGAAAGGCGCGAAAAAAGCCGTAGTCCATTTGTACAACTCGACTTCCGTAGCACAGCGGGAACAGGTATTCCGCAAATCCAAAGAAGAAATTATTGAAATCGCTGTGAGCGGCGCGATGCTGTTAAAGCAGTGTGCGGAGGAAACCGAGGGTAATTTTCAGTTCCAGTATTCGCCGGAAAGCTTCACAGGTACGGAGATTGATTTTGCGCTAGACATCTGTAATAGCGTACTCGATGTATGGCAACCGACGGCGGAAAACCCAGTCATCATTAATCTTCCTGCGACGGTATCCATGTCGATGCCTCACGTCTACGCCAGCCAGATCGAGTTTATGAGCGAGCACATGAATTTCCGTGAACATGTTATATTGTCACTCCATCCGCATAACGACAGGGGAACAGGCGTGGCGGATGCGGAGCTGGGGGTACTGGCCGGAGCTCAACGCGTCGAAGGCACCTTGTTCGGAAATGGAGAAAGAACGGGGAACGTGGACATTGTCACGTTGGCTCTTAATATGTATTCGCACGGAGTAGACCCGCAGCTGAATTTTAATAACATCCCTGCAATCATCTCCGTTTATGAGCGACTGACCAAAATGAGAGTAAGCGAAAGACATCCTTACGGCGGCGAGCTGGTATTCACCGCATTCTCCGGTTCGCATCAGGATGCGATTGCTAAAGGAATGAAATGGCGCGACGAGCAGAAGCCTAGAAATTGGTCGGTCCCTTATCTGCTGATTGACCCGAAGGATATCGGCAGAGAGTATGAAGGCGATATTATCCGCATTAACAGCCAGTCCGGCAAAGGCGGGATTGGGTACATTCTACAGCAAAAGTACGGTCTTGATCTCCCGGCGAAAATGCGTGAAAGCTTCGGATACTGCGTTAAGAACGTGTCGGATCAGCAGCAAAAGGAACTGATGCCGGAAGAAATTTACGATATTTTCTTGAAAGAATATGTGAATTTAAATACTCCAATCGAGTTTGTCAAGTATCGCTTTACGGACAATGAAGATTTTCAAACCATCGTCACAATACGTTCCGGCAATGAAGTCAAGGAGCTTGCGGGCACAGGAAACGGGAGACTGGATGCAATCAGCAATGCACTCCAAACCCATCTTGGTATAGATTATTCCGATTTGTTCTATAAGGAGCATGCTCTGGAAACAGGCTCTAAATCACAAGCTGTCTCTTATATCGGTATCACGGCTCCGAACGGCATCGTATACTGGGGTTGCGGCATTGATGTGGATATCATGACCTCATCTGTAAAAGCTCTGTTTAGTGCTGTAAATCAGATGAGCAATAATACCGCAAACGGAACAAAGTAGAGTAGCAACATGTAAGGCATGAACATGAATCAAGTCTTGTTATTGGACAGAACTGCAAAAAGAGGAGCAGCTTGAGTACTCAAGCTGCTCCTTTTTGTTACCACAATAGAATTTATAAGATTTCGAGATCATCGGACGAAAAATTCTATTTGGCGATAAAACCTACCTCTGAACGCGGTCGCTCATCTTTGAAAGGCCTCGGTAGAGGGTTTCTCATTTATAAGGGTGAGGTCTACTTCCCGCATTCAAGGATTAACAGTCTGGCTGCTGCCATCCTATTTGGCTGCTTCCGAACAGTCAATCATCCACTCGGACAATACACGGAGCCGGCACTTCATTGCCGCGCTTCTGGGGAAACAGCCACAGCTGCGGCGTATCCGATACTCCCGTGATGGATATCTGGAATGGACGATCCGGAAAATGACGGCTTCGCAGCAGGACATTGCTTCCGTCGGTTTCGGCCGATTCCGGATGAGTGCTTGGAACGGGCTTGCTGTCGCATAGAATCTCATAATTCGTGACATCGCTGCCGGAAGCCGTATCGATCCTCTTCTGAAACTGAATCAGCACGGCTTCCCGGCTTTTCCTTACCGCGTTCATGGGACGCGGTTTTTCGTCGTACATATACTTGCCAAGGTGATATTCATAGGCCGTCCAGGTGGCATATCCAAGCTTATCCGATGTATTTGCGAATTGCTCCAGCCAGCCTCTCGATCGGCGCATGGGCTTCAGCGACCCGATGTCGGTTTGCAGGCCTAGCGGCAGGGCAGGATGAAGCGCGCGGATTTTGGCGGCAAAAGGCTCATAGCGGCTTGCGTAGTCGGCAGGAAGCTTCCAGCGCATCCAATCCGGCCAATGCGTCTGGATGAAATGAACGTCCGGGCGGACGAACGAAATCATCGACGGTGCATCGATACCTTGGTATTCGCGCACCTTATCAACCGAATCGGGGCCGGCGTCCACTCCGAGCGACCACGTGGCAATGCGGATATCGGGCCTTGCTTCTCTTACGCCGCCTTTTCCGTTGATGAGCTCATAAAGAAACCGGTTGACGGCGGTGACCCTGAACTCGATCCACTGACGGTACAAAATCGGATTTTTCTTATAATACAGAGGCGAGGAGGAATGCTTGAAATCCGGTATATCCGATCCGCACTGCTGCTTGAAGGCCGCTCGGGCATAAGGTCCTACATCGCCGTACACGCCGCTAGACAGCCCGTTCCACTCCGGAAAATAGGGCTCGGCAACCTCCAGCCCGTCGAACGGATAATTTCGTACCAGCTCGGCCAGCGCGTGTTTTTTCCATTCGACATAGCGATAGCTGAACGGACTAAGACGATAGTAGCCGTCGTTAACCGGTTTGAGCAGCGTCATTTGCCAGTCCGGCCAATCGCCCGACAAATGCTCGGTCGTATAGGTTCCGTTGCCCAGTACGGTAGCCCACACGCCAAACCCAGTGGAACGCAGCGTGTCCAGCAGCCGGCCGTTCACCTTCGTTTCATTCGTAACGAAAAAATGGATGACTCTATAGCCCGCAAGCCAGAGCTCATCGGCAATGCTTTGGTCGGACCGGTTTAAATAATAGGGAAAAGACGGGTCGATCTGAATGGAGGGGCCAAGCCATTGTCTATTCATCTTTGCACCGCCTTTCGGGAAAAAATCGTGCGGGTTAGGTGTTTCTTTCCATCATACCGCTCCTGTGCAGCAATATAAAGCTTGCGATAGTGAATGATGATTTTGTTCGGCATACAAAACATATATAACGATTGACTTTTAATAGATGATGATTGATAATAACTAATATATTATAGACGTATTTATAAAACGTTTGTTATTAAGACAACGAAAGGGGAAGGTATCGTGAATCGCAGAAAAGAATTGGTACAGCAATATATGGAGAAGAAGACGGTAGCGGGAGTGTATCAGATCAAAAATACCCGCAACGAGAAAATACTCATCGACAGCACCAAGAACATCAACACGATCAACGGCAAAAAGTTTATGCTGAATCTCGGCTCGCACCCGAACAAACGGCTGCAGGAGGAATGGAAGCAGTACGGAGAGGAAAGCTTTACTTTTGAATTGCTGGAGCCGTTGAAGATGGAGGACAGCCCTTATTTCAACGCGAAGGAGGCGCTGGCCAAGCTGGAGGAGAAGTGGATACATGAGCTTCAGCCCTTCGGGGACCGCGGCTATCACAATAATGCATAGTCGAGGCTTATACACCATGTATTTGCGGGCAATTGATCGGCAGCATCGCAGATCAATTGCTTTTTTTTGTTGTCTGCTCGACCGGTTTAATAGTAATTATTACTTATAATTTGACATTAGGAGCGGCTAGGACTACAATTTTCTACATAGGTGTTGAATTGTCAGATGTTAGAGGAGAGAGAAGTCCATGGCCAAAGCGGTACCCGTACATATTTTATCCGGATTTTTGGGCAGCGGGAAAACGACCTTGCTGTCGCAAGCGATCGATTATTATAAACAAATGGGCAAAAGGCCGGCTGTTCTCATGAACGAGCTGGGAGATGTCAATCTGGACGGTATGCTGGTGGAAGACGACGTTCCGATGACGGAAATGCTAAGCGGCTGCATCTGCTGTACGATCCGCGGCGATCTGGGGCTGGAGCTGCGCGATTTGATACGCGACAACGACCCCGACGTCATCTTCGTCGAGTGCACGGGCGCAGCCAATCCGATAGAGATTCTTGAGGGAGTAACTGACGCTTCGTTATTGACGGAGCTGGAGCTGAAATCGGTCATTACCGTGGTAGACGCAGCGCAGCTGCTGAGCCATCTGGAGCATGGCAAAGGCAAGACGTTCCGGCTGATGCAGGATCAGATCCGCTGCGCAACCCAGCTCATTGTGAACAAAATCGACTTGGTCAGCCCGGTACAGCTGCCTAGAATTGAGCACGCGATCCGTGAGCTGAACGCGGTTGCGCCAATGACCGCCACCATCCGTTGCCAGGTGGATTTGTCGCTGCTGGAGAAGTTGGAGAGTCAGCAAGGGGCAGTTAGCGCGGCCTCTGCAGGCACGGGCGCATCATGCGGCCATACGCATCACGAGCATGGAGAATGCTGTAATGATCCATCCCATTCCCATGATCATGAAGCCGGTGAGCATCGTGGACACCGTTCTCACGACCATACGGCCAGCCACCATTCTCACGATCATGTCATGGTGTACACGCATTATTTTGACGGTCCGATAGACAGCGAGCAGTTCGAGGCTCTGGTCGGGCGGCTTCCACAGGAAGTGTATCGTGCGAAAGGGATCTTGCGCTTTACCGATACGGCGAGCCCGTTCTTGTTCCAATACGCGTACCGCGAAATGGATTTTGTCAAGATTGCGCCGAAGGAGCAGGTGCCTAACGTAGCCGTGTTTATCGGCGAGCATTTTTCCAAGGAGCGCCTCGCTTCCGAACTGGCTGCATTAGAGCAAAAAGATTGACTCCATACCTGATTTGGGGCATTATTATCATAAGTATGCGATAAATCGAGGGATAAAAAATGGCAAAACACGAGCATGATCATACTATACAGGAAACGGTGCAGGAAATGGTCCGCGCCATGTCCAACAAGGGCTGGAGAATTACGGATCAACGTAAAAGCCTGGCTACGTTGTTCGCCGAGGCCGACGGCTATTTGTCGCCTAAGGATGTCTATGAATCGATGCGGCAAAAGTATCCCGGCGTCAGCTTTGACACGGTATACCGCAATCTTCGTTTGTTAAGCGAGATGGGGGTGCTGGAGCAGTTTTATTTGAATGAGGGCGTCAAATTCCGTGCCCGCTGCCAATCGCACCATCATCATCATATGATCTGTATCCAATGCGAGAAAACCGTCCCGTTCGAGTTTTGCCCGATGAAGCATGCTCTGAATTTGCCGGACGGATTTCAGGTTGTAAATCATCGCTTCGAAATATTCGGCTATTGCGACGAATGCGCAGCTCAATCGGCGTCGCCGCAATGACGGGAAGGAGCCTTCGGATTCCATGGGGAGTCCGGAGGCTTTTTTGCCTAAACTTTAGGTTTCGCTGCCTGTATCCGGCTTATTCGTTCGACAAAAGTGGAAGCCATTCGACATAAGTCGCTGTTGTCAGTTGGATATTTTTGTAATATACTTTTCACATAAATTAAAGTGCTTTAACTTTACTGCTGGAGATCGTCTGCAGACAAAGAGTATAAGCTCTTTTTTTAAATCAAAAGTTTAAGCGCTTTAACTTTTTAATAGCGATATGGAGGTGGTTGGAATTGAAATTAAGCAAGGCCATGAGAAGGGAAGCCAGGACATTTTATTTCTTCATATCACCCTGGATTATCGGCTTCCTCGTGTTTACACTGTACCCGGTGGCGGCTTCGCTTGCTTACAGCTTTATGGACTATGATATCATTCACGATCCCGAATTTATAGGTTTGGGGAACTACTCGGAGCTGTGGAACGATGAACAGTTCTGGAACTCGATTTATGTTACGTTGAAGTATACGCTCATCAGCGTTCCGTTGACGCTGCTGCTTTCCCTCGCATTTGCTCTTCTGATCAACCAGAGAATTCCGCTGCAAGGCTTTTTCCGTACTGCGTTATATTTTCCGAGCATGATCTCGGGCGTCGCCATGTCTTTGTTATGGTTTTGGGTGTTCAATCCTCAAGCCGGACTCTTCAACTATATTTTGTCTCTGTTCGGCGTCGAGCCGATTCTATGGCTGCTGGATGCCAGCTATGCCATATGGGCTCTAATCATCATGTCGTTCTGGGGCATGGGAGCAGGGATGCTGATCTTCTTGGCTGGACTGCAGGGCGTGCCTGTAAGCTTGCTGGAAGCGGCGAAGCTTGACGGTGCCAATCGCTGGACCTCGTTTTGGCGGGTTACGCTGCCGATGATTTCACCGGTATTTTTATTCCAGCTCATTATCGGAGTGATTGAGTCGTTCCAGGTATTTACGCAAGCCTACACCATCACACAGGGAGGTCCAAGCTACTCGACCTGGTTTTATGTATATAACATTTACGTCAGCGCTTTCAAAAATTTCCGATACGGCTACGCCTCCGCCATGGCATGGCTGCTGCTGGTCGGTGTTATGCTCGTCACGTTCCTAATATTTAAAACGTCACAGAGATACGTTTACTACGAAGGGGGCCGGGAACGATGAACGAATCGTCTGTTGCACGTACGAGACATACTGCGGGCCGCACCGGCACATTCCGCTCGGATCCTGTACGGATTATCTGCTTTGTCGTACTGCTGGGATTAACGGCGGCCATGCTCTCTCCCGTTTGGTTCATGATATCGACCTCACTCAAAAGCCCGAAGGAAATGCTGATGTTTCCTCCTACATGGATTCCGCAAACGTTCGCATTCGACAACTTCGCGGAGCTGTTTAGGAACAGCGACCTCAAGTTCGGCCGTCAGTACGCGAACAGCCTTATCGTCGCTCTGCTTGCCGTTATCGGCACGGTGCTCAGCTCCAGCTTCGTCGCATTTGGATTTGCACGGTATAGCGCGAAGATGAAAGGGTTCATCTTCATGCTGCTGATGAGCACCTTGATGCTGCCTTATCCGGCGGTCATGATCCCGCAATTTATTTTGTTTTATAAAATCGGGCTGCACGATTCGCTGCTGCCGCTGATTGTTCCGTCCTTTTTCGGCTCGGCTTACATGGTGTTTTTACTGAGGCAGTTTTTCCTCTCCCTGCCTAACGAATTGTTCGACGCGGGACGAATGGACGGCTGCTCGGAGATCCGCTTGTATTGGAACATTACGCTTCCTTTATCCGGCTCCGTATTGGCTACCGTATCGATATTTACGTTCATTTGGTCATGGAACGATTTGCTTGCTCCGGTGCTATATTTGGATTCGCAGGAGAACTTCACGCTTCCGATAGGCATGGCCGCCATGCTGTCGTCCAAGTTCCGCATTGCTCCATGGAATTTGTTAATGGCCGCGTCGATCTTGTCGGTGCTGCCGATCATCGCGTTGTTTGCCGTTGCGCAGAAACGGTTTGTAGAGGGGATAGTGACTACCGGGATTAAGTAGCTCTAGGGATTGCATGAGAATCCATCTGAATATTAGGGGGAAGCCATTATGAAACGAATGAACAAGCGGGCGAAAGCGGCATTGAGTCTGATGATCGGATTGGCTCTAGTATTAACGGCGTGTTCGGGAGCGAATGACGCCAAGTCGGACGGTACCGTTACGATTACTCATTATACGATAGACTCGCCCGACAGGACGTTTGTCGAGAAGCTCATTCCGGATTTCGAGAAAAAGCATCCGAACATCAAGGTGAAAGTGACGAAAGCGCCTTATGAGCAGTTCGACTCGAAGCTGCAATCGTCTATCGCGGCCAAGAATGCCCCGGACGTCACCTCGCATTGGGGATACGGCGGCTTTATGGAGTATTACAACAAAGGAATTTTGGCCGATTTGACCGAAATCATGAAGAGCGACAATTTCAAAGCCTCCGACTACAGCATTCCGGAGGATGTAATGAATATATACAAGGTCGACGGCAAAACGTACGGCATCCCGCTGAACAGCTATGTTACCGTAATGCTTTACAACAAAGATTTGTTCGACAAAGCAGGACTTGCCTATCCGCCGACAAACTATGAGGACAAAAGCTGGACGTTTGAGAAAATGGTCGACTATGCGGCGAAAATGACCGTCGATTCCAAGGACTTGAGCAAAGCGCAGTACGGCGTCGATTTCGGCTGGGGAGAGCGCGATCAGCGGCCGCAATATTTCAATGGCAATGTATACTCGGAGGATACATGGACGAACGGAGGCAAGCCAACGGCCGTCAACCTGACCAAACCGGAGGTCGTTCAGGCGTACAAGACGATTTACGGGCTAATTTGGGATAAGAAGGTTTCTCCGACTCCCGCATTTTCCAAATCGGTATCCGGCCAATTCGGCGATCCGTTCCTGTCCGGCAAGATCGGGATGTCAGTAGTCGGATCGTGGAGCCTGGCGTCGGCCAAAGATTTCAGCTTCAAGGTCGGTGTAGCGGCTGTGCCTCAAGGGCCGAATAAAAAAGTCCGCAGCGTTCTCTACGTCGATCCGCTGTTCGTGCTGAAGGATTCCAAGCATCCGAAGGAAGCGTATGAATGGATCAAATATTTGATATCGACCGAGGTGCAGGAAAAGTCGATCGAGCTGAGCGGCGGCAACCCTCCGGTCAACCAGAAAGCGGCGGAGAAATACTATTCGAACTTCGAGGGCATCGATCCGAAGCAAATCAAGGAAGTGTACGAAGGGGCGTTCAAATACGGCTTCGAATCGTATAACCATCTGATTTCCGGCTACTCGCAAATTAACGAGCTGTTCATTAACGAATTGGCATCCGTGGAGAACGGGGAAAAGAAAGTCGAAGAGGTGCTGCCCGGCATCCAGGATAAGCTGTCGAAGCTGATTCAGCGTACCAATAAACAATAAAGTTGGAACAGGAGCTGTTACTTCATGAAAGTTAGCATCTACGATGTTGCCAAAAAAAGCGGCTTGTCCGTCGTTACCGTATCGAGAGTCATCAACAATGCAGGTTCGGTGCGCGAGAAAAACCGGGAAAAGGTGCTCGCCGCAATGAAGGAGCTCGATTACCGCCCGAATGCGGCCGCCCGGAGCTTGGCCCGGGGGAAAACAGGCATCATAGGTCTGTCGATTACGACGCTGCAGGATATGTTCCTTGATGCGGTGGTCAAGGAAGTAAACGACCGACTGGCGGAAAAAGGGTACTTCCTGGCGCTTTCCGTATCGACGGACGGTGCGGATTCCATCTTCAGCGACTTGTTTCAGGAGGACCGGGTGGACGGCGTCATTGTGCTGTCCCCGTTAGAGGAGGACCCGTACGTTACGGAGCTGAAGAAAAAGAAAATCCCGTTCGTCATGCTCGACAACCAACACAAGCATGCTTCCGTCTCATCCGTCCTTGTCGATAACTTCAAGGGAGGCTATGAAGCGACGAAGCATTTGATCGAGCTCGGGCACCGGCGCATCGCCCATATCAAGGGACCGGAGCCTTTCCTGAGCAGCGTGGAGCGGGAGCGCGGCTTCTTGCAGGCAATGCAGGAAGCCGGACTGACTCCTTTCGCCATCGAGCAAGGGGACTTCAGCATTACGTCGGGCTATCAAATTGCGAGCGGCTGGATTCAGGCGGAAACGCTCCCGACGGCGGTATTTGCGGCCGATGATTACATGGCGTTCGGCGTCATGGATGCCTTCAAGAACGAAGGCATCCGGATCCCCGGCGACGTATCGTTGGTCGGATACGACAATCATCCGTTTACGTCCGAATTTCAGCCGGGCTTGACGACGGTTCGCCAGCCTGCGGAAAAAATGGGAGCGCAGGGAGTGGACCTGCTGCTCAAATGGATTGAAGGCACGGGCAAGCGCAGCGTTACCATACAGCTTGAACCGGAGCTTATTATCCGGGGCTCTACGGGACGAGTGTAAAAGATGAACGATTCAGGAGCGGATGGCGATGAAACATTATTTGGGTGTAGATGCCGGCGGCAGCAAGACGTACGCCATGATAACGAACGAACTGGGCGAAATTGTTGGCAAAGGGCATAGCGGCAACGGGAATCATCAAATCAATTACGACGAGGCCAGAGCGAATATCGGCGAGTCCGTCCGGCTCGCGCTCCATCAAGCCGGACTCGATCCGGGCGGAATCGAATCCGCATGCTTCGGGCTGGCCGGAGCGGACCGGCCTGTCGATTTCTCAATACTTCGTCCCATGATCGGAGAACTTGGATTTGCAAAATACGATATCGTATGCGATACGATGATCGCGATGCGGGCAGGCACTTCGAGGCCTTACGGCGTCGTGTTGATTTGCGGCAGCGGTACGAACAGCGCGGGGCGGAACCGGCAGGGAGAGGACTACCAATGCGGCGGCTTCGATTATCAATTCGGCGACTTCGGCGGCGGATGGACGCTTGCCGTTGAGGCGTTTCGCTCGGTCATTCGAGCGTGGGACGGCCGGGAACGCCCGACGCTGCTAACCGGGCTGCTGCTTGAGTATTTGGGATATGACTCCGTGCTGAAAATGTTCAACGACTATTTGGATAACGGGAAGTCCGTACCGGTCGATGTGACCAAGCTGATTTTTCAAGCGGCGGGCCAAGGCGACGAGGTTTCGCTCGCTATTTTGCGCAGACAAGGCGAGGAGCTCGGCAAATCGGCTTGTGCCGTTATTGAACGGCTGAACATGCGTGAGGAGACGTTCGATATCGTGCTTGCCGGAAGCGTCGTTACCAAAGGAGAAGGACCGTATATCACCGACTGCATCCGTGCCGCGGTTCGCGGTTTGGCTCCCAATGCATCGCTGCTCAAGCTGCGTACTGAGCCGGTCGTAGGCGCGTTGTGGATGGCTATGGAGGCGGAAGGAACGCCTCTCAACCGGTCTGTGTACGAACGGTTGAGTCAAGTGACGGATTATCATGATGTTCACTCATGAACGTAGGAGGTTCGCTCAATGAAAGACTCATTGAAAGTAGCGGTAATCGGCGGAGGCTCGTCCTATACGCCAGAGCTCATGGAGGGGATCATTACCCGCTTTGCGAAAATGCCTGTGAAGGAGCTGTGGCTCGTTGATATCGAGGAAGGACGGCACAAGCTCGACATCGTGGGCAATTTGGCCAAACGGATGGTTCGGAAGTCGGGTTTGCCCATGGAGGTCCATATGACTTTGGATCGCAGGCGGGCCATCGATCAAGCGGATTTCGTGACTACGCAAATGCGGGTAGGGCAGCTGGGGGCTCGCAAATGGGATGAGCACATTCCGAACCGGTATGGCGTCATCGGGCAGGAAACGACGGGTCCCGGGGGGATGATGAAGGCGCTGCGGACGATTCCCGTCCTTCTGGAGCTGTGCCGGGATATCGAGGAGCTGAGCCCTGACGCCTGGCTGCTGAATTTCACGAACCCTGCGGGTATGGTGACCGAGGCCATACACAAATATTCCAACGTAAAAAGCATTGGCTTATGCAATGCTCCCATCGGGCTGCACAAATGGCTGATGAATCTATACAATACGCCTGCAGAACACATTTACACAGAGTTTGTCGGCTTGAACCATCTGCACTGGGTGACGCGCGTGGAAATCGCAGGCGTTGACAAGCTGCCGGAGCTGCTGGCGCGGAGGGAGGAATATTCAGCCGGCAACGTCCCGCCGAGCGAATGGGATCCGGATTTCCTCGTATCGCTGGGAGCGCTTCCGTCGTATTATTTGAAATATTTTTACATGACCGACGCTATGCTGGATGAGCAGCTCGTATCCAAAGCGCACGGGGGGACCCGTGCGGAAATCGTTCAGAAGGTGGAAGCGGAGCTATTCGAGCTGTACCAGAGCCCCGATCTGCAGGAAAAGCCGAAGCAGCTGGAAAAGCGCGGCGGCGCGTATTATTCGGAAGCGACGGTTAATCTCATGGAATCGTTGTATAACGATAAGCGGGACATACAAACCTTAAACGTCGTTAACGGCACGACACTCGATTTCCTGCCCGAGGATTCGGTTATTGAAGTCAACTGCGTCGTGACAAGAAGCGGTCCGCTGCCGGTTGCGGTAACGAAAGTACCGGAATCGGTCAAAGGCTTGACTGCCGCCGTCAAAACGTATGAGCGGCTGGCGATCGATGCCGCCGTTCAAGGCAGCCGCGAGCTGGCGCTGCAGGCGCTCGTTCATCATCCGCTTGTACCGTCGGTGCGAGTGGCCAAATTGATGCTGGACGATTTGCTGGAAGCGCACAAACGGTATTTACCGGCCTTTTTCTCCCGAGCCTAGTTCCCCAGAGGAACGACTAGACTCCAGCCTGATACCAGAATAGTACCGTGTTCAGGAACCGAATGCGGACAGAGGAAGGTCCCATATCGGGATCCCCCTGCCGCATTTCATAGTCATTGGTTTCCCAACCAACCCAAAGTCGCGATTAACGCGACTTTTTTCTGTGAAAAAATCAATTGACACAAATCACCAGCGATGCTAATATACTGACTATAAATCATAGTAATCGCATCGGAATAAATGTTTAATCGACCGGACCACCGGAGATAGCATTCTGGATTAGGCAATCGTCCTGACCTTGCTCAACAGATTACATATGGTTTCTACCTAATGGTGGTTAGAAGAGGGGAGAAAGAAATATGTTTACATCCAACGTGTTGAATTGGAAAAAGTGGTCCGTCGTCAGTCTTGTCAGCTTATCCTTGCTCGGTCTTACCGCATGCGGAGGAGGTTCCTCATCACCCGCAGCGAATAATGCATCGCCTGCAGGCGCTTCCGACAACAAATCGGCTGCAGCCGCCAAGCCTGTAGAACTATTGAACGTTTCCTACGATCCTACCCGCGAGCTGTACCAGGATTTCAATAAATCGTTTGCAACCTATTGGAAGAACAAAACAGGTCAAACCGTAACCTTTAAACAGTCCCATGGCGGCTCCGGCAAACAAGGCCGGTCGGTCATCGACGGATTGGAAGCGGACGTCGTAACATTGGCGCTCGCTTACGATATCGATGCGATCCAGGAAGCGGGCTTGATTCAGAAGGACTGGCAGAAGAAGCTGGCGAACAACAGCTCGCCGTACACCTCCACGATCGTCTTCCTCGTTAAGAAAGGCAATCCGAAGGGAATCAAGGATTGGGACGATTTGATCAAGCCGGGTGTCCAGGTCATTACACCTAACCCTAAGACGTCCGGCGGAGCCCGTTGGAACTATGTAGCGGCTTGGGGCTATGCGTATCAGAAATACAACAAGGATGAGGCCAAAGCCAAAGAATTCGTTCAGCAGCTGTTCAAAAACGTGCCTGTTCTCGATTCCGGCGCACGCGATTCTACGACAACCTTCGTACAGCGCGGAATCGGCGACGTGCTGATCGCTTGGGAGAATGAAGCCTACTTGTCTATTAACGAGTTCGGTAAAGATAAATACGAGATCGTCACTCCATCCATCAGTGTATTGGCGGAGCCTCCGGTTGCTATCGTAGATAAAGTAGCGGATAAAAAAGGGACCCGTGAAGTAGCGCAAGCTTATCTGGAATACTTGTATACGGAAGAAGGCCAAACGATTGCCGCCAAAAATTATTACCGTCCGCGCCTGGAAGCGGTAGCGAAGAAGTTCGAATCCCAGTTCAGCAAAGTCAACCTGTTTACCATTGACGACGCGCCGTTCGGAGGATGGACCAAGACGCAGAAGACGCACTTTAACGACGGCGGCGTATTCGATCAAATCTATAAGCCGTAAGTTCAAGTAGCTTAAAAGTCAGAGGAGAGAAATCCATGGCAAAAGGTTGGAAAGCACGCAGTATTTTACCGGGGTTCGGATTGTCGATGGGCTTTACGGTGCTGTATCTCAGCTTGATCGTCCTGTTTCCTTTATCTGCTATTTTTATTAAAACATCGGGATTGTCGTGGGAGCAGTTTTGGCACGTCATTACGGACCCGCGGGTAGTAGCTTCTTATAAAATCAGCTTCGGAACCGCCATCGGGGCGGCGCTGGTGAATACGGTGTTCGGCTTTATTGTAGCGTGGGTGCTGGTACGGTATTCGTTCCCCGGCAAAAGGTTCATTGACGCGTTGGTGGATCTCCCGTTCGCCCTCCCGACGGCGGTGGCGGGGATCGCACTGACGACCATCTACTCGCAGAACGGATGGATTGGCAGTCTTCTTGAGCCGCTTGGCATCAAGGTCGCATTTACTCCGATTGGGATTGCGCTGGCTCTGACCTTCATCGGAATTCCCTTCGTTGTTCGGACACTTCAGCCTGTGATCGAGGAGCTGGAGAAGGAACTGGAGGAAGCGGCGGTCAGCCTCGGCGCAAGAAGATGGAGGACGTTTACGAAGGTTATTTTTCCGGAGCTGCTGCCGGCTCTTCTGACCGGGTTTACCCTCGCCTTTGCGAGAGCGGTCGGGGAGTATGGATCGGTCGTCTTCATCTCCGGCAACATGCCGATGAAGACCGAGATCGCGCCGCTGCTCATTATGACCAAGTTGGAGCAGTACGACTACACAGGAGCAACGGCTATCGCTCTCGTCATGCTGGTCATCTCGTTCCTTATGCTGCTTGTCATCAACTTCATTCAGTGGCGGGCCAACCGATTGAACACAAGCGTATAATCAACCCTTAGGAGGACCCACCATGGCCGGTTATGTGGCAACCGTAAAAACAGGTTCGGTATCGACGGACAGACCTCGGCACATTACCGAACCGGCGGTCGTAAAATGGATTTTGATTGCAATTGCATTATTGTTTCTCGGATTTCTGCTCGTGCTTCCTTTAGTATCGGTATTTGTTGAAGCGTTCCGCAAGGGAAGTGAGGTATACACTGCCGCGTTATCGGATCCGGACGCGTTGTCGGCGATTAAGCTCACCTTGATGACAGCAGCGATAGCGGTGCCGCTCAACCTGCTGTTCGGTTTGGCTGCGGCATGGGCCATTACGAAGTTCAGATTCAAAGGGAAAAACTTGCTGATCACGCTGATCGATTTGCCGTTCGCCGTCTCTCCTGTCATTGCGGGCCTTATCTACGTGCTGCTGTTTGGAGCCAGAGGCTGGTTCGGACCTTGGCTCGCAGAGCACGATATCAAGATCCTGTTCGCCCTCCCGGGCATCGTGCTCGCAACTGTGTTCGTCACGTTTCCATTCGTTGCACGCGAGCTGATTCCTTTAATGCAGTCTCAGGGCGTACAAGAGGAAGAAGCGGCCGTCACGCTGGGCGCCAAGGGCTGGCGCATCTTCTGGAAAGTGACGCTGCCCAATATCAAGTGGGGCCTGTTGTACGGTATCATCCTCTGCAACGCCAGAGCGATGGGCGAGTTTGGAGCGGTATCCGTCGTCTCGGGCCATATCCGGGGATCTACGAATACGATGCCGCTGCATATTCAAATTTTGTACAACGAATACAATTTTGCCGGATCGTTCGCCATGGCTTCCCTGCTAGTGCTGCTCGCTGTCGTTACTTTAGCGGTGAAGTCGATTGTCGAATGGAAGTTTAACGCAGCCAAGCATCAGGGAGGGGAGTAAGAGAGCATGCATATTGTAGCCAAACACTTGATGAAAAGCTTTGGCAGCTTTCAAGCTACCAAAGACGTCAGCTTCGAGATTGAGAAGGGAAAGCTGATCGGTTTACTCGGACCGAGCGGAGGAGGAAAGACGACGATTCTTCGAATGCTCGCAGGGCTTGAGGAGCCGGACTCCGGTGACATTTTGTTTCATGGCAAAGTCGTCAATAACCTGCCGCCGCAGGAGCGGGGCATCGGCTTTGTTTTTCAAAACTATGCCTTGTTCCGTCACATGAGCGTTTTTGATAATATTGCGTTTGGTCTCCAGGTGCAGAAGCGCAGCAAGCAGGAGATCAAGGACCGGGTGAGCGAGCTGGTGGAGCTTACAGGCCTTAAAGGGTTGGAAAAAAGGCTCCCGCACCAGCTGTCCGGAGGCCAGCGGCAGCGGGTCGCCTTCGCCCGGGCGATAGCTCCCGAACCGCAGCTGCTGCTGCTCGATGAGCCGTTCGCTGCGATTGACGCCAAAGTGCGCAAGGAGCTTCGCACTTGGCTGAAGGACATGATCAACCGGGTCGGGATCACGACGATCTTCGTCACTCATGACCAGGAGGAAGCAGTAGAGGTTGCCGATCAGATCATGATCATCCATCAGGGCCGGCTGGAGCAGCAGGGCTCGCCGATCGATATTTACCAAAAGCCTGAGACGCCTTTCGTAGCCGGATTTATCGGCGAATCGAACAGCCTTCACGGCATTTCCGGCTTCAAAGGCTTCGAGAAGGCGGATTTGAAAGACGCCAAAGCGATCATACGCCCCGAATTCGTCGAAATCGGCTTCGCATCGGAAATTTCGTTTCCTTCGGCATCCGAGATAGGAACGGTCAAGAACAGTTATTTCCGCGGCACCAACTGGCAAATCGAGGTGGAAGTGAATGGTCAAACATTGTTTGCTTACCGGTCACTGGAATTGGAAACACTAAAATCCGGAGACCCGGTACACGTCCTTATACATCGCGTTTATATATTCAACGATCAAGAGAATCAAACGGTAGAGAACGGTCTGAAGGTCGACCCGCTTCCGGTACACATCTAATCGAATCGAGAGGAAGAGTTGTCATGGAACATCATATTCGAATACAGAGCGAACAAGCAGAGTTGGCGGCAACTCTTCACTATCCTGCAACCACCTGCTCCAAGAATCCGATTATTATCATCGCTCATGGGTTTATCGGCAGCCGAATCGGCGTGGACCGGTTGTTTGTGAAGGCAGCCCGCGATTTCAGCGAACAGGGCTATATGGTGCTGCGGTTTGATTATGCTGGATGCGGCGAGAGCGAAGGAGATTACGGAGCTAATGGACTGGATGCCATGATCGATCAGACTCGTTCGGTTATCGATTATGCATTGAAGATCGATTGCGTTGATCCTACCCGCGTCATTTTGCTCGGACATAGTCTGGGCGGCGCGGTGTCCGTTCTGACGGCAGCCAAGGACAAACGAGTCAAATCTCTGGTGCTATGGTCCGCCGTTGCTCATCCGTTTAACGATATTATCAAAATTACCGGAAAGAAGGTCTATGAAGACGCAGTTCAGCTCGGTTCGTCCGATTATATGGGATATTCGTTCAAGCCGGAATTTTTCGATTCGCTGACGCAGCATCAGCCGTTTGATCAGACGCGGAAGTTTGGCGGGGATGTGCTGCTGATCCACGGAACGAATGATGAGGTAATCCCGGTTGATTATTGCTTTTTATATCAAAAGCTGTTTTGGATGAGATCGCAGGGCCAGTGTGACAAGGAAGTGATTTTCCAAGCGGATCATACGTATTCTTCCGGTCAAGCCTATGTTCAGCTCATGAATGCCACGAAGCATTGGCTGTTATCTCTCGAAAAACGCAAAAGCGACTGGTATGACTGGACGATTTAGCACTATTTTTATGTATATAATCCGATAAAACAGATGGGAATAATATTTATAAACGGAGGGATTAGGATGGCAAAGCCTTTGGAAGTGGATGACGTTTGGAGCAAACGTATCGTGAATTCGGTCAACGGGTTGGAGTACGGGACGGTACAAATCGTTGTGCATGACGGCAGAATCGTCCAAATTGAGCGAACGGAGCGCAAACGGTTTGAATCCGAGGCGGCTCTGCGGGAACAAAATGTTGTGGAAAGCAAGTCGCAAGGCAGCCGACGTAAAGGCTAGCAGCCCCAGGTCCACCGGTATACCGGAGACTCCGGCCCTTTGAATCTGTGTTCGGCGTTCAGACCGGATGCGAGAGAGAAGAGCGGAGTCTCCTTTTTTGTCTAGAAGCAACCATCACTGCCTAAGGAGCTGATGAGAATGATTGCCAATGCAAGCACCTGGAATGAATTAACCGAAACGGATTTGGTCCATTTGCCGGACATTCAGTTTGTGACGTACTGCTTTCAAATGTTCGGTTTGAATCGCGGCATTTATAACACCATTGATCAATGGCTGTATGATTCAGGGTATAAGGATGTGCTGCAGCGCCGCAAAGCAACGGTTTCTTTCCTGCACTTAATCAATGAGAAAGGCGGCAGGGAGCGTACAGGCAGCCTTCTCCGCTTCGGCAAAGGCGGTGTAACCAAACAGCTGTATGATTTTATTCATTTACCGGAATCGGTATTTCTATCCCAACGGCTTATATCCGAATAAGGAGTATGCAAAAGATCAGCCCTCAACGCGGTACACATTATCCGTGTGAGGGCTGATTTCTTTTTTATGGCCGGTGCTCTATCTATTGCTGCGTTGCATAATGAACCCGGTTGTTCCTCAGAAACACCCATACTCCGATCAGAAGCAGCAGGCAGGCTCCAATCTGCACCGGCTGGATTGATTCCCCGAGCATCATCCAGGCGAGCAAGGAAGCCCCGACAGGCTCTCCCAGCACGGCTGTCGAAACCGAGGCGGCATTGACGAACTTCAAAGCCCAGTTGAACAAGATGTGGCCGAAAACCGTCGGAATGAGCGCCAACAGTATGAACAGAATCCACTCCTTGGGCGGATAAGCGGTGAAGGTATAGCCTTGAAAGACATTGTACACGGCAAAGCAGCACGCAGCGACGAAGAAGACGACGAAGCTGTACAGGAGCGAGGAAATATGCTTGCTCAGCTTTTGTCCCAGCAGCATGTGTATGGCAACAGCGGCTGTTCCGAGCAGCGATAGCAGGTCTCCCTTCAAAGCATCGCCGGAGACGGACATATCTTTCCATCCGACCAGCATCGCCCCGGATACGGCCAGAACGATCCCTGCTACGGCGGCCAGCGTTGTTTTTTCCCGGTACACGAAGTATGCGCCGGCCAAGACGAAGATGGGTTCCAGTGTAAGCAGCACGGTAGAGCTGGCTACGGAAGTGAAGCGAAGCGATGCCATCCATAGCAGGAAATGCAGTCCGAGAGCGATACCCGAGCCAGTCAGCATAAACCAATCGCGGGAAGACAAATCTTTTATTTCTGGAATATACTTCCACATTATTGGAGCCATCATAAGGCAAGTAAACAGCAAACGGTACATGCCGGAGACGGATACCGGAGCCGAGGACAGCTTGACGAGTATCGATGAGAAGGAAATGGCTATGATGCCCGATGTAAATATTATCCAAAGCGGGACAGGGCTTTTTTTATTGGTATACATTGGTATTCCTCCGATTATAGCAGCTTTCAAACCTATCCATTATACTAATAGAAACGCAATAATACTAGAGGAATTCACTAATATTTCATAGGTCGGAAGCGGTTGTCAAACAGGGGCTTGTATTATATAATGTTGAAGTTATTTAGAAAGGAGAATTGACCAATGTTTAAATCAAAAGCTATTATTCTCATGCTGATAAGTCTAGTACTAGTTTTGTCGGCGTGCGGTCAAAAGCCGGCGGCCGAAACAGCGGCTAACGGAAACTCGGGCCAAACGGGAACGCAGAAGGAAACCAAGCTGGATCAAATTAAAAAAGCAGGAAAAATTGTCGTCGGAACGAGCGCGGACTATCCTCCTTACGAGTTTCACAAAGAAATCAACAAGAAAGATGAAATCGTAGGCTTCGATATCGAGATCGCCAAAGCGATTGCGAAAGATCTCGGCGTGACTCTCGAAATTAAAGATATGAAATTCGACGGACTGCTGGCTGCATTGGAAGCGGGAAATATCGACTTCATTATTTCCGGCATGACTCCTACGCCTGAGCGTCAAGCAAGCGTTGATTTTACGAAAATTTATTACACCGCGGTACAAAAGGCTGTTGTTAGAACGGAAGACAAAGAGAAATACAAAACGATTGACGACCTGAAAGGCAAGCGCGTCGGCGCGCAAAAGGGCGCCACTCAAGAACAAATCGTAACGAAGCAAATGCCGCAATCCGAGATGAAAGCATTGGGCAAAATTTCCGATCTGATGCTTGATTTGAAAAACAAGAAAACGGAAGCTCTTGTTGTCGAGCTGCCTGTAGCTACGGCTTACTTGTCCAAAAATCCGGATTTGACCGTCTCCGACATCCAGTTGTCGACAGAAGACAGCGGCTCTGCGATTGCCGTGAAGAAAGGCAGCCCTGAGCTGGTTGAAGCAATGAACAAATCGTTGGACAAGCTGATTAACGACAAAGTAATCGATAAATTCGTAATTGAAGCTAACGATATGGTGGAATAATACGACAAGCACGCTAACAAAAACCTGTGCGGATCTCCGGCGGGTTTTTGTTAGGTTTGGTAGCTTGTACTAACAAGAAGGAGGAGGTGACCCGGTGGATTTTTCGTTTTTGCCCAAGTACTATATGTTTTTCTTGAACGGCGCCAAAATTACGCTGCTGCTTTCCTTATTTACGGTCATCCTTGGTGTCGTCCTGGGAGTGATCTTGGCATTGATGCGGTTGTCCCGTATTGCACCGCTCAAAATGTTCGCAACCGCCTACATCGAGTTCATACGCGGGACTCCGCTGCTGGTCCAGCTGTTTTTGTTTTACTATGGGCTGCCTAAGCTCGGCATCCAATTTCCCGATGTTCCGGCACTGGGAACGGCCTTTCCGGAATTTATGGCCGGAGTCATCGCGTTATCCGTCAACAGCGCCGCTTACGTCGCCGAGACATTCCGCGCCGGCATTCAAGCGATAGACAAAGGGCAGATGGAAGCCGCCCGTTCACTCGGAATGCCGCATAGTATGGCGATGCGCCACATTATTTTGCCGCAGGCGATCCGCAATGTGCTTCCGGCCCTTGGCAATGAGTTCATTGTCATCATCAAGGAATCGTCCATTGTGTCGGTTATCGGAATCAGCGAGCTGATGTATAACGCGGATACGGTACGAGGCAATTCGTTCCGCGCGTTCGAGCCGCTGATCGTCGTCGCGATCATTTATTTTGTCATCACCTTCACGTTATCCAAAGTTCTCGGTATTGCAGAAAGGAGGATGAGGACCTCTGATTAAAGTAACCGGACTTCATAAATCATTCGGAAGCAACGTCGTATTGAACGGTATCGATATCGATATTTCCAAGGGGGAAGTCGTTGTAGTAATCGGCCCGAGCGGCTCAGGCAAAAGTACGTTTCTTCGCTGCCTGAATTTGCTGGAGCAGCCGACCGGCGGAGATGTTGTGTTCGAGGGTGTCTCCTTGCTTAACGGAAAATCGGATATCAATCAGCTCCGGCAAAAAATGGGGATGGTATTCCAGCAATTCAATCTGTTCCCGCATTTGACCGTTCTGGAAAATATTACGCTGGCGCCGCGCAAGCTGAAAAAGCTGAGTGAGAACGATGCTAACGAAATCGCCTTCGAGCTGCTTCGCAGAATCGGCTTGTTCGATAAAGCCGATCGATATCCGAACCAGCTGTCCGGCGGGCAAAAGCAGCGTATCGCTATAGCCCGCGCGTTGGCCATGTCGCCGGATATGCTGTTGTTCGACGAGCCTACGTCGGCACTCGATCCGGAGATGGTAGGGGAAGTGCTGGATGTCATGAAGCGTCTCGCTTCAGATGGAATGACCATGGTGGTCGTAACCCATGAGATGGGCTTCGCGAGAGAGGTCGGAAGCCGCCTGGTCTTTATGGATGGCGGCAAAATCGTCGAGCAGGGCAATCCCGCCGACATTTTCGCCAATCCGCAGCATCCAAGAACGAAAGAGTTTTTGGGGAAAGTCCTGTAGTCGTGAAAAAACCTTGCCTTGGCTGGCTGAGCTTATCGAGAAACCATTAGAACTGATAAAGCTGCAAGGGAACCCCGGTGGGGTACCTCCATCCGTCCGCTGTTGTTTTCAGAAAATATTTTTATTTCATCGCATTCTGGCGGTAATTTTCTGAAAACAAAGGCGGTCGCTTACGCTCCTCCAGGAGGCACCCCACCTATCCCCCCTTTAGCATTTTAGGGAAAAACGGGTTTCTCCAAAGCCTGAACCTTGCCTTGGCAAGGTTTTTTTTTGTTTTGTAGCAGCGGGTGGAGTAAATTCAGGATGGTTGGCGGAAAACGATCGGAGCGCCGTAATAGATAGCGGTGCCTTCGTCCTTGCCTTCGCAAATTGCTTTCATCGAACCGGCCTTATCGAAGTTAAAGACAAAGACCGGCAGCTTGAAATCGCGTGCGAGAATGAAGGCCGACTGGTCCATCACGGTCAAATTTTGCCTTAGCACTTCGTCGTAGGGGAGGGAGGCGTACGGCTTCGCCTTCGGGTTTTTCCGGGGATCGCTGTCCAATACGCCGTCGACACCTTGCTTCGCAACGAGAATCGCATCGCAATTGACCTCCAGCGCCCGCTGGACCGAAGGATAGTCGGTCGTCACATACGGCTGTCCGTTTCCTCCTGCGAAAATGACGATATAGCCTTTTTCCAGGTGATGAATCGCCCGCAACCGGATATAAGGCTCGGCAACGGCGTTTACGGGGATGGAGGACATGACGCGAACCTCCTTGCCTGTCTTGTGCTTAAGCACGCCTCTTAGCATCAGGCTGTTGATAACCGTAGCCAAAGTGCCGATATTGTCGGCTTCCGCACGCTCGATCCCCCAATCCTCCGCCATATTGCCGCGGAAAATATTGCCGCCCCCAATGACGATCGATACCTCGATCCCCATATCCAGCACCGTCATTATCTCTTTGGCAATATGCTCGAGCCGTCCGGGATTAAAGCCGAACTGGCTATCACCTGCGACTGCACCGCCGCTCAATTTGATCAATATCCGTTTGTACCTGGCCATAGGAATCCCTCCGTAAGGTTAAGTGGTAAACCGACTTGCAAGGCGAAAAAAAAGAACTAAAGCACGATGTGCCTTAGTTCTTATCCAATATCAAAAAGGAAATAGGTCCCAGATTGTCGCCTATCCTGCGAATGCTGATCATGGAACCGCCTCCCCAATAGTTACTGATTAGTATTAAGATAGCCGAATTTGCGCGGCTTTTCAACCTTTTCTTTCCAGAGTTGTCCTTCTCAGTCGTCAGTTAGCCGAAGAACGGATGCTTTGCTCGAACTCGTCTCGAACGGCCTTCAATACCTCCGGGTTGGCGATGACGTCATAAGCGGTGTTGGCCAATACCTTCGCTCCCAAAATCATTCCCTCAAAAGCGCGGTCCTTCATCGCCAAATCGCGGAACTCCTTCGTATGCAGAAGGTGTTTCTCGTCAATGACTTTAATGTACGGATGGATGGTCGGACAATGTCTGGATACGTTGCCCAAATCGACGGAGCCGTGATCTTTGCCGTATTGGATCTCGTCCTCACGGACTCCCATAGCGAGCAAATTGTTAGTAAACAGGCCGGAGAGCGTTTGGTTCGTTATCAGCTCATCGTAGGAGAATTCGTAATTTGATGTTTTCAGCGTACATCCGGTTTGCAGCGCGGCACCTTCTGCACAGCGGAGCACCTTTTGCACGACTTCGTCCGTATAAGGCCGGTTGGCGGAGCGGACATAAAATTGGGCGGCCGCATAATCCGGAATAATATTGGCGGCTTTGCCTCCTTCGGTAATAATGCCGTGGATGCGTACGTGGCTTTGCACCTGCTGTCTCAGCGCATTGATCGATTGGAACAGCAGGAGGACGGCATCCAGAGCATTGACGCCCTCATAAGGGCTTGCCGCAGCGTGTGCCGCTTTGCCGAAGTATTCGAACTGGATGGCATCCATAGCCAGCGACTCGCCTGATTTTTCATATGTGTGATAAGGATGGGCCATAAGGGCAAAATCAACGTCATCGAACAATCCTTCCGCAGACATCGGCACCTTGGCACCCTTCGTTTCCTCTGCAGGCGTACCGTATACCCGGATCGTACCCCCGGTTTGCTCGATGACCGATTTCAAGCCGACCGCAGCGGCAACACCCATCGTTCCAATAATATGGTGACCGCATGCATGTCCTAGCTCCGGCAGCGCGTCGTATTCACATAAGAAGGCAGCCGTAGGGCCTGGCTTGCCGCTGTCGTATGTCCCGATAAAAGCGGTCGGCAAACCGAGCACGGGGTTTTGGATTTGAAAGCCGTGCCGGCGCAGCTCATCCATAAGCAGACGGGACGATTGCCACTCCTCATGGCCCAGTTCCGGATTTTCACCGATCGTGCGGGATATTTGGATGAAGCTGGCGGAATGCTCGTCGATGGCGGCGGCAATAACAGGTTTCATTAGGAGGACTCCTTTATCGAAGGTATAGTCCTTTCATTATATACAAAAAGACCTCTGCTGCCCAATCATGAGCGAGTAGAGGCCTGTATTCCAATTATTCTTATTGAATGGTTCTGCGTTTAGGATCAAGCAGCAATTGGTCTTCCAGCGAACGCTTGATCTTGGTCATGGCGTCGACTTCCAATTGATGATTCTGAGGAAAACGGACACCGGTTAAAGCAAGCGCTTCGTTCAAGGTCAATTCAACGGAAATCTTTTTTTCTTGCTGATTTTGAGCTTCGTGAGTCATATGATATCGCTCCTTTACATGATCAATTGTGCTGCATCAAGCTAGAGGATTTCAACTGTGTGTAGAGAACCATGTCAGCAAAAAACCTTGATATTGCTTGATTTCAATTTAACACATCATGTCATGTTTTTCAAGTGCGAATTCGAAAAAGAGGCTCTATTTTTAAGAAGGCTTGTCCTTCTGTGCTTCATTCGCCTACGCTGCAGCTTGACTACCAAATGGTCTATTTGTTGACTTAATTCTACAACCTGCGGATCGACCAAACTGCCGGTTTCCTCGAAAAGCATGTACAAACGCTTCTGCATCTCCTCCATATGCTGACTCAGGTTTGACTCATCCATTTTTTTACGACTCCATTCGATAACAATATTTTCCTCACATCGTGCAATTATAATACAAACCTTTTATGAAAGATGTAAAACGCTGTCGACCAGTATGTTAAAGTTTTATGACAGATTAACACATAAAAAATGTAAAAAAAGGCATGCTATTTCCTGTGATACGGAAGGGGTGACGTAGTTATGGATAACAAAAAAGCCGATACGAAAAATAATCCCAATTACAGGGAAAATAAGTTTACGGAGGAAGAAGCGCTGGTACAAGCGGAGAATGCCGCCGAGCTGCCGGCAAGCTTGAACGAAATTCCTAAGGAAACGAATCCGCAATAAGCTCCGACAATATGCTGCCGTAACCTTTTACAGGTTCGGCAGTTTTTTTACATTTTGGGACTTACTTCAGTAGATCTGAATCGACTTTGAAGCCAAAGCACAGCTTAGCGGAGGTGTTTTTTTACGACCGCATCTGACGCAATCCGATTGTCAAACAACAGCGCGTTTCGTTGTCGATTGCCGTAATTACCGCGCGGTATGGCGCACAGCATGGGAACATGGTAGTATTTCATTATATGACAAGCACAATATGGCAAGAGAGGGGATTTACAGCCATGAAAATTGTTTTGGCTCCGGACTCATATAAAGGAAGCCTGTCGGCAAAAGAAGCCTGTGAAGCGATGGAGCTCGGAATCCGCCGCGCGCTCCCCGACGCGGAGATCGTGAAGGTCCCCATGGCGGACGGAGGAGAAGGAACCGTGCAGAGCCTCGTCGACGCGACCGGCGGTTCATTACATACTGTGCAGGTGCAAGGGCCTTTGGGCTCACCTGTTGAAGCTGTATACGGGATATTGGGAGACGGCGCGACAGCCGTCATTGAAGCGGCAGAAGCGTCGGGATTGACTTTAATAGAGCCAATTAATAGAAACCCTCTGCTCGCTTCAACGTATGGAACAGGGGAGCTTATTCGTCATGCCCTCGACAAAGGCTGCAGGACATTCATCATCGGACTGGGCGGCAGCGCTACCAATGACGGCGGAGCAGGGATGGCGCAGGCGTTGGGCGCCAGACTGCTGGATAGCGAAGGCGGCGCCATTGGTTTAGGCGGAGGCGCGTTGGCTGATCTGGCGTCGATAGATGTGTCGCAGCTCGATCCGAGAATCAGCGAGAGCCGGTTTACCGTCGCCTGCGATGTCAATAACCCGCTGTGCGGACCGCAAGGGGCGAGCGCTGTGTTCGGCCCGCAAAAAGGCGCGACGCCGGACATGGTCCGTCAGCTCGATATGAATTTGGAACGGTTCGCAGCCGTGGTCCTAAGAGACGCCGGCGCCGACATCCTGAATTTGCCCGGAGCGGGAGCAGCCGGAGGCATGGGCGGCGGATCGGTCGCCTTCCTGCGTGCAGAACTGAAGCCTGGCGTCGACATCGTGATCGAGGCGGCACAGCTCGCAAAACACGTACAGGGCGCGGATCTTGTCATCTCGGGAGAAGGCCAGTGTGACTTTCAGACCGAGCGGGGGAAAACTCCTTACGGCGTTGCCCGCACCGCCCGTCAGTACGGTGTCCCTTGCGTCTTAATCGCAGGCTCTATCGGCAAAGGAATCGAGGTCTTGTACGATAGCGGTGTCCTGAGTGTATTCAGCATGGTTGATAAACCGATGACATTGGAGCAGGCCATGGGAGAGGCTCCGCGATTGGCCGCAGATGCTGCGGAACGAATCGTCCGATTGTTCGCTCGTCCTGTTTTATTACGTTAATTATTTATAGTATTAATTATTATTAAGCCACAAAGGAGTTATTCAGTTATGCTTCGTTTCATTGCATCTTCGTTGAAAGCGCGCACTTTGATAAGCACCGTTGCAGCGGCAAGCTTGATCATGCCGTCGGCCGCCGGTGCCGTTTCGGTTACCCATCAGCATCTTCAGTTATTTGCAGACCAGTCCGAGGTGTATGTGAACGGACAGCAAGCCGAGGTGGACGAGCCCGCCTCGTTGATTAATGATCAATTTTACATCCCGGTCCGGTGGCTTGCAGATACGTTAAAGCTGGACCTGTCTTGGGTGAAGGATACGCAAACCGTACAGCTGATCACCTCCAAAGCTTTTATCGAGTTTCAATCCTCGCAGAACGCGATTAAGGTGAACGGGACTCCGGTTTCCTTCGATTCGGCGGCCGTCATCCGCAATGACCGGCTGTTAGTATCCTTGTCTTGGCTGGCGCAATACATTGACATGGATTATGAACTATCCCCTGACAAGAAAAGTATCGAGATTCGTTATATCGGAACTCCGGGGGCTACATATAGAGAATCTTTGCTCGTAAAAGACGATGCTCAGCCGAATTCCCGTCCGGTCGCGTTGTTTGCTTTCGGCAAGCCGGAATACCGGCTTGGAGAGAAGGTGGAATATGTCGATCTGAGCTACGATCCCGATGCGGAGGGGCTGCCGGTTTACGAATGGACCGGCAATGAGAATGCCTTCTATAAGCCGGGCACTTATCCGGTGACGCTGAAGGTTAAGGATGGCAACGGAAATGTGAGCGCTCCGTTCACCCGGACTGTGACAATCGTGGATGAGCCCTATTTGAGCCAGGAGCAATACCCTTACTACTACGGCCCGGCCGGCAAGGTGTTCCCAGCCGAGTCGGAATGGCTCGAGCAAACGGTCGGCAAGGACCGCAAGGTGCCGGTCATTGTGCGCCAGCAGACGGAACGGCCGCTCCTCTTCGGCAGAAGCTCGGAACCGGTTAAGGAATTAGGGTTCTTGTATCAGGAGAAGGTGAAGGGCAAGGCAAGGCTGTTCCCTCAGTTCACTAACGGGACCGGAAGTGCGGTTCAGTTCGCGATTGTGATCCAAAATCAGCAGGAGAAGGAAGTCAAAGTTACGACGACGAGGAAATCCGAGCAAGTGCCGTCGATCTATAACAGCGTACGCGGAGATAAAATCGCTGAAGATTTCCTTGGATCGGATCCGGTCGAAGATGTGCTAACCGTTCCGCCGAAATCAACCGTTTATTATAAAGTAAGCCCTCAAGCGGCCTCGGGACAGAGCTTCCAGGGGATGTACGACATAGAGACCGACGGAGAAGTGCTTGTTTCGTACGGCATGATGAAGCCGGATGAGCCGGCTTACAAGCTCGGATCGTATCGCTTCACGAATCAACAACCCGGGCAAAACGGCACCTATCCGGTGTCGGAAATAGCTTGGACGGTAGATTCGCGGGCACTGGTGAGCCCGACGAAGGCGGGGATCGGCGACGAGACGGTAGAGCCGGTCATTAAAGGCGCTGACTCTGTATTAAAGCAGGAAGCTTCTGCAGCCGGAAACGCCGGAATGCATTACAGTATCCGATTGTATGCCGGCAAGAATACGGCTATAGCGCTGCATCCGCGCGACGGATATTTCCAAGGAGCGGTCCGAGTCAACGGACAGTTCATTTCGCTGCCTGCAAGCGGTATGACTTCCCATGAAGCCGTGATCCTGTACAGAACGGGTGTCAAGGAAGAAGACGTCAGCATTGAGATTTTGCCGGCAGGAACAACGCAGCTTCCGGTCGATCTCGTGCTGTATCCGCTAACCAAGAAGTAATTAAGAAATTGCACTACTATATTCATGCTTAATAAAGGAGTTTGTCATTATCATGGTTTTCGCCAAAAAATTGTGTCTGATATGGACTGCATTGTCATTAACCGCCGCAGCCGCACTGCCTGCTGCTTCGGCAGAAACGGCCGCTCCCGCAGCGGCTCAAGCCGTCTCCGTTCCGGAAAGCTTGTCGGCACTGTTGTATTTCGATAAGAATGACGCTTATATCAACGGCAACTCAGTGAAACTTGACGTACCCGTTCTGGAGTCGAAAGGACAGGCTTACCTGCCGGCTGCGGTGCTTCCGTCCTTGCTCGGGCTCACCGTGCAATGGCAGGAAGCTAACAAGAGCGTGATGGTAACGACACCTTCGGGCTTCGCCGAATTCCAGCTGTCACCCAAGCAATTGCGCGTCAACGGAGCGGAGGAGGATTTCGATAAGGCCGCATGGCTGGTTCACGATCGGTTGTATGTATCGATGGATTGGCTGAACCGGTATGTAGGCTTCAAGGCGGTCGTGAACAAAGAGCTGAAGCGAGTCGAGCTTCAATATATCAAAATGCCTCAGAGCGGAGTATTCCATAACGATACGATGCCGAACACGAAGCCGGTAGCCCGGTTTACGGTAGACAAGGAGAAGTACCGGCTGGGCGAACCGATCCGGTATTCGAATATTAGCTACGATCCGGATGGCGATGCGATAACAAGCGTGAACTGGACCGGCAACGCGGAGGCGATTTTCGAACCGGGGTTGTTTAAAATATCGCTGCAGGTTACGGACAGCAAAGGGACGGTCAGCGATACATTCTCCCGCAATGTCGAAATCGTGAACGAGCCATATCTCGATCCGTTCGAGTACAAAGTGTATCATGAGCCGGTAGGGACCTATGTGAAGGAAGAGGAGCAGACGCTGCGCAGCTACTTGCGCGGAATCCCGCAGCTTCCTAACGAGGCTAAGCTGTTAGCTGACCGTCCGCTTATCGTAAGCGACAGCCCGGAAACGTTCACGGAAAAAGGGTTTTTGTACCAGGAACGGGTCAACGGGAAAGCGAGATTGTATGCGGATCATGTGAACGGGACAAATGAAAAGGTGCAGTTTGCCATCGTGGTGCGTAATCCGAGCCCGGACAAGTCCGTGAAAATTACGACAACCCGTAAAGGCGAGGTATATCCTTCTATTTACGCCAACTTGATTGGTAACGAAGCGACCATCGAGTTTTTGCAGGATAGAGGGGACAAGCCTGAGACGATTGTCGTAGGACCGCATGAAACGGTGTACTACAAGAAAAATCCGGAGTTTTTCCCCGGCCAAGGGATGAATGTCATTTATGATGTGGAAACCGACGGCGAGGTGTACTTCTCCTTCGTGGCTATGGACGCCGGGGCGGGAATCGACTCCATCGGGATGTATCCTCAATTGGATTACACCGGGAACGTCCGGGGGACGTTTAACGGCTCGGATGTGATATGGAATGTGGACGCCAAGTCGTTCGACAAGCCTTCCAGCCTTGCGATCGGCGACGGTACAACCGACAAATTCGTAACGGGTAACGACTTCTTTATGAAGAAAGATTCGTTGAACCTCGGAAACTACGGGGTGGTATACAAGATTCATATCGATCGTCCGAGAGCGATGTCTGTACTGCTTCTTCCGCGCGGAGGCGTATTTAAAGGACCTTTCGAGGTCAACGGCAGGATCGTGCAGACTCCACCGTCCGGGGCTATGATGGACTATACAGGGTATGTGATCCTGGGCAGAACCGATGGCACCGAGCCTTCACTGGATATTGAATTTTCTCCTGCCGCGGGCTCCGCTTTCCCGGTAGATGTGATTTTCTATCCGATAGACGAGAAATAAACCGTTTTTCTAAATCGGCCCGGGTACGGTATAATATAGGCAGCGCATTCGGACTACGGCAGGCAAAGGAGCAACGATCCGATGATCATTGTACGCAATTTATCGAAATCATTTCCGCCAGGGCAAGAGATTTTATCCAAAATCAGCTTCCAGGCCGACGAGGGCGAGCTTATCGCCTTGGTTGGAGCCAGCGGCAGCGGGAAGACGACGTTTTTTCGCTGCTTGGCTTTGAAGGAGAAGTGGGACGAAGGCCAATATATTTATAACGGCAACGACATTTCCCAGGTTCGCGGGCTGGAGCAGTGGAAGCTGCGTAAAGACTGGGCTTATCTGGAGGAGAAGCCGAATCTGAATTTGAAAAAGTCCGCATTGAAAAACGTATTAAGCGGCTTGTTTTTCCATAAGGCGTGGTGGAGAATTCTCTCGGGAACGACTTCCAACGACGACCATATGACCGCGATGGATTACCTGGATAAAGTCGGGCTGCTGGACAAGGCTCACGAGCCTGCGGAGAAATTGAGCGGGGGCGAGAGGCAGCGCGTGGCGATCGCCAAAGCGCTGATCCGCGGAGCCAAGGTTATCTACGCCGATGAGCCGGTATCCGGTCTCGATCCGGAGGCGGCGAGCAAAGTGCTGGATGATTTGAAGGAAATTTGCCGCAAGGATAAGGTCATCGTATTTTGCAGTCTGCATCAACTGGAGCTGGCCGAGAAATACGGCTCGCGTATTTGGGGGCTGTCCGGCGGCAGGCTGGTCGTAGACATTGCAGGCAGAAGGCTTACGCAAAGGGAAAAAGATCTAATTTTTTAAGCTTCAAGCAAAAGGACATCCCGATTTCTTATGTCGGGATGTCCTTTTTATCATGTCATGGGGATGGCGGACTAGAGAGAGGAGACAATATGCTTTGCAATCAATCCGCCATGAAGCCGTCCGGTTTCAATGAATACTTCGTTCGCATTGCTTCCGGAAGCGGCCACGCCGGCTATGAATAACCGTGGTACGGTCGTTTCCATTGTCTCCGGGTTATAGACCGGTAGGGTCTGTGATTCGTCGAGCTCAGCGCCAGCTTCGGTCAGCATGCCGCGGTCCGGCCGAAATCCGGTGAGAGCCAGTACAAAGTCGTTATCGAGCACCTGCTCCTCTCCATCTTCCACTACGGTAATGGATCTTTCATCGACGCGAACCACTTGGGAACGAAACATCATCCGAATCCGTCCTTTGTTGACCATACTTTCGAAGAGAGGCAGCACCCACGGTTTTATGTTAGGGGAATAAGCATCGCCACGGTACACAACGGTAACGTCGGCTCCGACGCGAAGCAGGTCCATGGCGGCGTCTATCGCCGAATTGTTGCCGCCGATCACCGCCACTTTCGTGCAGCTGTAAGGATGAGCTTCTCTGTAGTAGTGAGTTACTTTGGACAAATCCTCGCCGGGAATGCCCAGCAGGTTCGGATGGTCGAAGTAGCCTGTCGCCACTATCACATAACGTGCTTGCGCGGAAGCTTGCTTGCCGAAACGATCGGTCAAGCTCAGGTCGAAGTGGCCTGCATCCGTTTTGCGAATGGAAGTGACCTCGGTATACGACTGAACGCGAACGTTGTTCCGCAGCGCCGCATTCCGGTAATAGTTCATGGCTTCCAGCCGGGTAGGCTTGTCATTCGGCGACGTAAAAGGAATGCCGCCGATTTCGAGCAGCTCCGGCGTACTGAAAAACGTCATATACGTCGGATACAGACTGATGGAATGTACTAGACAATGCTTTTCTATAATAAGGGGCTCGATCCCAAGCTTTTGCAGCTCCAGCGCCGCCGACAAGCCGCATGGACCGGCTCCTATAATAATGACTTGTTCCAAACTAATTGCACCTCGCTTATGATTACTATGGCTAGAGAACTAAACACGCTTCTCTTTTTATAGTAACCGATCAGAGAGAAGGATGCCACCGATCCGTCATCTTTTTCTGCAGACGTATACGAAAGCGGGAGGCACATTCCGCATTTCAAAGCGGATGGATTCAATATGGAATAGGCTTGCAAACTGTTTTTTCATTTGCAGCGAATATTGGAATGCAATGAAGTAGCCTCCAGGCCGTAAAGCGCGACGGACTTGATCCATTAAAGCATCGCGGACCGGTTGAGGAAAATTGGCGAAGGGAAGTCCGCTGATGACACAATCGACATGCTCAAAGCCTGCTTCCCTTACAGCCGAGCACAGATGTTTCGCATCGGCGTATGTATTCGACTCGGGAAACTGCAGCGCCAGCTGCTTCCGCAGATGCGAATCTTTCTCGAAAAGCAGGACCGTCGTGTCCGGCATCATTTTGCGATGAATGGCTTTGGTCATTACGCCTGTACCGCAGCCTAACTCCGCCACGCAGTGAATGCTGCTCCATGGGACGGCGTCGATCATTTTATGGGTCAAATAGCGGGAGCTGGGTGTTACGCTGCCAATCGTTCTAGGAGTACGAATAAATTTGTAAAGAAACTTTACTTTTTCCATTGCTGAGGTAGACAGGTTGGCACTCATTCTTCAAATCTCCTCCTTTTTACCTGCTTCTATCATAGCCTAAGCTTGGCTGCTAAATATGAAGATAACCTGAAAATTCGCTTAATAATGAGTCGGCTATCGGGCAGGGCGGTCCAAGCGGAACAAGTCCGCATCGGGATGAGCTCCTCTGGCAATGATACCGCTAATGATTTGAGCGGCGATGGTGCTGTATACAGTCCCATTGCCCCCATAACCCAGAGCAAAATAACAATGGGGCAAATCCTCGCGTTCTCCGATTAGCGGCAATCCGTCGTGGGTCGTTGCATAGGGTGCCGACCAATAGTAGTCTGCTCGCAGTCCGGTCAAGGCGGGGAACATCCTGCTAATTTCTTCAAGCAATCGTTTGCTTTTTGAAGGAAGCAGGGCGTCGCGTTCCTCCGGAATCTTCGTATTTTCATCCAGCCCGCCAGCAATAATGCGCCGATCCGGCGTCGTTCGTAAATATAAATAAGGACGGGCCGTTTCCCAGATCAAGCTCTGCTCGTACCACCCGGGAAAGTCTGAAAGAGGCTCGGTAGCGATAGCATAGGTACTTTCCATGACCGCATTGGGGTGACGCTTAACCTGTAAAGCTTCATAGCCCGAAGCTACAACGGCTCTGGCGGCCGTAATGGTTCGGCGCTCTCTCGTTGTGAAGACCAACGGTGGCGTACCGGTTTTGTGCGAAACGACCTCCGTATGCTCATAAACCCGCACACCTGATCTTTTCAAAACCGATATTAATTCGGAAGTCAGCCGGTAAGGATTAATTTCGGCATCGCCGCTGCTGAAGATCGCGCCCGGTCTATGAAAAGAATAATGCCGCGCTATTTGCTCGGCTTCCCAATATTGCACGGAAAATCCATAGGTCCGCAGCGTATGGAATTCCTGTTTTAACGCTTCGACATCCTTCGGTTCCGATGCCGCGTACAGATTACATCTTCTGCGAAATTCTGCCTCAATGCCGAGCACGGAGCATATGCTCTCCAGCTCATCCAGCGCCTGACGGCATAGTTGATAGAATCGGACGCCGTCTTTCTCGCCGAACGAATGGATGCAGGATGTCAGCGATTTGTCGTTGGCGAATTGAAGATGACCTGCATTGGCCGCTGTGCTGCCGCTCGCGATGGTGCGCTTCTCGACGATGACCGTATCGATGTCTAGCTTAGCTAAATAGTATGCGCACAACGCACCCGCAATCCCGCCGCCGATGATCAACACGTCGCAGGATGTATCTTCGGTCAGTGGGGGAGATACCGGCGGGGGTGGCGAAATGTCCGGCCATAACAGCTTGCCGACTGCTAAATCCATGCATGAACTCCTTTATTCATATGATTCTAATAGGCTTTCACGGCATTGATTTTTTATACTATGATTTATGGTTGAAGCAGCCGTTGACAATCTCTTATCGACTTGTATAGGATTAATGGGAATCATTTCTTAATCAGAGAGGAAGATTGGATATGTTAAAAGGAATTCCTTCGGTGCTTTCGCCTGAATTGTTGAAAATATTGATGGAAATGGGACATGGGGACGAGCTGGTGCTGGCCGACGGCAATTTCCCCGCAGCGAGTCACGCGCAAAGACTGGTACGCTGCGACGGTCACGCGATTCCCGGCTTGCTGGATGCGATTCTGACCTTTTTCCCGTTGGATACTTATGCGGATCATTCCGTTGCGCTCATGGAGGTCGTTCCCGGTGACCCGACGGTTCCGGTAATATGGGACGAGTATAAGGCTTTGGTGCAAAAGCACGATCCGCAAGCATCGGAGCTGAAGACGGTGGAGCGGTTCGCTTTCTATGAACGTGCGAAGGAAGCGTATGCGGTTGTAGCGACAGGCGAGAAAGCATTGTACGCCAATATCATTTTGAAAAAAGGCGTCGTTAAAGAAGGGTGATCATAAATCGGAATCTATTTTCATAGAATGAGAGTAATAGAATATATGATTCTATGAAAAACGGTGTAAATGGGGGAGCCTTGGATGGTTGTTCGTGCGCTGCGAGGAATGTTCGGCTGGCCGACAAGGTCGCAAATACCGATGCTTCTGGCCGCTTTTTTATTCGGCAATTTGTTGGCGGTGCTGTTCACAGCCGTACAGCCGACCTCGCCGTTCTTTCACCCAAGGCATTATACCTACCAGGAAACGGTTGCCGCGAATGGAGTCAGGCTGTTTGCCTTGCAGACCGTACCGCAAAATATCTCATTGAAGCCTATTGCGACGAATGTTTCCCGCACGCCCGATTATGGCATTAACGGCGGTTTTTTCTGGGAAGGTTACCTGCTCAGCATTGCTGTCATTAACGACAAGCCTTTGATAGGACAGCCGGAGGACTACGGTTCCGGATGGTACAATATCGATTACCCGAAAGGGACGCTGGTCTGGGATGAGATTACGAGGCGATTTTCCGTGCAGGTCGTCCAGGACGCCCATGAAATCAAAGTAACGGACCGGCAGCGTTATTGGGCACAGGGCGGGGTAAGCATGTCTTTGCATAATGGAGCCCGTTGGATTCAGCAGGCAAGGGCTGAGGATATGCCCGCATTTGACGAGCCGAGATTGCGCTCCGGCGTGGTTTACGACGACCGGCAAAACGTATGGATGGTCGTTACGGACAAGCCGTGTACGGTGGAGCAGTTCCGGACGGCGATAGTGGAGAAAATTGGCAACGGCAGGTTGGTGGACGGCGTGTTTCTCGATGGTGACGGCTCCAGCCAAATGAACAGCGCCCAGAAGGTGTTAAAGGGCGATTCGCGTGAAGTATACCAAATGATGGCGTTGAAGCAAAAATAAAGCAAGCCGCCGAAAGCGATTCTCAATCGCTTTCGGCGGCTTTGTTATTTTATTGGCTAAGGCAGAGCCGGATTATGCCAGCAATGCTTTGACGCGGCTTACTACGTTGTCGACAGTGAAGCCGTATTCGTTAATAACCTTGGAAGCAGGCGCGGAAGCTCCGAAACGGTCGATGCCCATCACATCGCCTTGCTTGCCGACATATTGATGCCAGCCTTGCGGCGAAGCCATCTCGATGGCAAGACGCGCTTCCACGTCCGGAAGCAGCACGGAATCCTTGTACGCTTGCGGCTGCTGGTTGAACAGCTCCCAGCTCGGCATGCTGATGACGCGCACATGCACACCTTGCTCGGCGAGCTGCTTCTGTGCCTCAACCGCCAGCTGCACTTCGGAACCGCTGGCGATCAGCTGCGCTTGCGGCTTGCCGTTCGCTGCGTCGGACAATACATACGCTCCGCGAGTCAGCCCTTCGGCTCCCAACGTGGATGTGCCTGCCAGATTCGGCAGCGCTTGACGAGTAAGGACCAAAGCGACTGGGCCGGATTGATTTTGCACCGCGTGTTTCCAAGCAAAGCCGGTTTCGTTGGCGTCGGCTGGACGCAGCACGGTGATGCCAGGGATGCTGCGCAGCGCAGGCAGCTGCTCGATCGGCTCGTGAGTCGGTCCGTCTTCGCCGACTGCTATGCTGTCATGCGTAAATACGTAGATCACCGGCAGCTTCATAATCGCAGCAAGGCGAATGGCAGGACGCAGGTAGTCCGAGAATACGAAGAACGTAGCTCCGAAAGCGCGGACGCCCTGGTGAAGAGCCATCCCGTTCAATGCAGCTCCCATGGCGAATTCGCGAACGCCGAAGAAAATGTTGCGCTGGCTGTAGTCGTTTCTTGTCAGACGGCCTGAGATTTTGATATTCGTCTTGTTCGATGTTTCCAGGTCCGCCGAACCACCCAGCAAATGAGGCACTTTCTTTGCGAGCGCATTGAGAGCGAGCTCCGATGCAGCGCGTGTAGCTATAGCTTTATCGTCAGTGGAGTAGACAGGAACCTCGGAGTCCCAGCCTTCCGGCAATTGGCCGCTTACTGCTGTTTCGAACTGCTTCGCAAGCTCGGGATACGACTGGCGGTACTGCTCGAACTTGGCTTGCCAAGCAGCTTCATGGGCTTCGCCTTCGCGTGTGAATTGTGCAAAGTGAGCCTGAACGTCCTCCGGAATATAGAAATCCTTATCTTCCGGCCAGCCGTAGGCTTGCTTAGTCAGGCGCGTTTCCTCTTTGCCAAGAGGAGCGCCGTGAGATCCGTGCTCGCCTGCTTTGCCGCTCTTGTTCGGACTGCCGTAGCCGATCACGGTTTTAACTTCGATCAGAGACGGACGAGGGTCTGCCTGAGCTGCGGCAATCGCCTTATGGATGGCTTCCAGATCGTTGCCGTCCTTCACTAATTGAACGTGCCAGCGGTAGCTCTCATAGCGCTGCTGTACATTTTCGGAGAACGACATGCTCAAATCGCCGTCCAACGAGATGTCGTTCGAATCGTAGAGAACGATCAGCTTGCCGAGCTGCAGATGGCCGGCCAAAGAAGCCGCTTCGCCGCTGATGCCTTCCATCATGTCCCCGTCGCCGCAAATCGCATAGGTGTAATGATCCATGACGTTGAAGCTGTCGCGATTGTAGGTAGCAGCCATATGCGCCTCGGCAAGAGCCATACCTACTGCCATGGCGACACCTTGTCCCAATGGTCCTGTTGTTGCGTCTACGCCCGCCGTATGGCCATATTCCGGATGGCCCGGAGTAAGGCTTCCCCACTGACGGAACTGCTTCAATTCTTCTAACGGAAGGTCGTAACCGAACAAATGAAGCAGGCTGTACAGAAGCATGGAGCCGTGTCCGGCAGACAATACGAACCGGTCGCGGTTAATCCATTTCGGGTTGCTCGGATTATGCTTCATAAACCGGGACCACAGCTCATAGGCCATTGGAGCCGAGCCCATTGGCATGCCGGGATGGCCTGAGTTTGCCTTGTCGATAGCATCGATAGCCAGCGTACGGATCGTATTGACCGCTTTTTGCTGGATGGTAGTGTTTAGCAATGTCATTGGATTTCTATTCCTCCTCGAATTCGAAAGGTTAGTATCGATTCACTTTCTAGATTATAATAGGACGATGAGGTATATATGAAATCGATATTATACATAGCAGATATAGAAGGGAATAATACCATGATTGCCAATCTGGAATTGTATCGCGCTTTTTATTGGACAGCCAAGGAGCAGAACGTCTCACGAGCCGCGGAGCGTTTGTTCATTACGCAGCCCAGTGTCAGCCATGCGATCAAGCAGCTGGAGAGCGAGCTCTCCGTTCATCTGTTTCATCGGGGACCCAAAGGGATGAGATTGTCGGAGGAGGGGCAGCTGCTGTATTCACAGATCGAGCTTGCTTTTCAAGTGATCGAATCGGCGGAAAGACAGCTGGCGGACATCAATAACTTATTGCGCGGAGAACTGCGGCTCGGGAGCAGCGATTCGTTGTGCAAGCATTACTTGCTGCCTTCGCTCGGCCGGTTTTGCAACGACTATCCGCACATTCGGCTGGACTTGGTACACGGGACGACTCCGGAAATTATACAGAACATCAAGGAGGGGCGGATTGAATTCGGCATCGTCAGGCTGCCGGTGGCAGACAGCTCGCTAACCATATTGGAGACGATCGAGGTACAGGATTGCTTCGTGGCGGGTCCGAGATATTTTCATTTGACGCAGCAGCCGATCCCGCTGTCGGAGCTTTCGGCGAATCCGTTGATTCTGTTTTCCAAAAACAGCAGCTCCCGGCGTTTTATCCAGGATTTCGCCCTGTCGCAGGGCGTCGCTATCGAACCGGAGATTGAGCTGGCCAGCGTCGACCTGCTGATCGAGTTCGCCAAGGCGGGACTCGGCATATCGTTCGTTACCCGGCAGTTTGTGCAGACGGAGCTTGCAACCGGCAAGCTGGCCGAGGTCAAGCTGACGGAACCCATTCCGCAGCGTAAAATAGGCATCGCCCTATTGAAAAATAGGCGGCTTTCGTCAGCCGCCACCATGTTTTTACAGCAATATTTGCATGTCGAGCCGGGCAGAAAGAACGGCAAACCGTTCGGTTAACGCCGGTTCGTCTGCTTCCAGAGCTCCATCGGGTTCTGCGCCGTATCCGGCTCCATCCGTTGAATAGGCAGAGCTTGCCGCTCTAGAGGGAGCGATAGCTGCTGATACACATGCTTGGTGCTCATTCCGATGGCTGCCGCATCTTCTTCGGTATAGGCATAATAGACCGCCTTAGCTCCGGTCCAATGGATGGCCGCGAGACACATCGGGCACGGCTGGCCGCTGGCATACACCTCGCAGCCGGTAAGCTGCGGGCTTTGCAGCTTATTGCATGCTTCGCGGATCGCCTGAATTTCCGCATGCGCAGTTACATCGTGCGTAGCCAATACATCGTTGACTCCGGTAGCGATAATTTCGCCGTCCTTGACGATGACGGCTCCGAACGGCTTGCCGCCATGCTGCTTCGTATTGTTATAAGCGAGCTCGATCGCTTGACGCATAAACTCATTGGGTTTCATGGTGTCGTATCCCTCCTGTTGATCGATGCGCGTATTTTATTTGGCTCCTGCTTGAACCAGCATAGCTTCAATTTCTTTATAGCCGCGCGATCTCGCATGCTGCAATGGGGTAATGCCGTCCTTATCCGGTATGTTTACGTCAGCGCCATGTTCAATAAGCAGGCGAACGATTTGCTGATGTTTTTCTCCGCCATTGCTTAATACGATCGCCTCGATCAGTGCGGTCCATCCGAGATTGTTGATATGATTCACATTAATATCCGAATGCTCCAGCAGCTCCTTGACTACCTCGACGTGACCTCTTTCCGAAGCGGGAATGATGGCGACTCCGCCGTAACGATTCGTGAGCTTCGTATCCGCCTTGGCCTCTACGGCGATTTTGACGATGTCCAGCAATCCTTCCGCACCGGCGTACAAGAGCGGATTATCGCTGCGCTGGTCTCGGATATTCAGATCGGCGCCCTTGGCAATGAGCAGCCGCAAGGTTTCCGGCTTGTTCCCGTGCGTGGCGGCCATTGCAGCCGTTCTGCCTCTGCCGTCCGTAGCGTTAATATCGGCTCCCGATGCAAGCAGCCGTTCTACTGCTGCATTATCTCCTTTTTCCGCGGCCTCAATCAATTGGGCGTTCTTGTTCATTTCGGTTTCCATCGGTTGAACCGACTCCTTTCCGGTTTGGACGGGCTGTGTTGCATCTATTGAGCAGCCCGTAAGTGTAATGGCAATGGACAATAACGTGATGGGTATCCACATAGAGCGTACACCACCCTTTCGAAGTGCTTGTTTCTATGCTACCATGGATCTTAATATACGGAAAATATCATTAAAATTAGAAAAGTATATGTAATCCATATAGGAGATCATGGAGGTTCAAATGCTGGATATTCGGCAACTGCGTTACTTTATTGCAATTGCGGAGGAGAAGCAAATCTCCGCCGCCGCCAAGAAGCTGCACATGGCTCAACCGCCGCTAAGCCAACAGTTGAAACAGATGGAGGAGGAGCTGGGAGTTCCGCTAGTCATCCGCCACGGCCGCGGTCTGGAGCTGACGGAGGCAGGCTCGACCTTGTACAGGCATGCGCTTCATATTACCAAGTCGATGGAGCAAACGCAGATGGAAGTAAGGCAGACCGGACTCGGCATGCGCGGCAAGCTGACGATCGGCGTCAACACGCTATCAGCCGAGGCGTTTTCGCGGCATCTGCTCCAATTTCAATCCCAATACCCGGATATTACCTACAAAATTCAGCAGAACGAATCGGCGCATCTTTGCAGGCTGATCCGGGAACGGGCGATTGAGCTTGCCCTGATCCGCTTTCCGCTCCAGTTGGATGAATTCGCCTATTATCACATCAAAACCGAGCCGTTGTACTTTCTCACCTCTCCGTTATCGGCCCTGGACGGACGGCAGGCTACATACGAGCAGATGGGCGATTTCCCGCTCATCATCCCGAGCACAGACGGCCTGGGTCTCCATCACATGATTGTGGAGCGGCTGTCTAGAGAGCACATGGAGGCGAACATCGTATGCGAGTGCTCGGATATCGCCCTGTTGATGGAGCTGGTGGAGGCCGGCTTCGGGGCGGCGATAGTACCTGAGGTCGTCTTGCAGAAGCACCGGGGGTATAAAGTGAAGGTCCATGAGCTTGCGGATTCCGCCTGGACGGCATCATCGGGGTTTATATGGCTGAAGGAGCACCACTTGTCTCCATCCGCCAGCCGGTTCCTGGAGTTATGGAAGGACGGATAATTCAGGAAAAGTTTTGAAACTTTTCCTCGGATTTGGCGTATTACTTTACGAAGCTAACTAAATTAGTCAGGAGGGTGCCCATGCTGCAATTGTATTGGGGGTTGCTCATCACCGGCGTGCTGCTGGCTCTCGTAACCGTCGTTTTAGGCGATATTTTAGGCAATGTGCTGGACGGCATGTTTGACTTTTTGTCAGGCGAGCACATGCACGCGCTGCAGCCGATGGTTCTGTTCAGCGGCATTACCGTATGGGGCGGAGCAGGCATTTTGTTGTCGAAGTATACGGCCTGGAGTGCGATAGCCGTTCTGTTCAGCTCTGTCGTATGCGCCTTACTGATGTCGGTCCTCATTTATTTCCTGTACGTGAAGCCGATGCAAAACAGTGAAAATTCGGTAGCGTTCTCCATCCACGATATGGCGGGCAAGATCGCGGAGGTTACGGTAACCGTACCTTCCGTCGGCTATGGAGAAGTCATGTTGCGCGCGGGAGCAGGCAACACGAATCAGATTGCCGCAAGCTATGAGGGAGACGAAATCCAAACCGGCGCGAGGGTCGTTGTCGTCGAAGTGAAGGACGATACGCTGTTCGTAGCCCGTTTAGATAAATTGGAGTAGAGGAGAGATGTTCATGCCAGAATCTTTAGTTATTCCAGCCGTGATAGTAGGGGTCATACTCGTTTTCGGACTCGCATTCTGGGCGCGGTACAAAACGGTAAGCCCTGACGAAGCAATGATCGTAACAGGATCGTTCCTCGGCGCGAAAAACGTCATGACGGACGATTCCGGGAGAAAAATCAAGATCGTCCGCGGCGGAGGCGCATTTATTATTCCGATATTCCAGCAGTCCCAGTTTCTTTCTCTGCTATCCCATAAGCTGGACGTTTCCACTCCGGAGGTCTATACGGAGCAGGGCGTGCCCGTCATGGCTGACGGCGTGGCGATCATCAAGATCGGCGGCAGCGTGGAGGACGTAGCGACCGCGGCTGAGCAGTTCATGGGCAAGCCGACGGAAGCCTTGAAGGGAGAGGCGCAGGAGGTGCTGGAAGGGCATCTTCGCGCGATTCTGGGCTCCATGACGGTGGAGGAGGTTTACCGCAACCGCGATAAATTCGCTCAGGAAGTGCAGGGCGTTGCTGCGAAGGATTTGAAGAAGATGGGGTTGCAGATCGTATCCTTCACGATTAAGGATTTGCGCGACAAGCACGGTTACCTGGATGCGTTAGGTAAGCCGCGAATCGCAGCGGTGAAGCGCGATGCGGAGATTGCCGAAGCGGAGGCGGTCCGGGATGCGAGGATCCAGAAAGCCCGCGCCGAGGAGGAAGGGCAGAAGGCCGAGCTGCTTCGGGACACGAATATCGCCGAAGCGTCGAAGGAGAAGGAGCTGAAGGTCGCTAGCTTCAAGCGCGAGCAGGATACGGCGCGCGCGGAAGCCGACCAAGCGTACAATATTCATGAGGCCCGCGCGAAGCAAAGCGTGGTCGAGGAGCAGATGAAAGTCGAGCTCGTTCGCAAAGAGCGCGAAATCGACCTTGAGGCGAAGGAAATTCTTCGCCGCGAGAAGCAATACGACGCCGAGGTGAAGAAGAAGGCGGACGCGGACCGTTACGCCGTCGAGCAAGCGGCCGAGGCGGATAAAGCGAAGCGTCTGCGCGAAGCCGACGCGCTGCAGTACCGCATCGAGGCGGAGGCGAAGGCGAATGCCGAGCAGAAGCGGCTCGAGGGCTTGGCTGTGGCGGATGCGGAGCGGGCCAAGGGTACGGCCGATGCGGAGGTTATCCGCCTGCGCGGTTTGGCCGAGGCCGAAGCGAAGCAGAAGCTTGCCGAGGCGTTCGAGAAGTTCGGCGAGGCCGCGGTGCTCGACATCATCGTGAAGATGCTGCCGGAGCTCGCCGGCAAAGTGGCGGAGCCGATCAAAGGCATCGACAAGCTGACGGTGGTCGATACGGGACACGGCGAAGGAGCCGCCCGCGTGAGCAACTACGTCACTTCGCTCATGGCTACGGCGCCGGAAATGCTCAAAAGCGTAAGCGGCATCGATCTCGAGAAGCTCGTGAAGGGGCTGACCCAGCGCGGTCAAAGTCCGGCGGCAGCGCCTAAAGCGGCCGAGATTGCTCCCGCATCCGCAGGTTCGACAGAAACTGCATCGTAATTAAGTTTGATCCCTTAAGCATCGACCCGGGTTCTTCGCAAGAAGACGCCCGGGTCGTCTTTTTTTCTACGCATGGACTGCGCAATTATTGGCGCTTTTTTCATTGAACAAACAAAGTAAACGAGCTATAGTAGAATGGATTCCAACTGTCAGGAGTTGGAACGCGAGCTGACACTAGGAGCAGGGAGATGGAAACCATATGACAGTCAATTTTTGCGCAGCATGCGGTCATCCAATGGAAACCCGGGAAATCGGAGGAGCGGAACGACGGGCCTGTACGAGCTGCGATGCGGTTCACTGGGGCAACTACAGCATCGGCGTCGGAGCTCTTGTAGTGAAGGATGACAAGGTGCTGCTCGTTCGCAGAGCCCAGGAGCCCGGCAAAGGGAATTGGACGAATCCCGGCGGCTATATCGAGCAGTTGGAGCCGATCGAGGAGACTATCGTCCGCGAGGTGCTCGAAGAAACGGGTGTCCATACGCGAGTGAAGGGTATTGTCGCATTGCGCGATCAACCAAGACAGATTCATAACATTTACATCGCCTTTGAAATGGATTATGTCGATGGAGAACCGAAACCGGATGAAGTGGAAGTGGACGCTGCCGGTTTTTTCACATTGGAGGAAATGAAGTCGATGAAGGTCGCGAGCTTCACCCAATGGCTCGTAGATGTGGCACTGAACGGCAAGTCGGACGGATTGCTTCCTGACCGGGAGCCGCTTGTTCATCTTAACGGATATGGAATATTTCGGGTGTAGCGGAGAAAAAAGTTTTTGGTAAAAAAGGAATTTGTCGATCTATTCCGAATATAAATAATATTTAGATACTCTTGCTGCAGTCTATTCTCGAAAGGAGTCATGCAATGGTTACGTTACCGAAAACGAACGAGCTGGGCTTTTTTGAAATCCGTCTTGAGTCCATAGGGGGACTTGGAGCGAATTTGGCCGGCAAAATGCTTGCAGAAGCCGGTGTAGTAGGTGCAGGATTAAACGGGGTTAGCTTCTCTTCTTACGGTTCGGAGAAAAAAGGCTCCGCCGTAAAAGCGCATATTCGATTTTGCGATATCAACACGAATATCCGCGATACGTCTCCCGTAGAGAGACCTCATGTGGTTGGCGTATTTCATGAATCTTTGTCAAAAACGGTCAACGTCGTCAGCGGGATTTACGAGGACAGCCTGGTGCTGGTCAATTCCACGAAAACTCCCGAGGAGTTGAAGGAAAAGCTGAAAATGCGAGGCGGCACGATCGCTGTCATCGATGCCATCGGTATCGCAATCGAAGAGAAAAACCGGGTTAACATGGCCATGCTAGGCGCTTTGTTCCGGCTCTGTCCATTTTTGAACCCTGACACGATGAAGAATGTCATCCGCAAATCGCTGGAGAAGAAGTATCCTCAAGCCGTCCAACCTGCACTCAACACTTTTGAAAGAGGTTACAACGAAGTTCAATTCCAGACGTTCGCTTTGCCGGAAGGGGAGCAAATGCCCGATTTCATCCGTCAGGATACTCCGGTTCTCGGTTTCGAAACCCAGCCTATGGGTGGTGTCATCACTAACCCGGGCAACAGTATATTAAAAGATTTGAGCATTTCCAGGGCCGGCATGATGCCCAACTTCGAGGAAGACAAATGTATTCATTGCGCCGCCTGTGATACGGTCTGTCCGGACTTTTGCTTCGTATGGGACGAACAGGCCGACAAAAAAGGACGTCCGCAAATGTTTTTGCAAGGGATCGATTATCAATACTGCAAAGGCTGCCTGAAGTGTGTACAGGCTTGCCCGACCGAGGCGCTGTCGTCGCTGCGTGAAACGGACGGCTATGCCGAAGAGCACCGCGTGCCTCATCGATTTGATCTGGCTGCCAAATAAGCATGCTATCCATAAGCTAACCTGAAAGGTGGAATTCCAGTTGGCCATTGAGATTAATAAAGAAATTTCTCAAGGAAAAGTAGAGCAGCGTATTGTATACGAATCCGGTAATGAGATGGCTGCTTATGCAGCGCACCAGATCAATTATCATATTATGGGTTATTTTCCCATTTCTCCTTCGACGGAGGTCGCCCAATTTCTCGATTTAATGAAGGCTAACGGCCAGCACGATATCAAGCTGATTCCGGCGGACGGAGAACACGGCTCCGCAGGCGTATGCTATGGCGCTTCTACTGCAGGTGGACGCGTGTTCAATGCTACGAGCGCCAACGGTTACCTGTATATGCTGGAGCAGATGCCTGTTCAATCGGGAACACGGTTTCCGATGGTCATGAACCTGGTGTGCCGTTCGGTTTCGGGGCCGCTCGATATTCACGGCGATCATTCCGACTTGTATTACGCATTGAATACAGGCTGGCCGATCCTGATGTGCCGCGACCCGCAAGCCGTTTACGATATGAACATTATGGCGCTCAAATTAGCGGAGGACCCTGAGGTTCGCCTGCCTGTCTTGGTAGCATCCGACGGCTACTTCACTTCTCACCAAAAGCGCCGCGTCCAAACGTTCGCAAAACGTGAAGATGTGCACGCTTTCATCGGGGAGAAGCCGCCGACGGGATTCGCCGATACGCTGGACCGGGAACATCCGATTACCGTAGGCCCGTACATGAACGAGCCGGACTACATTAACAACTGCTACCAGCAGTCGGTTGCAATGTACAATGCCGAACGCGTTTACGACCGTATCCGGGAAGAGTATGCCGAGCTGACCGGCCGGGACTACCCGATTCTGGACTTGTACCGGATGGAGGACGCCGAGGTAGCCGTATTCCTGATGAACTCCGCGTCGGAGATCATCAAGGACGTTGTCGACCAGCTGCGCGCTCAAGGCATCAAAGCAGGTTCGATCGCGCCTAACATGATCCGTCCGTTCCCGCAAAAGGCTATCGCCGAAGCTCTCAAGAACGTAAAGGCTTTGACAGTGGGCGACCGAGCTGATTCCTACGGCGGACACGGCGGTAACATGGTGAATGAGATCAAGGCGGCTCTGTTCACTCACGGCAACCGCGATACGATGGTGATCAGCCGTATTTACGGGCTTGGCGGCAAAGACTTTTATGCCGAGGACGGCCATAATATGTTCAAGTTCGCGATCGAAGCTCTGGATAAGGGCAAGGTCGAAGTACCGTTCGATTATTACGGACACACGCCGGGCGACCCTGCAAAAGCGCCGAAGCGCGTGCTGAATCCGATGAAATATGAGGATTTGAAAACCGGTCTTATTACGGTAACGCCGGATGAAGCCAGCGGCAAGCTGAATGTGCGGATTCCGCCGCTCCGTTCCTTGACCAAGAAGCCAAAGCGGATCGCTCCGGGGCACGGCGCCTGTCCGGGCTGCGGTATTTTCTCGGGTCTCGAGCTGTTCTTCAAAGGGATCGAAGGCGATATCGTAGCCTTGTTCCACACGGGCTGCGCCATGGTTGTTACCACGGGTTATCCATATTCGGCGCACAAAGCGACCTACATCCACAACTTGTTCCAAAACGGTGCGGCGACGCTGTCCGGTGTGGTGGAAATGTTCTGGGAGCGGAAAAAACGGGGCGAGCTCGATGAGCTGAACCTGAAGGATGACTTTACTTTCGTCATGATCACCGGTGACGGCGGTATGGATATCGGGATGGGACCGGCAATCGGAGCCGCACTGCGCAATCATAAAATGATCATTCTTGAATATGATAACGAAGGCTATATGAACACCGGCGCTCAGTTGTCGTACTCGACACCGATGGGACATAGAACGTCCACGTCGAATGTCGGCTCGAAGCAGGGCGGCAAAGTGTTCCACCATAAAGATACGGCTCAAATTATGGCTGCGACCCATATCCCGTATGTTTTCACCGGTTCGGAAGCATTCCCTCAGGATTTGGTCCGCAAAGCGGCCAAAGCTCAATGGTATGCTCAGAACGAGGGAATGGTATACGGCAAAATTTTGATCGCATGCCCGCTGAACTGGCTGTCCGAGGATGAGCAGGGCTCCAACATTGTTGGCGCGGCGGTAGATTCCTGCTTCTTCCCGCTCTATGAGATCGAGCACGGAGTCACGAACATTACGTACAATCCGGAGGACAAGAACAAGAAGGTTCCGTTGTCGGATTGGCTCAAAACGATGGGCAAAACGAAGCACATGGTGAAACCGGAGTACGAGGAATCGTACAAAATGTTCGAGGCGGAAGTAGAGCGCCGCTGGAACATGCTGAAAGCGAAGCACGAGAGCCCGTACCTTTAAACATCCCCAAAAAGTGAAGCGAAGCTTCGTAGCATAATCCTATTACTTTTCGGGGAGCCCCGGGAAAAATATCCCCAAAAAGTGAAGCGAAGCTCTGGAGCGGATTCCGATTACTTTTCGGGGAGCCCCAGGAAAAACATCCCCAAAAAGTGAAGCGAAGCTCTGGAGCGGATTCCGATTACTTTTCGGGTAGCCTCGGGGAAACATGCCTCAAAAAGTGAAGCGAAGCTCTGCACAAAAAAGACACCATCTCCGATGGAGATCGTGTCTTTTTTCCACTATGATCCGAAGTAAAGGAGGCAGGCCCAATGCCTTTTGTATTAAAGCATAAACAAACCTCGCAGTTGTATACATGCAATCTAATCAATGTATACCGGCTGCCTTACTACGGAACGAAATTTTGGGATTTCGAGGATGACGCCGCGACAAGCTATATTCCTTTTCTCGAATCCAAGGGCCAGCCTGTTGACGAATGGGAGCTGCTGGAGCTCTCCGAAAATCAGCTCAAGCTGTGCAATGTCAAGCTGAAGAATGACCCTCAGCTTATCCTTTTATGGGATGCAGAGACGCAGAAGGCTCGTGTAAGTACTTCTCCGTCAGAACCGTAAGCAGGTTAATGCCGACTTCGTTATGTCCGCCTTCGGGGATAATGATGTCGGCGTATTTTTTGGATGGCTCGATGAATGCTTCGTGCATTGGCTTGACGGTAGTCAAATATTGCTCATAGACCGATTCGATCGTACGGCCGCGTTCCTGCATGTCACGCAGCGCTCTTCTAAGGATTCGAACATCGGGGTCCGTATCCACAAATACTTTGATGTCGAGAATGCAGCGGATCGGCTCGTCGGACAGTACGTGCAACCCTTCCAATATAACGATAGGATTAGGCTGCAGCCCCACCGTATCAAGGGAACGGGTATAAGTGGAGAAGTCATAGATCGGCGCGCTGACTGGATTTCCGCTTTTCAAGCTCTTCAAATGCTCCAGCAGAAGCTCATTGTCAAAAGCCAGTGGATGATCGTAATTGATCGCCTCCCGCTCGGAAAACTCCAAATGATTCTGGTTCATATAATAATCATCCTGGGAAATAAAGGTGACTTGTTCGCTGCCAAGCTTCTCTATTACGGAGCGGGCGACGGTTGTCTTGCCTGACCCTGTCCCACCGGCGATACCTATAATTAGCATGAAACGATAACCCCTCCGAACGTGTACTTTTTAACAATATCAAGTATTGTAGCACAAACGGTTTGCGGTTTCGAGCGCCTCATAATTGTTGCGAAACATGGCAAAATAATCGTGGACTTCAAGCCCACATCCAACAAGAATTGAGGTGCATCATGAGCTTACAAACGTTACAAAAACCGAAGGCTGCTTATCCGGAGCTCAAGGATAAAATTGCCGTCGTTACCGGGGCCGGTTCGGGGATCGGACGAGCCGCGGCACTCGCGTTGGCAGCGCAGGGGGCGAAGATCGGCCTTCTAGATTTGAAGGATAGCCGGACCGAGCAGGTGAAGGCAGAGATCGAATCGTTGCAAACGGAAGCCATTATGGCCGATGTGGACGTCTCCGACCCTGAGAGAGTACGCGAAGCCATAGAAAAGGTAGGCAAGCAATGGGGTAAGATCGATATTGTGTTTGCCAATGCAGGCATCAACGGCGTTCAGACGCCAATCGAGGACATGAAGCCGGAGGACTGGGACCATACGCTGTCCACCAACCTCAAGGGAACGTTTCTGACCGTGAAATACGCAATTCCTTATATGAAAAATGAGGGCGGCAGCATCATTGTCACCAGTTCGATTAACGGGAACCGGGTGTTCTCCAACTTCGGCATGGCTGCTTACAGCACGTCCAAGGCTGGGCAAGTAGCATTTGCCAAAATGGCTGCGTTGGAATTGGCCCGTTACAAAATCCGCGTCAATGCGATTTGCCCGGGGTCCATTCAAACTCACATCAGTGAGAGCACGCATCCGACGCCCGAGCTGAACAAAATAAAAATTCCGGTTCAGTACCCGCAAGGCAGCCAGCCTCTGGAGCACGGTCCGGGTCAGCCGGAGCAAGTAGGCGATCTCATCGCTTTCCTGGCCTCGAATGCGTCCAGTCATATTTCCGGGACCGAGATGTATATTGACGGAGTGGAATCGCTGCTATAATGTAACGGCAACTCCCGCTATGCAGCCCCATTTAGCCTGAAGCATCCGCAAAATAATTATGCTTCAGGCTTTTTCTCATTAGGAAAGAACGTGCGTACATCCCCGGATTGTGGTATGCTGGTTGAAAGCTTCGAAGGAGACAAGAATCCAGAGCTTCCGTCCCGCCGTTAAAGTCACGGAACACAGAAGAAGGAGGATTTCTTATGAATGAGAACTTTATCCAGATCAAATCGATCGAAGGCGATTTAAAGCTGTCGCACAAGAAAAGAGACTTCGGTATCACCGTCTCCACAAAGGAGGTAGTCTACCAGAAGCCTCATGCCAATTACCATTTGAAGCTGGAGGACATTATCAGCGTGGTGCCTTTCGACACCTCATCCTTGAAAAGCATCGCTTTTCATAACCGGAAAAGTCAAGGCAGCGAGCTGATGAATATGTCGGCCGGCATGCAGCACTACAAGATCTATGTCCGCAGCGCTACCGTCCATAACCGCAGCGGGATCTTCACGCTTGGGGCGGTACAGTTTATTTTGCCGATTCACCATGATTTGCTGCTGGCTATCTCCAAATACGGCGGCCTAAGCGCAGTCATATAACCGTTCGTTACTTTGTATTCATTCTTATGATATATTGAGCTTCGGGAATCCAGCGTTGACTGTGGAAATCGCGTCCCTGAATAATTACTTTTCCGTCATACACTTCCACATGCAAGCCTTCGCTGGCTTCCGGAGACAGCATCCTTTCCCCGCCATCCTCTCCAACCGTCCACGGCTGCTCGACAGAAGAAGAATTCACCATTACGAAGCGATCCTGTACCAGCGTATCGGGATGCTTCAGCTCCCAGTGCGTATGCCCCGTGAAAAAAATGACCTGTGGGTAGGCCGACAGGATTTTCTTTAGCTGCTGGTGCTGGATAACAGACCGGTTGTTCACGCAGCAGGACGAACCCGCTACTGTATCGGGAAGCGGCTGATGCAAGAAGACGAAGATCGGCTTGCGGCTCGCCCCGTGCTTTTTCAATGATTGCTTCAGCCATTCCAGCTGACTGTCGGATAAGTAAGCATCCTCCGAATTTCCGGCATCCGATTGCCTGTACTGCTCGGAACCGAGAAACAAGAACGGATACCCCCCGATTTCTTTCTCATAATAAATACTCGATTCCTTGGTGAATTGCAAAAACCTGCCTATAGAAGCCTGCTCCGTTTCCCCATTGGGAAAACCTGCTTCATTCCAGCTTCCCTTGGCGTCATACCACGCCTGATAAAACTCGTGATTGCCTATCGTTGAATATACGGCCTCGGGATGAGCTGTTCGCATTAACAGCTCATTCAGCTTATCGTAATCTGACTGTCGTCCGTTCGTTAAATCGCCGTTAAATATTAATGCGTCCGCATCAGGGCTTATCGTGTTAAGATCATTCAGTGCGGCCTGGAGCTTAACCTGCGACCGCTTGTCCCAAGCTTGGAAGTGAATATCGCTCAGGACATGGAAGGAAAGGAGAGGCTTGGCTGCAGGCTGTGCCGCTGTGAGCGGTTGGCCGTGCAGCAGCATGCTTAAGGATAGAGCAATAGATAATGTCCAGGATTTCATAACGGCTACCTCCGGCTGCAAAATTCAATCTGTTGCTATTACCCGTTTCAACTACAGAGTAACCAACAAATGTTTGACCAAGGTCATCGGAGTATGGAGCTTTCGTGAATAAGCAATAAAAGGAATAAAGTCTCACGTTTCTAGTTGTTTTGACTCATCCTTACTGCGGATACTTCGATTTTTCTTCGGCAATTCATGCATTTATGCTGTTTTTGTGACTTTATTCACGGACATAAAGACTTTCGAACTAGCGTTCGTGCCATGTTGAAACATGTATTTTTTAGGATTGAAGGTGAATACCATTTTCACTCTATTGCCCTTATTCTTAGAATGGTCTGTTAGTACATAAATTAACAAAAAACGACACGGAACAAAGAGAAGAGAGGGTATTATGGTCATGAAGAAGTTTGGCTTGATTTCATTATCCATGGTGTTATGCTTCGGGATATCGGGAACCGCTTTCGGTCAGTCGGCAGAAAAGCCCAAATTTTCGGATGTGAAAGGACATTGGGCGGAGAGCGCCATTATGCGTCTGGTTAATGAGGGGATCTTGGACGGTTTTCCGGATGGGACGTTCCGACCGGACGAGCCGGTGACGGCGGATCAATTCGTCAAAATGCTGCTGATGTCGTATACCCAAATGTATCCGAACGGAGAACGCAAATGGACGACCGATTTCGTGCAGTCGTTAAGCGCGATGAACAAAAACATTTTGCAGCAGGACTACCGGACGTTCGATTTCAAGCCTAGTACAGTAGGCTATTGGGCGAAGCCTTACATCGATTTGGCAAGCGATTTGAATTTCATCAGCAAAACCCAGTTTCCCGATTTCAAAGCGAAGCTGAAGCGGGAGCAAGTAGCCGAAATCATATACTATACGGCTAAGGAAACGGAATATTTGGAGAATGAGCAGTACAGCATGGCAACCGCAGCAGGCATCGGAGATTTGCAGAGCGCCAAAGCCCGTGAGCAAAAATTCGTCGCCGAAGCTTTCACGAAAGGGATTATGGAAGGCTACCCGAACGGCTATTTCGGTATCGGCCGGGACGTAACCAGAGCGGAGTCGCTGACGATTCTGGAACGGATTGTACATAGGGATAAGCGGATCAACGTGAAGAAGGCGGAAGACGGGCTTGAGAAAATCGTTCCGACGAAGGACGGAAGCTACAAAAAGCTGATCTTCCCTGATCAGAAAATGCTTAAGGCATATGATGTGCTGCAGGAAGCGGCTAAGCTGAGAGGGACGAACTACGATCTGGAGGAAACGACGCTGAAGCTGTATAAGGATGCGGAGACGAAAGCCAAAGATTTGAGCAAATCTACCGTATCACAGCATTATGAGGAGGCCTCCTTATGGCTGGAGCCGGAATACAAGACGTATGGGGTTACGGTTCATGTCCAGGAAGGCATGCTCGCGCGGAACAAGGAAGCGATCAAGACGTTCACCAATTACTTGTTCTCCTATGACGCCCTTACCTTCGATAATATATTCCTGAATGTGTACAACCAGGTTGTCCTGAAGGAGGCGGTGGAAACGCAGACGGTTCAGGTAGGCAATTTCTCCGTGGAAATTCATGTTGAGGCTGACGGGGAAACCATCGTCTTCTCCATTTTGGAGAAAAACGGATAATCACCGCATACAACGCTTGTTCCTGTGAGGGGACGGGCGTTTTTGCTTCGTAATTTCATTTTGCGCAACCTAACGGGAATATGGTAATCTGAGTTTATATTTCACGAAGTGAATTACATATATTTACAGATGGGGAGGAGTCAACTGTGTCAACGGGTGCACCTGCTGCGGTGCGTACATCGGCGTCGAGCAAGCTGCCCGTTATGATCAGCATCGTGCTGGCGAACTTGGTCGCTTCCATGGATACGACAATCGCTAATACGACAATGCCGATTATAACGAAGGAGCTGGGAGGTTTCGAGCTGTATGCCTGGAGCTTCGCTTCGTATATGATTATGTCCACGGTCATCTCTCCTGTCGCAGGCCGGATATCCGATATGTTCGGCAGAAAGACGATCTTTGCCGTAGGGATCATTCTGTTCCTGATCGGATCGGTCTTGTGCGGATTTTCCAATTCCATGCTGCAGCTCGTCTTATTCCGGGCGGTTCAAGGGATTGGGGCCGGCGTCATGATGCCGTTTCCCGCGATCATTGCCGGAGATTTGTTCAAGGTGGAGCAGAGAGGGAAGATTCAAGCGTTTTTCACCGCGATGTGGGGATTGTCCGCCATCCTCGCGCCTATGCTGGGCGCTGCGTTCGTCGAATATGCCAGCTGGCGCTGGATCTTTTTTATTAATATCCCGATCTGCATCGTGTCGGTATGTCTGTTATGGGCATATAAGGAAGTGTACGAGCCGAAGCGGTCGAAGGTCGACTATTTCGGTGCGGTGCTGTTCGCGATCGGAGTCAGCCTGCTTCTGCTAACCACCATTGTGGAGAGCAGCATTTATGTGTACGCCCTGCTTGGCGTCATCGTGATCGGTATCTTCATTGCCTATGAGAAGCGTCATGAATCGCCTATCGTACCGCTGTCGTTACTGAAAAACCCGCCTATCGCCTGGATGATCGTCAATTCCTTCCTGGCTTGCGTATCGCTATTCGGGGCATCGAGCTACGTGCCGTTGTTTCTCCAACAGGAGGGATACTCCTTGTTTATTAGCGGTGTTGCTTTGCTAGGGACTTCGTTCGGCTGGATGGCGATGGCTGTTCCTGCGGGCAAATGGATATTGAAATGGGGCTATGGCCGACTGCTTGTAGTCGGGAACATATTCCTAGTCTTGTCCGGAGTCACCTTGCTGTTCATGAAGGAAGGCACGGGATTCTGGTACGTGTTCGGAGCGATGGTCGTGCAAGGGCTCGCTTTCGGCCTCATTGCAACCGTCTCGGTTATCGGATCGCAGCAGCTGGTCAAGCCGCACGAGAAGGGGGTATCTACCTCGCTGCAGCTGTTCTCACGCAATATCGGGACAGCAATCGGGGTCACGATTATGGGGGCGTTTTTGGCCAAAACGACCGATTTTTACGCAGGCTTCGAAAATATGTTTTTATATGGATTTATCGTCAGCTTATTCGCCTTCGCTTCCTCGTTTATGATCAAGAAAGTGTAGGCGGACAAAAAAAGACATGCATTCACAGACATAAGAGATCTGCGGATGCATGTCTTTATTCGTTCATCCAAGAAGGCTATTCGTTGGACAGCTTCAATGTCTCAATCAGCTTGAAGAACAAGCTGAGCAGGATGGCGATAACCGTGGCAAGAGCCATTCCTTTCAAGGAAAAGTTGCCGATAGTGACGGCTGCGCCGCTAATTCCGATAACAAGAACGACGGTAGTCAAAATCAAGTTCGTCGCTTTCGAATAGTCCACCTTCGTCTCCACCAGCATCCTGATGCCGGAGGAAGCGATGACACCGAACAGCAGCAGGGAAACGCCGCCCATAACCGGAGCCGGGATCGTGGTGATCAACGCAGCCAGCTTACCGAAGAACGATAGGATAATCGCGAACACGGCGGCTCCGCCGATGACCCAGACGGAATAGACGCGAGTGAGCGCCAAGACACCGATATTTTCCCCATAAGTCGTGTTGGGAGTCGAACCGGCAAAGCCGGAAATAACGGTGGATATCCCGTTGCCGAGCAAGGAGCGGAATAGTCCCGGGTCCTTGGACAAATCTTTGCCGACGATGTTGCTCGTTACAATCAGGTGGCCGATATGCTCGGCGATAACGACAAGAGCTGCAGGAGCGATGATGGCGATCGCCGAAGGACTGAAGTTAGGCTTGTAATAAGTAGGAAGCGAGAATACGGGCGCCTGGGCTACAGCCTCGAAATTAACGTAACCTAGGACGAACGCTACGATATATCCGCACACGATGCCGATCAGGATAGGAATAATTTTGAGAAAGCCGCGGAACATAACATTGCCGATCACGGTAACCAGAAGAGTAACGGTAGAGATCAGAATCGCTTTGCCGTCAAAGCTCCATTTGGCCGCATCCACGGCTGCAGGCTTGATGTAACCCGCCATTTCGGCAGCTACCGGAACGAGCTCCAGACCGATTACGGCGACTATGGCGCCCATCGCGGCGGGAGGAAACACAACATCGAGCCATCCCGTCCCAACATATTTGATCAGCAGCGAGACCAGAATGAAGATCGCCCCGGTGACAATGAAGCCTCCAAGCGCCGACTCATAGGACTGGCTGGCCAGCACGACAAAGACGGGAGAGATGAAGGCGAAGCTGGAACCGAGGAATGCAGGGATTTGACCCCGGCATAAAATCAGATACAGCAGGGTACCGATTCCGTTCAATAACAGGATGGTTGCCGGGTCTACCTTGAACAGGACGGGCACCAGTACGGTCGAACCGAACATGGCGAACAAATGCTGCAAGCTTAACGGGATGCTTTGCAGCAGAGGCGGCCGTTCGTTGACCTGAATTTCGCGTTGCGACATGAAAACACTCCTTAATAAGATGAGATAGTTCTGTAAAAACACCTTCATAATAGTACCAAAAGTCCATGTCGTTTGGAATCGATTTTTTTAACATTTTGTAAAAAGATGTCTGTGACAGTTGGAGAACGGGTTGGACTTTACGTTTACGATCCGCTTGATTATAATTAATTTTACGACTAAATATTTTAACGTTAAAACAAGTTGAGGGCAGCTTGCGGCTGCCTTTTGCTGCGGGGAGTGGGTACATGGCTTATCAGATGGATGCATCATTAACGGAAGGACCTATCGGCAAGAAGCTCATTGTGTTTGCATTACCTCTATTAATGGGTAACGTTCTGCAGTCACTCAACGGTACAATCAATGCCATTTGGGTCGGCAATTACTTGGGCGAGAGCGCCTTCGCCGCGACCTCCAACGCGAACAACATTATGTTTTTCCTGTTAAGCCTCGTATTCGGGATCGGGATGGCATCGACGATACTAATAGGGCAAAGCATCGGAGCCCAGGACGAGACCCAGGCTAAGCGCGTTGTAGGTACGAGCGCATTGTTCTTTTTATTGCTGTCGCTTGTCATTACGGTCATCGGCCTTATATTCTCACCGATGATTCTTAAGGGAATGAACACGCCGCACGACGCTATGGATTATGCGATATCTTATTTACGTATTATTTTCATAGGATTGCCATTTATGTACGGTTATAACTTTATCATGATGATTATGCGCGGGGCGGGAGATGCGAAGACGCCGTTTTATTTCTTGCTGATCTCGACGTTCCTCGATATTGTACTGAATCCATTGTTTATTTTCGGACTGGGTCCGGTTCCCGCTCTCGGTATTTCGGGTTCAGCGGTAGCGACCGTCGTCGCTCAATTCGTAAGCTTGGCCTGTCTTGTTGTGTTTTTGTACCGGAAACAATATTTTTTGCGGATTACCCGCGAAGATTTGCCGTATGTCCGGTTTGACCGGGAGATCATCGCTTCCCTTGTAAAAAAGGGCGTCCCGATGGGTCTGCAGATGCTGATCGTGTCGACAAGCGCCATTGCGGTCATTAATCTCGTAAACAGCTACGGATCGGTTGCCACAGCGGCGTTCGGTGCAGCTATGCAGCTGTCGAGCTATGTGCAAATGCCGGCTATGGCGATCGGCGGAGCCGTATCGACGCTGGCCGCTCAAAATGTGGGCGCAGGCAAATGGGATCGCGTTCATAAAACGACCATTATGGGCATATTGATCAACTTCTTTATGACAGGTGTTCTAGTAGGCATCATTTATTTGTTCAACCGGGAAGCGCTGGGATTATTTCTTCAGGACGACGCGGCGATCGAAATCGGTATGCGTATCAATCTGATTACACTGTGGGCATTCATTTTGTTCGGCATCACGTTCGTCGTATCCGGTGTCGTGCGGGCGACGGGAGCCGTTATGGTGCCGCTCATAACGACCTTCCTTGCATTATGGTGTATTCGGATCCCGATCTCCTATTGGCTGAGCGCCGAATACGGACTCGATGCTATTTGGTGGAGCTTCCCCATCGGATTTACCGTCGGAATCATTTTATCCGTCTGGTATTATGTGTGGGGAAATTGGCGCCAAGCCAAAATGATCGGCAGCAAGCAAGCCCAGCCTGCAAAATAATAGCTTGCTGCAAAAGACAAAAGAAGCTCTCTTCAAGAGGGCTTCTTTTTTTAAACGCACACACGTTCGCATTTTTCGGCGAATTATGGTACAATATAGCAATCGCTTCGCGGCAGTTGTCCCAAGCTGCGATGCCTTTGCGGGAGGAAGAGGAGACAGTCGTGGAATGACAGGAAAAACCCATTTAATCGTAAGCACGGGCGTGACGTTATCCGTTATGCAATTCATGGGGCAAGGAATAACACTGGCTTCGGCCGCCATTGCGGTAATCAGCTCGCTGCTGCCCGATATCGATGAGCCTAACAGCCTGCTGATGCAAAAAACGATGCCGAAGAAGCTGCTCAACTTCATCAAGCTGTTTTTTGCGGCGGCGGGAATCGGATTTATTGCCTATTGCTATTTGCAATCCTTTTATACACCTTACAGCTATGGAGCCGGAGCGCTGCTGATCATAATGTGTCTTGTGAATCAGAGGCTGTTTCGGCAAATCCTGATGATATTGCTCGGAGGGCTGCTGCTGTACGTCGGGGCGGAAGCGGGGCCTTGGTGGGGAACGGCCGGTGCCTTGATCATGGTATGCGCTCTGCTGCCGCATCGCGGCCTGACTCATTCCTTATACGGCGTTGTGATGTGGGGAGGCCTGCTTTATTACGCATCGATCAGGCTAGGGGTCACCCTGTGGATTGCCGGAACCTTATCGTACACGCTGCACCTGCTTTGCGATATGCTCACCAAGCAGGGGATCCATCCGCTTCCGCCATTGAAATGGAAGCTGGCGGTCCCGCTAATGAGCACTGGGAAATTCAGCGGCTTCCTCGTGGAGAGCGTTTGTATCACCTTGGCGTTCGTGATGTTGTGGAATGCATTCGTCGTGCCGATGGGGCTCGTCACCTACAGCTGGTGGGAGCAAGTGAAGGCCGTGTGGAGCAGCGTATAGAACGAGAACAGAGAGTACGGATTCGATGTCCGTAGTCTCTTTTTTTACCTTAATGCAATGGATAAGCCGTTATTGCAGGATTTTCCTTGGAATGGTGGAAAAAGTAACAAGTGCACGCGATTCGTAATGCCTGCCTATTACGGTAAGAGGGGATAATGCAAATGACGGAACGACGGACATTGGATTATTTTATACGGAACGAAAAAGAAGCAGAGCTGGCGGCGCTGGCTGACCGATTGGCGGAAGGGTTCGCATCCAGAGCCGCGGCGCACGATGCAGACGGCTCGTTTCCCTTCGAAAATTTTGAAGAGATGAAGAAGTCGGGCTTTCTGAAGCTTGCAGTTCCGAAAGAGTACGGAGGTGACGAGATCGGATTGTACGAGCTTGCTCTCGTACAAGAACGATTGGCCCGGGGAGACGGCTCCTCGGCGCTCTCCGTCGGATGGCATATGGGGCATATGCTGCATTACCGTATAGCGAGACCATGGCCGGAATCGCTGTTCGAATGGTTCTGCTCGGAGGTTGTGACCAAGGGGGCTATGATAAACAGCTTTGCAAGCGAACGGGCGACCGGGAGCCCGAGCAGAGGGGGCAAGCCGCAGACCGTCGCAGAGAAGGTGGACGGCGGTTGGTTGTTAACCGGGAGAAAAACCTACAGCACGCTCAGTCCGATTCTTGAGCATTTTATCGTATCGGCCGCAATTGCCGATGAGGAGCGGAACGGAGAGTTTCTGGTAACGCGTTCTCCTGGAATTACTATAGAAGAAACCTGGAATACATTAGGGATGCGATCGACCGGAAGCCATGATCTGGTATTGGACCGTGTATTCGTTCCTGATCATGCATTCGTGTCGCAAGCAGCGGAGACGGAGCGGAAGTACCCGAAGCAAAATGACGGAGGCGGCTGGATGCTGTTTATCCCGGCTTGCTACCTGGGGATCGCTTGGGCAGCGAAGGATTTTGCCGTCCGGTATGCGAAACAGTACCGCCCTAACAGCTTGCCCGGACCGATCTCCGATCTTCCGAACGTTCAGCAGCTCATTGGTTCGATGGAGGTCGAGCTGACAACGGCTAGGCATTTGCTGTATTCCGTAGCCGCCCGCTGGGACGAGCAGCCTGAAGCGCGCAGCGCGCTCAAGACTGAGTGCGGCATAGTGAAGCATGTGGCTACGAACCATGCAATACAAGTCGTGGATAAAGCGATGCGGATTGTGGGCGGAGCAAGCTTGTCACGGGCATTGCCGCTGGAGAGAATGTACAGGGATGTCCGGGCCGGCTTGCATAATCCTCCGATGGACGATGTCGTTATCAAAAATGCGGCATTGAGAGCAATAGCCGAGCAGGAATCTAGTTAATGTGATTAATCATTTATCTCATTAACTAAATAAATCAGCATAGATTACAGCTTTAAGTAAGCCCTTATTATGGAAAAAAAGTGAGTTTTAAACAAATGTTTCTTAGTTTCCTGCATTGTTAAAAAATGGATTTGTTCGTATACTTTGACTATCGGGCACAGCGTCAACGTATTGCCAATCCGGTTGGCGCCGCCCGAAGTGACCAGTAAAGGAGGGATAGTGGCTTCGAAGTTTATGAAAGCGTTTACTTATTGCCGCTGTGCGGCATATCCATCTCAAAGGAGCTGATTTGATGAGAAAAGGACGATGGTTTGCAGCAGTACTTATGATCAGCACAATATTGCCGTTTCAGGCATTCACCGCCTCGGCAGCCGGGGAATTAAGACCGTTCCCGCAGCATACCACTTACACCTCCGGCACCATCAAGCCGAATAATGTAACCCAAACCCAGCTGGATAACGACGTGAAGCGAATTTACGACGAGTGGAAGGCAAGATACTTGAAGCAAAATCCGAAAGCTACGGACCAATATTATGTGTTCTATAATCTGGAGGGATATTCGGAACCTGCCAACGCCGTATCCTGCTCGGAAGGGCACGGATACGGGATGCTCGCAACGGTGCTTATGGCAGGCTACGATACTAACGCCAAGACGTATTTCGACGGCTTGTACCGTTTTTATCGCGCTCACGGCAGCGTGAATAACAGCAATCTGATGGCATGGCAGCAGATCAAGGACAGCAGCGGGAATATCGTCGATAATCCCGACGGAGGTAACGATTCGGCGACGGACGGCGACATGGATATCGCCTACGCTTTGCTGCTCGCGGATAAGCAATGGGGCAGCAGCGGATCGATCAACTATTTGGCTCAAGCGAACAACGTCATCGGCGCAATCATGAGCAAGGATGTCAACTCCAGCGAATGGATCTTAAAGCTCGGTGACTGGGCGGCGAACAGCGATGCTACCTATGGCAAGAGCACGCGGTTGTCCGACTTCATGATGAGCCATCTGAAAGCGTACCAGTCGGCCAGCGGCAACGCGAACTGGGCCAATGTAACGGATAAGGCCTACAATATTATCAATTATTTGTACAACAATAAAAGCCCGAACACCGGATTGATGCCGGACTTCGCGGTCAAGGGCTCGTCGAATTACGATCCGGCTGCCGCAGGCTTCCTGGAAGGCCCGAACGACGGCAAGTATTACTACAACTCGGCTCGTACGCCATGGCGGATTCCGGTCGATTATTTGCTAACCGGTGACAATCGCGCTGTCGGACAGCTGACCACGCTTAACAACTGGGTCAAAACATCGACCTCCAGCAATCCGAACAACATTAAATCGGGCTACAACCTGAACGGTACGGTTATTACCGGTGAAACGGACAATACGATGGCCTTTGTTGCTCCTTTTGCCGTCAGCGCTATGATCAATTCAAGCAATCAGACGTGGTTGAACAGCCTCTGGACGAAAATGGCCGGAACGTCGACCTCAAGTCTGTCTTACTTCGACAACAGCATTCGTCTGCTCGTTATGATCACGGTATCCGGTAACTGGTGGTCGCCGGTATCGGCATCAACACCGCCAACATCGGTTACACTTGTTGACGACAGCTTCAACTCCGAGACAACGGGAGCGGCGCCTGCAGGCTATACGACAAGCGGCAACGCTACCGTAGTGAATGTGCCGAGCTCCACGAATAAGAGCATCAAGCTGAACGATACGGATACGACCAATTCGATTAAAGCCAATAAAAGCTTTACTTCCCAGGCAGGTCAGGTGACCGTTGAGTACAAAGTCATGCTGCCGGCTGCAGCCAACAATCTGTACGTTCATTTGAAGCAGGGCTCAACCACTGCGGTTACGATCCAATCCGGTTCGGACGGAACGTTACGCTACCGGAATGCAGACGGCTCGAGCACTAACATTGCGAACTATACCGCCAACGGCTGGACGACGATTAAAATCGAGGCGGACTCGGCAACGGACAAAGCCAATGTCTATGTGAACGGTACCTCGGTTCTGTCCAATGTCGGCTTCCGGACGGCTGTGACGGGAATCGACGCGTTCGAAGCGATTACTCATTCCACAGGAACGGGCGTCCTTCATATTGACGACGTCAAGGTCACAACTCCATAAGCAGTAACGGCGAAAACGGCCTTCTCTTGCAGAAGGCCGTTTTTGTCATGCCGCAGGAGCCGTTTTTGTTGCATCCTGCATCGAAAAATGGGTTTACAAGGTTCCGTACGAGGACTATATTTTGTATAGCGAACCACATCAACGGATAGAGGAGAGGCAGCCATGCAGGTAACGGATTCAACGCCAACCCGGAGACATCACTTTGTTTTTATTCTTGTTACGTTATTTTTCTGGGCATCTCTCTATACATATGTCCCCATTTTGTCGCCATATCTGGATCATCTCGGAGCGACTTACAGCTTTGCCGGTTTAGTGCTTGGAAGCTACGGCTTTGTCCAGATCCTATTGCGCCTGCCTCTCGGGATAGCTTCGGACAGGATGAAAGTCCGCAAGCCTTTTATCATGCTCGGCATGCTCTCTACGACATTGAGCTGTATTTGCTTCGCCATGGACGGACATTTGGGCTGGGCGCTGGCAGGACGGATCGTATCCGGAATCGGTGCGTCGACATGGGCTGCCTTTACCGTGCTCTATGCAAGCTATTTCAGCCGGGACCAAGCGACCCGGGCGATGAGTCTCATCAGCCTGCTTACGGCTTCCGGTCAATTGGTCGGGATGGGCGTCAGCGGCTATTTGGTCAAGGAGTGGGGCTGGACGTCGACATTCTGGGTCGGCAGCGTCATCGGCGCTGCAGGTCTCATCATCAGTCTCGGTATCCACGAGCCGAAGGAAGGGATTTCAAGGGAACCGATTCAATGGAGCAACCTGTATCGGGTCATGAAAGAGCCTCTTCTGCTGAAGGTATCCACGTTGTCCATACTGGCTCACAGCATCCTTTTCATAACGATGTTCGGCTTTACACCGTCCCACGCTATGGCACTGGGAGCCGACGAATTGGGCCTGACGCTCCTTGTATTCGCGTTCATGCTTCCCCATGCGGTAAGCAACTATATATCGGGCAGATTCCTGGCACCCCGTTACGGTTCCTGGACTTTGGTCATTATTGGCTTCATTCTCAGCGCTCTGTGTACGACGGCCATTTCATTGGCGGACAGCCTAACTGTGCTTGTTGTAACGCAAGTATGCAACGGCTTTTTCCAAGGAATCTGCTTCCCGCTGCTGCTGACGCTCGCGATTGACAAAATCGACCGGGAAAAGCAAGCGACGGCGATGGGGTTTTATCAGGCGGTATATGCCGTCGGCATGTTTGCAGGTCCGTTTGTTGCCGGGTGGATCAACGAATGGGGAGGCTTGAAGAGCGGGTTTTATTTCGCCGGAGCTTTGGGCGTCGCGGCGACTATTCTGGCAATCATCTGGAGCCGGGCGGAGATGAAATTAAGTGCCGCTCAGGCGCGGAAACGAAACGTTACCGTAACCTAAGCTCACGAAGGGACAGTTTCCTGACAAGGAAGCTGTCTTTTTTTATGTTAAACCATAAAAAAACATATGGTCATAATAATTTAGCCAATTTTCAACGGGAGCCAACATGCTTAAGATGGAGATAGGTTTTGAAATATCCATTTTGCATCACTGATATACTGTTTTTTCCAAGTTTTGATTGCGGGATCAATGAATTTGAAAGAGCTTTCAAGAATGGTGAATATCGTCGTAACAGCCGCACTAGACTATGGAACATGCCCCGAAGTTGGGCGGGAGGAGACGTGAGATATGACCATGGAAAAGAAGCGATTGCTGAGAGATGCCCAATTGACGATGTTGAAGGTTGCCCGCAACGATTATCAGGAGCAGGAAGCGATACCGACTCATCAGACTGGAGATTACCATCAACTTATTGTTGTACATAGGGGCTCCGGCAAACTAATAGTGAACGATCGCCATTATCCGGTTATCAGCAAATATTTTTATCTTCTGCCTCCGCATTCCCGGCATACGTTAGATTTTACCGATGCAGCGACAATGATGACATTCAAATTCAAGCTGTGCGACGAGGGACTGGAGCATGCTCTGCAGTCGTATCCTGCACATGGCTGCTGCGGCAGCGACGATTGGGCTGATTTGAAGCAATGGTTTCAGTTGTCCGTCGAATACAGTAAAACGCCGGAGCCATTAACGTTGTATCGTATCGATTCCGGGTTCAAAGGGACTCTGCTGTCGCTTCTGCAGGGCAGTCGAATGGAATTCGAGCAGCCCAAGGACACTCAGCGGGCGAGAACCGGAGCTCACTCCAATTTCCCCATCGCCGCATATATTTCCAACCATTTGTCAGAGAGACTGTCTCTCGTTGACATTGCGAGTCATTTCGGGTTTCATCCTCACTATATAATTAAAATTTGCAATGATCACATCGGAATGAGCCCTATGCAATATTTGCAGGAGCTTCGTCTTGAAAAAGCAATGGAATATTTGCAGGATACCGATCTGACCGTTTCGGAAATCAGCGAAAAGCTCGGATGGACGACCTCGTACTTCTCCAGGCTGTTTCACCAGAAGAAGGGAATGTCACCTTCGCAGTTCCGCAAGGATGCATCCTATCGCATGATGGCGACGGATATTTCGCTATCTAATGAGCATGCGGCAGCAGGGCAGTGAAGCTTGCGTATGACAAGCTGTCGGGTTTGTTTAAAGTATGGTAAAATAGGAGGCGAATTGACGAGTCAGGAGAGGATGCGTTCGAATGAAGCATTTTGCCGTATTTTTACCGATGCTGGATGAAGAGAAAAGCCAGACCTACCGCTCCGAGCATCTCGATTATTTGGCGGCTGTACGCAGCCAGGGCCACATTTTTGCCAACGGAAGATTTACGGACGGGGCCGGGGGCTTGGTTATTTATCGGGCGAATACGCTCGAGGAGGTTCAAGCGTTCGTCAATCAGGATCCTTATGTGATTCATAAGGCGAGAGGCTTTGAAATTCATGAGTGGGATATTGTCATCGCCGACAAGTAGTTATTATAAAATTAACTTCATTAACAATTAATGATGTAAATGAATAGCTGAATCTAGTCCAGCCGATTTTTCCCGACAAGGGAAAGTCGGCTTCTGTATGTTCGATTGGATCAATACATAAGAACAGGAGAACGGATATTTTGAACGCTTCCTATTTCGAATACGCACGGTTCGGAGATCCGCTGGAGGTTCTCGAGCTGAAGTCCAAGCGTGTGACGCCTCCGGCTTCAGGCGAGCTGCTGGTCAAGATGACGGCGCGACCGATCAATCCGTCCGATCTAATCCCGATACGAGGTGCATATTCTCACCGTATTGCTCTTCCAGCGATCCCCGGATATGAAGGGGTCGGCGAAGTTATTGAGGTAGGGGCTGGGGTTTCTACAGCACTGCTGGGCAAACGAGTCCTTGCTCTGCGCGGAGAGGGCACGTGGCAGGAAATCGTCCGCATGAACGCGGATTGGGCGGTTCCCGTACCGGACTTGATTCCGGACGACGCGGCGGCGCAGCTGTATATCAACCCGATGACGGCATGGTTGATCTGCCGGGACAGGCTGGGACTTCAGCGGAGAGACACGCTGATCGTCAATGCCGGCGGATCCGCGATCGGCCGGATCTTCGCCCAGCTTGCCCAGCTGCTGGAATACAAGCTCATCGCCGTAACGAGAAATGACAGGCACACGGCCGAACTGCTCTCCTTGGGAGCGGCACATGTCGTTAACGCAACGGCCGTCCCGGTGGCTCAGGCAGTGATGGAGTGGACGGACGGCCGTGGAGCCCATGCGGGGATCGATAGCATAGGCGGCGATGACTCAGCTCAGTTGGCGAGATGCATACGTCCAGGCGGGACCGTGCTAAGTATCGGGCTGCTGTCGGGCATCGCTCCCGATTGGATACGGATTGCCAAAGAGACCGGCGTCCAGCCAAGCCTGTTCTGGCTTCGTCATTGGGTGGAACGCGTGAGTGTGCAGCAGTGGCACGAAACGTTCAACGAGCTGATGAAGCTGATAGAGCATGGCAAGCTGCGAATGGCTGCAGCCGGATCGTATTTTAAGCTGGAGGAGGCAAAAGAGGCGATACGAAGCGGATCGGAGCCGGGCAGGGAATCTAGAGGCAAGATTTTGCTGATAAGCGGGCGGCCGCATCGATGATGTGGTTCAGGATTGCGCCGCAAACGGGCAGCCGCGGTTCATTCACCGTCTGCACTTGAGAGCAGCTAGGGAAAGGTCTGCCCGCGTTAAGCGTCCATTTCCCACGCTACTCGTTCATTTCCCGGGGAAGCGCACGTCTCGATAAAATCGCAATCGATTCGACAATTCCAGCTTGGGTCCTGCCGAGTTGGACGGGTGCTAAGGTTTTTCAGTCCCCAAAAAAAGACTCCTGTCATCAGGAGCCTGCATCGGTTAGAACATGCTGAATTTTTTGCAGTCGGATATACTCGTTTCTTTGGAGACCCGGGCGGAAATAACAGTATAAGTAAGCCGCTTCATCGAAGGTGAGTCCCGGGTGGCATACGACCTCTTGGATCGTAAGCGGATTGTCCAGAATGAGCTGCCATTCGCCATCTCTTTCGCGAACAGGAACCGTTTGCAAAATTCTCTGCTTGATCTCCGTCATCTGCTGTAATTCCTCCCAAATATGAATCCAGGAAGGACTGAACAGGCCGGGCTCGGGAAATAGGCGGGCGGCTTTGTCAAGCCAAGAGCGAAAGCTTGGCACTTCCTCGTCTCTCATTGTCTTGAGACGCTTTTTGTATCCTTCAAGCAGCATATGAAACGCGGAGTAGCCTCCGTCACGGATCGAGCTTTGCCATTGTTCGAGCTGTTCCTCGGTAATCCCGTCGGCCAGATGGTCCCATTGATTGCGGCTCATGAATCGGTCTCCTCTATAGATAAAGTGGTAGATTGTCCTTAATTTAGCATATTATCGCAGCAATGAAAAGAAGGCGGAGGAGCTTTGACTTTCTTTTCCAAGTTGTGTAGCATGAGAAGTAGCTGACAAGCTGATTTACCTTCCAACCGTATGACCATTCGAAAGGAGAGACCGAGAATGTATGACGTAGTTATTATTGGAGCTGGTCCGGCAGGAGCCAGTGCAGCTTTATTCACTGCCAAAGCAGGGAAGAAGACGTTGTTGATCGATAGCGATCAAAGCATGACCAAACGAGCATGGGTGGAAAATCATTACGGCGTCATGGAAATTACCGGACCTGATCTGGTCGAGATCGGCCAGAAGCAAGCCGCTAAATTCGGTGCGGAGCTGGCTCAGGGTAAAGTTCAGAATGTTACGAAGGCAGGCGAGGGGTTCCAGATCGTAACCGAATCCGGCAGCCAGTACGAAGGCAAGCACGTCATTTTGGCTACAGGGGTATTGACGGACCTGGCCCAGCATATCGGTCTGCAAACCAAAGACGGCACCGAACCGAGAATTAAGACGGTTATCGATGCTTCTCCGGAAGGCAAGACATCGGTAGAAGGCATCTGGGCGGCGGGTACAGCGGCAGGCGTGAGCGTACATACCATTATTACCGCGGGAGATGGCGCCAAGGTGGCCATCAATGTCATTAGCGAATTGAACGGCGCCCGCTATGTCGATCATGATGTGATGAAGAAGGAATCCTGATCGCGTTCGGGATCTTACCAAAAGGGATTGTTCCAACAGGGACAGTCCCTTTTTTAATGTCCGTAAAGTATGCAGCGATTGCTGCCAAATCTCTTTAGCGATATGTTCATCTGCAGATTGGAAAAAAAATCAACCCTCTTAATCCGGATTGGATGAAGAGGGTTTTGCTTCTTCTTCTATTTGTCATAATGATAAAAAGATAGGATCAGTCTGTTCGAATAGCTATCTTTGTAGCGGAGCGGTACAACCAAGCTTTCTAGAAATTTCATCGGCTGCTTGTCTTACCTTTCGGATATACTCGGGCAGCTGTTCTTCGCCGAATTGCACTTCCAGTCCTGCGGTACTGAGGGCAGCGATAATTTGACCGGAATGATCGAAGATGGGAGCGCTTAATTCCGCGGTATAGTTCTCAAGCTCCGACTGGCTGAAGCTGTACCCGCGTTTTCTGGTCAGCTCTAGAGAAGCACGCAGCTCTTCTTTGCCGGCAATCGTTCCCGAACCGATCGGCTTCAATTCAACCTCATTCAAGTAAGCCTCCCGTTCCTCATCCGGCAAGAAGGCGAGAATGGTCCTAGAAGAGGCACCGGCATACAGAGGAGCCTTTTTTCCGATTTTGGTAAAAAGTCTGACCGGATGATTCGTATCCAATTTTTCAATGTATATGGATTCTTGACCATCCCTGAGAACGAGATGGACAGCATGTTCGATATCGTCACGAAGCTTCTCCATCACAGGGAATGCGATATGACGGATATCCAGCCGTTCGGCGACCAAGTTGCCAAATTGCAGAAACAACAGCCCGAGGGAATAGATTCCATCCTTGTCCTTGTGAAGAAAGCCCATTTCTTCAAGCGAGCCGATCATTCGATGGACGGATGTTTTGGGAATGCCTGAGAGCTGTACCATCTCGTTGATGCTCAATTTGCCATGGTTCAAGAAAAGATTAAGAAGATCCATGGATCTGACTACCGTTTTATTTTTGTTCTGCACTTTACAAATGTTCCTCCTGAAGCCCTGATTACGGCGTATTTCGCAAATCAAGTATACACTAAAAAGACCAATGAACTCCATTGTCTGCAAAGGTTTGTGAAAAAACCGTCGAAATTTCTCTTGATTTTCAATAAATACCGACTATAATGATCGTATATCTAGGTTATTGAAAAACGGAATTACGATTCCGAAAAACGGAATTTAAATTGAGGGAAGAGGAAGGAGTCAAACAATAATGAATGGGCAGGCTCAAGTTTTGGAAGTAAGGAGCAGACGTGACATCGTCGATTTCATCAACTCCAATCCGGTAAGTAAGCCGGGATTTAAAATTATTTTGTTGGCGCTGGCAGGCGTGTTTGTCGATGCCTATGATTTCACGAGTATCGGGATCGGGACGGCTCAGCTGCAGCAGCAGTTTGGTTTGACGGCAGTCGAGCTAGGAAGCTTGACGGCCATTATGGCTGTCGGTTCTTTATTGGGAGCGGTATTCGGAGGCTATTACACCGATAAATTCGGCCGTAACAAAATGTTCTTGATCGACTTGTTTCTTATGGTGTTTGCTGCCTTCGGCGCAGCGCTCTCACCCAACTTCGGGACGCTGGTCTTCTTCCGGCTATTAATGGGCATAGGGGTCGGACTCGACATTCCGGTTGCTTTAAGCTTCATCGCGGAGTTCAGCAATATGAAGAAAAAAGGGGCAAACGTGACGCTATGGTGCCCTCTGTGGTTTAGCGCTGCCTCTGTTACGGGATTAATTGCACTGCCGTTTTATTTTTTGAATCAGCATGAATACATCTGGAGATGGTCCGTCGGCCTTGGGGGCGTATTTGCACTCATCGTTTTATTCTTACGTTATTTCTATATGAATGAAAGTCCTTTGTGGGCGGCTCATCATTTGTCGCTGGAAGAAGGCGCTAAGGTTATTCGTAAAACGTACAACGTCGAAGTTCGCGTCAGTCCCGCTGCCAAAGAGGAAACGAATTCAAAGAGCAGTGCAAAGCTGTCCTACATGGAAATTTTCAAAGGCAAATACAAGCTTAGAACCATTTTGGCTTCGGTGATTACCTTTACGCAAAGTATGGAATATTTCGCTGTTGGTTTTTATATCCCGACCATTTCCACGATTCTTTTCGGCCAAGGGGTCATTTATGCCATTACGGGCACGATTGTTTTCAACTTGTTCGGGGCGCTCGGAGGATTTCTCGGCTCTTCCTTGAATACCCGATGGGGCGTTCGCAAGCTATCTATTGTTGGTTATGTTATTGCAGCTATCGGTTTGCTCCTGATGGGTACGGCTGGGAACTCCTACGTTGGAATCTCGGCTGTTCTGTTAGCCGCCTTTATCTTTGGACATGCCTTTGGGCCAGGTTCGCAAGGGATGACCATGGCGACACTTTCTTATCCGACAGAGCTTAGAGGACTTGGGGCTGGGTTTGGTCAAGGAATTACGCGGGTCGGCAGTATCCTGGGATTTTTCCTTTTCCCTGTCGTACTGGCTGTAGCCGGGTTATACAATACGCTGTTGCTGCTGGCTATTGTCCCTGTGCTGGGTTTGCTGGCGACATTGCTGATTAAGTGGGAACCGATCGGAAAAGATGTGGAAAACGAGACGATTGCATCATAACGTCTTTTCATGCAGAGACGGATAATCCTCTTGATTTTTTATCAACACCTACTATAATGATCGTATATATTAAGTTTCGAAATACGGTATTTTAATTCCGAAATACGGAATTAATAAACGCCTTACGTTGATATTCGTTACTTAGCCCCGAGAATTTGTCTATAGTGAGCATGGATATCCATCTTGCTAGGGCCTCCTTGGGGCTAGCCTATTTTTCAATTACACTATAGGGAGTTATAGTTGAATAGGAGCTCTGATACTTGTTCTTCCCGAAGAAGTCAAGTATGAAAAGGAGATGATAGTATTCGTTATGTTGAAATGTCTCCGTTAGGGGATTGTGCCATCACGGTAAAGCTCGGCGATCAGGTGGATGTGGAGACTCACACCAAGGTCAGAGTGCTTTCGGATTATTTGACGCAACATCCTTTTAACGGACTGATTGAATTTATTCCTGCGTTTACTTCAGTAACGATTGTGTATGATCCCTTGCTGCTTTTTGTCAACAACAGCAAGGAATCACCTGCGGGAGAGATTCAGTATCCATATGACCTCGTGAGAAATCAATTAATAACCATATTGGAGCGGCTGAATGAAGGTACGGTGCCTGAACCAAAGGTTGTTGACATACCTGTCTGCTATGGCGGCGAGTTCGGCGTGGATTTGGTGCATGTCGCGGAGATCAACGGGCTCAGCACGGATGAAGTGATCCGAATTCATTCCGGAGGGCAGTATTTAGTGTATATGCTGGGGTTCGCTCCGGGCTTTCCTTATCTTGGGGGAATGGATAAGCGGATTGCAGCTCCACGGAAGGAGTCGCCAAGGTTAGCGATTCCGCCGGGGACCGTTGGAATTGCGGGAGAGCAGACGGGCATTTATCCGATCCAGACGCCGGGCGGCTGGCAGCTGATCGGACGTACGCCATTATCGCTGTTTTTACCCGATAGGCAGCCTCCTACCTTGCTGGAGGCAGGTAACCTGATACGATTTTACCCTATCACACGTGAACAATATGACCGGTGGGGGGAATGAATCGATGACAATTCATGTTCGCAAGCCAGGCTTGCTGACAACGGTGCAGGATGCCGGAAGGTATGGTTATCAAAAGTATGGTGTCATCGTAAGCGGCGTGATGGATAGCTTTGCTCACAGGACAGCCAATTTGTTAGTAGGGAATGATGAGCAGGCAGCCTCACTCGAGATGACGATCATTGGTCCGTCACTGTATTTTGAAGCAGCTGCATTGATTGCGGTCTGCGGATCCGATTTTTCCGCCAAAGCGGACGGTATGCCGGTGCCTATGTGGAGGCCGGTTTATATAAAAGCAGGGACGACGCTAGAATTCGGCTCCTCCCGTGAAGGCTGCAGAGGCTATCTAGCTGTATCGGGGGGCATGGATGTCCCGAAGCATATGAATAGCTACTCCACCTACCTTCGTGCGGGCTTCGGGGGCTTCGAAGGCAGGGCGCTCAAGGAAGGGGATTTGCTTCAGCTGAAGCCTGTAACGGCGCTGGGAAGGAAGATGCTGAGACGCCTTGAGTCCGAGGCTGGCGAGACGGCATTTCATTCGGTAAAGTGGCGAATATCTTATGAGATCATGCCGGCCTATAAGCCGAACCCGGAAATTCGGGTAATCCCCGGAGCGCAATACGATTTGTTCGATTCGGACTGTATCGAAGCCTTGCTGTCGTCGGAGTTTAAAGTGCAGCCGCAGTCGGACCGGATGGGGTACCGGCTGGCGGGGCAGCCGCTTGCCATGCTTGAGCGGAAGGAGATGCTGTCTGAGCCGGTGACGTTCGGAACGATCCAGGTGCCGCCGGACGGGAATCCGATTGTATTGATGGCCGACAGACAGACGACGGGCGGCTACCCTAAGGTGGCTCAGGTCATTACGGCGGACCTGCCTCTATTGGCGCAAGCGCAGATCGGGAGCGGCGTGCGGTTTAAACTGGCGGATCTCCATGAGGCTCAGGAGGCTTATTTGCTAACGGAATGGAATTTGATCAATTTGAGAAAGAGCATTCAAATGTATTTCTTATAAGGAGGCATTTTTCATGAGATATGTCGATCTGAATTGTGATATGGGCGAAAGCTTCGGAGTATATAGTCTTGGCAGAGATACGGAAATTTTATCTTTTGTCACATCGGCGAATATCGCCTGCGGGTTTCATGCTGGGGATGCGGGAACGATGAGAAAGACGGTCAAGCTGGCTCTGGAGAACGGAGTTGCGATCGGTGCTCATCCGGGATTACAGGATTTGATCGGCTTTGGCCGCAGAAAGATGGATATTTCCCCTCAAGAGGCTTACGACATCGTCGTATACCAAATCGGCGCGTTATATGGATTTGTCCGGTCCGAGGGCGGTACGATGCAGCATGTGAAGGCTCATGGCGAACTATACAATATGGCGGCGGTGAATCCGAGCCTGGCTGAAGCCATTGCCGAAGCTGTCTACAAGGTTGATCCCGCGCTGATCTTATTAGGTCTTGCTAACAGCGAGCTAATCAAAGCGGGGGAGAAGGCCGGTCTGCGTACGGCGAGCGAAGTATTCTCCGATCGGACGTACCAGTCGAACGGATCCTTAACTCCTAGAAGACAGCCGGATGCAATGATAACGGATGATTCGGAAGCGGTGAATCAAGTGATCCGTATGGTCCAGGAAGGCAAGGTTCTTTCTCGGCAAAATGCAGATGTCCACATTCAAGCGGATACCATTTGTATTCACGGCGACGGTGTGCATGCCCTTGAGTTTGCCCGAATGATTCATGAAGCATTGCAGAAGGCAGGCATTACCGTTCAACCGATCGGACAAACGATCTCCAGCAAATCCTGACACAGATAGGAGCATGATGATGAATCCTTTGCATATACAGACGGATGTCTTGGTAATTGGCTCTGGGGCCGCAGGGATGATGGCCGCCAAAGCGGCTGCAAACGAAGGAGCCAAGGTTGTTTTGGTCGATAAAAGCTTGGTCGGCCGCGGAGGCGCCACCATCCTGGCACAAATGACCGTGGCGGTAGCGTTGGGTGAAGCGGAAGAAGATAATGCAGATATTCATTTTGAAGATACAATGAAGGGCAGCCGCGGGATGGCGGATCCGGAAATCGTACGGACCATAGTGGACCGCGGTCCCGAGCTCATTAAGGAAGTGGAAGGCTACGGGGTCAAATGGGCCAGAACACCGGACGGGAAGCATTCTCAAGTCGTCGCCCCGGGTCATTCACGGCGCCGCTGTGTCTATGTGGATATATTGAACACCGGAGGCGCCACCTCGGCAGGGCTTAGAAAAGCGATTTGGAAGGACGAGTCCATCGAACGTTTAAAAAATATCATGATCACGAAGCTGGTTATAGAAGACGGTACTGTAGTGGGGGCTGTTGGTTTTGCTATGGAGACCTTTCAGCCCGTAATGATTGCGGCCAATGCCGTCATCCTGGCGACCGGCGGACTGACGGAGATTTATGAAAGAAACAGCGCATCTGCGAATATGACGGGCGACGGATTCATGTTGGCGGCCGAAACCGGAGCCGAGCTGCGGGATATGGAAATGGTGCAATTTTTCCCGATAGCCCATCTGTATCCGCCGCTGGTCGGTATCGACCCGATCATGTGGGATCCTTTCCGTTACAAATTAGGCGGGCGGCTGTTAAACGGCAATCACGAAGAATTTATGGATAAATACAATAGCGAAGTTGCAGGCAAGTATACGGCAGCGCGAGATCAGACTACCTTCGCTATTTTTAAAGAGGTTGAGGCCGGAAGAGGGACTCCGCACGGAGGCGCCTATCTCGATTTTCGCATGGTGCCGGAGGAGCAATTGAAGGAAGCGTTCGGACCGGTCATTCAAATATTGAAGAACCAGGGCGTCGATTTGACCAAAGACATGGTCGAGGTAGCGCCGATGGCGCACTTTACGATGGGCGGAATTCGCGTCAACCGTACGATGGAAACGACTGTGCCTCGCTTATATGCCTGCGGCGAGCTGATCTACGGCATGCATGGAGCGAACCGGTTGTCGGGTAATGCGATTACGGAAGCGTTAGTAACGGGCCGAATTGCTGCGGAATCCGCAGTGAAGGCCGAGCGTCGTCAGGAGCCGTCGGGCCGTCTGCAGGCTGAGCTGGAACAGGAGCTTCGACGGCTGGAACAGCTGTGGCATCCTCGTGAAGTGGATAAGGATGAGGTTTCTATGCTCTCCGTAAAGCGCGAGCTGCAAGAGCTGATGTGGGAAGGGGCAGGGCCTTTACGTACGGAGACGAGCTTGCGCGAAGCGCTGGACAAGCTGCATGAGCTCAGTGCACGCGTGGAAGGAACTGCCTTGGCCCGACAAACCTATTATGCACTGACCTTGGTGGAGAAAATAGAGCTGCTCCATATGCTGAAATTGAGCGAATCGATAATTATCGGAGCTTTGGCGAGACGGGAGACGCGCGGCGCTCATGTTCGTCTTGATTATGATCATGCTTATGACACTGCGGTTAGCACCACATTCCGGCTCGAGTCCGAAGGTCAATGGACGATGAAGGAAATTCCACTGCCTCGTGCGGCAAACGTCTGAGTAAAGGGGGATACAACAATGTCTAACGTAACATTACACGTGGTCCGCGGCGACTCCGAAACCGGCAGAACCATGGTGGATTATGAGGTGCCTTATCAAGAAGGCATGAGTCTGCTGGATGCCATCTTCTGGATTCGTGAGCATAAGGATACATCGTTCTCCGTAAGGTACTCCTGCAGATCGGCGAATGCATGTAAAGAGTGCATGGCCGTTGTGGATGGAAAAGCCGGTTACCTGTGCAGCATTCGGGCTGTTCCCGACTCCCATGTTCATATCGAGCCATTGACAGGTCTCCCTTGGATTAAAGATCTGATCACCGCGCTGGAATAACCGGCAGTAAACCGGCTGTCATGCAATAGATTGAACTCATAAATCAGCGGCGGTCTAGGACGCTCTTCGTCCTGTGCTGTCGCTGTATTTTTTTGAGCTTTGCGCGGATTGCCCCCTTTGAGATTAAAATAAGCGGGTTATCCTATCAACGGGCACCAGCCGGAATCGGAAGGGATTGGAAGTCCCCGTAGTCTCATTGGGTAGACTTCATAGACAAATTTCGACTAATTCTTTCGTTGTCTGTCTCCTCAAAGTACTTTACAATGGAGTCAAATCACGTCGGGGGGGAAGCGAGATGTGGAAAATAAAACGGGGCAAGGCGGGCGGACATAAGGTGTTTCTGCGGCTGTTGGTGCCCAACCTGCTGTTTTTGCTGCTCCCGCTTCTTGTCGGTTGGGTCATATACAATCAAACGCTTCAGGAGATGGAGAAGGAAGTAACTGCCGGCAACATAAGCATGCTTCAGCAGAGCAGGGATATTCTCGACCGGAGGCTGGCTGAAATCTCATCCATTGCCATGCAGCTTGTGGGCGATACGAGAATTATGCAGTTCCAGCACATTACCGAACCGTTTCAAGGCTCCAACATCAACCGCATACTCGATACGCGCAAAAGTCTCAACAACTACAGTTTAACGAATAATTTTATATTCAATTTTTTTATTGTATATAAAAACAGCGAGCTCGTGTTCACCGAGAACAGTACGTATAAGCTGCCCGAGTTTTATAACAACTTTCGCTACGGGCAGATGGAGCTTGATAAATGGAAGCAGATGATGGTAGGCGATTATCATCAGCGGGACGTGCTTCCCGTCCAAAGTGTGACGATAAATGGAACCGCTTACTCACTGATGACCTACATTCATTCGCTCGGTTATCCTGGCTATCCGCAAGGCGCGGTGGTCATCACCGTCGATAACCGGGAAATCCAGAAGCTGCTGGGCGGATTAAAGCCGTCCGGAGAAGGCTGGGCGTATATTATTGACGATACGGGCCAAATCCTAACTTCCACGGCCTCCAATGCGCCGACGAGCTGGATCGACCGCAGCAAGCTGCTTGGCAAGCAGGGGAATATGCTCGAAACCATAGACAACCAGCAAATGATGGTGACGTACACGAATTCCTCCTATAACGGCTGGACCTATCTCGTAGCTCAACCGGCATCCATCGTGTTGAAGAAAGTGCTGTATATTAAGAAAATTACGTTTACCATGGCGTTTGTGTTTCTGGCGCTGGGACTTCTGATCGCTTATTTGCTCGCGTACCGGAACAGCCGGCCTCTCAGCACGATTATGGATACCATCATCGATCGAATGGACGGAGATGCCTATTCGGAGCCCGATGCGTACCGATTTATACGGGATTCCGTAGCCAAGCTCATCGATAACAACCGCGAGCTGCAGGACAAGATGAAGAAGCAGGCGCCGTTTCTGCAAGCCGCCTTGTTCGAGAGGCTGTTGAAGGGCGATTTCCTGTCCACCAAAGATACGCCCGTGCTGCTGCAGCACGTCGGAATCGAAGCGCAGGGCAATTGCTTCGCCGTTGCCATTCTTCAGCTGCGCGGCTATGAGAGCGGCTTTGACCGCAGTCTGCTTGAAGAGCTGGATGTAAAGCGGGTCAAGATCAAGGACATCCTTCGCCGCGAGTTCCAAGGGAATATTTATTGGCACGATGTGGCCGAGGACCAATTCGCCCTCTTATTTGCGTTTGCTTCGAGCAAGACGGAGACCAACGTGTCTTACTTGAATGAAATGCTTCCTCATGTGCTCGAACTGATCCAGCAGCAGGTTCATGTCGCGATATGTCTGGCTGCGGGAAACATGTACGACGAGCTGCTCAATGTCTCCCGATCCTATGAGGAGGCAAGGCAAACGCTCGAATATTTAACTTGGCGAAATCAGATAGGCGTCATGAGCTATAACGAGCTGCCGCAAGAGCAGAGCGGCTATTTTTACCCGTCGGATTTGGAAATGCGGCTCAGCAACCTGGCTAAAGCGGGGGAATGGGAAGCGGTGGAGACGCTGCTGCAGGAGCTGTATCAGATCAACTTCGAAGAGCGACGGCTGTCGGTACCGATGCTGCAGCTTTTTATGAACGAGATGCTGGGCACGGTCGTGAAGCTGCTGCCTCAGGTGCAAATGGACGAATGGAGCGTAATGGAGCGGATGAAGCAGCTTCCTGCGGAAGCGGCGAGCTACGAAGGGCTGAAGAAAAACTTTGCTTCGCTCACCAACGTGTACAGGCAAGTGTGCAGCTTTGTTAACGATCATAAGAAGAGCCAGAATGTACAGCTGCTGGAAAGCATCGTAACCCGCCTGCATGAAGGCTTCGCATACGCGGATCTGAGTCTCGATTCCGTGGCGGATCAGCTTGGCATATCCAAAGGGTATTTATCACAGTTTTTCAAAGAGCAGACGGGCGTTAATTTCTCCGACTACCTGGAGGATTTGCGGATGACGCAGGCGAAGGAGCTGCTCGTACGCACCGATTTGCCGGTTTATGAGATCGCGCTTCGCGTGGGCTACAGCTCATCCAATACGTTTTGCCGCGCCTTCAAGCGGTTGAACGGCGTTAGCACGACGGCATTTCGCGGTTCTCATCCATCATGAAAGCGCATTCTTAACATTTGAATATGAGCTGAACGATTGCACATCGGCATTCTGAACAGATGCACATCGACCGTTAAGCTATCCTATATACATTCAACGGCTACCAAGCTATCTTGATAGCAGGGCAGCCGTTGATTCTATGGTACGGTCTGTGTATACCCTGCAAGCAAGTGATCCATAGCGCAACCGCCGCTACCCATATCACAGTTCTTAAAGGGGATGAATGAGAAGAAGGAGGTGAGCAATTGGAAGCGCTAAAACAAACAACAGGAGTACAATCAAAAGCCAGCGTAATGACGAGAAGCAAATCGCCGTTTTCCAAAATTCGCAAAGGATGGAGGCTGTACGCACTCATAGCATTGCCGCTTATTTATATTCTTATATTCAAGTATGTACCGATGTACGGCGCTCAGATTGCTTTCAAAAACTTTATCGTCACGAAGGGTGTACTCGGAAGCGAGTGGGTCGGGTTCAAGCATTTCATCCGGTTTTTTAATTCGTACGAGTTTTGGAGATTGATGAGCAATACCATTGTTTTGAGCGTGTACAGCTTGATCGCCGGGTTTCCTTTTCCTATTATACTGGCGCTCAGTTTGAACTACGTAAGACACAAATTTTTTAAGCAATCGGTACAAATGATCACCTATGCGCCGCATTTCATATCCGTCGTCGTTATGGTCGGCATCATTCTGGAAATGCTGGATCCGCGCAACGGGATCGTCAATACGATACTGAGGTTTATCGGCCTGGATACGATCAACTTCATGGGGGTACCCGAATACTTCAAGTCCATTTATGTATGGTCCGGCATTTGGCAGAGCGTTGGCTTCGGCTGTATCATCTATTTGGCCGCGTTGTCGGGGATCGATCCGTCGCTCCATGAAGCGGCGGTCGTGGATGGGGCTACGAAGGTTCAGCGGATGTGGCACATCGACATTCCGGGTATTATGCCTATTGCCATCATTATGTTGATTATGAATACGGGACATATGCTGGATGTCGGCTTCGAGAAAGTGCTCCTGATGCAAAACCCGCTCAATTTGCGGACGTCGGAAGTCATCGATACTTATGTATATAAGGTCGGTTTGGCGTCGCAGGCGCTGAATTATTCTTATTCTTCCGCTATCGGCTTGTTCAAATCGGTAATCAACCTGATCTTGCTTATCATCGTTAATAAAATCGCCCAGAAAACGAAGCAGGCCAGCTTGTGGTGACCAGGGGCCGGAAAGGAGAAACCAGTGGAACATTCGAATATTCAGGAAAACCGAAGCGACAAGATGTTTACGATCATTAATTACACGGTCTTATCCTTGTTTCTGATTACCATAATGTATCCTCTCATCTACATTGTAAGCGCTTCAATAAGCAGCTCGGAAGCTGTCATTTCAGGTGCGGTATGGCTGTGGCCGATCGATCCTACGCTCGATGGGTACAGTGCCGTCTTCAAGCACAAGCTGATATGGAGCGGGTTTATGAACTCCATCTTCTATACGGTCGCAGGAACGGCGATTAACGTCGTCATGACCATTTTGGCTGCGTATCCGTTGTCGAGGAAAGATTTTTACGGAAAAAATGTGTTCATGTTCCTGTTCGTGTTCACCATGATGTTCTCCGGAGGGCTGATCCCGACTTATCTCGTGGTCAAAGATCTGGGGCTGCTGAATACGACTTGGTCGATGCTGCTTCCGGGCGCGCTCGGGGTATGGAACATGATCATTACGCGCACCTATTTCCAGACAACGATTCCCGATGAGCTGCTGGAAGCGTCTCAGCTGGACGGCTGTACGGACTTTCAGTTTATTTGGAAAATCGTGCTTCCGTTGTCCGGTCCGATTATTGCCGTAATCACGCTGTTTTATGCCGTCGGCCACTGGAACTCTTATTTCAATGCGCTTATATATTTGAAGAATCAGAATCTGTACCCGCTGCAGCTCGTGCTCAGAGATATTTTGGTGCAGAACGATGTGGATTTGAACATGCTGATGGACGTAGCGGAGCAAGCGAAACGGGAAGGACTCCGGGAGCTGTTAAAATATTCGTTGATCGTGGTAGCTACGGTTCCGCTTCTCGTTGTGTATCCGTTTGTTCAGAAGTATTTTGTTAAGGGCGTTATGATCGGGTCTTTGAAAGGGTAAGAGCGTGACCTCGGAATCTAATAAATTCTATTGTGGTAAAGAAACCGTCTAGGAGGGGTTTGTTTGAAAAAAATGACGCTAGTCATGCTCTCGATCCTGTTATGCTTCGGAATTGTATTAAGCGCATGCTCCGGAGCCGACGCACCTGCCGGCAAAGATACCGGAAAAACGCCGAGCGTAGCCGTAACGCCTGCCGGGCAGCTCCCGATAACGAATGAGAAGACAACGATTAAAATCCTTGTCAAAGGCAGCGCATCGGTTGAAGACTTCGCCACGAACGAGTTCACCAAATGGCTGGAGCAAAAAACGAACGTTCACATTGAATGGGAGGTAGCTCCTGAAAAGTCGGCTACCGAGAAGCTGAATCTGGTTCTGTCGAGCGGCGACTATCCGGACGTCATTATGGGCTTCGGCGTATCCCCGACGCAGATGATGATTTACGGCAGCCAAGGCGTATTCCTTCCATTGAACGATCTGATCGACAAGTACGGGGTTGAAATGAAAAAAATGTTCGACGTCAACCCGTTCTACAAGGATCTGATCACCGCGCCGGACGGCAAAATTTACGCGCTGCCGCAGGTTAACGAATGCTACCACTGTATGTATCAGCAAAGAATGTGGATTCATAAACCGTGGCTCGACAAGCTCGGACTGAAAATGCCTACGACCACCGACGAGTTCTACGAAGTGCTGAAAGCGTTCAAAACGAAGGATCCGAACGGCAACGGCAAGGCGGATGAAATTCCATTGTCCGGTTCGATTCAAGCCGGCAGCAGCCACTTGTTCTCGACTCAAATGCTCGATTCGTTCATCATGAATGCGTTTATTTATGATCACGGAGATAAGAAGCTGTACTTGGACAACGGCAAAGTAACCGTTCCGTACAACAAGCCGGAATGGAAGGAAGGCTTGAAATATTTGCGCAAGCTGTATGCCGAAGGCTTGATTGACCCGCAGGCATTGACGCAGGATAACAACCAGCTGAAAACGCTGGGCGAAAATCCGGATACGGTTATTCTCGGAGCTTCGAACGGCCATAATATGGGTTCGTTGACAACTCTGGGCGGAAGCACCGGCAGATGGCTGACTTATGTCGCCGTACCTCCTCTGAAAGGTCCGAACGGCTTCCAAACTGCTGCATATCATCCGTATGTGGTCGGCAACGGGCAGTATGTTATTACGAAAAATGCGAAAAATCCTGAAGTGGCGTTCCGCCTCGCCGATTTCTTATACAATTCGCCGGATACGACTTTGAGATGGTATGCCGGACGTGAAGGAACCGAATGGCGCTATGCGGAAAAAGGCGAGATCGGTATTAACGGCAAGCCGGCGATCTGGAAGCAGCTGACTCCATGGGGCGGCGTACAAAACGTGAACTGGGGCCAAACCGGTCCGAACTACCGCTCCAACGATTTCCGTCTCGGTGAAGTTGCGAATCCGGATCAACCGCTGGAAGTCATTCTGTACAACGAAACGAAGCAGAAGATGGAGCCGTACCAAATGAAGATCGATAAAGTAATGCCTCCGGTCTTCTTCACGGCGGACCAGGCGTCGGAGCTGGCCGATCTGGAGAAAACGATTCTCGATCATGTCAAAGAGATGATGGCTCGGTTTATAACAGGCGACTCGGATATCGATAAGAACTGGGACGCATATGTGAAAAATCTCGACAACATGAATCTGAAGCGTTATCTCGAAATTTACCAATCGGCGTATGACGCCAAGCAAAAGAAAAAATAACGGCTTCTTAAGCGCCCTTCACACCGTTAATGGATGTGGAGGGTGCTTTTTTTCGCAGTATTTCGGCATGCTCGTCAACTCAACAGATTTCGACAAAAGTTCCCGTTGAATCCGGAATAAATCCATAATAAGATAGCCGCAGGAGGCGATTCCAGTTAATGGTTTTGCGCATTTGTACGAGAAATGAACCTGTAATCCTTTCGTAACGATTTCCATTTCGCGATTGGTTATAGTTAAGGTATCAACGTAGAACATTGACACCTTAAGTTAATGAAAGGACAGAAGACAGATGAGCCGAATCGCTATGATGGAGGATACAGGCAGCAAGACGAGGAGAAGAGAGAATGGCGGCCGATGGGACGGCACAGGCTTAAGCTTCCGTAAGGGAGGAAGCCCCGATGCCTAAGCCTGTACAAGGCGGCAGCAGCCGCTATATGGCCGGACTGGACGGCTTGCGCGCATTGGCTGTGCTTGCCGTCATCGTGTACCATCTGAATATGGAATGGGCGCCTGGAGGGCTTCTAGGCGTCGGTGTGTTTTTCGTATTGTCGGGATATCTCATAACCGATATACTAATCTCCCAATGGAAGCAGACCGGAAAGCTGGATTTAAGATCGTTTTGGGTCAGGAGGGCACGAAGGCTGCTCCCAGCGCTGCTGCTCATGCTTGTGCTGGTCAGCGCATGGATTTTGCTGTTCGACAAACCGCGGGTAGCGGGGCTTCAGGCGGAAGTGGTGGCCGGCTTGCTGTATGTCAGCAACTGGTGGTTAATTTTCCGTCAAGTCTCGTATTTCGAGAGCTTCGGGCCGCCGTCTCCTTTAGGACATTTATGGTCCTTGGCGGTGGAGGAGCAGTTCTACTTGCTGTGGCCGCTTCTGCTGCTCCTGGGCCTGAAGTTTACGCCGCGACGGATTCAGCTGCTCGTGCTTACCCTGATCGGCGCAGCGGTATCGGCTGTCGCGATGATGTGGCTGTATGAGCCCGGGACGGACCCGAGCCGCGTGTACTACGGAACCGATACGAGAGCCTTCGGGCTGCTGATCGGCGCGGTTCTGGCCATGGTCTGGCCCAGCCGGAGGCTGACGGCCCCAACGGACGCTCCCTTCCGGATAACGCTGGATACGCTGGGGATTCTTGCGCTGGCAGCGATAGGCTTCATGGTATGGAATACCGACGAGTACGACGGATTTCTGTATAACGGAGGATTAGTCCTGTTGTCGCTTGCAGCTGCCGTCGTAGTAGCGGTCATCGCTCATCCAGCAACCTATCTGGGGAAAATGCTGAGCATCAAGCCTTTGAAGTGGATCGGAGTAAGATCGTACGGCATTTATTTATGGCATTATCCCGTCATCGTGCTCACCAGTCCCGTTATGGATCACGGGCAGGTTTCCATACTGAAGATGATATTGCAAATGGGAGTGACGGTTCTGATTGCCGCCTTGTCATGGCGGTTTGTGGAGGAGCCGATCCGGCGCGGGGTATGGAGGCGAAGCCGGACGCAAGCAGGGGAAAGCAGACGAAGCCGGCAGCGGCCGCCTGCGGCACGCTGGACTCCTGCAGCGTGCGTACTTTTTCTTATCGGATTTCTCTGCGTTGGTATGGTAGACCGGGTAACGGATGCGACGGCGAGCTCAACGCCCCCCGGCATAGAAGCTCCGTCGGGACCGTCGGACGGGGATAAGGCTCAACAGCCGAGCGATAAAGAAGAAGCGATAGCAGCCGTCGGACCTGTCAAGCCGGAGCCGATAGCTATCGATCCGCCGAGCCAGCCGATCTCTGCCGGACCTAACAATGACGGCGGAATATCCGAGCAATTGGAGGATACGCCCGCGGAAGGAACAGGCAAGCCGTCTGATCAGTCGGACGGGCATGCTGCGGACTCTCTACCGGCAACCGTGGAGCAGAAAGGCTCGGTTGCGGCGACGACGGATCCTTCCAAGGAAGCCGGAGTGGAGATAACAGCCGGCGTTACGCCTGAAGCCAAACCGAAAGTCGGAGACGGCATAACGGTGATTGGGGATTCGGTTATTTTGGGTGCAGCCACTCATTTGGAGAAGCAGCTGCCGGGAATCGTCATCGACGGCAAGATCGGCCGGCAGCTGCTTCAAGCGGCGGATGTGGTGAAACAGTTAAAAGAGGAAGGAAAGCTCGGCAAGCGGGTCATTCTTGAGCTGGGCTCCAACGGACCCTTCACCGAGAAGCAGCTTAATTCTCTCCTTGAATCGCTAGGGGATCCCGAGCAGATCGTTCTTGTTAATACAAGAGTTCCGCGAAAATGGGAGAACGAAGTCAATACGATATTGGCATCCGCTGCCGAGAACAATCCGAAAGTCAAGCTGGTGGACTGGTACGCAGCGAGCGAAGGCAAAGCATCGATCTTCGCCCAGGACGGAGTTCATCTGGGGCCTGAAGGATCGGAGCTGTACGCTTCACTGATCGTTTCCGCGCTTGCGGAATCCAAATTATAAATACAGGGCCTCTCCTTCGTATGAAGCGGGAGGCCTATTATTTTGCTCGATAAATAGTTGAAAAGCCTGCCCGGTTTCATGAAGAAACGGGACAGGCTCGCTCGGATGTTTACCATACGCTCGGCATGACTTTGATGCTGGAGTCCAGCTTAGGAAGAAAGGAATAGCTAGGATTGAAGGTGAAAATACGTTTGATTTGGTATGTAATCATAACGACGGCAGTGATCGCTTCCGTCAGCGAAAGCTGAAGATCGGGGCAATCGACAAGCAGCCGCTTGGATTCCTGCTCGAATTCCGAACAACCGGAAATTAAGGTTAACGTCCCTTTTTGTACGGCTTGCTCCATCGTTTCCAGGAAAAATTGCGCCTGCTGAAATCCGAATTTGTTTCTCAGCCATTGATGCGTATCGAAAATAACATAGTTCGTCGTAATGAGCTTGCGGTCCAAATCGTCCAAATCGAGAAACATCGTCCGCGCTTTTGCATAATAGGGATCCTGCGGGTTCATAAATGCCATTAAGGCCGACTGGTCCAGATATACAGCCTGCTGGAGATTCGTTTCATCAAGATTGTTCATATTCATACTTCGGTTCTCCGTATAAATTAATGTTGCGTTCGGCTAAAGCGTCCAAATAAAGCAAAGGATTGCGCTCCAGCTGTTCTCTCGATATAGGAACCAGCAGGTCGGCGCTCTTGGCGGCAACATGCTGTTCCAGTATGTAATGGACCCATTCGTTTACGCTGATTTGCTGCGCATCCGCCTCTTGCTGGCATTGTTCAAATATAGCGGGCTCAAGCACGACGGTTCTGTTATCTTCTTCTTCCTCGGGTCCTGCAATAAACTGGGTTGCCGCAGTTTTCCATTGTTCCAGCCGGCGCTGCAGCAGTCTTGTGGAATTGCCCATGGACTTGCACCTCCGTTGTAATTGGTTACGGCATCTGTATCATTCGTCGCCATCTTACATGATTCGTGGGAAGTCGACAGTTTCATGGGGTCCGCTTTTTGCAAAACGACTTTCATTCGGGATAGAAAATGTACGGATTTTCCAGTTCTTTTTTCTTCACAAATGCCCCCGCAAGTTGGGCAGGGGGGACGAAGAGTATAAAATCTCGGAGCATAAGGGGACAGGACAAGTCTGTGCAGCAAGCTTACGCTGTGTACAGCACAATTCACCAACTACGGGCGCGAGAATAAGCAAAGAATATAAAAAGTCCTGCGCTTCGACAAAACGATTGAGACGGAGGATGTATATGTTTAGTGAGCTGCAATTTGGGATCGATTTAGGCACGTCCAATACGATTATTTATCAGCGAGGGAAAGGGATTGTTCTTCAGGAGCCATCCGTTATTGCCGTGAAGCAGGATACAGGGGAAGTTCTTGCCATTGGCTCGGAGGCGCAAGCCATGATCGGACGGGCACCGGGCAATCTTGAAATCATTTATCCGCTGCAGGATGGCGTCATTTCCAACTACAATTGGTCGACGGCGATGCTGCAGCATTTTATGCGAAAAATTCAGGGCCGCTCTTGGATGCGGCGCTCCAGGGTGTTCATTTCGATTCCATGCGGGATTACGAGCGTGCAGAAGCGGGCCGTTGAAGAAACGGTGTTTCAAAAAGGGTCCAATAAAGCCATCACGGTAGAAGAGCCGCTGGCTGCGGCATTGGGTGCGGGGCTGCCGGTCGACCAGCCGCTCGGCAATATGATATTGAACATCGGCGGCGGAACCTCGCAGGTAGCCATCCTGTCTCTCGGAGGCATCGTTTCCAGCAGAACGATCCGCAGGGGGGGCATGTCGATCGATCGGGACATTATCGAGTATGTCAAAAAAACGTACAGCCTGGATATCGGCGAACGGACTGCGGAAGACATCAAAATCAAGCTCGGTACGGTGGTAAAGCCGGATCCCGACGTGCAATTGGATATACGGGGAAGAGACCTGGTCGAAGGACTTCCCAAGACGATTACGATATCATCGCAAGAAATCTATAGATTGCTGGATAGCTTCATCGGCACGCTGGTGGACACCATTCGAGCGACCTTGGAGGAGTGCCCGCCTGAGCTTGCGGGGGATGTTATGGAGCAAGGCATTATTTTATGCGGAGGCGGCTCTTTGTTGAAAGGGCTTAACACGAGGCTGCAGTCGGATACGCACATTCCGATTTATTTGGCGGATCAGCCGCTGGAGTGTACCGCATTGGGAGCAGGGAAAATGCTCGATTATGATATCCGTAAATTGGACCGCACCCGTTCCTCCAAAAGCGGCAGCAAAGGGTTCCAGCCGGATCCGCTTCATGAGAATGAAGCCGTTAAGCAAGCGGCGGGAGATTAATTGCAAACAAACCGTACATACGATGACCTTGAAGCATCGTTCCATAAGGAAACCGCAGGCTCTAGCAGAAGCCTGCGGTTTTTTCTGTTGCTTTAAATACGAGCAGCTTAACCGTGGTTACCTGGTCGCATAACGCGATGCCGATGCAGGGGCGTTCTTGCTGTCGGATTCCTGCTCTTTCCGGTTGTCGATAGCTTCCGCCATCGTTTTATCGGTCAAATGGGCATAAATCTGCGTCGTTTCCGGCGAAGCATGCCCGAGCTGCTCCTGCGTCTTGTACAGGTCATTCCGCAAATAATAGTCGGTTGCGAAAGAATGGCGCAGCTTATGTACGGACAGGAACGGCTTGCCGAACCGCTTGGCATACTTGATTACCATTTCCTGCATCGCGCGCTTGGTCATCCGCTCGCCTTCTTTTTTTCCGTTCGCTATGGCAAGGAAGAGAGCCTTTTCTCGCTTGGGCGCTTTGTACCTGGTTTGCCGCAGATCCAAATACGCTGCGAGGTCGTCGAACGCCTCCTGACGGAAGTAGACGGGCGTCTTGAAGGAGTCGTCATTTTTACCTTTGCGGTACACATGGGTCAGCTTCTTCTTCATATCGATATCGTCGACATTGAGATTCACCACCTCGGAGACACGAAGCCCCGAGTTTAGAATGAGGCTGATGATACAGCCGTCGCGCACTTTATTCAGCTCGTACGAATACATCGCCTGCTTGTTGTTCGCGATATCTTGCTCATAGCCGTTATATACATAATCCAGGAATTCGCGGATTTCGTCCTCCTGCAGCAGCTTTCCTTCAAGCTTCGCCGCAGTGTCCTTCGGTTTATGAGTCCGTTTGATCTCGACCTTAGCCATCACATTGCGCTTCAGCAGCGGATAGAACTGCTCATCCTCGGCGATCTGGCTTAAGTAGTGGAACAGCGAGCGAAGAGACGAGAGCTTGCGGGATATCGTTGTCTTGCTGTTGGCATTTTCCTTGCGCGTGGACAAAAACATGCGGAAATTATCGATGCTCTCCATATGCAGCTTCTCCAGCGATTCGATAGGCACATCCTTTATCGTTTGACCTTCGGCCAACCCTTCGGCCAGCAGCCAGGATAAGAAGGTTTCATAATCCCTAACATATTCCAGCAAGGACGAGGGAGACAGGTCGGGCAGTTTATAATTGATGAATTTTTCGACATACCAAGGCATGGACGGAATTTTTTTGTCCAGCTCTTGACGGTCCTTCACTTTCAGTATGTTCAAGAAGAGTCACCTCGCTATTGTATTGTTCGCAGGAAAGAAACGGCAAGTGAGGAAAAGCTATCTGATTCTTAGTATAGTACAGCGCGGCGGTGAATTGTAGTGTGCAAGTCCGTCTACCCGTAAAAGGATGGAAAGATGGAGGATGCATGAGAAGCAATTGAACAAAGCATACTAAGAATTAAATTAAAGAAAGGGGGACAAACTTCATGTCCAATCACACTTCCAAAATGGTTGTATGCACGATTTCGGCCTTCCTGCTCGCAGGCTCATTAACGGCGTGCACACGGAACCAAGCGGCGCAGCCCGCTCCAAATCAATCCGTACGTCAGCAGGCTGCGAGTCCAACGCCGGCTGCGATTCAAGACAATCGGATTCAAGTGGCCAGACAGGCGGCGGACAAAATCGTTCAGCTTCCCGGAGTCAAGTCCGCGAACGTTCTGGTTACACAGAACAATGCTTATGTGGCTGCCGTGCTAAAAGACGGCACTGGACAGCTGACGAGAGATATGGAAGGTCAAATCGCCCAACAAGTAAAATCGACGGATGGCAACGTTCATAACGTGTATGTATCTACGAACCCCGACTTCGTTCAACGGGTGAACAATTATGCTGCCGATGTTGCCGCCGGCAGACCGGTTTCCGGCTTTTTTGCGGAGTTCACGGAAATGGTAAAACGGGTATTCCCGAATCCGCGATAACGATGGTCCGAAGCCCTGAGTGATGAGAAGCCGCGAGGCGGATTCATTGCTTCAGGGCTTTTTTTGCTGCAATCTCTTCGTAGATTTTTCGAGCTTCCTTATGGTAAAGTTTAGTTTGATACCATTATTATTGAGGACATCTTACGAACGAAAGAGAGGTTGCGGCGAATGCAGTTGAGCGAAATTCAATCGTTGGCGCAAACGATTCGAGCTAATGTGAGCAAGGTCATCGTTGGAAAGGAAGACGTTATCGACAAGCTGCTTATTGCCCTCATAGCTTCCGGTCATATTCTGCTCGAAGACGTGCCCGGCACGGGAAAAACGCTGCTCGCCAAAGCAGTGGCGAAATCTTTGAATTGCAGCTTCAAACGGATTCAATTTACTCCCGATTTGCTGCCTTCGGATTTGAGCGGAATCAATTATTTCAATCAAAAGCTATCGGAATTCGAGTTCCGCCCCGGGCCTCTGTTTACGAATATTTTGTTGGCCGACGAGATCAACCGGGCCACGCCGCGCACGCAATCGAGCCTGTTGGAATGTATGGAAGAAAGGCAGATCAGCATTGACGGCGAGACGAGGGGGCTGGAGCAGCCTTTCCTGGTTATTGCAACCCAGAACCCGGTGGAAAACCAGGGGACGTTTCCGTTACCCGAGGCGCAGCTGGACCGGTTTCTATTCAAGGTGAGAATGGGGTATCCTACAACCGAAGAAGGACTGGACATCATGAAACGGTTTAAGGATGCCAACCCGCTCGAAGCGATTGTGATCGTAGCGGGAACGGACGAGATCATCGCGGCACAGCGTCATTATTCCCAGGTGACAGTTAGCGACGAGCTGTTGAGGTATATGCTGCAGATCGTGGAAAAAACGAGATATCACAGCGAAGTGGCGACAGGCGTCAGCCCCCGCGGCAGTCAGGCATTATTGAAAGCGGTTCAAGTGCAGGCGCTGCTTCAAGGCAGAGATTTCGCAACGCCGGATGACGTCAAAGCGATGGCGGGGCCCGTGCTTGCGCACCGCATAATGGTCAAAGGCTCGTTCCGCTCGCGGCATCTTGCGGCTGAGTCGATTGTCGATTCCATCCTGCAGGAGGTTACCGTACCGGCTGAATCCGAGTTGGTGAAGCAGGAATGAGCATTCATTGGTTGTTATTCATTACCTTAATTGTTTTGGTGCTGCAGGTAATCTTGTTCCGCTTCTTCGGCGACAAAGGGCTTACTTATCATCGGTATTTCAGCATGAAAGCCTGCTTCGAAGGGGAGGAGGCCGAGATGGTGGAGCGGATCGCGAACCGGAATTTACTGCCGGTCCCCTGGCTGAGGCTCGAATCGCTGATCCATGCGAATTTGGTATTCTACAGCCAGTCGAACCTGGACATCAACAACGGGGCCATGTTCCAGAATCATAAGAGCTTGTTCAGTCTGATGCCCTACACGCAGGTGACAAGACGTCACAGGATGGTGTGCCGCAAAAGAGGCTGCTACCGCTTGAATACGGCAGCGCTTACTCACGGCGATCTGCTCGGGATGTACAAAAATACGCTCAAGCTCGAGCTGGATGCCGAGCTGCTGGTGTACCCGAAGCTCGCGCCCCTCGAGGAAATCGCGCTGCCGTCGCACAGCTGGCAGGGGGACTTCTCCGTGCGCCGCTGGATCGTAGACGATCCGTTCATGATCACAGGCGTACGGGAATACCGCTACGGCGATCCCTTGAACGGGGTGAACTGGAAAGCGACGGCCCGGATGGGCAAGCTCCAGGTGCATCAGCGAGATTATACGGCGGATCACCGGCTTATGATTTATTTGAATGTGGAAGATCATGAGAAGATGTGGAACCAGGTCAACGATGAAGAGCTGTACGAGCGAGGATTGTCTTATGCCGCCGCTATTGCCCAGCAAGCTATAGATCAGGGGATGGAAACAGGCTTCGGCACGAACGCCTATACCGTCGATGCTCCGAAGGAAGCGGTACGCGTTCACCCTGGCAGCGGTTCGGAGCAGATGACCTTTATTCTGGAGACGATGGCGAAGGTTGTCGTCGCCCGCAGCATTCCGTTCGATACATTGCTCGAGGAGGAAGTAGCGAGCGGATTCTCCAATCGCGATATTCTGATTATTACTTCTTATATCGGCGAGAAAATGAAGACGCCGATCGAGCAGCTCCGTTATCAAGGCAACTCCGTGGACATCCTGCAGCTAGAGAAGCGAATGCGCCCGGATGAACAGGCGGGTGAGAGCGCATGAGCTTCCTCTCCCGTATGGGTGCAGCGGTCCTTAAAGGCTGCGCCGAGCTGCTGCTGTTTCTGCCTCTGCTGCTCGTGTTATCCGTCTATGTGCTGCCGGAGAACGTTCGCTGGATATGGCTTGCTACGCTTCCGGTATGTTATGCCGCCGGGTTTGCTGCCGCCACATGGATCCGGATAACAAGGCTATTCCAGCTGTTATTTCTCATCGCTTGCTTGGGCGGTGGCTATACCTACCTGCTGTTCGGCACCGACCTTATCGCGCTGGTGTCCATCCCAATAGCCTGCATAGCGGTCTACAGAGGGATCAAGCTGACGGAGGTTCCCTGGTATATGCTATTTCCGGCAAGCTTTTTCCTCCTCGGTATGATTTTATATTTTTTCGCATCGGTTATCTTGCATTTCATGCCTGAATTTGAACCTTTCATGCCGTTATTGACTGGGGGCGGACTCGTATCGCTAGCAGTGACCCTGTTTGTGACGAATGAATCCAACATGAAACAGGAATCGCTGCCAGGGGATAAAGAACCGGTCATTGCATCGGAAATGAAATGGAAAAATCGCCTGCTGATCGGGCTTGTTTTGCTGCTGATCGCACTCATCGTAGCATTTCGGATGCTGCAGCAGGCGATGGGGTGGCTGAAGGAGCAGCTGGCCGCCCTGCTGCGTGCGCTGTTCGCTTCCTCCGACAAGCCGCCGGCTATGGTTCCCGAGCAAAAGCCGCAGCCTACGCCGCCTAATTTGGGGGTTAGCGAGGCGCCGCCGGTTTGGCTCGAGGTGCTGGAGAAGATATTTTACTATATTACGGCGGCGGTTATTATTGCTGCGGTCCTGTATTTGCTGTACAGGATCGCGATCAAGATTCCCGGCTGGGCGCGGCTTTTCTTTACCTGGCTCGCAGGCAAGCTCCGCTCGAACGATATGCGGGCAAGCCGGACCGGGTATGAGGACGATGTCGAGAGTCTGATGGATTGGGATCAGCTCGGCAGCCAGCTGTTCTCCCGCTGGAGACGATGGTTCGGCGGTTCGCGGCCGGAGAAGTGGGAGGATATGGCCACGAACCGGGATCGCATCCGTTTTTTGTACCGCAGCTGGCTGCGTCAATCGATCCATCAGGGATACCGCATTAAACGGTATTTGACCCCACGTGAAACCGGCCGGGAGATAGAGGCTTGGCACAAGCTTCCTCCCGATGAGACGGATAAGCTGGTCGCCATGTATGATTCCGTCCGCTATGGTGATAAGGATGCCGTTTCCGATCAGGAGGTTCTTGCTCTGAAACGGGCAATGGAGAAGAAGCAGTAAGCATCCTGCCGCCGCCAAGAGTCGAATCGGTTGAAATAGGGGAGCGATTTCCATTATAATTTTTGAAGCGTACAGGTTACAGGAAGGGTGAGCAGGTTGATTAAGGTAATGGATGCATCCATGTCATACAGCAAGGAAGACGGCTACATCGGAAAAGTGGCTTTTGAATTTAAGGATCATAAGCTGCCTTACGAAATCACATTGCACAGCAAGAACGGGAAAGAATGGAGCTACGGCTTATTCTTCCTGAATGAATCGGGCAGTGAGGATGAGATTCTGGAAGTCGAGGATGTGCTTGAGGAAAGCGACGAATGGTACGATTTCCTCGTCAACGCCGCGAAAAACACACTTCAGAAATAAGCTGTTTCAAAAGGGAACTGTCGACCGGGTGTCGGCAGTTTTTTTTGTTGGAACAGCCTACAAATGTTTCCCTTGACAAAAATATTTTGCCGAGTACAATCACATACATAGGAACTTTTGCTTTAATCAGCATATAATTTAATTACGCAATTGGTTTTTTTTACCCGAAAAGTTGCACGAGGCAAACAAATTTAACCTAATGCATAGATGTCCATATTATTAAGACTGTAAGAGGTGATAACTTATGTTGGAAAACAGCCAAATCAACCAAACGGCGGACGAAGGATGGAGATTGTCAAGGAAGCAGACGACGCTTCCTGAAGTATACCGTTCTCTCAAAATTCCTAAGACCGGAAGCTGGATCAAAAAATTTCTTGCGTTCGCCGGACCGGGCTACCTGGTAGCCGTCGGGTACATGGACCCGGGAAACTGGGCGACGGATATCGCAGGAGGATCGATGTTCGGATATTCCTTGCTGTCGGTCATCCTGTTATCGAACCTGATGGCGATGCTGCTGCAATCGCTGGCCGGCAAGCTCGGGATCGTCACAGGCAGAGACTTGGCTCAAGCATGCCGGGATCATTATTCCAAGCCGGTTGCATTTACATTGTGGATCCTGTGCGAGCTGGCGATAGCGGCTTGTGATCTTGCGGAAGTGATCGGATCGGCCATAGCCCTGAACCTGCTATTCGGCATCCCGTTACTGTACGGGGTCATGATAACCGCCGTGGATGTTCTGTTAGTTTTGCTGCTGCAAAATAAAGGCTTCCGGTTCATCGAATCGCTGGTCATCGTGCTTATTGTAACGATCGGCGGCTGCTTCTTAACCGAAATGATCTTGTCGAAGCCGGATATCGGCGGCATTGCCCGAGGCTTCGTACCGACCACGGAGCTGTTCATCAATCCGACGATGCTGTACATCGCTATTGGGATTCTCGGCGCAACGGTCATGCCGCATAACCTGTATTTGCATTCCTCTATTGTGCAAACACGGCAATTCGATCAAACTCGGGACGGGAAACGTCAAGCCATCAAATATGCGACCTGGGATTCGTCCATTGCGTTATTTTTCGCCTTGTTCATCAACGCGGCCATTCTTATTTTGTCCGCCGCTACGTTCCACAGGGCAGGAATGACCGATATTGCGGAAATCGGGGATGCTTATCAAATGCTGACGCCGCTTCTCGGTACGACGTTAGGAAGTATTCTGTTCGGCGTAGCGCTGCTCGCATCGGGGCAAAATTCTACTCTGACCGGAACGCTGGCAGGCCAGATCGTCATGGAGGGCTTCCTGAACATCCGGCTGCCCGGTTGGCTGCGCCGGCTGATTACGCGGATGATCGCCATCATTCCGGCGGTTATTGTAACAGCCATTGCCGGGGAGAGCGGAATGGCGAAGCTGCTTATTTTGAGCCAGGTCATTTTATCGCTGCAGCTGTCCTTTGCCGTTATTCCATTAGTATTTTTTACGAGCGATAAGAAGAAAATGGGTGAGTTCGCCAACAAAGGCTGGTTGAAATGGCTGTCCTGGGTGGTCGCAGGAGTCATCGCCATCTTGAACGTATATTTGCTGTACCAAACCTTTTTCGAATAAATCATTAGCTTGTTCACGATCAGGTCAGGAATCGGACTCCTAAACGGGAGGGAAGATCCTGGCCTGTTTTTTGCAGCATTATATTATAGTTATTTCCTATAAAATAAATTGAATTTATATATTTTACATTATAACAGTCGCTGTATACTATAAATAGTAACAATGAAGAAATGAGGGATGGACATGAACGAGAAGGTGATCCGCCAATTTAATGAGGTGGCGCATAAGTATGATGAGCAGAGGCGGCTGCTGATTCCGTGCTTCGACGATTTTTACGGCACCGCAGTACGATGGGCGCAGACGGATAAGCCCTCGCCGCGAATCCTTGATTTAGGCGCAGGGACCGGTCTGCTGGCGGAAGGAATGCGGACCAAGTACCCTGCATGCAAGCTGACCTTGATCGATTTGGGAGACAAGATGCTCGATATCGCCAAGCAGCGGTTCGCGGCCGTGGAGGAAATCGAATACATAGTCGCGGATTATACGGAGTATCCGTTCGAGCACAAGTTTGACCTCATTGTCTCATCCTTATCGATCCATCATCTCACTCACGAGGCTAAGCAGACGCTGTTTCACAGAATCTACGGCTTGCTCGAAGACGGCGGCTTGTTCATTAACGCCGATCAAGTGATGGGGGAGACTCACGCCGTGGATCAGCTCTACAAACAGATGTGGGTGCAATGGATACGCACCAACGGAATTTCGACGGAGGCTGCGGACGCATCGATCGAGCGGCGGAAGCTCGACATTAACGCGAAGGCCTGGGACCAGCTCCGCTGGCTTCAGGAAGCCGGTTTTCAGGAGTCCGACTGCGTATATAAGTACCAGGATTTTGCCGTTTTTTATGCAAAGAAATCGGAATAGGAAGCAATAAAGTCTGGCGTTTCTGCGCCAGGCTTTTTGCTGTCCGTTTCGACAAAAAGTCAAAATCGTCGACAATGTAATCAAAATACCGTTAAATATCTTGCATTGCCATTGCTTATAATAAACTCAACATTATAGAAGTAGAGGTGAAGCATCGTGAATTCTAACACATCGGCTGCTGCGGCAGAGAAGCGCATATCGAAAAAGCGGAACGGCGGGCTACAGCGGAAGGAAACCTTAGCGGGCTTCTTGTTTGTAAGTCCCATGCTGATCGGGGTTACGGTTCTTGTCTTAATTCCCATCATCGCCACTTTCGTTCTGAGCTTCGCGGACTGGAATTTTATTGTAGGCTTTAAAGGCTTCAACTGGGTAGGATTGGATAACTTCCAAAAATTGATCACGGATGCGACATTTTTGAAATCATTCCGCAATAACGCGGTGTTCTTGCTAACCGTGCCCATTTACTTAATTATATCCTTAGTTCTTGCCATTATTATTGATAAAAACGTGTATTTGAAAGGCTACTTCAAGGTTGCCTACTTCATGCCTTACATCTCCAGCGTCGTGGCTGTAGCGATCGTATGGCAAGTATTGTTTCATCCTTCGGCCGGTCCGGTCAACCAGTTTCTGATGTCGATCGGCATTTCCGATCCGCCGAAGTGGATCGCCGACCCGAACTATGCCTTGATCTCCGTTATGATGATTTCGGTCTGGATTTCCATCGGCTTTAACTTGATCGTTTATATTGCGGGTCTGCAATCGATTCCTAAAGATTTGTATGAAGCAGCGGATATCGACGGCGCCTCCAAATGGGTGCAATTCCGCAGCATTACACTGCCTTTGCTGTCGCCAACGACATTCTTCCTGTTGATCACCGGTATCATTGCAACTTTCAAAGTTTTTGACTTGATTGCCGTTCTGACGCAAGGCGGACCTATTCAGTCCACCAGCATGATCGTATGGTATTTGTACGACACGGCATTTACGAACTTGAAAATCGGTTATGCATCCTCCATGGCGGCTGTGTTGTTCTTGTGTGTATTGGTCATCACTGGACTGCAATGGATCGGTCAGAAAAAATGGGTTAACTATTAAGAGTCAAGTCATATGAAAGAAAATGAGGTGGGTACAACATGAAGGAGCAATTAAGCCTCCGTAAATTAATCATTACGGTCATCATGTTTGCAGTCAGTCTAATGTTCCTGATGCCGTTCTTCTGGATGCTTTCCGCATCCTTCAAAATGGAAGCCGATGTATTTAACTTTCCAATCGACTGGATTCCGAAGCAATGGAATGCGATTGCCAACTACAAGGAAGTCTGGTTCGGCGATTATCCTTTTTACTTATACTATTGGAACTCCATCAAAATTACCGTTGTGACTACAGTGCTTTCCGTTACGGTATCTGCACTTGCGGCCTACGGATTCTCCAAAGTGCAGTTTGCGGCAAGCAAATGGCTGTTCTTGATCGTCTTGACAACGTATATGGTTCCGTCTCAAGCGATCCTTGTTCCTCAGTTTATTCTGTACCGGTATATCGGATTGTTCGACAATCATATCGGGCTCATCATCATTGGCAGCTTTAGTGTCCTCGGTACCTTTATGCTGCGGCAGTTTTTCATGGGGCTTCACAACGAGTTCATCGAATCCGCCAAAATTGACGGAGCGGGTCACTGGAGAATTTTCTGGTCCATTGCGATGCCGCTGGTTCGTCCTGCGGTTGCAACGTACGCGATTCTACGTTTTATCTGGACTTGGAACGACTATACGAACGCGCTGATCTTCCTGCGGACGGACAAGCTCTTCACAATCCAATTGGCTATGCAGAAATTTACCTCGCTGTCCGGCGAATTCTATTCTTTGATCATGGCTGCCGCGGTATCTGCGATCCTGCCGCTGCTGATTATTTTCATCATTGGTCAAAAAAGTGTTATTGAAGGTATAGCCATGGGCGGGGTTAAAGGATAATAAGTACAGGATAAGTCAAAATAATTGTAAAAAAGTCAATTTACGCGCATGGATGAAAGATAGTAAATTGATACAATTTCAAAGAACACAAGATACAACACATAAGTTCAGGTCCAAACAAGGAGGGTTATGTAAATGAACAAAAAAGTAGGAGCCGGTATTTTAACCAGCGTAGTGGCATTAGGTGTGCTTGCAGGCTGCGGCGGTGCCGGAGATCAGAAGGATGCTGGCCAAGGTGGAGCGGCTGCTGGAGGTACGACTGAGCTTCGCTTCTATACATTCGGGACAGAAGGCAACTATGCTTGGAAAAAAACGATTGCCGCGTATGAAGAGAAAAATCCGGGAGTCAAGATCAATGTAATCGGACTGAGTGAAAAAGGCGACACGCAAGAAGCTTTGAAAAAACTTGACCTTGCGGCTGCATCGGGCGAAGCAATGGACGTTCTGATGTTCAGTGATGCGGCAAGCTACGCACAACGCGTTGCTCTCGGCATGGTCGCTCCGATCGACGATTACATCGCTAAGGACGGCTACAAAGTCAATGAAGAGTACAAAGTAGACACGAAGCTGAACGGCAAGTACTATGCGCTGCCGGGCAAGTTCAACCCTTGGTACGTTCTGCTGAACAAAACCATGCTCGACGCGGCAGGATTGCCGGTACCGAAGGATTGGACATGGGACGAATTCATGGACTACGCCAAAAAGCTCAGCAAAGGCGAAGGCGCGAACCGGGTATACGGAACGTACTTCCATGGACCGCAAAACGGCGGCTGGCTCGACTACGTGAAGCTGGCGATGTCCAACCAGCCGGAAAATCCGGAGTTTATCAAAGCGGACGGCAGCTCGAACATGGACAGCCCGTTGTTCAAGAAATCGCTTGAAATGCGCGTGAAAATGGAAAAAGAAGACAAATCCGCAACACCTTACGCGGACATGCTTTCTCAGAAGCTGAACTACCGTACCCAATTCTTTAACCAAAAAGCGGCTATGATCGTGACAGGCAGCTGGATGAACACCGAGCTTGGCGGTACGGATCAAGTTCCGTTGAACTTTGACGTAACGGTTGCTCCATTCCCTAAAAACAATGCTTCCGAGCAAGGCGGTTATGCAACAGTAACTACTGACTATATTTCCGTAGCGGCTGCTTCCAAGAATAAAGACGAAGCTTACAAGTTCATTCGCTGGTTGACAACGGACGGACAGCTTGTTCAAGGCAAGAACATTCCAGCCTGGAACAAAGTGAAACAAGAAGATCTGGGCAAAATCATCGATACGATCTTGGCCGGCACGAAAAACCCTGAGAAAGTCGACAAAGCTTCTCTGGTGAGCGTTCTTGCTAATTCGAAATCCTCCGCTATTGTTCCTCCGGTTTCTTACCAAGCCGAAGTATACAAAGCGGTGAACGAAGAGTTCGAGAAGCTGATCCTGGGCAAGCAAGATCTCGATACGACGGTGAAAGCATCTCAAGACCGCGTCAACAGCATCATTGCAACGAACAAAAAATAAGGGTTATACTAATGCAAGGAGGGGAAGGCCAAGCCTACCCCTTCTTTTGCTGCGGTATGGGGCTTGTCCATTTGCGAATACAGCGAGGTGATAAGGTTTGTTCAAACGGAAACGCCAATGGATAGCTTCCCGGTCGTTCCGCTTCAAGCTGATGACGGCGGCCATAACATGCATATTGATCCCTGCCTGCATCACGCTCTTGATGTACAACTACTTGACCCGGGATGCCGTGAAGGAACAGGCGGTATCGAACTCGCAGGAATCGCTGCTGCTCGTCAACAACTACGTCAGCAATACGCTGAAATACATGCTTAATATCGCCAACTCGATCCAGATGGATTCCGACTTGAACTCCATTATGAAGCGCAATGTGTTCGGTGCGCCTTATACGGGACCTACTGCGGAGTATGACGAGTTCAACGACCGGAATAAAATACTTAAACAAATTGATAATATTACTATCGGCGGAGAAAAAAGCTATGTGACGATTCTGCTGTCCAACGGCACTTATTACTCCAATTATTCGGTATATGACTATAATCCCATCAATTTAACCAAAGAACCGTGGTTTTCCCAGCTGAAAAACTTATACGGATTTAACTCGTTGTGGGTCGGCGCTTCGCCAACCGTATTCTCCTCCTTGAAGGACAGCCATCCATATCAGCTGTCGGTAGTCAGGACGCTCCGCGGAGAAGGCTCGATTATTTTCGGTTATGTCTTCGTGACGATAATGGAAAATCAGATGAATCAAAACTTCGAGCGGCTGGCCGAAAATCAAGAATTCAAGATTGTCGACGCCTCGAATACTATCATTTCGGATAATGACGTGACCAAGATTGGACAACGGTTTCCTATCGAGCTGGATGGAAGCCGGAAGGATATGGCGTCCGACATCGTACAAATCGATAACGAAGATTATCTGCTCACGCAAAAAGAGCTGTTTACCGGATGGAAGATCGTGTCGCTGACGCCTTACAAGAAGGCGATTTATAAGATCGATTCCATCTTCAATAAAGTGTTTACGTTCCAGATCGTCTCTTTTATCGTATTCTTGCTGCTGCTTGTCTATTTGCTGCGCACGTTTACCAAGCCGCTGGTCGGTTTGGGCAAGGTGGCGATGAAGGTACAAAAGGGCAATCTCGAGGTCCGCTCCCACATCCGCGGCGAAGACGAGATCGGACGGCTCGGCTTTTCCTTCGACCAAATGCTCGACCGGATCAAGGAGATGATAGCGGAAATTTCCGATACCCAGGCGCGTAAGCGAAAGGCGGAGCTCGATATGCTGCAGGCGCAGATCAATCCGCACTTCTTGTTTAATGTGCTGAACTCCATCCGCATGAAAGTCATGTTTCGCGGAGACAAGGAGAGCGCCGAAATGATCGGCTCGCTGTCGAAGCTGCTGAGGATGACGATCAATCAGGATAAAAGCATTATTCCGCTCCATGAGGAAATTGAGATCGTCATGGATTATACGAAGCTGATGAATATGAGGCAGAAGGAGAAGGTGCAGCTTAAGACCGAGATATCTTCCGATGCGCTGCTGGAGAAAGTGCCTAGGTTTTTCTTGCAGCCTCTGATCGAAAACGCGCTCATTCACGGGCTTAGCCAATCGGCAGGGACGATTCTTGTGGAAGCCTGGGTGGAAGGGCACATGCTGATCGTCGCTGTGGAGGACAATGGAGTGGGCATGGACGAGTCAGCCTTGAATCGTCTGCGCAGGAAGGTCGAACCCGGCACGGAAAAGGCAGCTCCGGAGGAAGCGGAGCATGAGAAACATCGGGGATTTTCCAGTATGGGATTAACGAATGTCAATGAACGGATGCGCATGACTCACGGCGAGGCGTTTGTTATGCAAATTGACAGTGAACAGGGTAAGGGCACGCGCATTACGATGTTCATTCCTAGTTTGGAGGTGACATCTTCTCATGTATAAAGTAATGCTGGTCGACGACGATTATCCCGTTCTCGAGTTTCTCTCGGAGACCATTCCATGGAATGAATACGGGCTGGAGCTTCAAGGGTGCTACGAGAACGGAGCCATCGCCTTGGAACAGGCGGAGAAAGCAATGCCCGACATTCTTATTACGGATATCGGGATGCCCAGAATGAATGGCTTGGAGCTGATAGCCAAGCTGAAGGAGCAAAAGGCAAGCTTGCGCGTTGCAATTCTGTCGTGCCATAACGAATTTCATTACGCCCAGCAAGCGGTCAAGCTGAATGTGCAGGACTATGTGCTGAAGGATACGCTGGACCCGAAAGACCTGGAGAAGCTGCTTCAGCAGTTCAAGGCCAGTCTGGATCAGGATGAGCGGGTACAGACGCATCAGCATCAGCTGCAGCACATCGTAGACCGGAATAAAGAGCTGCTGAAAGAAAAATTCATTCGCAGAACGCTGCAGCAGCCGATCATGGACGCGGGGGACTGGCTTGCCGAAGCGAAGTCGTTTCAGCTGTCTCTCGAAGGCATGGAGTGTCTGCCGATTCTCGGGTTGATTGACGAATACCGCACGGCGAAGCAGCGCTTTGTGTCGGACGATATATTGCGCTTTGCCGTAGATAACATAATCGGTGAAGTGAGCTCAAGAGACGGCTCGCCGGCCGTTCATTTTGCCTATGGAACGAAGGAGTCGTTCTTCTTGTTCCCGTATCAGCCGTCGTTGAAAATCAACCCGTATGATGCCGCCGTGGAGCGGATGAAGCAGATTCAAGCCGCGCTGAACAAATATTTGAAAATCTCGATGTCCTTTATCATCGGGGAACGGTGCCGCAATCCGGAGGAAATCAAGGGGACTTTGAACGGACTGCTGGCGAGCGGCCTGCAGCGGTTTTACATGGACGAAGGCTCCATTGTGAAAAAGCAGTCGTTGAAGCACGGCGACATCGATCTATTCTCCTGGTATGACCAAGCCAGCACGGAGCTTAGGGAATTGATGCTGGAGAAGCAGACCGGGCCGATTGTCTCTACGGTCAGACATTGGATGGCGTTTTTGAAAGAGCACAGCTTTGAGCCGGAGAAGGTTAAGGATTGGGTGCTGAAGCTGCTGCTCGATCTGAAGCTGAAGCTTCAGTCGCTGCAATATTTCCGCTCGACGTATGCGGTAGACGTGCTGCATAAGGAGATTCTCGAAATCGACTCCCTCTTTGAGCTGGAGCACTGGCTTGTAGAGCATTTGCAGTCGGTCATCGCGCTGGCCGGGGAAATTGGAGAACGGGGCAAGCGGACGGAAGTCGTGGAAGCCTGCCATTACGTATCGCTTCATTTGGACAAGCGCATCAGTCTGGAGGAGGTCGCGGACCATTTGTTTTTGAACAGCAGCTATTTCAGCCGTTTGTTCAAGAAAGAAACCGGGGAAACGTTCATCGAGTACGTCACGCGGATGAAGATGAACCGGGCCAAAGAGCTGCTCGACCAAACGAACCACCCTGTAGGGAAAATTTGCGAAATGCTCGGCTATGACAATCAGAGCTATTTCATAAAAATATTCAAAGCATCGGTAGGGGTCACGCCGCTGGAATACAGAGGTCAAAAAACTTCGCTTTAATGTAAAAATAGTCCTATCGTTCGGCGTGGCGATGAGCTAGGATTAAGATAATAACCATTATCTATCCATGGAGGACGCTGCGCTATGAAAAGCGACGAAATCAAGCAATTGCTGCAGCAGTCGATGCCCGTCGACAAGCTGCTGTTTCCGTCTTGCGAGCAGGAATCTTGGTGGGAGCATGTAAGACAAGCGGAAGCCTATCGGCCTATGATAGACGAAATCCGTGCCGAAGCGGCGCTGCTTCTGGATCAGACCGCACCCGCACTTTCGTATTCGTTGTTCCGCATTTTCAAAGACCGCGGTACGAGATTGGAATACGAGCGGGTTTATTTCGAAATGAGAAAACGGCTGAACACATTCGCCATCATGTCCTTGTTGGAGCCGGAGCGGGAAGATTATCAGTCGGCGCTGGAAGAGACGCTGTGGTCCATATGCAACGAATACACGTGGAGCTTGCCTGCGCATGTGAACACGACGACGGAGTCTACGGTCGAAACGGAGTATTCCGTGCAAAAGCCGAGCGAGGCTATTGCAGGCAATGCCGGCGCCATCGACTTGTTTTCAGCGGAAACCGGATTCGCCTTGAGCGAGATTTTGCGGTTGACGGAGCACCGCCTGCCGTTATTGCTTCGCAACCGGATCAGACATGAGGTGTACCGGCGTATTTTTTGGCCGTTCATCCATCAGGGCCCGTTTCACTGGGAAACGGCGAGTCACAATTGGGCTGCGGTATGCGCGGGCTCAATCGGTGCGGCTGCGCTTCACTTGATCAAGGACCAGGATGATTTGTCGATCATCCTGGAGCGAGTGCTGCAAGCCATGAATCATTATTTGTCCGGATTCAAGAGCGATGGGGCGACTACGGAAGGATACGGATACTGGTATTACGGCTTCGGATTTTTTGTATTTTTCGCCGATTTGCTGAAGGTCAAAACGGGAGGCGCTCTGAGCCTGTTTTCAGACGAAAAAATTCATCAAATTGCGCTGTTCCAGCAAAAGTGTTTTCTATGCGGAACATCGGTGGTCAACTTCTCGGATTCCCAACCGGAATCGCACATTCATATGGGACTGACCCATTACTTGAATCGGATGTATCCCGATGTGGAACTGCCGGAATTCGCGCTGCGGACAAGCTATACGGAGGATCATTGCAACCGCTGGGGTACGGCCTTCCGCAACTTGCTGTGGTTTCAGGAGGATAAGGCGGCGAACGGAGCGCCTTGGGGACCGGCCACCTACTTCCTTGAAGATTCGCAATGGCTGATATCAAGGCATGCCGATGAGATCGGAATGTACTGCTTTGCGGCAAAAGGCGGGCATAATGCGGAGCCGCACAACCACAACGATGTCGGCCACTTCATCCTGCATTATGAAGGGGAGACGTTCCTAGCCGATCTCGGATGCGGCATGTATACGAAGGAATATTTCGGTGCGGAGCGGTACTCTTATCTATGCAACGGGGCACAAGGTCATTCCGTGCCCGTAATTAACGGCCGGCTGCAGCAAGCCGGAGCGGAATATCGCGCTCGGGAGGTAAGCTGCTATTCAGATGGCGATACCATACATTTTGAAATGGAGCTGTCCGCGGCATACGGCGCCGATGCTCAGGTTAAGCTGTTGAAACGCGGCTTTGCATGGGAAAGAACGGAGAAGCCGGTCCTTACGTTGACGGATACGTTTGAGTTCACCAGAACGCCTGATGAGATAACGGAACGATTTGTTACCGTACTGGAGCCGGTAATGGCGGACGGCAAGCTGACGATTCCCGGGAAGGAGCAGCGGCTCATCGTTTCATACGACCCGGACGTGCTGGAGCCGCACATTCATAAGCTCGAATATGCTGACCACTATGGCGTCATGAAAGATGTGTATGCGATAGAAATGAAGCTTCGTCATCCTTCGCAGCAGTGCAGCGCCGTGGTGCAGTTTCAGTTCGAGTCATAATTTAAGGGGGAATAGATGCAATGACTGCTTTAAATACAAGCGGCTGGGTTGAGGAAGCCTGGCAGCAAACCGTAGCCAAGGTAAACCGGACAAGCCGGAGGATCGGAGCGGGATTCCCGCATGCCAGCGTGGACGGAACTTATAAACTGGAGCCGGCTTATTGGTGGACGGCGGGCTTTTGGCCGGGGCTGCTATGGCTCTTGTACCGCGATACGAAGGACGAGCATTTCAAAGCGATAGCGGAGCAATGCGAGAGCCAGCTGGATCAAGTGATCGCCGATTACTACAAGCTGGATCACGATATCGGTTTTATGTGGACGTTGACCAGCGTTGCGCAATACAAGCTGCTGCAGTCGGAAGACTCCAAGCGCCGCGCGCTGCTTGCCGCAAATCTGCTGTGCGGCCGCTTCAATGTCAAAGGCAACTTCATCCGCGCCTGGAACCCTTGGCGGGAAGGCGAGAACAACGCCGGCTGGGCCATCATCGATTGCATGATGAACCTTCCGCTTCTGTACTGGGCCACCGAAGTAACCGGAGACCCGAGATATAAGCATCTGGCGATGGAGCACGCCGATACGGTATTGAAGCATTTCATCCGCCCGGACGGCTCCGTCTATCACATCGTTCGTTTCGATGAAACGACGGGAGAACGCATCGAAGCTCTAGGCGGTCAAGGCTATGCGCCCGAGTCCGGTTGGTCGCGAGGCACCGCTTGGGCGATCTACGGGATGGCGCTGAGCTACCATCATACCCGTGAAGTGCGCTATTTGCACGCCGCGAAGCAAGCGGCTCATTTCTTTATTTCGCAGCTGCCGGAGGATCATGTCCCGCATTGGGATTTCCGCATTCCTCCCGAGGTCACGCCGTATCGGGATTCATCGGCCGGCGCTTGCGCCGCGTGCGGGTTGCTTCTCATCGCAGACGAAGTAGATGCGTTGGAAGCCGATGGCTACCGGAATGCCGGAGAAGCCATCCTGCATTCGTTATACACGAACTACGGAGCGTGGGATAACGAGCAGGAGGAAGGGCTCATTCTTCACGGAACAAGCCATTATCCGGAGCAAAAAAATATGGATGTGCCGCTGATTTACGGTGATTACTATTTTGTAGAAGGCTTAAGCCGGTTGAAGGGTCATACGGAGCGTTTTTGGTAAAAATTACGAAATGGTGATGATAAAAAGCCATCTTCAAGCAGACTTGCTGCTGGAGATGGCTTTTTTGCTGTTGTGCTGCAGAAAACGGATTATCTCAAAATACTACATTACTCCGTACCCACTTCTGATTAGTCCATTGTGACGCAAGATACGGTCAAGTAATATGGGGTTGTTGCATTACCGCCAGAATGCGATAAAAGTATTGATTTTCTGAAAATAACAGCGTCAGGAGGAGGGTATCCCAATGGGTACCCATACAGCTTTTGTAAGTTGTAAGGGCTTCGAGACTAGCTTAAGCCAACGGAATATCGTCGGCTTGTAAGATTATTTCCTAAAGCGTTCCAGCTGTTCGCCGGTGAATACCGCGCTCCCCGCCTGGGCATTTTTGGCTGCCTGCTCCGGAGATTTGGCTCCGGGGATCGCTACGACGGAAGGGCGGGATATGACAAAGCGAAGCGCCGCCGTCGCCATGTCTTCACCATCCTCCAATACTTGGCGAACGGCTTCGAGCTTGCCGATGCGTTCTTCAAATTGCTTCCGGCCGGCGCCGTCTTGATTCCACCCGCTGCGGACGCTGTCGTTAAACACCGACTCCGCCGTATAATTGCCGGACAGAAGTCCCATTGCCAGAGGGCCTCTGACAAGAACCGCAATACCGTTGGCTTCGCAATACGGGAGGAATTCATCCTCCGGCTGCCGGTTTAACAGCGAGTAGTCCGCTTCCACTACCCGGCAAGTGCCGTTCACGTTAAACCGTTTGAGCACTTCCAGGTTATTGGTGGAAATGCCGTATTCACGGATTTCGCCGTTCTGCTTCAATAGGTCGAAGCCTTCGAGGAATACGGACGGATCTTGAATATCTCCGATATGGCACAGCATCACATCGACCCAGTCGGTTCTTAACCGGTGCAGGGAAGCATGGGCGCACAACCGGATCATATCGGGGGTTGTCAGCGGGACGCCTTGTCCGGTCCGCTTGCCGAAGTTGCCGATTTTCGATACGATATACGACTTATGCCGGTCTCCGCCAAGCGCTCTGCCGAGCCTCTGCTCGGAGAGTCCATTCGGAATGCCGTACGATTCCGCCGTATCGAACAGGTTCACTCCATGGTCGATGGACGTGCGGATGGTAGAGTAGGCTGTCGCTTCATCGATATCGCCCCATTGATTGCCGATATTCCAAGTTCCGAGTCCAATGGACGATACGTTCCAGCCTGTACTTCCAAATTTGCGGTATAGCACGGGTCTCACTCCTTAATGGGTTCAGTATAAAGCAGGATACTAATTCATCCCCATTATACCTGAATTTTATATCCGTGCGTTAAAGCGTTAATGAAAAACGGAATATCGGATATAAACAAGTGAATATTGACTATATCCATTCGGATCGGCCATCTTTTATACTGTAGTGGTTTATTGCAAGACATTTTAAACAGCGAGGAAAGGTAAGCGGGGAAAAAAATGAAAAACCGAAGTGAGCTGCCGGCAGCCAAAAAGGAGCTTTCCTTATGGTATTTGTCGTGGCCGATTGCCATTGAAATGTTTTTACAGTTTCTCATGGGAACTGTCGATACGTTGATGGTAACCCACATCTCCGATTATGCGTCATCCGCGGTCGGACTGTCGAATCAAATCTTGAACGCAACAAGCGTCATGTTTACGATGGTTAATTCCGGCGCAGGCATTCTGATCGCACAAAAGCTCGGCTCCGGGAATGTGGAGCAGGCAAGGCGTACGGCTGCTATCACTATCAAGGCTAATATTGTTGTCGGAGCGCTGCTCAGCGTAGCGATGTTTTTCAGCGCGGAGTGGCTGTTGGGCTTTATGCAGGCTCCTGAAGAGGTGCTTCCGCTGGCCGTTACGTACTTGAGCATCGTCGGATCGAATACGATCGTCATTTCGCTCTATGCGGCTGCGTCGTCCATTATACGCAATACGGGAAATACGCGGGGACCGATGCTCATCGTCATGGGAATGAATGCGATCCATCTGGTATTGAATTACTTATTCATCTATGGGGAGTTCGGGATTCCTCAGCTGGGCATCTTCGGTGTTGCTTTGTCTACGGTTATCAGCCGGACGGTTGCGCTAATCCTCGCTCTCATCGTGATGTACAAGTCGTTCAAGCCAGGCTTTGTCAAGAGCGATTGGAAAGGGTTTGACAAGCCGCTGGCCAAGGAAGTATGGCGAATCGGCTGGCCGATGACCTTTAACGCCGCATCCTGGAACTATACGCAAGCGATTATTTTCGCCATCGTCGCCTCCATGGGCGCAGCAACATTAGCTTCGTTTACTTATATGAACACGATTCAGTCGCTTCCGTGGCTGGTCGGCATGTCCGTAGCCATGGCTTCACAAATTCGAGTCGGCCATTTGTACGGCGCCCGAAACTTTGAGCCGTGTTACCGCAGCGCTTATTCGGCGCTCTGGGCGGGGTTGCTCTTCGTCCTGACGACGTCGCTGCTCCTGCTTAGCGTAGGAAGAACGGCTATAGGCTGGTTTACTTCTGACGCCGAAATTATTCGGATAGCGATGCCGTTATTCTTTATCAACGTGGTGCTGCAGCCTCTAAAGATGGTGAATCAGGCATTTTCCTTCTCATTGAACGGGATTGGAGATACCCGGTTTACCGCTTTGACCAATATGCTGTCCATGTGGCTGGTGGCTGCCGCCTGCTCTTATTTGTTCGGTATCGCACTAGGATGGGGCATTATCGGTATCTATATGGCAATGATTGCAGACGAGACGGTTCGGGGCATCCTGGTCGCCATCCGTTGGAGGAGAAGAGGCCGTCTGCCGGAGGCGGCAGCCGATAACCTTAGTTTCGGACACAAACATATGAGTTTGTAGCATTGAGAACTAGGTGGATTTGGAATAGGATGGTAACGAATGAAGCTTGTCCCGAATTTGGTTACTGTCCGACGACAGTCAAATAACAATAAGGGGAGTGTTCTGTATGAATCAAGCGGTTGGAGTACTAACGAAGCAAAGCTGGGTGTTAAGCTCTCCGGATGCCGTAATTCAGTTCAGCGTCGAGTTGAATGAATCCGGCATGCTGCAATATAGCGTAAGCAAAGAGGGCAAAGCGATTGTCGCCGCCTCGCCGCTGGGCATCGTTACGGACAGGCAGCGGTTTACAGATCGGCTGCAATTTATGGAAAAATCCGCTGCGGTAATTGATGAGACTTACTCGCTTCCGCACGGGAAAACATCACAATACGTCAATCATGCCAACGAAATGACACTCGTTTTTCAAAAAGACGGGGACGTGCTGCAGCTGGTATGCCGCGCATACAACGACGGCATCGCATTCCGTTATGTGCTGCCTGCCGAAGGCGTGCTGACGATCAAGGAGGAGCCGACCGGTTTTGCGCTTCCGCAAGAGACGCTGGTCAATGTATGGGCTCAAAAGTTCATGGAATGCTACGAGCGGACGTACGATTTGAGCATGATCGAGCTGATGGATGAAGAGGATTATGCCTTTCCTATGCTGTTCCAGGTAGGCAACGACGGCTGGATGCTGTTGACGGAAGCGGCCGTGTACGGCCATTACTGCGCGTCTCATCTAAAGGTTAACCGTGAGAAGCCTCGCACGCTCGATCTGGCTTTTGCACCTGATCAGCCAACCCCGAACGTGACGGACGGACCGCTCGCTACGCCTTGGAGAACGGCGATCATCGGCGACAGCCTGGCGACCATCGTTGAATCTACTTTGGTGTTCAACCTCAATCCCGCTTCGGAAATCGAGGACATGTCCTGGATCCGTCCCGGCCGTTCCGCGTGGTCGTGGCACTCCGATTCGCAATCGTGCCGGGATCATGACAAGCAGGTGAAGTTCGTCGATTTTGCCGCTGACATGAGCTGGGAGTACTCGCTTGTGGACGGAGGCTGGGACCGTGAGGAGAGCACGACGAACGTGCCGGAGCTGATCCGCTACGCGGAAGGCAAAGGTGTCGGCATCTGGGTATGGACGCATTATAACCGGATTCAGGAGGAACAAGAGTGCCGGCGGAAGTTCGCGCTATGGGCCGAATGGGGCGTTAAAGGCGTGAAGGTTGATTTCTTCGACAGCGATTCCCAGTCAAGAATCCAGGTATATGATATGATCGCACGGGTGGCGATGGAATATCGGTTGATGATTAACTACCATGGCTCCACGAAGCCATCCGGTGAACAGCGCCGATGGCCGCATGTGTTGACCAGAGAAGGAATTCTTGGTGCGGAATACTGGAAGAACGATTTGAACGAGGGCCCTAATGCCGTGCACAACTGTACGGTTCCTTTTACGCGCAACGTGGTCGGGGCGATGGACTACACGCCGGTCACCTTCTCGAGATTGACCCGGACCGGGCACTGCCACCAGCTGGCATTGGCGGTACTGTTCGAATCCGCTGTGCAAAATTTTGCCGACTCCGTAGAGGCTTACCAAGAGAGCGCAGGACAGCCGTTCCTGAAGCAGGTGCCGGCAGCTTGGGATCAAACCGTTCTGCTGGAAGGCTATCCGGGACGTTATGTCTCGATGGCGAGAAGGAGCGGGGAGGACTGGCATGTCGGGACGATCTGCGCAGCAGGAGGCCGGACTGCCCATATCCGGCTTGACTTCCTCGATCCGGGCGAAGCGTACACGGCTGAGATTTATGAGGAAGTATTCGGGCAGCTGGATCATTACCGTTTCAAGCATTCGACGGAAATTACCGTCCGCTCGGAATCGGTTACCGCAGGAGATACGCTGCATCTTCCATTGAGGGTTAACGGAGGAGCCGTCCTCCGAATTGTCAAAGCTGTGAATTAACAGCTTAGCTAAAAAGGGTCCTGGCGGCGCCAGGACCGTTTTTTCCTGCCATAATAGATTTTATATAATTCCGATGTCATCGGATGGATACAGAGCTGTATTTGGCGATGAAAACTAAAGGAGAAGGTCCATGAGCAGACTGATAAAAGCAGGAACGAATGAGGAGCTTCGGCAAGCCGTTGAGAAAGCGCTGCCAGGAGACGTCATTGTCATGAAGAACGGGATTTGGACGGACGTAGAGCTGGAGCTGAAGACAAGCGGCACGCCTGATCAGCCTATTACGATCAAGGCGGAAGCTCCGGGGGAAGCGGTGCTGACCGGCGCGTCCGCACTCACTTTTGCCGGGGAATATGTAGTCGTTGAAGGGTTATTTTTCAAAGACGGAGTGCAGCCCGGACGGAACGGAAGCGACACGGTCATCCGATTTCTTAAAGAGTCCTCTCATTGCAGACTGAGCGAAACGGCCATCATAGATTATCATCCGGCGAATCCGGAGAAAAAATATTTCTGGGTCACCATCGACGGCTCCCATCATAGAGTGAATCACTGCTACTTCAAAGGCAAATATTATGCCGGGCAGCTGCTGCGCAATATGAAATATTCGAGTCATAACCTTATTGACGGTAATTATTTCGTAGACATTCCGGCATACGGAATCAACGGGCTTGAAATTATTCAAGTGATGGGGATCGGCAGCGACGGCGAGCTCGGGAGCGCAGGAGGGGAGCATGTCCTCATCGAGAATAACCTGTTCGAGCGAGCCGACGGCGAATGCGAAGAGGTCATCTCCTTGAAGTCCAACCACGATACGGTCAGAAACAACACGTTCAAGGAGTCGATAGGCGGATTAGTGATCAGGAGCGGTCATAATACGGTTGTGGAAGGCAATTATTTTATCGGCGGCCAGGTGGGCGGAACTAAGGGAATTCGCATTACGGGAGAAGACAATATCGTTAAGGGCAATTATTTGACCGGGCTTCAAGGCTTCGGGATCAGCGTTATGTCAGGGGAGTACATCGACGATTACTTGACGGATCAATGGCAGCCGACCTTACGTGCCGGTACGCCTCTGGGACGGGTTCCCGTATACAACTGGTCCAAGAACAATACAATTGCCGATAACGTGCTGATTCATAACGACGGAGTTGACCTGGACATCGGTATCGGTTATAAAACGGCATGGCCGTCCAAGCAGCGTGTTCTGCTGCCGGAGAGCAACCGGATCGCGGACAATGTCATTGTGAAGGAAAAAGGCCGGGTATACACGGCAGCGCAGCAGGATGCGTCAGTTATGAATATTTCTTTTGCCCCGAATGATTATGTTAACAACCGGATTGATTCACAGCCATCGTCCGGAATGCCCGAAGGCTTCACCTTCGAAGCCATTGAACTGCAAAGGTCGAACAACGGAATACAAGAGCCGCTAGACGGGAGAGGACTTTCTGCACAAGGGCCATTGACAGAGGATGATGCGGGGCCAGAGTGGACCAAGCAGAAACGAAGAGCGGGAGAACCGTTATTCCAAGCTAGAGATCAATTTGCGACGGTAGAACGTGTTCCGTGGAATACGGATAGAAACACAGCTGTACTATGTGCCGGAAGCAGTGATATGTTCATCCGCTCCATGCGGACCAAACTGGATGTCCGCCGCCGGGATCTCTGTCCTTTGGAGTTTAATGGAGAGATACTGCTTCCCGTACAGGCGGTAGCCGAGAGACTGGGCTTTGCCACCGTAACGACGATGGCGGGAGCAGCCGTTGAGGAAATTCGAATTCGCCGAGGTGCGTCGACCTGCGTTCTAAGCGAAGGCAGGTGCACGGTTGTCTCTAACGGGGAAGAGAAGGGTATCGACCATGCTCCTGTACGCTACGGGAATGTACTATTCCTGCAAGCGAAGTCCATAGCGGAGCTTCTGGGAAAAGCATTGCAGTGCTACGAGCAAGGGCTCGTTGTGTTAACGGATCCTAATGAATCGGTATCTTCATTTGACGACGATGTTACCAGGATGGCAGCGTTCGAGCTGTTCAAAGTAACGGCAAGCAGCTTTGATAAGGAAATGACGATTCCTCCGGAAGGCAGATCCCACGGAAAAATTCCGGCCTATACGCTTCAGGAAGAACCGGATACCTACTGGGCCTCTTATGGGGATGGGCAGTGGATACGCTATGATCTCGGGCGATCGGTGGAAGTCGGATCTGTCGCGATCGCTTTTTTGAACGGCGAAGCCTGCGGATATTCGGCAGACATTGAAGCATCGGACAATGGGTTCGATTGGACACCCATCAGCTCTGTGGTAAGCGACAGCGATGAGCTGAAGCCGTATCCCGTTCAAGCAGTATTCGCCTGCTATGTTCGGATTGTAGGACGAGCCAATAGAGTGGGCAATGCGAATCGGATTCGTCAGGTTCAGATGTATTCTGTACAAGGTGAAGCTTTACTTTAAAAAGTGCAAACCATATGCGGCTGCCAAGACAACGTCTCAGGCGGCTGTTTTTTTTGTTTGGGGATCTTTACCAAAACTTCACATCAAGGAAACATTCGATTAACAATGCAAACCTATACTATAAATAAATCAAATTGATTAATTTAATTCCTTAAGGTCTTTTACCACTATGTTCAACTTTACCGGAATCATGTAAGATAAGGAATCATCGGCATACGGTCGCAAAAGTAAATTGAGCGGGTGCCGATCCAAACGTCAGGAGGGTGAAACCCATGTCTTGGAGTTCCAATGTACAGCCTCAACAGCTCGATCCTAATATGCGTATCCATTCTTTGCAGGGTGAATGGGAGTGGTATTCTCCGCTTACGCCGCCGTTCCAGGTATATGGTTTTCCTTGGCTTGCCGAAGAAGGAATATACCGCAGACTGCCGCTTAATCCGAAGGAAGCTCTGCCATCCGCTGTCGACCGGTTGGCCAATTGCACCGCAGGCGGGCAAATTCGCTTCCGAACCGATGCAGAGCGGGTGGCTGTTCGCGTCCGGCTAGGCGGTACTGCTTCGATGGACCATATGCCTGCAACCGGGCAAAACGGCTTCGATGCCTATATCGGGGAGCCGGGGAAGGAACGATATGTCGGAACATCTCGCATGAAGCTGCATGAATCCGGCTATGAGTGCATCCTGTTTAGCGGGAGCAAACCGGACAAGCTGCGTACGGTCACTCTCAATTTTCCGCTGTACCAAAGCGTATCGGAGGTTGCCGTCGGTGTTGCTGCAGGCGCCGCCATCGAAGCGGATGAAACGTATCGAAGCCGGGGGAGAATCGTCTTTTACGGCACGTCGATTACTCAAGGCGGCTGCGCCGGCCGTCCGGGATTGGCCTACCCGCAGCAAATAGGCAAAGCGCTGGCAAGAGAGGTCATTAATCTGGGCTTTTCGGGCAACGGAAAGGGAGAAGCCGAGCTGGCAGCCGTCATCGGCACCATTTCGCGCGTCGATTGCTTCGTCGTCGATTATGAAGCGAACTGCAGCACAGAGCTTTATATGCAAACGCTGGAGCCGTTTATCCGGCAATATCGGTCCGCTCAACGTGAAGTGCCGATTCTCGTCGTTTCCCGTATTCCATACGCCAAAGAGCTGCTGGATCGATCCGTTACTGCGGAGAGGAAGAAGCGTTTGGTATTTGCAAAAGAAGTCGTAGGCAAGCTGAAGCGCGAAGGCGATGAACGGATTGCTTTTGTCGATGGCTCCCGCCTGCTGGGCAAACGGTATGACGAGTGCACGGTTGACGGCGTTCACCCGAATGATTTGGGCTTTACCCGTATGGCTAAAGGCTTGCTTCCGGCAATCCGTAAAATAATAGGCGAACCGTAAAATAAAGTTGCGATTTAGGATTGTAGAAAGGAAAGCGATATCGTAAAATAATAATTAATCAATTTGATTTATAATTAAATATTTAATCGTAGAAGGGTGGAATGATACCATTCAACCGGATACAATGATGCAAACTCATCTCAATAACGGGTGGCGAATCGTCGATGAAGCCGAATTCCAGGTGTCCCCCGGCGTGAGGCATTTCAGGCAGAGGCTCTTAGGAGAGCAGCTGTTACAGTCCGTGCACATGATAGAGCTTGACCCGGCTCATGAGTACGTCAGGCTGGAGCCGGTCTCTTCCTCACACAAGGTCCATCGATTGGAGACGGCAGGAAACTTGATGGCGGAGTTGGAGCAGGAGGGGAAAAGGGTCATCGCAGGGATTAACGGCGATTTCTTCAGCTATGCGGGCGTTCCTTCCGGGCTGCAAATGATTGACGGTGAAATCATCACTTCTCCCGAAACGATCAAGGTCGCAATGGCCGTTATGCGTGACGGCAGTGTAAGGCTGGAGAGCGGAATTACGATGAGCGCCGAACTGTGCTGTGAAAACGGATACATGACACCGGTTGGCATGGTGAACCGCGCCATTTCGCCTAAACAAGCGGATATGACTGCCGTATATACGTGGCGTTACGGCTCGACTAACAAAAGAGCGGGAACGGCCGGCCGTCTGGAAATTACGGTTGCTACGGCAGAGCGGCAGCTAACGCTAAAGCCCGGTATTCCCGTTATGGGAATCGTTCAAGCCATTGCAGAACAATGCGGCGAAGCGGAAATCGCTCCCGGAAGCTGGGTTATTTCGGCTGCGGGCTCTGCAGCGGAGCATTGCCGCAGACATATGCAGATCGGCCAGACCGTTACACTTCGCATGAATTACAATAAAGATTTCAACAACGCCGTGCACGTGTTATCGGGCAATTCCACACTGGGCATGGAGCTTCTACAGGATGGCATCATTCCATCATCTGTATGGGACCCGGACGTAAGGCTGAACAGTGACCGGCACCCTAGAACCTTTCTGGGAACGAAAGGCGGCAAGCTGTATTTGTTTGCGGTCGACGGCAGGAGCCCCGGACATTCGGACGGGATGACTTTGGCCGAGCAAGCGGTTTATTTGCAGCAGCTCGGTATGGAGCAGGCGATCAATCTGGACGGAGGCGGCTCTACAACCTGTTACTTGAGAATCCCGGGAGAACAACGGGCGGAGCTGATCAATCGGCCGTCCGACGGCTTCGAGAGAAAAATTGGCAATGCGCTGGCTGTTATCTCAAGCGCGCCAGCTCGCGAGCTATCGGAGCTGATCGTGACTCCCGATCCGGTGCGAATCATCGCCGGAGGCCGTATCGCCTTCGGTGTCAAGGGCCATGACCGGCATCTCAATGCGGTCAGGATTCATGCAGCGGACCTGCATTGGTCTGCTGAAGAATCCATCGGCACAATCGACGATGAAGGCTGTTTCACTGCCGGACCTAAGGCCGCAAGCGGGCAAGTGATCGTCCGTCACGGAGCTGTGACCCGGTCCGTCCAAGTACAGGTAATCGATGCATTAGCCCGGATCGATATTGCTCCTTCCAAGGCTGCTGTAGAGCCTGGCGGGAGTTGTCAACTGTACATTCGTGCTTACGACGATTATGGTCATCCGATTATAGTGCCTAATGAACTCGTATCTTGGACCTCGGACGAGAGCATTGGCGAGATGAATGCTTCCGGCGTATTGCAAGCCGTTACCACCGAAGCTCGCGGTACAGTCACTGCCGTTTGGGGAGGACTGCGTGCCCGTTCCTACGTTCAGGTCGGCAGACCGCACCGGATGATCGCCGATTTTGAAACATTGGATGGAATCCGAGTCCACGAAACGGGTACTGTGCCCGGCGCCGTTAATCTGAGCAAAGTCGCGAGGCCTTTGCCGGTTCGTTTCGGGACGTTTTCCGGCAGGCTTACCTACGAATTCGTCAGTGGAACGGAGAACTCTCATATCCGTATTTCGATGCTTAACGAGCAAGGATTCTCCGGGCGGTTGCTCGATGGGAATCCGATCCGGTTCGGCTTATGGGTGAACGGGGACCGAAGCGGCAACGGCATCAAGCTCGTTGTTGAAGATTCCGAAGGGAACCTGCATTCGTTACCGATAACCGGACCGGCCGGACTGAATTGGAAAGGCTGGAAATACGTTTGCGCAGAAGTCGATCCTTCCCAAGGCTCACCGTTACGGGTTCATTCGCTTATATTAGTTGGGACACCGGGAGCCAAGCCGTCAGGTGTTATCTATTTGGATCATTTCAGGGCGGAATATACGGATTTCAATGAGGATGTCGAGGGGCCGACGTTCGATCAAATGCAGCCTGCCGAGAATGCAGAAGTCACGAGCAAGCGGCCGCTGCTTCAAGTTCACGCGACCGATCCGGGCAGCGGGGTAGATCCTTCGTCCATTCGGGTTTGGCTCAATGACAGGCATATACGCCACCGCTACTTTCCCGGCACAGGGAGAATCGAATGCTTGCTTGATACGGACCTAGAGCCCGGGCCTTACCAGGTCACCGTCGAGGCTTCCGATATGGAGCGAAATGCTGCGGTGCCTGCATGCTCCTGGCATTTTACGGTCGTAGGTTAGCCACCGCTCGTACAGTTCAACCAAAATCAATATAAAAAGGTGAGAAAACCCATGATAACCAGAAGTCGTCTTTCTATGGCTCTGCTGCTCTCATTATCCACTGCGATAGCTGCAGCCGGCTGCTCGAATTCGGCGCAAACGCCGGCAAAAGGAAACACCGCAGGCACGGAAGCCCCGGCCAAGGCGGAGGAGCTTGTTATCACCGAACCGGTTACCGTGAAGCTCTACTCCCATAGTGCAGCGATCAATACGCCTAAAGATGTGGACGCCCTGTTCGGTACGGTCAAGAAAAAGCATCCGAATATTAACATCGAGCTCATAAAAGGAGTAAAGCTAACCGATATGATCGCTGCCGGCGAGGTGCCGGATCTGATTGCTACGACGCATTTTTATATGAACGATCTGCTCCCCCTTGGCGTAGTCAGCGATATGAACGAATTCGTCAAAAAGTATCAAGTCGATCTCAGCAAATTTGAACCGCAAGCCATCAGTGCCATCAAATCGTATGGGAAAAAAGGGGAGCTGTACGGAATTCCTTACACGCTGAACTATGGAGTGCTTATTTACAACAAAGATATTTTCGATCGATTCGGAGTCCCTTATCCGAAGGACGGCATGAAGTGGGAGGAGATCATTGAGCTGTCTAAAAGGCTGACCCGGGAAGAAAACGGAGTGCAATATTTGGGCTTCGATCCGGGCACGGAGCGCACTTTTTCCAGAGGCTATTCCTTGGGCACCGTGAATGACAAAGGACAGCCGATCTTCGATTCTGAAGGATATAAGAAAACATTCGGTTTGCTCAAGCAGATGTATGAAATTCCCGGATATATCGATCCGAAGAATAAATTTCAATATGGCGTCGATTATTTCATAAAAGATCAAAAGCTTGCCATGTTCCCTTCTTGGCTTGCCGCCATCACCAGCCGTCTTCCCCAGCTCACTGAAGGGGGCAAAGAAGGCTTCAACTGGGATGTAGCCGGTCATCCAGTGTTTGACGATCGGCCGGGGATCGGCAGGGAAATTGAGTTTCAATCGTTCATTGTTCCGCCGACAAGCAAAAACAAGGAAGCGGCTTACCGCGTCATTCTGACGATGATCAGTGAAGAATCGCAGCAGGAAATGAATCGCGGCAACAATTTGACCATCTTAAACAATCCGGAGCTCAAAAAGCAGTTCGCATCGAATACGGATATTTATAAAGGCAAAAATCTGGAAGGGATTTTCAAGGTAAAACCGGCGCCCGCGCCCGTTAACTCCGAGTATGACAACGAGAATTATAAGTTTTTACGGGAAGGCTTGAACGGCATGTTATTTGACAAGAAGGACATCAATACAATACTGCGAGAGGCGAATGAAAAGGCCGCCAACTATATGCAGGCCGAGCAGGCGCGAAAATAAGTAAGGATAAGCAAACGGGCAGGCATTGTTCAACACTGCTGCCTCCCGATCATCTCGCGTTCGGAAATAAGAGAGGACTGAGTGAGGGCTTATGCAATATGTCGGCATATCTTGGAGAAAAGCCATTACGGCGTTGCTTGCGATCCAGCTGCTGATTTTGCCTGTCCTTGAGCAGGCTGGACAGCCTTACTTTGTTCGTGCCGAGGAGGCGCCGACGTCAGCGGCAACAGCTACAGCAGCTACAGCAGCTACAGCTACAACGACCAATTCGGCGAAGGTGTCATGGCAAACGATAGAGGAGAGGCAATATCCCGTCTCTCCGGGCGTAGTACATACGAGCCGTACGTTGACAGGCAACGGGCTGAAGGAATCCGTTCATCTGCTGGAGATCGATCCGTCGAATCCTTACGTGAAAGTCGAGGCGGTTTCATCCCATGGGGAAGTGTCCGAGCTCGGGACGGTGAATGAGATGCTCCGTCAGCTGGAGAGCAAAGGCGGGCGCCCTGTGGCGGGAACGAACGGGGATTTCTTCAGTTCGCTCGGGGTTCCGTCCGGATTGATGATATCGAACGGCGAGCTGGTCAGCTCACCTTCGACCAGCAAAGTAGCGATGGCCATTATGAAAGATCATACCGTAAAGATCGAAGATAATGTGACGATGACCTCGAAGCTGACCAAAGACAACGGCGAATCGTTAACCTTAACCATGATTAACAGAACTCGTGTCGCAACGCATACGAATCATGCTTTCTTGTACAATTGGCGGTTCGGAAGCTCAACACGGACACCGCAAGGCGGTGTGGAGGTCGTCGTTCGCGCCGATGATCCGGCCTATAAGCTCATCCCCGGCCAGCCGGTTAGCGCAACGGTCGTGACAGTTGCCGAATCGGCGGACACGGCTATCGAGCCGGGCACGTTCGTTTTGTCGGCAACCGGCTCCAAGGCGGATTGGATAAGGCAGAAGCTGTTCGCAGGGACGAGACTTCGGCTCGACATCGCCTTCAGTAAGGGTTTTGGTGATGCGGAGCAGGTAATATCAGGCAACTCGACGCTCGGGTATGTTCTGATAAGAAACGGCGAGGTGTCTCCGACGGTTCTCGACCCGGCGGATCCGAATACGAGCGACAGGCATCCGCGCACGATGGTTGCTTCGAAACAAGGCAAGCTGTATATCTTGACCGTAGACGGCCGTCAGCCGGGTCACTCCGATGGCATTACGATGGCGGAGGGCGCGTATTATTTGCAAAGTCTCGGCATGGAGAACGCGATTAACATTGACGGCGGAGGGTCAACCACGTACTACGTGAGGCAGCCGGGAGACGAGCATCCGAGTCTGCTCAATCGTCCGTCCGACGGTCATGACCGCGAGGTCGGCAATGGCATCGCCGTCTTGTCGACGGCACCGGTAACCGCATTAAGCCGTCTGGTTGTATCGCCGGACAGCCCGGTTCAGGTTGCGGCAGGCAGCCGCTTGTCGTTCGAGTTGAAAGGGCAGGACGAATACTTTAACGGTGTACCCGTCAAGCCCGAAGAAGTCCAATGGTCAGCTCAGGGCAGCATTGGAGCTTTTGATGGTCCGGGAGCGTTTACCGCATCCATGAGCCCTGCTTCCGGCGTTTTGACGGTACAAAGCGGAAATGCGGTCAAACTAATCGACATCACCGTTGTAGATCGTGCAGACCGCTTGACGCTATCGCCGAATCCGGCGGTGATCGAACCGGGCGCAGCGGTACGTTTTACCGCAGCGGCAGCCGATTCGCAGGGGCGACCGATTTGGATTTCGCCGGATCGGATCGGCTGGTCCGCTGAAGGAGCTATCGGCTCCATTGATGCCAACGGGACTCTGCAGTCCGTGAACGGAACGGCCGATGGCAAGGTGACAGCCTCCTATAACGGAGTCAAGGCAGAGGCTTTCGTTCAGGTCGGCAAGCCGCCGCTGCTGCTGGAGCCATTCGAAGGAACCGGGAACATGCAGACGAAGGAATCGAATGCCGTCGCCGGCTCCGTTACCATCACCGCCGTTGCCCGGCCGAATCCGGTCCGCTACGGAACCAAAGCCGTGAAGCTGACCTATGATTTTACAGGAAAATCGGGCAGCTCTAACGCTTATGTCAATCTGCTGAACGATGCGGGAGAGATAGGACGCGAAGTGGAAGGCAAGCCTTACCGGATCGGGATGTGGGTATACGGCGACTCCAACCGACATTGGCTTCGTTTGGGCGTCACAGACGGCATGGGGACGAGCCGCGTTTTCAATTTCACCCAGCCCGGAGGACTGGATTGGACCGGATGGAAATATGTGACCGCGGATGTTCCCGAGAACACGATCTTTCCGTTGAAGGTTCGTTATGTGCTTGTGAATGAGACAGATGAAACGAATAAAAACAGCGGCGCCGTCTATCTGGACAATTTGCGGGCCGAGTACATGGATTTGGGTGAAGATGTGACAGGACCTGTGTTCGGTGTCTCTACTCCGGCACCGGACTCGGAAGTGCAGGGGCTTAGACCTGAGATTGCTATCGGGATAACCGATGCTGGTACCGGAGTCGATCCGGGATCGATCCACTTCACCGTTGACGGCGTAGCTGTAGATCATCAGTATGACGAAGCTCTAGGTACGATTCGTGCGGTTCTGCGGAACGATCTGACCGAAGGAGAGCATGTGGTACGCGTGGACGCAGCCGATCGCGCAGGTACTTATGCCATTCCATCCGCTGGATGGTCGTTCCGGGTGAAGGCTCCGGATACCGAACCGCCGAGATGGGGAGGCGGAGCGGGATTGACCGTTACGGACATTACTTATCATTCCGTGAAGCTGAGCTGGAGAGAGGCTGCGGACAATGCAGCCGTGCACGGATACCGTATATTCCAGGACGGCGTATCCGTTTCATCCGTCACCTCATCCGTTTACACGGCTGCAGTAGACAGCCTTGCAGCCAATACCCGGTATGCCTTTGAGATAGAAGCCTTCGATCCATCCGGCAACACGGTACGAAGCGGTGCAATAACAGTTACAACGGCTGGAGATCCTGTGCCTCCGGTGTCACCTTCGCAAATCCGAGTCAGCGGTCACGGACACGAAATTCAAGCTTCTTTTACACCGCCAACGGATAACGATTATGCCGGCACGCGGATAGTTATTTTGCGGAACGGGAAAGAAGGAGGCAAGGAGGGCGAAGCGGATTCGCAGTTTTTGCCTCCTGGAATCCGGGAGATGAAATCGGCTTGGTTGAAGCATGGGAAATATGAAGTCAGTATTTGGGCCGAGGATACTAGCGGCAACCGGTCTGCACCAGTAGTATTTGAGGTCAAATTGAACGAAGGGAACGGGGAAGAAGAAACCTCAGCATTGTAGCGAACTATACGTCAATCTGCGAATGGTTTCGATTGAAGTATGACGCTGAATGTCGTACAATATAATTAATCAAATTGATTGATTAACAGATCGTTACTTTTTGCAGAAAGGAATATCAGCATGTGGGAAATGTTGTTACTTGGCTTGGGATGTACGGCAGCGGCAGTTCCGTTGTTGTACTTCGTCTGGATGCATACAAGCCAAAGAAGAAAGAGGGATGCGGACGCTTTAATTGTGCTCGGCTATCGCTGCGACGGCAACCGCATTCATCCTCTTTTGCAGGAAAGGCTGGATATAGCGATGCGGCTGTTTCGCGAGAATCGGTACCGCTATATGATCTTGTCCGGCGGGGCTGTGAAATCGGAAATTACGGAAGCGGACATAATGAGGGAATACCTTCTGAAGCAGGGAATGGATGATGATTGCCTCCTCTTGGAGACCCAATCCCGCAATACGGTGCACAATATGGTGAACTGTAAAGCGCTGCTACAGGAACACGGGCTGGACAGCTGTGTCCTTATTTCCAATTCTTTTCATTTGCGGCGCATGGGGTATATAATGAAGTCATTGCAAATCCCGGCGTCCCTGTATGCAAGCCGTAATTGGAACAGCATCGTGAAGCTGCAGTGGAAACTGACGTTTCAGGAGATACGAGCTTTCCGCTTGACCCTCCCGTGGCTGGAGCAAGCAATCCATATGAATTCGCCCCAGACGATGGGGAGCAAGAAAGGTGCTGCATCCCGTGAAGCCTGAACGAACAACCAGCAATAAATTACTCAAATCGATCAATCAGCAAAAGGTGCTGAGGCTCATTTATACAGAAGGCCCGATCTCGAGGGTTGAATTAGCCGACAAGACGGGCCTGACGCAGCAGACGATTACGAATATTGTCAATCGGCTGCTGGAGGAGGATTATTTGCTCGAGACCGAGCCTGTCGGCGGCAGCAGCGGGCGCAAGCCCATCCCTCTGCTCGTGAAGACGGGAGGAATGTATGCGATTGGCATTGAATTGGCGGTCAAGTATGTCCGGGGCGCGCTGATTGATTTTCAGCACAGCATCATTCATGAAGTGACAGAGCAGGTCAACGAATATACCAATGTAGACACTCCGCTCGAATACGTAACGCAAGTCGTCGATCAGCTGTTGAAGCATGTTCCAAAGCCCGAGCAGCTAAAGGGGATCGGCTGCAGTATCCAGGGACTGGTCGATTCCAAACAGGGCGTCGTCATCTATTCCCCAGGCTTGCGCTGGAGAAACTACCCTTTGAAGGAACGGCTGGAGAGCCGTTATAACCTCCCGATCTATCTTGAAAATGATGCCAACCTGCTCTCTCTTGTAGAAAATTTGAACGGCAGGCTGGCCGACTCCGCTAATAATGTGACGATCAAGCTGGATTACGGGGTCGGAGGAGCTCTCGTACTGAATAATCAGCTGTGTACCGGTGCCACGCATGTAGCGGGAGAATTCGGTCATTACAAAGCTTTCGCAGCTGAGGATTCGCCGGTATGTCATTGCGGTGCCAGAGGCTGCTTGACTTCCTTTGCCTCGGTAAGCGGACTAAGACGGCATGCGGGGCGGACACCCGAGCAGTTCGACGAGCAATTGGAGGCTAATGATCCAACTGCCGTGGCGTTACTCGCCAAAATCGAGCTTGCTATCGGGACGGCTATCAGCAACGTGATCACGTTCTTCAACCCGGACCATGTGCTCATAACGGGCAAGATGATCGATGTTCTCGGACATCGGCTGCTTCCTCTGCTGGAGAAGCGCATTTATTCGACTATACCGGAGTCGTGCCGTGGGGTTAAGCTGATTCATTTGCCGCAAACGCCTAACGAATCCACTTCGGCCGGAGGGCTTGTTGTAAACCACTTTTTTGATGTTCCTTTGGAAAGCTTATCATTATAAGTTTAGCGTCTTTTTGCTGTTATTGAAGGCAGGAGACCGGGAGAGGAAGAAAATGTTACCATGTCGCGATACCGGTTGTTGGCTCTAGACCTCGACGGAACGACTTTGACCGAGGAGAAAGTCATTACTCACGAGACACAAACCTGGATCCGCCGAGCGGAAGAGGCAGGAGTTACGGTCATCTTCGCCACCGGTCGCGGGACTCAGACGACGCAATCCTATTGGGAGCAGCTGGGGCTGCAATCTCCGATGGTCCTAGTGAATGGTGCGGAAATATGGGGCAATCCTGATTCGCTATGGGAGAGAGTGAACATTCATCGTGAGCTTATACGTGAGCTACATTCGCTTGCAGAGGAATGGAACGCTCATTATTGGGGCTATAGCGTTGAGAGCTTGACCAGCAAGCGAAACTGGTCGGAAGCCATGTTCGATCGGGATTGGATGAAATTCGGCATCCGTCATGACGATCTTGATACCATTCAAAGGCTTCGCGATATCGTCGATAGCTGGGGTACTTTGGAGATAACCCGTTCGGCTCCGGTTAATATGGAGATTTCTCCGCAAGGCATTTCCAAAGAATCCGGCGTCCGGAAAGTATGCGATAGGCTGGGGATCGGGATGGACCAGGTTATCGCCGTCGGAGACAACATGAACGATTACCGCCTTATCCGCGCCGCGGGTCTAGGTGTCGCCATGGGCAATGCGGATGAGCAGCTGAAGCGGGTCGCAGATGCATTCACCGACACCAACGAGCGGGATGGCGTGGCCAAAGCGATACAGCGGTATGTGTTCGGTTTGGATGTTGAAATGGAGCTTGCAAGCTCCATTTAGAATATGAATAGAAAAAACAGGCCAATTTCACATGGGATAATGTGAAGTTGGCTTGTTTTCTTTTTTTTCATAGCTCCGCTTTGCGGGATTCCATTCCTCTATGATCTTTTAGCTTCCTTTTAGCCTATTTTAAAGTCTATTTAAGGTTCGGGCCTCATGATAGAGTCATAAGCCACAGCAAATACCGCAAGTGACTAACTTTTATCAGGAGGGCTTTCTATTATGGATAACTACAATCGTCAAGATAATGATAAGCTTCATCAATCGGAGAACCAGTATAACCCGCCGTTGGATCAAGATCAGGACAGCATAAGCAGCGAAAATGCGGAGAATGTGGAAGTGACGAAGCCGAAACGAAGCAGCTCGTTTTTCAAATATTCCGGACTTGTCACATTGGATTCCAATCAGCAAGAGCATGAGATGTACGCAGCACCGAAACGAAGTTCCCTGAAAAGCATGTTTGCCGCCTTTTTGGCCGGAGCTGTTGTAGTAGGGAGCTTGATGTTCGCGGCGGATAAATACAACTTGTTCACCGTGAACGGCACATCCCAAGTCGCGCAATCTTCTTCGTCATCCGCCGGAGCAGGCGGTGCACAGACCGCCTCGTACAACACTATAACGAACGGAAGCATTGCGTCCATTGCGAAGGAAGCAAGCCCGGCGGTTGTCAAAATCGAGACGAAGGTGAAGGCGAGCAAGCAAGGCAATTCAATGCTTGAAGACCCGTTCCTGCGGCAGTTTTTCGGCTATGACGGCAGCCAAGGCCAATCGCAGCAAAACCAAAGCGAAGAGCTTCAGCCGAGCGGATCGGGAAGCGGGTTTATTTTCCAGTCGACCGGATACATTTTGACCAATGAACACGTCGTTGACGGCGCGGATGAAATTAATGTGTATGTACAAGGACATGACGAGCCGTATAAAGCCACATTATTAGGCAACAGCTATGATCTGGACCTGGCTGTGCTCAAAATTGAAGGAGACCAGCCATTCCCGACATTGCCGATAGGTAATTCCGACGATGTTCAGGTAGGCGACTGGGTTGTTGCCATCGGAAATCCATACGATTTCGATTACACCGTTACATCGGGAGTCATTAGCGCCAAGGAGCGTCCGATCAGCATTCCGGATTCGAAAGGAACCCGCAACTACAAGCATTTGTTCCAGACGGATACAGCCATCAATCCCGGTAATTCCGGCGGACCGCTTCTGAATATGAATGGTGAGGTCATAGGTATCAATACAGCTGTAAGCGCCGATGCACAAGGAATTGGTTTTGCTATTCCAACCAGCACGATCAGCTCGGTTCTTGAGAACTTGAAAAACAATGTGAGTATTCCTAAAGAACCGTCTCCTTATATCGGTGTCGGCGTTCAGGAGGTAACGGAAGATTTGGCGAAGGATTTGAATCTGCCAAACACCAAAGGCGCTTATGTTGCCGATGTACAGCCTAAAACACCGGGTTTTGAAGCCGGTTTGAGACCATACGATACTATTATTGCCGTTAATGGCACCGAGCTATCCAAACCGGAGGATTTAACGAAGAAAATTCAAGCCTCCAAGGTCGGTGACAAAGTGAAGCTGACCGTCATTCGTGACGGAAAACAGCAGGAATTCACAGTGACTGTCGGAGACCGCAATGCCACAGAGAAAAAATAACAAAAAGGCTGCCGTGTGGCGGCCTTTTTTGTTTTACCATACTGCTGCGATCCCTTACCAAATTGACAAAAAAATGGGTAATCAGTACAATTTCCTTACGAATATTCGTTTTTGCAAGGAATCGGAAACCATTTTGACAAAAGGGGATACATCATGATTGACATGGCAACGCTTGGCGCATTTTTGGCGGTACTTATCGGCATCTTTCTCATACCCGGACCTGCCGTACTGCTAACGGCGACGCGAACGGTTCAAGGGGGACGAAAAGCAGGGATTATGGCTGCGTTCGGCATAGGATTAGGCGATATGATTCATACGATTTTTGCCGCGGTCGGACTTTCGGCGATATTGATGACATCCGCTTGGGCTTTTCAGGCAGTGAAATTTGCCGGAGCTGCGTATCTGATTTACTTGGGAATCCGAGCGTGGATGGAGAAATCCGTTGACCCGCAGCTGCCTAAGGTTCAAGCTCTATCGCCTTTACAATCGCTAAGTCAAGCGGTGTTGACGGAGCTGCTGAATCCGAAGACGGCGTTATTCTTTTTGGCATTTTTGCCGCAATTCGTTCATCCGGAGCGGGGGGCGTCGGTGTTCCAATTTTTAATTCTCGGCTTGATCTTCGTGCTGCTGGGAACGGTATATACGATATGTATTGCAATGAGCATCCGGCCGTTGAGCCGGGTGGTGAAGCGGGTTTCTTGGCTTGGGCGTTGGAGCGGCAAAATAATCGGGACCATTTATATCGGGCTCGGATTGAAAGTAGCTATGCAAAGCCGTTGAGTGTTTGGACGAGCGGCATTATTGAACGAGAGAACGGCTGCCGTGCGGCAGCCGTTTTGTTGTAAGTTGTTCTGTTATCTGTACCCGTTTGCGACCAACTCTTCTAATCGCGCCATAACCTTATCCCTGTAGATGCCCCCATGGTAGCAAACGATCGTGTCTATATCGAATGCCAGAAGCTTGCTTAGGGAAGCGTGAGCGGTAGCGGGATCGAAGGTCGTTTCAGGATCGGCTCCGTGTAAAGATCCGTCGCGCACTACGAGCGCGTCCCCTGCGATCAAGGTACGTGATGGTGAATGATATATACTCACATGCCCAGGCGTGTGACCCGGTGTGTCAATGACAACGCCGCCGCCGCACCATGGGAGGCGCTGACCGCCCGCAATCACATCGTTCACCGGTGCCTTTGGCGTATTAAGCATCAGAGCTTTTAGTCCTTTTCTAAACGACTCCGGTACCTGCTCAGGCATCCTATCGACTGCCGCTATAGCTTCGTCCGTAAAGCGAAGAAGCCGTCGATCCCCTTGGATATAAGGCTTCTCCAGCAGATGAGCCGATACATGGATAGGGGTGGCGGAGCTCTCAACTAAGTCCTGTAAGCTGCCGATATGATCGATGTCCTGGTGTGTGATGATAATTCGTGTCAAACGTTCCAGAGGAACGCCGCAGCTTTTCGCTTCAGAAAACAGCTGCTGCTTCTGTCCCGGATATCCCGTATCGACGAGCACTACGTCATGATCATCCCATAGTAAAACCGGATGTACGGTGTCCATACGGCCCATTACAGGAGCGGATATAGAGAGCATGGCAATTCCTTGAGCGATAAGCATAGGGGTTCACACTCCTTGTCATGATAGTAAATGCCCGGCCGGGGTCATTCTTTTGTATTGTATCGAAAGTTTAGATGTGTGTAAATGATAAATATTTTATAATACCATAAATAAGGTTATTTGTCAATAGTTAATTCGTGGGATAGATCATCTTTCTCCTTGGATGCTTCGCCAACTGATGTTGAAGACGGTTCAAGGAAACAAAACTGTCGTGCTTGTGGCAGATTTTGTTCGGGAAGACGTTTCGGAGCTTACGGACACAGCTTGTTCAAGCGCCTTTTAGGTTATATAATAGAAAAGGGTATAATGACCGATGATATAAATTCCATGTCGAAAGAGAGCGGGAACAGAATGGGACGTAAGTGGAACAATATTAAAGAAAAGAAAGCTTCTAAAGACGCAAACACGAGTCGTATATATGCCAAATTCGGACGCGAAATTTATGTAGCGGCCAAGCGGGGGGAGCCGGATCCTGAATCCAATCGGGCTTTGAAGGTGGTCCTCGAACGCGCCAAAACGTACAACGTTCCGAAAGCGATCATTGACCGCGCCATCGAGAAAGCGAAGGGCGGAGGGGACGAAAATTACGACGAGCTGCGTTACGAAGGCTTCGGACCTAACGGCTCCATGGTTATCGTAGATGCTTTGACGAACAACGTGAACCGGACCGCATCGGAAGTTCGTGCGGCATTCACCAAGAACGGCGGAAGCATGGGAGTGAGCGGATCGGTATCATACATGTTTGATGCTACGGCTGTATTCGGGATTGAAGGCAAAACGACGGATGAAGTGTTCGAGCTGCTGCTGGAAGCCGATGTGGATGTACGCGACATCAGTGAGGAAGAAGACGGAGTTATGGTGTATGCCGCTCCTGAACAATTCCACAGCGTCCAAGAAGCATTCAAGAATGCCGGCATTACGGAATTCTCTGTTGCCGAGCTGACGATGCTGCCGCAAACGTACTTGACGATTCCGGGCGACGCGCAGGCGCAATTTGAGAAAATGATTGATGTGTTAGAGGATTTGGAAGACGTTCAGCAAGTATACCATAATGTTGAGTTCGAAGATTAATCTTCATGGAAAAACCGCGCAAGCGGTTTTTTTTGTTTCATCATTGGTCAATCCGTCTACAATGAAGCTGATCGTGAACGGAAAGGCTGTTGACGCCATGCTTTCTCAAAAGGGATCAAAGAAATGGACAGTATGTAAAATCGGTCGCCTTTCTTTTTTGACAACAGTTTAACCGAGTTTAGTCTAATTGTGACGCGTATCTCCAGAAGATTGGAATCGATTGGAAGGAATTTCGTGCGTGAACGAGAATATTAAATCAAAATAACTGATGAGGAGGAGAGTCTGGGAATGAAGGTCAAACGAATTGTCGCCAATATTGCGACGCAGGATGTGTTGGCTGCCCAAAGCTTTTATCATGATGTGCTGGGCCTCGATATACTGATGGATCATGGATGGATAACGACTTACGGCTCCACGGATGAGATGAGCATCCAAATCAGTATTGCGAGCCAAGGCGGGTCCAATGCCCATATACCGGATCTGTCGATTGAAGTGGACGATGTCGATGCTGCATTAGAGCGGGTGAAGCAAGCGGGATTTCCGATTGAGTACGAGCTGACGGAGGAGCCTTGGGGTGTTCGTCGTTTCTTTGTCCGCGACCCTTTCGGTAAGCTGATCAATATTCTTGCTCATGTATAACAATATGAAGATGTCAGAGAGCGGTACCGTGGAAAGAGCCGGGAGAGCAGGCGGCAGGCGGACTGCTCTCCGTAATCACAATGCTGTAGAGAATGAAATGGGTTAGCCTTGTTGGCCTTCTTGAGTCGAAGTATTCTGCTCGATTTGGGATAGCACCGATAAATGCTGCTGCATCATTTGGATGACCAGCGCGAAGGTTTGTTGAGTCTGCTCGTTGTTCATTTGCATTTGTTCCCTAATTTGATCGGTGACCCCGATTAACGAAGTTTGGAGCTGGCTGATCTGGTTAAGAACGAGCTGAGTTTGCTCGTGATTCTCCTGAATTCTTTGCCCGATTTCTCCCGTTGTATCGGTTAGTGCGGCTTGAGACTGACTAATTTGGCCAAGAACGAGCTGAGTTTGCTGATGATTCTCCTGAATGGCTGCCCCGATTTGTTCCGTCGCCCCGACTATTGCAGCTTGGGATAAGTTGAGCTGGCCAAGAACGAGCTGAGATTGCTGGTGATTCTCCTGAATGGTTGCTCCGATTTGTTCCGTCGCGCTTACTTCTGCAGCCTGGACTTGACTGATTTGACCAAGAACGAGCTGGCTTTGCTGATGATTTGTCTGAATTTCCTCCCTGATGCGGACGTTCTCTTTAAGATGTTCAACTTGGTATTGGGCCATTTGAGCGAGAATTTGTACGGATTGCTGATGATTCAGTTGAACTTGATCGCTAATCCCGGCAGTCTGGTTAACTAGCTGAGCTTGTGACTGCACGATTTGCTGGAGAGCTCCCGGCGAAGGCGGCTGCATCGCTTGAATTTGCTCTCTGATTTGCTCGACTCCGGTAACTAGCGCATTGCGTGTTTGTACGATCTGATCGAGGACCTGGGGATTTTGGCTTTGACCTGCTTGTACTTGCTCCATAATCTGTTCAATGCCGCTGCTCACTTTTGCAAGCTCCTGCGTGCTTTCCTTTTGCTGCTGTACTAATTCTCGCCCTGTCTTCGTCTGAGTTTGCTCTTCACGAAGTGTTCGGCGAAGCAATGCGCGTGACGATTTGACTGCCAATAATAACACCTCCTTGTAATATGTTAATAGTGTAGTAGCGGAGGGGTAAGATTGTCTGGGTAAAAAGGAAAACAATTTAGGCGACATGTCCCAATGACAGCGGCGGATAGTTGAATATATAGAAATGCTCCCTACCTATGTGAAAAATTGGCATATATAATGGAGTCGTGGCAATGTGTGGTGAGGGGGGCTTTGGGTGACAGAATTATTGGATATTCATACTATAGTACAATTTCTCGTTGAACAAGGCGTTGTCGAGCGTACCGTTACAATTAACAATAGATTAACAGGAACTACGGACGGCCGCGTATTTACGCTGGCGGAGAACGAGAAACCCAAATATGTATTAAAAATAGACCATCCGCAAAGTATTTCCTATGTAGAGCAGCTGCATCAAGCTTACTTATCTAGTCCTCTGCTGCCTAAGCTGATTTATATCGATCCTGATAAGCAATATATCGTATATACGTACATTGCCGGCACCACGCATGCGAATCGGGGCGCTAAAGTAACTTGGCTTACACGGCTGGTACATGATCTCCTAAACCACTATGAAAAACATGAGCAGTCGAAACAGTGGGGGAGATTGGAGACTCCCCGGGAATCGTGGCAAGAATTTAACCAGCGGAGCTTGCACTATGCAGAGAGGGCCATCGGCAGTCTATTGCCAGCAGAGGATCACGAATCGGTCAAAGCATGGATAGGAAACCTGTCCGATGTAAAAACAAAATATTTGTTGCACGGAGATACGGGGATCCATAATTTTGTGTTTCAGCAAGGCGAGCTTGCAGGTGTAATCGATCCGTCTCCAATACTGGGCCCTATAACGTACGATTTTACTTATGCTTTTTGTTCCTCTCCGGACGATTTGAACCGGTCAACCTTGTTCGCTGCATTCGACATGCTGAATCGGACAACAATCGACAGATCAAGGCTTATCCAGGAAGTGACCTTTCAGCTTTATTGCCGAATCGGTATTTGTTCGAGAGTGCATCCTCAAGATTTGAACGATTACTTGAACGCCTGGGATCATTGGAAACGTGAGGTCCGGCTACATGATGTGTAGAGGGAAATTTTGATATAGAGTATAGTCGGGAGGGGTCCTAAATGTCTGAGTTTTTCGTTGGCATTGTGCCTCCGGAGCCTTATCTGAAGCAAGTAGTCTCATTTCAACAGCGGTGGTCCAGCAATCGCCTTCCTGACATGGTAGAGCCGCATATTACCGTCAAAGCTCAAGGCGGACTGACCTGGGACATGGGCTGGCTCGGCAGGTGTAAGGAAGTGTGCCAAGCAATTTCCCCGTTTGAATTGGCAATAACTGCACCATTATCATTCGGCGATGAGGTTGTCTTTTTGGGCGTCCATTCCAGCCGCATATTGGAGCTTCACAGGCAATTAGTTCATGCGGTATCGCCGTCCAAAGAGCAGCTTGAGCAATATTTCGAACTGGATCGATATGTACCGCACATGACACTAGGCCAAACTCACTGGGGAATGACACAATCGGAGCTTGCTGCCATGAAATCCGAAGCGGGCAAAGCGCTGTCCCCATACCCTGCATTCACGGTTACTAATCTGAGGGTGTACCAGCTGGAAGCAAATTATAGATATGTGCCCTTCGAAGATATTCTGCTAAAAGAAAACGGAATGAATCGGAACAGCAAATGAAACAGAGCAGCGCGGTCAAAGGAGTTTTGATGATCCTTTCCGCGCTGCTTTTTATTATGGGTTCTGCTTCAGTTTGTTCATCTCCTGTAACGACATCTCATTGCATTTTCTTAAGAATCCAAGGATCAGCTGGATCTCTTCCGCATTGTATTGCGATATCAGCTGGGTCGTGGAGTGTGCAATGGACTGGAATAGGGGAGAGAGATGGTCGGAGCCGCCCGTCACAGGTTTGACTACTACGCGGCGGCGATCGTTCGGATCTTTATCTCTGATGACATATCCCGCTTGCTCTAACCGGTCAATGACATTGGTAACGGCCCCCGTTGTCAAGCCGGTTAAATCTGCAAGCTGGCCGGCTGTGACCGGTCCGGTGCGAAGAATGAAGTCAAGACATTTGTGATCGGTGACATTCAAGCCCAATGTTTCGGAGATGACCTGGTGAAGCATAATGGCGCTGGTGCTGGTTTGACGTAATTCCATGAGTAAGGCCTGCTGCAAAGAAGCAAGCTCGGAAGAAGTCAGGGAAGAATGATCGCTTGACATATAGAGACCCCCAGATTATGATAAATATATCTTAATTTATTAAGATAATTATTTAATTAAGATAACTTGTTAATTAAGCTTTCTTATGTCACACAGTATATCACATTGCATAGGAGTCACCTAAACGAAATTACAATGGAAAGGTTGATGTGAAATGGCAGCTCAAGAGGATTTGAAAGCAATTCAACTATTGTTCAATAAGCTGGGCGAATCCTGGAATAGGGGAGATGGGAGAGCTTATGGCGAATGCTTCATGGAAGATGCGGATTACGTGACATTTACCGGTCAGCATTTGAAAGGAAGCAAGCAAATTGCCGAAGTTCACCAGTGGCTGTTTGACAAAATGTTAAAAGGCTCTACCATGGTATCCAGCGCTGCTTCTTCGATTGAGCCTCGCTTCATCTCGCCTGATGTTGCCATTGTTCACGCGATTGGAGAAGTACGGCTCGCTGAACCTTCCCAAGATCATAATGAGAGGGAATCCATTAATACGAACGTAGTTGTAAGACAGAACGGGGAGTGGAAAATTACCGCTTTCCATAACTGCCGCATTCAGGATATCCCCGGCGGCAAACGATAATTGCATAAGTTGGCATAACTCTCCTCGAACCTCTATATATATGACATCAGAAAATATAATTTGCGAGGAGAGTGCCCTCATTGTCAAATGAATTCGTCAGACGTTCATTGGATGAGATCAGGTTCTGGTCACGCATTATGAAAGAGCATTCTTTATTTCTCAAGCTCGGGTTTCGTTGTGAAGACACCCAATTAATTCAGGAAGCCAACCAATTTTACAAAATATTCGAGAATATCGAAGTACGAGCTCATTCCTTTTCCGACACGACGGATCCTGAGCAAATCAGACGGTTCAATGCCGAAGTCCGGAATGCTGCGGCGCATATTTGGGCGTTTAAACGAAAGGTGCTCGGTCTCATCATCTCCTGTCAGCTGCCAGGCGGCAACAACTTCCCTTTGTTGGTTGATCATGTTAGCCGGGAAGCCAATTATTTCAGAAACCGGCTGGATGAATTAAATACAGGGACGCTGGAGCCGCTTCCGGATGCGATTATCGACGAGAACGTATTTTTTCTAAGAATCATGGCGGATCATGCTAAATTCATCGGGCATCTGCTTGACCCGTCGGAGCGGCAATTGGTTGAACAAGCGCGTAACTTCAGCCATGATTTCGACCAGCTGCTATTCCAAGCGATCGATTTAAGCGGTATGCGCCCTCAATCCCAAACGGTGCCATTGTTGGACCAATTTTTGGATGAAAATAAGGTCTCGGTCGTTGCGCTCCGTGACTTCAAAAAGACGGCAAAGGAATTAATCGATGCCTGCCGCATCAAAAGTATTATTCATCCTTTGCTTGCCGATCATGTGTTTCGCGAAGCGGAACGATTCCTGTTTATTATCGATATGTTTGAAGCAAGCTTGACGAGGGTGCGAAGATAGTTTCTGGTGAGATAAATGCGATAGGCACGATTGCTGTACACCCAAGACAGAGCGGACTATAATAAGGGATATTGTTCCTTTAGCGGAAGGAGAGTCTCGCGTGTCTGTCATTATAGGTGAAATCAGCGAAATCGTTCGCTATCCTGTCAAATCATTCGCTGGTGAGCGACTGGAGAAGTGTACGATAGAAGCTTATGGTTTATATGGAGACCGGTTTGGCGCATTTTTCGATCCTGCCAAAGTAGGCTGGGAAAGCTATGTTACGGCCAGAACGATTCCGCAAATGTTAGGCTATCAAGCATCTTTAGTCGAGGACCAGGTTCTTGTGAAATCGCCGGACGGCCGAACCTTTGCGTGGAATGGACAATTGTTAGAGGAAATACAGCGGTATACCCGGAAAACGATTTCCATGACAGAATATCGGGCGCCAAATCTGGAAAGTCCGGAATTGATGTCTGTCGATTCGGCCAGCATTTTGATTGTTACCGACACATCCTTACATAAGCTGGAAGCGATATGGAATCAACCATTGAATCCACGCCGTTTCCGTGCAAACCTCGTAGTCACGCTGGAGGGGGACGGAAAGGATGAAAGCGAGTGGATTGGAAAGCGGCTGCGTGTCGGGGATTCGGAGCTGCAGGTTGACTCCTACTGCGAGCGTTGTGCCATGATTACTATTGATCCGGACACACTTGAACGAGATAGCACTCTCTTGAGAAAAGTGAATGAAGAGATGAATCTTCAATTTGGCGTGTATGCTTCCGTTGTAAAAGGCGGACCGATCCAAGTCGGCGAAAAGGTATATCTTTTGTGAACCGGATATGATGATAACAGCATTAAAGCCCTCGATCCCAATGGGAACGGAGGGCTTTTTGCGTTTCGCCGATAGACCGAAGAACTATCAATAGACATCCTTGGAGTATCTATGGGAGCCGATCATTTCTTTCACATAAGCATTCGCCTCGGATTCACTCATACCGCCATGCTGCCGGATAATTTGCTTTAAAGCGGCATCCACGTCTTTGGCCATATGCTCGGCGTCGCCGCAAACATAAAAGTGCGCTCCGGCTGAAAGCCAAGCCCACAGCTGTGATCCGTGCTCCAGCATGCGATGCTGGACATAGATTTTCTCGGATTGATCCCGGGAAAATGCGGTATCCAAACGGTGCAACACACCGTCATTTTGTAAGCCTTCCAGCTCCTCCTTGAAATAAAAATCGAATTCGGAGCGCTGTTCGCCGAAGATGAGCCAATTATGTCCTTTGGCGCCGACGGCTCGCCGCTCTTGCAGAAACGCCCGAAAAGGACCGATTCCCGTTCCGGCGCCGACCATAATCATCGGAGTATCCGGATCGGCTGGAGTTCGGAAGTGCTCGACCTTTTGAATAAAGATCGGCACCTTGGTATCGGATGCAACCCGGTCGGCGAGAAAGACGGAGCAAACCCCGTTCCTTGCGTTCCCGTTGCATGAATAGCGTACGGTAGAAACCGTAATATGAACCTCGTCGGGATTGACTTTGGAGCTGGAGGAAATCGAGTACAGTCTTGGCTGCAACGGCTTGAGAGCCCCGGTAAAATCGTCCGCACTGACCGTCACCGGGAATTGCTGCAGCAGATCGATGAGCTGCCGCCCCCATAACCATTGCTTTAGCTCCGATTTGTTTTCGGGCAGCAGCAGGGTCTTCAGCTGCTCGCTCTTGGAGTGCTCTTGGACGAACTTCAGCATGCCCGGGGTGATACGGGCTATTTCGAAATGCTGAAGCAGCGCTTCGCCTAGCGCGATTTCACGATCTTTTACTTTTACGAGAACGGTCGGCTCCAGCTTAAGGGCTTCGAGCATTTGATCGACGAGCTGCGGACTGTTGGTCGGCCAGACACCGAGAGCATCTCCGGCTTCATACTGCAGTCCGGTGTTTTTCAAATCGAAAACATACTGGCGGGTTTCTTTCTCAGAGCCGTCTTTGTTCAGAAGCCGATTGGTTGTCAGTCGGGTGTGCAGCGGGTTTTTGCGGTCGTAGGTGACGGCTGGTTTCGATACGGTCCCGTTCACACTTTCATCCAGTGCCTTGTCAATGGCATGAACCCACGCTTCATACGATTGTTGAAATTCGGTATCGCAGTCCACACGATGGGATAGCCGTGTGGCGCCGAGCTGTTCCAGACGGGCGTCGAGATTGCGGCCGAAACCGCAAAACAAGTCGTAGCTGGAGTCGCCGAGTCCCAGCACAGCATACCGAAGCTCAGGTAAACGAGCGGCTTGTTCCTCCTGCAAAGCCTGCCAGAAGGCTGCGCCATTATCAGGCGGATCACCTGCTCCGAAGGTGCTTGTGATGAACAACACATGACGCTCCGAAGCTAATAACGCTAGGGAAGCGGTATTCATATTGACCAGATGAACGTCATAGCCGGAGTCCTGCAAACGTCTAGCACAGTCGATAGCTGCACCTTCCGCATTGCCCGTTTGGGACGCCCAAACAATGGTAATACGCGGCTTACCGGTGCTTAGCTCCTGCGCGGCCGTAGACGAGACCGCGTTCGGCGCTACCGTTACGGACTCCATCGTTGCTTGTGGCGTAGTAACAGCTGCCTGTGCTGCGAGAGCTTCTGCGGCAGGAGTATGAGTGCGGGAGAACAACCCTGCGAGCATGCCGTCAAGCCAAAATCTCTTGGATGATTCAAGCGGAGCGGTGACCGGAAGTACAGGGACCCCGGAAGCCGATTTTGATTCTTCCGTACGCAGGCTGGTAATAAATCCGGAAAGATATAGCTTCTCGTGACGGTCTAATGTCATGACGGGCGATGGTTCAATACCGAGCATATTGGCAATCGTATCGACTTTGGCCATGTAGACTTCCTCCTTATTTATTGAGCTTGCATCCTCTGCATCCGGGTGGACAGAGAGGTTATCGGCGGGAACCTCCGTCTTCTCAGGCACGGGTGTATCGGCGGTACGAATGAGCGATACGGCACTAAACTTAAATTCAGGCTGAAACGATATCGGGTCGATGGCGTCGCTTGTAACCGCGTTAATGGCAAGCTGTTCGCCGAATACATCGTTCCAGTGAAACGGGGCGAAGCAGCTGCCGGGAAGGACTCGATCGGTGATGACCGCAGGGAGTACCGCCGATCCGCGGCGGGATGCTACTTTGACCGAATCTCGCTCGTTAATTCCGAGAGCTGCTGCGTCTTCGGGATGAATTTCGATGAACGGGCCGGGATTCAGCTTGTTTAACGTCGCGATTTTCCCGGTCTTCGTCATGGTGTGCCATTGATGCTGCAGCCGTCCGGTATTGAGGACGAACGGGTACTCAGAATCCGGCATCTCGGCAGGAGGTAAATACGGCCTCGCCCAGAAGACACCTTTTCCGCTTTCCGTCGGGAAAACGATGCGCGGACGGCTGCCGTCGGCATGCTCCAGCAGCTGTTGGCTTCCTCCGTTATTCAAATAACGGATAGGATTGCGGTCACCGCTAGTTTCCGGTGCACAAGGCCACTGGAGAGGAGCTTCTTTCAACCGCTCATAGGAAGCGCCGCGAAGGTCGTAGCCGGTCTTGGGATTCCAAGCCTGTCGGATTTCTTCAAATACCTCGGCGGCAGTCTGATACGTAAAGGCTTCGGCATAGCCCATCTCACAGGCAACGCGGGCAATAATCTGCCAGTCAGCCAATGCTTCACCCGGCGGATCAACCGCTTTTTGCATCAGGGTCATATTTCGTTCGGAATTGATCATTACTCCTTCGGCTTCTGACCACAGTGCGCCGGGAAGCATGATGTCCGCGTACCGGTTGGTTTCCGTATCGAAATAAGCATCTTGAGTGATGACGAGCTCGGCTGCCTGCAACCCGGCAATGACGTTGTCACGGTTAGACACGGAGGCGACGGGGTTGGTGCAAATAATCCAGCATGCTTTGATGTCGCCGGCTTGCATGCTCTGGAACATGGATAGGGTACCTGTACCTGCTTCCGTCCTTAGAGTTCCTTTGGGCAGGCCCCACATATCTTCTATGAAAAGCCGGTCGGCTTCGACAAGCGTGGAACGCTGTCCGGGTAAGCCCGGGCCCATGTAGCCCATCTCCCGGCCTCCCATGGCGTTAGGCTGGCCTGTTAAGGAGAAGGGGCCGCTTCCAGGACGGCATATCGCTCCGGTAGCCAAGTGCAGATTGCATATGGCGTTCGTATGCCAAGTGCCGTGCGTGCTCTGATTGAGGCCCATCGTCCAACAGGTCATCCATTCGGGCGACTCGCCGATCCACTCAGCTGCCAATCGAATCTGGGCTTCGGGAATCCCGGTGATCTCAGAAACTTTGTCAGGAGAGTAGTCCTCAAGAAAATCCGGCATCGCTTCCCAGCCTGAAGTGAATTCGGCAATGAAGGAGGGATCCGTATGACCGTTTTTGACAAGCAAATGGAGAAGACCGTTAAGAAGCGCCAGATCGGTACCCGGCTTGATTTGCATATATAGATGCGCTTTATCTGCCGTTGTGTTGCGTCTCGGATCGACAACGATCAGCTTGGCCCCGGCTTTGATCCGATCCATGACCCGCAGGAACAAAATGGGATGGCAATCCGCCATATTGGCTCCGATGACGAAAAACAGATCGGTCCGATCCATATCCTGATAAGAACCGGGTGGACCGTCAGCACCTAACGAAAGCTTATAGCCGCTTCCTGCGCTGGCCATACACAAACGGGAATTGGATTCGATATGGCTGGTGCGGACATAGCCCTTGGCCAGCTTATTGATCAAGTACTGCGCTTCCAGTGACATTTGCCCCGACACATAGAAGGAGAGGGCGTCAGGTCCGTGCTTATCGAGAATGGACCGAAGCCGTTGTGCGGTTTCATGTATCGCGTTGTCCATGACGAGCGGGACCGGATCGGCTCCTCGCTGCGGACGTTGATAAGCATACTCCATCCGGCCTGAATCGTTGATCGGTTGGGCGCATGTATTTCCTTTCGTGCACAGCCTGCCAAAATTGGCCGGGTGCTCTTTATCGCCCGTCACTTTTACTACACGGTTTCCGGACACTTCCATAACAATACCGCAGCCGACGCCGCAGTAGGGACATACACTCTTAATTTTTGTGGATGTCATGCAATTCACCAACCTCTTGCTTAATCAATCTTAGGGCAAAGCAATATGTCAAGTTAGAAATTATTACAGAGGGATATGCACAATATATATCGCAGTACGATCAAAGTCAATATCTAATGTCATGTATTATGACATTAATGATGATAAATTTTGATTAATATATGAAAAACTGTGATTTATGTAACTTAATATAACATATAATTATCGTTAGTTTTTCTGATTTTCATTGTTCTCCTGTCTGAAATGCAATACACTGTAAAGAAAAGGGACTACCAAAGGAGCCGGCTATGAACGAAGAACGATTGCCGAAGCATGTCTACGAGCAGCTTGCTCTATTTCGATACCGGATCCGCAAATTTATTCGCTTCAGCGAGGAAGCGGCCAGAAGCAAGGGGCTGACTCCGCAGTATCACCAGCTTATGCTCTCCATTATGGGGTTTCCCGAGAGGAATTATGCCACTCCCAAAGAGCTGGCCGAGCGGCTGCAAATTTCCCCTCATGCCTGCGTGGAGCTGATTCAACGCTGCGAGGAGCTGGGCTTGGTCTGGCGGTTTCCTAACCAGTCGGATAAGCGAAGCATTTATATCGGCCTGACCGATAGCGGTATGGAAGTCTTGGAGGAGCTGTCAGAAATCCATCGGGACGAATTAAAACGTGCTGGGCTGCTTGAATTTCACGATCCGGAGGAGCGGTAGGAGGATCGAACGAAAGGCAAACAATTCGTAAGCAGCGGCACGCGGAGAAGGCCTCCTTCATCGGAAAGGGGGCCTTTTTTATCATATGTTATATTATGTTACATGAAAATGAAGAATGATTTAGTGCAGATTCATAACATCTTCATTCGTTACCGCTTGGTGTTCAAATTTCAAGTTTCATACAGGATTTCTCCTGTGAGTGACAGATCGTACCCGGGGATGGTCAGCAGCTCCTTCTTAAACTCCTCGGACCGCGTGATGTGCAGCAGGGAGGGCAGCCAAGTTTGAGTGTGCTCATTCTTCAGGATGACGAGATCGTAACGCTCCTGGATTAATGGGATAAAATCGACTTGTCCCACAAGCGCAGCCGCTTTCTCAATACCGATGCCGACATCCGCTTCGCCGGACGATACTTTGGAAGCGACACCGAGATGATTCGTTTGTTCATTCTCGTAGCCGATCAGCTGATCAGGCTTGATCCGGTGAAGCCGCAGCTGCTCATCGAGCAGTACACGGGCGCCGGAGCCTTTCTCCCGATTGACGAAGCGAAGTCCAGGACGGCTTAAGTCGGACCAGTGCTCGAGATTGAACGGGTTGCCCTGTTTGACATACATCCCCGCATTTCGGGAAAGCAGGTTGACGACGATATAGGAAGATCCGACGAGAATCCGCCGAATGTAAGGAATATTGTAGTCACCGGTATCCCCATCGAGCAAATGCGTGCTGACAATGTCGGATTCTCCGCGGTACATGGAAATCAGGCTGTCCATAGAGCCGACGAATGAACGCAGCGGACGGATGCCGGGGATATGCTTCTCCATATGCTTAGCCAATATATCCAGCCCGATGTCGTGGCCAGTTATGACGATACTGCGCGGTCCGTTGAAGGCTGCGGGTGCAGCGGAATGGAAGGAATGACCGGCCGGAGCGGGGCGCTCGGCAATCGCCGCTGTTTTGGCGCGCTGCTTGTAGGCTTCCAGGTCTGCAGCGTCAACCCGCATCTGCTTGCCGACCCGATAGGAGGGCAGCTCGCCTTTTTTGATCAGGTCATAGACAGTCAGCTTGGATATTTTCAGCAGCTTGGCGATTTCTTCGGTCGTATAGGACATATCGCTGGCCATCGGATGCCTCCTTGTTACATGTTGTTCGTTATGCTTCATTGTAACATAATTTGTCATGAAAAGTTTATGGACAGGGTTACTCTAGCCATGAAAACTATGTATAATGATTCTTATTTATATCTAAATAGTATTAAATAGAATGGTGGAGGGGTAATCATGCTTCGAATGAGTAAAAGTAATATGATTTTGTCTGCATTGCTAGCCATGACACTAGTAGTTACTGGGTGCGGATCGGGAACCAAACCGGCAGCGGACGGCGGAACTGGGGCACAAGCACCGAGTACCAATGCAGCGGCTCAGAAACCGGCTGAAACGGTAGAACTGACCATCTCGGCCGCAGCAAGTATGACAGATGCGCTTAAAGAAATTCAAAAGGATTTTGAGACGAAAAATCCGTCTATTAAATTGAACTTTAACTTCGGTGCTTCCGGGGCGCTGCAGCAGCAAATCGAGCAGGGGGCGCCGGCGGACCTATTCCTCTCGGCGGCTGCCAAGAACATGAGTACGCTTGTCGAGAAGCAGCTGATCGATGCCAAGCAGCAGAAAAAATTGCTGACAAACGAGCTCGTGGCTGTAGTCAATGCCGATGGGAAGACCGCCGTAGCGAACGTATCGGATCTAAGCAAAGCGGATGTGAAGCATGTAGCGATCGGGATTCCGGAAAGCGTTCCTGCCGGAAGCTATGCGAAAGAAGCGCTAACCAACGCGAAGCTGTGGGAAACGCTGCAATCCAAGATGGTTCAAGCGAAGGATGTCAGACAAGTGCTGCAATACGTAGAAACAGGCAATGCGGAAGCTGGCTTTGTGTATAAAACCGACGCGATGACGTCGCAAAAGGTCAAAGTCGCCTTCGCCGTCGATCCGAAAACCTATACCGCGGTGGAATATCCTATCGGAATAGTTAAGGCAACGAAGCATAGTAAAGAAGCGGAAGCCTTCTACAACTATTTGCAAGCCAAGCAATCGCTGGATATCTTCGTTAAGTACGGCTTTTCCGTTATTCAATGATTGCGGCATCAATAGATTGGCAGCAATTTTGGACGCCGATCCGGCTGTCGGTGCAAGTCGCCTTGTTATCCAGCGTGGTGGTCGTACTGCTCGGAATAGCTGCAGCCTGGTGGATGTCACGGCGATCGTTTAAAGGAAAGACGCTTCTGGAAACGGCGTTCATGCTGCCGCTTGTGCTTCCCCCGACGGTCATCGGCTTTTTACTGCTGGTTATCCTTGGCCGTAAGAGCTGGTTCGGGCAATTCATCGAATGGCTGTTTGCAGCTCCTGTCATCTTTTCCTGGTGGTCTGCCGTCATCGCTTCCATCGTCGTTGCCTTTCCGCTTGTTTACCAGACGATGAAAGTGGGCTTCTCCTCCGTAGATAAAGATTTGGAGGCGGCAAGCCGCTCGATCGGAGCAAGCGAATGGCAGGTGTTCTTATATATAACGCTTCCATTGACGTACCGCTCGCTCGTTTCCGCTTATATTCTGGGCTTTGCCCGCGGACTTGGCGAATTCGGAGCGACACTGATGATTGCGGGGAATATTCCGGGCAAAACCCAAACGATCCCCACCGCCATTTACGTTGCTGTGGATGCAGGTGATACTGCCATGGCATGGGCTTGGACGGGATCGATCATTGTTATCTCGTTCATCATGCTGCTGCTGACCGGGCGTAGAAGCTGATGCGGATTTCATAACGCAAAAAACAAACAGCACAATGTGCTGTTTGTTTTTTTATGAGGAAGTATTTACTTTCGTGCCGCTGAGGAAGAATCGCGGATTATAAGTTCGGAGTCAAGCACGACAACTCGGTCAGGGGTGATTTCCGTATGCTCCAGCTGATGGATGATTTTCTCGACAAGGATGCTGCCCATCTTGAATTTCGGCTGGGCTACGGTGCTTAGCTTCGGAGTAATATAGCGGCTGACGCGATTGTTGTCGACTCCGACAATAGCGAGCTGCTCAGGGATTTGAATGCCGAGCTCTGCGCAGGCTTGATACACGCCGAGAGCCATTTCGTCGTTGGCGGAATAGATGGCGGTGAACGGAACCTTTTTCTCGAAGAGCCGTTTCATTGCTTTGTAGCCGCCCTGTTCGCTAAAATTGCCGTTCTCGACCCATTCCGGACGAAAAGGGATATGGTGCTCCCGAAGCGCCTTCAAATAGCCCTCGAGCCGGTCATAGCTGTCGATCGCATCCGCATAACCGCTCAAAAAGGCGATCTCCCGATGACCCTGTTCGACCAGATGATTGACGACATCTCTCGAAAATTTCACATTATCCGTGAACACGCAGGGGATGGTAGGGTGCTCAATGTACCGGCCGACGATACCGACAGAATAGTTCAGATCGGCAAGACGGCAAATTTCTTCGTCGGATTGGAGCGGGGTGACGAGAATCATGCTGTCGACCGTTTTATCCATGAGCAGATTGATAAATTCCAGCTCTTTCTCCTTGTTGTTGCCCGTATCGCAAATAATGACCTTATATTTCATGGCGTAAGCCTTATTCTCAATCCCTTTGATAACTTCGGCGTAGTAGGAGTTGTTTATTTCGGGTACGATGACTCCGATGGCCATCGTTTTCTGGGAACGCAAATTTTTGGCTGCGGCATTCGGCTGGTAGCCGAGCTCGTGAATGATCTTCATGACTTTTTCTTTGGTCGCTGCCGTAACGCTGCTGCTGTTATTGAGCACACGCGAGACGGTCGCGGAGGAGACTCCCGCTTTAGCCGCTACATCGACGATTTTAATATCCATCTTCATCAACCTTATCCGTAGTTAATAGGCACTTTTATCGTTGTTAAAAATATACTCTATTACGAAATCGATTTCAAGCTGATACACCAAGCGTACCAGCCTGAAATCGCTTAGCATTACTTGCTGGCGGCCTCCTGCTGCTCAATCGTTTTGTTCACCGATTCGGTCGCTTCGCGCAGCACCGTATTGATATCTTTTTTGCCTTGGATGACGCTCTTCAAGTCCGGCACACGGCTGGCGGCGTTGTCATATTTGGTTACATCCCCGGCGGGGGCGTATTTTTTCGGCCGAAGTGCCATCACGTTTTTACCTTTATAGAGCGGATTCTCTTGACCGAAAGCCTTCATGACTTCCGGATTGCTGGAGATCGGGACAAAGTAGCCTTTCTTGGCATTGTCCTGCTGAAACTCGTCCGAGGTCCAGAAGGTGAGCGCCTGGAAGGCTTGATCCTTATGCTCGGATGTAGTCGTTATATAGAAGTAGGTCGGGTACGCTTGAGGGCCAAGCTCGGGTTTATCTTTGAATACAGGGTAGGGTGCGAGATCCCAATTCATCCCCTCTAGCCGTTCAGCCGGCTCCAGCGCTGTATGGGCCAGGAACATCGCAAAGGTGCGATCTTTGAAAAATTGGTTGCGTTCGTACGGCTCCGACATTTGATTTCCTTGCAGCGAGGCATAAGCAGATGGGCTGTACAGACGAAGGAAGTTGTCGGCGAACGGTTTCCATCTGTCGTCGGAAGTAAATGTGGCCGTTTTCGTTTTCTTGTCCACCAGCGGGATGGACCATTGATTTAACAGCAAATAATGGTTGTAGGAGGTGCCGAATCCAAAGTATTGCGTTCCGTTGTCCTGGCGGGTCAGCTTTTTGTTCAGATCAATGAGATCGTCCCATGTCATGCTGTTGCTAGGATAAGGAATTCCGAACCGGTCGAACAAATCTTTGTTGTAATAAATAGTGGCGGGAGGGACGAGAACAGGGAGTCCGTACAGGCCTCCGTCGGCCATCTGTTTGGCCAAATCGACCATGGAGGGATCGATCTTGGCAAGATCATATTTGAACTTTTTTATGAGCGGTGTAATATCGTATTGCAGTCCGGCATCGAGAAGATTGGCGGGAGTTACGCCTATGGAAGACGCTACGATGTCAATTTGTTGTCCCGCTGTAATAAGCTCAGGAATCGAGGTGCCTTTGGAGCCTCCGACTATGTATTTTACCGTAAGATGAGGATGCTTTTTGGTGAGGGGCTCGCTGAAGGTTTTGGTGAATTTGTCCTGGTCCCAGTCCTGTGGGAACGGATAGTACACGACGAGCTCGGCGGGCTCGGTATTGACAGGGGCTTGAGCCTCGGCTTCGGGATTGTTGGCGGGTGCTGTCCGGCTGCAGCCTGACAAGACAACGGCAAGCAGTGCGGTCAATACTATGAGTTTTTTTGTATACAACGAATACGACCTCCTTTTAAATATGAACCATGGTTAAAAGCTTCGATACGATTCAAAGCAAGGGAAGGATAGTGCTTACAATGGCTGTATGCAAAATGGCAGGGGGTCGTCATCACCTCCATATAGACTGAAATCGATTTCATTTATAGACGCCGATCTCCTGTCGAATAGGTTTCTTAATCAGCTGATAGCCTGAAAATAGCGGAGGTGACGTACCGAGATGCAATCTAAGTTGACCTACAGCTAATGAAATGAGTATAATGTGAAATGTAATCGTTTGCAAGATGGAAATTTTGTTTATAGTGAAATCTTGCTCGCCGGCCCCAAATTTGTCCGGAAAAGTTAAGTAAGCAGGAATTCGGTCGTTTCTATGTATATTAGAAATAGACATAAATAACCCTTTATCAAGGGAGGTTCGGGACGCCATACTGCAGGAAACACTAGCCGGAAACAGCTGGATTGTAGAGGGGGTCCATTATCAAATCCTCTTCGAATGGAATCATGGTTACGATAAGCAAGCGATTCGCACACTTATGGAAATTACCGATAAGTATGAAGAGAAGCGGATTATTGTGAAGCGTAATGAAGAGATTTAGCGCTACGTAGACGAATTTCAAGCGAGGCTGGTGCCGGTGAGTTGAAGTAATTATGCCCGCATCCCCAAGCAGCAGGGGCAGACTATTCCTGCTGCGGATAGGCTGCCTTAAGCGCCTCGACGGATTCATACGACTCCGTTTCAAAGACGAATTTGGCCGGTGCTTTCTCCGTCTTGTTCTTCACAATGTGGCCGTAGTATTTGCCATTCTTGGCGAAGACGAACATCGTTTTATCCGGCTCGTCTCTTAAAATGTACTTTTCAATCATGGACAACAACCTCCGGTTTGATCACTTCGGTGATGTAACGGCTTAGCCGTCGGCCGACCTCCGCTTTCACCGCTTCTTTTCTTATTGTAAATCGCCCGCTCTGCCCGCGCAATAGATACGGATAATGCACGCTGTCGTGATCCCGGGTTTCTACGGAATCGATCACGCAAATGTTAAGCTCTTTAAGCTGCAGCCTGACGGCATTCAAGTCCTCACGCATCCGGTTCATCACGATTTCGGCCGCCGAAGCGTACAAGTTTCTCAGCATTGCGGTGGATGTCTCCATCTCCAGCCGGTTCTTGTTCACAATCGATATGACGATGGGCAGCAGGATGTAGTCGCTGATCAAATTCATTTCTTTCTCGGTTGCGTTCATGGGAATCACCTCAACACTTATTATATGCGAACGCACGTTCTTTATTCAATATGCAAAAAGGAAGCAGATTATAAGGCGATTGAATCTATATGATTTGCACAAACGGAGTGTCTGTGCGCGAGCCCGAAATGCCGAGTTCGGGAACTAGGCGGTTTTCGACATGGCAATTTAATCCATGTATTGAAATAACATCATCCATTTCAACGGCGATCCTTACTGTGATATTCTGATATTTGATGGATAATCTTGCTTACGTAAATACGGAAGGGATGAGCTGCTTGGAACAAGTGCCGAGAGCACGAATGCGAAGAATGGAATTTGAACGGGACCCGGATAAAAACGGAATGTATTATTTTAAAATTTATATGTGGCTCCTGACTTATCTCAAGCCGTACAAATGGCAAATGCTTCTGTTTATTGTGTGCGGATTGTTGATATCGCTTTCACAAATGAGTATTTTCCGGGTACTGCAGCACATCATTGACGATATTGTCATGGCAGGCAACGCTGAGAAATTCAAGCTGATTATAGGCGGTCTGGTGCTGATCCTATTATGTATGTTCGCCGCAATGGCTGCCAACAACCTGCTGTCGCGGCTCATTCGGGAGAAAGCTTCGCGCGATCTCCAATTCGACTGTATCAAGCAGCTGCGCCGGCTCAGCTTCTCGTATTACGAGAGCCACGCGGTAGGAGAGACGCTGTCGCTGCTGAACAGCGATGTGCAGGCGGTGCAGAGCATTTACCAGCGGCATTTTCCAAGTCTCATCAATAATGCGCTGCTGCTGTTCGTTGCTTTAGGCTTCGTGCTGCACATGAATGCGGCGCTTACGCTCGCCACGCTGCCCTGTTTTTTGCTGTATTACTTGGTCGGGCCGTTTCTGACGAAAAAAACGTCCTTTTGGGGCAAAATCGCCAGAGACCGCAGAACGGATTGGAACCGTAAAATCTACGAGAGCATTACCGGCATAACGGAAATGCGGGCGTACCGGAGCGAATCGTGGGACCTCGAACGGTTTCAGCAAAAGCACGAGAGCTACAACGAGAGCCAGAAGATGCAGTTTGTGTACCGCGGACTGCGGGCACTGGCCCGTCAGCTGTCTTCGTTTGCCGGGATGATGGTCATGTTCGTGTACGGAGCGTACTTGAACCGGATAGGCTCGCTGACCGTCGGCGAGTTCGTTGCGTTCACAATGTATTACCAAATGCTGAGCCGTCAATCGTCGCAGCTGGTCTCTATTTTTATGGATCAAAGCTTGCTGCTGCACCAAGGGGAGAAGCTGAAGGATTTCATGGGTCTCGAGCCGGATGTGAAGGAGGCTGCGCAGCCCAAAGTATTGCCGCGCATTCACGGAAATGTCAGCTTCCGCGGTGTCCGGTTCGGCTATAACGACCGGCAGATTTTGACCAACTTTACGCTGGAGATTCAAGCGGGTGAACGAGTTGCTTTTGTCGGCACCAGCGGCAACGGCAAGTCTACATTGTTAAAGCTGATAGACCGGTTTTATGACCCCAACGCGGGAGAAATACGTCTCGACGGCGTACCGCTGAAGGAGATGTCGCTGGATCAGCTGAGGGATGGGATCGGCATTGTGTTTCAGGAGACGTACCTGTTCGGTACGACCATTATGGAAAATATCCGCTTCGGCAATCCCGAAGCTACGGAAGCCGAGGTGCATGAAGCAGCCAAAGCGGCGAACGCGCACGACTTCATTACGGCGCTGCCGAACGGATACGATACCAATGTTGGGGAACGCGGCGTGAAGCTGTCAGGGGGGCAGCGCCAGCGCATCGCAATAGCACGGATGTTCATCAAAAATCCGCGTATCGTCCTGCTGGATGAGGCTACCTCCGCACTCGACAACGTCAGCGAACGCGAGGTGCTGAACGCTCTTGAGCATCTAATGAATGGACGTACGACCATAACGGTTGCCCATCGTCTATCTACCGTTCGCGATTATGACCGGATCGTTGTATTGAAGGACGGAAAGGTGGCGGAGGTCGGCAGCTATGACGAGCTCATTGCAGGCCGCGGCTGGCTGTATGAATTGGAAACGGACCGTATCGCTCACGGATAGAAGGAAGGAATAGGCAGATGGAGACAATCCGATGGATATGGGGCTATGCGGTCAAGGCGCGCTGGGGCATTCTGCTCAGCATGCTGGTGCTGGTCCTCTCGCAGTCCGCGCAAATTATGGCGCAGGGCTCGCAAAAGTTTTTGATCGACGATGTACTCGTCGGCAAGCATTACGACAAGCTGAGCTGGGTGCTGCTGTACTTCACTTTTACCTATACATCCTCTTATGTGCTGACATGGTGGGGCAGATATTTGACAAGAATGAACGGGCTTGTGCTTCATAAACAAATCGGCAGCAGCTTGATGTCTGTCATCCAGCGGACCCCGGTCAGCTCGATTCAAGACAGCAGGACGGCCAAATGGGTGCAGTATTTTACAAGCGACCTGCAGAACGTATCTACATTCGTCGCCGAAGAATTGCCCCGTGGCCTTCAACAGGTTGCGGGTACGGCGCTTCTCATGATCATCATCGGCTGGAACAGCCCGATTGTACTGGCTATTGTTGCTGTGTTCAGCGCATTGTATATCGGAATCGGCCGCTATTACGCCCCGATCATGAGGCAGCAAACAAAGGAAATGCAGGAGAAGCGCGGCGATTTGCTTACCAAAATTGAGGAAGGCATCTCCTCGACGCGGGAAGTTATCGCCTATAACCGGATGACGTGGGAAGAGAAGCTGTTCCGCGGCTCCTTTAATCTTTTCTTCGATAAGGTCATGCAGAACGGCAAGCTGTCGAATACCCAGCTTCTCTTGAGCAACAGCGTCCAATGGATCGGAAGGATGAGCGTGCTCATCTTCGGCGGTTATTCGGTAATCAAAGGAGATGTCTCGATCGGGTTGTTCGTCATCGTATATCAATATTCGAACCAGTTATTTACCAATTTTCAGACAGTATTCGATTTTGTTATGAACATGTCCGGAAAGCTGGCCTTTGTCGACCGCGTCAAAGGGATTTTCGATCAAGAGAAAATGAATGACGGCACCGTGCCGATGCAGTCCAAGATTCGCAGCCTGGAATTCGATGAGGTCACCTTCAGCTATCCGGGAACGGACCGGATCATTCTGGACAAGATGAATTTAGCGTTTCCTTTCGGGGAGAAAATTGCCATTGTCGGTTCCAGCGGAGGCGGCAAATCTACCGTTACCCAGCTTTTGTTAAGGTTCTTCGAGCCTAGCGGCGGTTCGATCCGCGTCAACGGCATTCCGCTCTCCGATATACAAATGGCTGATTGGATGGGCAAAGTGGCCGTCGTATTCCAGGAGCCGTTTATGCTGCCGGATACGGTCCGCAACAATTTGCTGCTTGGGCGGGAAGGGATTACCGAGAGTCAAATGATCGAGGCTTGCCGCGCTGCGCAAATTCACGATTTTATCATGTCGCTGGATCAGGGGTACGATACGATAGTCGGTGAACGCGGTTATACGTTATCCGGCGGCCAGAGGCAGCGGGTAGCCATAGCCAGAGCGGTTATGGGCGACCCGGAAATTCTCATTTTGGACGAAGCGACATCGGCGCTGGATATGGAAACGGAGCAGAAGCTGCAAAAAAATCTCGATGAGCTGCGAGCAGGGAAGACGACGTTAATCATCGCCCACAGGCTGTCGACAATCCGCAACGCCGATCTGATAATGGTCATTCAGTCCGGCAAAGTGGTCGAGCAAGGGACGCATTACGAATTGATGGCCAAAGGAGATGTATACCGCAGGCTTGTATCGACGATGAGCGATGCATATACCGAATCAACGATGGAAGCGTAGCAGGATTGGAGATCCGGACATTCACATGAAGTGGATGACCCGGATTTTTTGCGCTTAGAGGTGCCCAGGTTTATATGAACATTATCATATGATTTTATAATAGATAACCGTTGCATCGAGGCTGCCGTCAGCAGATTGTGCATAACAAGGGATTCGGCCGGCTTGTTCATATCCTAGCGATGTATACAGGCGATTGGAAGGATCCCCCTCTCTTGTATCCAGAACCAGCAGCGACCTGTTCTCCTGCTTGCCCCGCTCCTCAGCGGCCTGCATAAGCAATCGACCGATACCGTTGCGGCGAAACGAAGGGCGGGTCATCAATTTGGCGATTTCGGCCCGATGAGTTCCGTTCGGTTTCGTACACAGATGAAGCTGAACGCTCCCAACGACCCGTTGATTTATCGCTGCGACAAATAGTACGACATCAGGATTTACTACGTGATCCCAGTAATGCTCTGCATCCGCGACTGATAACGGAGGCAGAAACCCGATCGAAGCCCCATCTTGTACCACCTCGATCAGAAGCTCTGTAAGCTCGTTTCTGTGAGGGCTAATGGAATGGATTTGTTTTATTGAGAGATTGTCTGACATTTTTTCATCTCCTCCAGCTGGGTTGTTAATAATCACAATTTTTCCGCTATAGTGAAATCGTATCGAAAAATGTACTATTTGTATAACGAATTTTACAAATGCTAATAATTAATAAATCGAATCATTGAGGTGTGCAAAGTGGATTTATCTCATTTGGAAGCTTATTTGGCCGTGTGCAAGTACCGTAATTTTACAAAAGCCTCGGAGCATTTGCATATTTCCCAATCCGCTGTAACTGCCAGAATTAAAGGGCTGGAGAGTGAGATAGGCAAGGTTTTGCTGCTTCGCGACAACCGGAATGTAAGCTTGACTCCGGCTGGAACAGCGTTTCTTCCATACGCAGAGAGGATGCTGAGGCTGTTTGAAGAAAGCAAAGTGACGTTATCGGAGGAGCTGGAGCACTATATCATTTTGAGCGGACCGGGAGCTGTCTGGCATTTTCGTTATTTGGAGCAAATCCTCTCGTTCCGGAGGAACCGTCCGAAGGTAGCGGTCAAGTTTCTAAGCTATATTGATTCAAGCTATATGATTAGAGATCTTTTGCTGGATGGCCTGGTTCATGTTGCGATTCGCAATGACGCTCCGTCCCACCCGAAAGTCTCGGCACAATGTCTGTTTGAGGATGAATATGTTCTTGTTTCGGCCAAGCCAAGAGGTTCGATCGTCAGCAGGGCCGATTTTTATTCCCCGGAGTATTGTCATATTGAATGGGGGGCGGCGTTCCAGGAATGGTTTGCCCAAATGGTTGGCGCGGGATATGTTCCGCCCTTACAAACGGATCATTCCATGATCCTGCTTACGATGCTCTTAAAGGGGGCGGGGTTCGGGTTTTTACCGCGGTCCGTGGCACAGCCCTACTTGGATAAGGAGGAGCTGGTCGAGCTGCCATGTGAATACAAGGCGCCGGTCACTGCATATTATGCTCACTACTTGACGGAGCAGCGTGATCATATCAGCGTAAAGCTGGGATTGCAATTGTTAGGCGTATAGTAAGATTTCATTTAGATGGACAGCGCACTATTTGCGAAAAAAGCAATCTGAAAGAAATTCGGCTCCTTTGTATGTGTTAAGATGAAATCAACCAAATTCACGAAAAGGTGGCTAATCGATGAAAGCTAACATTTCCAAAGGAACTCTCTGGACGTCACGTATCATGAGCGGAATTGTCATTTTGTTTATGCTGTTTGATAGTATCATGAAGCTGGTCAAACCGGCACCGGTAGTAGAAGGTACGTTGGTACTTGGATTTGCGGAGCATCATATTGCGGTTATTGGAATTTTGGGGCTTATATCGACTATTTTGTATGCGATCCCTCGTACATCGTTCTTAGGAGCTCTGCTGCTAACCGGCTATTTCGGCGGAGTCATTGCTACGCACGTACGTATGGATGCACCGTTGTTTACTCATGTGTTGTTTCCGGTTTATATCGCCATATTGGCTTGGGGCGGCATATGGTTAAGGGACGGAAGAGTGCGCAGCCTCTTTCCTATACAAAGCAGAGAGCTGGACAGATGAAGAAAGTACATAGCTAAGATAAGCAGAGGACTGCTCGGGTAACCGGGCGGTCTTCTTACGGTAAATCCGAAGATGGAGGGCATGTATGGACATTACGCAAGCGAGAAACGGGGACTCAGGCGGCAAGACCAAAGTGATAGTCACCGGAGCTACGGGAATGGTAGGGGAGGGCGTGGTGCATGAATGCTTGATGCATCCGGATATTGAACAAGTGTTAGTTATAAACCGTAAGCCGTGCGGAATCGTCCATGGCAAATTGAGGGAGATTATCCATGCCGATTTTTTCGATTTATCCCCGATCGAATCGCAGCTGGCAGGCCACGATGCCTGTTATTTTTGCCTCGGTGTTTCTTCTGTTGGGATGAAAGAAGAAGAATATTACCGGATGACCTATGAGCTGACCCTGCATGCAGCAGGCATGTTATGCAAGCTGAATCCCGGCATGGTATTTTGTTATGTTTCCGGGAGCGGGACCGACAGCTCGGAGAAGGGGAGAAGCATGTGGGCAAGGGTGAAAGGAAAGACGGAGAACGAGCTGCTGCAGCTGCCGTTCAAAAAAACTTATATGTTCCGGCCGGGTTACATCCATCCGACAAAAGGATTGAAGCATACTCACGGGTATTATTATGCTCTGTCCTGGCTGTATCCGATTGTGAAGCTTCTTGTTCCGCAAGGGGTGATAACGTTAAAAGAGCTAGGGATAGCGATGATTCATACGGTTACTAAAGGGTATGAGAAATCCATTTTATACAGCAAGGATATTAAAATCCTGGCTGAACGATAGTGACCGATCTAGGTGCGGAAAACTCAACAAGTGCTCGCAGCCGGTACGGAACGAAAGGAAGCCGGGCGGCAGCATAGTGAAAAGCGTTCTGACAACAAGTCAGGCGCTTTTTTTTGCCTGGACCACAATAAAAATTTCTAAATGTAAAATTATTTTCTTGATATAAAATATTGACTCGTGCTACACTGTTTCCATAATCTCTCAAACCCAATATATGGAACAAGGCAGGTGACCCGTACTCTTGTCAGCTCAGCTGCGCATTGGTGTAGTAGGCGTCTATCATGAAACGAATACATTCGCACCTGGATTAACGCAATGGGAGGACTTTCTCGATGGTTTCACCGTAGGGAAAGAGGCTTTTCTGGAAGCATTCCGGCATACCCGCACAACCATGGGAGGCGTTATCGAGGCTGCGGATCAACGGAGCGTTCTGCTTGAGCCCGGGATTTATGCGTCGGCAACTCCAAGCGGAATCGTGTCGGCAGAGGCGGCACAGCGCCTGATGGAACAGATAGCAGCCTCTGTAAAGACAGGGCTCGATGGATTGGTTGTCATCCTGCATGGAGCGATGGTATCCGAGCAGCACTCCGATATGGAAGTGGCCTTGCTGGAGACTATCCGTTCTGTTGTCGGCCGGGAAATGCCCGTCGCGGTGACGGTAGATCTGCATGCCAATTTGGGAGCGCAAATGCCCGAATTATGCAACCTGCTGGTAGGATACGATACCTATCCTCATATCGATGCTTATGAACGCGGAATGGAAGCGGTCGATCTGCTGATATGTCACATTCGAGGAGAGATTCATCCGACCATCGCTATCGCACGGCCGAACATGCTGGTTGTTCCGCAAACGATGATCACTACAGAAGGCGTCATGAAGAGGATCATGGAGACGGCCTTTGAGATCGAAAACGATCCTGAAGTGCTCAATGTAACCGTATGCGGCGGGTTTCCGTATAGCGACGTCCCTTGTGCAGGGATGGCCTTTGTTGTGACAACCAATCGGAATGAACAATTGGCAATAAGCTATGCCGATAGTCTGGCTCAGCTTGCATGGTCACTCCGTGATGAATTTGTGACGAAGCAGCTCTCGTTGGAACAGGCGATGAAGGAAGCACTAGATGCCAAGGAAGGGCCTGTCATTCTGGTTGAGGGATCCGATAATGTCGGAGGAGGAGCTCCGGCGGACGGCACGCATATACTGCCCGCGCTGCTGAAGTTCCCCAAACCAAGTCTCATTATGCTTCGGGATCCTGAAGCGGTTGCGGCTGCGGTCCGAGTCGGCGTAGGAGCTAGGATGAAATGCAAGGTCGGCGGGAAAAGCGATCGTCTTCATGGAGAACCCGTTCCTGTCGAGGGAAGGGTACGGCTGCTTTCCGACGGCCGGTACACGCATCGAGGGCCATACATGAAGGGGCAGGCAGCCAATATGGGCACGACAGCTGTCATCGAAGCAGGGGAAGTAACGATCATTTTGACGGAACAGCGAGTTCCGCCTTGGGATATCGGTCATGCGGCGTCCCTCGGATTGGACCCGGCATCCTTTCACATCATTGTAGTAAAATCCGCTATCGCATGGATTAGTGCGTACGGACCGGTCGCCAAACAAGTCATTCCGGTGGATACGCCCGGATGCTGCACCGTCTCGCTCGATCATCTTGTTTATCGAAATTTGCATCTACCGATCCATCCATTCATGTCCTTAGAAAAGGAGCATGCCCAGTGACACGATACGAACAATCTGCAGCAAAATTACAGGAAGCCGAGACTTATTTGGCGGGGGGAGTGGCAAGCAGTCTTCGAGCATCGATGAAGCCGACTCCCCTTTATGTCCAGCAGGCTTATGGAGCTAGACTTCGTGATGTCGATCAGAATGAGTATATCGATTATATGCTGGCCTATGGACCGTTAATCCTAGGGCATGCCCATCCTGCGTTCAATGAACGTATGAACCAAGCTCTGCAGCGGGGGAGCACGTACGGCATGCAGCATGAAGGAGAGATTGAGCTCGCACGGCGGCTTACGGAAGTACTGCCATGTGCGGACCAGGTTGCTTTCAGCGGATCGGGCACGGAAGCGGTGATGCTGGCGCTTCGTCTGGCACGCGCTTATACAGGCAAATCCAAAATCGTCCGATTCAGCGGTCATTATCATGGCTGGTCGGATGCGATTTTCACTTCATTTCCAAGTCCGGATTTTATCGCTTCAGGGGGCTTGGGAGACGACAATACGGACATTGCACCTGGAACCGGAGGTCAAAGCAGGAATAGCTTGCAAGACATCCTTCTCATCCCGTGGAACGATCCCATTGCGCTGGAGGAAACGTTAACGAAGCATCATCATGAAATTGCAGCGGTCATCACCGAGCCAGTGATGTGCAATTCCGGCTGCATTGCGCCGAGGACGGGGTATATGGAGCGAATGAGGGAGCTGACGGCCCGGTTCGGCATTGTGCTGATATGGGATGAAGTCATAACCGGCTTCCGGTTAGGATTAGGCGGCGCTCACGGACGATTCGGCATTACGCCGGATCTGGTGACTATCGGTAAGGCTTTGGGGGGCGGGATTCCATTAAGTGCCGTTGCCGGCAAACAAGACATTATGCGTCTTATTGCAAGTGGTAAGGTTATGCATCTCGGGACTTTAAACGGAAACGGTCTGTCTACGGCCGCTGGTATCGCAGTCATCGAGGAGCTGGCGAAGGGAAATGGGCAGGCATTTGTTCACATGGAGAATACTGCAAGCTTGCTGGCCAAGGAAATGCGCTCGCTCTTCAAACGACAAGGAATCCCGGCGGTTATTAACCAGCTGGGTCCCGTGTTCCACCTCATGTTTATTGATCGGCCGGAAGTCGCGGACTTCGATACGTTCAATCAGCGCGATACCGGTTTGTATGCTCGATTCGCCGAAGAAATGCTGAAAGAGGGAATTCTGGTTCGACCCAACGGGCTTTGGTATGTATCCACGGCTCACGGCGAGGACGAAGTGAAAGAGACGCTCGTTGCCGTGGAGAAGGTTATGAAGCGAATAGGGCAATAACGTTTGACGTGCGGGAAAAGAGGTGAACGAGCTTGTTCTTTGTCAGCAGCAGATTAACGGCTCCTCACATGTTCACAACCGGTATTGAAGGTCCAGCCTGTGATGCAATGGGAAATCTGTATGCCGTGAACTTCTCAACCAAGCATACGATCGGCAAAGTCACACCGGACGGAGAGGGAAGCCTGTTCCTCCAGCTGCCGGAAGGGGCTACCGGGAATGCCATTCGCTTCAGCAGGTCCGGCACTATGTATATAGCCGATTATACGGGTCACCGTATTCTGAAAGCGGATATGACCACGAAGGAAGTATCGGTATTCGTCCATGAACCTACGATGAATCAACCGAATGACCTGGCTGTAACGTGGAAGGAAACCTGGTTTGCAAGCGACCCGAATTGGAAGCAGGGAGACGGGCAGCTGTGGAGAATCGACCGGAATGGCCGGTGTGTGCTGCTTGAAGCCGGGATGGGAACGACGAACGGCATTGAAGTGAGCAGTGACGAGCGGACATTGTATGTGAACGAAACGGTTCAACGGAGGATATGGAAGTACGATTTGTCTGAACGGGATGAAATAAGCAACAAGCGGCTGTTCTACGAGTTTGCCGATTATGGCTTAGACGGGATGCGCTGTGATATGACCGGAAATCTTTACGTCACCAGGTATGGAAAGGGAACGATTGCCGTTCTGTCTCCGGATGGCCTATTGGTCAGGGAGGTTGCCTTGACCGGCAAATTATGCACGAACGTCACATTCGGAGGCGCTGATGGATGCACATGCTATGTTACCGTTGCCGATACGGGAGCGATTGAAAGCTTCCGCACGGATATTCCGGGGCGCTGCTGGGCTTTGTGGAAACAAGATAATGGAAACAAGATAAAATGAAGGAGTGACTCCAGATGCATCAAAGTAAACAACCTGTTGCGACGCAAGAGGCAAGTACAATGCCGTTTTCTTCCGCCATAGCGGCGGGAGGCTTCCTATTCGTTTCCGGTCAAGGAGGGTTGGACCCTGATACCGGCCGGGTGGTGGGTCCGGATTTACAAGCGCAAACAATACAGACGCTGGCTAACATTGAGCGTATTTTGCAAGAGGCGGGCGCTTCGCTGCAGGATATAGTCAAAGTGAACGTATATTTGAAAGAAAGAGCGCTCTACGATGAATTCAATCAGGTGTACAGAACTTATTTCTCTTATCCATTTCCGGCAAGGACAGCCGTATACTGCGATTTAAATTATGATATATTGGTAGAGATTGACGCTATCGCCATTTTACCCAAAGGATAAACAAAACGATAAGGATGATACTGACATGACGACATCAAGCTATACATACCGCTGCGAGCGGGTACAATCAGGACTGGATTCTGCTAATTGGGAGTCATTGCCGAAGGTGGAGCTGGCAGACTCCCCGACAGGAGAACGAGCGGCTCTCCGTACTGTCGTACAGTGCTGCCGGGATAGCATCGCCTTGTATTTTCGATTCGAATGTCAAGACGATTTCGTGATTTCTTCTTATACCGAGAGGGATGAACCGCTTTACGAGCAGGATGTCGTGGAAATTTTCATAGACGAAACGGGAAATGGAACCCGATATATGGAAATCGAGCTCAGTCCGAACAATGTCATATTCGATGCCATCGTGACTAACCATAACTTCACGAAACCAGGCGGACGGTTAGAGGTGGATACTTCGTGGGACATGGAGGGCTTGCAGACTTCGGTGACCCGGGACGATAATGGAGCCTTTCACTATCAGATCGTGATGCCCTTGGATCAATTTGCTTCCGTACCTGCAGAAGGGGATAGCTGGAGGATCAACTTTTACCGGATTGATCAGGAGGTTTCGGGAGTAAGACACTACTCTGCCTGGTCTCCGACTTATAATCCTTCGTTCCATGCAGCCGAAAGGTTCGGTACTTTACTATTTGTATAAAGGAAGGAAAAGGGATGACAACGGACAAAACGAATCCAACGGTCAAATCGGCCGATCGTGTTCTGGACATCTTTGAATTGTTTGCCGAAGCCGATGTCAGGGAGCTAAGCTTAATGGACATTTCCCGTCGATTGGAGCTTCCGACAAGCAGCTTGTTCAAAATACTGCAAAATCTGGTTCACAGAGGCTATTTGGAGAAGGATGAGCATGGCAAAATGTTTCGCCTTGGCTACAAAATTTTTCAGATCGGAGCGAAATATGCCCAGCATACCAACTTGACTGCCGAGTTCCAGTATGTCGCTCAACAAATCGTTGCAGAAGTGAATGAAGCGGTGTATTTGTCGATCCGGAGCGGGCGAAATATATTGTACATTGCGGAGAGACAAAGCACGCACCCGGTACGCTTCGTATCCCACTTAGGGATGCAGCTTCCGCTACATACAACGGCTATGGGGAAGCTGTTCTTAAGCTCATTGAGCGACGAAAAATTGGCAGAGCTGTATCAGGAGGAGGAGGAGCTGGGGCTTCTTACCGATACAACCATTTCCGAGTGGGATGTGCTGAAGAAGCAGCTGGATGAAATTCGTCGAACCGGCGTTTCATTCAGCAACGGGGAAGCGGTTCAAGGCGTTCGCTGCGCAGCTGCTCCCATAGTCAATGCCAATCAAGAAATGATTGCCGCAATGAGCATTTCCATTCCACTAACGCGATGGAAGGAAGAGACTTGGAACCAGATGACGGAGCTGGTTGTTCAAGGCGCGAAGAAGCTGAGCTGGGTTCACTTTTACCAGCCTGATGAATCGATGAGGACGTGAGAGAGCTAAAAGCAGCGGTCCCAGTCTCTCTCCTGACCTTGGCGGACCGTTTAGCTGTCGGTGAATTGCTTTCTAAGCTCAAGCGGAGTAAAGCCATTCATTTCCTTAAACACCTTATCAAAATAATTGACATTACAAAACCCGGTTAAATCTGCAATTTGCGTAATCGACAAGTCTTGCTGGATCAGCAGACGCTTAGCCATATCGACCCTGTATCGATTGATGTAGTTCGTCGGAGTTACACCCGTGACCTTTTTGAAAAAACGCGTGAAATGGAAGGGGCTCATATTCACAAGGGACCCTAGGGTGTCGGTATATATTTTTTCAGCATAGTTGGACTCTATGTAGTCGAGAGCCGGCTTCAAACGCAGATATTGAGCGGAATGCTTGCTTACGTCTTTGGATAGGCACTGTTCTTGCTGAAAGCTTCGTAGAAGAGGAATCATTATCCGGAACAGGGAAGATATAATAAGGTGCTCGCTGCCGATATCTTGATTCGTGTATTCGCTGAATGCGGAAACAAAATGGGCGTGAAGCTCGTTCCAAAGCGGATGTGAGGGCACGAAAGGCTCCAGGATCGGAGCGGAATGAAGGAAACGGGAATATACATGCTGCGTCTCGGATAGGTCGAAAGAGCTTGCCAATAAAGACATGTCGAATATCATGCCGTGGATCGTACTGCTTGTCCCATGCAAGGAGTGCATCGAATGTATTTTGCAGCTGTTAACAAAAATAATGGCCGGTGCGCAGATGACAAACGTTCGGTTGTCAATATGCAGCTGAGCTTCACCATCGACAAGATGAATGAATTCAAGGTGCTCGTGCCAATGCGGTCTGACCAGATGAGAGCAGCTTACGACTTCCGTCATCCTCAATGGGAAGCGCTTACCTTCGAAAGGCTCGATCTTCTTCACAGCATCCATGCAGCCACCCGCCTTAAGGTTCTTTTGAAGATTAGTATACCATAGCTTGCTGCAGCCGTAACGAGAAAAGAGCAAAATCATGCAACGAAAGCGCAGATTGTTCTATAGAAGACGTGCTCCGAATTGCGCATAATGATATCAATAAAAGCAATTCATAAGGGGAGAGAGTCCGTTGACGAGCTTGACGCCATTGCATGTTCAATCACATTTACCTGATATTTGGAAGGAAGGGGCATTATTCGCCTTCTCCGGTTATGACGGACCGACGGATTCGAGCTCCGGATTCGTAGCTTCACTAGGAGCGACGGGGTACAGCTTGTTATTCCATACACCCCAGCGGAGATTGCTGTCGTTTGAAGTTCCTCAGTCTGGTAACGTAAGGATTTGCACGGGAGACGTGCTCCTGACCGAATTGGAGGAAGGAAGCTTACTGGCTGTGTATTCCAGCTGGCATACGCTCATAGGAACTGCACCATCGGCAGTCCTTATACAATTAAGCTTCGAGCAGAGCGATGGCGGTGAATCGTGGCGGGAAGACAATCTTATTATTACAAAATCGAAGAACGGGCAGGATGCGGTGGTGCTTGTTCGGGATAAGGAACGTTGGTCGCTGGCTTTCGGACGGCAGGTCGAAGAGGCATCAAAGCGGGCATTGGAAGGGTTGGAGCTGGATGCTGCGAAGACAGCGGAAGATAGGCTGCGGTTTTACCGGAATGTTCCTACAATTGCCGATTCAACGAAACAGCAGCTGCTAAACAAATGCTTCAGCGTTATGAAAGTGAATACGCTCTCTCCCGAGGGCGTTATTCAACAGCGATGGTCGACTCCGGACCGCGTTCCCCATCAAGCTATGTGGCTGTGGGATTCCGTATTTCATACGATAGCCATGAATAAGCTGGATCCTCTGTTATCCTGGGATTTTCTAAAATCCGTACTGGATACACAGCTGGAGAGCGGAATGATCCCTCATATGACCAGAGTTGACGGTACGTGCTCGAGCATAACTCAGCCTCCGCTGCTTGCCTGGGGCGTATGGGAAAATTACCTTCACACTAAGCGCCTCGCTCACCTGCAATATGCGCTTCCTGTCCTGGAACGGTATCTTACCTGGGACTTGACGAATAGAGACCGGAATGGCAACGGGCTGTTGGAGTGGATGATCGAAGGCAATCCGCTGTGCCGCTCCGGAGAATCCGGAATGGATAATTCCCCAAGGTTTGATCGCGCCGCCACGCTGGACGCAGTCGATTTCTCCGTATTCGCCGCTCACGAGGCTGAATGTATCTCATTAATAGCTGATGTGCTCGGGGAAGAAGAGAAAGCGGAGTATTGGAGGAAGAAGGCTTCCTATCTGAATGAACAGATCCAGTTGCTGCTCTGGGACGAACATGAAGGCTTCTATTTTGATAGAGAGATGGACGGCAGCAGCTCTCGGGTGAGAGCGGTGAGCGGGTTGCTGCCGCTGCTGCTTAAGCCGCTGCCGCAAGAGCGGACGGAGCGGTTAATCAGCCATTTGCGGGATCCGCGGCATTTTCTGACGAAGTACCCTGTCCCGACAACAGCCCTATCGGAACCGACCTATGGAACGGACATGTGGAGAGGGCCGGTATGGATCAATATGAATTATCTTGTGTACATGGGATTGATTAAGCAGGGTAGAGTGGAAGAGGCGAACGAGCTGGCCGCCACGACAATCGAAATGGTCCAAAGCAATTACGAGCAGTTCGGCGTTATCTTCGAATATTACGATTCTTCCGGTCAAATTCCGCCTCCAGCCTGCGATAGAAAAGGTCCTACGTCAGGGATCTATGACATCAGACGGAAAATGGATGTGGTTCGCGATTTTCACTGGTCCGCCTCGCTGACCGCCTGCTTGTTGATGGAGACCGATCAAGGTTAAAACTGCCTTCATGGGAGGATGACAATGTTGCAGCTGCACAATAAAGTAATTCATATTACAGGATCGTTAGGCAAGCTCGGATTGTCGGCGGTTAAACTGTTTGCAGAACGGGGAGCCGTTGTCATTGCAAGCGATCTGGCTGATCCGGAGGGCGCTGCTCTGAAGCTTGGCAAAGTGCTGGATGAGAAAGTATGGCAAGAGCAAGTTATGTATTTGCAGCTGGACGCACGAGACGAATCCCAAATCCAGTTGGGGATGCAAGCAATTCAGGATCGTTGGGGGCGATTGGACGGATTGTACCACAACGCCTATACCCAAATCTATAAACCGGCACTGGAGCTATCCTTAGAGGAATGGAACCAGGTGATACTCGGCACGCTGACCAGCACCTTTCTGATGAATAAATATTCGCTCCCGCTCATGATTGAGACTGGTGGCGGTGCTATCCTCAACACATCGTCCGTCTTAAGTCAGATGGTAAAACCGGCCTGTCTGGCGTATGGCGCAGCCAAAGCGGGCGTCAATCAAATGACTCGCGTCATTGCTTCCGATTACGCAGACAAAGGGATCCGAGCCAATGTGCTGCTGCCGGGCGACATTAAGACGCAGGAGGCGCTTGCCGCCATGCCGCTTTCCTTTCGCGAAGCGGTAGCCGAGCAGACGCCGCTTGGACGGTCGGGGACACCGGAGGAAGTATCGGAGCTGGCAGCCTTTCTGCTGTCCGACGGTGCTTCGTATGTTACCGGAGCTTTGGTAGCTGTAGACGGGGGGTTCTCGCTATGAACGACGGCTTCTTGTTCCACCGTAAGACCCGGGAAGTATTAAATCGCCATGCAGCGGAAGGCTATGCCGTGGTTGTCCCGCTTGCCGCTACCGAACAGCACGGTCCCTATCTTCCGGTGTTTACCGACAGTATCATTGGCAATCATATTGCGCTGGAAGCCTGCAGGAAGGCGTCGAGCACTATGAAGCTGCTGCTGGCACCAACGCTGACTATAGGATGCTCGCAGCACCATTTGGCCTTCGGCGGTACATTATCGTTCACCTCGTCTACCTATCTTGCGATGTTGAATGATATCGGCGAAAGCTTGGTGAGAGGAGGCTTCCGGAAAATCATCTTTCTGAACGCTCACGGGGGCAACGAGCCATTAATGCATCAGGCCGCACAGGATTTGGCCGTGAAGCATGACATCTGGACTGCGTCTTCCTCTTATTGGAGCCTATCGAGAACGGCTCTTAACGAGCAGAACGCCCAGGATATGGGGATGGTCCCGGGTCATGCGGGAGGATTCGAAGCTTCGCTCGTCGCAGCCCTTGAACCGGATTGGATCGAAGCCCCCGATCGGGCAGCACAACCGTTGCATCCGCAGCGTTCATGGATTAACGCGGGGCCAGCAGGCTCCTTTGTAGGAAAGCATGGACAGCTGACGGGAGCGGACGGGTATACGGATGGTTACACTCATGCCGATGCCGTAAAGGGTGCTGAATGCTTGCAATCCATTATACAATCGACGGCAAGCTGGCTCGAACAAGTGGTTAATTGGATGAATGAAAGGATGGAAGTCGAAGGATGAGCGGACCGGCACGACGCAAACAAGTGGCTGCAATCGTAACCGAATACCGTTCCGATTCCCATGCAGAAGTAATCCTTGGCAGGCTGCTGGGCCAATTCGGGTATCATCCGCAAATCGACGTAGCGTCCTTGTACCTGGATCAGGTTCCAGCTAACGATATGGGGTTGGCTGAAGCACAGGCACATGGCGTTGCCGTCTGCACAACGATCGAAGAAGCTATTGCCATCGAGCGAAACGGCAGTTCGATCGACGGGATCCTTTTGATCGGTGAGCATGGGGACTATCCGTGGAATGAGAAGCGTCAGAAGCTGTATCCGCGACGCCGTTTCTTTGAAGAAGCTTTCAAGGCGATGGATAAACTAGGGTTGGCAGTGCCTATATTCAACGACAAGCATTTGTCTTATCGAATGGATGACGCACAGTGGATTTACGGTGAGCTGAAGAAGAGAGGATTGCCGTTTCTAGGCGGATCCTCTATACCTCTTACGCCTCAAGTGCCGGACTACCCAACCGGCAAGTTAAATAAGGTACAGGAGATTTTCGTAATCAGCTGGCTTGGTCTCGAATCTTATGGCTTTCATGGGATGGAAGTGCTGCAGTCACTTGCCGAGCAAAGAGAGGGCGGCGAGCAGGGGATCGTTTCCGTTCAGGCTTTGGAGGGGCGTTCCGTCTGGGCTGCGATGGATCAAGGTAAGGTTCCTGAGGATTTGATGCTCCAAGCGTTACAAATGACCAGTGAGGAAATTCCAGGCCATCCGAGAGACCATGTCGACATCCCCACGCTGTTCATGGTGGAATATCGCGACGGTGTGAAGGGTTACGTTCTCCAGCTGCAGCGTTTTGTAAAAGAGTGGGTGTATGCCTTCCGCGGAGGGGACGGGGAAATTACAGCCTCACGCTGCAGCAGCGAGCCGGGACGTCCTTATCGCCATTTCGCCGAGCTGACGAGACGAATCGAGCAGATGGTCATAGCAGGACAATCAACGGTTTGTGCGGAACGGACTTTTCTCACCACCGGAATGATCAATATGAGCATGGAATCGCTGCATCTCGGCAAAAAGCTGGCAACTCCCGAGCTCAGCACAATCCGCTACTCTCCTGCAGCAGCTGCAAAAGCTCAATTATAGCAGGGCACACTAAACTAATGGCAAAGAAAGAGGGATGCCGAATGGGCATGGGCAGCTTTTCCAAGTTGTACTACTACAAGCCTTCCAGCAAGGATTCAACCTCCGCACTGCATGTCGAAGCGGATCTGTGTATTTACGGCGGCACACCGGCCGGAATTGCAGCAGCCGTGCAAGCAAGCCGCATGGGCTTAAAAGCCGTGATCGCCGAATTCAGCCAGCATATAGGAGGCATGACGGCAAGCGGGCTCGGACGTACGGATGTGGGAGAGGCAGCGGCAATTGGCGGCATATCGAGCGAATTCTACCGTGCGCTTGGTCAATATTACGACAGTAAGGAGCCTGACGGAAGAGCGTGGGCTTTCGAGCCGCATGTGGCGGAGCGCATCTATGTGGAGTGGTTGGAGCAAGCCGGGATACCGGTATACTATGAGCAGCATTTGGAATCCGTAGAGATGCACTCGGGACGTATACGGAAGCTGACCATGGAGAACGGAAATACATTTTCGGCACCGATGTTCATTGATGCTTCCTATGAAGGCGATCTGCTTGCGCAGGCGGGCGTTTCGTATCATGTGGGAAGAGAATCGAATTCGGTGTATCAAGAGATTTTGAACGGAATTCATTTCGGTCACCCCAAACATAACTTTATGGCCTGGGTGGACCCCTATGTAAAAGAAGGCAAAATCGACAGCGGGCTGCTGCCTGGGGTTACCGATGCCGCGCCGGGAGTACAAGGCCAAGGCGACAGCTCGGTGCAAGCCTATAACTTCCGCATATGCTTGAGCCGCAACAAGGACAATCAGCTTCCTTATCCCGAACCGCCCAACTATAACCGCGATGAATTTGCATTGCTGGCGCGGTATATCCGTAATGGAGTTTGGGACGCGTTAAGGCTTAATAAGGAGATGCCGAGCTTCAAGAGCGATTTAAATAATTGGGGCGGGGTTTCGACCGATTATATCGGCAGGAACTATGACTGGCCGGAGGCCGATTATGCACGCCGCGAGCAGCTTTTTCAAGAGCATGTGCATTACAACATGGGAATGCTGTATTTCCTGGCGAATGACGAGAGTGTCCCCGCATCGGTCCGAGCGGAGGTCCGGGAATGGGGACTGCCCGCCGATGAATTCCGGGCAACCGGCGGATGGCCGCACCAGCTGTATATCCGTGAAGCGAGACGAATGATAGCTGAGGTGGTCATGACGGAGCAGCATTGCCGCCACTACCGAGTCGAGGAGGATTCTATAGGCTTGGCTGCGTACACTATGGATTCCCATAACTGCAGACGGCTGGTTCTCGACGGACGGTGCATTAACGAGGGGAATGTCGAAATCAGTCCGAACGGTCCGTATCCGATCTCTTACCGCGCTATTATCCCTAAGGGAGAACAGTGTACGAATCTGCTCGTCCCCGTGTGCCTGTCGTCAACGCATATTGCCTATGGATCTATCCGAATGGAGCCCGTGTTCATGATTCTCGGGCAATCCGCCGCAACGGCCGCCGCCTTAGCTCTAGAGCACCAGTGCGCATTGCAGGATCTGGACTACCGGCTCTTGCGCAGCCGATTGCTGCAGGACGGTCAAATACTTGATGCAGTCAAATCGTAACAGCCGCTAAAAAAGTGCAATCACTTTATGGTTAACGGGAGGTTATTCTCATGAACAAAAAGACGGCAGTTGTCGGACTCATCATGGCTTTTTCCCTAACGGCTTGTTCTACCGGAACATCGACAGAGAGCGGGCCAGGTGCGAACAGCACGACAGCACCGGGGACTACGCCATCATCCAATCCCGTCACTCTGAAGATCGGCTTGCCTGGCGGGTATGACATTACAAGCAAGAAGCTGATTGACAACTTTCAAGCCAAATATCCGAACATTAAGCTGGAAATTGAGGAGACGCCTTGGGCTGATTTCGTGACCAAAATCGTCACCCGCATTGCGGGAAATAATCCGCCTGATCTGTGGCTGCAAGAAAATGCGGTTATTCTAGGCTACGGAAAACGCGGTGTCGCTGAAAATTTGGAGCCTTACATCAAACGGGATTTGAAGACGGAAGACTACGTAAGTGCTCTTACCTCCGCCAAGCTCGACGGCAAAATCTATGGCATTCCCCACGGAATTAACCCAGGAGCACTAGCCTTTAATAAACAGATATTCACGGAAAACAATGTACCGCTGCCTACGGACAACTGGACCTATAACGATATGATCGAAGCCGCCAAGAAGCTGACCAAGGATACGAACGGCGACGGGAAAGCGGATATTTACGGCTTCCAGGCGGGCAACAATATTACGCTTGGCTGGCTCCCGTGGATGCGGGCATACGGCGGCTCCGCGTTGGACCCGACGCTGACCAAAGCGACCTTTGCAGATCCCAAATCGATTCAAGGACTTACGGCATGGGCGGATACCATTAACAAGCTGAAGATCAGCCCTACCCGGGAAGCGGCCAATACGGGCAAATTTTTCGAGAACGGCAAGGTGGCTATGACCTTTTTCCAATATGCTACCCAAGTATCGCTCAATAAGAACAAACCCGATCTGGACTGGGATACGGTCAAAATTCCGATCGGCATGGACGGCAAACGGTTTGTTCCTATGGTAGTTAACCAATGGGTGATGTACTCCAAATCGAAGCCGGAGGTTAAGGAGGCGGGCTGGACGTTCCTTAAGTACTATTTGAGCGACGAAGGACAGACCTTGCTTTCGGAAAGCGGAACGAGCTTGCCTGTGAAGAAGACGGCGCTGGAACAGCTGGAGAAATCAACCTCCAAGCCGGCGAACAAAAAGGCATTTACGAAAGGCATCGAAGAAGCGGGAGGCACACTGGACGAGAATCCGTCGTGGAATGAATGGAGAGCGGCGGCCGGGCCTATTCTGAACGATATTATGGACGGCAAGCGAACTCCGGAAGACGGAGTGAAGGAAATACAGCAAAAGGTGCAGCAGGTGCTCGACGACAACAAGTAAGCCGAATTAGTGATGAGAAGGGGTGTTTCCATGCGCAAACAAGGCTGGTGGGGGTTCGCGTTTACCTTACCGTTTGTCCTGCAGCTGCTCGTATTCTTCTTGTTCCCATTCGTATTCTCCTTCTACCTGACTTTTACGAAGTGGGATCTATTCAACCCGCCGCAGTGGATCGGATTGCGCAACTGGACTCAATTCCTGCACCAGAAAGTGTTCTGGCTCTCGCTGCGCAATGTCGGATATTTCGCGGTTTTGTTCGTGCCTCTGCAAACATTGGCTGCGCTTGTTCTGGCTTATCTGCTCAACCTGCAAATTCGGGGAAAATCGTTATTCCGAATGGTATTCTTCCTTCCCGTTATTACCCCTTGGGTCGCGGGCGGCATGATCTGGCTCTGGATTTACAACAATGAGTACGGTCTGCTTAACTGGATTCTGCAGACCATGGGTCTCCAGCCTGTGGACTGGATCCGGAGCGGGAACTGGTGGCTCGTTATTGGGTCCATCGCCCTGGTAAATATATGGAAGGGTGCAGGGTATTCCATGGTTCTAATATTGGCCGGCATGCAGAACATTTCGCAAGAAATGATGGAGGCAGCTCGTATGGACGGGGCATCGGGCTGGACCTTATTTACTAAAATAACGGTTCCTCTCGTGTCCCCCATGGTGTATATGGTTATGATCCTTTCCACGATTTCCGCGTTTCATGCGTTCGACGTGTTCCTGGTCATGCTAGGGGATGTCATCTCGGTTGCCGACCGGAATATGGTGCCCAACATCCTGATTTACCGCGATTCGTTCTTGAATTTCAAAATGGGCAGCGCATCTGCGATGGCCTGGGGACTGTTCCTGATAATTCTGTGCATCACGATGATTCAAAAGTTTGCAGAGAAGAGGTGGGTGCATTATGAATAAGCCGTCCATCGGCTTGCATGCCGCCGCCTATGTCATTCTGGCACTGGGTTCCGTCATCATGCTCGTCCCGTTCCTGTATATGCTGTCGACCTCCTTAACTGCTCCGGGCTCGGAGCTGACTTTGCCGCCTAAGCTGATTCCGGACCCCTTCGTTTGGAATAATTACAAGCAGGTTTGGATTGAGGTTCACTTCTTGCAATTTACGTTGAACAGTATTTTTGTGACCTTGCTTGATCTGATCGGAACGGTGCTCTCCTGCGCAGTTGTCGCTTATGGCCTTGCATTCTTCCAATTCCGCGGCCGCAACTTGATTTTTATGGCGATGCTCGGGACGATGATGCTGCCTTCCCAGATTACGATGATTCCGACATATTTCATTTGGAAGTCTGTCGGGGCATTGGATACATTCTACCCGCTTATACTCAGAAGCTTTTTGGGAGGGGCCTTCGGGATCTTCCTGCTGCACCAGTTTTTTAAGACGCTGCCGAGGGAGCTCTACGATGCGGCATGGGTGGATGGGGCGAATCCCTGGACCATTTTCATTCGCATTTACCTCCCGCTCGCTAAACCGGCTTTGTCGGCTCTTGCTGTCTTCACGTTCATTAGCGCTTGGAATAACACGCTGGAGCCGTTGATTTATTTGCAGGATAAGCAAATGTTCACCCTGCCTCTCGGGCTGCTGTTTCTAAAAAATGAGGTTCAAAACCGGATGACACTGATAATGGCAGGTGCGGTCATCACCATTGTTCCTGTGCTGGTTGTATTCCTGTTCGCGCAAAAATATTTCGTTCAAGGCATTGCATCTACGGGGCTGAAAGGCTGATCCAGGTTGTAGTTTTTCGGATGACAAATGAGATAAAGGAGCGATCTCCGTTATGTCTGTACAATCCAATAAAGAAAACGAATCGGTTGAAGCTGTGATCCAGAAGGTTGAAGAAGAGAGTGCAGCAGGACGGCAACATAAGCAGGATGCGCTGATTAGCCGCAGAAAGCTGCTGGCGGTGTTAGGAATGGGAGGAGCAGCCGCTATCACCGCAGGGTTATGGAAAGGGGCGGGATCGGCCACCGCCTATGCCAATGAAATGACCGTCACCCAATCCGTATATGACCAGAGCAAAAAAGTAAAGCCGAAAGAACTAGCGGCATTGCTTGACGAGCATTTGTGCTTGGCGGTAAAGCTGGAGGAGCTGCGGGCCGAGACCGAGCCGGATTCCACGATCATGTACTACGTGACGAACGAAGGGCAAGAGGGATTTTTCCGTTATGATCCGAACGATAGTACGACGCCCGATAATACAGGGACCGTGGCGGTGTCAACCAATGGATGCCGGTTTAAGAGGATCTATGAGGATACGCTGATTGCTTCCTGGTTCGGGACGAAAGCGGACGGCGTAACGAACGACACGCAGGCTCTGCAGGCGGCATTAAATGCCGCTACCGGGCGTAAGCTGTTCATTCCGAAGCAGCGGGCAGGGTACTATTTGACTGGACAGCTTTTTATTCCGGGCCAAATTGCGATCGAGCTGGAGCCGGGTACGATTATTCAAGCGGTGGACACCTTAAGCCGCGTCGGTCCTGCCTATGAACGGTTAATCCGTATCAAGACCGTAAAGGATGTGTACATCAACGGGAACGGGGCGACCTTTCGCATGAATAAGGCGGCCTACACGTCAGGAGAGCAGGCGCATATCTTCGATATCAGCGGCTCGGAGAATGTGGTGATCGAGAACGTTAACGCTAACGATAGCGGTGGCGACGGGTTTTATGTAGGCTATTTCGAATCGACCGTCCTGTCCTGCAAAAATATTGTGCTTCGGAATTGCAAAGCGAACAATAACCGCAGGCAAGGGTTGTCCGTTATATCGGTTGACGGTCTGCTGGTGGAAAGCTGCCGGTTCACGAATACCAAAGGAACTGCGCCGCAGAGCGGGGTGGATATTGAACCGAACAGCCAGCTGGATCTGTTGAAACATATCCGGTTCGTTCAATGCGTAGCGGAGGGAAATACGGGACGCGGATTTCTGGTAACGCTGCTGAAGCCGACAGCTCTAAGTGAAAGTATCGATATTATGTTTGACCGCTGCAAAACGAAAGCAAACTCATACGGCTTCTCTATGAACTATGGGGGAGACGGTGCAAAAGCCGTACCCGGGGAGATTAAGCTGATCGATTGTATTGCGGAAAACGAGCAGTATTCGGGGTTCTCGGACTTATCCTTCTCCGCGGACAGCGCGAAGCGATCCTATATCCGATGCCGTGCCATCAACTGCAACACGGTGAATCAACCGGACGATCCGTACAGCAACGGTTCTTCGTTCATACTTACCACGGTGCCGCAGCAAGTAAGAACGTCGATAGGAAATGCGGTCTATGTAGATTGCGAATCGGTGGATTTACGCTCTGCGCCTCTGATGAAGCGCGGATTCACATTGAGAAAGAACAAGACGGAGCTGATTCGCAACGTCCAATATTTTAATTGCTCCGTACTGGGCGGGGGCCAGAGCTTATACTCTATAGATCCTTCAACGGAAGACCTGTATGCGGAAAATCGGCCTGTGAAGGTTCGAGCGTTTACGGCATCGGGCTCCCTATCCTTTGATTACACCGGCTTCCAAATCACTAACACCGGCGCATCCGGGGATATCGTCCTAACCCTGCCGGCTGCAAAAGCTTCCGTGGCGTTTCAATTTTATGTGGATTCGCCATTCCGGCTTAGTCTGGCAGCCTCTTCCGGCGGCTCCATTATTACGCCTGCCGGCGTAAAATCATCCATCGGAACAGCTGCAGCCGGGAGCTCGGTCTCGTTAATGGGGCGAGCCGACGGCAGCTGGGCGATAACGGGCATGGTTGGTGATTGGTCATAGTTCGCATAGGGATAAACAAAGTTCAAGGCTGCCGATGAGGATCGGCAGCCTTTGTTTTATGCAGGCGTGCAGCGTAAACGTATCGTTGAATTATCAGATGTGCTGCAGCGGAAGATGGCAAATCAGTGGAACGCCGCCACCAGCATGGAGATTCCGGAACACAGCAATAAAATATCCAGCACATACCGGTGCGTGGACGTATTCATTCGCTTGACAACCGACTTGGCAAGAAATGTACCGGCCATCAAAGAGGCACCGACGATGAGCCCTTGAATAATCATCTCGACAGGCAGAGCCCCGGACTCCTGGAATGTTACAACTTTACTGACGTACAGTGCGAGCGAGCTGGCCGCTTCTGTAGCAAGAAATGCGCCTTTTACCAGTCCATAGGAAGTAAAAGCGGGCACGCTAAGAGGTCCGGTTGACAGGACCAGGCCGGTCAAGAAGCCAATGATGGCTCCAGCGACGGAAAGCTGCCATAAGCGTATTCGATAATGCTTTGCATCAAGCCAATGTCTGACGGGGATCATCAGCAGGAAAAACATTCCGAGCGCTATATCGATCATCCTTACCGGCAGTACCAACAGGGTTCGCGCGCCAATGGCGGCAGCAGGCACGCCCGGCAGCGAGTAAGCGGCAAAGGCCCGCCAGTTCACTTCGCTCCACCAGGCGATAATTCTCGAAATATTGGCCATGACGGCAGCTACCGCCATAATAGGCACTGCTTGCTTGGGACCGAATACTAGGACGAGAACCGGCAATAGCATAATGGATGAGCCGGTACCAATGACTCCGCTTATAGCGCCTGCCGCAAGCCCGACCAATAGAACCAATACATATTCCACGACAAAAAACACTCCACTCCCTATAAGCTCATTAAACAGCAAGCATAGAACATATGGCAAACAGCGCATTCACCCGAATTATTGTATCAGGGTATGCGTAAAGTGGAAAGGGACAATAGAGATAATCCGGGTTCTGCAAGAGGAATACATTATGAGGATCCCGAATACTTACAAGGTTCAATCATTACGATACGGTTCGATTGGAGGAGGCTTTGAACATGGCTTGGCTTCATGTACATTATCATTCCGAAACACTGCGGATGCCCGTACCGATGGAGGTGCTGCTGCCTCAATACCATTCCGGAGGATCACGCAAAGTGAGTGATTCGGGTCCTTACCAGACGCTGTATTTGCTGCACGGCATGAGCGACGATCATACGGCATGGATGCGGCGTACCAGTATCGAGAGGTACGTGGAACAGCTCCCGCTGGCGGTGATTATGCCTGCCGGACATCTTGGATGGTATACGGATATGGCGAGAGGCCGCGATTATTTCTCCTTCTTGACCGAGGAGCTGCCAGCGATCAGCGAAAGAATGTTTCCGCTTTCCGGCGCAAGGGAGGACCGGTTCATTGCCGGACTGTCCATGGGCGGCTACGGGGCGATGAAGGCGGGGCTGCTTGCTCCTGACAAGTATGCAGCCGCAGCGTCCTTCTCCGGGGCGTTGGATGCCGTTGATGTTTGGGACCGGATCGGCCCTAAGCTTGCAGGCGATGTATTCGGGAGTAGAGAGCAGCTCGAAGGCGGCAGGAACGATCTCTTTGCGGCTGCAACCGCCATTGCCAAGTCCGGGCAAAGCTGTCCGCAGCTGTATGCGTGGTGCGGTACGGAGGATTTTCTGTACGATGCCAACGTACGTTTCAAGGAGCATGCCGCCGGGCTGGGACTTCCGCTCACCTACGAGGAGGGGCCGGGAGATCACCGGTGGAAATACTGGGATCTGTGCATCGAACGCGTTCTCGACTGGCTGCCGGTGCGCGATGCCCGTGTCGAGTGAGAGGAGGAATCACCTATGGCATTGATAGAGATGCATATGTTCTCGGAGACGTTGGGGATGGAAATGACCGTCAACGTCATCCTGCCTCAGGAAAAGCGTCCGTATGCGGGGGACGGGAAGATGAAGGTGCTATGGCTTCTCCATGGAGGTCATGGCGATGAAACGGCATGGCTAAGGATGAGCCGCATAGAGAGGTATGCCTTGGAATACGGCATTGCCGTAGTAGTACCGGGAGTGCATCATTCCTGTTATACCGACATGGTTCATGGAGGAAGGTTTTTCACATATGTCGCGGATGAGCTGCCGAAGGTGGTTTGCCATCTGCTTCCTCAGTTATCATCCGCTAGAGAGGACAATTACATATCCGGCTATTCGAACGGCGGTTACGGCTGCTTGAGAGTAGGACTTGCGCGTCCTGAGCAGTATGCGGCGATCGGAGCCTTCTCGGCGGGTGACAAGTCGGATATCGCCTTTGACAATGACGGGTCCCAGCGGGCACGGGACCGGATTCTTTTGTTCGGGGATGGCAGCATCAAGAATACGGATAATGACTTGAAGCATCTTGGACGCGAAGCGCTGGTCAACTCAGCTGTGCTGCCGAGAGTATACCACGCGTGCGGGAGTCTCGATCCCTGGCTCGATTTGAACGAGCTGGTGCGCGATTTTTTCACCTCGTTGGAAGGGAATCCGTACGACTATCTGTATCATGAGGTTGAAGGACTCGGGCATACATGGGAGTTCTGGGATATGGAAATCGTCCGTTTCCTGGAATATGCCGGGCTTCGCAAGGAGCCGTCCCGATTCATTGGCGTATAATACGATCCCCAAAAAATAAAGCCTGCAGCGCTCTGCAAGGCTTTTTTTTTATGTCACTGTCACACTTTGAACTTATCGTCCACTTCGTTCCGGAACGCTTTGGGAGAGATGCCGATATGTTTCTTGAACCATTGCGAGAAATAGGAGGTACTGTCGAGACCGATCTCATAGCAAATGCTGTTGACGGGCATATCGGTTGTTCCGAGAAGCAAACAGGCTTCGCGGAGCCGTCTCGCTATTACATAATCCATGATGGAGAAGCCTGTCATTTCCTTGAATAGATGAGAGATGTAGTACGGCGATAAATGCAGCTCAGCGGCAAGCTCGTCCAGCGAAAACCTTTTCTTGAAATGAGCTTCCACCCATTCCATCACCTTTTCGGTATGATGATCGGTGCGGATCTGGCTGCTGACTGCGCTGGTAGTAGTATCTCTCAAGTAATTGAGCAACGAGATGATGAAGATGACGAATTCTTCATATCGGGTTTCCTGCGGTGCCTGTCTAAGCCGGGCATGAAACCGTTGATACAGGAGGGTCAGCTCCATCCGGTCCTCTTGAGGAAAGATTTGCTGAATTACATGCTCTTTCCATAAATGCCGGAAATAGGCTCGCAGCTCCGGGAATGGCTTCAGACGGGTATCCAGGAACACGGGATCCAAATTAAGCACGCTTCTTATGTACTTGCCGGCGCCGGGATCCATATACACCCGATGCAGCTGGTATGGCTGGAACAGGATCAGCGTGTTAGGCGATATCGCATAAATTTTTTGATCCAGGACGATATGGCCTGTGCCCTCGTGGACGAAAAGCAGCTCAATTCCTTGATGAGAATGAAACATATCGTAGACGGAGCCTATCCGTTCATGCTTATAGTTCAGAATAAACGGGCCGCGTCCAATAAAGTCTACCATCTCGATCAGCTTCATATACGCATTCTCTCCTTAACATGAACAATAATGGTTCGATGCACCAGGACCCATCCCCAGAATGTGGTTGATGCTTGGATTATATAAGTAAAGGAACCGCAATACAACAACATTTTAGAACAAAGAAAAGACATTGGTTGTTGGAGATGCTTTGTTATAATCATGTAAGGGCTTACAATGGTTATGCAAATGCCCGGGATTACCAATATTTCCTGCATTGGAGTGAGCTCTATTCGACCCGTTTGATGCAGCAAGCAGTGCCCCCATCATGACTTGACCTCAAGCCGATTGTCTTCCATGATTCAACATCTTCAAATGAAGCATGAAAAACTCGCAGATGAAAAAGAGAATGGAAAGATCAACAATATCATATTGAAGGGGTAATCTTATGACCAAATCCAGCACTTTCCGGTTCAAGCAAACTCCGGCATATCTTGTTGCCGCATCTCTGCTTATGGGGATGGTGTCCGGCTGCAGCAGCCCGAGCGCCACGGCACCGGAATCGGAACCGGCCAAGCAAACGGCGGAGAACAAACCGCAGACTCCCGTCGAGCTTACCATGGCTCCGTATTTTCTGAATATGACGGATGAAGAATTCGATCAGATTATGATCAAGCCGTTGAAGGAGAAATATCCGCACATTACGCTGAAGATCGTAAGAGACGATATCACCAAGCTGGTGGCGGCTGGTCAGACTCCGGACATTGTGTACAGCGCGAACTCCAGATTTTCCGTGCTTCAGGATTTGGATATTCCTTCGGATCTTAGTTCCTTTGTGAAGTCCAGCAAAATGGACTTGGCCAAATTTTCGAGCCCCAATATCGATTGGATTAAAGAGCTGGGACCCAAGGGGGAAATTTACGGTATTCCTTTCGCGCTGAACCAGATGGCGCTGTTTTATAACAAGGATTTGTTCGATAAGCGCGGGGTACCGTATCCAAAGGACGGAATAACGTGGGAGGAATACGTCGATCTGGTGAAAAAAATGACGTACAACGACGGCGGCGTGCAATTTCGTGGCAGCCTTCCGCCGAATCCGGAGTTTATCGCACGGGTAAGATCGATGTCTCTGGTCGATGCGGCCACCAATAAAGCGCTCATCAACAATGATGCGTTCAAATCCGTGTTGGAGAGGGTGCACGAATTTTATCAAATTCCCGGGATGGTCGTCGACGGCAAGATGCCGCCGAATCAGGATAGCTTCGTGAAGGATCAGCAAACGGCGATGTATTTGAACTGGATCCCGGATACGCTCGGCTTCATTCAGAAAGCAGGAACGCAGCTGAATTTCGACCTGGTCGGAGCTCCGGCCTTCAAGGATAAGCCGGGGGTCACGATTGATCCAGGCGCACAGATGATGGTCATTTCCAAAACTTCCAAGAACAAGGAAGCCGCCTTCGACGCGATTCAGCTGTTTACTACGCCGGAGGTGCAAAAGATTTTGAATCGCTCCAGTCGTTTGACCGTTCTGGCCGACGAATCCATCAGGAAAGATTTCCTTGCCGACCTGCCTTTGACAAAAGATAAGAACATTCAAGGCGCCTTAAAAATCAAGCCTGCCAAAATGGCTCCTCCGAATCCGTATCATGTCATCGTGGCGGGGAAAGTCAACGCGGTCGTCACGAATCTGGCGACAGGCGCGAAGGACATCAACACGATCCTTAGGGAAACCCAGGAGGATGCGGATAAGGCCATTGAACAGGAATTGGCCAAGAAAAAGTAATTGCATTCAATAGATGGGAAGCAGTCAACCGGTTGAGGCGGGCTGCTTTTTAGCTTTACTCGAATTTGTAAAGGGATAGGACAGGGGGAAGCAAGAACATGGAGCATGGTAAGCAGCATCCGTACTTATATTTCGATCGTTCATGGGTGGGCACCTTTGTTAAACGGTTGCGGCATGATGAAGCGCTTCAACGGGAGTGGACCGGCTTCGTCACTCAGGCGGACGAGCTGCTCAAGGAGACTTTTGTCGATGAAGCCTACGCAGACGGGGAGGATTCCCAGCATGGCCGTTACGGCCCTCCAAGCGAGCAGGTGGCCAGAATGGGAACCGTGCTCGGCCTTGTATTCCAAGTGACGGGGGATCTTCGTTACGGCGAAAAGCTGAAGAGCGCTTTGCTTCACTATAGCGGCTATAACAAATGGTTCGGGAAGGGGTTGCTCCGAAATGATCCGCCGTGGCATTCCGAGCTGAATACATCGCGCTTCTGTCACGGTTTTGCTGTAGGCTACGACTGCATCTATGACATTCTGAGTGACGAAGAACGCAGGCTTGTGCGCGGAGCGTTACTCGGACTGGGCGTTCTGCCAACGCTTAGGGATTGGGTGTTTGCCGAAACCCGAATTCATACGCTTGATTCGATGGGACACAATTGGTGGGCGGTTATGATCGCGTTGGCCGGTGTAGGCGTACTGGCGGTGCTGAAAGAGGAAAAAGAGGCGGAGGGCTGGCTGGAGGAAATCGTCCGCATCTTCCCTGAGTATTTCCTGTACAAAGGGAGCGTACTTGGCGGCAAAAGCCCGAACTACGATGAAGAAGGCGCGTTCTACGAAAGCGTCAACTATGCCAATTACGGATTGTACGAATACTTGGTATTTCGTCTTGCTTTGCAAGAAACACGCGGGTATACCGGTTTCTCGGATATTCCGATGCTGGAGAAGGCGGGGGATTTCTTCCTGCATACCACTTATCCGGCATCCGAAAGGCCGCTGACCGTCAATTTCGGTGACGGCCACATTCATAATGGAGGCGCACAAGCAGTGAAGCTGCTGATGGCGAATGGATGGGGCGATGCGCGTTTGCGCTGGTATGTCCAGGAATGGAAATCGCCGGTCGGTTTCTATGACATCATATATTATGACCGGATTTGGACGGGGAAGGCTGAAGCACCGTCATGCGACCATGCTTCGGTGATTTATCCCGAGATCGGTTGGGCGGTGATGCGTGACGGCTGGAAGAAAGACAGTACGCTTCTGGCAGTCAAGTCGGGCTTCACCTGGAATCATGCCCACGCCGATGCAGGCTCCTTTGTGCTGTACCATCATGGGAAGCCGCTGCTGATCGATTCCGGGAACTGCTCGTATGGCCGTCCGGAATATCAAGGCTATTACATGCAGAGTGTAGCTCACAACGTAGTGCTGTATAACGGCAAAGGACAGCCGGTACAAGATATAGCGCGAGGGGTGAAGGAGCCCGGGCAAGTATACCACCTGGTGGATCACGAAGGCCTGCGCTATGTGTATGCCGATGCGACAGGGCCGACCTCGCTCCATTTTTCACGGAATTACCGCCATTTTCTGTGGGTGGAAGACGTCATGTTAATCATTGACGATATTCGGACTCATGAGCCGGGTACTTTGCAATGGCTGCTGCATTATGAGGGGGAAGCGATACCGCTGTCGAACGGACACCTACGCATTCAAAATGGCGAGGCGGAAGTTACGGTGCAGCATTTATTCCCGAGCGAGCTGAAGGTAAAGGAAAAAGAGGGATTGGCCGATCATGCTCCGGATACGAAAGTGAAGTATTTATCTTATGAAACGGTGCAGTCGGGATTGGATACCAAATTCATTACAGCGATCGCTCCGGTTGATCCTGACCGCAAGGCACCGGATGTCACAGTCACAGAAGGCGATGAAGTAATCCGTGTACGGATCGAAGGCGGAGGAAAACGAACGGACGTGCATCTAAACCTGCGTGCCGACGGGCGAATTATGCATCGAAATTGCATTCGGACCTGTGATGGCTGGGAGACGGACGCTTATCTGGTTGCGCTGACGCGTCCGGCCGATTCCGACGCGAGTGACGGATCCGATATCGAGAGATGCTTCATCAGCTATGGCAGCTTCCTGCGCAGAGATGGCCGGCCGCTGTTCTCATCGATGTCGCGAGCAACGGCTTGCATCAAGCTAAGTGAGCAGGTGTTGTCCGTATCGATACAGGGACAGCCCTATATTCGAGCGGAGCTTCGTCCGCCGGTCATGCCGGCTGCAATAACGACCACCGGCAATGCGGAGCTGCTGTTGGATGAGAAAGGTCTCATCGCGATTCGCCAAATTACCGCGATGCCGGCAAGACGTCCGGGATGATGCGTCATGCGCGATCTTTCGTCCGTGTTCGTCATGCTCTGCCAAGCCCGACCTTAGCTCGAAGGAGAGCCTTCGCTTTCCGACAAGAGTTCAATCGCTAGATCCATTTGATTCGGGACGAGGCTGCATGAATCATTGCAGTCTCGTTTTTTATAACCGCAAATGGAAAGATAAAGTTCGGTAAAGCGATAAAGCGTATCGGAGATTTCCAATTGGCGATAAAAACTACCTTGCTTACGAAGCGAGTTTTGCTAGAGCAAAGCTTTAAGGTTGTTCATCCCTGAAATGCTACGATAGGAGTTTTTCTCATGTGAAATTATTCCGCAAACAAATGAAATTGATGATGCAAGAAAATGGTTGACATAGAAACCTTTCTCACTTAACATAAAATTACAGAACAATGTATTAACGTTAATACAATAAATTAATGCAATAATGAATTCAAACTTGTGCAGACACACTAACATCCTGGTTTTTCATCCATACATCCAGTACGTAACCATTGAATTTATTTTGGAGAAGGAGTTGTTATTATGAGTAACGGGCAAGAGAATGTTCAAGTATACGAACCGGTTCCAACCAGCCGCTATTTGGCGGATCATCCAAGAGGGTCTTATTATACCGGGGATTATAAGCTCGGCCTTAACTTCTACAGCTTCAGCCATAATCTGAACTCTTGGATGAACGGCAGCACGGACGGAGCGCCTCCGATCGACACGATGCAAGTGATCCGGTTTGCAAAAGACGCGGGATTCGATGCCGTGGATGTAACGTCGTACTACATTCCCGGGTATGACAATGCTTCGATGCCGACCAAATCAGACCGTGAGATCTTTGAGTATGCCGCCAATATCAGAAAGCTGTGCGAGGAATTGGGAATCGCCGTCAGCGGAACAGGAGTAAAGAACGATTTTGCCGATCCGAGCCAAGAGAGACGTGAGCTGGATGTGAAACGAGTCAAATATTGGATCGATGTAGCGGCTGAGATGGGAGCTCCAGTCATGAGAGTGTTTAACGGAGCTGTACCGCAGGATATCGAAGCTCATGGCTGGGAAAAGATAGCCCGCGAAAGGATCGTTCCTGCACTTCAGCAATGCGCGGAGTACGGGGCGAGCAAAGGGGTTGTCGTCGGCATGCAAAATCACGGAGATATGGTGTGCACAGCCGATCAAGTGATCCGAATTTTGCAATGGGCGGATCATCCTAATCTGGGGCTGATCAACGATACCGGATTTTTCAGAAACTTCCGTGATCGAACGGGTCTTGACTACGCCTGGTATGACGATATCGAAGCAGTCCTTCCTTATACCGTCAACTTCCAGGTGAAGCGAAAACCGGCCGGGGCGAACACCGATGCTCTTATCGATCTGGATGAGCTGTTTACCCGAATTCGTTACAGCAGCTACCGGGGCTGCATTCCGTTGGAGACCTTGTGGGTGAACGGGGACGCGAATCATCCCAAAGATTTGAACGAGCCGCCATTCGGACAGGTTGCCGATTTTCTTAACCAAATAAGAGCTGCATCGGAGCGTACGAAAACGAAGTCGTCCTAAACGGAGGAGCAAATGGCAAGTGATTGAACTAAGAGGGAACTTTCGATGCCAATACCGCTATGCGGTAAGCGGACTAACTTAAACGAGGTGCGTGCAGGTGGATTTTACCGGAAAGGTAGCTGTAGTTACCGGAGCAAGCTCCGGAATAGGTCTGGCAGCCGCCAAAATGCTGAGCAAGCATGGAGCCTATGTCATCTCGCTGGCGAGAGACGAGGGCAATCTGAGGAAGTCGATCGATTCCATCGAGGCCGATGTGAGGAAGAACATTACCGGAATAGCAACCGATGTCAGGGACGAGGCTTCCGTCAAACAAGCCATAGAGCAGACGGTATCCATGTATGGGCAAATCGATATATTGATAAATGCGGCCGGCGTAAGCATGCCTGGAAAGCAGCTGCTGCAAGAAATTGAGCTGAAGCAATGGCAGCGAATCATGGAAACGAATCTGACCGGGACGTTTCTAATGAGCCGAGAGGCGCTGCTGCGGATGAATGAAAGAAATTCCGGCTATATTATCAACATCTTGTCGACGGCCGCTTTTCAAGCTGGCGGCGGGGACAGCATTTATTCCGCTTCCAAATACGGCGCAAGGGCATTGACGGAATCGATGATCTCGGCCAGCCGCCGTTCGGGAGTTCGCGTCTCGTCCATCAGTCCGGGCGCTGTCGATACTAACATATGGAGCCACAAACTAGAGCCGGTGTCGCAGGAAAGCCGCGATACGATGCTGAAACCGGGCGATATAGCGGACATTATTCTGTTTTTATTAACCCGCCCGCGAGCCGTTCATATCGATAATATTACGGTTACTTCTTGGGATCGATGAATTGGTAGACAATGGCAGTTTCAAGCACAGCCCGCGAAGAGCGGGCTTTTGTTTGTAGAGTAACCCATTTACCCGAATGATTATGGAAAGGATGCATGGGGGCTTCTTCCGGAAGAGCGCAAGCGACTGCCTTTGTTTTCAGAAAAACTTATAATAAGCGATAAGTTTAGATTTTCTGAAAACAACAGCGAGCGGAGGGTACCTCACCGGGGGGACCTGCAGAATCTTCAAGATCATGGGTTCCTCTCCACAGGAGATACTGCTGAAAGGGGAGGAATAAGCTGCCCATAAATTTGCAAGCGGGCTATCGGACACAGGATCCGCTATTCCTTGAAATTCTGCTTCTTTTACAGAGCGATCGGACAGTGAGTCCGTTATTTGCTAATTTTTCAAGCGAAAATAGTGTAATTTGGCCCAATAAAGGATCTCAAGTCCGATCACCATAGATAAAGCGCCATTTTGGGTGAAATAACGGATCCACGGTCCACAAGTTATTCGACAATGCTCAACTTTGCTGTGTCCCGATGCGTCCCCCCAACATCATCATCAGTCTCTCACAAGCTCAAGCCCGCGAATAGCGGGCTTTTTTTCTTGTTATAATCTCGGACTAGCCGTCTGCTCCATCCTAAGTAAGACAAAAAAATGAAAGTTTGGAAATGAACTCCGCAAACTTGCGTAAAGATTAGGCTTCAGTTGATATGCTATGCTGAAAGCGCTATCAGGAGTGGACATCATTAGCACCCTTATGAATGGAGGAGAATGTTTGTACAACTTTAAAAGAGGCTTATCCGCATGGATGGCTGCCGTACTCTCTGTCAGCCTGATCCTCGGGTCCGGAGCGTCCGGTTCGGGACAAGCGGAAGCCGCAGCGGCGCCTTCCGGATCGAAATTCGACTTCGGATCGGATACAAGTCCGGTGGCGGCGGGCTATACCCGGGTTTCCAACACCATGATTTACAGTGCGGCACGGGGCTACGGGTTGGACAAGACGGTGAATAACCGGGATCGGGGCACCTCGGATCCGCTGCTGCGTGATTTTGTACTTGCATCCGATTTTGCTTTCATGGTCGACTTGCCCAATGGGGAATATTCCGTTCACGTCATCGCAGGGGATGATATCGCCTCTAACAAAACCGAGGTGAAGATCGAGGGTGTCTCCTACGGCACCTTGACCTCGTCCACCGGCAATTATGCCGAGCTGACCAAGACGATCCAGCTAAACGACGGACAAATGACCTTCCAGTTTAGCAAGGACGGCCGGGTCAATGCGATTGAAATCACACCACAGAAGGCGCCGACCGGACTAACCGTAACCTCCGTAACGTATGCGCCGAATCCTTCGGTGGGGCTCGTATGGGATGCCGTTTATGGCGCGTCTAGCTACAACATTTATAGACAAACAGATGGCGGTACGGACTTTACCCAATTGGGGACTACTGTTGAGCCGGCTTATACGGATACAACGGTTCAACTTGGCGGGACCTATCAATACAAGGTCACACAGATGATGCTGCAAAATATCGAATCCGCTGCCAGCGCCCCTGTGACCGTAACGGTTCGCGATACCTCTGTTCCGGTACCTGCTGCACCGACAGGCCTAAACATAACGGATTCCACGAAAACGAGTTTGACGCTTCGATGGAATTCTGTGCCTTCCGCGCTGCAATATCGGGTACTTCGTTCCCTAACCCCCGAGGGACCGTTTACCGAAGTGGGGACGGTATCAGCGGCAGGGTATACGGATCAGGACGTATTTACGACGGTACCTTACTATTATCAGGTAAAAGCAGTCAGCTTGGGCGGAATGTCCGGACCGTCGGAGATTCTTGCCGTACCGGCCATGACGAAGCTGACACGTCAGATGGAGACGCTAGACCGCAGTCCGGTTGCCGTCAAGGTTGACGGCGGCGTCTACGCGGGGTGGAGGCTTTTCGGAACCGATGCCAAGGATATTGCCTTCAATCTGTACCGGAATGGCCAAAGGATTAACCAGGAGCCGATTACCGGAAGCACGAATTATTTGGATGCCGATGGAACGGCAGACTCCGCCTACGAAGTCCGTGCTATCCGTAATGGAACGGAAGATCCATACGGCGAGACCTTTCAGGTATGGGGCCAAAATTATATGGATGTCCCGCTCCACAAGCCGGCTGACGGCGTCACTCCTGCCGGAGAGGCATACACCTATCGGGCCAACGACGCAAGCGTTGGCGATCTTGACGGCGACGGAAAGCTCGAGCTGGTAGTGAAATGGGATCCTTCCAATTCCAAGGATAATTCCCAGTCCGGTTATACCGGCAACGTGTACTTGGATGCTTACAAGCTGGACGGGACCAAACTATGGCGAATCGATCTTGGACGCAATATCCGCGCCGGGGCCCATTATACGCAGTTCATGGTATATGATTTGGACGGAGACGGCAAAGCCGAGGTCGCTTTCAAGACGGCTGACGGCACCGTTGACGGCACGGGTCAAGTGATAGGGAATGCGAGCGCGGATTACCGCAATTCCAGCGGGTATATTTTGAGCGGTCCGGAATATTTGACTATTTTTAACGGCCAGACCGGGCAGGCATTGTTCACAACAGATTACGATCCGCCGAGAGGCAATGTCTCCAACTGGGGGGACAATTATGGGAACCGGGTGGACCGCTTCCTGGCAGCCGTTGCCTATCTGGATGGAGAACGGCCGAGCCTCGTCATGGCAAGAGGCTATTACACACGCACCGTGCTGGTTGCTTACAACTGGCGCGACGGCAAGCTGACCAAGCTGTGGAAGTTCGATACGAACGATCCGGGCAACTCTTCCTACACCGGGCAGGGCAATCATAATCTGTCCGTTGCGGACGTAGATCAAGACGGCAAGGATGAAATCACTTACGGCGCTATGGCCATTGACGACAACGGAACGGTCTTGTATTCGACCGGGCTGGGACACGGGGATGCGATGCATCTAGGCGATTTGGATCCGAGCCGCCCGGGGATGGAGTATTTCGGCGTCCACGAGGAATATCCGAATCCTGCGGGTATCGAGTTCCGCGATGCGAAGACCGGCAAGCTGATATGGGGCGTTCCTACGAATTACGATGTAGGCAGAGGCATGTCCGCCGACATCGACCCCCGTTATCTAGGGGAGGAGATGTGGACTTCCGGAGAGTCCGGCGGCGTGTACACTACAACCGGTCAGAAAATCAGCACCTCCGTGCCGTCGATCAATTATGGCATCTGGTGGGACGGGGACTTGCTGCGCGAGCTGCTGGATCACAAATGGAGCGATCCGATCGGCGTCGGCAAAATCGATAAATGGGATTATACCGTCAATAAGTCCGTAAATGTGTTGATGGCCACCGGTACGAATTCGAATAATACGACCAAGGGCAATCCTTCTCTTCAGGCCGATTTGTTCGGAGACTGGAGGGAGGAAGCGGTCTGGCGTACGGAAGACAGCAGCGCGCTGCGGATTTACACGACGACCGATGTGACCTCTCATCGATTGTACACCCTAATGGATGATCCGGAGTACCGATTAGCCGTCGCTTGGCAAAACGTCGCGTATAATCAGCCTCCGCACCCGAGCTTCTATCTGGGTGAAGGTATGCCGGAGCCGCCTGTTCCATCGATTCAGCGCATTCCGTTGAAGGTGGCGGCCATTTCCGTAACGGCGCCGGCCTATGAAGTCGAAGCAGGCCGCAGCCTCCAGCTCCGGGCGCAAGTATTGCCTGCAGCCGCTGAGAATAAGTCGGTAGCGTGGAGCGTACAATCGCAGGACGGTACACCTTCGACGATTGCATCCATTGATGCGAACGGCGTGCTGCGAGCTGTTGCGCCGGGAACGGTTCAAGTGAAAGCGGCAGCCACCGATGGATCCGGGATTGTTGGAAGTGCAGCCGTTACGATCGTTATTCCTGACGGCCCTGCAGCAGGAGCTCCCGCCAAAGGCGTCCTGTCCAGCGATAACGGGCATGATACGGGTATTTTGGACGGCAGCTACAAGATTACGATGAACGTATGGTGGGGAAATAACGGAACTATTTACAAGCTTTACGAGAATGACCGTCTGATTGAAATCAAGACGCTTTCCGATCAAACGCCGAATGCCCAAGCCGTTACGAGCACGATCACAGGCAAGCCGAACGGAACCTACCGCTATACATGCGAGCTGATCAATCGGCAGGGTACGACCCCATGCGATCCGATTTCCGTACAGGTAACCCAATCCAATCCGGGCAAAGCGGTGCTGTCCCATAACAATTGGGACGGCGACGGCAGCTACGACATTCAAATGAATATGTGGTGGGGGACGAATGCGACCACCTATAAGCTGTACGAGAACAATGTGCTTATCGATACTCAGACTCTTAAGAGCGCTACCCCCGCAGCCCAAGCGGCGGTAACGAAAATTCAAGGCCGCAGCGCCGGAACGTACGAGTACATCGCGGAGCTGAGCAACGAATCGGGCGTATCCCGCTCGGAGGCCGTCAAGGTCAAGGTATCCCCGTAAAAACCTGACTAGAAGGAGCTTAGACCAAAAGCAAATGCTTGATCGCTTTTGGCTAAGCTTCTTTTTTACCACATAGGAAAGTTTAAGTTCGGTAAAGCGTATCGAAGATCTTTTCTTTTGGCGATAAAAACACCTCGCTTACGAAGCGAGTTTTGCTAAAGCAAAACTTTAAGGTCGCACATCCTCGAAGTACTCCGATAGGAGTTTTTCTCATTTTCAAACCAAGGAGGAGAACGACAAAATCCCTGCTTTTTTGCGTACAAATAGGCTATAATTATGTCTGAATCGACCATGATGCACGGCAGCGGTTGCCGTATGATGAATATAAGGGCTGCATACAATGGGGAGAGCCCATGAAGTCTGTTTCCGCAAGAACAACGTGACTGATGCTTTCGAAGGAAGGTTTACTTTGTAAGACTTGAAGGAGGTTTTCCCATGGAAAGACAGTTGCACAGCAGCCAATTTATTAAAGAGCAGTCGTTTCCATTCTGGATTCGGCGTTTTTTTCACGACCATGATCATGTTCCGCTGCTGCACGGCCACGACTTTGTCGAGCTGGTCTATGTTGTGCGGGGAGAGGCGCAGCATGTATTCGAGGGTAATTTCTACGACATCCGTTCGGGGGACGTATTCATCATCAATCCGGGCGAGGTGCATACATACAGCATTAATCCTGGCAAAGAGATCGAAATCATCAACTGCCTGTTCATGTCGGATCTGATCCAGGGCAATTGGTTGCAGGATTTAGGCGTTACCCAGTCGATGGACTATTATTACGTGCATCCTTTTCTGGATAAAAAAGAGCGCTTTCATCGCTGCCTGAACTTAAACGGGCATGATGCGACGCGCACCCAGTTTTTGCTGGAGACGATCATTCATGAATTTGAGAACCAGCAGCCGGGCTATGAACCGCTCATTCGGCTCCAGATGGTGGAGCTGCTCATCTTGCTGTCCCGTGCTTACCGGCAGGCCGAGGGCCAGAGCGGCAGAGAGCATGTTCGCAGCAGCGCGAAGCAGCTGCTTGTCCGGCGCATTTGCGGTTATTTGGAGCGCAATTACGATAAAAAGATCAGCATTCCGGACCTGTGTGAGCTGTATAGTATAAGCTCCCGGCAATTGAACCGGATTTTCAAGGAATCGCTCGGGATGACTGTCGTCGATATGATTCACCGCATTCGTATCGAACGGGCAAAGCACCTGCTGCTTGAGACGGACGAGAAGGTGATCACGGTTGCTGGGCGTGTCGGATACGAGGACCCGGCGTTTTTCAGCCGCTTGTTTCACCGTGAGGTGGGCTGTTCGCCCGGCAAATACCGGGAATCGACCTGAGAGAAACCGGGGGGAGTCCTATGCGTATGCGTCATTGGAATGACCGGATGCTGAAGACGAAAATGTTCATTTCGTTCTCCGTCGTCTCCTTGTTCATCGTAGGAATCACCTGCTGCATCTTTTATTACAAAAACACGAACGACAGCAAAGCGCAAACGTTCTCTTTATCGAACATTATTTCCAAGCAATTTTCCGAAATGATAGATCTGTACATGCAAAACGTCGAAGAGCTATCGCTTGCGATCTCTATCGATCCTTCCATTCAGAGTATCCTGTTCGACTTCTACAAGGAGTCGGATCCAATCAAAAAAGAGGTCGTAGGCTACAAGCTCAATCCGATCCTGTTCAATTTCTCCTATCCGAAGCCTTACGTGCAGAGCATATCCATCTATTCGTTGGATAGCCACCTATATCAATACTCGAAGCTGGTTGACCCGAGGCCGAGAATGCTATTGACACTGGATCAGCTGCAGCAATTCAAAAGCACGCTTAACAGCAATGCCTTTGTTATTATGCCGGTTGACGAGGACGATCAGCATAGGGAGAAGGCGGTGTCGTTCGTCCGCAAAATTACGAAAATCCCCACCCAGACGATCATAGGCTTTGTGAATATTCACATCAATGTCAACGCTTTCAAGATGGTGCTGGCCAATACCAATGCCAATGAGCTGGAGCACTCAATGCATGTGCTGATTGTGAACGACGAAGGCAGAATCATCTATGAGAACGGAAGCAGCGGCAGCACAGGCGGCGAGCAGCGGTTTGAGTTCGACCGGACTGCCTCCAAAGGCGAGCTGCGCTGGAAGCAAACCGACTTTTTGTATACGGCCGTAAAATCCGGCTATACCGGGTGGCATACCGTGATTCTCATCCCGAAGGATGTACTGCTGCTTAAACAAAAGCGGATTCAAGATATCGTCCTGCTAGTAGGCGTCCTCACTATGCTGCTTATTGCAGCGGTTTCCTATGTGCTATCCCATCACATCACATTGCCCTTAAACAAACTGATGCGGAATATGTCCAGAGTCGAGCTGGGCGATTTCAGCCATAGAATGGAGTACGCCGGACGCAACGAGCTCGGGAAGCTGAGCCGGATGTATAACCATATGCTGGACAGCATCTCCCGGTTAATCCATGAAGCATACGAGTCGAAGCTGGCGGAGAAGAACGCACAGCTGTCGGCCCTGCATGCGCAAACGAACCCTCACTTTTTATACAACACCCTAAACATCATGAAATCGATCAGCCGCCTAAGAGGCATTGAGGAGGTAGCCGATATATCCGAGTCGCTTGCCGGCTTGTTCCAATACAGTATGAAAAATATCCATCAGCCGGTAACGCTGCAGGAGGAAATCGACCATATACGCAACTATTTTACGATTCAGCAGCACCGGTTCGGGAACCGGATCCAGCTGCAATGCGATATTCCTGAGCATTTGCTCCAGGCGTCAGTTTTGAAGCTAACCGTACAGCCATTGGTGGAGAACGCGTTTAACCACGGGCTGCGCAAGGTGAAATCGGGAGGCTGCATTACGCTCCATGCGGCGGAATCCAAGGGTGTGCTCACTCTTACCGTTCACGATAACGGGGAGGGGATTCCGGAGAAGACGATGGCTGAGCTGCAGCGGGCTTTCCTAATGTCCAATGCGCTGAATCCTTATAAGGGCGAAGCCCATGGTATCGGCTTGTTGAACATTCGCCAACGAATTCAGCTCTTTTACGGCAAGGAGTACGGGCTGCACCTAACCAGTTCATCGGGAAAAGGAACCTCCGTCTCCTTGACGCTGCCGTACCGGACCGACCTCAAGGAAAGCCATAAAGCCAGGGAGGCTGCTTTATGAATATTTTTGTAGTGGAGGACGAACGATGGGCATTGGCGGAGCTTGTGCAGCTGCTCTCCAGTTATGAGCCGGCGCACCGTATTATTGCTTTTGACAATGGAGATGATGCATTGGCTGCAGCGGAAAGTACCCGTCCGGATTTGGTGCTGACGGATATTAACATGCCCGGGATCGACGGACTGGAGCTGATCGAGCAGCTGACGAGGTTGGACTCGACGATCAAATGTATGATCCTGAGCGTTCACGATGAATTTGAATACGCCCGCCAGAGCATGCGGTACGGTGTCGGCGATTATTTGCTGAAGCCCGTGAAGAAAGAGGCATTGTATCAAGCGGTGGACAAAGCGATTGCGGTTATAGAGGAGGAGAACAGACGGAGGGAGGTCTGGTTTCACGGCAGTATTGCCCGATTGCTGTTAGCTGAGGAGACCGGAGGCGCGGAATCGGCCATTGAACGGGAAGTCAATCGTCAACGGTATGTCCTGCTGCTGCTAACCCTGGATAAGGGGGGACAGCAGGTATCAAGTCGGGAAGACAAAGACTACGGAGGGGGCTTCGATGCGGATAGGTACAAACGGGAGCTAGCAGACGTCGTCCCGCCTGCCGTTAAGATTCATGGTGTCGAGCTGGATAAACGGCACACGGTTTTGCTGATTCCCGTGAGCTCCTCCGCTGAAGAAGACAGGATACAGCACGCTGTATCGCGCATAGCCAATGGAATGAAGGGACTATGTACGGGGCATCCGTTCTGTGTACAAACAGGGCTTGCGCTAAAGAAAGAAAATCAGCCGCTTCGCGGAGTATATCTTCAGCTGAAGAAGTGTGTGGAGGAGCAGACGGTCTTCGGAATATCGACTTATGTAACATTAGGGAAAAAGCGGGAAGATGCGGATCTCTCAAGCATCTGGGACAAGGTGCGGATTATGGAGGTTCACTACAAGAAAGGCGAGCTTCAAAAGGGACAACGAACCCTCGAGCTCATTAATGCAGATCTGTGCCAAAAACAGGTGACGAAACGGCAGCTGAGGCTGTTCGTCCAGGATATGCTGTTCTCGCTAAAGTATCGGCTGCTGTCCACAAGCAGCGGGGTCGTGAGCCTTAACGATTTGCAGGAGGATTTGAAGCATTTGAACGAATGTGCGGGTTATGACGAGCTGACCGTCTGGCTGAAGGAGAAGCTGCTTGACCTGTATTTCGGAAGGGACAGCTGCGACAGGAATCCGAAGGAGCTTGTGCCTTTACTGCTTCAGTACATTCATGCGCATTATCAGGAGAACATCTCGCTTCAGCAATTCGCAGTCGATCATCATATCAGCATGGGTTATATGTCCCGCATGTTCAAGAGCCAGACCGGCACAACCTTCTCCGACTATATTGCCGCTTACCGTATTCAAAAGGCGAAGGAGCTGCTGAGCGGTGGCATCGATCGGCTGCAGGTGGTCAGCCAGCTGGTCGGCTATGAAGACACGAAGCATTTCAGCACCTTGTTCAAGAAATTCGTAGGTCAAACCCCCATAATGTACGCCAAAGAGCATTCCTCCGACCAATAGGAAAAATTCCCCCCGTGAATCCGTACAATTCACATGTATTCACGTGCGTTGAAACCCCTTTACAATACAGATACAGCAAAGCCAAACCACGTGATAACAAAAGGGTCAAAGGCGAACGAGCCGGTAAAAAAGGAGGAACACAAATGAAACGATCCTCAATGTTAACGGTTATTACTTATGCTGCTCTTGTTTCAATGCTGGCAGCAGGGTGCAGCTCGACAAGTCAACCGACAGGCGGTACCGGGCAAGCTCCGAACGGAGGTGCAGCTTCATCCGGAGGGGCCAAATCAGGAGAGCCGACTACGCTCACGCTTCTGATCGGCTCAACAGGGACCCCGTATCCCGCAACCCAGGCGGTGGCGGCGGAGGCGGAGAAAAAGCTGAATATCAAAATCAAGTTTGATATTAAGCCGGACGGCACCGAAGGGGACAACCTGGTGAAGACGCGCCTCGCAACAGGTGAGATGGCGGATATTTTGTACTACAATTCCGGCTCGCTGCTTCAGGCGCTGAACCCTGAAGAGAACTTCGTCGACTTGTCGAAGGAGCCCTACATGGCTAATTTGCTCGATTCTTATAAGGAGACCGTGACCTCCAACGGGAAAGTGTTCGGTGTGCCGGGAGGCTCCTCCAATGTCGGCGGCATTTTGTACAACAAGAAAGTATATGCAGAGCTCGGCCTGACCGTTCCGAAAACATGGGCCGAGTTCATAGCGAACAGCGACAAGATCAAGGCAGCGGGGAAAACGGCCGTTATCGGCTCGTATAAAACCACTTGGACCTCCCAGCTGTTCGTTCTTGCCAATCAATACAATGTACAGTCGCAAGTACCGACGTTCGCCAAGGATTATACGGAGAATAAAGCCAAGTATGCCACGACTCCCGCGGCGCTTCGCGGCTTTGAGATGACCTCCGAGGTGTTCAAGAAGGGGTATTACAATAAGGACTTCCTCGCTACCACTTACGATACGGGCTTAAAAATGCTTGCCGAAGGCACCGGCGTCCAATACCCGATGCTGACCAGCGCAATCGACGCCCTGGCACAAAACTATCCCGATAAAGTCAAGGATATCGGTGTATTCCCGATTCCGAGCGACAACGCCAGCTTGAACGGCTTCACCGTATGGATGCCGAGCTCTTACTATATTAATAAGAAAAGCAAGAACATTGATGCGGCCAAAAAGTTCGTCGAGTTCCTCATCTCCCCGGAAGGGCAGAAAGCCTATATGTCCAAGAGTAAAGCGAACGGCCCTTATGTCGTCAAAGGGATTCAGGTGCCGGACGACGCGTTCCAAGCGGTCAAGGATATGCAGACATACTTCGATAACGGTAAGACGCTCCCTGCGCTGGAATTCATCTCTCCGGTCAAAGGGCCGAATCTGGAGAGTATCTTGATCGAGGTAGGAACAGGACAGAAATCGGCTGCGGACGGAGCCGCCGACTACGATAAAGATGTTCGGAAGCAGGCGCAGCAGCTCAATTTGCCGGGCTGGTAACAGCTGCCCCAGTCAGTTCTGGCAGCTCCTGATGCACTGCTTCCGATGAACCGATGAAGCTATGCCGGCCCTGCAGGTGTCCTGCAGGGCCGATTCCATCCGTAGATAAGAGGGAGGGAACCTGATGACACTGAGTCAAAAGAAAATGTATTCGTACTTGTTCTTGCTTCCAGCAGGTATTATTTACTTCGTGTTTTATCTGCTTCCGACGATCATGTCGCTATTTTTCAGTCTGACCCGGTGGACGCTGACCAAATGGCAGTTTATAGGCTTGGACAACTACGTCATGTTCTTCGAAGAGTCTTCGCTGAAAATAGGCTTCAAAAATACGCTGATCTTTGCTGTCGTCACGTGCGCGCTCAAGGTGATCCTCGCACTGCTGCTCGCTACGCTTCTGACTTCGTCCATTTGGTTTAAGGACTATTTCCGGTCGATGGTATTTTTCCCGACCTTGTTAAGTACGATTGCCGTCGGAATCGCCTTCAGCACGATGATGCACCCGACGCAAGGGGTTATCAACACCGCTCTTGCCGCCTTTGGCATTAACGGTCCGGACTGGCTGGGCAATACCAAGCTCGCGCTGATATCGGTCGCGCTGGTTGACGTATGGAAGGGCGTCGGTATTGCGACGGTCATCTATATTGCCGGCATTATGTCCATTCCGCAGCATTATTACGAGGCGTTGAAAATAGACGGCGGGAACGCCTTCCGCGCCTTTTGGCATATCACGCTGCCGCTCAGCAGGCCTGCTATGAATTCCGTCATTATTTTGGCCTTCATTGGCGGCTTGCGCACGTTTGACTTGATCTGGGCGATGACGAAGGGCGGGCCGGGCTTCGCGTCCGACCTTATTGCCTCGATTATTTATAAGCAGTATCAGGCGGGCTTTTACGGACTTGCGACGGCAGGCAATGTCATTTTGTTCATCGCCATTTCGGTCCTTGCGTTTCCGCTATACATGTTCTTGAACCGAAGAGAGGTGGACCTGTGAACCGGATCGTGCAAAAAACACTGGTCAGCGCTATTTTGCTGGTGTTGTCTACCGTCATCTTCTGGGTGCCGTTCTATTTCGTTATCATCAATTCCTTTAAATCTCCTACCAAAGCGGCCGATATGAATATGGCTTGGCCGGATTCGTTCCATATCATTGAAAACTACCAAGCGGTGCTGGCGGCAGCGGATCATATGCTGGTTCGCGCATTTTACAACAGCACGCTCCTGACTGTCTTGTCGATTGCGGGGCTGGTGCTGGTCAGCTCTTTGGCGGGGTTCGTGCTGCAGCGGAGAGAGAAGGGCAGGGGGGCAGCCACCTTAAACTTTCTCGTGTTGGCCGGGCTGATGATTCCGCCTGCCGTCGTCCCGACGATCTGGGTATTGAACTCCATCGGGCTGTTCAAGACGCTTCCGGGGCTCACCTTGGTTGAAATCGCACTGCATTTCCCTTTTTGCGCCATCCTGTACAAAGCGTTCACGGCGACGATACCGCGGGATATTGACGAAAGCGCGTTTATCGACGGGTGCGGCGGGTTCAAGCTGTTTACTCATATTATTTTTCCGCTGTTAAAGCCGGTTACTTCTACGATTGTCATCATTCAATCGGTCAGCGTGTTTAATGATTTCGTCAATCCGCTCTATTTTTTGCCGGGCTCCGAGAACGCTACCGTGCAGCTCACTCTCTATAATTTTATGAGCATGTACATAACTTCATGGAATTTGCTGTTCGCCGATGTGGTGCTGATCTCGATACCGCCGTTAATTTTATTCCTCTTCTTCAATAAAAAAATTGTCGCAGGGATGACCGCAGGCTCTGTCAAAGGATAGGCTGCCGTCCCTTTTCGTCCGCATCGACCATGCGAATGGCGCAATGCACAATGAAGCCGCTTGGAGCGCGAAGTACAATAAGGGCAAGAAGAAAGTTTTCTTACGAAAACTCAGGTTGTTGAGAAACCTTGTATTTTCGAAATGTTTGTAATAGGTAGGTGGGGATATACCTCGGAGGAGTTTACGTCCGCCTTTGAAACCTGTGAAAATACCGCTAATTCTAATCAGATTCATAGGTTTCAACAGCGGCTGGAGAGGTATACCCCACTGGAGTATACAATCAAATTTCGATTTCCTTTAGTTTCACAACAAGCTCAGTTTTGTACACAAAACTCAAGCTATGCTTACGAAGAAAGTTTTGCTTACGCAAAACTCTTAGGAGGAAAGTACATGGAAAGCTCCAGCGGTAGTGTACTTTGGTTTACGGGCCTTTCGGGCGCGGGAAAAACAACTACGGCAAATCAGCTGCACGAAAGGCTCACGAATGCCGGACGCAAGGTCGAGATGCTGGACGGGGACGTCATCCGCACGACGATAGGCAGCGGGTTGGGCTTCAGTCGGGAAGACAGGATGGAGAACATACGGCGTATCGCGTTTGTAGCGAATTTGTTGTCCCGCAACGGGATTGACGTCCTCGTATCCGCCATCACGCCTTATAGGGAGATGCGCGAGTATTTGCGCGAGCATGTCAAAGAATACGTGGAAATATATGTGAAATGTTCTCTTGAGCAATGCGAAGCCCGGGACGTGAAGGGGCTGTATGCGAAGGCAAGACGCAACGAAATTCAACAATTCACAGGCATATCCGATGTGTACGAGGAACCGGAGCAAGCGGACCTTATCATCGATACGCAGCATCAGCCGGTTGAGGCGAATGCTGCCCTGATCATGGATTGGCTTAGATGCAAGCGATGGGGAGCAGCCGAGAAGCTTGAAGAGAAGCTGGAACAGCAGCCGCAGCCGTTGATGACTCCGATGAAGGAGAGCTTGAGTCAAGAAAGAAATCGTTGGCAGGAGGGTGCCGCCGGATGAAAATCATCATGATTTCGCTGGATACATTGCGTGCGGATCGCCTCGGCTGTTACGGGTATACCAAGCCGACCAGTCCGCACATAGACAGGATCGCTTCGGAAGGCGTACTTATGGAGCGTGCGTACGCAGCAGATATTCCTACCGAGGTGGCGCATACCGCTATTTTTACAGGAAAAATCGGCTTGACGACCGGCGTCGTTTCGCACGGCTCAGATCTCTCGTACTTGCCTAAATCGGTGGAATGGCTGCCCTCCAAGCTGAAAGCCGCAGGCTTCAAGACTTGCGCGGTAGATAATTTATACAATCTGAAGGAATGGTTCGCCCGAGGCTACCAATGCTATCTGAACAGCTCGGGGAAAAAGCGGTGGATTGACGGACGCACCGTCAACGATTTGGCGCTGCCCTGGATCAGGGAGCATAAGGACGACGATTTCTTCTTGTTTCTCCATTACTGGGATGCGCATACGCCTTATTTGCCGCCGGAGTCCTACATTGAGCCTTTTTATGATAAGAACAGGGACCCCTACAAAGACGGCGGGTCCGGTATGTCACGGGCTTATGAGCACCCGGCGTACCCGTTCTTCAAGCATCATCATTACAAGCTGCTCGGGCCAATTACGGATGCGGAGTATATGAACGCGCTGTACGATGCCGAGATCCGTTATCTGGACGATATGCTGCGGGAGCTGGACGAAACCCTCGAGCAGCTTGGGATCAAAGAAGACACGCTGCTCGTACTGTTCGGCGATCACGGGGAGAGCTTGACCGAGCATGACATCTATTGGGATCATTGCGGGTTATATGAGCCGACGGTCCATGTGCCGGTCATCCTGAGATGGCCGGGGCATATTCCGGAAGCCGTGCGTGTGCAAGGCTTCGTCCAGCATGCGGACCTGCTGCCGACCCTTTTGGAAGCGGCGGCACAATCCGCTCCGTCCGGGCTGGATCTATCGGCGCTTAGAGTGCCGGAGGGGATTGACGGACACAGTCTTTGGCCCTCCATCAGAGGAGAGAGCAGCGGGACGATGGAGGAAGTGTTCTTGAGCGAATGCGCGTGGCAGGCAGCGAGAGCCATCCGGACCGAGCGCTATAAGCTGATCCGCTATTATGACCCGGGCATTTTTCAGCGTCCGGTTACGGAATTGTACGATTTGCTCGAGGATCCGGAGGAGCTGGTGAATTTGGCCGATTCAGAGCCTGAGACGGCGGAGGAGCTGGAATACAAGCTGAACCAATGGATTGCCCGCAAGCTGGCCGGCAGACCGGATCCGATGTTGAAGCAGATCCAGGATAGTCAGCTGCCGTTTCGCCGGCGAATCGAATCGATTCTTGGCACCGTAGGCTTAACGTGGGAAAGCTGGATCCAAAATCCCCACAGGGAACGCTATGACGCGCTGGATCACTCCCACACGGGTCACAGTTTATAGAGTAGATCGTTGTTCCGCCCGGGATTTGACTCAATCGACCCTAAGGTTGTCGCAATCGGCAATGTTATCATTTTCCAGGCGGATTATGATAGGTACAGCATCGTGGTTCACGGCTCACAAGGCAAGGCTTCGTACATTCAAATCGAAAGGTGGTGCAGTCCCAGCTTGCAGCCGTTGCATTCGGAGCAGGCGGAGGGACGCAAACGAATGGCTTTGAAAATCGGGATTGTCGGAATGAACGGGATCGGCATGCGACATGCGGAATGCTACGCATCGGATCCGCTGGGGCAAGTGGTCGCAGTATGTGATGTCGTGAAGGAAAGAGCCGATAAGGCGGCTGAAAAGTATGGTGTCAGAGCCTACTACCGGCTGGAGGACATGCTGCAGCAGGAGCCGGAGCTGGATATCGTCGATGTGACGACCGGCGGGATAGATAACGGAAGCTGGCATTTCGAGCCGGCGATGCAGGCCATAGCCGCAGGGAAGCATGTATTGATCGAGAAGCCGCTTGCAAACGATATTCACGAAGGAAGAGAGCTGGTCCGCTTCGCAGCGGAGAAGAAGGTGACGCTCGGCTGCAACCTGAATCATTACTTCTCCCAGCCGGCGGAACGGGCAAGGCAGTATATGGACTCCGGAGATATAGGGGAGACGGTCTACTGTCTGGCGAAGATGGGCTTCAACGGCGGAGAAGAGATGTATTCGGCCCCGAAGTCTCCGAAGGATAAAGGCCAGCCTTATTTTCATATGAAAGCGTTCTTAACGCATCCATTTAGCGTAATGAGATATTATTGCGGCGATATCACGCATATCCAGACGTTCTCCAACCAGGCGGGATTCCGCAAGAGCGCCGGGGATATTACGGTTTCGATCAACAGCATCCACGTGAAATTCGCGAGCGGTGCCTCCGGTTATCTGCTCAGCCAAAGAGGCGACGCCACTTATGGTCTGGGCGGCTGGTGGAGCATGGAGGTCGGCGGGACCAAAGGAACGTTCTGCATCGAAAACTGCGTGGAAAAAGTCTCCTATTGGCGGGCTCAAAAGGGCGTACCGGTTATTGGAGCCCATCCTCAGCCAGAGGTCACTTCATCCGGTGTTACGGAGTTCAACTCGACCTTCAACAACCGGCTGCATGCCTTCCTCGAGGATATTACGAACGGGGTTCCGCGGGAGCATATACGGGCGTCAGGCAGAGATGCGCTGGCCGTTCTGGAGTACACATATGCCGTCATTGAATCATACGAACAAGGCGGGGCGGTAGTAAGACCTCATCCGCTGCCGGCATTCCACGGCGATCCGTTGGCGATGAAGTAAGAGCCGGCTGCTTCTAACATAATAAAAAAATAAGGGAGTGTAATCCATAATGATTAAGCTTGGTGTGAACTCGGTACTGTTCAAGGAATTCGATTTTGCCGATGCAGCCCGGCATATTGCGCTTAGCGGGTATGACGGCTTAGAGATATCGGCGATTCAGGGCATGTGCGAGCATCTGGATCTTGCCCGTTGGAAGTCCCAAGCGGCGGAGCTTCGGTCGATTGTTCAAGATAACGGCATCAGCTTCCTGTCGATGGAGTTCGGCAGCGTCAAGGACGAAGAGCGTCTCTTAACAGCCTTCGAAGCGGCAGCGGAGATCGGCATTCCCATCGTCAATATCGGACCGGGCGGCAAAACCGGTGTAGAAGAGGACGTGCAGCACTCGATCGACCAGCTGCAGCGCATGTCGGAGAAAGCAGCGGCCTTAGGCGTCACGCTATGCGTCAAGGCTCATATCGGCCAGGCGATTCATGACACTCCGACGACATTAAGAGCCATGTCGGAAGTGACTTCTTCGGCGTTCGGCATCGACATGGATCCGAGCCATATTTACCGGGCTAACGAAAATCCGGAGGATGCGCTGCCGGCCGTCATCAGTCGCGTGAAGCACGTCCATATCCGGGATTGCAAAGGACGCGAGCAAGGGCCGGGGCCGATCGAGCTGCAGGCTTGCGGACGCGGAGATATTAACCTGTTCGCCTACTGCAAAGCGATGGTCGATAATGCGTACGACGGGCCTGTCGTACTGGAAGTGATCGGTGCGAAGCCGGAGCATTCGCTGGCGCAGGTGTCTATTATCGCCGCAGAAACGTACGGATATTTGAACGCATGCTTGAAGCAGCTCGGGGCCAGGTAGTCCCCGAAGAAACCCGATTCCTAATGGACACGACAAGGAGCGTGAATAGCAATGTCTGCATCCGCCAAGAAGCCTAACTTGATCATATTGGGCATCGACAGCCTGCGAAGAGATCATATGAGCTCTTACGGCTACAATAAATTAACGACACCTCACCTGGATCAATTTGCCCGTGAAGGGGTATTGTTCGAGCAGCATTTCAGCCCGAGTATTCCGACGACACCCGCCTATGCAGCGATGCTCACCGGCAAAGACTGCTTTGGCACGAACGTGGTGGCGCTGCGTCATAAAGGGCAGGTAGGTGCCCCGACGCTGGCCGAGATTCTCGGCGATCAAGGCTATAACACGACTTGCGTAGGGTTTACCGGAAATCCGTCGTCACGCGGGTTTGAAACGTATTTGGACTATGAAGCATGGGCGCCTGATGAAACCGGAAGATGTCCAAAAGCGGAAAACTTGAACGCGGTAGCCATTCCCGAGCTGCACCGATTGGCGCAGGAGGATAAGCCGTTCTTCCTGTTTCTGAGGCATATGGACCCTCACTCGCCTTACTTGCCGCCGAAGCCCTTCGAGCGTATTTTTTACGGCGGCGATGAGCGCGACCCGTCGAACCAATCCATGGAGTCGGTTTATCAGTTCAAGCCGTTCGCCGACTTCTTGAAGTCGTGGATTCCGGATGGGGTGACGGATCACAAATATGTAAGCGCGCAATACGATGGAGCCGTTGCTTACATGGACGCGAGCATTCAGAGCATCTTCCAGGCAGTGGAATCGCTGGGCTTGACGGAGGAGACGTTGATCGTCGTCACATCCGACCATGGGGAAACCTTGTATGAGCACGATTGCTACTTCGATCATCATGGGCTGTATGATTGCACTCTGGTTGTGCCGCTTATATTCAAGTTCCCCGGCAGGCTGCCCTCCGGCAAACGGGTGTCTGACGTCACGGTCATCCATGACATTATGCCGACTATTTTGGAGCTGCTCGACATAGAGGAGCCTCTGGAAGCGGACGGACAGAGCCTGCTGCCCTCCATTGACGGGAAGCCGGAACGTCGCGTAAGCGAGCTCTATCTTACGGAATGCACTTGGATGCGCAAGCACGGCTGGCGTACTCCGCATTGGAAGCTGATCCGCGCGCTGGAGCCGGATTTTCACTTCAAGCCGGAGGTGGAGCTGTACAATCTGATTGAGGATCCGGAGGAAAACCACAATATCGCCGAGCAGGAACCGGAGATCGTCGAGCTGCTGACGGCCAGGATGGAATCGCATATTCAACGTCGCGAAGAGGAGACGGGGCGTACGAACCCGATCTATACGAACTTGGGGTGGCATGGCAAAGGGGATGCTCCGTTCACATCCTCCCAGCAAGCGTACGATACGCTGCATATCGGCAGTTCCCTCACAGCCAGGTCGCTTCAGGCCAAATCGAGCAAATAGGGAACGATAACGCGATACCGTTAGGAGGCCCGCGCAATGATACGAACTGCCGTAGTCGGCGTGAACAACATAGGCAATATTCATTGCCGTTATTACAATCAGCGCCCGGATACCGAGCTTGTCGCGGTATGCGATATCATGGAGGATCGGGCCAAGAGTGCGGCGATGACTCACGGGGTAAAAGCTTATACCGATCTCAGGCATTTGCTCGATAGCGAAGAGATCGACATGGTCTGCGTAGCTACGGGAGGGGAGGAAAAAGGCAGCCATCACTTCGACCCGGTGATGGCCGCCATCGAAGCGGGCAAGGATGTGCTCGTCGAGAAGCCTATTTCCAACTCGATCGAGGAAGCCAGAACCATGGTGCAAGCGGCGAAGGAGCGGGGAGTGCGATTCGGCTGCAATTTGAATCACCGGTTCACTCCCGCCGCATCGAAGGGCAGAGAATGGATCGATCGCAGCATGCTGGGAGCTCCCTTGTTCATCAACATGCGGCTGACCATCGATAATAAGGCGGATTTTACCGAATGGTTCCATATGCGGGCGCTGCATCCTCACTCTATCGATGTGATGCGGTATTTTTTCGGCGACGTGAAGCGGGTTCAGTCATTCATGTGCAAAGCCCCGGGACGCAAGACGTGGTCGACGGCCAGCGTCAATATGGAATTTGCCAATGGAGCGGTAGGCCATTTGACCGGAAGCTACGACATGTCGATGCTGCACCCGATTGAATGGTGCGAAGCCGCAGGGACGGAAGGCCGCTTCGTCATCGAGAATGTGTATGAGAGCATTACCTATTATCCTCGTCAAAGCAGTGAAAAGCTCGTTATGCAAAACTCGATTATGAGGGGAATGCAGGGCTTCAACGATACGTTCGGCAACCGGATCAACCGGTTTATCGATCAGCTGAAGCAGCAGGTAGCGCCTGAACAGATCGAAGGCTCCGGAGCCGAGGCGCTGGCAGCCCAGGAAATTATCGAAGCGGCAATCCGCTCGCATCAATCCGGCGGGAATGTCGTCGAGGTTCCTGCCATAAGATAGGGGGATGGACGAATTGGCAAACCGAATGCCCTTGGATATCCGTTCCGGCGGAGATATCCGGAAAAGACGGGTCTGGAAGCATATCAAAGCGTATTTGTTTCTCGCGCCCATTTTGGTATCGATAGGGCTGTTCAAATATACGCCGTTCGTCCACGCCTTCCTCCAATCGTTCTATGAATGGAACGGCGCGAACGTAAACCGTTTTATTGGGATGGACAATTTCATCGCGTTGTTTCACGATAAGACATTTTATGCTTCGATGAAGAACATCGCGTTGTTCACAGGCAGCTTCCTGCTCATTCAATTGACGTTTCCTCTGCTGGCCGCCATCGGTGTATATCGGATGAAACGGGAGAAGGTAAGCTCCTTGTTCAAATTTATGTTCGTCCTGCCGATGGTCGTGCCTCATATCATTGTTTTTCTATTGTGGAAGTGGATCTATGTCGGTGACGGGTTATTGGACCGGCTGCTCGAGGCCATCGGTCTGGGGCAGCTGATTCATGCCTGGCTGGGAGAGAGCGATACGGCGTTAGGGTCCATCGTCTTTATTAACTTTCCTTGGGTGTCCGGCATTTTTTTTCTGATTTATTTGGCAGGATTGGTAGCAATCCCCCGGGAGCTGGTAGAAGTCGGAGAGATGGACGGGATGAGCGGCCTGCAGCGGCTCCGGTATATCGAGCTTCCTCTGATTCGCAGCCAGGTTCGTCTCGTTCTTATTCTTGCCTTTATCCAACAGTTCCAAAGCTTCGAGAACGTGCTGGTGCTGACCAACGGCGGTCCCGGCTTTTCCACCTTGACGCCCGCGCTGTATTTGTATAAAAAAGGCTTCGAATACAACGAGCTCGGCTACGCTTCGGCCATAGGCGTCGTCGTATTTGTGCTGCTGCTTGCAGTTACTCTTGCGGCAAACCGGTTTATCAAGCCTGCGGATCGGGCGGATTAAGAGGGGGGACCACAATGAGAAGACTGGGTACGGTGACGAACTATTCCGTTATGACGCTGCTGCTTTTGCTGACGCTGGTTCCCTTTTATATGCTGATCATTACTTCGCTTAAATACCGTGATCAGGTCATTCATCAATTTTGGTCTCCGGCTCTTCCGCTGCACCTGAACAATTATGTCCAGGCGTTCCTTCAGCTGGGACCTTATTTATGGAATTCCATTTTGATCACTGCGGGTATTATCATCTGTGTGCTTGTCAATTCCACGCTGGCGGGATATGCATTCGCGCGGTTTTCTTTTATCGGCAAAGGGATCGCTTACTATTTGATCATTATGCTGATGATGGTTCCTTCGTTTCTCATTCTGATTCCTCAGTTCATTTTGTTCCGGGATCTCGGCTTGATCAATACGTATTGGGCGCAAATATTCGGGCCGATGGCCGGCGCTTCCGCGATGGCGACGATGCTGATCCGGACCTTTTTCGAAGGGCTGTCGAACAGCTTGCTCGAAGCGGCGGAGATCGAAGGGGCCGGCGATGTGCGTATTTATTGGCAAATAGCGGTACCGCTGTCCCTTCCCGTCATCTCGACGGTAGCCGTTATCAATGCGCTGCTTGGCTGGAACAATTACGTCTGGCCTTTGGTCGTAACCTCGGGCGACAAGGTGAAGCCGATCATCCTTGCGCTCGGAAGCGTGCACGGTCCCTTGGATCAGGTGCAGGGGCTGCAGTTTGCAGGCTATGTCATATCCTCCGTCCCTCTACTGCTGCTGTTTATTTTTGCAACGAAATCATTCGTTTCGGGAATTACGTCAGGTGCGGTCAAAGGGTAGAACAGGAGATCGTGGTTATATGACAGAGGAGGAAGCAGGGAAGAGGGCTTCAATAGCGATAAGATCAAGTGAGGTGACGTACATGAAGGTCCTTACACGTTGGACGGTTCCGCTTGCGGCCGTGACTTCCGGCATACTGGCGCTTAGTGCATGCAATGCCGATACGCCGGCGGGCGGCTCTGCGAAAAGCGATGGAAAAACGATCGAGCTGAGCGTAATGGTCATGCTGGAAAGCGATGGGGATGAAGCGGAACGCAAATCATGGGAGAGCATTGCCCAGACTTATAACGATTCGCACCCTGGTGTCAAGGTCAACCTGCAGCTGCAGCATTTTGCCGGTGTGGAGCAGCACCGTACTTGGGTGACGACCCAGCTGATCGGCAAGACAGCGCCGGATCTTTTTACAACCCGCTACATCTGGGATCAGGAGGATTTGAAAAAAGGGCTGCTCGTCGACCTGACTCCTTACTATAAGCAGAAAACGGCCTATTCCGGGGATCAGCCATGGGAGAAGCAGTTCCCGCCAACGATATTGCAGCAGCTGATCGGGGACGACAAAACGTACGCGAGCGTTCCGAACTACGTCAATTCCGTCCGTATTTTGTACAACAAGGATTTGTTTGCCCAGGCCGGCATCACGAAGGTGCCGCAGACATGGAATGAGTTCCTCGATGCGCAGGAGAAGCTGCTTAAAATCAACGTCGTTCCGTTCGCGTTCCCTAACTCCAAGCCGGGGGATTACAATTACAACTGGACGATCCGGATCTTGACGGAGGAGCTGGTGGCCGGCTCATACAGCAAGCTGGATATCGACAAGAGCGGCTTTATCGAAGTAAACGAATATGCGAGAGGCGTCGATCAAGGAATCATCGATATCGAGAAATCGCCGTACAAGGATGTATTTGCCATCGTCAAGAACTGGAGCAAATATTGGCCGAAAGGCTACAACGGCCTTGATTTCGAGACGGCGGGCGATTTGTTCCTTCGCGGCAAAGCGGCCATGGTCATGCGGACATCCGGGCAGAGCAAGCCTCTATTCGAAACGACGGCACGCAAATTCGAAATGGCGGCCTTCCCGCTGCCTTACTTAACGAAAGACAATCACCCCGACGCGCTGGGCAAGCTCATGGAGATCGGCGGCGTGCCTGCGGGAAATATGGCCATACCGAAAACCATTGCACCTGAAAAAATGGAGGCTGCGGTCGATTTTCTTGCCTATACTACGTCCCCTAAGGTCCAAGGTCTGCTGGCGGAAAACCTGTATCGTACGCCGGTTACAGAAAATGCGGCGCTGCCGGATAAATTGAAGGGCTTCCAGTTCGTCGGCGAACGAATGCAGCTCAACATTTATGCCGGAGAGGTTGACAAGAACGTCACGGAGCTTAATCAGAAGCTCGGTCAGCTGTATTTGGAGGGCTCGAGCACGCAGGACAAATATTTGGCGGAGTTAAAGAAAACGATGGTGGATGGAGTCAAGAAGAAGATGAGCGATAACCAGTGGACCAAAGAAAATAACTACGGGATCAAAGCTCCATGAAGCAGCCTCATATTTTGCTGATTATGCTGGACCAGCTTCGGTACGATTGTATTGGGTACAGCGGTGCCTACCCGGTGAAGACGCCGAATATCGATCGGCTGGCATCGGAAGGGATGTGGTTCGAGCATGCTTATACCCCGATCCCGACTTGCTGTCCGGCAAGGCAAGCATTCGTTAACGGACGGAGACCGGAAGCCTTCGGGGCGCTGTGGAATTTCAAGAACGGTCTGCCTGTCCCGGCGCTGGAACCGAAGGAATATGCTTGGCCACGGGAGCTGGGCAAGTTGTCGTATCGTAATGTTATGCTTGGCAAATGGGATGTTCATCCTCAGCATAGTCCGTTGGAATACGGCTATGATTTCTTCGTTGGGCTGGCTTCCTATACGGAAATGACCGAACGGAAGTATCCCGATGTCCGGTTTCGCGCAGGTTATGTCGGGGAGAGCAATCCGATTCCGCTGGAGGACTCTCAAACCCATTGGCTCGCTGACCAGGCTTCCGGCTTCATTAAGGAGCTGACGGCGAAAGGCGACCCATGGTACATTCAACTGAACTTCAGCGAGCCGCATCTTCCTTGCCGGCCGTCCGAGCCGTTCGCTTCCATGTATTCGGCTGAGGAAATCCCTGAATGGGGAGGGTTCCGCGAGACCTTTGCGAATAAGCCCTATATCCAAAGGCAGCAGCTGCACAGCTGGCAGGTGGATGCTTTCACATGGCAGGATTGGGCGCCTATCGTAGCCCGGTATTACGGCATGATCAGCCAAACCGACGATGCCATCGGACGTGTACTTCGTGCGCTGGACGAATCGGGTGAGGCGGAGAATACGCTCGTTATCTTTACGGCCGATCATGGGGATATGTGCGGTTCCCACGGGATGATGGATAAGCACTATATTTTATATGACGATGTCGTCAAGGTTCCGTTGATCGTAAAATATCCACCTCTAGTCCCGCAAGGCGCTCGGTGTAATTCCTTTATAAGCAATATGCTGGATTTGCCTCCAACCCTCCTGGAGCTGACGGGTGCTGCCATTCCTTCGTTTTTCGCGGGCCGCTCGTTTGCACCGCTTCTGGCGGAGGAGGAGGTCGCGGACTGGAGACCGCACATCGTAACCACTTATAACGGACAGCAGTTCGGACTGTATACCCAGCGCATGCTGCGTACGAAGCGGTGGAAATACATTTGGAACACGACGGATATCGATGAGCTGTACGACATGGAGCAGGATCCGTATGAGCTGCTGAACCGGATAGACGACCCAAGCTGCAAGGAGCTTGTGAAGCAGTATCGGATTTGGTTGTATGAAACCTTGGAGGCGGAAGGCGACGGCCTGGTGCAAAACGAGTGGATGCGAAATCAGCTGCTCCACAATGCCATTGTGTAAGTAGGCAATCTTGCCTATGCCAGTGCTAATGTATGGAGCGGTTGTGTGGACCGGCTCCTTTTATTTTTTGAAAAATAGGGGTCTCCTATCTTGTTCTGCAGCGATTCGTAATGTAAACTATGATTAGAATTCTAATTATAGGGAGAGTCATACAGCATGCCGAACAATCCTCCTGTAATGTCACGAATAGGAGTCATCTTCCTCACTTGGCAGCGGTATTTGCAAAAGCAGCTGGTTCCGCATCAAATTACGTTAAAACAGCAGTTCGTCCTTCGCAAGCTGGTTTCGAAGCCGGCTCTGAACCCATCTCAAATTGCCGAGTTTCTTTACTGCGACCGTCCGACAGCAACCGTCATCATCAACAACATGGAGCGGCAGGGCTGGGTGAAACGAAGCAAGGATCCGCTTAACAAAAAGATGGTCCAGATTGCGATTACGGAAGAAGGGGAGCATAAGCTGTCGTCCTTGCAGCCGGTTTTTCAATCTGCGAATGAGTTTGATCCTCTATCGTGTTTTACAGAGGAAGAGAAGCAGCAGTTAAGCGCGCTGCTGGGCAAGCTGTCGGATCATATCAAGCAAGTAAAGCATGAACCTGAGTAACAATCATGTTTATGCTTGTATAATGATTAGAGTTCTAATTATGATCTCGAGTTGAAGGAGAGATGCTGTATGGCTGCCGTCATCAACACAGGACCGCTACCGGAAGAGCGGGCACGAATCGTCGAGAAGCTGGTTCAGGAATGGATCGCGCTTCATCCCGGAATGGACGGATTTATTCTGACCGGCTCGATCTGGAATCCGGACACGCAGTTGCCTCATTCGGACATTGATATCAATTGGCACGGCTCGGCCAATGAAAGGATTCATGATCCGCGACTGGATACGCACAGTATCTTTCAGGCGGCGGGAATTACGGTTGAGATGGCGCATTATTTCTGGGGACATTTGTCGGAGCCTGAGTCCATGCGTCTGCCGGTTATCGTTTCTCTGAACCGGGCCCATATTTTGTGGGAGAGAGAAGGCCGATTCTCCATCCCCCAGCAGCGAACCTACGAACTGCTGAGTGACGCTCAATGGGTTGAGAGTGCGGTGGAGCGCCTCATTTCAGAAATGAAAGCGCGTGCAGAGCTGTGGCTCGATCCGGAATATTGCCGGGAGAATAAAGACGATCATCAAGGATTCGACTTCGTGAGATCGGTAGTAGGCCCGACCGTCGGTCTGCTGGATTCCGTTGATCTGCGACCTCCCAGCGCTGCGCGCAAAGGCTTGATGGAGATTACGCAAACGAGCGCGTTATGCGGCATGCCGGAAATCAGCGAGATGGTATTGACTTGTCTGGGAGCGGACTTAATGAGGGAAGAAGAGATTAGAGAATGGAACCGGCTGCTGGAGGAGCTCTATACCTCGGCTGCTGATCTATGTCCCGGGGTGCAGCTGGTGAAACGCGAGTACCACGTTCAGGGCATACAGTCTATGGTATCCATGGGATACTCTAGAGAATGCGTGTGGCCTCTTTGGCGCGGTTTCGCCGATTGTATGCAATTGCTTGAAGGTGTATCCGATAAGGGGGAGGAGGCATTCGTGAGGTTTGCCGAGCGGTTGCAAGCGTACACGATTGAGGATATTACTAAGAAAGCGAAGCAGAATATTGCCATAATTGAGCTAATCCAAGGAAACCGGCAGAGACTGTCCGAGCATCTGTTATCGGTGGTTCGATCGTCTAAATAGGGTTACACCTCTGAGGCAAAATATAATACAGCCCTCTGCCACGACCGGTGACAAAGGGCTGTGATGGTTTATCTGGACATCCAATCCGATGTGGTACTGCTAATCAATCGCTTATAACCCGGCAAAAACTCTTCATACACGTTGACGGTATATTGGGTCGTATTGATGGACAGCTCTTTGCTGTCCGCCGTCCATTTCTCGGTCCCCGAGCCGATGTCCCATCCTTTCGTCCCGGCGTCCTCAGGCTCCAGAGCGTAGGCCTCCTCATGGATTTTCTCTCCGGCGCCGTCGAGCAGCTCGACGATCACGCGCCGTTTATTCATCTCCGATACGATACTCAAATCCTTCAGCAGCGTGTAGTCGAAGGAATAGTTGACCTCGAATACGGCTCTTTTCTCGTTATAGTTCCAATACGGTTTGTTTTTGTCTTTGATGGTCAGCGTAAAAGGATAGAAATTCAATTCGCCGTCCTTAACGGGCTGCGAAGCGCTTTTTTCCGGCAACAAATATTCGGCTGCCTGGAGGAAAGAATCGGGCTTATCCGTCATGCCGGACAGCTTGCTGCCGGTAACGGCCAGCCCAAGCATGAGCTTAAGGCCTTGGATATCCGCGCCTTTAGGCAATACGGTCCAAGCGGTGAGAGATGCTTTTCCTTGGGGGATAACCCTTTGCTCGGTTACTTCCACCTCGGCAGGATATACGGCTCCTTCCGCCGTCACCAATTGCGTCACCCATTTATCCAACGGGTTATACCGTTTGTCGAGGTTAACGGCATCCACACGGACCGTCACCAATTGCCCGTTGGTGCTTTCGTAAACGGTCGGCGCTGAAGCCGAGTAAGCCCATTTTCCTCCGAGCCCGTTCATCTCGGTGGACTGCCCGGCGGCTACTTCTTTCACTGGTGCGGCCGTTTGCTTGCTCCATTCGGTACGATGAATGTTTTGAGGCTTGCCGTTCACATCGACGGCTTCCTGGAGGAGGATATCCCAGGCTTGCACGATTTCCTTAGGATCCAGATTGGCCTGCATGTATAAACGGGTTGATTGTCCGGGCTGAAGCAGCCGGATCGTATCGGTGGGTACGACCTGCGCCGTCCATTCCTGCGTATTATCCGCCCTGAATGTTCCGTTCAGCTTGGGAACGGGTACTGCTGCGTCTGAGACGTTAACGAGCGTAACAGCAGCGGTAACCAAATCGCGATGATCCCAAGGCCAGCGCTGCAAGGATTCCAACGAAGCGGTGAAGGTGCCTTCCGCTGCGATGAAGGTCCGTGATGCCCCGGGCTCGGCTCCCCCCGTGTCTGCCGGAATGGGCACGTACGAGGCGGGGACATACACTTTGGCCTGATTATTGGCTTCCGCAAGCGTTCGCGTGATGACCAAGCCGGCAGGGGAAGAATCGGTGTCGGTCTCGGCAGGCAATGTAGCAATCAAGGTAAAGCTCATGTCCGTTCCCGGCTCTATGATCAGACCTTCCGTCTTACGGTCAGGCGTCATGGAGTAGACCTGATCCTCGGAAGACTGCAGCCAGAAGCTCCAATCCGGCAGAGCAGCCGGAGCGGCTTGAGCGTTGCGGAAGGTTACGGTCCATGTGATCTCCTTATTTTTTCCCATGCTTCGTGAAGCCGTGCTGGCGATAGTGCCTTGAAGCGTTCCGTTATTCGCATTCACATCAACCACATTTCCTCCCGGTGCAGGGGCAGCGTCGGATAGTGCCACCGAACCGAGAAGGACGGAAAGGGAGGCCGAGTTGAAATCCCATCTGCCGACTTCTATAAGAAGACCGTCAGCATTAAGACCGTTGGCTACGGTTCCATAAAATCGATAAGTCCCGCTGGCTCCTGCAGGAACGAGCTTACGTTGCGCATCCTCCGGCAGCACCTTAAAGCTCAAGACGCTGGAGCGGGTCTTAACGGCAAAATAATAATCGTCCAACGGCAAATCCACGCTGCTGCCGTTGCGAATGGTGACCTCGAACGAGATTACCGACGAGGTCTCGTGCCGGAACAGCCTCGTATTGCCGACCTCAAGCACCTGCTCCGCTCCTAGCACGATTCGGGTTGTGCCTCTCTCCGAATCGGAGGACAGCTCCGGCTGATCCGCCGCCGATCCAATCATTGGCGGTAAGCAGGATGCAGTTACCGCCAATGCCAACATTGCCGATAGACCAAGCTTGGTCCATAATATCCGTTTCACTGGCATCTCCACCTTATTGTTCTCTCCCGGCTGTACGGGGCTCAAGCTATTCGTTCAAATAAGTTGTAACCCGGTTCTGGATCAAGCCGGCGGCAGCTTTTGCCGTTTTCGATTTATTGAAGAACGCTTGGGTTTCTTCTTTTACGATTTTCAATACGTTAGGGTCTCCCGCAGCATATTGGTCCGCTTTCTCCACGAGCTGCAGGATCGATTGAAATTGCTTCTCGTCAATTGCGGCCGACGGGGTAGCCCCATTGGGACCCTGCAGCTTGATCCTTCCGCTTGCGAGCTGCTCGACGGACTGCCTGAGCTGTTTTTCCAGGGAAGCCTTGTGAACGGCAAAGCCCATCATACCGGGCTTGGACTGGATGTTTTCCGACAAAAGAAATTGCAGGAATTTCCATGCCTCCGCCTTATTCTTAGATTTCTCGTTGATGCCGAACATAAGATCAGAGGTAATGGTAATTCCGCCTTTTTTGCCGCCAAGCGAAGGAGTGGCATAGATGGTTCCTTTCCCTTCGTACATCATTTGCGGCATGAAGAGCAGCTGCATGGGCATCGGGACGCTCATCGATTTGAACACATCCTTACCCACATTCGCCATGTCGGCTGTCTCCAGGATTTGCCCCTTGTCATACATGTCGCCGACCTGCTCCAGCAGGCTTATAAATTCCGGCGCATCGAATGCCGCTTTTTTACCTGTTACAAGCTTGCCGTATTGGCTCATTACGATATCCGAGATAAGATCTGTCTTGGGTTTGCCGGTCCAAACCGCCGTGGCGTTACCGCCGGTTTGAACGGCTTGCCGGCCCAAATCCAGCATCTCCTTCCAGGTCCACTTGGAATCGTCGACGGCGATTCCTTTCTCCGCCAGTAACGGCGTATTGCCCAGCGTCATGTTCATTTTGAAATGGACGGGAATTGCAAAGGTTTTTCCATCGAGCTTCATAGAGGTGAATACGCCCGTATAATAATCGGAGGCGCGGAACCCGCTATCTTTTTGGATGAGATCGTCCAGATTCGCGAGCAGCTTTTTGTCCGCATATTTGGCGTAAGGGAGGTTTTCTAACGCAATCAGATCGGTTCCTTTGCCGGACATCAGCTCGGCATTGACGCCGGTCCGGTACTTTTCCAGATCGGCCTCGCTGTTCTTGTCGCCCTCGGGGCTTCTCATAACCATCCTCTTTTCTCCGCCGCCCTCTGGGGTCGCTACATAGGAGCGAATATCGATATCGATATTCGGGTTCGCCTCCTCGAACAGCCGCTCCGCTTCCTGAAGGAAAGGATCTTTTTTCAGAACGGATACCGTTACGGTCGTTTTGCCGTTGTTCGCTGACGGAGAGCTGTTAGTGTCTGCAGGCTTGGAATTGCTGCTGCACGCGCTCAATGGCATAGAGAGCAGCACGGACGATAAAAATACGGTAGTAAAGCGGTGGTTTTTCATAGTTTCCAATCTCCTTTATCCCATGGATTCTTAGCTTAGCCGAACCTGATCGCCGTCACTAATCGGCTCGCTCGTTTCGGTAACAATCTTCTCGTCGGGTGAAATCATCCCGTTCAAAATCGCGTTCGTTTCATCCGAATCCTCGGTATGAACATATTTTTTGCGAACACGGAATTCGTTGCCGAGCGGGCGCTTCGTTTCTTCAACGGTATAAATGTATTCGCCCTGGGAATCTGTCTTAATAGCCGACTTGGGCACCAAGGGTTTGGGCGTTCCGACCTTCCGGCTTACCTGGAATTCCGCCTGCTCGCCGCCGATAAGCTTGGGGTCGGAGATAGCTACCGTAACCAGCTTCATACTGGAGGTGCTGTTCTGATTTTGACTCTGGCTCTGGCTCTGGTTTGAGCTGCCTCCCGAGTCGGCTTGGTCAATCTCGGTCACCTTCCCTTTCACGAAGCGGGGGACGGTCTCTTTAATCTTCACGTCAATGGTTTCGCCGGTGATCAGGCGGTTGGCGGAATCCGCATCCACTTTCGTTTCAAGCTCCCACCCCTGGGACAGGTCGGATAGTACGACGACGGCTTTGCCTTGAGATGAGGTGAGACCGACATCGGCCTGCAGGTCGTCGATCAGCCCGTCGAATGGCGCCGTAAGGGTGCTTTTATCGGCAATATCTTTGCGAATGCTCTCGATTTTGCGTGCTTGGATCGACATATCCAGCTTCAGCGCTGCGATTTGCCGTTTGATCTCCTCCAGTTTGGATGCTTCACCTCCCATTCCGTTCAGCTTCAATGAATCCTGCAATTTCTCCAGCTCCAGCTGCTGCTTGGCCAGCCGATCCTGCTCGTCGGCCCTATTTTTCTCGGCGGTGGAGGGATCCAGCACGATGAGCGGCTGTCCTTTGGTCACGGCGTCGCCTTCTTTGACCAGTACTTCTTTCACGACCCAGCCGGATGAATCGTACAGCGAGACGTTGCGTTTCGGACGAATCGAGCCCGACCCTTCGATATCATAGGAAAGCTGGCTGATCTGGGGCTTTTCGACAGACACCTTCGGAAGGATCATTTGCCGGTATGTATTCGAGAAAAAGGTGAGCAGGAGCAAGCATCCCGTAAAAATCCCCGCCGCACGACGGATCGTCCGTTTGCGCCTGGCACGGAGTTCTTCTTCCGCAATCCCTATCATGGGTATGCCTCCTCATTGATGGTAGTTAGCCTTTGATCCCCGATAATTGAATGCCTTGAATCAGCTCGTTCTCTCCATGCAAATACAGAAATACGATGGGAGTCATATAGAGCGAAGCCGCAGCAAACGCGACACCCCGGTCCCCTTCGTTAATTCGCGAAAGATAAACCGATAAAGGCTGCATCAGCGCATCCTGCAAAAACAGCAACGGCTGCTCCACCATATTCCAGTTGTCGACGAAGACAAGAATTTGCATGGCTGCGATACCGGGCATGGTCATGGGGATCATTACGCGCATAAAAATCGTTACATACCCGGCACCGTCGACCTTGGCCGCTTCCACGTAAGCCCAGGGGATATGGGACATAAACTGCCGCAGCAGGAAAACGCCGAATGCCGAGAAGATGCCGGGAAGGATAATGGCCGGATACGTATTCAGAAGTCCGAGCGCATCCATGGCGATAAAATTGGGAACCAGGGTCACCTGGAACGGCAGCAGCATGGTAATGATGTAGAGAAAAAACAAGCCGTCTCTGCCGGGAAAACGCAGCTTGGCAAAGGCGAAAGCTGCCATGGACGCCACAATGGTCTGTCCTGCCACGATGGGAACCGTTAACATGACGGAATTCCAGAACATGGATAAAAATTGCGGCTTATCCAGCAATACGAGTTGGAACTGCTCCAGCGTAACGAGATCGGGAATCCACTTCAAATTGGCGTATTCACCGGCTGCAGCATCGTCCCCAATCGCATCGTAATTGACTGCGATCTCGTTCTCGGACATAAACGAGTTGGTTACCGTTATAACCAGTGGCGCGAGCATCAACAGTGCTACGATGAGCATCGCAGCCGTCAGCAAGCTTTTGTTTGCTGCGTGTAGCATGGGATCATCTCCTAAGAGTTTTTCCGTGAGGAAAAACTGCATCGAAAGCAAAGGTTTGAGTTTTTCCGTGAGGAAAAACTGCATCGAAAGCAAAGGCTTGAGTTTTTCCATCCCGCCGTCATTCGATAGATTGCCGGAACCGCTTGTCAACTTGAAACAGCAGGACAACTACGGCGACGATTCCCGCAGCCATAATATAGGCGGCTGAAGTCAGCTTCTGGTAATCCAGCGACAGGAACATGTTGTTCATGTAGTGCTGAAGCATATAAATGCTGTCGTGGGGGTATTCGCCTGCCATCAGGTACGTCTCCCTGAACACCTTGAACGAGCCGACGACGGACATGATCGTGACGAAGAACAAAGTCGGGATCAAATACCGCAGGGTGATGCCGAAAAACTGCCTGACTTTGCCCGCACCGTCCATGCTTGCCGATTCATAGTAATCCTGCGGAATCGTTTGGAGTCCGGCGAGCAGCAGTACGACGTTATAGCCTGCATTTTTCCATATGTACATCAGGATGATGACAGCCTGTGCCTCGCCGCTTTCCATCCAATTGACCGGGTCGCGGCCCGAGCCGGCGAGCATGCCGTTCAGCCAGCCGTGGGTATCGAAGACGACCTGCCAGAACAATACGACCGAGGCTACCGGGACCACGAGAGGCAGCACGAAGGCGGTTCGGAACCATCTGCGGAGCGGAAGGCTGCGGTTCAGCAATACGGCGATGGATAGAGAGACCAAAAGGAGAAGCGGCACGCCGATACCGGTGAAGGAGAACGTATTGACGGCCGCCTTGCGGAACGAGGTGCTGTTCCACACCTCCTTATAGTTGTCCGCTCCTACGAACGTGCCGTCCACAGGGCTGTCCATCAGCGAATAATAAATCCCTCCGATAAACGGAATGAGATAAAATAGAGCAAACCCAATGAGACTGGGCGCCAAAAAGAGCAGCGCAGCCGGTCCGTCCCGATCGGGGCCGGATATACGCCGGAATAACGCCCAGTTGCTCCGACTCGCTTGACGGGCCATATACACGATCCTTTCTGTCTGATTTTTCCTTGCTTTCGGTAGTCAGTGTATCAGCGGTTTGTGATTCTTATGTGACAAGACGGAGCTTTTTTGCTTTAATGGGGGAAGAAATAAGTTGCAGGAGGGAAGCTTAGGATGAAAACCGTTATGGTGGTTGAGGACGAGCCGCTGATGCGGGAATTGATCGCAGACTACATGAAAAGCGAAGGTTTCTGTGTTGTGGAAGCCAAGAATGGGGCGGAGGCGTTAGACAAATTTGCCCAATCACCAGCCGACGCCGTCGTATTGGATATTATGATGCCTTACCTGGACGGTTTCGGAGTTTGCCAATTTCTTCGCAAAACCTCGGATACGGTAATCGTTATCGTAACGGCAAAATCCCAGGAATCCGACAAGCTTTACGGCTATGAGCTTGGCGCCGATGACTATGTGACGAAGCCGTTCAGCCCCAAGGTTTTGGTGGCAAAGGTGAAAGCGTTATTGAAGCGTGGCGGAAATTACATAGAAGCGGAGTCGGCGGTTGTCCATCGGGTGGAAGGGCTTGAAATCCGGGAAAAGTCATACGAGCTGCTGGTTGACGGTCAGCATGCGGACGTGACGCCGAAGGAATTTGAGCTGCTGCTGTACTTGTACAAAAACCGCAGCTTCGTACAAACCCGCGAAGCACTGCTGAATGGAGTATGGGGGTACGAATATGACGGGGATACCCGCAACGTAGATGCCGTCATCAAGCGGCTGCGCCAGAAAATGGGGCCTTATGCCGGACTCATTCACACCGTGAGGGGCAACGGCTACGTGCTCAGGGTGCGGACATGAAGTGGCGGGGAATCTCCTTCAAGCTGTTTGCCGCTACAAGCCTGGTGTTCATTGGCTGTCTCACCGTGATGATGTTTCTCCAGCTTGCCTTCTTCGAGCCTTATTATGTCCGCGACAAGACGAACAGCTTTCTTAGGGATTTCGAGCAGAGCCGGAACCGTTTTTTGTCGGAGAATCCTGGCCGTAATACGGTGCCGAACTATTTTGCCGAGCTGGAAGAGCAATATTATGCGGTGACCGCTGTTATGACGATCACAAATAATGAAGTCATGATCTCTGCGGGTAAAGGCATCGGCGGCAGAGATAAACAGCTACTCATCCGCTACCGCTTGCCAATGGATATTAAACCGGACACTCTGCCGTCCATCCCGGCGTTTCCGGATGCCGAGCGGGACAAGCTTCTGACCGGCGTGCAGCAATGGTTCAAGAAACCAGGGGAGATGGACAAGGTCCTTAAGCATTACCAGAAAGCAACTTTCTTCACCGACGTATCGCTGTCTGCAGGGCCGAACAACCGCGTGTTCGTAGTTGTAGCCCCTCTACAGGTAAAAAACGGTCAGGGAACGGTCATGATCGGAGTTTCGTCCCTGCAGCCGGTTGGTGATGCGGTCAATGCCTTCCAGGGATTTTACTCTTACTTTTATTTGCTGGCCGCGGCCGGAGCGCTGCTCTTGGTGCTGCTATATTCCAGAATGATCACCAGGCCGCTCCGGGCTTTAAATAAGACGGCTCAGAGGATGGCCAAGCTTGATTTCCGGCAAAAAAGCGGCATTCGCCGTAACGATGAAATCGGCAGCTTATCCGATACGCTGAACTTCCTCTCCGAGAACCTGGATAAGGCGCTGTCCGATCTGCAGAAGGCGAACGTGAAGCTGCAGGAAGACATCGAGCAGGAAAAACGGCTGGACCGCCTACGCCGCGAATTCGTTGCCGGAGTGTCGCACGAGCTGAAGACACCGATAAGTCTGATCGGCGGCTATGCCGAAGCGCTGCAGGACAATGTAGACGACGGCAAAAAGCGCGACCGCTACGCTGCCATTATCCGGCAGGAGACATCACGGATGGCCGGCATCGTGAACGATATGCTGGACCTGAGCCAGATGGAAACGGGCCAATACCGGCTCCAGCTGGACGAATTCCGGCTTGACGAAGCGGTACATTATATCGCGGGCAATCTACAGGAGTACGCCGGCAGCGGGGGGAAAACCATCGAGCTGGAGCTTCTGCCGGTCGCTGTCCATGCCGACCGGTTCCGCATCGAACAGGTCATCACCAACCTTTTGAGTAACGCGCTGCGGCATACCCGCGACGGAGGCAGACTTGGGATAAAGATGGAACAAGACTCGAAGGAGATTCGGACCATCGTCTGGAACGAAGGCGAGAGGATCCCGGAAGAGGAGCTGGCCCATCTATGGGACCATTTTTACAGAGTAGAGAAGTCGAGAGAGCGGGATTCCGGCGGTACTGGTATCGGACTTGCGATTGTCCGGCAAATTATGCAGCTGCATGGCGGGCAGTTCGCAGTCCGCAACACGGAGGAAGGTGTGGAATTCAGTTTTTCGTTGCGGACAGAATGATGATGATACCGGATTAGGCATTTCTTATATTCTGAAGAATACAATGGGTTATGAACATGCCGTCGGGAGGGGAATCATCATGCCTTACTTGCAGTACCCGTATCTGGGTTGGAAACAGCAATGTACGTATGTCCCTATCGTCTTTCCGCCGCAGCATCAAGATAGACAACCGGGGTTTGAATATGTAATGAATCCGCGTCCGATATCCGATAATCCGTCCTACACAGGCAGCGGGAGGTTAAGGAATAAAATCGCGATTATTACAGGAGGAGATAGCGGGATCGGACGTGCTGTAGCGATTGCCTTTGCAAAGGAAGGTGCCGATCTGGCCATCGCCTATCTGGATGAGCACCAGGACGCGGCTGAAACCAGACAAATGATTAACAGCCTTGGCCGCCATTGTGTTCTGATCCCTGTTGATTTAAGAGCGGAGGAGGGCTGCCGGCTGGTTGTAGATACTGCGATACGCACGTATGGCCGGCTTGACATCCTGGTGAATAATCATGGCGTCCAGTTTCATCAGCATAGCATTATGGATATTACGAGAGAGCAGCTGCTCAATACGTTCCACACAAACATTATTTCCTTCTTTGATATGACGAAAGCCGCTTTGCCGCATTTGAGGCCCGGAAGCTCCATCATTAATACGACCTCGGATACGGCTTTTTCAGGAGCTAGGTTTATGATCGATTACACGGCAACGAAAGGTGCCATCGTCTCCTTTACACGATCGTTATCCCTCTCGCTTGCCGATCAGGGAATCCGGGTTAACGCAGTGGCCCCGGGACCGACTTGGACTCCGCTCATCCCGTCGGCATTTACTGCGGAGCAAGTGACCACCTTCGGAACGGAAGTTCCGCTGGGACGGCCTGGGCAGCCGTTTGAATTGGCACCCGCTTACGTTCTTCTGGCTTCCGATGATGCCTCTTATATATCGGGCCAGGTTGTTTTCGTTAACGGAGGATCGATTGTTGTATGAGCAAATAGTTCCAGTAATGGTTGAATAATGAGGGGCTTAGCACTTGCTTGGAAACATAGACGAGGCGCGGGTCCTTTTTTGTCGTGCAATAATGATTGCTGCACTTGGCTATGGTTCCATGAACCATAGCGGCTCATACTGAAATTCGTGCCACACCCTTCTCAAGCAAGGATCTGTACGCTACAATAGATCAAGAATAATGAGAATTGTTCTCATTGCATTAATGAAAGTGAAGAGGAGGAGTTCACGATCAACACGTTTGTCAGAACCTCCAATATTGAGCGTATGCAGCATATGTGGTTTACGTTGGATTATTTGTTCAGCAAACAGTGCCGGCCGGGGTGGAGCTTTCAGCGCAGGCTAATGAAGCGGCATGCTTTGCTTTTTGTTACAGGCGGGCAATTGGAGCTGTGTGTCGATGGGGAATGGCATCGGTTAGAGTCAGGCCAATATGCGCTTCTAGCGCCGGGGGAGCTCGCGGAAGCCAGAGTGTCCTCTTCGGAACCGTCGGATATTGTTCTCCTGTCCTTTTCCTATGGTGAGGCGAGACCGGACAAGAAAGGGAACGTGTTGGAGGAACCCAATGCCCTATTATTCGATAATCATTTACTAAGGGGATTGCCGTTCGGGCAAGCGGTCCTCCCATTGATAGAACAGCTGGAAATAACTGGTTTGGAACGGGGTGCAATGGGCCACTGGAAGCAGACTATTGTATTTCAGCAGCTGCTGTTCACCTTGGCCACCGAGGCGCAAAAAAGAAAGCAAGCCCAAGGCGGGATGCGTGAAGCGATACAACAGCTGGTATCTTATCTGGATGAATACTATATGAATGCGGATTTATCGCTGCAATCGTTGGCCGAGTCCTACGGCATCAGCTGGAGCAACTTCTCGGGAATTTTCAAGAAATATGTTGGCGTTAAGCCCATCGACTATTTGACGCAGCTGCGGATGAATCATGCGAAATCACGCTTGCTGCAGTCTGTGCGCATGGAGGAAGTAGCCCAACAGGTTGGTTACCGCGACCCGCTGTATTTCAGCCGCACGTTCAAAAAAAATGTTGGTATTACACCGTCTGAATATAGAAAAATAAGCGCCAAGGAAAATATCATTACGCTTTCTCCCCATGTGAACGATTACTTGCTGGCATTGGACATGCAGCCCTTCGCTACGCTTCCTTACGCTGGAAACGACCATACGGAAGGTCTGCTTCCCTACATTGCCGATAAGCTTAGGGGGACGCGGCTCATCGGAGAAGAATTTCAGCACGATCCGGATACGCTGGTTAGCGCCAATCCAAGAATGATTCTCTCTTTCGATGGTCTATGGACAAGTCTGGCTTCCTTACAAAACATAGCCCCGACGGTCAATATTAAGCTTAAGGATGATTGGAGGAGCCTGCTGTTTGAATTATCGGCGATGTTTGGCCGAAAAGCGCAATATGTTCAATGGATTAGGCATTTTGAACAAAAAGCGTCTCTGGCCAGAAGACGTCTGGCACAGGGATGGAAGCGTAACGAGACCGTCATGGTGCTGATTGCGTCTTCCAACGAGCTCAGAGTATACGGAGGGAGAAGACAGCTTGGAGAAGTATTGTACCGAGAGCTGCGGCTGCTGCCGCCGCAAGGCATTACGCTGCAGGATCATTATACGTGCGTAACTCCGGAGCAGCTTCGGCGGTTTGAACCGGATCATATTTTCCTTGCGACAACGAACTCCAATCTAACCGGAGCACAAGTGAAGGAGCTGCGGGAAAGCGATGCGTGGAACCGGCTATCTGCAGTCCGCAGAGGCAATGTATACGAGGTGTCGAGCTGGTTGAACGGGCATGCTCCGATTCAGCACAGCTTGTCCATCGATATTGCCGTAAGCCACTTGTTGAAAGGAGCTTCGCAATAGCTCCAGGCATCAGGGGCGGGAGGGCAGTGTAAAGTAAGATTTTATCCATACATTTACAAGATTATGTACATTGAAAGATACATGCCCCTCTCCTATAATCTAATTGAGAATGAATATCAACTAGAATTAAGTGGGGGAATGGCATGTACAGAAAAAAACGAACAAGATGGATCGCACCTGCTTTACTGTTGGCGTGTGTCATAGGGTTTACGGCGGGATGTGCAGGCAAACAGGGTGCACCTGCCGATCAGCAGAAAGCTCCGGAGCCGGCCATGGCTTCCGCAGAGCGTAACGTCAAGCATCTGTTAGGTGAAACGGTGATCAAAGGTGAGCCTTCCAAAATCGTATCCCTGCATCCGTGGCTTACGGACTTCTTGCTGTCTATGGACTTGAAGCCTGTAGCGGCTCCAAGCTCGGGACCGAACAGCAGCAAGTTTTCCTGGTACCTCGAGGACAAACTGACTGCGACGAAAAACATCGGATGGCAAATTCCGCAAGTCAATCTAGAGTCGGTGCTGGCTCTTGAGCCGGATTTGATCGCAGCCAACCAAAACCATGACAAGGTCTATGATCAGCTGACCAAAATTGCGCCAACCATCGCTATAGAGCCGGTTAAAGACGATAAAGGGAACCGGAAAATGAGAGAAACGTTCCTGGCCTTTGCCCGCATGCTGGACAAAGAGGCACAAGCGAAGCAGGCCATCGCCAAGTACGACGAGCGCGTGAAGCAGGGAAGGGAGCGGGTGAAGCAGAAAATCGGCAATCAGACCGTCATGTTTCTCCGCGTAACGGATAAGGACCTTCGATATTACAGTCCGTCGCTCTTCGAAGTATTGTACAGCGATCTCGCGCTTACGCCGCCGCCGCTGATTCCGGATTCATCCAAATCGTATGACGCTTTGGCTATCGAAAAGCTGCCGGAAATCAACCCTGATCATATATTCCTGCTGGTTGAGAACGAGGATAAAGTAACGGAGATCGAGAAGCTTAGCCTATGGAAGCAGCTGAATGCGGTAAAGAACGGTCATGTCTATAAAGTCGACTACGATTTATGGTTCCAGGGCTTCGGTCCGATCGCTAACGAGAAGATGCTGGATGACGCTGTGAAGAAGCTGATTCAATAACGGCAGGGAGGTTCTACGACATGTCGCCAAGATCCGAAACGGCAGAGGGGAATATCGATTCTGCGTCGATCCCCAAGCAATACTGCGCACAAGTATCGGCAAATTATAACGAGGACCCGATCGGCTCAGCACCCGGACATCATACCTATTTGCTGGTAGAAGTACCGCTTCCATGGCATCACCAGGTCGAGCAATCCGTCCATTTTCCGAACGGGCTGAATGATCTATTGCAGCAAGCGGCCGAGCGGGGGAGGAAATTCCGATTTTTATCCTTCGCCTCCGACATGCTGGCCTCACCGCGTGGATGGAGAAGAGTCATAAGCTATCGCAAAGCCGGCTCCCCGTTCGCGAGATTTTGCAAAAAGGAGTATATCGTTCCGGAGCAAGCTGTGAACGGTTTGGCGGAATCGCTGCTTGAAGACCGGTCGGCAGTCTCATTCGAAGAGTATGAGGTTCACACCGACGGTGTACGAGATTTGTTCGTCTGCACTCACGGCAGTCACGATGTATGCTGCGGCAAGTTCGGATATCCCATGTACAAGGAGATCGAGCAGCGTTACACAGACGTTGAGGACGCAAACGTTAGAGTATGGCGCACCAGCCATTTTGGCGGGCATCGTCATGCGCCTACTTTACTCGAATTGCCGGACGGCAGGTATTGGGCCCAGTTAAAACCGGAGCTGCTGGATGCGCTGCTCTTGCGCAAAGGCGATGTGCGGCAGCTATCCCGCCATTACCGGGGGTGGAGCGGACTAAGCGCCTTCGAGCAGGTGGCGGAGCGTGCCGCTTTCATGGAGCAGGGCTGGGCATGGGACCGTTATTAGAAAGTAATCCTGATGGAGAACAAGGATGACCAATCGGCAGTCGTAGCTTTGAATTACCATTCTCCTGACCGTATGGTGCAAGGACAGTATGTTGCCCATGTACGGATCTCACATACCGTTGTCTTAACCGGAGGCTGCGGGCATGGACCGGGCGAAGCCAAACAGTACGAATTGGTAAGCTGGGACAAGAGTGGAGGTCTGTAGTCTCGCTGCCGGGAGCCCACAATGGGCAGAAGAAGGATTCGACATTTTTCAATAATTGGGGAAGGCTGCTCCTGATAGATCAGGCTGCGGCCTTTTTTCATGTACAAGTCCAGCTTTTTGATAGATATGGTAAGCAAACATGTATTGAAATTTTACAAATTTGAATTATATTTAATAGTAGTAAACATTAGATTATGGTTGGTTTACTAGCAGAACTAGCGGGAGGATTACATAGCGTTAATGCAGCATGAATGGCTGGGGATTACATTGGGGGCTACAGAAGGGGCAGTAGAAAGAGAAAATAAGAAAAAGTCGTTCAAAGAAAAGAGAATGAAAACCAACACAAAGCACTACCCAACTTATCTGTTTTATGGTAAGTCTATAAGTGAAAAATTACTAACTAGAAAGTATGGTGTTCTATGCCCGCAGTCAGTCGAATTTTGTTGTACATCTTGGAGTATGGTGCAACGGGCCTCTTTACATTTTCGATATTTCGCCTCTTGTATGGAAGAAATCCGGTAAAAATTATCCTCATTACTACGTTGATGGGAATCATTCAATTCTATTTATCTGAAATTGCGGATATGAAAGCAACAACCATCATCTTTTTGCCCTTGTTTTTGATCATTACCTGTTCGGTAGTTTTTGCAATGCCGATCTCTTACTCGTTTCTAATAGCGATTATTTTCACGGCGGTCGGATTTTTGTCTGAATTTATGATCGCTTCCATCTTGCAGGTTGCAGGGCTGACGACCTATATTAGAATAAGAGGATCGCTGATGCTCATGTCCACGATTCAGCTCGGTGTCACGGTGTTTCTTCTGTCGCTGACGTATTTCTTTTACAAAAGAAAATTCGGCTTCATGTTTGTAGAAAGCAGCATGTACGGCAGAAAAGTGTTGAAGCCTATCAATATTTTATTCGGTATCCTGCTGGTGCTAGTGGTTTGCGCCATTGAAGTAAGCAGGCTATCCATTTACACCGCAACGCACAGCATTGTGCACCCTATCATCTTTTTTACCATATCGGCGCTTCTCGTCACGATCTTGCTGGTTGCGTGGAGAAAGAACAAAAAGTCAATCGATAAAAAATATACGAATACGATTGGGGTAGGTAAAAAATGAATCCTATTGATGCGGCAGCAGCTCGCATTGCTGAGTTTATTAGAAAACATAATGACAAGGCCGCATCAAAAGAACTGCTTACTTATTCCTTAATCATTACGCTGAATACGCTTATTGCCCTGTTGATCTCCATGCTCGTGTGCGTCTTTACAGGGAATTTCGACCGCTTCGTGGTCGTGTTCCTTGTCTTCACGGCACTTCGGTACTTTACGGGCGGAGCACACCTGAATTCTTCGCTGTCCTGCTGTATTTTTACGATCGTCGTATTTGTCTCTCTAGTTCATATTCATTACCCCTATATGTATTTAGGCTTAGTTTTCGACATCATCTCCTTTATCTTATTTGCTCTAAAAGCACCAAGCGGAATCGATGTGATTCGCAAAGTAAGTCGAAAACATAAAATTTTAATAAAATCTATCAGTTTACTGCTTATTTCGGCAAATTTCATTTTACAAAATTCTCTCTTATCATCTATTATAATAGTACAAGCGTTTTCATTTACTAGCTTATTTCAAAAAATTGCGGGATTAGAGGGAGGAATTACCCATGAAGAGAGTACTAGCCATGATTCTTAACACTGCATTAGTTGGAGTTGCTTTCTTTACAGTACCTACATCTTTCAGCTTCGAGTGGCATCGACCGGAAGTACCGCAAGAATTAAAAAAATAGGGCTTACTGCTTTTATCCATGAACAAGATGGATCACGGACTTTCATTTCATAAAAGATGACTTCTGAGTTTCTCAGTTGTCGTCTTTTTTTGTATCCTTCGGGATTATTCCACAGGCAGGGTTATGGTTAAAGTTTACACGATAGGGAATCCTTTGTTATTATAATGGCAATAGGATAAAAGCGATGATGAGAAGAGTAAGGGAAACAGGTCCTTGTACAGAGAGCTCCGGATGCTGAAAAGGAGTCATGGGCACTTCCCTGAACCAAGCCTCGGAGCAGTGTGCCGGAACGGAACGATCCGCGGGATGGCATGACGGGAGCTCCCGTTACAGAGCCGAAGTATCGCATAGAAGCTTATGCCGTACTTGCTGAGGTTAATATGGCGACATATTAATGAACCTGGGGTGGTACCGCGAGAATTTCGTCCCCGAGACATGAGAGATGGTCTTGGAGGTGAAATTTTTTTTTGGTCAAAAGCTAAATACCGCTTACTACGTTCATTAGGAGGATCAAGCCATGGAACATGAGAAGGATCGCGGAACCGAGCATTTTTTGTACAGGACCATAACCGAGGAGCTTGAGGCCGAGCCTTTGGGCAGAACGATGTGTACACGATTTCCGCCCGAGCCTAACGGCTATCTTCATATCGGCAGCGCCTATGCCATCCATACCAATTACATGATAGCCCGCAAGTTTAACGGAACGTTTCATCTGCGCTTTGACGATACGAATCCGTTGAAAGAGGACTGGGAGTATGTGAACGCAATTATCGACGACATCCGATGGCTCGGCTACGATCCGGGCAGCCATATTTACTTTGGCTCGGATTATTCGGATGAAATTTATAGCGCGGCTGTCACCTTGATTAAGAAAGGGAAGGCCTATGTATGTGACTTGACGCCGGAGGAGGTCTCAAGCTATAGAGGGACCTTAACGGAGCCCGGCAGAAACAGCCCTTACAGGGATCGGACCGTAGAGGAGAATCTGGAGCTGTTGGAGCTAATGAAGCAGGGGGCGTTCCCGGCGTCATCCAAAGTCGTTCGGGCTAAAATCGATATGAGCTCCCCGAATCTGAACCTTCGCGATCCCGTCATTTACCGGATTCTTCATGCCGAGCATTACCGTACGGGAACCGACTGGTGCATTTATCCGATGTACGATTTTGCCCATCCTATTCAAGATGCGATTGAAGGCATCACCTACTCCTTATGCTCCATCGAATTCAAGGACCATCGGCCTTTGTACGAATGGGTTCTCAAGGAGCTTGACATACCTGAGCCTCCGCGGCAAAGGGAGTTCGGGCGGCTGAACATCACCGGGGCTGTTACGAGCAAACGGTTTCTGAGGCGGCTGGTGCAAGAAGGGTATGTCGACGGCTGGGACGATCCGAGGCTCCCGACGCTCCGCGGCTTAAGGAGAAGAGGCTTTACGCCGGAGAGTATTCGCAGCTTCATAGAGGAAATCGGCAGTATCCGGACCCAAAGCACGGTCGATATTTCCTTGCTGGATCATTGCCTCCGTCAGGATCTGAAAGCTCGTACGATCAGTGTCATGGCGGTTCTGCAGCCGTTGAAGGTTGTCATTACGAACTACCCTGAAGATGCCGTAGAGCAGCTGCAGATCGAGAATAACAGCGAGAACGAGGCTCTGGGAAAGCGCGAGGTTCCGTTCGCCCGAACGATCTATATCGAGCGGGAGGATTTTATGGAGCAGCCGCCCAAAGGGTTTCACAGGCTGAGTCCGAATACGGAGGTCAGACTGAAGGGTGCTTACTTCATCCGATGCGAGGAAGTTGTCAAGGACCTCGATACTGGCGAGATTACGGAGCTTCGCTGCACCTATGACCCGCAGACGAAGAGCGGTACCGGCTTTGCCGGGCGTAAGGTGAAGGGAACGATCCATTGGGTTTCGGCTGCCCATGCGGTTAACGCCGATGTCTATCTCTATGATCAATTGCTGCGCGGACAGGAGCTTCCTAACGAGGACGACGGAAACTGGACGGAAGTAATCCATCCCGAATCGCTTGTAATTATGAAAGACAGCTTGCTGGAGCCCTACGTTCAAGGTGCGCAGGCGGAGGAAAAGCTTCAATTTTTCCGTCATGGTTATTTTGGTGTAGATAAGAAGCTGACCGTGGGCGGCCGGCTTGTATTCAACCGGATGGTACCTTTGAAGGATACATGGAATAAAAAAGCTTGATTGCGTGAGAACGAAGAGATTTTAGAATTTTCGCTTGCACCTTACGTAACGTCATGTTTTATAGTGGTCTTACCGGGAAACGCTAGCGCCAACGGAGGAGTTGATTATGGATCGACAATGGAAGGTCGGGGAGCTCGCCAAGCTGACGGGACTCACCGTGCGAACGCTGAGATTTTACGATCAAATCGGCTTATTCTCGCCGTCCGACCAGACAGAGTCCGGCCACAGGCTCTACAATGAATCCGACCTGTCGCGTCTGCAGCAGATAGTATCGCTCAAGGAGCTGGGCTTATCCCTTGATGAAGTCAAGTCTGTGTTGGACGGAGGGCAATATAGCCCTCTTGAGATTGTGACGATGCAGATGGAGCGAATCCAGGAGCAGATCAAGCTGCAGCAAAAGGTTTTGGAGCAGCTCGAGCACGTATCCAAGCTGATGCAGTGGAAGACTCCGTTGACCGTTGAAGACTTCACCAGCTTGCTGCTGGCCATGAAATCGGGCCATGAGAAGCTCGTTGTCGAGCGGAGAATGAGCTGGGAACACCATCTGGATCTGCTGGGAGATTATCTATCCGAGGAACATAAAGTAACCAAGCCTAAGGAGGACAACAATCATGACTGAACGATTCGTCAAGCACGCCACCTTCGTCGTCGAGCGGACCTATCCCGCTTCGCCGGCGCAGGTATATCACGCATGGGCCGATCCGGTCGCCAAAGCAAAATGGTTCTCCAAGCCCGACATCTTCGATTTCCGGGTTGGAGGACGCGAAACGAGCAGCGGCGGTCCGCCGGAAGGACCGATTTTTACTTTCGATGCGTTCTACCAGGAGATTGTTCCGGAGCAGCGCATTGTGTATACGTACACCCTGGATTCGGGTGATACGCGGATGTCGGTTTCCATCACGACGGTAGAGATCCTTCCTGCCGATGGGGGAACCAAATTGATTTTCACCGAGCAGGGCGCTTTCTTCGACGGACATGATACGCCTGAAGTACGTGAGCATGGTACTGGCTTAATGCTGGATGCGTTGGGCAAATCGCTCTAAAGGAGGTAATGCCCTTGACTTCAAGCATAGGTGCCAATGAAATCATAACCACACGTGTTATGGATGCGCCGCGGGAGCAGGTGTTTCATGCATGGACAAGCCCTGAGCTGTTAGCTCGCTGGTGGGGGCCGAAGGGCTTTACCAATACGTTTCATGAGTTCGACTTGAAGCCCGGCGGGGCTTGGAGGTTCGTCATGCACGGACCCGATGGTACGGATTACCCTAATCATAGCCAGTTTGTCGAGATTGTGCCGTTGGAGCGGATCGTGTTCGACCATTTGTCGGGACACGAATTTCGGGTCACGGCCGCCTTTGAAGACTTGGACGGGCGTACCAAAGTCACATTCCGTCAGCTTTTTAAAGACGCAGCCGAGTTCGAACAAGCCAAAATGTATTGTGTGGAAGGCAATGAGCAAAACATGGACCGGCTTAGCAATCTATTGACCGGCGAGACTGTGAAAGATTGAATACTTAACTATAAGCGGCCTGCTATACGTGGGCTGCTTTTTTTTGTGGATGCATTTAACGGGAAGGAGATTCCAACGAATCAAGGACGCGGAAAGCTCGTTTGATAAATATGGGCTGTACCGTCTTTTTCTCCTACAAAATAGAGCTCCTTGTGATCTTTGCTTAAAACCGGGGAGCGAAGCTTGCGAATGCCGTACTGGTTCAAGCCAAGCGCCTTCGCTTCGGTCCATTGGCCGTCACGCTGATAACTGACGTACAGGTCGTTGCTTCTGCCGAACAATAAGATGCTCTCGTCGCCGGATATATGCGGATAGCCGTCGATGTCGCTCGTATTGATCACCGGTCCGAGATGCTCCGGTTCCCCGTACGATCCGTTAACGAGCCGGGAGCGGTATATATCGTCCTTCCCATTACTGTCGGCACGAAAGGAGGTAAAGTAGACCGTACCGTTGTCACTGACGGACGGATAGTAGTAGAAATCGTCGGCTTTCAGCTTAGGAATGTCTAGTTGTTTGGGGACATCCCAGCCCTTATCGGTCCGCTCGGAGACCCACAGATTCAATGAGGAGGACGGAGCTGCTTGACCGGCTGCTGCGCGGAACGAGTGGAAGTATACTTTTCTTGCGTCTTTATTGAAAGAAGGTGTGCCTTCACTTACAGAGGTGCTGCTGAAGGAGGGAGCTACAGGTTCGCTCCATTGCCCCGCCACATCATTGAACGTAGTTTCATATATAGCGAATGATTTGCCCTTCACTTCCTCAAACAGCATCGTCTTTCGATCGGAGGTGAAGGTGAAGTTATCGATCTTCCTTTTCACTGCTGAACCGTTGACGAGTATTCTAGGCTCTTCGGCTTTTGAATTGCTTGTTGGCGCAGGAGACGGCTGCTGTTTTGCGCCAGAAGAAGCTGAGAGCCCATCTGGGGGCAGGTCGTTGCCGGTTCCGCAGCCTGTTGCAATGATCCATAGTGAGGCCAGAGTGACTACTAATAAACATTGAACGTTTCGAATGGCCGTCGTCCCCTTCCTTTACTCTCATTCACCATCATTTCGTGTGATATACTGAACTATAACAAAATGGCATAATTGTAAAAAGAGGGCACTTTTTTGTAACAAGGGGGGTACCTATGGGAAAAACGGAATACCGCTGCTTGGTCGACGCTGCGCTCGAGGTGATCGGTGCCAAATGGAAGCCCTTGATTATCCATCAGCTTTGCCGCAGACCTCGTCGGTTTCGCGAGCTAGAGAGGGCCGTGCCGTTCATTACCAGAAAAATGCTTGTTCAGCATTTGCGGGAGCTGGAAGCTCATGGTATTGTTCACCGTAAAATTATCCCGGCCAAACCGGTTCTGGTCGAGTATTCGATAACCGACTATGGGACAACACTGTATCCCGTATTGCAGCAGCTATCCGATTGGGGTAGACAGCACTTGGAGCGCGATGGGGAAGGGTAACTGAAAATATATGACGTGAGGAGTGTCTCAATGACACCGTTTCAAATAAAAGGGATTGTATTCGATATGGACAATACGCTCCTCAAATCGAACATTGATTTCCCTGCAATGAAGCTGGAAACCTTCAATTATCTGGTTGCGAGCAAGCTGTTGCCTGAGGATTTTCCGGCACATGAGCATACTTCATCTTCATTAATGACCCATGTCCAAAGTTCAGGACTTTGGAACGGACAGCTGCAGAAAGAAATATGGGGCATCTTCACGAAGCATGAGCTTCTTGGCATGAAAGATGCAGAGCTTGAGCCTGGTGCGAGAGACTTGCTTCAGCGGCTGCATACCCAGCTTGCTATGGTCATTCTGACAAACAATTCTTACGTGGCGGCTTTGGCGGCGCTGCAGTATCATAGTCTGGATAAATATTTTGATTATATCGTAGCCAGGGAACAGATGGAGTTTATGAAGCCATCCCCCTGCGGCGTTTACACGATTCTAAGCAGATATAAGCAAATAGCTCCTGAGGAATGGTTGTCCGTTGGCGATTCATGGATCGACGGCAAAGCGGCTCAGGATGCGGGTGTTAAGTTCGTAGCATATCGGGGAAAGCTGGCGGAAATGAGCAGCCGAGGGGTAGTTCCCGCAGGGGCGATTCATCATCTCAGCGAGCTGACGGCATTTCTAGGTTAACTTGCGATTGTTATTTCATTGGTGTGCGTTACCTTAGTATCGTGCAAGGTGCATGCCTAGTATCGTGCAAACAATAAAAAAGACAACAAAAATCGTAATTTTTCACATCCACAGCAGCAGATAAGTGCAATACAATAGACTTTATGTAAGCGATACCCATATTCAGGCAGTTATTCTATCTATTGCGAGGAGGGCAGGTAAAGACTAATCGAGTGCAAATGGATATGCTTACTGATGAAAGGGCATACATAGACCTGCTCTGCAGGTCTTGGGTCTATGTCGCTATAACAAATGGACTAGCACAAGCTTAAACTGAAAGGAGCCATCTGCATTGAGTCTGCTGAAACGTGTAAAAAAAGCGACGTCAGTTGTATTAACGTTATTCTTCGTTTCGAGTACGGGTCTTATGAATATTCCTGTCGTATCGGCGGCACCATCCGGTTCATCTGCACCGATAGTGGATGAGGATTTTATCAAAAATTATGGAAGCGGTAACTCGGTTACTATCAACGCACAGCAGGACAGATCGCCTTATGATGTGTTTGGCCAAGCGTTCGGCACAGACAATCCGGTGGAAGGCGCTACTAAGACGGCAAGACAAATCCTAGGGGCTGAAGTCGAAAGACATGTCGCGAACATGTACGACTCTGCATTAGGCAAGAACGTGTTTAAAGTAGAAGTTAACGGTAACGACTGCTACACCTGCTATTTGCATGGTACGTCCTACAACGCTGCCACAGGCAAATTTGAAGGCGGGAACGACGACAGGCAAAGAATCGAGATTAGACCGGCCGAAGAAAGCACAAATTGGATTGGCTTGGAAAATGAAATTACTGCGTTCAACTGGAAGCTGAAAATCGATAAGGAAATTACGAAGCCGGACGGATTTTTTCATATTTTCCAATACAAGGCTTATAATTCTTACGGAGAAGTCGGCAATGAGCTGCCTCCGCATGATTCCGTCAACTATCCGAACTTCAAAAGCTCTGAGGACGGGAATCCGATTCTGACGTTTACGATCTCTTCGTCCGCCAAACAAAATCTTGAATTCCGTTATGCCGATATCGGTACGGATGCGGGTCAAGAAGTATTGTCTTCGATTCCTCTCGATTCCGTTAAGGACAGATGGCTCGATATTACGGTGAAAATCCTTAATTCCGAATCCGGTTGGGTTACCATGGTCATGAAGGACGCTTTAACCGGGGAAGTGCTGAGAGAATACAATGATCCGGACCGGATTCTTGATATGTGGAGACGTCCCGAGATCAAATATAACAACCAGACGTTTGAAGGACCATATTCTGCCGTCGAAAAGATGCTGAACCGTCCGAAATGGGGGATTTACCGTAAAGCGGACAAGTCGAACCCTAATGTCAAGGACGCCAAAATTTATCTTGCCGATATGACGCTGTATAAATCATCTGCAGTGGCTTCGCCTGTGAATCTTGCCTACAACAAGAAGGCTTATAATGTTGGTGATACACAAAAAGCCAATTTATTCCAATTAGCTAACGCAAAGGCGGAAAGGCTTACTGACGGCGTACAAAAGGATCCCGTTAAATATACGAATTTGAATGTGCCTCAGAACAATTTCTCCTCTCTGGGCGATTTGAGCTGGATCGGTACCGATAGCTCGAAAAAGGGAAATGTTGTTATCGATCTGGGCAAGCCTATGAGCTTTAATCAAATTAAGTTGTTTGCAAAAACAGAAAGATTAAAGTATGTAAATGTATCGTTGTCCGATGATGTGAATGATCACACAGAGGCAGAGATACCAGGCATTTCATTTACACCAATAAAGGAAAATGAAAATATTTATTTTAACCCAGACAACAACAGCGGAAATGATTCGGCTGACAAAGAGTACTTAATCGATCTTGGGAAGACCTATACTTCCCGGTATGTTAAGTTTTATTTTGAAAATGGTGCCGGGTCTAACAGTACCAATAGCGGAAGTAATCCTACCTTCACTATGACAGGGCCGCCACGTTTGACGGAGCTGGAAGTGTACAATGCGCCACTAACTCCGCAAAATGTAAAATTAACTTACAACGGCGGTTCAGAAGCAACGCTTTCTTGGGATCAAGTACCTGCCGATAAATTCATTATATACGATAATAGTAATCCTTTGGCGGAATCAGCGTCGAATACGTATAGACTGACGAATTTGGATCCAGGAGCAACGTATAATTTGTCAGTGGCGACCGTAACAACCGATACTTATTCGCGCAAATGGATGAAATCTCCAAAAAGTGAAGTCAAGCCACTTCAAACTACCGGAGATCCTATCATTCCGAATCCACCTGCATCGGCTACGGCATCCGGCATAACGGATAAATCAATCACAGTCAATTGGGAACCCGTTGCAGACGCCGAAAGCTACCGGGTTTCGCTGGTTACCGACGCACTTGAGAGAGTCATAGCGGATAAATACAGCACGAACACCAGCTATACGATCAAGGATCTGTCTCCCGGCACATCATATAAAGTGAAAGTGTACTCCATACGAAGAGGCGCACCTTCTACAGCAGCTGCCGAAGTGCAGGTTACTACTACGGGGCAACAATTCCCTTCCGATAACCTGTTGTTCAATAAAGAGGTTCAGTACCCGAGAGTATGGAACGACGATACGAGCAGCTATGGAGCGCAAAAGGCTCTGGACAACGAGGAAAGCTCACGTTGGGTTGCGATCAAAGGCTCCACTACCTCCTGGATGATGGTTGATATTGGAGCTGTATCTCCGGTCAATGTACTGGAATACTACAGCTTCCAGAATAAACTGAAAAAAGTTTCGTTCTATTATGCTACGGATGCTGAGGCATTTACGAATCCGGAAAGCAGCAAGTGGATCAAAATCCTTACCGATGACCGAGTAGCTCAAGGCAAGTATGGCAATCCAAGCATCACCCAAATTGCCGAGAGCATCAAACTTGGCGCACCTGTCAACGCACGTTTCATCAAATTGACGGTGGATGAAGTCGACGGCGATATTAACGTCAACGAAGTGAAAGCTTTCGGACCTATTGCCTTTACAGGAAATTCGTCTTTACAAGCAACGGAAAAAACGGATACAAGCATTGGACTTAACTGGGCCGGAGCTACTACAAATATGCCGGTTGCAGGTTACGACTTGTATAACGGCAATACCAAATTAACAACCGTGACTTCCGACGTGTATAGCTACTCGGTTACCAATCTTACTCCAAAGACCGATTACACCTTCAAGGTTAGAGCGGTAAGCCAGTCTGTATACGGCTCTGTCTATTCTCCTTATGGTGAATTGACGGTCAATGCAACTACATTGGCAGGATCAGGCACAGACCCAGGGACGAATCCGGGAACAGATCCAGGGACGAACCCGGGCACAGACCCAGGGACAAACCCAGGTACAGATCCAGGGACGAACCCGGGAACAGATCCTGGGACGAACCCAGGCACAGACCCAGGAACAAACCCTGGCACGGATCCAGACATTTTAGCGCCATCAGGGCTTGCAGCAACTCCTGGGAACGGACAAATCACATTGTCGTGGAACACTGTAACCGGTGCGACCTATTACAATGTGAAGCGCAGCACGACTTCAGGCGGAGCCTATACGGCGATTGCCTCCAATGTAACAACGAATGTGTACACGAACACCGGCTTGACGAATGGCGTGAAATACTACTACGTTGTGACTGCTGTCAATGCTAAGGGTGAGAGTGTTATCTCGAGTGAAGTATCCGCTACACCAAATCAACCGGGCCGCAATAGAAGCGGCGGCGGAGGCGGCGGTGCTGCAGTAACGACGCCAACCGTTCAACCGGCGAATGACGGTGCACAATTCCTGAATGTTGAGCCCGTCATTGAGAAGGGGAGCGACGGCAGGAATATAGCAAAAGTAACATTGGATGCAGCGGCGATTTCCAAAGCTATCGAAGCTTTGACAAGCAATAGCGCATCCAATCAAAAAATCATTATCGAAGCCAAGAGCGGAGATGCCGCAACAGCCGCATTCCAGCTGCCTGCACAGCAGTTAGCTGATGCTTTGGCAAAGCTTCCTGCTTTGAGCGTTTCCGTAAAATATGGCGATGTAACCTATGATTTGCCAATCAAAGCGATTGATTTCGCTGCACTTGCCAAATCGCTTGGCGTCGAAATGAAGGATCTGAAAATTACCATTACGATGGGCAAAGTTGCCGACAGCACGCTTGGAACCATTACCTCAACAGCAAAACAAGCCGGATTGACGCTGCTCGCCGGTGCTACAGATTTTCGGGTTACGATAGAAGGTAACGGCAAATCGGCCGATGTAACTGATTTTGGCCTCAACTACGTTACAAGAACGATGAATATCGGCAAAGCGATAGATTCAAAGAATGCAACAGCAGTACTGTACAATCCTTCCACAGGAGAGTTCAGCTTTGTACCGGCTCTCTTTACAGGAACAGGCAGCTCGACACAAGTATCGATTAAGCGTCCCGGCAACAGTATTTACACGGTCGTTGAATCGAACAAAACCTTTGCGGACCTGAGCAGCCATTGGTCCAAGGCCGATGTAGAGCTTCTGGCATCGAAGCTTGTGGTTAAAGGAATGACCGATACGAGCTTCACGCCGGACAATCGGATTACCCGTGCTGAATTTGCAGCAATCCTCGTCCGCGGATTGGGTCTTTCCGACAGCAGCGCTGCCAAATTCTCCGATGTGAAAGCAGCGGATTGGTATGCCGGTGTAGTCGGAGCGGCTGCCAAAGCAGGCTTGGTTGACGGCTTCGAGGACGGCACGTTCCAGCCTGGAGCCAACATTACCCGCGAGCAGATGGCCGTCATGGTAACAAGGGCTATGAAGCTTGCGAACAAAACCGCAGCAGCTGATGCCAAAGCATTGGACAAATTCAATGACCAGCAAGCTATCAGCAGCTGGGCTAAGGAATCGGTTGCCAAATCCGTAAATGCAGGCATTATTAACGGCATGACGGATCGCACCTTCGTTCCGACAGCCAACGCAACCCGTGCAGAAGCGGCTGTTATGATCAAACGCTTTCTGCAATTTGCTGAAATGATGAATTAAAGGGCTAGGGAGAAGTACTTCTTTTCGCTGTGAGCGAGGAGAGGTACTTTTTTTGTCTAAATATAGTAATGAGAAAAATAATTCGCGCTGCTGAATCACTGACATGCAGCTGTCAGTATTCTCCATATACAATGACAATAGAAACGACAAGAAACAAATTAAAAAGACGTTATTTATCGAAAAAAACCATCATTCCAGGAGGGAAATGAACGATGAGTACAAACACATTACGAGGGCTTTCCACAATCAGCTTTTGGGCGGAGGATCATGCGGCGGCAAAAAAATGGTACGCCGAGCTATTAGGCATCGAGCCGTACTTCGAACGTCCGGGATATGCCGAGTTCCGCATCGGTGATTACCAGCACGAGCTGGGCCTGATCGATAGCCGATACGCTCCAGCCGGTTCAGCCGCAAGCCCGGGGGGTGCCGTTGTCTATTGGCACGTTGACGACTTGGCAGCAACGTACGAGAGGCTGCTGTCCTTGGGAGCCAAGCCATATGAGGCGCCGACAGAGCGCGGCGTTGGATTCGTCACTGCGTCTGTAGTCGACCCGTTCGGGAACATCTTGGGCATTATGTACAACCGGCATTATTTGGAGGTGTTAGGAATTAGAGAATCTTAAGTTTGGCAGGCCGGAAGCGGTCTGCTTATTTACCATAGCCGGCTTAAAAAATGGAAGGACCGCTTTCACGGCGTTGCAACGAAGTATCTGCAACATTATTTGGCTTGGTTCCGTTATCTGGACAGCAAGGAATATGAGAACACAACGTCGAATAAAAATAATATGTTGGCCGCCTCGTGGCTGTTTACTGAAATCGAGACAAACAATAAACTTCGACAAACGGCGGCTTCTTCTAGCCGAACTAATGGGCAGGTTAATGGAATAATACGTATGATTGTTCGGGAGGTGTATCATGCAAAAGGCAATCGTAGTTTATTATTATTCCGATAAAAAGAATAACTTAAGTGAGTTAAATCAACTTCTTCAAGAGGGATGGAAGGTTGTATCTCAGAGTGCAGGTGGTGGATCGCTGCCAATGGTATATTCACTTGTTATATTAGAGAAAAATTAAGGAACAATGCTTCGGAATTCGTTGAAGAAACGGAGAACGATAGTTAAATTAACCGCCTTTTCAAAGGGCGGTTTTCTTTTGGGGTAAAAAACAACAGGAAACATAGCCATGATAAAAAACCTTCAAGCATAATGACATGCATTCACTGTTTCTGACATTGGCTGATAACCGGTTATTGTTTAGTATGGGGTTAAGAAATCCGCAACCGTCGAGGGAAAGAGGGAGTAAACGTCCATGAACAAACAAAAGAAGCAACCGAATGTACTATTTATTATATCTGATGACCATCGCCATGATGCGATTCATTGCGCCGGCGATTCGACCGTCCATACTCCTCATTTGGATGCGTTGGCTGCAGGCGGGGTACGATTCGCGGGAACCCATATTATGGGCGGCTGGAATGGTGCGGTGTGTGTACCGTCACGTGCTTGCGTGCACAGCGGGGTATCCGTGTTCCGATGCGTAGAAGGCAATACTATTGCGCCTCAGCTGGCACTGCTTCCGGAAACGCTGCGCAGCGTTGGCTACCATACCTATGCTGTCGGCAAATGGCATAACGACCGGGCTTCATTTAACCGCAGCTTCGCTGGGGGAAGCCGGATATTTTGGGGAGGAATGAGTGGTCACTACCATGTGCCGTTGCATGATTTCGACGCTAGCGGCACCTACTCCAAGGAGAACGCTTATTATTTGGACAGCCATTCACATTCAACGGATGTATTTACCGATGCGGCGGTAAGCTTCCTGGAAGCTTATGATCAAGACAATCCTTTTATGCTGTATTTAGCCTACACTGCGCCGCACGACCCAAGGACTGCTCCTGAAGAATTCCGAAGCATGTACCGGGATGAAGACATCCCGCTGCCGCCTAATTTTATGCCGGAGCACCCCTTTGATAATGGAGAAATGAAGATTCGTGATGAGGATTTGGAAGCATATCCAAGAACGCCGGAAGCTGTACAGCGGCATATAGCCGATTATTATGCAATGATCTCCCACATGGACGATGGAATAGGAAGAGTGCTTCAGACGCTTCATGAACGCGGCTTGATGGACAATACAATCATCGTCTATACTGCCGATCATGGGCTGGCGGTAGGGCAGCACGGGCTTATGGGCAAACAAAACATGTACGACCATAGCATACGTATCCCGCTTATTATGAAGGGCTGCGGAATCCCAGAGGGGATAGCCGTCACCGGCTTGACGTATCAAATCGATATTTTTCCGACGTTATGCGATCTGACGAAAACGCCGATTCCAGCTACTGTAGAAGGGATGTCTCTGCTGCCCCATATGTCAGGAAATAGCAAGGAGATCAGAACGACGGTAGGCTCCGCCTATAAGGACATTCAGCGCACGATCAAGGATAACCGCTGGAAGCTCATTCAATATCATCCCGATCAAGGAGTACATAAGGGGGAGAAGCTGCAATTGTTTGACCTGCTTCAGGATCCTTGGGAGACGAAGGATCTCTCGGATCAGCCGGATTATGACCAAATAAAGCAGCGGCTGGTTCATGAGCTGTTGAATTGGAGAAGGTCGGCAGGTGATCCATTGCTGCAATAATGGTGTTCACATTAGTTAATGCTTTGCACGGATGACGGGGAGTAGCCTCTGTACTTTTTGAATTGCTTGGAAAATGAATAGGGGTCGGGATAGCCGATAATGCCCGAAATTTCTTTGACCGACTGATTGGAATGCTTCAGCAAATACTCGGCATATTCCATCATTTTCATCAGCTGATATTCCTTTAGAGGCATTCCTACCGCTTCGTGAAACATTTTGGAGCAATAGCTTGGGGACAAGCCGGCAACTTTCGACAGCTGCTGAAGGGTGAATCGTTCCGTCGGGTGGTCGTTCAAATACTCCTTGAGCTTCCAAATTCCGGGATGCATAAGCTGTCCGTTAACTAACGTATGGTATTCGCAATAAATTTCAGCCAGCGTTTTGGATATGGCGGCATGGCAAAGCGTATCCTTGGCTAAGGACGGCGGATATTGATGATAACGATGGATCGATTCAAACAGGCTCTGAAAATGAACGGCATTCCGGGGAGTAAAGCAAAAATGAAACGGCTTGACCTGTGATTTTATAAGGACTTCTTCATTAGGAGCATAGTATCTGAACCGGATCGGGATGATTCTGAACGAGGAATCCATCTTGCGGAACGCATGGTGCCGGATGTCATTCATTAGGAACAGCAGATGATTTTGGGTCAGCTCAATGGTCTGGTCCTCCACTACATAAGCGCCGGCCCCCGAAACAACATACAGCATATGGATATCGTCCAGCACCCGTTCCGGAATAATCCAATTCGAATTGATACTAAGCGTAACATTGTAGCTTGTCATGATCCGGAATATATAGGGCTGCACCATCACTTCCTTCATCAATGCCTCTAATCCATCTAATGTATTGGCTGAATTGCTCTTTTTTGACATGATTCATCTACCTCCATGCTCGTCAAAATCATACTAACGATCCGCTATTTCCTTGTCAATACAAATCATTGTTTTTCTGATTGGGATATCCGGCAAAAGCTTGTGATGATGTGCAATATCTGTTTTTGACATGAGGTGTCATACAAACAGGAGGGTCGGAAGATGATCAATAAGTGGATTAAGGTAAATGCCTATCTAGTTACTGTCTTCGTGCTGCTCAGCGGATGTACCTCGTCCAGCCCAGGCGGCAGTTCACAAGAAAATCAACCGGCGGAGGGGCAGGTCAGTGATGCCGGAGTGTTCCCCATTACCGAGAAACCCGCCACACTCAAGGTTATGGTAAAAGCGAACCCGCTTGTCGAGGATTTCGCTGCGAACCGGTTCAGCAAATGGCTGGAGGAGAAGACGAATATTAAGGTCGAATGGGAGGTTGTCCCTGAGAAATCGGCGCAGGACAAGCTGAATCTGGTGCTGGCCAGCGGCGATTATCCCGACGTTATTATGGGCTTCGGCGTCAGCCCGGCGCAGCAGTTGATTTACGGAAGTCAAGGCGTGTTTCTCCCGCTCAACAAGTATATCGACCAGTATGGTGTGGAAACGAAAAAAATGTTCCAGGAGAACGACTACATCAAAGGGTTGATCAGTGCACCGGACGGTAATATTTACAGCTTGCCTCAGGTCAATCAGTGCTACCACTGTTCCGTTCCTAACAAGATGTGGATTTATAAGCCTTGGCTGGATAAGCTCGGTCTTAAGCTTCCGACGACGACGGATGAGTTGTATGAAGTGTTGAAAGCGTTTAAAGAGAAGGATCCGAACGGAAACGGAAAAGCGGATGAAATCCCTCTGGCGGGATCTATCATTGGTGGCTCTCAGATTGATCTGTTCCTGATGAACGCTTTTATTTACAACAATTCCAATCATCTTCTGCTTCAAAATGGCAAAATCGATGTTGCCTTCAACAAAGCGGAGTGGAAAGAGGGGCTGCAATATTTACACAAGCTGTACACTAATAAGCTGCTGGATCCTCAAACGTTCTCGCAGGACGACAAGCAGCTGAAACAGCTCGGAGAAAATCCGGACGTTCCGATATTGGGAGCGGCACCTGCTCAAAATATGGGGGTATTTACCCAGTTTTTCGGTTCAAGCGGCAGATGGCTGGAGTACGTTGCCGTTCCTCCATTGAAAGGGCCGAAAGGGGTACAGCTAGCATCAAGCGACCCGTGGGGGATATCCGGCGGCACCTTCGTCATTACGAATAAAGCCAAAAATCCGGCTGCTGCCTTCCGCTGGGCCGATGCAATGTACAATCGGGAGATGACGTTAAATTCCGTCTTCGGCAGAATGGATCAGGAATGGCGCTGGGCGGAGAAGGCGGAGCTCGGCATCGATAATAAACCGGCCATATGGAAGCGTCTTGCCAGCTTCGGCCAGGTTCAAAATATACATTGGGCGCAAACAGGCCCATCTTACCGGTCCAACACGCTGCGCTTAGGCGAGGCGATGGATCCGGAGAAGCCGAATCAGGAGATTTTGTTATATAACGAAACCAAGTCCAAATATGAGCCCTATCGTCAGAAGCAGGAGCAGGTGGTTCCGCCGTTGTTTTTCAACAGCGATCAATCGGCGGAAATTGCGGACCTGCAGAAAATCATCGGCGATTACGTGATGGAAATGATCGCGAGGTTTGTAACGGGAGATGCCGATCTGACTAAAGATTGGGATGCCTATCTGAAAACCTTGGACGGCATGAATGTGAAGCGCTACATTCAATTGTATCAGGAGGCTTATGACAGCAGGTCTGTGAAAAAATAGCGGAGCACATAGGAAGCCCGGCGCATACAAAGCGTCTGGGCTTTTAAATTTGCATACTTCGACTAAATTTGCGCCTGCCCAATAAGACTTTTATATCTTACGAATCATTACTTTAAGGATAATAACGAATATGATAAAGCTTGAGTCGTGTTCTTTTGGTACGGTAATTCAGCAATATCAGATATCTCCAACGGGGTTTACATAGTGGCGAGGCAGCGGAAGCTCTGCGGCGGATATCGCCGAATTCATGAAGGAGGAGTGTGGTAAGCCAAAAGGAAGGTGGGGAAAGTCTGTACGGTGCGGTTGCTATTGGCTGTCGGTATGTCCGAATGAATTATCTCATATGGAGGGAAGTTCTGTGAGAATCTTTAGAAAGACCGCTATTCTTTTTATGGCCCTTTTGCTGTCGCTAAGTGTAGTTTGGCCGGCATCTCAAGCCCTTGCAGCCTCTATCACCCGGTTCTACATCTTTGACGCGGGTTCGTATTTGATCGCCGGTAACGAGTACATACCTGTATTTGAAAGCGACAAAGGTTTTATGACATCCGTGGAGTATGTCAAGTACGAATATTCCACCGATAACGGCGCAACGTGGATTAACCTTCCGACATATAGTCCGAAGGGTTACATGATGGACTTTTTTAGGCTGCCTATCGATCCGCAGCTCATCTCGGCCAAGTTTCGAGTCAGCGCCTATTATTCGCCTCTCATCGGGGCAAAGAGTTATTCCGAGAAAACGATCGGACCATACAAGATCTTACAGCCGGCGGATCCATCCGATCTCACGGCTACACCGAATGACGATGCTACGGTAACGTTAAAGTGGAACGATAATTCGAATATGGAGTCTTATTATCAAATAACCCGGTACGGTCCTGACGGCACAAAGACGTTTGAAGTCAACGATACAATGAACCGCATTGGTCCGATTACTTATGTAGATAAGCAAACGAATAAAGATAAGAGCTCGGTTTATGTTTACACGATATCGGCAATCATCGATAAATATAACTTACCGGACAATCTGCAGCCCGGGAATGTCAATGTTATTGCCAAAACAAAGGTGCCTTTGAAGGAAGCGGATTTGTTCCGTCTGGACCTTAATACCCCTATTGCAAGCTTAGGTACGGAATACACTTATCTGCAAAAATTTAATATCCACAAGGTTGCAGACCTCAGTAAAGTGGCTGTGAACAGTGTCAAGCTGGATAAACCGGCCATGATTTTAAAAAAAGGAGAGCGAGGAGCATTGACGGCAACGGTGGTTCCTTCCTCCGCGACGAATCGCAATGTAGCATGGAGCAGCGATAATCCTGATGTTGCCGAAGTAGATTCCAAAGGCAATGTGACGGGCAAAGCTGCAGGCTCGGCGAAGATATCTGCAAAGACCGAGGACGGGGGATTTACGGCAGTAAGCTTAGTGACAGTCATCGAGGTGCCGGATTTGAAAATCATTCAGACTAATCTTGGGAACGGAAAGCTGATTTATGACCCGAACATCATCCAGTCTACCCCAAATGCTGAAATGGACTTGATTAACCTTCAGCAAGTCGTGTCTGAACGGCAGGAAGCCTTGGAGCTTGCAAGGAAATTGAACGAATCTTTGAATGAAACTACAAAGGACATAGTGGGCAATATCGGCGGCGGCGGTGCTATTAACGCAGCTTTCGTCTATATCAGCGATGAAGCCGTCACGCTAAGAGTGGGCGAGAACAGACAGGTGACCGCAATGGTTGCTCCTCCTGATGCGACGAATCAGAGCGTGAGCTGGAGCAGCAGCAATCCTCAAGTTGCCGAAGTGGACAGCAACGGCGGCATTACGGGCAAATCGAAAGGTACGGCGACTATAACCGTGCGGACCGCTGACGGCGGATTCACCAACAGCTGCGAAGTAACGGTAGTGAATAACTTGACGGATGTATCCGGTCATAAGGCGAATACGGAAATTATGTTAGCGATGACACAGGGCATCGTGAGCGGCTATCCGGATGAAACGTTCCGTCCGGACGGGGATGTTACCCGAGCCGAATTTACCGTTATGCTGATGAATGGAATTCAACCAGGTGCGGCATCGACCGAGCTTGCCTTCACGGATAAAAACAGCATCGGAGACTGGGCGCAGCAGCCGGTGGCTCAAGCAGTGCAGCTTGGCATTATTAGCGGATACGATGACGGTACGTTCCGTCCGGATGCGAAAATCACTCGTGCGGAAATGATTTCGATGGTGATCCGCGCCTCCGGCTTGGAAACGGAGGAAGGACAGCAGAGCGGCTTCACAGATCAAGCCGATATTCCGGACTGGGCGAAAAAAGCTGCGAATACGGCAGAACAAACGGGTATTATTATTGTCGGAGGTCTGCCTGAGAGTAAATTCGCGCCGCAGACGTTGTCTACGCGTGCAGAAGCCGCTTCCGCTATCGTCAGAATGCTCATGATCAAGAAATAACGGATAAGCAGATTTGAGGAGACAAAAAAGACCTTTACCGGATTGCCTGGTAAAGGTCTTGCTTTTACGATCCTATTTATTCTCTGGAATTCTGATTTCCAGCTCGCTTAAATAATGGTTCGTGGAGGCACTTCTTGGCTCCGAAAATTCGACCTCCGCCGATTCGGCATATTTTCCGATATAATTGATTCTTATCTGCATCGGAATAGGCGCATGACCTTCCGGCAGCCATCTGGCCGTAGCCTTGTACTTACCGATCGGTATTTCATCGATACCAAGACCGCCTAGGACAGGGCCAACACGTTTGGTTATCGTTTTGCCGCTGTTGCCGTCGAGTAATGGACCCACAGGGGTGAGCGTTATCTCTACATCGCCGATAAGGAACTCAGGCAAGGAGGTATCATAGGTCAAGTAAGGATAAATATAAATTTGCCCGTCGAATTTGGTCCATGTAAAATCCTTGACGGCTCCGGCGCTGCCTGCGAGCGGCTGATCGACATCGGCGGTTAGCCGGAACTTGTAGTTTTTGCCGTTAAACGACTTCACCAGATCGGCTCCCATCCGCCAGGAGGTGGCTACCTGCGGCAGCTCAATCCGGTAATGCCCCGACTCGTCGGTTACCCCCAGGACGTTGCTGTTGTAGAGCAGGGTGTTATCCGCATAAACCGTAACTCCGGGCACAGGATTGCCTTTTGCGTCGCGGATATAGCCTTTTACTACATAAGGCTCTATTTCCTCTTTAGCCGGTTCGGGAGTCGGGTTTGGAGCCGGATCATCGGGCTCGGACACAACCTCGCCTTCATCAATCTGAATCGTCGCCGTGCTGCCGTTACTGGAATATGAGACCTCGTATCCGCTATTCTCGGCTACAAAACGCAATGGAACCAAGGTGCTTCCATTAATAATCTGGGCTGGTATATCCAGCGGGACATTATTGCCGTTTACTTTTGCAGTCGTACTACTAATGGTCAGCTCAATATTGAGGCCATCCTTAGTGCCGATCGCTTGCTGAACCGTTCCTGTATCGACCCATTTGACGGCAAAGCCAAGGGCTTCGAACAATTTGCGGAAAGGGACCAGCGTCGATCCGTCCTTAAGAATCGGTTTGGCATCGTCAAACATAAGCTCCTGCCCCTTGAAAAATACATGAATCATCGGACCTTCCGCAGGTACAGGCGGCGGTGGAGCAGGAGTCGGAGCAGGTTGTCCCGAGCCCGGGTTAGGCGTAGGAGTCGGAGCGGGTTGCCCTGATCCTGGATTAGGCGTAGGAGTCGGAGCGGGCTGCCCTGATCCCGGATTAGGAGTAGGAGTCGGAGTAGGCTGCCCTGATCCAGGTTTCGGCGTAGGAGTCGGCACTGGCAGTCCATGCTTATATTTGATCGGCTTGGAAGTAACCGTGCCCTGCGGCGTCTCGATTTCCAACACATAATATTGCGTTTCCTTGATCGTCCCGTTATTGCTGGCGTATAGATCAAATGCAAGCTCTCCGGTGAACTCGCCTACAGGTGCATTTACCTCTTTTTGAAAACCTGGATTGATAATTTCGTTCTCATACGTGGTCGCTCCGTTTGTGCTTGTGACCGGTTTGTTCCGCACCATCCCAAGCAGCCAGCCAGTAGTAGCGCGGTTTGTTCTCCATACTCCTTGATCATTATCATCCCCGTAGGCATCCGTAGACCGCAGAACTACGGATTTTATTACCGTATTCTGCGCTAGACTGAGCGTTAGCTTGAAGTGGCCGTCCTTATTGCCCTCCGGCGTGAAATCCGCTGCACCGACAATATCGGAAGCCGTATCCAGCAGGCTGAATTCCTTGATTTGCACACCGGTCGAAGTCTCGCCGAATGCGCCCGCGAGTCCGGGTGCGGCAAGCGCTCCTGCCAGTACCGTGCTCAGCACAGCATTACGTATGTTTTTGCGCAAAATGTACATGGTTTGTGGTTTCCTCCTTGATATCTCTTTTCCTTGTAATTGCCCTAGTGGCATGCCGATCCTTCCGTTACATCATCATCCTCCCGAATCTACGGTGTTTTTTGAAATGCACAATCAAGTATGACAGCTTAAGCCGAGAAACTATATTATCCAAAAGAGTACTTTCCGAGTACAAAAGGATACTATTTCATGTTAACTTATAAGTTAATTAATAAACATCGTGTTGACGCAAATCGGGAATCGAGTCATAATTGAAGCAAGTACGGAGGGGATGGGGTGGACAGATGAGCACGCCTTTTGTAAAAAGCAGAGGCATTCTCTTTTGGAAAAACTTAGGTTTGGTCCTGTTGATAACCAGTATCCCGATAGCCTTGGCAGGTATGCTGCTGTACACGTTCGGAACAAGCCGAATCGAAGCCGAAATGAATAGATCTCATCAAAACCAGTTAAACATGTCGATTCAACAATTGAATGATTACCTCGCGAATTTGGAGCATTCCGTCGTTCGGCTGGCATTTGACGGGAGCTTCGACGAAACGTTAAAGCAGCTCGATTTTGTCCAAGACTTCTCTAAAACAAACGAAATTATGAAATCGTTCTCATTGATGACGGAATCCAATTCACTTATCAGCAGCGTTAATTTGTATATACGAGATTCGGGTAAATTGATTAGCGACGAGATAGGGTTCCAAACCATCCGCTCGGAAGAAGACATTAAGCTGTTGGACCATTTGTTGGAGAAGGAACAGACCATTTATTGGAACTATAGCTTGAGAAAGATCAACTCCCCGGATTCCAATCATAAAGCGATCATTATTAAGCTGCCCGGAGGACAATTGTACGGTTCCTTTGGCGCCGTCATCATTTATTTGAATCAGCAAACATTGGATACGATGGTACATAAGCTTGTTGCCGGTGAAGGGGTCTCTTTCTTATTTAACGAACATGGAGATTATGTAACCGCTCCCAACCCTGTTGCAAGGAACCAGGACCGTCTCAGTCTGGAGCAGGCTTTAAAAGAGAAAATCAGTACCGAGAATGCTTCGGAAAGCATGTTCAAGTACGAATGGGGAGGCACAACCTACTCCGTATCGTTTGGCAAAATCGCTAAGCTGGGCAGCAAATGGACCGTCGTCTCCGCAACGCCTCTGTCCCAGGTCACCGCTCCGGTCACGGATTTATCCATGCTCATCCTGTGGATCAGCGTGATTGCGTTAACCATCGGCTTGCTGCTGTCATGGTTTGCATCCAATACGATGTATGCACCTATTATTCGCATTAAACATCTGTTCGAGGTACCCAAAGACGGGAAGAACGAGGGGAAGGATGAAATATCCTTCATTGAGAATCAATGGAAACAGTACTTGGAAGAATGGAAAACGCTTTCTAACCGGGTCAAGCAATCGATTCCGGCGCTTCGCGAGAGCTTTTTGCTGCAGTTTCTTCACCATAGCCTGAGTAATCATACGGCCAGAGAGCTATTCGATAAGCTGAAGCAGCTGGATTGGGATGTAGAGGGGCAAAAGTTTGCCGTAATGGCCGCCCAATTGCATGGGTTATCGGAAATGGGAGGGAAATGCACGGATCGGGACGATCAGCTGATCACCTTTGCCGCGTCGAATATTCTCATGGAGCTATGCCCGGTTGAATTGAACAAAGTCCATGTCATCCATTTTCAGGATATGTCGGTTGGAGCCTTTTTTGCAGTCGATCCAAAGCTTTCGAATGACGAGATCAAAGCTTTGCTCAATAAGCTCTCCCACGATTATATTGCTGCGGTGAACAACGTGCTGCGGCTTCGAGTCACTATCGTAACCGGAAAAATATCCGATTCGATAACGGAGATGCCCCATGTGCTCGACCAGACGAGAAAGGCATTGCGTTTCCGGGATCTTCATACGTCCAATCAATTGCTGGATATGAATCAAATCCGGGTGGAGCCGACCCATTATAAGCGCTTCCCGACGGACTTGGAAAGGGAGATCGTGCACGCGGTAAGCTTGGGTCTGGAAGAGGAGGCGGTAACGCTCATCCGAAAATTCATGCAGGAGCTGCAAAGCAGCGACAGTACGGAATTCATGGTGCATCAAGGAATGATGAAGCTGCTCGGATCGATTCACGATACCATTCTGAGGCATGACGTAAACCTGTACACATTATACGAGGGTACGCATCTTTATGAGGAATTAATGCATTTAACGGAAGCGGAGCAAATCGTGGAATGGTTTCAATTTAAGCTGATCCGGCCTTTTATCAAAACGCTGTCCGTCGCTTACGACAACCAGATGCGGGAGCTGATGGACCATCTGCTGATGCAAATTCAAGACGAGCTTCTGAGCGACGTGTCGCTGGATAAGTATGCAGAACAGCTGAACATGAGCCCGTCCAAGCTGAGTAAAGTATTCAGACAAATTAACGGAGTGAATTTTATCGATTACATCATCCGGCTTCGGATAGAAAAATGTAAGGAGCTGCTGGTGCATACGGATATGAAAATTAACGATATGGCGGAGTTGCTGCAATACCAGGCATCCCATCTGATCCGGTTGTTCAAGAAAAGCGAAGGAATCACGCCGAGACAATACCGTGAAAAGCATCGGGAGCGGGATACCGCAGCTTTATAACCAACCATACAATCCTTCCAACCGCTGTTTGGAAGGATTTTTTTGCCTTGATCTGCAGACGGAAAAAAAAGACGATAACCGGAAATTTTTCGCGGACATAGCGAAAATTTATTATTATTGCAGTTTGCTTGGAAGCGCTTTACATTGAGCGTATCGGCTTTGCCATCATTGGAGCATGTGTCTCGGGAAGGAGGGAGATGTCAAAGGCCAACGAGCATGCGGCAAGCAGAATTGGATTTTAAGCACATCATAGAAGCGGGGTGAAAAAGCAAATGTCGGCACATGAAACCAAGCTTAGGTCTTACACAATGGTGAAGAAGAAGAGCAAGCTGATGCTTTGGTCCGATCTGAGACGCGATAAGTATTTATACTTGCTGGTTTTACCCGGAATCCTGTACTTCCTTATTTTTAAGTATTATCCGATGTGGGGCATTATCATTGCCTTTCAGGACTACTCTCCTTATTTGGGAGTGTGGAAAAGCGCCTGGGTCGGAATGGAGCATTTCGTCCGATTTTTTACGAACCCGAGCTTTTACGTCTTGTTCCGCAATACGATGATGATCAGCCTACTGAGCTTAGTCTTCTTTTTCCCGCTGCCTATCCTGCTAGCCTTAAGCATGAATGAGGTAGGCAACAAGTTATTCAAGCGAACTATACAATCTATCGTGTATTTACCTCATTTTCTGTCCTGGGTCATTATTGCAGGGATTACGTTTTTGCTTCTGTCCCAATCCAACGGCATCATCAACCTGCTCCTCGAGCGGATTGGATACGCCAAGATTGCTTTTTTAACCAGTGAGAACTATTTCTGGGCACTTCTTACCGGGCAGAACATATGGAAGGATACCGGGTGGGGTACGATCATTTTCCTCGCTGCGATCACGGGAATCGACTCCCAGCTGTATGAAGCGGCCAAGATCGACGGGGCGAGCCGTGCAAGGCAAATATGGCATATTACGCTTCCGGGAATACGGAATGTCATCATTATTTTGTTGATTTTGCGGCTGGGGCACATTATGGATGTCGGCTTCGAACAGGTGTTTTTGATGTCTAACGGAGCAGTAGCGAACGTTGCAGACGTGTTCGAAACGTATGTGTACCGGAACGGGATCCAGCAGGGGCAGTTCAGCTATACGACGGCTGTCGGGCTGTTTAAGTCCGTCATTGGACTTGTGCTGGTCGTATGGGCCAACTGGACAGCCAAGCGGTTTGGCGAAGAAGGCGTCTATTAAGGAGGGGCGTCGAGTGTAAAGGAGGATGAATCGCATGAGAGAAAGTCTGGGAGACCGGATTTTTAATATCACCAATATCGTGCTGCTGATTATCGTTGCCCTCGTTACCTTATTTCCTTTGTACTATGTGTTTGTCGTTTCCTTCACAGAGCCCGGCGAATTCGCCGATAAGAACGGCTTTGTGCTGCTGCCGAGCCGATGGAGCACAGGAGCTTACGAGTATTTGCTCTCGACCTCGGCTTTTATTAGGGCTACCGGAGTCAGCGCCTTTCTGGCCACGGTGGGAACCTTACTCAGCCTGATGATCACATCGGCGTTTTCCTTCGGTCTTTCCCGCAAAAGACTGCGTGGCAGAAACATCATGCTGTTCATGGTCATGTTCACCATCCTGTTCAATCCCGGTATCATCCCCGTTTATTTGCTGGTCCGGGATTTGGGGCTCATTAACAGCGTATGGTCGCTGATCATTCCGGTCCTGACGAGCGGCTGGTATGTCATCTTGATGAAAAGCTTCTTCGACAGTATTCCGATCGAGCTGGAGGAAGCGGCCATGATTGACGGCTGTAACGAGCTTACGATCTTTTTTCGGATCATTCTTCCGCTATCAGCCGCATCGCTGGCAGCGTTCGGATTGTTTTACGCGGTGGCTTACTGGAATACGTTCTTTAGCGCAGTCTTGTACATTAACGATTTTACCAAGGTGCCGCTGCAAATCGTATTGCGCAACATGCTGATCGATTCGGATACGGCGGTGGGAGGGGCGTCCGCAGTAGAGATGGCTTCCGATAAGCAGCTGCCTACACAGACGATCAAGATGGCTGCTGTGGTCATCTCTACGCTTCCCATCCTGATAGTGTACCCGTTCCTGCAAAAGCATTTTACGAAAGGCGTCATGCTCGGATCCGTCAAAGGATAATACAATATGAGGAGCTGTTACGATGAAAAACTTTAACGAACTGGATGCAAGTTGGCGAATTGAAAAAATAGAGCAAGTGGTGATGAAAGGCGAACGCAGACGATTGGCCGGATGCAATGCAAGACTCGGGGTACACGGCAAAGAAGTCAGCTTCCCAATGCTGAGCATTACGATAGGCGGCATTACCGGCTACGGCTGGTCGAGAATATCCAAAGAGAATGCAGCGGCTTTGGTCGGCAGCCGAGTCGGCGACATCTTCTCCGAGAAGCAATGGATCGACGACCGGTTCCAGGCGATTCAGTTCCCGCTGCTGGATTGGCTCGGACAAGTAAGAAACCAGCCGGTATACGAGCTGCTGAGCGGAACAAAGACGACGTCTCCTTTGCTGGTTCCCTGCTACGACACCTCCTTGTACTTCGATGATCTCCATCTTGCCACGGATGCCGAAGCGGTTCGGCTGCTTCAGGACGAGGCCATGCAGGGGTATAATGAAGGCTTCCGCGGCTTCAAAATTAAAGTGGGACGCGGGGCGATGCATATGGACTTGATGGAGGGAACTAGAAGGGACATCGCCATAGTCAACGGTATCCGGGAAGCCGTGGGGCCGGCATGCAATATTTCCATCGATGCCAATAATGGATATAACCTGAACTTGACCAAGCATGTGTTGAAAGAAACGGCGCAGTCCAATCTGCTGTGGATTGAGGAAGCATTCCATGAGGATGACCGGTTGTACCGCAATCTGAAGGAATGGATGGCCGAGCAGCAGCTGAACGTGCTCATTACCGACGGCGAAGGCTTGGCGGCGAAGCCGATCGTGGAGTGGGCGGAGCAAGGATTGATCGATGCCATTCAGTATGATCTGAAGGACTACGGAATTATTAACTGGTTAAAGCTCGCCGAACGGCTGGCACGAAGCGGAGTCAAGGCGGCACCGCATAACTACGGCGGTTTCTATGGCAATTATGCATCAGCCCACGCCTATCAGGCAATCAAAGGCTTCCTGTTCGTAGAGTGGGATGAAGCTCAGGTTCCCGGAATCGATACGTCCGGCTACTCGATTAGTGACGGTAAAATATCCGTTCCGCAAGCTCCGGGCTTCGGATTGCACGTCGACAAAAGCTACTACGATAATCAGGTCCGTGACAACGGATGGAGTGTATAGTCTCCCAGCCTACTAATATTCGAGGAGAGATGATTCCTTATGAACATTCGTGAGCATCGATGGTCCCGTAAGCCCGCTATACTGGCCGTTTCTTCCGCTATGCTGCTGTCTGCCTTTACAACCGCCTGCACATCGTCCACCAGCTCTCCGCCAAGTGAGGGAACGACTCCGAAGGAGGCTGCACCCCCCTCCGGCAAGCCAACGGAAATCAAGATCATGGTGGACTATACTATCGCCCAGCCGCCTTCTCCGGAAAATCCGGTACTGAAGGAATTCGAGAAGAAAACCAATACGAAGCTGACCGTTCAATGGGTGCCGGGAGGAGATTATTCGGACCGGGTCAATGTGGCGCTGGCAGCAGGGGATATTGCCGATTTAATCAAAATTCCAAGTATAACGACCCCGCTGTTCCGCCAAATGGTGAAACAGGGAGCGTTTTGGGATTTGACGCCTTATGTCAAGGACTATCCTAACCTCATGGCTCTGGATCCCAAGATTTGGAACAATACCAAAATTGACGGTAAAAGCTTCGCCGTGCCTGCAGGAAGGCCGTTGGACGGGGGCGGATTCTTCTCAATCCGCAAGGATTGGCTGGATAAGCTCGGACTGAAGATGCCAACGACGATGGATGAGCTGTATACTGTGATGAAAGCGTTTAAGGAGAACGCGCCGGACGGGAAAAAGGATACCGTCGGGTTCACGATGCGCAGCGCGCAAATGATCGAAGAGGTGTTCACCGGGACGGTTGGCCGATGGAAAGAGAAAGACGGCAAGCTCGTCAATATGAACCTCGAGCCGGAGGTCAAAGAATCGATTGCCTTCCAGCGCAAGCTGTACCAGGAAGGGTTAATCCCTCAAGACTTCCCGGTGCTGAAAGAAACCCAATACTGGGAGCTCGCCACAAGCGGCCGAGCTGGAGTTACTGCGGAAACGCCGGAAGCGCTGTTCCGATACACCATGGATCAATGGAAGAAGGATCCGAAGGTAGAGTGGACCCCATTGGTATCCTTGGCGCCTAAAGCGGGAGGGAAGCAGTACGTCTCTCAAGGCTCCGGGATGAACGGCGTATTGGCGATACCCAAATCCGTACCGGAAGCCAAGATGAAGGCGATATTGAGCTTCATCAACTATGGCTCCGGCGGCGAAGGTCTGGATTTGACTCTATACGGAATAAAAGATGTCCATTATTCAGTAGCCGACGGCTTGAAGATAGCTAACGACAAAGCGGTGGCGGATAGCGTAGGAACCGGCTCGTGGGGAAAAATGTTCAGTACGCCTGTCGTAGACCTATGGCAATATGCAGCGGGCATGCCTAAAGAGATTTACCAGCGTAATATGAAAATCGCGGAGGAGCGTTCGAAAATATCCGTTGGCGATCCGGCGATCGGGTTGGTCTCAGAGACGGATCTCAAGATGGGCGCGGATTATACCAAGAAAATTGCCGATATGAAGACACAGGTTATTATCGGGAAAATTCCGATGGAGGAATGGGATAAATACGTTGAGACGCTGAAAAAGGATGCCAACTATCAAAAAATTACGGAGGAAATAAACGCAGAATATCAAAAACGCAAATCTGCCAAATAAGAGGTGCAGGCAGACTAGGATGAACAAAGCAAACTGTTTGACTGCTTGGAGCAGTTCATACGGTTTGTTTTTCTTTACTGAAATCCCGGAGAAGTAATTCTCCAGTTCGCGCATCCCAGAATTGATATTTTTTTGGCAGGTGAACAAGAATATCTTATTTTTCAACAAATATTACTGAGTTTTCAGCATAGACACCCCTAATTAATCGGAGATATGATAAAAAGTGTAAGGGTTTACAAACAAAATGGGGGACTTGAACATGAGGATGAAACAGATTGCGCCGGTAATGTCGGCCTTGCTTGCCGTAACGATGCTGGCGGCATGCAGCAGCAAAGGGAATGAAAGCGCTACAAAGGAAACGGCTGTACAGCCCGTCGTAGATATGACGAAACCGGTCACGTTGACGGTAGCTTCCGGTTTGGGCATGAGCCTGGAGGACTTCGACAAAAGCTATGGCGATGACATTCGGAAGAAGTTTCCCAATGTTACATTAAACTATATTGCGCGCGGTCAAGGAACCACGATACCCGAGCTTATCGCTGCAGGAACCTATCCGGATCTGGTGTTCGGCGTACTATCGGATGTCGATAACTACCTGATCAACCTGAATTTGCACATGGATATGGCGCCGCTTGCCAAGAAGCACGGATATGATCTTGGGAGGTTCGAGCCGGGCTTGCTGGATGCGATTAAGACGACGACGCCGGAAGGCAGCCTCATCGGTCTGCCGATGCCTTATGGCGGAACGCAGGTTATGTTTTACAACAAATCCATCTTCGATAAATTCGGTGTGCCTTACCCTAAGGACGGCATGACTTGGGATGATACATATGACTTGGCGAAGAAGATGACACGTAACGAAGGCGGCGAAATTTATCGCGGGTTCAGCTCGTTCTACGGCGTCGTGCTTCGCGATAATCAGCTGTCGGTTCCCTATCTCGATCCGAAAGCCGATAAAATGTACAATCCGGAGAAATGGAAGGAGCTGTTCCTTAACATTTCCCGATTCTATGAGATTCCTAACAATATGAGAGCGGAAGGAACTTCGCAAACTACGGAAGCGGCTGCGTTCGGCGCTACGCAGAAGGTTGCATTGACCGTCACCCAATTCGGCGCGTACAGCGGTCTTCCGGATGAGATGAACTGGGATATGGTTACCATGCCGACATTCAAGGAAGCGCCTAATACGTCCGGGATGGTCACTGGCTCCAGCGCTTACTGGTACATCACGAAGACGAATCAAAATCCGGATATGACCTTCAAAGTTGTTGAATACTTGCTGTCGGACGAGAGACAGATCGCGGAAGCGAAGTCGAAAGCGAATATGCCGTCCGTTAGGACGATCAAAGATTTGGATAAGATTCTGGGCTCCGAGATGCCTAAGCTGAAAGGCAAGAACATGGCAGCCGTTACAACGATGAAGCCTGCGGCCGTTCCACCGGCTCGTTCCCAAGGACTTGTAGGCGCCAACCTGAACGAGTTGAAAAAAATCGTTGAGGGTACGATCAACAAGCTTATAATCAACAAGATCGATATCAATACTGCGCTTCGCGAAGCGGAAGAAGCAATGGCGAAGCAGGTCGAAGCCAAGAAGAGTCAATGATGGATAACAAACCGTCGGGTTACCCGGCGGTTTGTTGCTTTTTGCAGTTTCTTATGCGGTAATGGGAAAGTACATTTCGCTTGCATTACAGACATTAAGTATCTATAATGTAGTTTATGAGGATGAGGGAATGGGCGGCATTTATAAAAGCTGGGATCGCTCATGAGTTTTCCAAAAAAGTAAGTGCTCAACATGCAGCAAACAAGAAAGCTCAGTTTCTTGTAACTTATTATGGATATTACAGATCCAGAAGGGTGGTTATTATGAATCCATTAGTTGATGTAGGAATTATCGGCGGCGGGCCTGCCGGCTTGAGTGCAGCATTGGTGCTGGTTAGGGCTAGAAAAAGCGTGATTGTCATTGATGAAGGGCGTCCGCGCAATCGGGTTACCCGCGAGTCTCATGGGTTTCTTACCCGGGACGGCATTCAGCCGGGTGAGCTTCGGCGAATTGCGAAGGAACAGATATCCGCATATCCTGGCGTCCAGTTTGTAGAGGATACCGCTGTATCCGTCACCGGCTCCGATGGTAACTTTCTGATACAGACCGGCCGGGGAGAGGAGTACCGGTGCAAAAAAGTGCTTTTTGCCTCAGGAATGAAGGACCTGCCGGTAGAAATAAACGGATTGTCTGACGTGTACGGCAAAAGCGCCTTTGTCTGCCCGTACTGCGATGGATGGGAGCTTAGAGACCGGCCGCTCGTAGTCATCGTCAAAGGAGCGAAGGCTCTGCATCTGGCGAAAATGCTGTCCGGCTGGACCGACCGGTATACCGTCTGCACGAATGGTCCTGATGAGTTGACGGATGAACAACGCGAGGAGCTGAAGCAGCATGGCGTGCCAGTGCTCGATTCACCGATCAAGCAGATCGAATCGGTTGACGGCATGGTACAGCAGGTTGTATTGGAGGACGGTACGGCAGTGCCGTGCACGGGAATCTTCTTCGCTCCGAAGCTTGCTGCAGGCTCAGACTTGCCGAAGGCGCTGGGCTGCAAAGTGGCGGATTCAGGAATGGTAGTGGTCGACGGCTTGGGCAAAACGAACGTACCCGGCGTCTATAGCGCAGGTGATGCGGCATCGGAGCTGTATCAGGTGGTAAACGCCGCATCATTAGGGTCATTAACTGGAATGGGAATCAATCATGACTTGATTTCAGAAGCCTGGTACAGCGATGACAAAGCGATATAATGATTAGTGCAGAGTCTTGAAGGCCAAAAATGGATATATCTCATAAGTTGGCCTGGCCGCAGCAATTCTATTCCAAAAACTACTGTTTTTCCGCCAAATTGTTACATGAAATGGAAGCTTGAATCCTCAGGCTTCTCTTTTTTTTGTCGAATAGAAGAGAAGGAATTCCAAGTGCTTCGCTAGAATTAATAATGTGAAAGCGTTAAATTGACAAGAGCCGCATAGTATTGAGCATTTTCAGGCATATTGCCTGTTCAAATTTTGGACAAAAGATTGTGTCGAAAAAATGTACTTTGGCCCTGACCTATTGCAAAGAGGGAAATCTTCAGAAAACTGCCGAAGGATCCGGGTATTAGCCGGAAAATGCCGGGAAAAACGATGATTTAAGTGTGCTAATTATCAAAATCATACCTTTTCGGAATTTGTAAATGCATTTATCAGGATTACTTATGAATCTTATAAGGTCATTCTAATTGACCTGTTTGGCTTGCTGTGTTAGGTTCAATATATCTAAAGATTAAGAAGATAAGTTTACTGGGAATTAAATATTACTACTGGGGTGGATATTGTTGGAACTTCAAGTAACGAACAGTCCTTTTAGTCAGGAGCAGGCAGAGCTGCTCAATCGTCTTCTGCCTACTTTAACGGAATCGCAACGCATTTGGTTAAGCGGATACTTAACGGCGCTTCAAGGCGCTGCAGCCGCGGCAGCACCAGCCGGAGCACCCGCAGCCGTCGCAGCGGCTAGCACACCTTCCGTCTCCAAGGAAGTAACCGTGCTCTTCGGATCACAGACCGGCAAGAGCCAAGGCTTGGCAAAGAAGATGTCGAAAAAGCTCGAGGAACGCGGGTTTCAAGTATCGCTCTCCTCAATGAGCGACTTCAAAACGAACGGCTTGAAAAAAGTGCAAAACCTGCTTATTTGCGTGAGCACGCATGGCGAAGGAGATCCTCCGGATAACGCGCTTCCTTTCTATGAGTTCCTTCACAGCAAACGGGCGCCGAAGCTGGATGGCTTACGTTTCTCCGTCCTGGCATTGGGCGACACGTCCTATGAATTTTTCTGTAAGACGGGCAAGGATTTCGACCAGCGCTTGGAAGAGCTCGGCGGAACACGGATTGCGCAGCGCGTAGACTGTGACGTTGATTTCGATGAGGCCGCTGCCGAATGGATGGAGAGTGTATTGGGCTCTCTCAGTGAGACTTCGGGGACTGTATCGAGTCCGGCAAGCAATGCAGGCGCTGCTGCAGCGAGCGACACGGCATCGGAATATTCGAGAACGAATCCATTCCAAGCCGAGGTTCTTGAGAATTTAAATTTGAACGGCCGCGGTTCCGATCGTGAGACCCGCCACGTTGAGCTATCCCTCGAAGGTTCCAACCTTCAGTATGAGCCGGGGGATTGCCTCGGTATCATTCCGGAAAATGACCCTCGTCTTGTAAGCGAGCTTATCGCCGCAATGGGGTGGAAGCCGGAGGAACAGGTTACAATTAATAAAAATGGCGATAAACTGTCCGTACAAGAGGCATTGCTGCGTCATTATGAAATTTCCGTTTTGACCAAACCATTGCTGGAGCAAGCAGCCAAGCTTTCTTCGAGCAGCTCGCTCAAAGAGCTTGTAGAACCAGGACATGAGCAGGGGCTGAAAGCCTATATTAAAGAACGGGATCTTCTGGATTTGGTTCAGGACCACTCTTTTAAGGGAGTGTCGGCGGCAGAATTCGTCTCCATCCTGAGAAAAATGCCGGCTCGCTTGTACTCGATCTCGAGCAGCTCCAAGGCGTCTCCGGAAGAGGTGCACATTACGGTTCGCGCCGTGCGGTACGAGTCGCATGGACGCGAGAGATACGGCGTCTGCTCCGTTCAGCTTGCCGAAAGGGTACAATTGGGCGACAAGCTGCCGGTATTCATTCAAAACAACCCGAACTTCAAGCTTCCGGAAAGTCAGGATACGCCTATCATTATGATCGGACCGGGTACGGGCGTAGCGCCGTTCAGAGCCTTCTTGGCTGAGCGGGAAGAGACCGGAGCGGAAGGCAAGACATGGCTGTTCTACGGAGACCAGCACTTCACCACCGATTTCCTGTATCAAATCGAATGGCAGCGCTGGATGAAAGCGGGAGTATTGACACGTATGGATGTTGCCTTCTCCCGGGATACGGACAAGAAAGTATACGTTCAGCATAGAATGCTCGAGAAGAGCAAGGAGCTGTACCAATGGCTGCAAGAAGGCGCGAATGTATACGTCTGCGGCGACGAGAAGAAGATGGCGCACGACGTACATGCAACGCTGCTGACCATCCTCGAACAAGAGGGCGGCTTCAGTCCGGACGAAGCGGCGGAATATTTGAGCCGCATGCAGCAGCAAAAACGGTACCAGCGGGATGTTTACTAAGCACGATTCCTGAAGAAAAGAGGAGAAAGCAGCATGTCAGATAATAACTTACTGTCACCGAACAGTGCTCCGCACAGTGACGTAGAAGAGATCAAACGCAGAACGAATTACCTACGGGGCAGCCTTGCAGAGACGTTGGAAGACGTCCTCACGGCCTCTATCCCGGAAGACGATAACCGCTTGATGAAATTTCACGGCAGCTACATGCAGGACGACCGGGATTTGCGCAACGAGCGTCATAAGCAGAAGCTGGAGCCTGCTTATCAATTCATGCTTCGCGTACGCGCGGCGGGCGGAGTCGTTACATCGGATCAATGGCTGATGATGGACCGCATCGCGCAAAACTATGCGAACGGCACGATCCGCTTGACTACCCGTCAATCGTTCCAATTGCATGGCGTATTGAAATGGAACATGAAGAAGACGATCCGCGAAGTGAACGACGCCTTGCTGAGCACATTGGCGGCTTGCGGCGACGTTAACCGTAACGTCATGTGCAACCCGAATCCATATCAATCGGAGGTTCATTCCGAAGTATACGAGTGGGCGCGCAGAATCAGCAATCATCTCGATCCTCGGACTAGAGCGTATCATGAAATTTGGCTCGACGGTGAGAAGATCGTTGATAGCCAAGATAACGACGTAGAACAAGAGCCAATTTACGGTAAAGTGTATTTGCCGCGTAAATTCAAAATCGGTATGGCTGTACCGCCGTCCAACGACGTCGATGTATTCTCCCAAGACTTGGGATACATTGCAATTATTGAAGACGGACGTCTGGTTGGCTTCAACGTTACGGTAGGCGGAGGAATGGGGATGACCCATGGAGACCCGCTGACCTATCCTCAAGTGGCACAGGTGATCGGCTTCTGCACACCGGAGCAAGTCGTTGACGTTGCGGAGAAAACCGTTACGATCCAGAGAGACTACGGCGACCGCTCCGTCCGTAAGCACGCACGCTTTAAATATACGATTGATGACCGCGGTATCGATTGGTTCATTGAAGAATTGAGCAGCCGTCTCGGCTGGAAGCTGGAAGCGGCGCGTCCGTATACATTTGAACATAACGGAGACCGTTATGGCTGGGTTAAGGGAAGCAACGGAAAATGGCATTTCACGTTGTTCATCCAAAATGGCCGCGTTATGGATGAAGGTGACTATTTGCTGATGACCGGTCTTAGAGAAATTGCCAAGATTCATACCGGTGACTTCCGCCTGACTCCGAACCAGAACCTGATTATCGGCAATGTAAGCAGCCAGAAGAAGAAAAAGATTGAAGATTTAATTAAGGAATACGGCCTCTCCGATGGAGTGCAGCATACGGCCTTGCAAAGAAATTCCATGGCCTGTGTAGCTTTGCCGACCTGTGGAATGGCGATGGCCGAGGCGGAGCGCTACCTTCCGGAATTGCTGCAAAAAATCGAGCCTATGCTCAATGAGGCCGGTTTGCGCGAGGACGATATCGTGATTCGGATGACGGGCTGCCCGAATGGCTGCGCGCGTCCGATGCTGGCAGAGCTTGCGTTCATCGGTAAAGCACCGGGCAAGTACAATATGTACTTGGGAGGCGGCTTCGCCGGAGACCGTCTGAATAAGCTTTACAAAGAAAACATCGGCGAAACGGAAATTTTGGAGTCGCTGCAGCCGATCATTACCCAATATGCCAAAGAACGGCATGAGGGCGAGCATTTTGGCGATTTCACTATCCGTGCCGGGTATGTCAAAGAAGTTCGCTCCGGTCAAGATTTTCATTCATAATCCATCAAGCTTGATTACAAACGAAGTGGCTCCCCTGGGGATTCACTTCGTTTTTTGCAAAAATACACTATTTTTCAATTAAAAATAGCGAATAGCATTGGAGCGGACTTCCCCGGAATAACTTATTTCATCCAGCTCATTACGATATGCTGTCACCATATAGCGGCGAATGCGATGCAATGGCCTGCGGTCTATTCCCCAGAAGCCCGGATGCTTGTTAAGACCGCAGCCGATATCAATTTTCATGCGACCCTCCCCATTCCTAGACGCGTGTTTTTACGGCACATTCATTATTTTGTATAGTATGTTTGTACCTACCGAGTCGTATAGTTAGTTGCCATGCCCCTGCCGAAATGTTCAGAATGAAATGCAAGCATGTGTAACAACAAGGGGAGAGCAGGATTTGTGATAAAATACCATAGGAGAACGCATCTGAACTATCGATTCTACGCATATAGTTTCAGAATGAACATTTTATAAAAGGGAGTCATGATATGAGCAATGCATCACAAACAGTCCGGAAGTCTCCGTCCCAATTTTGGATACAAGCCTGGGAGCAGGCGTCGGGGGCGGATCTTCGCGTCGGCAGCGATCTGGAGGAGGAAAAATACTGGCGCGAGAACGCAGCGGCCTACGATGAGCGAAATCCGTTAGCGCCATATACACAGCCCATAATGGATAAGGTGTTTCAGCACCTGCAGCCGGATGATCATCTGCTGGAAATAGGTCCGGGTACGGGAGGCTTCACCCGATTGCTCGGTCCGCATGTCCGGGAAGTGACGCTCATTGAACCGTCAGCCGCCATGTATGAGGTGCTGTGCAGCAGCTGGGACCAAGGAGATAAGCCGCTGCCCAAGGCGCTGATAGCCAAGTGGGAGGAGGCGCCTGAGGTTACGGCCGATATTGTATTTGGCGCGAATGCCTTCTACCGGATCCGGGACATGAAATCCAGCTTGCTGAAAATGCATCAAACGGCGCGCCGTCATGTGTTTCTTATTCAGTCGATCGGGCGGCCTTTTGCCGGACCTCTTCATGCAGTGGACAATGGAGAATGGGTGGATAAAGAACGTGCAGAGGTTTTATCCGGCATTCTGGATGAGCTCAATATCCGCCACCGGTACGATACATTCCCTATTCAGCGGAAAAATGGGATGATCCATGATGTTGCCCTGATTCACTGGAGCAATTTGCAGAGCGAATAAGGAAATAAACAATACCAGAGGCGATCTGCTATAAGCGATTAGAACAAAGGGTACGAAAAACAAATTCGATATGCGAAGAATATGTTACGGATGCCAAAATATGGGGTAAATACACCTTTAAGTGCCCATATGAACCAATGGGTTCCGACTAGAACAGCTCCCGCTGCCGTAGCCAAGCATGCTGCGCGGGTTAGCTGTAAAAGGAGGCTGCAGTTTGAATACACTGTGGGGCATACGCACAAGCATTAGGGATTGGTTCGAGGCCATATACCGGCTTTGCCAGGCATGGCTGGCCAAATATCCGTACATCCGGGTGGCGTATGCGATTCTGGTTTGGTTATCACTGATCGTATTTGTTTTAAGCTTGATCTTCTTCAGAGAATCACGAACGATGCTCGTTCAATACTTATGGTCGCTGTACGTGCTGCTGCAGTTCTGGTTTCTGTGCAGAAGCAAAACGCTGCGATGGAAACCGATCGTTCTATTCGTCCTTGCAGGCGTATATCTTGTCACTCCGATCACAACGCTAACGCTGAGCGGCTTCCATGCGGTATTCGGGGGCAAAACATCCGATACGTGGTCGGTTGCGGTCCTTACCCCGATCTTTGAGGAGGTATGGAAGCTCCTTCCGCTTGCCGTCTACCTGCTGTTCTCCCGGAGAGCGTCCGCCCTTAGCTTGGGCGATTATACGTTGATCGGCGCAGCTACCGGGGTCGGCTTTCAGCTGATGGAGGAGCTTTCGCGGCGATGGCTGAATTCCGGCATCATTGGAAGAACATTTGGATACAGCACGACGCTGCTTGGCGGTGAAACGATTCATTGGGACGTATTCTCACTGTTTCCCGGCCGGTTTGAGGAAAGTCTGCTGCCGACCTTGATGACCGTTGGACATCCCGTACATACCGCGATGATCGCACTTGCCTGCGGCGCCGCCTATCGGCTGCGGATAAGAATGAAGCGGTGGATCTATGCATTCCCGGCACTCATGCTGCTATGGTCCATCCTGGATCACGCCGCATATAACGGCCAGCACAAGCTGCCGGATTGGGTGTTCACCATCCATGGATGGACAGGTGACGGTTATTTGACGCAGCCGGCCTTTCTCCTCATGCTGGTGGCGGCGATATTCGCCGATTACCGTTCGCTGAACCGGATTCGGGATCGACTTCCGTCTTTACCGGGCGAGACGATAATCAATCCGTTGACGGAGCTCTGGAACACCGCATACGCCTTACTGCGCGACCGGGGCCAATTTCCTTCTTGGATCGGCTTTTACCGGAAACGGCGTGAGCTTGGCTTTCAATTGCTTTATGGCAATGAGGAAGCAAGGGGCAGGGATGATCGTATCCGGGAACGGATGATGGTATTGTACCGCACACTTGCCGGGATAGCGGCGATATTGCTTGTTGCCGGTCTCTTCGCAGGTTTGATGGATTATTACATGGGCGGAGATAGTACATCGTGCTTCGCCTGTATGTTCGATTCCCTGCAAAGATGGTGGGATCGGCTGGATTGGTATGAGCAGGGCGCCATTATGCTCGGTGCGCTGGCGTTATCCCTGCTGTTTGTCGGGTTCTGGCCGGCTCTCGGCTTTGCTTTGACCGTAGGAGGGATAGCTGGCAGCGGGCATACGATTGCCGATTATATCCGTGACCCTCGAAAGCTGCTGACGCCGGAGAATGCGCTGGCCGTAGCGACAGGCATTGTTCTAAGCCGCATTCCATTCGGCAGAGCGCTTCGTTGGGCAGGGAAGAAAGGCCGGGATTACGTCCGCAAGCTCCTCGACAAGCTGGGCTCTCGGAAGCCTGATGCGGATATACCCAATAAACCGCCGAGGCATGATGGCATGGATGCCGACAAGCCTGCGGACGAACCGAATCACAACAATAAGCAAGACGATGAAAAGGGAGATAAAGGGGACGACGAGAAGGCTACCGTGGCAGGTAAATCGTTCAACGAGGTCGAAATAGTCGATCATAGGGGAAACCCGCTGGGTGAGTTCGATGAGATTGACCTGGACAATCGTATTTTCTACGAAGACAAGACCGCCAAAGGACTGGACCGCATTAATCCGCGAACGGGACAGCCCGCTCAGACGCCGCAAGAGTTTGCCGACAAGCAAATATGGAAGAAGACTCGGGTGCGGATTCAGAATATGCTGGAAAAAGCGGCCTCCACCCGCCCGACGCCTAACGGGTCTGCCGAAGTGCCCGATTTGGAGGAGATTAAGTCGATCAAAGACTTCGTGTTCCGGCTCGACGGGGATACCCCGGAGCTCCGAGCCGCCGTTGAGAACAGCTTGAATCAACTTAGAAACGAATTCCCGGATTATACCTTTAACGTCTTATTTGGGGGGAAACCGTAATGTCAATCAGCGCATTTATACCTGAACCTGCCGATGAGCTAGAACGGCAGTTTCACGTGCCCGTTGCGGCGGAGGCATTCTTCGCGGAATGCTGGGAGCCGGCGGCGGAAGCATTAGGTTTAAAGTGGGTACCTGTGTTTTCGACAGGGATTGAAATCATGAAGGAAGACTTGCCGGATGTGCTCGACGAGCTGAATCGGCTCAAGGAATGGGCCATGGATCAGCCGGGCGGAGAGAGAATGGAAAAGCTGACGATGCGGATCGAATTATTGCTGACCGAGCTGCCCAAAGCGCTGCAGCGGGACGGGGCAATTGTCTATATCGGGTAATGGAGGGATGAAGCGTTGAGTACCACCGATCATTGGATAGAGCATGTCATCCGGATGGCGGAGGACAATGCCGTTAAGGAAGAACCGTTTGCGGCGATCGTAGTTCGCGGCGAGGTAATCGTAGGGACGGGTGTCAACTGTGTGCACGCAACAATCGATCCAAGTGCCCATGCAGAGCTGCTGGCTATCCGGGATGCATGCAAACGGCTGGGCACCATCGATTTATCCGATTGTGAGCTGTATGCCAGCGGTGAGCCGTGTCCGATGTGCATGGGAGCTATCTATTGGGCCAAACCGCGGGCTGTTTATTTTGCATGCAGCAAAGAGGAGGCGGCTGCAGGCGCCGGCTTCACGGATCCGCTTAGCAGCTTTTTTGCCGAGATGGGGCGACCGCCGGAAGAGAGGACTCTAAGCTTCCATCAAATCCATTCTTCACGCAAGCTGGAGCCGTTTAAGGCTTGGGCTGCGTACAGAAGCAAAGTATGAGGACTACAATATGAACAATCTGCCCGAAATTTTGAAGACACACTATGATCTGGATATTACCGGTTTAAAGCCTATGCAGGGAGGTTGGGCTGCTCTTGCGTTCAGAGTGTATGACAACAGCCATACGTATTTCCTGAAGATGTATGAACAAAGCAGAGCGTCCACCTCTAAATGGACGCAACACATTGATGATTACGTGCCGATTACGGTTTGGCTGCATCAGCATAGCCGTTTGAAGTATAAAATCCCTGTTCCGGTGATAACACAGCAAGGCGAGTATAAGGTTGAAGACGATGAGGGCGTATATTTGCTCTATGAATATATCGACGGGGCAACTATAGGCGAGACGTCTTTGTCCAAACAGCAAGTGATCCAGCTCTCAGAAATCATAGCCGAGCTTCATCGCTATGGAGACGAAATCCCCGTCCCAACAGATGCATTACGTGAGGATTTCACCGTACCGTTCCTGCATCAGTTAAGACTTGCATTGAACGAAGAGTATGCCGAATTGCCCGACGATGTAAGTATAACCGTAGAGCCTTACAGGCCACCGATGAATGCTCTTATGGATACTCTCGACAGTCTGTCCGGCTATTTGAAGGGACGAACCTGCAGCATGGCGCTATGCCACACTGATATTCATAATTGGAACATGATGCAGTCCGGACAACAGCTAATGCTGATCGACTGGGAAGGATTGAAGCTGGCTCCCGTTGAAGCGGATTTCATGTTTTTGACGGATCAGCCGTATTATGATGCGTTTCTCGATATATATCGGAATGTTCATCCCGGCTTTGAGCTTTGCACCGAAGCTTTGCAGTTTTACAAATATAAACGTTTGCTGGAAGATATATGGGAATTTATGGAGCAGCTGATGTTCGATAAGCAGAATGCCGATGAGCGAGCGGCTACACTTAACAGCTTGCAAAAAGAGCTGAATCACCTGTAACATCGCACCTTCCATCCAATGGGGCAGTCTCCGGACTGTCCTTGTTTGCATTAGTCTGATGTTCTTCTGCGAAGCGATAATAATTTTTAATTATAAAAGAATCGTACTGCCAATCCGCGAAACGTGCCGGATATAATGGAACCATATTGCAGGATGCTTTAAGGATTCTGCATAACAACAAATAACAGAAACGGGTGTTGATTATGAAAAATTCACGGAAATCTCAACCTCATATTCATTGGAGGGCGACTATACTTTAACCCTCCAGCCCAATGGAGGAGAAGCTATTGAATGCTAGAACCCAAAAATTTTTGTCCTACTATCGGCCTTATATTAAGTTACTTGTTGCTGATATGGCATGTGCGGTTATCGTTTCTGCCATCACTTTGCTCCTTCCCTTATGTGTGAGATACATCACCAACCATATGCTGGATGGTAACAATCCCGATGCGCTGTACCAAATTTACGGGATCGGAGCCTTTATGCTGGCTTTAGTAGCCGTTCATACGTTCTGTGACATGTTCATTTCCTATAAGGGTCATATGATGGGGGCCATGATGGAGAGCGATATGAGGAGGGAGCTGTTCGATCATTACCAGAAGCTCTCGTTCAGCTTTTATGATGAACAGAAAACAGGGCAGCTTATGACCCGGACGACCAACGATATTTTGTCGCTTGCCGAATTATATCATCACGGTCCCGAGGACCTCGTCATTGCCATGCTCAAATTTATCGGCGTATTCGCCATATTAATCTATATCGATGTGAAGCTGACCTTGATCGTCTTTCTCTTTTTGCCGGTCATGGCCGCCTATGCGTTCTATTTCAATAAGAAAATGAACGCTGCTTTGAGAAAAAGCAAGGATCGGATCGGCGATATCAATGCACAGGTGGAAGATACCCTGGCAGGTATCCGCGTCGTGAAATCCTTTACCAATGAGCAGCTGGAAAAAGAGAAATTCGAATACGAAAACGACCGTTTTGTCCAAAGCAGAAGAGAAGGCTACAAAAGCGAGGCGCTCTTCGCGGAGGGCATGAGTGCATTTACCCACCTGATTACAATCGCCGTCATCATCTTTGGGGGAGCCGCCATTGTGGATGCATCGTTGCAGCTTGCGGATTTGCTGACCTTTTTCCTATGCATCGCTCTTTTGATCGAGCCTATACAGAGACTGGTGAATTTCGCCAGGCTGTATCAGGAAGGGATTACCGGCTTCGACCGGTTTATGGATATTTTGGAGATAGAGCCGGATATTCAGGATGCAGAGGATGCCGTTGAGCTTGCTCATGTGCAGGGGCGGGTACAGTTCCAAAATGTAAGCTTCAAGTATAAACAAGACTATGGCAATGTACTGAATAACGTATCTCTTGATATCCGCGCGGGAGAATATGCAGCCTTGGTAGGGCCATCAGGCAGCGGCAAAACAACGCTTTGCTCCTTGATCCCCCGGTTTTACGAGGTATGCCAGGGGACCATAATGCTTGACGGCCTCGATATCCGGCAGATCAGCCTGCGCTCTTTGAGGCAACATATAGGCATCGTACAGCAGGATGTGTATTTGTTCGCCGGAACCGTGCTCGACAATATCCGGTACGGCAAAGCGGGGGCAAGCAGGGAGGAAATCATCGAGGCAGCCAAGCAGGCGAATGCGCATCAATTCATCATGGAGCTGCCGGATGGCTATGACACGGACATCGGTCAACGCGGCGTCAAGCTGTCCGGAGGGCAAAAACAAAGACTCAGCATCGCGCGCGTATTCTTGAAGGATCCGCCGATTCTCATCTTCGATGAAGCGACTAGCGCATTGGATAATGAAAGCGAGAAGGCCATTCAGGATTCGCTGGAGAAATTAACCGATAACCGCACTACGCTCGTAATAGCCCATCGTCTGTCAACCGTGAGGAATGCGCAGCGAATTATAGTTCTGACGGATCACGGAATCGATGAACAAGGAACGCATGAAGAGCTATATGCTTTAAACGGTACGTATTCCCATTTATATAGCATGCAGCTGAAAATGTAATTCCAAAAGCCACCGGCATGAACCGGTGGCTTTTTTGAGGTGCTTGCAAATACTCAAACAAGCGGTTTTTGGATTAAAGTAGCAAATTTGAACCGGTGTCTGTGACCGTCATTCAATGTGGTCATACCAGTTACAAAGTGGACATGCTTGCCGTTTCCAACAGGAATGGCAAGTCCGGTTCTAATTTTTTTGAGGTCATGGAAATGATTTAAGAAATCGGTATGGGATAGATCGATCTCATGGATGTGGCTTCTTCCAACCCGGATCACTTGCCCTGTAACGCCTGCAAACCGATGATTATGTCTGTCTGCGCCTTCTTCGGCTAATTGTGTACTGCCTTGGAATTCATGCACATGGGTTTGTGTCGGTGTCCATCTTTTTTTGCGTGCCAATATTTTTCTGCTCATATGAGCGTAGGCCTCCTTTAAGTTTAGTTGAATCATGGTATTATATTTTCGCGATTCGAGGAGCGCGTTAGGCAGCTTGATCAATTGTTTGTAGAGTAGGGCAATATGGGAGAATACCCGGTTGCTCCGGATCAGCTGGATCTGGTTATTAACAATTATTGAGAACAATAAAAATGGAGCCTAACGGCCCCTTAATAGTCGTGATTTATGAGATTGGCGCCTCGGCTTCACCACTAAGGTAACGCTTTCGGGCTTATGCTTTTCTAAAGCTTTGTACATCCGTACCCTTCCCGAGTAAGTGGCTGTATGGAGAATGATCTTCCTGGGATACGTTCCTTTCTCAATCATGTACTTTACAACGCGGTACCCGGTCGGCTTATCGGTGCCAAGATTGTAATCCAGCGACAGGACATTGATATTGCCGTCTTTGACGTATCGGATGCATTCTCTAGCGGATCTGGCTAGCTTATACCCTTTGGGTCTTGGTCGCAAGTCATCCAGAAATACGTTGATCATAACCTATCCCCCTTAAGCTTCTCCGTCGTTATTGTCGCCCTTACTATATGCAGGATGCTGCGAGTGTGATTGGGCATTAAAATATGCTAAAGGTTAGTTCCAAAGAACTAAGTTTGTAGTACAATGATTGGGTTGCATGATCGATTCGGGATTAGGTCATTTTAGGCGAGGAGAGTACTGTCACATGCTAAATCGATTTAAAGGCAAAGCCATGATCAAGGCGTTTCAGAGATATGCGGACGATAAGGAGGAATATACGAAGGCATTATGGCTGTTCGGTTATTTATTTTGCGTAGTCTCTGCTTCCACGGTAGGCAGGACATCGGCCGATGCACTGTTTCTGTCCCGCTTCGATGCGTCCGAGCTGTCCGTCATGTATTTGCCTCAGTCGGTTTCGCTGATTGTGATCGGCGTTTTGTTTCAGAAATTCAGCGGCAGGTTTCGTCTGGACCGGTTGATCCAGGTGCTCATTCCGGTTATTTCCCTGCTTGTCCTCGTGTCCAGAATGGGTGTGGGGCTTGGCTATGATTGGGTCTTACCGGTCATTTACATCGGTTATGATGTGTTCAACTTTCTAATGATTGTTGTTTTCTGGCAGTTCGCAACTGCTGTGATGGACCAACGGAAGGTAAAACGGATGATTGGCTTGGTCGGCAGCGGAGGCCTCGTCGGGGGCATCATTAGCGGCTTCGGGCTGAAGCTTGTCGTGCCCGTGGTCGGGACGGCCAACCTGATCTATTTCTATGCCGCTTTGCAGATGCTTGCGCTGTTAGCTGTATACAGACTGATCAAATTGGGTGCGGATCCTAAGGAAACCTTTGCTTCAGCTCCAGCAGGCTCCAAGAAACCGGTCAAGGAGCGACAGAAGCAGGAGGAACCAAAGGGCGGCCTGTTTCATAATGTACCGCACTTGAAATATGTTGCTGTCATGTCCGCCGCTCTCGTGCTCTCGCTTACGTTTATTGATTACCAGTTCAAAGTCATATTGAGAAATACGCTGCAAAATGAAGCTTTGGCCGGATTCATGGGAAGCTTTTACGGTTATTCCGGGTTGTTGGCTTTATTCTTTCAGCTATTTATTTCGGGCACGTTGTTAACCCGCTTTGGGGTGATGACGGCGATTCTCGTATTTCCGGTTGCGTTGTTTGCGGGCAGCCTGGGCGTACTCCTGATGCCGGTGCTGGCTTTGGCCGTTATTGTTAAAGGAAGCGATAAAGTGCTGGGTGATACGATTCACTCCTCCGTTAGCCAATTGATCATGTTTCCTATAGCTCCGTCGTGGCGGAATAAGGCCAAAAGCTTCCTTGACGGCGTTGTACGCAATGGCGCCAAAGGGGCGGCAGGCATCAGCCTTATGATCTTATCTCCGCTGCTGACTGCAGGACAGTTCAGCTACCTGATTCTTGGGCTGCTTGTGTGCTGCGTTGCGGCGGCGATTCAGGTGAAAAAGGCGTATTTGCAAACGTTGCTGTCATCGCTCGAAACAAGAGGCACGGATTTGCAGGAAACGGAGCTTGATTTCATGGATCCGGCTAGCCGGGACATCCTGAGTTCCGCTTTAAGCGGCTCGGACAAGCAGCAGATTCTGTATGCCTTGAAAATATTGCGCGGCTTGGATTCCTTTGATTTGACGCCTTATATCCCGGCTCTGCTGAAGAGTCCTTATCCTGAAGTATGCATTGAGACGATTGCCTATATAGAGCAAAAGGTACCTGCCGGATTGGATAAGGAGCTGAGAGAGCTACTCGATTCCGGCCATCCGAAGATCCAAGCCCAAGCTTTGCTTGCGCTGGCTGCGTATTCCCAGGACGACGATTTGGAGACAATCACAGCCCGTCTTGAAGCGGAGGAAGTAGAGATCCAAGCGGGGGCGATTGCGGGCTTGATCAAATTTTACGGTATCGAGGGGATGTTCCGGGCGGTGGGGACTCTGAAGCAGCTGATGGAAAGCGGGGTCGATGAGGAGCGCCAGGCCATGGCCGTTCTGTTCGGGAGGATCGGTATCCAGAGCTTCTACAAGCCGCTCATACCGATGCTGCAGGATACGTCACCTCCAGTTCGCAGGTCCGCCCTGGAATCAGCCGCTTCGTTACGCGTGCCTGAACTGGTTCCACAGATCGCGCTCATGCTGCGGGATAGCCAGACAAGACGTCATGCTATCGAGGCGCTGGCTGCTTATGACGAAAAGCTGATCATAGGGCTGCTGACACCTTGCTTTCAGCAAACGGGCAAGGATTGGCTGCATCTGCCCAAAGTATTCGAGAGGATCGGAACGCAAGAGGCGTTCGACGCGCTGCTCGCACAATATACTCTGTCTGATTACGAAATGAGGGACAAGCTGGCGGAAGCGCTAAGAAATCTTCGCCCGGGCATACGGCAGGTGAATGAGAAGCTTCTAGAGGAGCTGATCCTCGATGAAATCCGGTTGTACGCGCAATTTGCCGAGCATGGTGCAGCGGTAACGGGAGCCGACGGGAAAGCGGCGGCTGTCTCCGAGGCGATAGCTCAGCTCCGCTCGTCTATGACAGAGCGAATCTTCGGATTATTAGGGCTTATCTATGATGCCAAGACGGTCCAAGCGGTATATATCGGCTGGTCGGAGGGAGATGCGAGACAGCAGGCGAATGCCGCGGAAGTGATGGATCAGCTGCTGCAAGGGCATCTCAGGCTGGAGGTGATCAAGCTTATGACCTCCCCGAGAACGATACAAGGCGGCCGAATGCAGGGGATATCCGGGGAGGACGAGCTGGGTTGGCTCTACGAGCATGGGGATGAATGGCTGCGGCGCATGATCCGATACGAAACCGGTCCACAGAACCGGCTTGGGAACAAGGAAGGGATGAAGCTCGGATTCAGCACGGATGGCAGCTCGGGTATGGAAGAGCCGGACGTTCAGATGAACCGGGTCCGGTGGTTGAAGAACATATCCCTATTCCAGGGCTTGAAGGATAGGGATTTGTTTCAAATTGCCGCGCTGCTGAAGCCTGTATATGTACCGGCTGGTGGAATGGTATTTCAATTACGGGATCCGGGAGATTCCTTATACATTATCGAGAGCGGTCAAGCGGGGGTATACCGTAACCGCGAGCAAGTAAGCGTGCTGCAAGCCGGGGCTTGCTTGGGACAGACTGCGCTGCTTACGCAAAAAGCACGGACGGCCACGGTTCGGGCCGCAACGGATCTGCAGCTGTGGAGACTTGATTCCGCTGCCTTTTACGAGCTGATGTTTGACCGGACCGGGATCGCAATGGAAATGATGAAATTGTTATCCCGCCGTCTGCGATCCATGCTGGAGCGCAGCGCGCAGCGGCTTGAGGCGGATTCAGAGCATGAATCCGTAGAGACGGTTCCAAGCCCGTCGTCGCAATCCGAGGCTGCTGCTTCCGTGGAGAGCGTTCATACTTCAACGGCAGACACGGCTGCGAACAACAAGCTGCTGCGCAGAGTCTTGATCTTGCAAAAAATCGAGCTGTTCTCCCATTTGGCTCAGGATGACTACATCCGACTAGCCCAGATGGTCGATGAGGTGGAATACGAGGCGGGGGAAGCCATCTGCAGGGTGGATGAGTTCGGAGATGCGCTGTTCGGCATCATTGAAGGAAACGTCCGCGTCCATCGAGGCGGTGAAACCTTCGCCAATTTGGGCGAGGGGGAATACTTCGGAGAGATGGCGATCATCGATAGCGGCCTGCGTTCGGCCGATTGTACAGCCGTAGAGCATACAGTGCTGCTTCAGCTGCAGCGCGATCAAGTCTTCTCCTTTTGCTTTCAAAACATCGATGTGCTGCGCAGCATGATGCAGGTGCTGGCGGACCGAGTCAAAGGCATGATTCACGAAGACATAAGCCGTTAGCGCGTGCGGAAAAAGCGGTCATACCCTCAGGAGGAGGCCGCTCGGCTTGTTGACGAAGCATATCCTTTCAGATTTTTATTGATAAAACTCTGGAAGAAGAGCAGTGCTGTACTACTTTCGGACCGTAGATCCGTTATTTAACCGAACATGGTACTATTTACATGAGGATCGGACGTGAGATCCTTTATTTCGCCCAAATACTCTATTTTCGGTTGAAAAATTAGCAAATAGCGGTTTCTCTGTCCGATCGGTCTGCAAAAGAAGCATAGATCCAAAGTATAACGGATTCTCTGTCCGATAGACCGGATAGACCGCCGCCAAGTGTATGAGCAGCTTGTTCCCCACCATTGTATCATTGAATACTGGAGCAAGAAGACTATTCCAGCACTTGTATTAATCTCAAACCGTCTTAGGGATAAGGCGGTTTTCATTTTGCCGGTACGGTAAATTAACCTAGTCATTACTAAAAGATGCTGCCGGGCATCCTGGGAAAACGCCGATAGACGAGTTTCTCGCCACCATAGAATGTATAAGATTCTGAAGGAATCGGATTGAAAAATTCTAGTTGGTGATTCTTTAAGGCCGCTCGTCTCTGTATACCTCGATAGAGGTTGTCTCATCGCCGCTCAGCGCTATATATCGACAATACATGTGTCGCTCCCCGTGCTACAATATGACAAACTTTTTGATCAAGACAAGCTATACTGGGAATATGACAGCATTCCTGTCCGTATTACATATACTAACCCGGGGAGTGGTTTGTGTGGACGAGCAGTTCATTAAGAGGCTTCACACGTTAAATCGTCGTGACGAATTAAGATCGCAGCTATTGATCGAAGGTGTTAAGCTCACTCTCAAGCGCAAGAAGGAATTGGGGTTGTTGGACAGGTATTTTCATTCAAAAAAGGATCCGGTCATCGCAAAAGGCTGGAATGGATAACGGATTAGATGGAATTAAAAATATGCTGATAGCCCGTAAACATGTATTGCGAAAAATCGCGATGCAGCTTACAGGCTATTTTTATCGCATCCATGATGATAGAGCTTTAAGTTATGTGCCCGGCTTAAGAAACCAGCATACCTTGTTGCTCCCCTGCAGAGGTAGCGGTTCGCGGTTAAGCCGCAGTTCAACGAAGGTGGTTGTAAAAGGATAAAAAAACTTCACTTTGCAATCTCCAAGTAGGCTGGTGAGGTCCAGGGCGGCATGCCACACGCCATCCGCGTCATACGTTCCGTCGGTAAAGCCATGGTAGGCTACGAAGTTGGAGCCGGAAGAGGCTATAATGTTCATAGTGAGGCATTGCAGGCTCTCGGGCTGCAGATCCTTCAGATTGATATGAAAATTCCGCAAGCTCGAATCGCCGCTGAACACATGGACATTCACATCGAAGTGCTCCATCGCATCCGAGCCCCCGTCTTGACGCACCCCTTCAAGCTGGATGAAGTAATCCGGTATCGGATCCCCGCGCTCATCGGTCACGCGCATAACGAACTGCTGCCAGGGAGTAAGAATTTTTTTCATATGGCAAGCATTATCCTTATACCAATCGTCCAAATCCGTCTTGCTATTGACATCGAGGGCGCTATGCACCATTTGCACCAGTGCGTCGGTCGGCTGTTTGACGATCGTTCCATGGTTTAAACCTTCAACCGGGATCAGGGGGATGTCAACATGGTGATCCTTGTGCCAATTAGAGAACGTTATCCGATTGCTATCGTCTGTATTGCGGGTTAAATCCAATGTAATCTTCCGCGCGTTCAAGGCGCAGCCGGCCCACCTTACCGTCCCGTCCGTGCCGTCTTCGTTGACTATACTGCGCAACCCACCGTAAGGCTCCGATCCGCAAAAGGTAAAGATGTACGGCGTATCCCCATCCGGCCCGTAATAAGGCTTGGCGCCGAACAAATCTTGATCCGTTAAATCCCAGGTGAAACGGCTTCCCAGCTCCAGCCCTTCGAGAATCCGGTCTCCTGCTTCCAGAAAATCAGGGCCAAGCTCCTTGCGCCCTTTGAATATACCGCCCAACCAGCTGCGACCTTTGTGTGCCAAAGGAGAGCCGAAAGTGGCGGGCGCGAGCGCGATCAAATGCTTGAGGCGATCGCGCCGTTTGGCATAGACGGTGAGCCAGGAGCGGATAACCAGCATCCCGGTCGAATGGACGATAGCATCGAAGACTTCGTCCTCCTTCAAGCCTATTTCCTCACGAAGCGCCCGGTCGAACCCTTCCGCAATATCCGGAATGGTTACCTCGTTGGTCAGCGATTCATAGGAACACACATGAAGGGACTGAGGATCGCGGCCTTTTTCACATAGTCGGTTCACCCAGGTTTGAAAAGCCTCTCCCGTGTCCGAGTAGCCATGAATCAAGACAATCGGTCGTTGCGTCATCGCTTTCCTCCTAATAGCTTGTATTTTGCAGATCCAATGTTATATATAGAAGGATTTCGTCAACTTAGAAGACTGCAGCGGAAATTATATGCTGAAGGCGATGTCGGAAAGCTGATGGAGCTCAATATCGTGCTAGTAGCTTTTTACTAAAACCTATGTAGTGCGGCTTTGCGATGATCGTAAACGTTTACGCTTTTTTGTCGTCATACATGCAGCCGATTAAGAAGAGAAAAACAATAAGAATCCAAAGGACAAACTGATTCATCGTAACACCATCCTCCCAATTGGTTTGCATTTGCTCGGTTTGGGGCAGGGAGCGTTTATGCTGAATGCCTTAGGGAATGTCATTTTATGCTGAGCTGCCATAGGTGGTGCCTAGTCGTTATGGTTCATTGATAAAGGCTATATGGGCTTCAATAGATTGTTATTAGAGAAAGTTGTTAGAAAAGTGCAAATATTTCTTTACATAAGGCATTCCTTTTTTGCAGATGTGTTCTAAAATAAAATATTGCGTAGCAATGAATTAGGACGAGGAGGTAGCTCTATATGGATCAGACGCGTTCCCCGAAGGTTTTTATTCTTGATCCGGCACTGCTGCTGGAAGTCAAGAAACGGATTCACAATCAGGATGAAAAGGTTCTCGGCGCTTGGCAAAAGCTGAAGTCTCAGGCTGCGGATGCCTTGAATGCCGGTCCGTTCTCCGTCGTGCATAAAGCTCTTACGCCTCCGAGCGGAGATAAGCGCGATTACATGAGCATTGCGCCGTATTGGTGGCCGAATCCGCACACAGCCGATGGGCTGCCGTATATTCGGAGGGATGGCGAAGTCAATCCCGAGCGGACCAAGCTGGACCGTTCCGCAATAGGGAATATGAGCAGCCATGTGGATACGCTGGCTTTAGCTTATTTCTACTCGGGGGAAGAAGCTTTCGCCGAGAAAGCCGCTCAGCTGCTAAGAACGTGGTTTATGGACGAGGAAACCAGGATGAATCCTCATCTGAACTACGGGCAGGGTATCCGGGGAATCTGTGATGGAAGAGGCATCGGGATCATTGAAACCAGGGAGCTGTTAAAGGTTGTCAATGCGATAGGGCTGTTGGAGGGATCGGCTGCCTGGACAGCGGAGGATCAGTCGACACTGATCGCATGGTTCACGCAATACCTTGACTGGCTGCTTCAAAGCGATCATGGGCAGGACGAAGCTAGCCAAGCCAATAATCACGGCACGCATTACGATGTACAGGTTGCGGTGTTCAGCTTGTTCACAGGCGAGAAGGACATAGCGAAGCGGGTAATAACCGAAAGCGCTATCTTGCGAGTTGCATCGCAGATCGAACCGGATGGACGTCAGCCTCTGGAGCTCGCACGAACGAAGGCGCTCGGGTATTCGACCATGAACCTGGACGGATGGCTTGATCTGGCAGCTATCGCTGCATCCTTCGGCATAGATTTATACAATTACAAGACGGCCGACGGCCGGGGAATCCGCGCAGCCTTGGACTATATAGCGCCTTTCTATACCGAGCCCGGAGCATTTCCATATCCGCAAATCCAGCCGATGGATATGAATACGGTCATGAAGCTGTTAAGGCGAGGTGCCTTAGCTTATGATGAACAAGAGTATGAGCGAATCATCGATCGTTTACCCAGCATCAACACGGCTCAGAGCCGAATTCAATTGCTGTATCCTGCTTTTGGATGATTACTGCAAATATAGACATATAAGGAGTCAATGAATATGGAAGACAGCAAGGCGCAATTGCAGTCCATCCGGTTAACGGCGACTAAGTCTGCACTTCGTTTGGATGAGCCGGCATGGATCTTTTTGAGCGGGACAATGAGCGACGGAAAGGAAGCGAACTTCCTGGGATATAAGACGGCCTATTCATGCAGCGATACAGAAGTGCTGTCAACGGTGACTAAAATGGGTGTAGGCGCCTATGTCCGGGCCGGCACTCGTACGGGCGGTAACGCCACTGTCACGGTAACTGTCACAGCTCCAAGTGGGGACACATGGACGGACAGCGTCCGCTTCATGGTCATTCCCGAGCCGGAGCGGCCGTTCAACCATGCCTATCACCAGACTCTGACGATGAAGATCAGCGTTTGCTCGAACGACGGCACCGTCTTCAGTACGTTCGAGCAAAGTCTCGAATTGATTAAAAAAACGGATACGCTGACGCGCGGCATTCCCAAAATCGTCTACCTGTCCGGCTGGCAGTACGGCGGCCACGATACCGGATATCCTGCGTGGGATATCGTTAATCCGAAGCTGAAGCGTCCGCAGGATGCTTCTGCACTGGAAAGTCTCAAATGGCTGATGAACGAGGCGTTTGCCTATAACACGACCGTCAGCCTGCATATCAATATGCTCGATATTAATAAGAGCAGTCCCATGTGGGACACTTATATCGAACAGGACCTGATTGCACGCAATGCGGATGGCAGCTTGAAATCATACTTATGGGGCTATCCTATCAGCTTCACGCGGGAATGGAATGCGGGCTTCATGCAAATCCGCATCGATCAGCTCCTACAGATGCTGCCTTTGAAAAAGGCGGGGACGATCCATATCGATGCGTTCCATCAATATATTCCCCGTCTGGAGCATGAGACGATCAGTCCTTATCATAACATCAGCGTTGAAGAGGAGACGGAGACGCAGAAGAAGATTTTCCGTTATTGGCGGGAGCAAGGAGTTGACGTCACCTCGGAATTCGACAAGAAATATCGAGTGGATCCGCTTCTCGGGCTCCAACCGATGGCGTGGCATTTCGGCCAGCTCGATCCGATGAAGGTCCCGGCCGCACTGTGCATTGGCGGCGAAGGCGGCGATCCGCGATTCGGAGTATCGATGCTGGGACAGAAGACGATGAAGACGGACCCGGAACGGCTGGAAGGGTTTGTGGATGAATTTTGCCGTAAGACGCTGGTCTGGTATTACTTGAACCGGCTTGAGCGGCTGTCTGATATTGACGGAGTAGTCACATTCTCGGAAGGCGTCACAAGCTCGATTGACAACGACATTGCCTTAATCCGCCAAGGAGATGTCATTCTGAGAGACGGGCATGATCTATTCGTTCCCGCTCTATGGAACGAGAAGAAGCATAAAGAGATCCTTGCTTTTAGCAGGAACGGGTATGAGAGCCGGGAGTGGACGATGCCTGGAGACTGGAAGCAGGTGGAACAGGTGGATATTTATTCAATTGAATTGTACGGCTTGACACCTATGGTGAAGGGGCAAGCTGTCGGTCAAAGCGGGCTTACTCTAACGCTTGGCAAAGGACAGGCTGTATCCATCGTACCGTCGGGGACAGCGTTACAATGATAAAAATGAGAAACGGAGACGACCTATGGGCAATGTGCAGAAACCGGAATCGCGACCTAATGTGATTATGTTCTTTACCGACCAGCAGCGCTGGGATACGACAGGCTACAATGGCAACCCGCTAGGTCTAACGCCGAACTTGGATCGTATGGCATGGAACGGGATGCAGGTACCGCTCGCTTTTACCTGCCAACCGGTTTGCGGCCCCGCCCGTTCCTGTCTGCAGACGGGGGTGTACGCAACGGCTTCAGGCTGCTTCACCAACGGCATTCCGCTGCCGGAAGGGTCAAGAACTATCGCGCATTCCTTTCATGATGCGGGCTACGATACCGCCTATATCGGGAAGTGGCATTTGGCCAACACGCGTACGGAGCCGGTGCCTGAGGAGCGAAGGGGAGGATACCGCTACTGGCTGGCCGCCGATTCCCTGGAGCATACGTCCGATGCTTATCGCACGCTGCTGTATAACGCGGATAACGAGCCTGTTAAGCTTCCCGGCTATCGGGTCGATGCGCTGACAGATGCGGCGATCCGCTATATCGCGGAAGGGCGTCCGGAAGAGAAGCCGTTCTATCTGTTCCTCTCTTACCTGGAGCCGCACCATCAAAATCATCGCGACGATTACCCTTCTCCGGACGTTTATAAGGGCAAGTATGCCGGCGGACAGTACGTACCGCCCGATTTGGCGGCGCTCGGAGGTACAGCGCATCAGCACCTGGACGGCTACTATGGCATGGTGAAGCGGTTGGATGAAGCGCTTGGCCGATTGATAGACGCGCTCAAGAGTCTCGATTTGCTGGACAATACCGTTATTGCGTTTACCTCGGATCATGGCTGCCATTTCAAAACTCGCAACAATGAGTATAAACGCTCCTGTCACGAAAGCTCGATCCGGGTGCCATTGGTCTTCTCCGGCCCTGGCTTTGACGGAAGAGGCCGCGTACGCGAGCTGGTCAGCCTGATCGATCTGCCGCCGACGCTGCTGGATGCCGCCGGCATTGACGTACCGGAGCAGATGCAGGGGCGTTCGCTGCTGCAGCAGGTGAACCGCCGGAAGGGGGATGCTGATTCCCAATCCCCGTGGCCTCAGGATGTATTCGTACAGATCAGCGAATCGCAGGTCGCCAGAGCGCTCCGGACACAGCGCTGGAAATACGGGGTGCATGCCCCAGAGCGCCACCCGATTAAAGACTCGGGTTCCTCCGAGTACGTAGAACAATTTCTGTACGACCTGGAAGCGGATCCTTATGAATTGACCAATCTGGTCGAATTCCAGTCCCACGAGGCAGTGCGTGCAAGACTGCGGGAGCGCCTGATCCAGCGGATGATCGAAGCGGGCGAAGAGGCGCCGGTGATCGTTCCGATGCTTTCCAAGCCATCGGGGCAGAGGAAAGTGCTGCCTGAGGAAATAGAGATGTAGCCGTTAAAGAGTGACGGAACCGCGCAATTCCATGTTATACTATAGGTAAAATTACCGTATTGGAGGAGTCATGTATGCGATATCGGAATTTGGGGACAAGCGGGTTGGAAGTTTCGGTGCTTGGTTTGGGTACGAATGCATTCGGCGGACGGGCGGACAAGGATACATCGATACGTGTACTTCACCATGCTGCAGACAACGGCATTACGTTCATTGACACCGCCAATATTTATACAGGTACGAAGTCGGAGGAGATCATCGGAGAAGCGTTCGAGGGTCGGCGGCATGAGGTGATCCTCGCAACCAAAGCAGGCATGAAGCGCGGAGACGGTCCGAACTCCAGAGGCTCCTCGCGTCAGCATCTTATGCAGGAGCTCGAAGGAAGCTTGCGCCGTCTGCGGACCGATTACATCGACTTGTATCAAATCCACGCCTTCGATCCGAAGACGCCGCTGGACGAGACGCTCCGTGCGTTGGACGACCTGGTCACTTCCGGTAAAGTGAGATATGTCGGCGCTTCGAATTATTCGGCCTGGCAAATGATGAAGTCTCTGGCCGTTAGCGAAAATCAACGATTGATCAAATATGTATCCGTTCAACCGGGCTATTCGTTGGCGGACCGCGGAGTGGAGCGGGAGCTGATTCCCTTCTGCAAAGATCAAGGCATAGGAGTCATTCCTTACTTCCCTCTGGCCGGAGGAATTCTGACGGGCAAATATTCGGGCGGAGCCGTACCAAGCGGGTCCCAATTGGACAAGAACCCTAACTTCGCGTCGCGGATGGACACCGCCAGAATGGCATTGGGCGAGCGTGTAGCCAACATCGCGGCCGAGATCGGAACATCGGCTACGGCGCTTTCGCTCGCTTGGCTGATGCATCAACCTGCGGTAAGCACGGTCATCGCCGGAGCGACCCGTGAATCGCAGATCGACGAGAATCTGAAGGCGGCGAGCCTGGAGCTTAGCGGAGATGTTCTGAACGCGCTCGATGAAGCGAGTGAGGAATTTATTTATTCTCCGCCGTTTGGAAGCGGACCCCGCAGAAAATAAGACTGAGCGCAAGGGCACCCGCGGGTGCCCTTGCCATTTGGGAATACAGGTGACATGATGAGCAAAATTACGATAGGCATGTTCGCCCATGTGGATGCAGGTAAAACCACGTTCGCCGAACAGCTGCTGTATTATACAAATAGTATTCGGGAGAGAGGCAGAGTCGATCACAAGGATGCTTACCTCGACGCCCATACAATAGAAAAGGCAAGAGGTATTACCATCTTCGCAGATCAAGCCGTCATGTCGTATAAGGGCACGACCTATTATTTGATCGATACGCCCGGACACGTCGACTTCTCTCCGGAGATGGAACGGGCCGTCCGGGTGATGGACTATGCCATTCTCATCATTAGCGCAGTGGAGGGAATCCAGGGACATACGGAAACAGTATGGCAGCTCCTTCATAAGCATAACGTACCGACATTCTTTTTCATCAATAAAACGGACCGGACCGGGGCGGACGCAGACCGGGTCATCGAGGACATTCGCCTTCATTTGACGGCGGATGTATGCCCGTTAACCGGGAGCCTGAAAGATGGAGTCGTCGGGGAAGCTTTGATGGAAAGCATGGCGGAGCGGGACGAGCATTTGCTGGATCAATTCATTGCGGGGACGAGAGATCATGCATATTGGCTGAGCTCGCTACAGGCTATGATTCGAAGCCGCCGGCTCTTTCCGTGTGCAAGCGGCTCCGCGTTGCAGGATGTCGGGGTTAGCGAATTTCTGGACCAGCTGCATACAGCAACGACAGTGGACTATGACGAACAGGCACCGTTCGGCGGGCGCATTTATAAAATTCGACATGACAGCAACGGGGTGCGAATGACCTTCATTAAGGCGTTAAGCGGGACGCTTAAGGTCCGTGATGAATTGTGCTATCCGGCCAATGAAGTTCAGCTATGCGAGAAGGTTACCCGGCTTCTCATAGTTAACGGCAACAAGTCGCAGCCGGTCGAACAAGTGACTGCGGGCGACCTGTTCGCGGTAACGGGACTCACTGCGGCTGAAGCGGGGCAAGGGCTAGGCTTGTTTTCAGACCGGTTGGTCTATGAGATGGTGCCGACGTTGAAGTCCAAGGTTATCTTCGATAACCAGCTGAACGTTAAGGAGGTGCTGAAGGCGTTTCGGATTTTGGATGCCGAGGACCCGTCGCTGAACGTCGTCTGGGAGGAAAGCCTGCAGGAAATTCATATCCACGTGATGGGCGTTATTCAGCTTGAAGTGCTGGAGCAGATTGTTAGAGATCGGTTCCGGCTGGACGTCTCTTTCGGCAATCCGGAAATATTATATAAAGAGACGATTCAATCTGCCGTGAACGGCTACGGGCACTTCGAGCCGCTGAAGCATTATGCGGAGGTGCACCTGCGGCTGGAGCCGGGAGAGCGCGGCAGCGGGATGGAGTTTATGAATGCCTGCCATGCCAACGATTTAACCATTGGCCATCAGAATCTGATCCGTACACACCTCTTTGAGCGGGATCACCACGGGATCTTGACGGGGATGCCGGTTACCGATATCAAGGTGACGTTGCTGACGGGCGCAGCGCATAATGAGCATACGCACGGCGGAGATTTTCGCGAAGCCACCTTCCGCGCGTTAAGACAAGGATTGGAGAAAGCGCGCAACGTGCTTCTCGAGCCTTACTATCACTTTAAAATCAAAGTGGAGCTAGACGATATGGGCAGGGTGTTATCCGACATTCAAAAAGCTAGCGGACGCTTCGAGCCGCCTCAAACGACAGACACCCATGCGGTCATAACGGGGCAAGTTCCGGTAGCTACTTTTATGAATTACAGCACGGAGCTTGCTTCCTTCACGCACGGCAGAGGCAGCATCCAGCTCGTCTTCGGCGGCTACGATCTCTGTCACAACGAACAAGAAGTGATTGAGCGGAAGGGCTACAGGAAGGATGCGGACCCGCTGTACACCTCCTCGTCGATTTTTTGCGCCAAGGGACATGGCTATACGGTAGCATGGGATGAGGCGGAGGCGAAGATGCATCTATTATAAACCTTGAGGGCAGAAAGGCAGGAGGAACCCATGGCTGTACATCAATTTAATCCAAATGGTTACTTCAATACGATAGGCGGGCATCAGCCCGTACTCCATATTAGCGATGGAGATACGGTGATTACGACTACCGTCGATGCCAGAGGCTGGGATCAAAGAGGGGAAAGTGCCGCGCTACGGGGGAATCCGATGACCGGTCCCTTTTATGTGGAAGGTGCGATGCCCGGAGATACGCTGGAGGTTCGGCTCGAGTCGATGACGCCTAACCGGGAGTGGGGCTGGACCTCCAATGTATTGGCTCCCCATGTCGTTGACCCCGGCACGGCGCTGCCGCCGTCGGAAATCGTGCGGTGGGCCGTGGACGTCGGTCAAGGTGTCGCCGCTTTGGAGCAGCCGAGCCCCGGATTAGCGAACTTGAAATTGCCTTTGCGTCCATTTCTCGGTTGCTTCGGGGTTGCCCCTTCGAGAGGCCAGGCCATTTCTACGGCGACTAGCGGCGAGCATGGCGGAAATATGGATTATAAAGGATTTACAGCCGGTGTTTCCGCCTATTTTCCGGTATTTGCGGAGGGAGCGCTTTTCCACCTGGGCGATGGTCATGCCCTTCAAGGGGATGGGGAAATCGCGGGAACCGGAGTGGAAATCAGCTTGGATGTCCGTTTTTCCGTCAAGCTGCATAAAGGGAAAACCATCCGATGGCCTAGAGGGGAGTCGGGTACGCACTGGTTTTGCATCGGCAATGCCCGGCCGTTGGACCAGGCGCTTCAGCATGCGACGACAGAGATGCTCTCGCTGCTTCGCGACAATTATGGCTTAAGCGATACGGAAGCGAGTCTTCTCTTGGGCCAAGCGGTCGAGTATGAAGTGGCCAATGTGTTCAATCCGGCATACAGTGTCGTCTGTAAAATGCCGAAAGCAGTCTTGTCTATGCTGTAGTTCCGGGGCTGTAGCTCCAAGGCCGTATCCAGAAGCAGGATGCTTCGGACATTGGAGCTGGGGCAGTCTGGTTGCCGTCATTGATTGGGTTAAGATACACCATTGTCGATGACGGCTATTCCCAGAACCGGTTTGCCTTAATAGTTAGGCAGCCTAACTTTTCCCGAATCTATAATTGGATGCGCTTACAATGCGGTTCCGGATTCATCATTTTCACCAGACAGGAGAATGATCATGACGAAGAAGAGCTACTTCGTAAAATTATTGGCCTTCAACATTGCATTGGTCATCATTTCCGTATCCTTCCTCGGGTATATCGCTTATTGGAAAACATCCGGAGCGCTGAACGAGAAGATCCAAACCGTTAACACACAGCTGTTGACCCAAACGCAGCTCCAATTGGAAAATTCACTGCAGTCCATTGAAGCGGCTATCGTTCAATTATCTTTATCGCCGAGCTTCACCGCTATTTTGGAGGACGATTTAACCGGAATTAGCTACGACAATTATTTGAAGGTCAGGAGCATGGTGCTCGAGATCAGCTCCCTATACCTGCACGATTCCATTATTAATAACATCGAAGTCATTAATTTGGACAAGGGCTGGGTGCTTCGCAACGGCGGGGTTGTCGCGCTGACCGAGGCGTATAACGGTGAAGAAATAGAGGGGCTGAGGCAATCCGTCACCGGCTCGACATGGACGAAGCTGAATGCCGATTATTTTCAATACATATTGAAGGTTCCTTTTCCGACATTTCAGCAATTCACAGGCATGATTCGAACGAAGGTGTCGAGCCACGATATCAATCAAGAGCTGATGGCCAGTAAGGAATTGGGGGAAATGACGCTGATCGACGCGAACGGCCAGATGATCCGCGGCTTGACTCAGTATAAGCTGGTACAAGCGGATGTCGACGCGTTGATTGACCAGATTCATTCAAGAATACAGCAATCCCCGAAGGGCACGTTCCTCACCAAGCTGGGGAAAACCGATTATTCGATCATTTACATGCAATCCGCCAAATACAAGTGGACCTATGTATCCATCGTATCCACTTTGGAGGCAAGGCGAGATTCCCGGTTTATCGGTTTGTTTATTTTTGTTACCGGGTTTCTTGTGATTAGCGTGTTTTTTGTGTTTTCATTATTCGGATCGAAAAGACTGTATTCGCCGATTAAGCGGCTGTATCAGCTTGTGGCCTTGCATTCCAACGAGAAAACGGTGCAGCAAAGCAATGAGCTGGACTTCATGAACAGCAGGCTGCAGCTGTTTTTTCAAGATAGCCGCAAGCTGCAAGGGCAGCTCAGCATTCAGTCGCAGCAGCTGAACGATTTTTTTGCCTTCAAGCTGTTCCAAGGGGAGGTCAAGCAGCACGAGATCGATAAGAAATGGGGCCATCCCGCTCCATGGAGCCAGTTCGGCGTCCTGGTCATCCAAATCGATACGCTGGAAGGAACGGTGTATAAAGAGGCCGATAAAGACCTGCTGCTGTTTGCCGTGAAAAACATGGGGGCAGAGGTCGCCGACGAAGACTTGGTGCTGGACCCTGTCATTATTCATAATATGGCCGTCATTCTGATAGGAGTGAACCATCGCAGCGAAGAGGCGCTGCGCGAAGACATGTACTTGCTGTCGCGCTCCATTCAACAGGCGATCAAGCAATATTTGCGTCTGCAAATCAGCATCGGCATCAGTCTGCCCTTCACCAAATCGGTACAGGCCGGGGATGCATTCCATGAAGCGGCGGATGCGCTCAAGTCGCGGATAACCTATGGGCGGGAGGCGATACTCTTCGCTGCTGAAGCCGATGCGGCCGAAACGGCGAAGGCGAAATACCCGACGCACCTCGTGAAGGAATTAACCGAAGCCGCCAAATTCGGCGACTTGAACCAGTCCAGGCAATGCCTCCATGCTTTTATCATGGAAATTTTCTCGGGCCAGCACGATTACCGGAATGGCACGATGTTTACTTTTCTGCTGATTATCGATTTGATCAAAATTTCCCATCACTCCGAGGAAAGGTTCCTCAAGCTGCTGAAAGACAAGCCGATCTTTAACCAGCTGGATCAATTGCTGCAGACGTCCGCTCAAGAGACGGAAGAGTGGTTATACCGTCAGATTGTAGAGCCGATCATCGAAGAAATGATGACGCGCAGCGAGACACAGCAAAGAAATATTACGAAAATGCTCATTCAAATGATCCACGACGAGTACGATTCGGATCTGACGCTGGAAGGCTGCGCATCCCGCCTGCATTACAACCCGAACTATTTGGGCCAAATGTTCAAGAGGGAGACGGGCAGCAGCTTCAGCGATTATTTATCCCACCACCGACTGACCATTTCCAAGAAGCTCCTCGTCGAAACCGATGACCTTGTGCAGGATATCGCGGAGAAGCTCCGGTTCAGCAACTCGCAAAATTTTATTCGTTCCTTTCGTAAGCTGGAAGGGATGACGCCCAAGCAGTATAGGGAACTTGCGGCCAAACGCTGATGGAGAGCCGATAATCCCTGCACGACTGCACTAAGGATTATCGATAGTTCAGCCGAAAATGGTGATCTTTAGAGTAGTGCGGAACGGATTATTTACTATCGGGGATCGGTCTTGGTATGTTACGGAAGGAGACCGGACAGAAGGGGGATATGAAAATGAATACGCTTGCAAATGAGGCCCGGGATAAGCCTGTTTCAGCGAGTGTAAGGACCAACGGGAAAATGGACCGATTCGTAAAAGAGCTGATCAGAGACCGCTGGCTTTACCTTATGCTGCTTCCGGGCGTGCTGTATTTTCTTGTTTTCCGCTATTTACCTATGTGGGGGCTAGTCATTGCGTTTCAAAATTATATGCCGTTCCTCGGGATTATGAAAAGCGAGTGGGTCGGCTTTTACCACTTCAAGTATTTATTTACTGGCCCAGATTTCTGGATGCTGCTTCGCAATACGGTTGTTTTGGCCGTGTACAACATATTCTTCTTTTTCCCGCTGCCGATCATCGTGGCGCTTATGCTTAACGAACTAAGACACGAGTGGTTTAAAAAAATCGTCGTTTCGCTCATCTACGTTCCGCACTTTTTATCGTGGGTTATCGTCGTCTCTTTCTTTTATATTTTCTTCACGATCAAAGACGGCATTGTAAATGAGCTGATTCAAACGTTCGGCTTTGACAAAATCCATTTTCTTGACAGTGCGGCCTGGTTCCGGACGATGGTGACATTGGAAGTGATCTGGAAGGAAACCGGCTGGGGAACGATCATCTTTATGGCGGCGCTGGCCGGCGTCAATCCGCAATTGTACGAGGCGGCCAGGATGGACGGGGCGAACCGTCTGCAGCAGCTGTATCATATTACGCTGCCTTCGATTCGAAGCACTATCGTCATCCTGCTGATTTTGCGTTTGGGATCGTTCCTGGATACCGGGTTCGAGCAAATCTTCCTTATGCTGAATGCGCTGAACCGCGAGGTCGGCGAAGTATTCGACACGTATGTATACACCGTTGGGATTCAAGGCGGCCAGTTCAGCTTCAGTGCGGCGGTAGGCATGTTCAAATCGGTCGTCGGGCTGCTGCTCGTATTAATTACGAACCGGTTGGCGAAGAGGTTCGGCGAGGAAGGGATTTACTAACCGGAAACAGGGGAAAGGAGAGAAGGCAATGCATGCTCAACGTTCCTGGGGCGGACTGTTATTCGACGTCCTCAATTATGTCCTATTGTTCCTTATGGCTTTCGTTACGGTTATTCCGTTCCTGCTTAACGTGACCGGTTCGTTCGCGTCGCCGGCGGAGGCGCTGCAAAAAAACTTCATTCTCATTCCGGAGCAATTCTCGCTAGAAGCGTATCGCTATATATTCAGCACGAACATCATCCCGCGCTCGCTGCTAGTGACGATCTTTATTACGATCGCAGGTACGGCCCTCAATATCGTGCTCACTTCCTTGATGGCTTTCCCGCTGGCTGCGAAGCGCCTTCGCTTCCGACGTCCGGTTATGCTGATGGTCATCTTCTCCATGCTGTTCAGCGGCGGGATGATTCCGACCTACCTGGTGATCAAGAGTCTCGGGCTCTTGAATTCGTATGGCGCACTGTTATTTCCAAGTGCGATCAGCGCATTTTACTTGATTATATTGAAAAACTTTTTCATGCAGCTGCCGGATGAGCTGGAGGATTCGGCCCGGATCGACGGCTGCAACGACCTGCAAACGCTGTTTCGTATCGTCATTCCGTTATCGATGCCCGCTCTGGCTACGCTGACGCTCTTTTATGCGGTCGGCCATTGGAATACGTTCTTCAATGCACTGCTGTATATTAACGACTCCGCCAAATTTCCGATTCAGGTGTGGCTGCGCACCATCGTCATTTTGTCGCAAACGGGGATCGGCGATTCGGCCAATTCCTTCGAAGGCGCGATTCCTCCGGGCAAGACGATTCAGATGAGTGTGATCGTCGTGTCTACGCTTCCGATTCTGATTGTGTATCCTTTCCTGCAAAAGCATTTTGCCAAAGGCGTGCTGCTCGGGTCGGTTAAAGAATAGGTGTCAGCTCATTAGAGAGCTCATCATACAGTACAAATAAAATGGAGGGTTGATTTTATGAAAAGAGGCAGGTTGAACAAGTCGGCAGCATCGCTAGCATTGTTCACGGTTTTCATCTCAGCCTTGACGGCTTGCAGCAGCAATTCGCCGACGCCAACAGCTACGAACCCGTCGGATTCTGGCCCGAAGACCATTAAAATGATGAGCCAGTACGAGAGTGCGGAGCCGCCGACGGCGGATAATCCCGTGGTCAAGCATATCGAGCAGGTAACCAACACCAAATTGGACATTACGTGGGTGCTGAATTCCAACTACACGGATAAATTAAACGTGACGATGGCCTCGGGAGATTTGCCTCAAGCGATGCTTGTTGTCAATCCGCAGGATACGGTTATTGTCAGCGCCGCACAAAACGGATTTTTCTGGGACGTGGAGCCTTTCCTGAAAGACTATCCCAATCTGAGCAAGCTGGATAAGAATACGCTGAACAATACCCGGATCAACGGGAAAATATACGGGCTCTACCGCGGACGGTACCCGGAAAGAATTGTGCTGTATTTCCGTAAGGACTGGCTCGATAATGTGGGCATCAAGGAGCCGCCAAAAACTGTGGACGAATACTATCAGGTGCTTAAGGCGTTTACGTATAACGATCCGGATAAGGACGGGAAGCAAAACACGTGGGGCATTACCGAGAACAAGGATCTTGGCACGTACACGTTCCCGCTTCTGTTCGGCGCTCCGAACGGCTGGGGCTATGCGAACAACCAGATGGTTCCCGATTTCATGACCAAAGAATATATGGATTATTTGAAATTTATGAAAAAGCTGTACGACGAGAAAATATTGAATCAGGATTTCGCCACAGTGCCTAGCGCGAATGTGTCGGACGACTGGAGCAAGGGGAAAATCGGCATTCGGGGCAATATTGCCGAGAATTACCGTGGCGACTCCTTCTCCTATCTGGGCAAAACGCTGCCTGGAGCCGATGTCCACATCATCCCGGCATTGGTCTCGACGACCGGACAGAAGCGCGTCCATACTAGCAGCGGCTACAACGGCATGTATATGTTCCCGAAATCCAGCGTGAAAACCGAAGCCGACCTGAGGAAGATTCTCAGCTTCTTTGACAAAATGGCGGACGACAAATTAATCAAAACCGTCATGCTCGGCGTCGATGGAGTTCATTACAAAGAAGAGAACGGCGTGACCAAAATTTTGGACGACACGAAATACAACAAAGAAGTGGTGCCCGTAGTCCATTTGGCTATGCGTCTGGATCTCATAAACAACGGCACGACGCTCGCGAAGGAAGCCGAGTCCGCATTGAAGGAAATCAAGCAGTATGGGGTTGCGGACGCCACCTTCGGACTCATCTTGAGCGATGACGGCAAGAAAAAGCTGTCGACCAACAAAAAAATAATCGATGACGCCAAAATCAAATTCATCATGGGTGTGATCGATGAATCCGGCTACAACAAGGAGATCGACCGTTGGAAGCAGCTTGGCGGCAATGATGTCATTAAGGAATATACCGAGCTGTATAGCAAAAATAAAAAATAATCTTCTACATGCAGCATAGAAGTAGGGGCGGATCAGGACGAAGGTTCTGGTCCGCTCTTATGGAAAGCGATGGATAATATATATGGGAGCGTGATTCAGGATGGACTACAAAGAGCTTGTATCGCACGGAGATTTGCATTACAGCCACAATGTCAAACGAAGCGAGGGCGGACTGCCCATCGGCAATGGCGTTATGGGAAGTCTGCTGTGGACATCGCCTTCCGCCGTCAAATTTCAGGTCAATCGGGTGGACGTATATGCTAACGACCGCTCCACGAACAGCTTCAATCAAAGACACATGGATTACGGCTATGCATGCGGCTTTGTGGATATCGATTTCGTCGATTATGGCGAGGACGTGTTCCAGGACGGTACGATCCGCCAGCATTTGAGCTTATATGATGCACTTGCCACGATTCAGGGAAACGGTGTGAGGCTGGAGGCTTTTGCGTACGATCACAGCGATGTGTTCGCCATTAAGGTGGCGGATGAGAGAGACAAGCCGCAAGGAATTAACATTAAGCTGAAAATGCTTCGCCCGGCGGAAGTTCAGACGAAGAGCCATTTGGCCGTTTCCACACTTAGCATGAGGAACGGCATGATGCTGCTGAAGCAGGAATTCACAGAAGGCGATTATTACTGCTCATCCGTTGTTGCGGTGGGCATCTCCGACCGGGATGGCGTCATCCGGATGAATGACGAGGCAGGCGGCCGCGAGCCTGTATGCGATTTCCGGGCAAGCAGGGTGCTGGGACAGCCGAATGAAACGGAAATGCGCTTGTGCGTCAGTCCGGCATCGGGCGGCTTTGAGATTCTGGTCGCCAGCGCAGCGACTTTTGATAGGAACGAGGACATTACGGCTGCAGCGGTGAAACAGCTGGAAGCCGCACGTGCTGCAGGCTACGAGCAGATGCTGCAGGAGCACAGATCCTGGTGGAACGAATTCTGGACCAAGTCTTACATCCGGTTAAGCAGCGAAGACGGCAGCGCCGAATTGGTGGAAAAGCATTATACCTATTATGTGTATCTGATGGCGTCGAACTCCCGCAGAGGAAACTATGCGCCGAATTTCGGCGGCATGCTGCTAAGTCCGCGCGGCGATCTCCGCCATTGGGGCGCTATGCAGTGGTGGAGCAACCTGAGGCTGTACTACAACGCGATTCTCGCGACGGGTCATTATGAGCTCATGCAGCCTTATTTCAGCATGTACTCGGGGATGTACGATTCCTGTGCCCGAGCGGCGGAGCAGCAGTGGGGGAGTAAGGGGATCTACATCCCGGAGACGGTATGGTTTAACGGAGTAGACGAGCTGCCGGAGGATATCGCAGCGGAGATGAGAGAGCTGTACCTGCTGCAAAAGCCTTGGGAGGAACGCTCGGAGAAGTTCAAACGATACGCCCACAAGAAGCACCCGCACGAAAGCCGCTGGAATTGGAAGGGGCATGAGCAGTGGATCGACGGTGAGCTGGTGTACACGGACAAGAGCTGGGGGCCCTTTGGTTCTACATCCCATATGTTCGGCAATATTGCGGGCATCGCTTATCATTATTGGAATTATTATGAATTCACCCGGGACGTGGAATGGCTGAGAGACCGGGCTTATCCGATGATCAAAGGGGCGGCGGAGTTTTTGCGCAATTATCCGTCTATGCGGAAGGAAGACGACGGCAAATACCATATGTACAACACCATCAGCGGGGAAAAATATATCGGCGGCAAAGATACGATCCAGGTGATGTCTTCGCTGTACGGGATTATGCCCGTGCTGCTCAAGGCGGCGGACCTTCTTGGCGTGGACGCCGATATGATCCCGGTATGGGAGGAGTTTTACCGCAATTTGGCTCCCATTCCCAAAAGCGATCATCCCGAAGCCGTATTCAAGACTGGGGAGAACGAGCCTGCGATTTGGGTAGGAGCTATCGGCAAGGTGCTGGACGAGAGAAGAGATTTTGCGACGGAGCCGATGCGGTATTTTCATCTGTGTTCCTTGGAGACGGCCTATGATCAACCGGACTGGTTTGAGACCGGGGCCGCAACCCTTGCTTTTCAGGAAACCCAGCTGGGAGGAGATTGGGGCAGGGCGGCGACGGAGATGTCGTCCGTTGCGTCCATGCTGGCGGGCATGGGCCATGCCGAAGGCTTTAAGCAAGCGGTGCTGGCGCAGCTGGAGTGCATTAACGCAGACCGGGAATATTGCTATTATCAGGACACCGGGCGAATCAAGTTTTACGATAACCGGTTGACCGTCCGGGAAGGAGTCAATGCGATCAGCGCGCAGCGGTTGGGCAACGTAGCGAGCGGATTGCAGTATGCCGTCTGTCAGAGCCAGCCTGGCGGTCCGGGCAAAGAGTCCGTCATCAACGTGTTCCCTGCGTGTCCGAAGGATTGGGACGCGGAATTCTCTCTCTGGTGCCAGGGCGGCTTCAGGGTGACATCGGCGATTCGTCAAGGGGTGATCGATTCGATCCGCATCGTGTCCACGCTTGGCGGCACTTGCAGATTCCGTAATCCATGGGGCGATACGGGAATCTCCGTAGTGCAAGAGGAGCGGGAGGCAATCACGCTTCAAGGCTCTATGCTTGCTTTTGAAACTAGTCCGGGTACCGTCTATACGATTACGAGAACACAATAGGGAATGCAATAATATCAGGTGATAACAAGATAATTTGACTAATGCCGCTGAAATTAGCGGCTTTTTGTTTTGGATAACGGAACATCTGGCTGGCGCCATGCGTCTAATGAAATGACAGAAATTTGCAAAAAAGTCGGGAGGTCTCATGATTTGCTCTACACATAAACAAACGGACTCCGTACGTCGATGTCCTAATTGTCGCCGATACTTATGCAGAAGCTGTATAGAAGTAGGGCATTGTAAAGAGTGCGGTTGGAATTTATCTGTTCCTACCAAGTCATCCTTGATGAAATATACATTGTTTTGGATGTCCTTAGTTACCGTATGGGTTGCATTAATAGGGTTCGGTTACGAATATCTGACACAGTATTGGTATAACGGACCGATTTATTTCTTAGCACTAACGGCTTCCATTCTGCCGGTTTATATTGTTCTCTATCGTTCATTCAAGCACTACATGGAAGCAGGCTGGTTAAACAAAATCCACATGATTTGGTTCTTTATTATGATTGCTTTTACAGTGGTGCTATTCAAGTGGGTTGTAATCCCGCTAAGTGATATCGATATTGATTGATACTCTACTAAACTCAATATTTACGATAAAAATGATTTGAAAAGGTGATACCTATTTTGTCAAAATATCTAAAGCTACTCCTATGGAGCTTCCTTGCGGTTTTCGTAATCATTACAGTTGGTCTGATCGTTGTTGGGATCATGTCCGTCAATACGTCGGCCACTAATGATATTTATTTGATTCCCGAGGGATTCGAGGGAAAGATCCAGGTGACCTACAATGTGCAGGGAGCTCCTTTGCTTGCCAAAGAAGGAAAATATGATGTCATTCCTATTCGCAGCGATGGAACCTATGACACCTCCAAGCCGGATATGGAATATGGAACGGTTACCGATCAGTATTACTATGTTACCGCCGACGGGAGGAGAACGGCCATCGATACAAGCTGTGTTTATGTTGGGGGAAATGGTGCTACGGAATCAGGGGGAGTGACCATTAGGTATAATTACTTGAAAATAACGCGCACGAAGTGCGGGGAACATTTTCGTGCATGGGGAGAGTAGGCAGGATTGAATCTAACACGAACTATGAAAGGTAAGCATCTCCTGTTTCTTCTTATCCTTATACTAGCGGCTTCCGGGTGTTCCAGACAAAGTGAGGATACGGATATTACGAAGGTTATCGATTCGTTGTTCACGGCAATGCAAACAGAGAGTAAGCTGCCATTATTAAGATTGGCTGAAACCAATTCCCCTGCTTTTAAAGTGTTTTCGGAGGAAAATCTCTACATTGGCACATTAATTAATAGAGAAGTCAAGTCGATGCAAGTGAATCGGAATCATGCGGTAGTGAAGGTAAGCTTTCAATATAATGACGGGTTTCATTCTTTGGATAACGGCAATCGTGATCAGAACGAAGATATCATTGTCACATTGGATATGAAAAATAAGGAATGGAAGATTTCGAATATCCAAAAAGAATAGACGGGAAAAAGTTAAGACATGATGCCATAAACAATCGATATTAACACCTATATATTACGTGCAGGAATGATATAATTCGGGCAATTACAAGTTTCTAAGAGCGGGGGGTCATTCAAGTTGAACACGTTTAACGTAACAAGCTTTGGTGCGGCAGCAGACGGGCAAACGAACGATACGCTCGCGATTCAGGCGGCTATTGATGAAGCTGGACGGTCCGGAGGGGTCGTTCTTGTTCCTGCGGGAATTTATCGGATCGGAACGATTGTATTGCGAAGCGGGATACGGCTTCATCTGGATGCGGGTGCTGTGCTGGTTGGAAGCATCGATATTGCCGATTATCGTGACGATATCGGCTGCTTTATTGACGGTGTAGGACAAAAGAGAGGGATCAGCCTGATTTATGCAGAGGAAGCGGAACGGATTTCCATTACGGGGGAAGGGACTATAGACGGGCAAGGAGAGTACTTCCGCAAGGATCGCGGCTACACGGGAGTGAGGCCTTTTCTTGTTCGATTTGTCCGCTGTCATGGGATCGAAATGCAAGGTGTCACATTAAAAGATTCCGCTGCATGGGTTTCTCATTATCACGAATGCAGCGAGGTGGACATTACAGGTGTAACTATCCGCAGCCGGGTCAATTCCAATAATGACGGCATCGACATCGACAGCTGCTCCCATGTCCGTATTCACGATTGTGACATCGATACCGGGGACGATGCGATTGTGCTCAAAAGCACAACAGTGGCTTCCTGTGAATATATTGCAATTCGCCATTGTAAGCTCAGAAGCAACTGGGCAGGCATCAAGTTCGGAACGGAGTCGTTGGGCGGATTCCGCCATGTTACCGTTGCTGACTGCTACATTTATGATACTAACGGATGCGGTATCAAGCTGTTGACCGTGGATGGCGCCCCTCTGGAGCATGTCGAGCTGAGCGATATAACCATGGAGCAGGTGAGCGGACCTATCTTTCTTCGTCTCGGGAGCCGACTGAGAACCTATATGGAAGGTCAGCAGAGTAAATCGGCGGGGGTTCTGCGCAATATCGTATTCCGGAACATCAAAGCCAACGTAAAGGAGCTGCCTGATCGAAAAAGCGCCGTGTGCATATCCGGTATCCCGGGCCACCCGGTAGAGAACATCGTCTTCGACAATGTCGACATTACCTTTCCCGGAGGGACGACGGAGGAGATCGATTATCACGCCATTCCGGAGCTGGAGACGGCTTATCCGGAATATTACATGTTCGGTACTGCTCCGGCGTACGGGATGTTTTTGCGGCATGTAAAGGGTATTACTCTTAAGCAGGTAACGCTTAAGACCATGCAGCCGGATCTTCGGCCTGAGATGGTCCTCGTAGATGTCACGGGAATGCAGCAATAGCTGCTGAATCCGCTTGATTCGCAGCACCATGAAGGAATATGTTACAATCGGATCTAAAGAACGCTGTGGGGGATTGTAGCATGAGATCAGTCGATCAAATTAAACGAATGATAATACAACTGGAGCAAATGGCGCAAAGATTGGATTCCACCCGCGATGAACAGGAAATAAAAGAAATCAGGGGTAAAATTGAAATGCTGGAGTGGGTACTGGATGCACCGGCAGGTAAGTACCATGCCTGATGAATAAATCTATGAGGATTGTAAAGGAGCTAAGCAGGCGCAAGCCGCTTGGCTCCTTTTTTCGCGCTCCTCAAGGAGGGTTCATTATTTCATTCCCAATATATTCCTGTTAAACACAAATTTACAATACTTTTATATCTATCTTACATACCAGTTTACATTTAGATGCTAGTCTTTAAGAGGCTGTCCGTTACTTTTACTATAAGGGGGATTAGAGGGCTTTAACCGTACATACGGCAGCAGAAAAAACGTGGGGAGGATTTCCAAAGTGCTATCAGGGAAATGGAACAAACTGAAGCGGTTGACTAATGTCTGTTTTGCTTCTGCGCTGGCGTTTGGCGGAATGCTTCCGCTAATTCCGGGTCCGACGGCTCATGCGGCGAATGCAAGCGATTTGTTCTTCACGGAATATGTCGAGGGCTCTAGCAACAATAAGGCGGTTGAAATTTTTAACGGTACCGATCATGAGATTGACTTATCCAATTATACGGTTGAGCTGTATTCCAACGGGGCCTCAACGGCGACCAACACGCTTAACTTTACTGCCGGAACGGCGATAGCCAGTGGAGATGTATTCGTCATAGTTAACAGCTCCTCAGGCGCAGCGCTGAAAGCCAAGAAGAATGCAGAGAGCAGTGTAACAAATTTCAACGGCGACGACACACTCCTTCTCAAGAAGAACGGCGTCGTTATTGATACCATTGGCCAATTAGGCTTTGACCCTGGGACCAAGTGGGCGGATTCAGGGGTTGAGACTGTAGATAAGACATTGGTTCGGAAAAGCTCTGTCGTTACCGGAGATAACCAACCTGAAGATAGTTTTAATCCTTCTTTGGAATGGGTCGCGTTCCCGATAGATACCTTCAGTAATCTTGGCACTCATACTATGGATGGATTTACAGCTCCAGCGGTAGCCGGCGTAACGGCGAACCCTGCGGCAGGAGCGGTTCCGGTGGGCACGGAGGTCTCACTTCAGACGGCAACCGTTGGCGCCAGCGTTTATTATAGCGTCTATGACGGGAACGGTTACGCGCTTATCCAAAATGTTAAATATTCGACGCCAATCCCCATTACGGCGAGTACAACCATTAAAGCATATGCGCAGAAAAATTCTTTGATCAGTGCGATCAGCGAATTTGCTTATACGATTGCAGCCAAAACGGATATTGCTGCCGTTCGTTCGATGACTGTCGGCTCTAACGCATTATTTGATGGGATCGTCACGTATAAAGAGCTGAGCGGCGGCAAATACAATCTGTATGTCCAGGATTCCGGTGCCGGAATTGTCGTCCGCGTCACTAACACTTCAGCGAACATCGGCGACAAAATCAGCGTATCCGGCAGTCTGGCGGATTACTTCGGTCTTGCCCAAGTGGAAGCTGCCGACAGCGGTGTGCAAGTGGTGCAAATGAATGCCGGTGCGCCTGCTCCGCTCACGATCGACTCCAGAGGCTTCGCCGAGGCAAATGAAGGAAAGCTTGTAAAAGTTCAAAACATTACGTTGGGCACAAGCGCCGGTTTTAGCGAATATGTAGTGGATGATGCTTTCGGCTCCTTAATGATCAAGTCCGATTGGGTTGAACCCGGCAAGCACTATGATCAAATCGTCGGAGTATTAACCTACTCCTTCAACAGCTTCAAGCTGGTTACCCGCTCGTACTCAGATATCGTCGAGTCCAGCTTCTCAGTCACACCAAGCGTACAGCCGGGTATTGTAGCGGCGGGAACTGCCGTATATTTGTCTACCCCTACCACGGGGGCGAAAGTCTATTACACGATCGACGGTACGACGCCGACCGCTTCCAGTACCGAGTTCCAGCAAAGTGCACCTATTCTCATCAATGCGGATACCACGGTGAAAGCGATCGTTGTTAACGGCTCGGAAGTGAGCCCTGTACAGACGTTTGATTACGTTATACAAAAAACGTACAACGGCAAACAAATCAATGAGATCCAAGGTACCGCCCATCAATCTCCATGGAAAGGCCACTTGGTAACGGGCGTTCGCGGTGTTGTAACTCATACGGAATCCGTGAACGGCACGAAACGGTTCTATATGCAAGCGACGGAGTCCGATCAAGATCAAGACGCCAGTACCTCCGAAGCTATTGTAGTTATTTCTTCTACGAGCGTCGCTGCAGGCGATGATGTATCGGTGGACGGCATGGTTTCCGAAATCAAGGAAGACGGTTATGCCGATGCAAAGGATTTGACGACAACGGCGCTCACGAATGCAACGGTGACGAAAATCGGTACACAAACCGTTCCGGCGCCGATTGTAATCGGTGTGGACCGGATTCAGCCGTTGAGCATTATTGACAACGATGGCATGCAGCTGTTTGATCCGGCGGAAGACGCTCTTGATTTCTATGAGAGCTTGGAGTCGATGCGAGTCCAATTGAATCAACCGACTGTGGTCGGACCGTATGACTACGAAATTCCTGTAGTGGTCGGGGAGCCAACAAGTGAAACGACTCCTAACGGCGGTGTCATTTTGACAGGACAAGATTTGAATCCGGAGCGCATCTTGATCAAGAAGAAATTGACGGTAAAAACCGGAGACAAATTTAACGGAAATGTTATTGGGGTACTCGGCTATGATTTCAGCAACTATAAAGTGCTGCCGACCGGAACCCTGCCTGAGATTACTAAGAGCAGTATTGCTCAAGAAACGTCTTCTATCGATTTTAAAGAGAACGAGCTGACGATCGCCGGCTTTAACATCGAGAATTTTTGGAATAACCCGGCTCAAACAGCCAAGAAAAACAACATTGCAGAAGCCATCGTCTCGAAGCTGAAAACACCGGATATTATCGGTCTGATTGAAGTTCAAGATAACAACGGCGATGAAGAAACGAACAGCAGCAGCGGCAACAATGGCGTTACCGATGCGAAGGAATCGTACGAAGCGTTGATTCAGGCTATCGCTGCCAAAGGCGGACCTGCTTATTCATTCACGGATATCGCTCCGGAAAACAATAAAGACGGAGGCTCTCCGGGAGGCAATATTCGCGTAGGGTATTTGTACAACCCGGCCCGCGTCTCGCTTGTACCGAAAGCAAGCGGGAAAGGCGATGCGACAACGGCTGTCAGCTATGGAGCGGACGGACTGTCCTACAATCCAGGCCGCATCGATCCGACCAACTCGGCGTTCGTGAGCTCCCGCAAGCCGTTGGCTGCTGAGTTCGATTTCCAAGGCGAACGTGTCGTTGTCATTAACAACCATTTTAACTCCAAGGGTGGAGACCTGGCTCCTTATGGAGCCGTACAGCCAATGCCCGCCACGCTGGGCAGCGAGGTGCAGCGTCACCAGATTGCAACCGTGGTGAACGGCTTTGTGAAAAGCGTCATGCAGCAAAACCCTCATGCTAACGTGGTCATGCTTGGCGACTTAAACGACTTCCAGTTCTCTAAGACACTTGAGATAGTAAAAGGCAGCGAATTGACCAACATGGTAGACAGCTTGCCTGTAAATGAAAGATACTCTTACGTATACCAGGGCAACTCGCAAACGCTTGACCACATCCTTGTGAATAAAAGGCTCGCAGATCATGCCAAGCTCGATATCGTTCATATGAACGCGGATTTCGATACGGCTCAGGGACGAGTAAGCGACCACGATCCGCTGCTTCTCCAGGTACATCTTGCAAGCAAGCCGGAGCCTACAGAAAACATCAAATTGCAATTGCTCAGCGTTAACGACTTGCACGGCAAAATTAACGACAAGTATTCGGAGAAATCGCTGAACGATGATTTGGATGGAGACGGCATCATATCGGCAACCACCTTCGTAGGCGGTATGGATTACATGGCGGGAGCCATGAAGCAGCGTGAAGCTGCCAATCCGAACACATTCATCATTCATGGCGGTGATATGGTTGGAGGAAGCCCGCCGATCTCTGCCTTGTTCCAAGACGAGCCGACCGTAGAAATTATGGAAGCGATGGGCTTCGACGTTGGCGTACCTGGTAACCACGAGTTCGACGAGGGTACCCAGGAAATGCTCCGACTCCTAAACGGTGGAACCCACCCGAAAGGAACGGCGGGGTACGACGGGCAAAACTTCCCCCTGACAGTGGCTAACGTGGTTTACAAAAGCAACGGACAGCATGTGCTGCCGCCTTACATTATTAAAGAAGTCGAAGGAGTAAAAGTCGGTTTTGTCGGCGTTATTACGGAAGAAACACCTTCTATCGTTATTCCTGCCGGCATTCAGGATATCGAGTTTACGAATGCGGCTGACGCGGTTAACGATGCAGTTGCAGAACTGAAGCAGCAAGGCGTGAAGTCGATTATCGTGCTGGCTCACGTTCCTGCCGTGGATGCCGGTGACAGTGCAACGGGAGATGCAGCTGAGCTGGCCAAGGCGGTTGACGACGAAGTGGACGTTATCTTCGCAGGTCACAATCACCTGCGCGTCAATGGCGAAGTTGACGGTAAGCTGATCGTTCAGGCTTGGGAGTACAGCAAAGCGTTCGCTGATGTTGATATGGAGATCAACCGTACAACCGGGGATATCGTATCGAAGAAAGTTGAAATTGTAAATAATTTACAGTTAATTGCAGATCCGACTGTAAATGGCATCATCGAGAAGTACAATACGCTTGCCGCTCCATTCTTGAATCGTGTTATAGGAAATTCCCAGGTTGCGATGAGTAAAGACTACCCGGGCATGGGCATTGGGGTCAATGGAGACAAAGCTCTCGGCAACATGATCGCGGATGGAATGAAGGCCGAGATGAATGCGGATTTTGCCTTTATGAACGGAGGCGGTGTCCGTGAGATTCTGGATGCCGGCGAGATCACTTGGGGCGAGCTGTTCAGCATCCAGCCGTTTAACAACGTGCTTGTGAAAGTGGAAGTAACAGGCGCCGACTTGGAGGCGATCCTTAACGCTCAACTGGGCTCGGGCTCGAACTACGGACCTGATTTCCATGTATCCGGATTCAAGTACACTTGGTACAGAGATGCTAGCAACAACCGTAAGGTGGTAGATATGCTGCTGCCGGACGGATCGAAAGTCGACAAAGCGAAGACGTATACGGTTGTAGTCAACAATTACATGCAGACGTCGACGAACTCGAAAAACATTGAAATCGGCAAGCGCGGCAAAAATCCGGTTACGGGTCCGGAGGATCTTGAAACAACCGTGAACTTTGTACGCAGCTTTACAACGCCGTTGAACTATGTAGAGGAAGGACGTATTAAAGAAGTCGCGGAGCCGGTTGTTGTTGAATATCGCAACGACAGGGGGGGCAGCTCGGGGGCAGTAGTTACACCGCCGCTTCCGGAGAATCCAGCTGGCTTTACCATAGACCCTGCCGACCTGAAAACCGAAACTACGGAAGATGGAAGAGTCATCACTAAGCTGGCTATCAAAGCGGAGTCTTTGGTTCAGGCACTTAAAGAAGCCGCCGGCAGTCAAACGGGCAAGAAGCTGGTCATTTCCCTTCCTGACGTTAAAGACGGGGCACAGGTCGACTTCCCTGCCAATGCCATCATCGAGGGAGTGGCAGCATCCCACGATATGGTTATCGAAATCAAGACGAATGAGAACTCTTACGAATTGCCGATTCGCGTAATTCAAGCCGAAGCGTTGGCTGCTGAGCTTGGAGTCGGAGCCGCCGATGTTACCATCAGCGTTACGATTGAGAAATTGGCGGAAGCAGAAGCGCAAAAAGTCAAGGAAGCCGCTTCGAAGTCCGGTCTGACGCTGCTGGCGGATGCCGTCAGCTTCAAGATTACTGCGGAAGCGAACGGAAAAACGATCGAAGTGAATAACTTTGGGACAACTTACGTAACCAGGACCGTGACAGTCCATGATTCGGCAGGCGGCCAAGCAACAGCTGTCGTATACGACCCGGCGACCGGCTTACTGACCTTCGTTCCTGCTTTGTTTGAACAAGCTGACGGAAAGACGATCGCTGCAATTAAGCGCAGCTCGAACAGTATTTATACGGTTGTAAAGCTTGAAAAAACGTTCGCAGACTTGAAGGGCCACTGGTCCCAAAAGGATGTTGAGCTGCTGGCCTCCAAGCTGGTGGTGAACGGGCAGTCCGAAACGAAGTTTGCTCCGGACAGCGATATTACCCGTGCGGAATTTGCAGCGCTTCTCGTGCGCGCACTCGGCTTGAAGGAAGACCGTTCGGCCGCAGCGGCCGTACGTGATTCGGACGGCACAGATTGGTTCGCCGGCGTCTTGGGCGCAGCCGTAAAAGCGGGCTTGATGGCGGGCTTTGAGGACGGCACCTTCCGTCCGAATGCCAAAATTACACGCGAGCAAATGGCTCTGATGATTAGCAGAGCGATGACGGCAGCAGGCAAAGGCGGGGGCATCGAGAAGCTGAATGCGGCCGCCAAATTCGCTGACAGCAGTCAGATCAGCGATTGGGCGATGGACGCTGTCGCAAGAAACGCGGCTGTGGGCATCATCGAGGGCAACTCGATGAACAAGTTCGAGCCTGCGTCATTTGCTACAAGAGCGGAAGCAGCTGTAATGCTGAAGCGATTGCTGCAGTATGTGGAGTTTATTAATAAGTAATGGTTGAAGGCTGCCGGTAACAGGGAATGCTCTCTTAGGTTGAAAGGTTTCAATATGAACCTTCCAGGGAGCGGTTCCTGGCCGGCGGCCTTTTTTTACCACAATAGAATTAATAAGATTCCGAGATCATCGGATGTAAAAATTCTATTTGGCGATAAAAACAACCTCTTAACGCGGTCGCTCCTCTGTGAAAGGACGTCGATAGACGTTTTTCTCATTGTAAGGATGAATATAACAAATAGACACCATAAATAACAAAAATAGACTATTAAGTGAAATCATTGTTCGATATGATGGTCGTATCAAGATGGGAGGGATAACCATGGAGCAATCTCGTTTTCATCCTGGCGATCACACTATACTGCGGCGTGTATGGAAGGACCAAATTTATCGAGTGACTACTACTACGGTCGTAGAGGATACACCTGAGTTAATTGCGCTTTATTGGGGAATAGACTATCCTATCAAATCAACCAGAAATCCTCTCAAAGTATCGTCGGAGCCATTACCGGAGCTTCGGGATGGCACATGGGGGAATTCAGAAGTGCTGATGCTGATCCCTGCGAACGCTGCTTATGCCATTTATGCTTTTAGGGATAGCGCCGCCCATTTCAGCTGGTACATTAATCTTCAAGAGCCCTTGTGCAGAACCAAGGTTGGATTCGATACGACGGACTATTTGCTGGACATCACCCTGGATAAGGAACGATCGGAGTGGAAGTGGAAGGATGAAGCCGATTTTAATAACTCGGTTGCTGCCGGAATCATTTCTCCAGATAAAGCACAGGCCATTCGTTCTGAAGGAGTTCGGGCCCTCCAATGGGTGAAAGAGGGGCCGGCAGCTTTTTTTGATGCTTGGGAGAACTGGCGGCCTACAGCAGATTGGAAGATTCCTAGTATTCCTGCGGGCTGGGACCAATTGCACCAAACCTTGTAAGGAGGTCAAATTACGATCCTCTTCATTTTTTGTGATAGAATAAGACAGAGCAATCATTTACTACCTACAAGAAATGAGGATTTGAAATCATCATGGGCTATTTATTTCTACTAGCAGCAGTCGTTGTATTGGTAATCCTCGTTCTGAAGTATTATCCTCCGTTAGGTGCACAGGCAAAAGGGGACGCTCGGAGTGCGATTGACGGATCCGACAATTATGTGGGAGGCAAGTTCATCTATCCGCTGCCCACTCCGATGGAGATGAGCTTCAAAGAGATGTCGAAGATCATGACTGAAATGATCAAGGGCGGCTCGAACCGGAAACCGTTGAATGGAATACCAATGGACCGTTGGGAGCCTCAGCAGCTTCTGGAATCCAGCAGTCAAGCGCGGCTCGTATGGTTCGGACATTCGGCGTTATTCCTCCAAGTGAATGGCTTGAACCTGCTGCTGGACCCGATGCTGGGCCCGTCTCCGTCACCTGTTCCCATGCTCGGAGGCAAGCGGTATGGCGGGGAGCTTCCGATAAGCATCGACGATTTGCCGCCCATCGACGCGGTAATCTTGTCGCATGATCATTATGATCATCTGGACTATGGGACCATCAAGAAGCTGAAGAATAAAGTACGCAGGTTTTTTGTCCCGCTGGGTGTTGAAGCACATCTCGAGCGGTGGGGAGTAGACAGGGAGCGCATTACTTCTGCCGATTGGTGGGATGAATTTGACTTCGAGGGCTTGAAGCTGGCTTGTACACCGGCACGGCATTTCTCCGGACGCAGTATGACCGATCGATATCAGACACTATGGTGTTCTTGGGTTATCGACAGCGGCGGTACGAAACTGTATTTTAGCGGAGACAGCGGTTATGGTGACCATTTCAAGCAAATCGGGAACAAGTACGGACCGTTCGATGTGACGCTGATGGAGTGCGGGCAGTATGATAAGCGATGGCCATTGATTCATATGATGCCGGAGGAGACGGTTCAAGCGCATAGGGAAATTGGCGGAAAGGTGATGATTCCTATTCATTGGGGAGCGTTCACGCTAGCCCTTCACGACTGGACCGATCCTGTAGAACGAGTGCTTCGTGCAGCCGAACAGCATAATGTGGTTGTAGCAACTCCGCGCATCGGACAAGCGGTCATGCTTGGAACGTCTGAAATTCCTGCTGCGGCGTGGTGGAGACACCATGTTTAGTGATGCGGATAACGCATGGTGAAAAACAGGATTATCGCTTGAAAATCGCAATATTCCATATGAATCGCAAAAACCTGCGCTTTTTTTTGAGACAGGTTTTTGTTTTTTTGAACAGCGGCTTAAAAAGAGAAGACATGATGCCATATTTTATAGATCTCAGCACCTGTATATTTTGGGGGTGAATGCTATAATTCGGTCAGCTACATATAGCCGCTATAGTATAGGAGGACTTGTATGCTGACATTGGACGCACTAAAGAAACTCGATCATGCAGTGAGACTTGCCGATTGTACGACCGCCTCTGAGCAAGAGGTGTTCGTTGAGAAAGCATGGGACGACAATGTGGTAAAATCGACGGTAACCAACCGCTCCGGACGGCCGCTCAGAATCAAAGAGGTCGTGCTGTTCTCCGGGGAAACCTCGTATTCTCCGGACACTCCATTCTACGGAGAAGGCTATCAAATGCTGACGCAGTATAGCGGGACGCTCTCTGAGCCATATCATATCGGTGCCTACGGGACGGATTGGGATTTCTTCCGGCTGCCGAGAACAAAGTTTCACGAGAACGTCTGGTCCGTGTACAACCTTCTCTTGCTGTCGCCTGAAAATCAGGGTCACCAGCTGCTGGCATTTACTTCCTGCCACCGGTTTTCCGGTGAAATTCGCTTCCGCGGCTCTTACATCGAAGTTATCATGGACACCGAGGATTTGACGCTGGAGCCCGGTGCATCGTGGGATTTGGAATCATTCATGTTCTCCTCCGGCCCGGATCATAACGAGCTGCTTCTGGAGCTGGCGGGCCACTTGAACCGTAACCATCCACGGAAGCTGTATCCGGAAATTCCGACGGGCTGGTGCTCCTATTATTGTCTGCGGCCGATGACGGCGGAAGGCTTTTATGAAAATGCCCGTGCAATGAAAGAGCGGATTCCCGAGCTGAAGCGGATTCAGATCGACGGCGGCTATGCGGCCTATAACGGAGACTTCTTAATCCCGAGACCGGGTCTCGGAGCGGATGTGAAAACGATCAGCGACGGCATTCGTGCGAACGGGATGGAAGCTGCCGGTTATTTGTCTCCCTTTATCGTTCAGCCTGAATCGAACCTGCGGAAGGAGCATCCGGAGTGGCTGGTGATGGATGAAGAGGGAAATCCGTATAACGGGATCGGCCAGAAAAAGAAAACTCCGGACAAGCAGTGGTATATGCTCGATACGACGCATCCGGGAGCGGTGAATTATTTGCGGACCGTGGTCCGAACGATGCATGACGAATGGGGCTGGCGCTACTTTAAAATGGACTTCCTGCAATACGGAGCGCTGCCGGGAATCCGTTACGATAAGAACGCTACTCGTATCGAAGCGTTCCGCCGCGGAATCCAAGCTATCGCCGATGAGGTCGGGCATGACAGCTTCTTGCTTGGCTGCAACGCGCCGTTCTGGCCTTTGCTTGGACTTGTCCACGGCAATCGGATTACGAACGATATCGCACGGGACTGGAAACACGTCGGTGGTAACGCAAGGGAGCAGTTCCCGCGCAACTGGCAGAACGATACGTTATGGTACAACGATCCTGATGTTGTCGTGCTTGAGAGAGTGACCTTCAAAACCCGGAATATCAGCGGCGAGCTGGTTGACAAGCCGTCTATCATTACCGACCAGGAGTTTGAATTCCATAAAGCGGTCATTCTGGCTTCCGGCGGCATGATCATCAGCGGCGACTTGATCCCAAAGATGTCGGAGAAGAACATCAACGTCTTGAAAAAGCTGCTGCCTCCGACCGGGAAAGCGGCGTCCTTCGACGACACCGGCTATACGATCGGGAGGATTGATCTGGGAGATAAGCAGGTCGTCTGCGTATTCAACTTTGACGAGGAGCCGAAGGATTTCGAATTTGCGATTCCGGGAAGCTACCGTCTTTACGATTTCTGGACGGACGAGGAGCTCGGAGAGGTGACAGATAAGGTCCATGTGCCGAGCCTTGACGGCCATTGCGCGAAGGTGCTGTACTATTTTGTTTAGAGGGAGAAAAGCCACATTGCGTGGCTTTTTTTATTTACAGCACCGGTTACAGCGCATCAGCCGTCGGAGCCTTTCATCACCGTTTTTGCAACGGTCGGACGCCAATTGATGATTTTGACCAGCTGCTCCTGCATATAGGACGTGGAGTGCTGAAAGCCGCTTTCAACCCAGTAAAAGACTAGCCCGAGCAGGGCATGGATCGAATAGATGGCATGAAGCTCCCGGTCAATCTCATGCTCCGGGTAGATGAGCTCTTCTTGCGTTATGTGCTTCAATGCAATAAACATCTTTTCTCTCAGCTGGGGAAGCACCTCGCTTTTGGCCAATACGGTATAGACGGAAGCATGCTGGTAAAAGTGCTCAAAGATCATGACGGAGCTGGCAGGCAGATCTTGAATGCTGAACATCTCGACCTGCTGATATGGAGCGCGGAACGACTGAAGAAGCTGGTCGATCAGCTCCGCAAAAATGTCGTCCAGCAGCGCTTCTTTATTGTCATAGTTGGAATAAAACGTACCGCGATTGTAATCCGCGAGCTCGACAATTTCCGTAATGGAAATGGCGGCTAGAGGCTTTTGCGACATCAGTGTCAGCATGGCTTCTCTCAGAGCTTTTCTGCTTCGCATAATACGTCGGTCGAGTTTATTGTTTTTTTCAGACATTATCATTCATTCCTTTAACAAGTTTAAAAGATTATCGAACAAACGGCGTCGTTTTGTACGGTAACATACAATGGACAATTTTTTGCTGATTGAAACTCCGCTGCTTCTTTTATTATACTTGATGTAACAGATGTTCTTTATTCAACATTTGTTGAATTTTATAAACTAATTTTGTTGTATGCAATCCAGAATGGTATCCCATAATAAGAAAAAATGGAGGAACTTCGCATGAGACTATCAGGAAAAGTTGCTGTCATTACGGGTGCTGCTTCAGGTATGGGGAAAGCTATTGCAGAGCTTTTTGCAGCAGAGGGAGCCCATGTGGTGGTTTCGGATTTGCGGATGGAGACCGCACAACCGGTCGTATCCGGCATTGAAGCTAATGGCGGTAAAGCCATCGCGGTTGCGGCGAACGTAGCTAAAGAAGAAGATGTCCAGCAATTAATCGATAAGACGGTCGAAGCTTTCGGAACCGTAGATATATTGGTCAATAACGCCGGAATTATGGACAACTTTGTTCCTGCGGCAGATTTGACGGACGAGCTGTGGGATAGAGTCATTGCCATTAATACTACCGGTCCTATGAGAACGACACGGAAAGTGCTGCCGATTTTCATCGATAAGAAAAGCGGCGTAATCGTAAACATCGCTTCCGCGGGAGGATTGAACGGTTCGCGTGCAGGCGCTGCGTATACGGCTTCTAAGCATGCGGTAGTTGGTTTTACCAAAAACGTCGGATTCCAATATGCAAACCTGGGTATCCGCTGTAATGCCATCGCGCCGGGAGGCGTCAATACGAATATTAGCACGTCGATTAATGCGCCCAATTCTTTTGGAATGGAAAGAGCGATGGCGGGGATGCAATTGAATCCTCGTGCCGGGGATCCGGAGGAAATTGCCAAGGTTGCGCTGTTCTTAGCTTCGGACGAGGCAAGCTTTGTTAACGGAACCGTAGTAACGGCCGATGCAGGCTGGACAGCTTATTAAAATAAATACAGATAGAATGAAACGTCAGTCTAATGGGACTGGCGTTTTTTTGCGTGCACAATGTCTGAGATCACCCAAGTTGTATCAGTACGATGCAGCTGCAAAAGATGATAATTCCAGCGTGGCTGCGCTTGAAATCCCGCGCCGTTGCAGGCTTTTCACCTGCAAACAAATGGTTTGATCGATACTATTGCTTGTCGCAACGGCGGCAACTAAGATGTGAGTGTGAAGGCCGCACAAGCACAAGCAAAACCACTTTGTCAGGAGGAAAGCGGATGAAGGAGCAATATGAGGCCCGGCTGCACATGACGGATAGATTCAGCTTGAAACGATCCTTGGTTTTCCGGGATCTGATCAGAGACCGATGGTTGTATCTCATCTTATTTCCGGGAATCCTCTATTTTATCATTTTTAAGTATGTCCCTATGTGGGGACTGGTAATGGCTTTCCAGGATTACAAGCCGCATTTGGGCTTTGCCGGGAGTCCTTGGGTAGGATTGAAGCATTTCGAGCGTTTTTTCTCCGAGCCGCAATTTTGGATGCTGTTTCGGAACACGATCATTCTTGCGGTTTACAATTTAGTCTTTTTCTTTCCGCTTCCGATCGTGCTTGCATTAATGCTCAATGAAGTACGTAAGGAAGCGTTCAAACGGTTTGCCCAAACGCTGCTGTACTTGCCCCATTTCGTTTCCTGGGTGGTGGCGGTAGGGATCTTTTATATTTTGTTTACAACCGAAGGCGGGATTGTGAACGAAATGATCGCGAGGCTGGGCATGGAAAAAATTCCGTTCCTGCTGAGCGAGGATTGGTTCCGGACGATGATCATAAGCCAATCGATCTGGAAAGAAGCCGGCTGGGGAACGATCATATTTTTGGCAGCGCTTTCCGGAGTGGATCTTCAGCTCTATGAAGCGTCACGGATGGACGGTGCGGGAAGATGGCGCCAGCTGTGGCATATTACTCTTCCGGCTATAAGAAGCACCATTGTCATCTTGTTTATTTTGCGCCTCGGAAGCTTCCTCGACACGGGCTTCGAGCATATATTCCTCATGCTGAACTCGATGAACCGCGAGGTAGGGGAAGTGTTCGACACCTATGTCTACCTGAAGGGCTTGACGCAAGCACAGTACAGCTACAGCGCTGCGGTAGGCATGTTTAAGTCGCTGGTAGGACTGGTGCTTGTACTCGGGGCCAACTGGCTGGCCAAAAAATTCGGTGAAGAAGGCGTATATTAACCAAATTAACCACGGGAGGCGGGACGTTATGCCACAGGAAGACCGCAGCTGGGGCAACCGGCTGTTCCATACCATCAATTATTCGCTGCTGACGCTCATCTCAGTGATCACAATCATTCCATTTATTTACATCGTCATGGTCTCCTTCGCCACACCCGAGGAGGTGGTGAAAGGCGGACTGCTCTTGTTCCCGTCACAGTTTACGTTGGGTGCATACAAGTATATTTTTTCTACCGATACGATGCTGCGGAGCATACTCATCTCGATCTACGTTACTGCGCTCGGCACGTTCATTAACCTGATCATGACTTCATTCACGGCTTATCCGTTAGCGCGAACGAATTTACGCGGACGCCGTACCCTCATGCTGATGATTTTGATAACGATGCTGTTCAGCGGCGGCCTGATTCCGACTTATTTCGTCGTCAAAGCGTTCGGCCTGATCAACACGTACTGGTCGTTAATGATTCCGACGGCAATCAGTGCTTTTAACCTGATCGTCCTGAAAAATTTCTTTCAGCAAATTCCAGACGGCTTGGAGGATTCCGCGAAAATCGACGGCTGCAACGATCTGGGGATTTTGTTCCGCATTATCCTGCCTCTCTCGATGCCGGCGATGGCGACATTCGGACTTTTTTACGCCGTAAGCCATTGGAACACCTTTTTCAACGCGGTCATGTACATTAACGACGCCGAGAAATTTCCTGTACAGGTCGTGCTCAGGCAAATCGTCCTTCTGTCCCAGGATCAAATCGGCGATACGACGACACAACAGGATCCGACGGATTACTTGCCGCAAACGATTCGCATGGCATCTATTGTAGTCGCGACGATCCCGATTGTGATGGTGTACCCGTTTTTGCAAAAGCATTTCGCCAAAGGCGTACTGTTAGGTTCGGTAAAAGGATGAGCTAACATGTCCATCTTTTTATATAATGATTATGACAAGCTATCCAGGAGGGGTATAAGATGACAAAGAGACGCTTTATCGCTATGGCTTGTTCACTCGCAATGACGGCAGGCGCGCTGGCGGGCTGCGCCGAGGACAAAGCGCCACAGCAGGGAGAAGCCGGCAAAGCGGATTCGACGCCGCTCAAGGTGACCATTGCTACGCCGCAGATCGGCGAAGCGCCCAAGAAGGACAATGAGATTGAGCTTGCGATCGAGAAATATACGAATGCCCAAATCGATATTCAATGGATTCCGGCGGCCGCTTTTGAGGATAAGAAGAACATCATGATCGCTTCCAGCGAAATGCCCAAAGCATTCAAGCTGACCTATAATGCCACTACGCTTAACGCGATTCAATCCGGATTGTTCTGGGAGATCGGACCGTTATTGAAGGATTACAAAAATTTATCCGCGGTCAACGCTCTTCACTATGATAATATCAAGGTAGACGGCAAGCTGTACGGACTGCCGCTGTATCGGGATATCGGCCGTGCCGGCATCGTTTACCGGAAAGACTGGTTCGATGAGCTGGGACTCAAACCGCCGGTAACGCTCGACGATTGGTACAACGTTTTGAAAGCGGTCGCAGAAAAGGACCCGGATAAAAACGGCCAGGCCGATACCTACGGCATGTTTTTGGAGAAATCCTACAATGATGCGGCGGCCAGCAGCTCCTTCTTGACACGGCTTGCCGTGTCGCAGGGAGCGCCGAATAAGTGGGGAATCGAGAATGGAAAGCTTATTCCCGAGTTTATGTCCAAGCCTTATTTCGATAGCATGAAGCTGCTTAGGAGGCTGTATCAGGAGAAGCTGATCAATCAGGATTTCTCGGTTGTTCAGGCGGCGGACGCCGACAATAAGTGGAATGCGGGGAAGGTGGGCATCCGGATCAATACCGTTGCTTCCGCAGCCGCCACTTCGTTCGAGAACGTATCCAAGTCCGCGCCGAATGCGGTAGTCGACGTTGTGCAGTATATGGGGGCTTCGGGCAATCGCGTGCCGGCTGAGCCCGGCAATAACGGCTTCTTCGTTTTCCCGAAATCGAGCGTCAAGAACGAAGCGGAATTAAAGCAGCTCCTTGCTTTCTTCGATAAGCTGCTGGAGCCCGAAATGTCGACGCTGCTAACGAGAGGCGTGGAAGGGAAGCATTTTACGAAAACGGACGACGGCAAAGCCCAGTTCAAGGACTTGTCCTTGTTTAACCTCGAAGTGAAGCCTTATCGCGACAGCTTGCCTTCCTTTGAGGTAACAGGAACCGGGCTTCCGCTTAAACTAAACGAGCTGCAGGATAAGGGCTGGAAGGTCGTTGCCGACAATTTGAAAAACACCGTGCCGAATATCGCGTTAACGCTTACCTCCAAAACCTACTCAGAAAAAGGCGGAGAGCTTGACACATTAATCCGCGACGCTCAAACGAAGTATATCATGGGCAAAATCGACGATGCCGGCTGGCAGGCGGAAGTGGATAAGTGGAAGAAGGCCGGCGGCGACAAGGTGATTGAAGAGCTTACGGCAGAGCACGCGAAGCAGAAGAAATAACGCTTTCCTGCAAGACTTGGAGACGAGCGTCGAGGTCGCGCGCAGAGGGGATCAGGCTGCTGAGGTGTATACCCGGCGGCTTTTCCTTACGATGACATAGAAAGTTTTCTGGTATAATGGTTATCGTCGAAGCCTTGCATGTACAGAGAGGAGAGGTTTCCGGTGCCGAAATATTTAGTTCGCTTGTCTTTGTTCACCCTGCTGCTCGGCGCGCTGCCGGTTGCATCCATCGGGGTCATCTCCTACTATATCGCCTCCAAGGATATCGAGAAAAAGGTGAACGAAGGAAATGGGCAAATTTTGCTGCAAAATCAGATGCGCATGGAGCAGGCGCTGAAGAACGTCGAGATGGGAGCCGTACAGTACGTCAACTCCTCGCTTGTAAGCGATTACTTGGACGATGCCCTGACCAATGACGATTTTCAAACGATCGCCAATCTGTCCAAAGGCTTGTACAACCTTCATTCCATCTGGGGGGTGGCGGATGCGCATCTCATCAATATGGAGCATGGATGGATGATCAGCAATCTGGGCTTCACTTCTATGGAGGACTTCACCGATCAGAATGCGCTTAAAGATTATGCACGTCAATCGAAAAATTTATTTTGGCTGGCCGAAGGCTCGGACAGCCGGCCTGACGATACAACGGAACCAACGGCGAGCCGCGGCATGATCAGGCTTGTCGTCAAGCTGCCGATGGTTGCTTCGACAACTATTCCCAAAGCGCTGCTTATCATCGATATGTCGCATAATGCGCTGGAAAGCGATTTGGCGCCGAACAATCAATGGGGAAGCCTCTTCGTACTAAACCGTGACGGGGAGCCGTTCCTGACAAGTCCCGGAACAGGGCGGCAGCACGAACGCATTTTGCAGCATATGCCTAAGGGGGATAACGCTGAGGGCTATTTTGAGGAAGAGCAAAAGGCTGTCAATTATCTTGTATCCGCCAACTACGGCTGGTCCTTTGTTTCGGTCGTATCGATCGGTGAAATCACGAAGGAATCGAAAAAAATTGCCATCATTACGGCCAATGTGTGCCTTATTATCATCGTTATTATTGCCGGTACCGCTTTCTACGGTACACGAAGGATGTATAAGCCGATACGCCGGCTGTTCAGCATTATGGAGCAGTTCGGGGGCGAGACGCCAAGCCTGAAGAAGAAGGATGAGTTCGCCTTCATCGAGGATCGCTTTCAAGCCTTGTTCAGCACGCGCAAGCAGATGCAGCAGCAGCTGATAGCTCAGAGAGTGCAGGTAAAGGAGCATTTGCTGCTTAAGCTCTTTATGGGGCAGGTTAGCGAGAGTGAATTTAGATTCAAAATGGAAACGTATGGCTTTGCCGAGCGGGGCAAATCTCTGGGAGTGCTTGCTTTGCAGATCGATTCGCTGGAGGGGACCCGCTACTCGGAAAGCGATAAGGAGCTGCTGCTGTTCGCCATCAACAACATCGTCGCAGAGCTGCTTCCCGACGGGTGCATCATTGGCACGTTACTGCTCGACCAGTCGCAGGTATCTCTGCTGACGGCGGATGCGGATGAACCTGCGGAGATGAGCGCTTATTTTTACGAGATGGCGGAGCGGATCAAGCATAAGCTTCACGAGCTGCTGCAGCTCAAGGTGAGCATCGGGATCAGCCGCCCGTTCCACCGTTATACGGATGCGATGGATGCCTATTCGGAAGCGCTGGAAGCATTGAAACGCCGCATCAGCCTCGGCCATGAGCTTGTGCTGAGCTATGGGGATATCGAATCGAACCCCGGTACGGCTCAGCCCTCCGCATCATGGGATCATATGGAGGACTATATGATCAATGCGCTCAAGAGCGGCGATTCGGCAGCGGTATATGATTATTATAACAACTACGTGTCTTCCCTTTTGGAGAAGGGAGTCATGTTTAACGATTTTCAAATGCAGATGATTCAGCTGATTACGAAAATATACCGGCTTGTCCATCAGCAAGGGGGAACGCTCGACGGCTTGATCGGTTCGATGTCGGTCGTCAACCGGTTTATGAAGCTGCATACCGTGGAGGAAATTAATTCCTGGTTCAAAACCGTGCTGCTGCCGCCGACGATCGCTTTTTTGCAAGGACGCATCGATACGCAATATATCAATATCGCCCATCAAATGGTCGAGATGATACATGAACAGTACGACCGGGACATTACCTTGGAGTCCTGTGCGCAGCAGCTGAAGTTTCATCCGGTTTATTTAAGCCGGGTGTTCAAGAAGGAGATCGGCGTCACGTTTATCGACTATTTGACCAATCACCGGATGAGCATGGCGAAGCTCTGGCTGAAGGACAGCCAAATGAAAATTACCGAAATCGCCGAACGGCTCAACTACAACAGCTCGACCGGCTTTATCCGAACGTTCCGCAAGGCGGCCGGCATGACGCCGGGTCAATACCGCGAGCTTCATTCGAAAATGAATTGAGAAATCCCGTGAATCGCGGCATGAGTTCATAGTGGGAGGTGTTTCCTGGTGCCATATGAATTAGTAGGCAAATTGAAAAAGCAATACAGGTCGGAATCAACATGGTATTCGCACCGGTGGCATTATATCGAGGGCTGTATATTGAAGGCTTACATGGACAGCTACGAGCATTTCGGAGAGGAAGACGATTATAGATTCGTAAAGACGTTTATCGACGGACTGTACAACTCGGATGGGAAAATAAGTGATATAAAGCCCGACACCTACAATATAGATCAAATCCGGATGGCTACGCTGCTGTTTCCATTGTATGAGCGTGAAAGAGATCCCAAGTATAAGCAGATGCTGGATTTGCTCTATTGCCAGCTGGATACTTATCCCAGAACGCAGAGCGGCTCCTTCTGGCACAAGCAAAATTATCCGTACCAGGTTTGGCTGGACGGACTGTATATGGGGCAGCCGTTTTACGTCAATTACTTGAAGACCTTTGCGGAGCACAAAACATACTCCGATTCGTTGCAGCAATTCGCCAACGCCCGCCGGTTTATCTATAACGAGCAAAAGCGGTTGTATCACCATGCGTATGACGAAAGCCGGCAGATGTTCTGGTGCGACAAAGTAACCGGCCATTCACCCAATGTATGGGGACGAGCCGTAGGATGGTTCGCCATGGCGCTTGTGGACGTGCTGGAGCTGCTGGAAGGAGAACCGGCGGATACGCAGCCGATGAAGCGAATCTTAGAGGAGCTGGTCGAGAATATGCTTCCTTACCAGCAGCCAGGGGGGATGTGGTTTCAAGTTGTCGATCGGACGGAGCATCCGGACAATTATTTGGAATCGAGCGGCACATTGATGATGGCTTACGCGATGATGAAGGGAGTTCGTTTGGGTTATTTGCCGCAGGAGTATCTCGTCTATGGACGACGAGCCTACGAAGGAACGATATCGACCTATCTAAGGGAAGAAGAGGGCATGGTGCTGCTGGGAGGCATTTGCCGAAGCGCAGGTCTCGGCAAGAAGCCGGAAAACGGGCAAATGAGGGACGGCAGCCTGGAATATTATATTTATCAGGAGCAAGTAGTGGATAATAACGGGCATGGCGTGGCGCCTTTATTAATGTGCCATAATGAAATGAACCTGCTTTCGCGGAAGGGCAATGCCGTAGAATCGTTGTCCGGAGGACAATAGAGTGTCATGTTTGCTAGTGAGGAAATGTTATTCATTCATAGGGGATTCGATTCAGCGGAAAATAAAATGCTATAGCATTCATGGATGGAGGAGCTTGTGATGTCGATTCAGGCGCAAAACCATAATGAGAAACCGCTTTATATTAAAATAAGCGAACAAGATAATGTCGTCATCGTTGTCAATGCAGGAGGACTGCCGAAAGGATCCGTTTTTGAATGCGGTCTTGAGCTGAAGGAGTATATCCCGCAAGGCCATAAGGTTGCCTTAACGGATTTGCAGCAAGAGGAGCCGATTGTTCGTTACGGTGAGGTTATTGGGTATGCGATGAGTCCAATTTCCAAGGGAAGCTGGATCGAGGAGTCCTTGGTCCGTCTTCCTACGCCTCCAAGGCTGGAGGAGCTGCAGGTCGCCAATCGGGTACCGGAACCGCTGCCGCCGCTGGACGGGTATACTTTCGAAGGCTATCTGAACAAAGACGGCAGTGTCGGCACGAAAAACATTCTCGGCATCACGACCAGCGTGCAATGCGTCGTCGGTGTTCTTGAGCATGCGGTCAAGCTGATTAAGGAGAAGCTGCTGCCGAAATACCCTAATGTTGAAGACGTTGTCGCGTTAACCCATAACTACGGGTGCGGCGTTGCCATTCAAGCTCCGGATGCCGTCATCCCGATTCGCACGATTCAAAATATTGCCGTCAATCCGAATTTCGGCGGGGAAATATTGGTCGTCGGGCTCGGCTGCGAGAAGCTTGTCCCGGACCGGCTCATTCCGGACGGGGATACGTCCAAGCTCGTCACGCTGCAGGATCATTACGGCTTCAGCAGCATGATCGAGTCGATCCTGAATCAAGCGGAAGAGCGGCTTGCCGCATTAAACCTCAGGAAGCGCGTCACCTGTCCTGCCTCCGCCCTGGTGGTCGGGCTGCAATGCGGCGGGAGCGACGCTTTCTCGGGAGTTACCGCGAATCCGGCTGTCGGATACGCAGCAGATTTGCTCGTGCGGGCCGGCGCAACGGTCATGTTCTCGGAAGTAACGGAGGTGCGGGATGCCGTCCACCTGTTGACGCCGCGGGCCGTAGATGAGTCCGTGGGCCAAGCGCTGATTCGCGAGATGGCTTGGTACGACCGCTACCTGCAGCAGGGGCAAGCGGACCGCAGCGCCAATCCAACGCCCGGCAATAAAAAGGGCGGACTGGCAAACATCGTGGAAAAATCTCTCGGCTCCATCGTAAAGTCCGGCTCGAGTCCTATCTCCGGCGTCTTGTCGCCGGGCGAAAAAGCTACGCAAAAAGGACTGCTCTTTGCAGCGACGCCTGCCAGCGATTTTGTGTGCGGTACCCTCCAGCTGGCTGCGGGAGTGAATATGCAGGTGTTTACAACCGGCCGCGGAACTCCTTACGGGCTAGCGGTGGTGCCGGTCATCAAAGTGTCCACGCGGAGCGCTTTGATGGAGCAGTGGCACGATTTGATCGACATCAACGCGGGAACTATCGCTACAGGGGAGGCGACGATCGAGGAGGTCGGCTGGGACATTTTCCGCATGATTCTGGATGTAGCAAGCGGGAAAAAACAGACGTGGGCGGACCGTTGGGGCTTACACAACGACTTATGCCTGTTTAACCCGGCTCCGGTAACATAAGTTGAGAGCTTTAGGGTGGAAAAGCTTGAGAAATCTGTATTCGGCGATAAAAGCCTCCTTGCTTATAAAGTGAGTTCTGCCAAAGTAAAAAGTTTAAGGCCATTCCTCTGAGGAAGGTTCTCGATAGAGGATGGCTGATGGCGGGAGGAGTTATGTATAAGCTGCCATGGACTTGGAGAAGGTCTATCGGACAGAGAATCCGCTATTCTTTGGAAATAGGCTGCTTTTGCAGTACGATCGGACACAGAATCCGTTATTTGCTCATTTTTCAGGCGAAAACAGTGTATTTTGGCGCAATAAAGGATCTGCTGTCCGATACTCTCAGAATAGTTCCATTTTTGGTAAAATAACGGAACTACGTTCCGCAAGCAATTCAACTCTACTATACAAAAGAGGCTGCCCTTATTAGGAAACTCTGGGAACTGAAAAAACAGGATGGGTACCCATGTGCTCTTCCAGAGGCCGCTGTTGTTCCCGGGAAGCTTTAGATATTATCGCTTTATTGCGGTAATTTTTCGGCAACAAATTCGGTCGCTGTAGAGTTTCCGCAGGAAAACAAGAATTGTAAGCAGAGATACCCCAACTAGCCCTTAAGATTTGGGTTACCCGGGGTTTCTTGACAACATGAACCTCGATAGAGGTTTTTTCTTTTTTTACATTCTATGAAGTTTCCATACTCTGCTCACTTTATTCATAGACCGGGAGGATAGCGGAGCATTTTCACGAATAGTCTATAGGAGGATTTTTTTGCGAAACTTGAAGGAGCGTGACGATGGACTTGGAAACTATGAAAAACTGGGCAGGCAACTACAGCTACAGCGCCTCGGAGCTTCTCGTTCCCGAGAGTGTGGAGCAGGTACAAGAAGAGGTTGCCCGAAGCAGCCGCGTGAAGACGTTGGGCACTCGTCACTCATTCAATGGAATCGCCGATACGGACGGAAGCCATATCTCTCTTCAAAAGATGAATCGAGTGATTGCCTTAGATCGAGCTCACAATAGAGTTACAGTGGAAGCGGGGATCCGGTATGGAGAGCTGTGCCATTATCTGCATGATAATGGCTATGCGCTGCACAATTTGGCGTCACTGCCACACATTACGATTGCAGGCGCATGCGCATCGGCCACCCACGGTTCCGGGGACAAGAACGGGAGCCTGTCAACGGCGGTCCATTCCATGGAGATCGTCAAGGCGAATGGAGACGTGGTTGAATTGTCGCGCGAGCGGCAGGGAGACGTCTTCTACGGAGCGGTCGTTGGGCTTGGCGGATTAGGCGTCGTTACGAAGCTGACACTGAATGTGATACCGGCCTTTCAAATGAGTCAGACGGTATACGAGGGCTTGCCTCTGGCACAGCTTGAAGATCATTTTGACGATATTTTTGGCAGTGCCTACAGCGTCAGTTTGTTTACGGATTGGAAGACAGATACGTTCAACCAATTGTGGAGGAAGAGTGTAGTAACAGATCGTGATTCCGATCAGGCGGAACCGGAGTTTTTCGGCGCCAAACGCGCTGCGGTGAATCTCCATCCGGTGCCGGGCTATACAGCGGAAAATTGCAGCGAGCAAATGGGCATACCGGGGCCATGGTACGAGCGGATGGCTCATTTTCGCATGGATTTCACCCCAAGCGCCGGTGAGGAGCTGCAAAGCGAATATTTCGTATCGCGTCAAGATGCTTATGCTGCCTTGGGGGCCATTAGCAGGTTGAAGGAGCAGATTGCACCGCTTCTTTATGTATCCGAGGTACGTACGATAGCCGGAGATCAGCATTGGATGAGTCCTTGTTATAAGCAGGATTCGGTCGCTTTCCATTTTACATGGAAACAGCATGGGGAAGACGTGCAGCGCTTGCTGCCACTTATTGAAGAGCAGCTGGCGCCTTTCCAAGCCCGCCCTCACTGGAGTAAATTGTTTGCCATGACGCCTGCCCGCTTGCGGTCGCTTTATGAGAAGCTCCCCGAGTTTCAACAGCTGCTTCTTCAGTACGACCCGAACGGAAAATTCCGCAATGCATTCTTGAACACCTATTTGTTGGATAGATAAGGAAAAACCTGAGTATAGGACAAAAAGTCATTAATTATCATTATTTTCTAAGCCCCCGTTTATCGATATCATTAGGGTCAGGCAGGACGATGCAATGAGGTAAACGGGGGACAATGGACAGCATTGTTCCCGATCGTATTGAAATCGCTATCAAAGATAGCGGAATGGTTACATTCTAAATACCGGGGAGGATACAAATCAAATGCTGACATTAGACGAACTAAAAAAACTCGATCAAGCCGTTAGACTTGCCGATTGTACGACGGCTTCCGAGCATGACGCAGCGATTGAGAAAACATGGACTGGCAACGTACTGCAAACAAGAGTAACCAACCGCTCCGGCCGGCCGCTTAAAATCAAAGAGGTCGTGCTGTTTTCCGGGGAAACGCCGTATTCTCCGGACACTCCATTCTACGGAGAGGGCTATCAAATGCTGACGCAGTATGGCGGGACACTGTCATCACCATATCATATCGGTGCTTATGGAACCGACTGGGACTTCTTCAGGCTACCCAGAACAAAGTTTCACGAGAACGTCTGGTCCGTGTACAACCTTCTGCTGCTGTCGCCAGAGAATCAAGGTCACCAATTACTGGGCTTTACGTCCTGCCATAGGTTCTCCGGCGAGCTTCGTTTCCGGGGCTCTTATCTGGAAGTGATTATGGACACAGAGGATTTGACACTGGAGTCCGGCGCTTCGTGGGAATTGGAGCAATTCATTTTCTCCGCTGGTTCTGATCATAATCAGCTTCTTACGGAGCTGGCAGAACACCTGAACCGCAATCATCCGCGCAAGCTGTATCCGGAAATTCCGACGGGCTGGTGCTCCTATTATTGTCTGCGGCCGATGACGGCCGAAGGCTTTTATGAAAATGCCCGCGCCATGAAAGAGCGGATTCCGGAGCTGAAGCGGATTCAAATTGACGGAGGCTATGCTGCGGCAGACGGCGACTTCTTGGTACCAAGACCGGGTCTCGGGGCCGATGTCAAAACAATCAGCGACGGTATACGAGCTAACGGGATGGAAGCGGCCGGTTATATTTCTCCATTTATCGTTGACCCGTTCGCCAAGCTGCTGGAAGAGCATCCGGACTGGCTAATCCAGGATGAAGAGGGGAAGCCGTTTAACGGAATCGGCCAGAAGAAAAGAACGCCGGACAGGCAGTGGTACATGCTGGATACGACACATCCGGAAGCGTTGAACTACTTGCGTAATGCTGTCCGAACGATGCATGACGAATGGGGCTGGCGCTACTTCAAAATGGACTTCCTGCAATACGGAGCGCTGCCGGGAATCCGTTACGATAAGAACGCTACCCGCATCGAAGCGTTCCGCCGCGGAATCCAAGCTATCGCCGATGAGGTGGGGCATGACAGCTTCTTGCTTGGCTGCAACGCGCCGTTCTGGCCATTGCTTGGACTCGTCCACGGCAACCGGATTACTAACGATATCGCCCGCGATTGGAAGCATGTTGGCGGTAACGCAAGGGAGCAGTTCCCGCGCAACTGGCAGAACGATACGTTATGGTACAATGACCCGGACGTGATCGTGCTTGAGAGAGTGACCTTCAAGACGAGAAACATCAGCGGCGAGCTGGTTGACAAGCCGTCACTCATCACCGACCAGGAGTTTGAATTTCATAAAGCGGTCATTCTGGCTTCCGGCGGCATGATCATCAGCGGCGATTTGATCCCCAAGATGTCGGAGAAGAACATCAACGTCTTGAAAAAGCTGCTGCCTCCGACTGGGAAGGCGGCGTCCTTCGACGACACCGGCTATACGATCGGGAGGATTGACCTGGGAGATAAGCAGGTCGTCTGCGTTTTCAACTTTGACGAGGAGCCAAAGGATTTCGAATTTGCGATTTCGGGAAGTCACCGTCTCTACGATTTCTGGACGGACGAGGAGCTCGGGGAGTTTTCGAGTAAGGTGCAAATTCCGAGCCTGGAAGGCCATTGCGCGAAGGTGCTGTACTATAACGTCTAGCTATTTCTCACAGACAGAAATCGGCCGGACCGAGCCTTACTGCGCTGGGGAACGTTGAGTCTTCTAATGGATTAAGTGTGTGCCGGACATATTACCGAAAGAAGCTGCGAAGCCGCGTGAATCGCGGCTTTTTTCTTTAGCATTAGGCAGATTTATGTCAATTAATATAACATAAGGATGCAAAAGTTTAACTTCATGTAAGGTTACCTCTTGACGACCTGCCCAAGGAGAAGGTACACTACAAGCAAGATACAAGTACGATACAACTGCAAAGAGAGGAGGCAGCATTGAGGGAAACGCGCATCGAAGAAACACTTGACAAAGGAAAACGTTTTCATTACGATAATAATAACCATACAGGTATCGTACAACTATGCTTGATTTGTCCATCCACTTTACAACCTTGGTGCAGATCCTAAGCCTGCCATCTCCGTACACCCTCGCATCACGGTACAGGATCCTACTTCCCGTTTGAATTGGTTACCATCCAAAAGATAAGGGAGGCAAACTATGAAGTACCGTCCATTGGTTCTTGCCGCTTTGATGACATCCGCTGCCATTAGCGGATGTACCCAGTCGCCCGAGCCCTCTTCCGTTTCGACTGGCGCCGATACTCCGAGCAAATACAAGGATAAGCTGGATCTCAAGCTGTTCCTTGCCGTTGCGGGCGGGGCTAACGACGCCAATCTGCCGCAGGGAGATAAAGACTTCGTCAAGAAAGCGATCGAACAGAAGTTCAATGTGAGCTTGAACGTGCAGTTCATGCCGATCGGAGCCGATCGGACCAACAAAACGAACCTGCTTGTCGCATCCGGTGATGTCCCCGATTTGTTCATCAGCACCGGAACCGATTCGCAGAAATACATTCTTGATAATGTCGTCGCAGACATGACCCCTTTTATCAATCCCCAGACCATGCCGAACTATTTCAAGTGGGTTAGTGAGGTGGAGCTTAAGCGCTATGCTGTCGAAAACACCTTCAAGCGCGCCCCGATCCCGTTTGCCCGCAACGTGTACCGTTCCTACTATATCCGCAAAGACTGGCTCGATAAGCTGAACCTCAAAGTACCGGCGAATTACGATGAAATGATGAATGCGATGAGGGCTTTTACCAACAACGATCCCGATGGAAACTCGAAAAAGGATACGTTCGGCTTCTCGACCGTAGGGAACGGTAATACCGTTTCGACCGACTTCCCGCAATATTTGAAGCACGGGCTGGTCGGCGCCTTCATGGTGGAGAACAATAAGCTGACCGACGTTTCTACCGACCTGCGGATGGAGGGCGTGCTTAACGATATTAAAGCGATGATCAAGGAAGGGATCGTCGATCCGGACTGGTTCCTATCCAAAGGAACTGCTTATCTGGACAAAGCGGCTCAGGGCAAAGTAGGGGTCATTGCTTCAGGTGAGCGTGCGGTCGCTTTTGACAGCAATCCGACTTCGCTGCAGAACAAGACCAAGGCGCTGTTCCCGAACGCCCGCTGGGTGCCGTTTCATCCCTATGCCTCGGCCGGAGTATGGACGGAGAACCTTCCGAATGATGCCTTCCTATTCTCGAAAGCTACGGCGGAGAAAAGTCCCGAGAAGATCAAACGGATCGTCGATATCGTAGATTGGCTTTGCGGTGAAGAAGGCTTCCTGCTTACGCATTATGGAGTGGAGGGCAAGCATTACACCAAGAACGGCAAGCAAGTAACGCTAAAGCCGGAAGCGATCGATAAGGAAATCGTAACGCAAGGGAATTTTCTTGCAATATACGGCTCTCTCGTAGCGGCGGAGCCCGAGGTGCTGGGCCTCGAGGTCATCGATCCGCGGATGACGGATAACGACCGGGCAATTTTGAAAACGATCAAGGGATACAAGCTGCTGCCTTCCATCGGAACGAACGTTGCACCGCCTCAAGGGTTCAATCTTGCCGATTTCCGCACCAAAATGCGCGAATATCACGTGAAAATTTTGTTTGATGAGCAGGATGCCTCCAACTGGCCGAAATACCGTGAAGAATTAATGACGAAGTATCGAGGCGGGGATATGCTGAAAACCTACGAAGACCAGATGAGAGCGGCCGGCGTCATCAAGTAAACCGCACCGACCTCAGTCCGGACCCCATGGCAGGTCAGCCGGATCAAGTCGAATCAAGGAGCCGATGAAATGTGACATGGATGTTAAAAAGCTGGAAATACCGCTGGTTCTATCTGATGATGGTACCCGGGCTGCTGTACTATCTCATCTTTCATTATGTTCCGATGGGCGGTCTGTTGATCGCCTTCCAGGATTATAACTTATCCCAAGGCATCTTCGGCAGCGAATGGGTTGGTCTGAGCAATTTCCGGGAGGTGTTCTCTTCGCCGGAGTTTCCGAAGCTGATCCGCAACACGCTCCTCATTTCCTTTTATAGAATTGTGTTCAACATGCTGCCGGATTTGATTTTTGCTCTGCTGCTTAACGAAATTCGTGTTCGCTGGTTTAAGAGAGTGATCCAGACGGTTACTTACGGACCTTATTTTCTATCATGGATTATCGTCTATGGCCTGGTGTTCGCTTTTCTTGCCCCGGAGTCCGGGATCGTCAACTATTTCATCAGGGAAGCCGGCGGAGAGAGCGTGAACTTTCTCGCCAATAACGACTATTTCCGTTCCATCATCGTGCTGACCGACATTTGGAAAAATACGGGATACGGAGCCATCATCTACTTGGCCGCCCTTGCTACGATTAATCAGGAGCTGTACGAAGCGGCCGTCGTCGACGGTGCGGGACGGTGGAAGCAGCTGTGGCACGTGACGCTGCCGGGAATCCGGGATGTATTCATCCTGCTCTTGATTCTTCGGATCGGTCACATCATGGATGCGGGCTTTGACCAAATCTATATTTTCCTGAATTCGCGGGTATACGAGACGGGCGACATTATTGATACTTGGGTGTTCCGGCGGGGGCTGGAGCAGCTGGAATTCAGTGTGGCGGCGGCTACCGGCATTTTTAAATCACTCGTCGGACTCATCTTGGTCATAGGCGCAAATAAGCTGGCCAAACGGTTGGGCGGATCCGGAATCTGGTAGAAGGGAGGAGAAAGCTTATGTCTATCCAGGTGAGTAAAACGCCGTCCGATCGTATAGCGGACATCGCCATTTATTGCCTTCTGGCTTTCTTCGGGCTGCTGACCCTGTTCCCGATCTACTACGTGTTTATCATGTCTCTGACTCCCATGGCGGAGGTTGTCCGCAACGGAGGCTTCGTGCTGTGGCCGGAGACGTTCACGATGGAGGCGTACAAGGTTATTTTCTCCAGTCCGGTCGTGCCGCAGGCGCTAAAGATTACCGTTATTATTACTTTGCTCGGAACCTTCCTGAATTTGGCGGTGACCATGCTGCTGGCCTATCCGCTGTCCAAGAAGTATATCCCGGGAAGATCCGTCATCTTGATGCTTATCGTCTTCACCATGCTGTTTTCGGGAGGCTTGATCCCGCTTTACATCGTCGTTAAATCGATGGGGCTGCTCGACACGATCTGGTCATTAGTTATTCCGGGGCTTGTCTCCACGTTCAACCTGCTGATTATGAAAACGTACTTTGAAAACTTGCCCCAAGAGGTAGAGGAGGCGGCCTGTGTCGACGGCTGCGGGGAGCTTCAGACGCTGCTGCGGATCATTCTTCCCTTGTCAATGCCTATTATCGCGACATTGGGGCTGTTTTATGGTGTAACGCATTGGAACGCTTATTTCAGCGGGATCATGTACTTGTCGGACAGGACACTGTATCCGATCCAGGTCGTATTGAGGAATATGATCCAATCGCCTGCGATCTCCCAAGAGCTTCAGGTGATGAACCCTATCGTGATGCAGACGCTTCCGCCCGAGACGATCAAGATGGCTACGGTCACCGTAGCGATACTCCCTGTTCTCTTGATCTATCCTTTCGTGCAAAAATACTTTATCAAAGGGATGCTGATAGGGGCCATCAAGGGGTGAGCGGCAATAAGGTAGCTTTACCAGCCGGGTTACGAAAAAAAGAAGCCCGTGAGAGCTTCTACAGGGCTTCTCAATGATTGGTTATTTTGCTGCAAATTTTTTGCGCGAATGAGGCGGCCGACTCCAGCCCGCACCAGAACATATCCATTTCCCGCTCGATTTCGTACAGCAGCTCGAGGTCGTCCACCAGCTCGTGGGTGAAATAGCTGCTGTCCATCCCTTCTCCGGTCACTCCGAGAGCTTGAAGATCCTCATGAGATCGGAGGGCTTCATTCACGGAGGGAAGAACGGAAAGGAAGGAGCTGTTGCGGCAAAAAGCGGACTGAGTCTCGGCATCCAGCGCGACACGGATAAACTGGGCGGCAAGCTCAGGATCTTGGCACGTATCGGGGATCACGAGCGCATTCGCTATCAGCATGGTGGAAGTGCCCGTTCCGAATGGCATTGGGGCGATCTTGGGCTCGAACGGCAGACCGGTACGTTCCCAGTACGTCATTTCCAAAGTTGTCGTAAGCACCATGCCGGTCCGTTCCAAATGAAACGCCTCGGAGTTCAACGCGCTGCGGCTGGCTAAGGTGGCGACCCGGTATCGAAACAAAATATCGTGCAGGAAGTTCAAGGTGTTCAACAACGTGTCGGTCTGAAGCTGCTCTGCCCGGAAATGCACTCCGTTGCGCAGGGCGACAGCCGGCCATCGGCTCAACGCAGTCGGAATGGAGAACCCGCTGGTATCGTTAATGCCGTCGCCGTCGGTATCTCGGGTAAGCCGCTTGGCTGCCGTAATGAATTCATCCTTCGTCCATGCGGCATGAGGCTGATCTGCACCGAACCTTTCGAACATTCGCGGATTGTATGTCAAATACACCGGCGAGAACGTAAGCGGAGCGGCCAACACCGTATTCTGAATGCTGAATGACCGCAGCAGCTTCGGATATACAGCCGCAAGCGCGTCCGATACCAAAGGCTCCAACGGCAGGAAGGAGCCTGTCAGCTCCTGAATCAGCTCATAGCCGTGCTTATCCGGCACGAACAGAAGATCCGGCTGAAAGCCGAGCTCCCGGCTCGTTTCAAAGAGATCGCGAAACGATGGGCCGGGGAGATTGAGAATTTTGACCTCGACGTGAGGAAACTTGGCTTGGAACTGCTTTTGAATCGTCGGCAGGGCGTAATCGGCGAAATAAGACGGAGTAAAGGCGAGAATGCGCAGCGTATCGGTTCCGCCTTTTGGAATGGAGAGCTGATGGGGCACGATGGTCCCTTGGCCGACGCGCTTCTCAATAAGGCCTTCATCCAACAGCTGGTCCAATGCTTTACGAACCGACGAGCGGCTGAGACCGTAATGGCGGGTCAGCTCGTTCTCGGACAGCAGGTATTGGCCGGGCCGGATGTAGCCGGACAAAATTTGTTCGCGCAGCATGTTCGCAAGCTTCATATAGCGGAATTCATTTTCTCTTTTCATTGGTTCGCATCCGTTTCGTATAAGATCATAATTTCCCTTATAGCAGTCAGTTACGGTTAAGCATAGCTGGTTTTCTTTTACAGTGCAAGTACCATACACGTATTCAAATCATGGGATAATTGCAGAAAGGAATGATGAATTTGAGAGTCGCGCGCATCGGCCTGCTGCTTGATCTGCAAGCCGCAGAAAAACGCTGGCGTTATGGGTATAACATCTATTCCTTGTATTTGGAGGAGATTTTGGCTCATGCAGGAATCCGTGTGGAACGGGTATCCAATGCCAGAGACATACAGACTTCCCGATATGACATGGTTATTGATGTACTCGGTGATCATACCAAGGAGCAGCAAAATGGTTTGTGGGAGTACATGGAGCGCGGGGGACGGCTCGTATCCTACGGGAGAGGTCATGTGTGGGCCGAGCGGCTCGGTTTCGTCCGGCAGTCTACGATCCGGTACGGTTATGCACATTGGAGAGAAGGGGAGCTACCGGTTCCGGGTATCTATAGGCTGCGTTTTGTTGAGGCATCCCCTTGGTCGTTAAGCTCATCTGTAGAAAAACCGAATGGAAGCCTCACGGAAAAAGGAAACATGACGATCTTGACTCCCGGGGGTCCTTCTGGCGGCACTATGCTGCAAAGCATACAGGTAGGTAACGGGTATCTGGAGCGTTGGGCTGTAGATATTCCTCAGACGATCGTTCGCATGCAGCAGGGGATGGATCCGGTTCTGGAAGACGGGGTTCCGGCACCTGACGGCTCTGCGGTTCTCAATGAAGGGATTTTGAAAGCAGACGACGCGATAGCTCTGGATTGGGAGTTCGACCGGAAAGCGACGGACACCGGTGCTCTGTACTTTGCTGAGCCTCAAGCGGATTTGTGGCGGAGCGTATTGATCAGCCATTTGATTTCCATCGCACAGGAGTGCGGAGTTGTCCTGCCTTTCGTCGGCTTATGGCCTGAAGGAACGAAGCAGGTGGCGCTTATTTCTCATGACAGCGACGTCAACCAGGATGAGCACGCACTGTCCACGCTCAAGCTCCTGCAGGAAACGGGTATCCGTTCTACGTGGTGCATGATCGAGCCTGGATACAGCCCGCACATTTACGATCAGGTAAAAGCGGCAGGCCATGAGCTTGCGTTTCATTATAATGCGCTTGATGAACAGGGGGGCCGTTGGGACGGTGACGAATTCGACCGGCAATTGGAATGGTTGAAACGGGCGGCTAATTTGACCTCCGTCACGTCCAACAAGAACCACTACACCCGATTTGAGGGCTGGGGAGAGCTATTCCTCTGGTGTGAAAAAAATCAGATCGCGGTCGATCAGACGCGCGGTCCTAGCAAGCGGGGCAATGTCGGATTTCTGTTCGGAACGTGTCATCCTTACTATCCGATGGCCTGGGCTGATGAACGCAATCGGCTATATGACGTGCTGGAAGTCGGATTTCTGACGCAGGATATGGATTTGGCGGCATGGTCGGACAGCTCGGTTATCGTTCCTTTTCTCGAAGGTGTAATGAAGGTGGAGGGGGTAGCGCATTTTCTATTCCACCAGATTCATATCCATAACCGGGAAGCGGTACGGGATGCCTTCCGCAAGCTGGTCCGCGAAGCGCGCAGCCGGCAGTTCGAATTCTGGACCTGCGCGGAGATTAATGAATGGACACGGAAACGAAGGCAGGCTGTAATCAAAGGGCTGGACGACCAGGGCGGACCGATCGTCGAAAATGCTCAGGCAGGAACCGTTGTCTGGATTCCGGTGGATGCAGTGAGGGAGTCGAACCATTCGGAAGCGTTGGAAGTGCAGTACGGAGTAACTTGCCGTAAGTATGTCGTTCAAGAGACAACCAATAACGTGAGGTGATGGTCATGAAAAAATTAGCGGTTCTCGGAGGAACGCCGGTACGGACAAAGCCATTCCCGAGCTGGCCGATCTATGGGGAAGCCGAGGAACGTCTTCTTCTGGAGGTGCTTCACTCCGGAAAGTGGGGAGGAACCGGGCGCATTAAGCTCGAGGCTCTGGAAACGGAGTTCGCCAAGCTGCAGGACGCACAGTACGCTATTACGACGGCCAACGGGACCATCGCGATCACGTTGGCGTTGAAGGCGGCCGGAGTGCAGCCCGGGGATGAGGTCATCCTGCCGCCGTATACGTTCATTGCGTCCGCAACGAGCGTGCTGCTGTTCGGTGCGATTCCCGTGTTCGTGGATGTGGAAGCGGATACGCTGCTTCTGAATCCGGAGCGGATCGAAGCGGCGATCACGTCGCGCACGAAGGCGATTATGGCGGTTCATATCGCCGGATGCCCGGCGGATATGGACCGGATCAACACCATTGCAGCCAAGCACGGCTTGGCTGTAATTGAAGATTCGGCCCAGGCGGTGGGGGCGAAATGGAACGGAGTCGGCGTCGGTGCGCTCGGAACGGCAGGAACGTTCAGCTTCCAGTCCAGCAAAAATATAAACAGCGGCGAGGGCGGCATGATTGTGACGAATGACCGGGACGTTGCCGACATGGCCTGGTCCATAACCAATGTAGGCCGCGTGAGGGCAGGAGCCTGGTATCAGCATGAGCATATCGGCTGGAATTTCCGCATGACCGAGTTCCAGGCAGCTGTACTGCTGGGGCAAATGACCAGGCTTCAGGAGCAGATTCAGCTTAGGGAGCGCAACGGCCTATTGCTGGAAAACCTTCTGGGCCAGATCGATGGGATTGCAACGATGAGGCGCGATCCTAGGGTAACCGTACATGCGCGCCACTTGTTCATGTTCCGTGTGACAACGGATGTGGCGAGCTCCGTCGGCAAAGAGGAGATCATCCGCCGCTTGCAGGCGGAAGGCATACCGGTAGCCGCCGGATACGTTCCGCTGCATCGCAATGCGGCCGTGCTAAGTGAGATTCGCAAGCTGACAGGGGCCGAGCCCAGCTACGAATGCCCAGTGTGCGAGCAAGCATGCGCCAATGAGGTGCTATGGCTTCATCAGAACGTGCTCCTCGCCGAGGAGGACGACATGCGGGATATCGCAATGGCTGTGAATAAGGTAATGGCTAACCTTAGCTGAGGCAAACAAACTGGGCTGAGAACTGGATAGGCACCCGGTTCAACCATATCTTCAGAAGGAGTGTAACGAGGATGCAAACCGAACAGTTGGCCATTCATGGCGGCAGCAAAGTCAAATCGACACCGTTTGGAACGGGCAAACGATTCGGTCCGGAGGAAGCGGCGGAGCTGGCGGAAGCCCTGGACCAGAACACGCTGTTTTATCATTTTGGCGGCAAGGTCAAGCAGTTCCTTAGCGATTTTAATGACATGTACGGAGTGCCCTTCAGTGTGGCGGCATCTTCAGGAACGGCTGCGATCCACATAGCGCTTGGAACTGCAGGCATCTCGGTAGGAGACGAGGTCATAACGAGCCCAATTACGGATCAGGGGACGGTCATCGGCATTTTGTATCAAAATGCTATTCCTGTGTTCGCCGACCTTGATCCGCAAACGTACAACATGGACCCGCGTTCTATAGAAGAACGGATTACGGAACGGACGAAAGCGATCGTCGTTGTCCATTTGGCCGGCAATCCCGCAGACATGGATCCGATTATGGAGATCGCCCGCAAGCATCGGCTTAAAGTGATCGAAGATTGTGCGCAGAGCTACTTGACCCGGTACAAAGGGCGCTTCGTCGGCACCATCGGTGATTACGGCTGCTTCAGCACTAACGATTTCAAGCATATTTCCACCGGAGACGGCGGCATCGTAACCGTCAATTCCGGCGAGGAGGCGAATTATCATGCTGCACATGCGTTCGCGGATAAAAACTACCAGCGATTCGGCAATACCGTGCAGCGCGATCTGCATTACGTTGCGCCGAACTACCGGATGACCGAGCTTCAAGGAGCGGTAGGCGTAGCTCAGCTGAAAAAACTCGGCGGCATTTGCGAGACGCGGCGCCGCCACGGCGATCGGCTAACTGCCGGCATCCGTACGCTGCCGGGTATTCAGGCTCATTATGTAGAGCCGGGCAACGAATGCACGTATTGGTTTTATATGCTTCGACTTAAGCTCGACGAGCTGTCCTGCACACGAACGGAATTTTGTAAATCTCTAGAGGCGGAAGGGATTCCTAACATGGAAGGGTATATTCCGGATGTCGTCTATATGCAGCCGCTTTTTCAGAATCGGACGGCGTATCCGAACTCCCATTTTCCATTCTCGCTAACCGGCATTACGTATGACCGGGGCTTGTGCCCCAATGCCGAAGAGATTTTGGCGACGGCGGTACGGCTGCCTATCAATCAATTTTATACTGAGACGGATATCGGCGATATGATCGAAGGGATTCGCAAGGTCGCCGCTTTCTATGCGAAATAATTGGGTGGTTTCAGAATTAAATTAGCAGTGGCGATTCGTCGTCAGCTGCTTTTTTTATGTTCTCTGAGTGATTGCGTCGAGAGTCCGCTTAGCTTCAGGAAGAAGTAACAAGGGATTTTTTCCACGTTTGTGGAAGTAATATGCAAATAGATTTGTGCAAAAGGAGGAGGGCGATGAATGAGGGATGATAGAAAGTACTTGCTCGAGGCCTTTATGGAAGCTGAAAAATCAAAAGTGGAAGGAACCTACCCTATCGGAGCTGTAATCGTTGATTCTGATGGGATTATTGTTAGCCGAGGACGGAATCGGGTGTTTTCAGAATCAGATACTACAGCGCATGCCGAGGTTGATGCCATAAGAAACGCCGGACCCGCCATGCTGGATATAGACAATTTGAAGTTTCTGAAGAAGGGCTTCACATTATACACTACATGCGAGCCATGTCCGATGTGTACTTGCACGATTTTGCTATCTTTTAGTATAGCCAGGGTGGTCTGGGCGGCGAACGATCCGGAAATGGGAGCGATGAGGAAGTTTAAGGCAGGTCCCCACTTTCAAGAACGTTTCGATAAAATCTCATATGAAGCCGCGCCTTACAGGGATTTGGAGCTTCGCCAAAGGGAGATGCTGTCTGATTGGTACGGTCAACGCGGATATTCCAATTCCCATTGGCAAAACAGCAGTAATTGAGAGGTCAATCAGAGCATCCAGATGCAATAATGATGAGGCCAGATACAAAATGGAGAAGCTTAAATGGAAGCAAGTTCACGATTTTATGGAAAAGTTCCATACCTTCCTTGAATACGATAGCCGGCATCGAATCGTTATTCGTTCTTCGGACGAGTTGCTGACGTATTTTGTATTTGATGAAGAAAATATCATATTGGCTTACGGTGATGTGGAGAGCTATAAGGAAATCCTGAGAGGATTAGGATTTGAAGAGCAAGATCATCCGATAATTCTTCCTGATCCACATATGCATATGTATCATGAGCAATTGGATAGAGACGAGGATAAGCTTTTAAGCTTTTTCCCCTGGTCCAAAAGTAAGCTGCTGGAAATAGATCGTTGACTACATAATCAGAGCCAAAAGCATTTCGAAAGTGTATAATACATTGGAAGAAGTAAACAATAACGTGACTATTTTTTGTTTGGCCAGAAAGGAGTTACCATGACGGAACATCATGAAATCATAGAGGCAGGATGGAATTTCGACAACAGCTATGCTCGTCTGCCGGAAGCGCTGTTCACCCGTCTCGATCCGACTCCGGTAAGATTGCCGAAGCTGAGCCGGTTTAATGAAGCATTGGCGGCAACCCTCGGATTGGATGCGCAAGCATTGCAAAGCAAAGAGGGCGTCGCCGTACTTGCGGGCAACAGGGTTCCCGAAGGCGCATCGCCACTCGCTCAAGCCTATGCAGGACATCAATACGGCTATTTCACCATGCTCGGGGACGGCCGCGCTTTGTTACTGGGCGAGCATATCACCCCTTCAGGAGACAGGGTGGATATTCAGCTTAAGGGCTCGGGACCAACCCCCTATTCCCGACGGGGCGATGGCCGGGCGGCACTCGGACCGATGCTTCGTGAATACATCATCAGCGAAGCCATGCATGCACTCGGGATTCCAACTACTCGCAGTCTGGCCGTTGTAACGACAGGAGAGCCTGTATTCCGTGAGACCGAGCTGCAAGGCGCAATTCTGACCCGGGTGGCTGCCAGTCATATCCGTGTCGGGACCTTTCAGTTTGCCGCCAGTGCCGGTAATGGCGAAGAGCTTCGGGCATTGGCGGATTACACGTTGCAAAGGCATTTCCCGGATGCCGATACAGGAGAAAACCGCTATCTTGCCCTGCTCCGTGAAGTGTCTAAGCGTCAGGCCGAGCTCATTGCCAAGTGGCAGCTTGTAGGCTTTGTTCACGGGGTCATGAACACGGACAACATGGCTCTTAGCGGTGAAACTATCGACTATGGACCATGTGCCTTTATAGATGCTTATGACCCGGCTACGGTATTCAGCTCCATTGACTCTCAGGGTCGTTATGCCTTTGGCAATCAGCCTAGCATTGCTGCGTGGAATCTTGCCAGATTGGCGGAAGCCCTGCTGCCGCTGCTGCATTCCGACGAGGATCAGGCTATTCAGCTTGCCGAGGCGGAGCTTTCACATTTTGCAGAGCTGTTTCAGCGTCATTGGCTCTCCGGAATGAGGGCGAAGCTGGGGCTCTTAAACGAGGAGCCGGATGATGAAGCCTTGATTGAAGATCTGCTGAATATGATGCAGAAGCATCGTGCCGACTATACCAATACATTCCGGGCGTTAACGTTCGATAAGCTTGAGGAGACAGGGATGTCCGGCAGTCCGGAATTTATCGAGTGGCATAAGAAGTGGCAGGCGAGACGGGGCAGGCAGCAGGAGTCCGAAGCTGCTTCACATCAGCTGTTGAAAAGCAGTAATCCTGCAGTCATTCCACGGAATCACCGGGTGGAAGAGGCGCTGGACGCCGCGGTGGATGAGGGAGATTACAGCGTGATGGAGAGACTTCTTGATGCGCTATCGAGCCCCTATGAGCACTCCGGCAAACAAGCCGAATACTGCTCGCTGCCAGACCCGTCGTCACGGCGTTACCGGACTTACTGCGGAACCTGATGCAGCTATATGGGTATTAAAAGAGCGACTTTGGTTGCTCTTTTTTTTCCTCCAGATAGATGATTTTGAAGCATCAGACTCCAAAATATACCAGAAAGAAGGCTTCCGCATGGGCATCTTCGAGTCTTTATAGCCGCAGGCTATGACTAGATATATTGTAAAGGAATTACACTGCATTCACCGAGCTGTGCTACATTTTGGGTAACAAATTGTAGAGGAGCTATGCATGATGGTGAAAAGCAGTGTATTGGGATATCCGCGGATCGGGGCCGACCGGGAATGGAAGAAAGCTATTGAAGCGTTCTGGTCAGGAAAGCTTGATGAAGAGGCGCTTCATAGTCAATTGCAGCAAATCCGTTTGAATCATTTGCGCAAGCAGAAGGAGAAGGGGATCGATCTTATCCCGGTCAATGATTTTAGTTACTATGATCATATCTTGGATACAGCCGCTATGTTCGGCATCATTCCGCAACGGTTTGCTTACGAAGGCGGCGCCGTTCCTTTGTCTGTCTACTACGGCATGGCACGGGGAACGAAGGATGCTGCGGCGAGTGAAATGACCAAATGGTTCAACACCAATTATCATTATATCGTGCCTGAATTGGGCGGAACTGCGCCGGTGCTTACCGAGAACAAGCCGCTTACTGCCTACCGGGAAGCCAAGCAACACCTCGGTATAGAAGGAAAGCCGGTCATTGTCGGACCTTTGACCTTCCTGAAGCTGTCCAAGGGATACGACAAATCGGAAACCGATGCCTGGCTCGACCGCCTGCTTCCCTTATATGTTCAAGTTCTTCAGGAGCTTGCTGCAGAAGGTGTGCAATGGGTTCAGATTGACGAACCGATTATTGTAACCAAATTAAGCGACGATGACATACAGCGCTTGAATACGATTTACAGTAAGTTTGCATCGGCTGTGCCTAATCTGAACATTATGCTGCAAACCTATTTCGAATCGGTTGAGCGGTACAGCGACATCGTTTCGCTTCCGGTTCAAGGCATCGGTCTTGATTTCGTCCATGGACTGTCCGGTAATCTGAAATCGTTACAAGCACAAGGGTTTCCGGCTGATAAAATATTAGGAGCGGGTGTTATTGACGGACGCGGCATTTGGAAGGCGTCGCTGCGCGAAAAGCTCCCGCTCTTGGACGAGCTGGCCGAGATTGTCTCGACAGACCGCCTTATCGTGCAATCGTCGTGCAGCTTGCTTCATGTTCCGGTAACGACTGAACGTGAGACCAAGCTCTCGTCCGTTTTGAAGAATGCACTTGCCTTTGCAGAGGAAAAGCTTGACGAGATCGTTCTGTTAACAAAAGCAATGGCATCGGGCAGTGCGGAGGTTGAAACGGAGCTGGAGAGAAGCGAACATGCGGTGCAAGCTCTCCGGCAATCGGAGGAGCGCAACAGGAGAGAAGTACAGGAAGCCGTAGCTTCTATTAGCGTTCAGCAACCGAATCGCTCCCGTCCTTTCGCCGAGCGTTATGCCGCACAACAAGCGAAATGGCAGCTGCCGCTGTTTCCGACTACGACCATCGGAAGCTTCCCGCAATCGGCGGAAGTACGTAAAGCCCGCCAATTATGGCGCAAGGGTGAATGGAGCAACGAGCAGTACAGCGAATTCATTCATGAGCAGATCGATATTTGGATCCGGCATCAGGAAGAGATCGGTCTGGATGTACTCGTGCACGGGGAATTTGAGCGGACGGACATGGTTGAATTTTTCGGCGAGAAGCTCGCGGGCTTTGCATTTACACAAAACGGATGGGTGCAGTCGTATGGCTCCCGCTGCGTGAAGCCTCCGGTTATTTTTGGCGATGTGGCATTCACCGGGGACTTGACGGTTGAAGAAACCAAGTATGCGCAGTCCAAGACTAACCGTCCTGTGAAAGGAATGCTGACGGGACCGATTACGATCATGAACTGGTCATTCGTCCGTGAGGATATTCCGCGCGAGCAAATCGCCTACCAGTTAGCTTACGCTCTGAGACAAGAAGTAGAGGCGCTGGAGAAAGCGGGCATCGGCATGATACAGGTCGACGAGCCGGCGGTTCGCGAAGGGCTTCCGCTGAAAGAAGAGGAACAAGACGGTTATCTTGCTTGGGCCGTCAAAGCCTTCCGTGTTGCTACGTGCACAGTGCAGGAGACGACACAGATTCATACGCATATGTGCTATTGCGAATTTCACGATATGATTGATTCGATCGAAGCGATGGATGCCGATGTCATTTCCATCGAGACCTCCCGAAGCCACGGCGAGCTGATTCATAGCTTCGAAGCCAACACGTATAGGCTGGGTATCGGTCTCGGCGTGTACGATATTCACAGTCCGCGTGTTCCGAGCGTGGAGGAAATGACAGGTATGATCGAGCGAGCCTTGCGTGTGCTGGATCCCAAGCTGTTCTGGATCAATCCGGACTGCGGTCTGAAAACCCGCGGACTCGAAGAAACGATTGCTTCCTTGCGCAACATGGTTGAAGCGACCAAGAATGCCCGCGAGAAGCATACCGCAGCCGTTTAAGATAAAGCAACATGAGCCGGCGCTTTTACGCCGGCTTTTTTCGTTCATCGACAGAAAACGATAAAAAGTGAATATTTTACAAATCTTGGGGTACCCTGTACGAGCAGGCCAAAGTCATGACCAGAACCGTAGATGGAGTCAATTACCGGGGGATTCAGCTCCTTCCACAGCAGCTTGATCTGACTAAGTCAGCTGTCGCTGTCACCTCTTGATCCTCCGGGATTAAACAGCGGTCTCCGCCAAGATGCGATCAATCTTGTAAACGAAGCGTTCACCGATATGCTTTTTGCGTACGGCCGAGAGAAAATCCATCAAATATTCGACGATAAGGCCAAAAAGAAATAAATGAGGTGTGAAAATCCGCGTAGTAGATCGCGGATTTTTTTTGTCCCGCGAGTCCGGAAATCAATGAACACTACGAACGCCGCTCCTATTGAACTGATATGAAGTAAGCCGGAGGTCTCAGTCATTTTTTTGTTCAGGCTCCAGCTGCATTTATTGAGTCAATAGATATAAGTTATTCTCGTAAAACGGACAATTCAAAGCTTGTTTTATGGTAAAATAAATCGAAATACCTATCTATTATTTTTCCCTTCGCGAAAAGGAGTTTGTTATGCTCAAAGCCGCCGGTTACGACATCCAGCAGATCATATATGAAGATCCCGCCATTACCGTATGCCATGCATTGTCAATGGAAGACCGCCGTGACGTACTTTTGAAGATGGTGAAAGAAGGTCCGAGAGCCATTGTAGAAAATGCCAAGGTTATCAATGAATATGAAGTGGCGGGCAGTCTCGATTTTCCCGGTATTTTAAAGCCTCTAGCACTCATTAGGGACGGCAACCGATTAATTATGGCCAGTGAATGGCTTTACGGATTGACTCTGAAGCATTTGGCTCTGTCCAAACCGCTTAATGTGCCTGACTTCCTTCAAATTGCTATAGACATCACCCATGTATTAGAAAAGCTGCATAAAGAAAACATCATCCATATGAACATACGGCCGGAAACGATCGTCATTGTACCCTCGACATTGCAGGTTTGCCTCACAGGATTCGGCCATTCCATATATATAATAGAAGAAAAGCGTCAGACGAAGAGCATTCCGCTCATTGAGGGGAGTCCGCCTTATATGGCACCGGAAAGAAGCGGGCAGCTGGACGGATCGATCGAGCCTGGAACGGACCTATATTCCCTGGGCATAACGCTGTACGAGGTGCTTGCCGGCAAGCTTCCTTTCGCAGCGAAGGATCCGTTGGAGTGGGCGCACGCCCATGTAGCCAGAGCTCCCATGCCGTTCGATAGCATTTCAAGCACAATTCCCCTAATAATTCAACAAATTATCTTTAAGCTGCTGGAAAAATCGGTAGTTAGCCGGTATCGGAGCGCCGCTGGGCTAAGGAAGGATTTGGAGGAGTGCCTGACACAGTACAAGCAGAAGGGACGAATCGATCCTTTCGAGCTGGGACAAGGTGAACATCCTTCGCTGTCTAACAAGCTCACTTCTTTGTCTGCCAACGATGGGATGTCGCTGGGATCGCAGGGCATGGATGAAGGTGTAGGGGAATCGACAGGGAGCTATGCGCAGGTTTTGGAAATGGAAGCACTCATTAGAGCGTCGCAGGCATTTGCGGAAGAGAAAGATTCGTTCAAGCTGATGTCGCGAATTATGCTCATTATCATGAAAGTGTCAGGTGCTCACAAGGGCGCTTTGGTCAAATGCGCAGGAGATGAGTGGCATACGGTGCTGATGTCCGATCTGGACAAAAGCTCATCACTTTGGACAGGCTCGATCCCGCTGGACGAATGCGGCGATTTAAGTCCGGCTGTCGTACGCAATGTGGCGATAAATCGGGGGCCTGTCATATTGAACGATGCCAAAGATGATCTCTCTTACGCAAATGACGCCTACTTGAAGATGCATCGCCCTAAATCGGTTTTGGGCCTGCCCGTTTCGATCCAAGGGGACCTGCAGGGCGTGCTGTATTTGGAAAATCATTACACAAGCGGCGTTTTCTCAACAGACCGGTTATCGCTGCTGCAAATGCTGGCATCGCAGTTGGGCTATGTACATACATTGACAGGATACTTTGAACCTTCCGGTAAGAAGGCTGACGCCGCGCCAGAGAGCAGACCTTCGTTGACCAACCGGGAAATCGACGTTTTACAATGCTTGTCCATAGGCCTGTCGAACAAAGAAATTGCAGACCGCTTGATCATGTCGCCGGGCACGGTCAAAGTCCATGTCCGGAACGTCTTCGATAAGCTGGGGGTTAATAACAGGGTAAAAGCCGTTGCTATGGCGGTCAAGCTGAACTTGTTGAACCATAGCGATAGCGCTGCAAAAAGCGGAACCCGATAGCTCGAGCAATTCGAGCGCAGCCAAGAGTACCATCCGTCAACACGATGCTGAAGCTCTCCTATATACCCCAAATGGGGTATGTACATGACATGCTGCAAGCTTATAATTAGAAGCATAAGCAAGGACGAGATAGGATAACGAAAGAGCCGGAAAGTGCGCTTGACACGATTCGGCTTTTTCATTTGCCCGGCATCAAGCGGATGAGGTTCTTGGAAGGAGACATCGTTTCTTTGAATAAGCTGACATTTCTGGAGATTCCGCTATTTGAAGGTTTGGACAGAGTACATAAGGTCGCTCTGCTGCAGGAATTTACCCAGCTTAGCTACTGCAAAGGGGATTTGCTGTTCGAGGAAGGCGAGTTCGGGGATTCCCTGTATATCATTATGCAAGGCCAAGCGAGAATTTATCTAGGTTCCGGAGCCAAAGAAACGACTCTGGCCATTTTGGGTGAAAAGGAATATTTCGGGGAGATGGCGCTGCTGACGGGAGATCCGCGCTCGGCTTCGGCCATGGCGGAAACCGACCTGGTAGTGCTCAAGCTGATCAAGGAATCCTTCGATCGGATCTTGTACGAGCATAACGCGCTTGCCGTTCAATTTGCCGGTATTCTGGCCAAACGGCTCGCACGAGTAAATCGTCAGGCGAGCTCGGATAACAAACAGGACGATAAGGCGCCGTCGGCATCTGCGAAGCCCGAAGGAACGCAAACGTCTGCAGCTGCAGCATTCAACGAAGTAAAGCAAAGCGAGCATCGGGAAGAGGTCTATGCTGATGCGGAGCGATTGCGTTCGCCGCTGTCCCGGGCACTGGGCTTGGCAGCTTCTCTAGGTTCCGGGCTGCTGCTGTATTATGCAATGCTGGCGGGGGGCATATCGAATACGATCTGTGCTCTCGCTGCTATCGGGCTTACCGGATTGGCGCTAACGGCTTTACAAGCGGCATCGCTTCCGATCGTGGCGGTACTTATGGCTGCAGCCGCTATCTCATTGCCAGGTGTGAATTTCGCTGCGGGTATGGCACCATCGTTAGCCTCTACGCTCATCACTGCATTGGCTCTTACGCTGTCCGCGCATGCCGTCTATCGAACCGGTGTCGTGCAGCGTCTGCTGCTTGGGATTTGTCTGCGCATCCAGGGCAAAGGATTCCGGGCCGGATGGATAATCGGAGTCATGTCCGCTTTATCGGCAGTGCTGCTGCCGTCTTCCAAGCTGCGCAGCGATGCGTTCGCATTGCTTCAGCTGCAATCACATCCAAGGTGCCGTTCGGACGCTTTATCGATTATTTTCATTCAATCCTCCAGTTTATGCTGGTTTGCCTTGGCGATCATTCCAGGGGCTGTAGGCGGATTGGCGCAATGGCTGCTGGCCGCGCTTCCTCTGGCCGCAGTCATGCTCCTATACAATATCGTGCTATCGCTTCGACAGAGGGATAGTGAGCTTTTAGTAACGGATCCTTCTATCTTGGAAGCTCAGCTGTTAGTTATGGGCAGAAGGTCGGCCAAGGAAACCGCGGCACTGATCATTATGCTCGGCGGCAGCTTCGCGATGGGGATAGCGCCTTGGCTCGGCGTAAGCCTCGTATTGGTTAGCTTGTTCATGCTGTTAGCGCTGACCGCTTGCGGGCTGCTGAACAAGACGACTGCCGGAGAGGTGAGATACGAGCCGTTTGTCGTTTTTGCCCTGCTGGCAGCGATGGCCGGAATGTATGAGAGAGCCGGTTTGCTGCAACTGACCGCCGATTGGGTGACCCGGCAGCTTCATCTGTCGGCTGCAGGTTCGCTATTGCTGCTGTTTGCCATAGTCATGCTGCTAAAACGGTACATCCCTCCGATGGCGGCAATATTCGCAGGAATGGTCAGTATCGGAACAGGTGCCATGGAGGCGGGAGCGAGTCCTATTCAAGCGGCCGTCGTGGCTGTACTGGCATCGCAGTTGCCGGTGGACCGGTTGTTCAATAAAGAGTCTTGGAACCAGACGTTGCTGCATAGAACGATTCCCGCTTGCCTGGCCATTCTGCTCGCTGTACCACTCTGGCAATGGATGGCGGTAGGGGCAGATAGGCCGACAGCATCCTCCGTTCCGGCGATGAGCTCGGACATCGGCGCCGTACTTGAAGTGCCTTTTACAGTGGCGCTTCCAAGAGATACAGCGGCAGCAGCCTCTATCCAACGAGGCGTTGAACTCGCTTTGAAGGATATCCAGCTCCAGCGGAGCACGGATTCTGCTTCATCGGTAATACTGAAGCCGGAATACCAGGGCGACGGAAAAGCCGGGCCGGCGGAAAGGCAAACAGCCCCCGTTATCGGCATTGCCTTATCACAGCCGGAAGCTTCGTTCAGCCAAGCATTGCCGACCTTCCTGTTGGACGGAGCTGAGGTGTCCGGCAATCGATCGGTTGCGTTGGGAACGGCACCGGAAGTGTATGCCAAAGAGGTGGCGGAGCTGCTTCATCGGCAAGGCTACACCAAGGCTGTCATTTACTATGAGGACAGCAATCCGGGTAAGCAGTTCGCAGCAGCTCTGGAGAAAGCAGCCGAGCTTAAGGGGAGCATCATCGTGGACCGGATGACTCGCGTTCCCGCGCGATCGGGCCTCATTGCCGCAAGCAGCAGATGGAAGCTGCTGGGGACGGAAGCTGTAGTCGTCTATGACAGCATCGGGGAGGCTGCATCGGAAATCGGAGCTGCGTTGGAAGCAGCAGGGGCGGAGTATCCGATGATTGCAGGTCCATCCACTCCGGAGACCGATTCTGCAGCATCGTATAAAGGAGAAATGTACGGATTTACCGACTTTGACACCACTACGAATAGAGCACCGGCTGCGGCATTCATAGAACGGTATCGCAATGCTTACGGGGCTGCGCCGAACCGTCTGTCCGCCGCCGCTTATGACGCCGTCCGTCTGATAGCTTTAACAGCCCAAAAGGCTGCAGCGATGGAGCCCGAGCCGATACTGGATGCCCTCAAAGAGCTCGGCTCTTGGGACGGAGCCGTCCGAAGCTATCAGTTTATAGGCTTGAACGAGACGGAAGCCGGAAAACAAGTGTACATAGTTCCATTAACGCCGAAAACGGGACGAATGGAGGGGGCGAAGCAATGAATCCGAATATTTTCCGTCAATCGTCCCTGGAGAAAATGTCTTCGCCGGAGAAATTGGATGTGCTAATGACCATCGCCCGTCCCAGACATTGGATCGCCTTATTATCATTGTTAGGATTGCTTGTTGCATTTTTCATATGGGCGGTGACGGGGACAATCACGGTGAAGCTGAACGGAAACGGGGTGTTCCAGCTGCAGGAAGGATTTACGACTATCGTTCATACCGCTTCGGGTCAAGTCACGGATATTGCGCTGAAACCCGGCGATACCGTACGTCGTGGGGATACGGTCGCGAGAATCTTCGATCCGTCGTGGCAGGATGCCGATGCTTCTCCGGACCGGGCACAGCAAATGCTCCTGAAATCCAGAGTGGTGAGCATGCAGAGCGGTCAAATACTCAAAGTTCACGTACAGCCAGGTCAATGGATTCAAGCCGGGCAGCCTCTGTTCACCATGGAAGCGGAGGGTCCGGAAGACAAGCACGAGGCTATCGTCTACGTTCCTGTGGATCAAAGCAAGAGCTTGAAGCCCGGCATACCGGCCAGGGTATGGCCGAACGGAGATTACGCGAATGCGAATGGAGCCGCTATCGGCGAAGTTGCGTCCGTATCGCAGGTGCCTGCGGGACTGGACGATATGGAACGCACTACCGGAAACCGCGAGCTGGCGGCAGCATCCATGCAGTCCGGTCCAATGGTCGAGGTCAGGGTCCTTTTGCAAAAGGATCCGTCTCATCCGACCGGACTCCGCTGGACTGCACAGCGTGCAGAGCCGGGGCTGACCGTGAAGACGGGAATGCTGTGCTCCGTTCAATTTTTAGTAGGGAAAACGCATCCGATCGAATGGATTTTCTGATCGCGCAATGAGGTGTAGTCCAATGAAGGCATCGTTATTATCCAAGCTGCGCGGAGGAACCCGCGCTTCCACGCCAACGGTTTTACAGATGGAAGCGGTCGAGTGTGGAGCGGTATCGCTCGCGATTGTACTTGCTTACTACGGGCGCCATGTTCCTATTGAGACGCTCCGGTATGACTGCGGGGTATCAAGAGACGGGAGCAAAGCAAGCAATGTATTAAAAGCCGCCCGCAAGTACGGAATGGAAGCCAAAGGCTATAAGAAGGAGCCCGAAAGCCTCAAGCTGCTAAAGCCTCCGTTTATAGTACATTGGAACTTCAACCATTTTCTCGTGGTGGAGGGCTTTTCCGGCAGCAAAGTATTCTTGAACGACCCTGCACACGGTCCGTATACGGTAAGCTATGAGGAATTCGAGAGCTCCTATACGGGAGTCGTACTGACGATGACGCCGGGTGAGAGCTTCGTCCGGGAAGGGCGCAGATTCTCGGTCATCTCGTCGCTGCTGCAGCGGCTGCAAGGGTATCATTGGGAAATGGTCTATTTGATTGCTGCAGGTATCGCCTTGGCCGGCACGGGGGTGCTTGTTCCGCTATTCCTGAAGCTTTTCGTTGACCGGATGATGCTGGCCGGCCGGATGGAATGGATGGGCGCTCTTCTTGTGGGCATGCTCGTTACCGTCATCTTCCGATTGGTACTGACCTCGCTTAGGCAATATACACTGCTCAGGCTGGAGACGAAATTTTCCCTCAGCATGTCGGGTACTTTCGTCTGGCACATTCTCCGGCTGCCTGTCGGTTTTTTTGCCCAGCGGTTTGTAGGAGAAATTGCCGGCAGGGCGCAAGCGAATGACCGCATCGCGCAATTTGTTACGGAGAAGCTAGCCGGCACCGTTATCGACATGCTGCTTGCGGGCTTTTATTTGACCTTTATGCTCCTCTACGATTATCGTCTCGCCATGGCCGCCTTGCTGGTCGCCGGACTAAACGTAGCTTATTTGCTGTACGTATCGCGCAAGCAGACGGACCGCAACCAGAAGCTGCAGCTGGATCAGGGAAAGCTATGGGGTGCTTCCATCGCCGGACTTATCAATATGGAATCGCTGAAGGCGAGCGGCAGGGAGTCGGATTTTTTCGCGCGCTGGGCGGGATATCAGGCGAATCTGACGCGAGCGGAGCAGACGCTGGGCGTATCCAACCAGTATTTATCGGCCATTCCGGTGCTGCTGGAGCATCTGAATCATATTGTTATTCTCGTTATTGGCGGCTTACTTGTCTTGAACGGCTCGTTCACTGTCGGGATGCTGCTCGCCTTTCTCGGCTTTACCGCCGGGTTCCTCACGCCGGTGAACAGTTTGGTTGCAATGGGCGGAGAGCTGCAAGAGATGCGCGGACACTTATCCCGGCTTGACGATGTGCTGAAGCATCCTGCCGATGCTGTACACACCACCGAATCCGGCGTTACGAAGGGGATTATTCGTGAGGATTTGCCGCCGAAGCTGTCCGGGGCTCTGGCTATTCGGGATGTGACGTTTGGCTATAGTCCTCTTGATCCTCCGCTTATCGAGCAAGTTGCTATGGAGGTTTCTCCCGGTACAACGATTGCTATAGTCGGAGGATCGGGCAGCGGCAAATCCACGCTGTCGAAGCTCATATCGGGGTTGTACGAGCCGTGGAGCGGTGTCGTGGAATTCGACGGCTGTTTGCGATCCGAGCTTCCGCGCCATGTTCTGGTCAACTCCGTATCACTCGTCGATCAAGATATTCGGCTGTTCGAAGGAACGGTTCGTGACAACCTTACGCTGTGGGACCAGACAATTACGGATGCTGATGTCGTTCAAGCGGCCAAGGACAGCTGCATACATGAGATCATCGCCGCCAGATCCGGCGGATACGACCATCCGGTGGAGGAGGGCGGCCGGAATTTCAGCGGCGGCCAGGCGCAGCGTCTGGAAATTGCCAGAGCGCTCGCTCAACAGCCGTCCATCCTCATATTGGATGAAGCGACCAGTGCCCTGGATCCCGAGGTAGAGGCGGCCATCTATGCCAATATTCGCAGGAGAGGCTGTACCTGCATTATCATTGCCCACCGGCTCAGTGCGATCCGCGACTGCGACCGCATTGTGGTGCTGGATCAAGGAAAGGTCGTCCAAACAGGGACGCACGAGGAACTGATCCAAGGCAACGGATATTACCGTGAGCTGTTCAACGCATCGGAGAGGAGTGAGGCTTCATGAGACCAGGTTGGACAATGGATGCGGAAGGACGACGGCATTACAGGACCAAAACCTCCATGATTCTGCAACAGAACTTGTCGCTTACGATGCACTATGTTGAACAGGGCTCGGTCGAGCTGTATACCGTGAACCTTGCCCAAGGCGCCATAGCGGGTACGAAATCGTATGTTCTTACGGTAGGACCTGGACAAATCTGGTTCGATCTGCCGCAAACGGACGCGGGCGATTTCGGTTGGATTGCCGAGGTGATGCCGGATACGGTGCTTGCCAGCAGCACAAGCCTATTCGAACCATTCGCCGGGGACGGTGCGGTTGCTGACAAGGTTAAGGGGCTAAGGGGTGCGGCGGAGCTGATAGGTGAGTGGCTGGTGAATGTAACCTCGGCTGCGGTTGCCGATATGCCTCCTCTGTTAGCCCAGCAAGTCGAGCCTGGAACGGAGATCGTCGTCTGGGAATCGGCGGTGTTCACCTCGGAAGCCGGGCTGGTTTGGGTCCGAACCGATGGAGGAGCGCTCGGTTTATGGCAGGATATAGACTTGCCGGCGGTGCCGCCCGGTGTCTACGTCCCGCTGACGCGTTCCGTATGGGCGGCTGCTCCCAAAGGAAGCCGTCTACTGACGGCGGACACGCTGACTTTATTGCAGCAGGGTCAATTGATTGACTCGCTGAACCTGTTCCACCGGCTTCTTGCCAACAAGCAACTTCATCGGCAGTATCGTGCAAAGCGGGAAGAGCAGGCCAGAATGGCGAAGCGGCTGGAGCAAGACAGGCTCAGCATGGAGGAAGCGGTCAGCCGATTCTCCGCGGTTGCCGACAAGAGGGGCATCCAAGCGCTGGAGCACCATGCGGATCATCGCGATCCGCTGCTCTTTTGCGCTCGTTCGGTATGCGAATACATCGGCATCGAGCTGATAACGCCGAAGCGCTGGGAGCCGGGCCGCAAGGCGGAGGAGCTGTTCCGCGAGGCCGGCATCCGCTGCCGAAAGGTTGCGCTCCGTTCGGACTGGTGGCGCGAAGATAACGGGCCGCTGCTCGGCTTTCACTTGGACGGGCGGCCTGCAGCGCTGCTTCCGGCAGGAGAAAATGCATACGAGCTCCATAGCGTTGCCGGGGAGAAGGCAGTCATGGTAACGGACCGTCTCGCAGCCCAATTGCGACCGTTCGCCTACGAGGTGTACCGCCCGCTGCCTTACCGCTCCCTGCTGCCCAAGGATATAGCCCGGTTTCTTCTTACCCCGCGCGCGAAGAAGGAGATGGTATGGGGGCTTGCATCCGGTCTTGCCGTAGGTTTGCTCGGGATGTGCCTGCCGGCCGCAACCGGTATTATCATTGATAAAATCATTCCTGCGGCAGAGCCCGGCCAGCTGTTTCAGGTCATGGCGCTTCTCATGAGCATCGCGTTCGCCTCCTTCGGCTTCCGGGTCACCCAGTCGATGGCATGGCTGAGACTGCTTGGGACGTGGGGGGCTTCGCTTCACAGCGCGACCTGGGACAGGCTGCTGAACATGCCTGTAGGCTTCTTCCGCCAGTATAATGCAGGGGATTTAGCCAGCCGTATCGGAGGCGTTAGCGCCATATTTCAGCTTATTTCCGGCTGGCTCGTTTCCGGAATGTCGGTTGCCCTTTTTTCCGTGCTGCAGTTCGGCTTGCTGTTCTGGTATGAGCCCCGGCTGGCATGGCTTGCGATTGTACTGACCGCTGTCTATGCGGCTATCTTCGCGGTACTAAGCATCCAGCTGGCAGAGCATACGAGACGAAAGGCGGAGCAGGAAGGCCGGGTCGGGGGAATGCTTGTGCAGCTTCTTGCCAATATTCCCAAGCTGCGTGTGGCTGCGGCGGAACAGCGCGCCTTCAACCGCTGGAGCAGCGCGTTCAGCACACAGCGAGCGCATGTATACCGGCTTCGGGAAACCGGGAACCGGCTGGCAGTCCTCAACAGCGCATATCCGCTTGTATCCAGTCTGCTGTTGTTCTGGATTATATCGGCTTCAGATATCCGGATGAATCCGGGAACGTTCGCCGCTTTTCACGCTGCATATGCAACGTTGATCGGCTCGGTCATCGCTTTTTGCGCATCATCCATTCCGCTGTTTGAGCTGAAGCCGCTTTATGAACGGATCAAGCCCTTGATGAAAGAACTGCCGGAGACGGAAGCGAGACGGGATGATCCCGGCGATTTGAAAGGGGCGATTGAGCTGAGCGAGGTCACGTTCCGCTATGATAGGAATGGACCGGCGATACTCGATCATGTGTCTTTAAGGATTCGTCCGGGTGAATATGTGGCTGTAGTCGGCGCTTCCGGCAGCGGCAAATCCACTTTGCTGCGACTCATCATCGGCTTTGAAAAGCCCGAGCAGGGAGCGGTATATTTCGACGGCAAAGATTTGAGCGGGCTGGAGCTTCGTTCCGTGCGCAGACAATGCGGCGTGGTGCTGCAGAACGGCCGTCTATGGGCCGGCGATATCGCCCAAAACATTATCGGCCAAAGCAGCGAATATACGGTCGACGACGCCTGGAATGCAGCGCAGCTGGTGGGGATGGACGAGGAGATCGGACGGCTTCCGATGGGGATGCACACCGTGCTCTCAGAGGGCGGGGGAAGCTTGTCCGGTGGGCAGCGACAGCGGATTCTGATCGCCCGCTCCATTGTCCATAAGCCGAGGATCGTGCTTCTGGATGAAGCGACGAGCGCGTTAGACCAGAAATCGCAAGAAAAGATAACTGCGATGCTGCGAGGAATGAGCAGCACGAGAATTGTCATCGCCCACAGGCTCAGCACCATCATCCACGCCGATCGGATCATTGTGATGGATAAAGGGAAGATCGTCCAGCAGGGCAGCTACGAGGAGCTGCTTCAGCAGGAGGGGCTGTTCGCTCGGCTCGCTGCACGTCAAGTTGTCTAATGACGTCAAAAGATACCCCGAATGGGGTACGGATTTTTGTCGAAATTCCCCCTATAATGAGGTCATAGCCGTTGAATGAGATGAAGGAGGCAGGACTTAATGAGTTGGACTTTTGAAAAAGCAACTGAGCAATTTGAGCTTTTCAAGCAGCGTGCTGTGGCAGACGCTACATTCCGGGCGTTGGCGTTGGCCGATCCTAAGAAAGCGATCGAGGAGCTGGGCGGGCTCGAATTGCCGGAGGGGATCGAAATCGTCATTACGGAAGACGCGAACGGAGAGCTTCAGGCGAAGGCGCTGCTCACCGACCCGGCTTCCAGCGCAGAGCGAGAGTTGGATGAAGCGGAGCTGGAGCAAGTTGCAGGCGGTACAACCTTTGCCAGCTTCATTCAGTACGACTCGACAGTCAAGACAGGGTTTCCGCCGAAAAGAAGATAAATCATTTACACCCATTTATGGAGGGATAACGAATGAGCTGGACATTGGAGAAAGCTAACGAGCAATTTGAGGTTTTTAAGCAGCGCGCATCGGAGGATGCTCAATTTCGGGCTTTGGCTCTGGCCGATCCGAAGCGGGCGGTACAGGAGTTGACGGGCTTGGAATTGCCGGAAGGCGTTGAAATCGAGATTTCTGAGGGTGAGAATGGCGAACTCCAAGCCAAGACGCTGATCAACGCACCTTCATCCGACGCAGAGCGTGAGCTCGATGAATCGGAATTGGAGCAAGTCGCAGGAGGTACTTCTTTCTCTGCGTTTATCCTTTATGGTCCTCCATACCCTGAGAAAACAAAGAAAAGATAATGCTGAAGGCGGAGCCGAGATGATCGTTTCGGCTTCTTTTTTTTTGAGGAGAGGGGGCGCTTGACAGTGCTTGAAATTATTGCTTTATCGCCTGAAACTGCTGAAGCCTATCGGCAATTTACGTATCGCTCCTACAAGGATTGGTTGGTCAAGCCGGAAGCTGGAAGTGACTCGGGCGAGCGGAAAATAGCGCTTGGGGCCAGCTTTATGGGCCAGCCTGTCGGTCTTCTCCTCGTTCATCCGCCTACTAAAGACGAGCTCGCTAGAGTGCTGTCCATCTTCGTGGGCGGGAGTTTCCGCAATCTCGGCATCGGTGCAGCTCTGATGAAGGAGCTCAGGGCGTCTATTGAGCGAAATCGTTGGAAGCAGGCGTGCATCGAGTATTATGCGTTAAACAATTACAAGGCGCTGGAGAGGGTGCTGGCCAAATCCGATTGGCAGCTGCCCGAAGTATACAGCCGCTACTACCGATGCGACATCTCTGTTGGCCGAGACAGCCGATGGATTCAAAGATTCAAGCTGCCTGCACGCTGCCGGGTCATTCCGTGGAATGAGCTGCAGCGGGACGAATTGATGGCCATGAATTCACTTCAGGAAAAGGACTTCGATGCTTACTTCGCACCGCTTCACGCTGAAAGCACCATCGATTGCAGCTGCAGTCTGGTGCTGAAGATAGACGATGAAATCGTCGGATGGTCGATCGTCGACAGGGAGCTGAAGGATACGCTGCTGTACCGGGCCTTATATATTCGCGAGTCTTATCGCGATCAAGGGTTAGGTCTGGCCTTAGCAGCGCAAACCGCACAGAGGGTGAGCAGATCCGATGCTACTTATCTCGTTATCCAGATCTTGTCGAGAAACGAGCGAATGCGGAAGGTGGCGGACAGACTCCTTATGCCGATGCAGCCTGTCGTCACAGAATACAAGCGGGCGGTTCTTGACCTATAGCTGGGGCTGTTAAGCAGAAGAGAGCTCTTGCTCAGCCGTACTTATGCTGAATTTCATGTGAATTCACCGCTAACTAAAAAAACGCGCCGGGGCGCGTTTTTTTCATTTTGAAGCAAAAAGCAATCCTCACATTAACTGGATTATGACGAAAGAAACAAAATGCTTCAATTCTACATTGGCTGGACTCCATGCCTAATCCGAAACATGACTTTAAGCGGCAGGTTCGGTTTTGGACTCAGCTTGGTTCGAAGAGGGAGATAGCGCCCCGCTGGTGATAAATACAAGCAGCGAGCATGCCAGGCAGACTCCCGTAAAAATCCCCACGGCAGAATAGCCGGAGAAAGCCGCATACAGCATGCCTGCCGCCCAAGCCCCGCACGTCGTCGCCGCGTTCATGGTAGATGTAGCCAGACTTGAGATCGTGCCCCGAATGGTTGGGTTTAAGCTATTCAAGAGACCGACCATTAGCGGGAACAAGATGCCGAGAATGGTGAAAATGAGAAAGTAAACGCCCTTGACTAAAAATACCGATGATGCATAAGGAAGGGCAATATAAGCCGCAATGATTAGGAGCATCCCCGCCGTCATCGTCCGAATCTGGTTTAGCGCTTTTATCACATACGGACTGAGCAGACTTCCGAGAAAATTACCAAGCCCCAGGAAAATGATCACATAGCCGGTCTCATCGATCGAAAGCGTGAAACGGTCCGACATCCATTTTCCAAGAAAAGCGAACGCCGCGCTGCTCCCTAAATGTACAAAAAAGTAAGCGAGGAAGGTGCCTCTAGCTTTGCCGCTTGCCATCAGAGGGGCGTACCTTTTGAATATGGAAGGCTTAGCCCCTTGCCGCTCCTGCTGCGGCTGCTGCAGCTTTTGCGGTTTCATGCTGGGCACAATGAGCAAGACGGTACCCGCCAGCAGCAGCGAAAAGATGCCGATGGTCCAGAAGGGAAGGGACCAGCTGCCTGCAGCAAGCAAGCTTCCGATCGGCACGCCGAGCGCTTGAGAGATGGCGAGCCCTGCGTAGGCTACGCCCAGCGCTTTGCTGATTTTGGCCGGAGGGAACAGCGTCGGAATGGCGGCCCATACTTGCGGTGCGGTAAAAGCAGCGCTGACCCCCGCCAAAAACCGGAAGAGGCACATCGTCCAGAAATCGACGGCGAAGCCGCACAAGAAGGTGGAAACGGCGAAGCAGGTCAGTCCGTAGAGCAGTACCTTTTTACGATCCAGTCCATCGGATAAGGGGCCGGCGATCAACGCGAACACAGCCGAGCCCAAGGTGTAGGCTCCCATCATCCATCCCGCCATCTCGGTAGGGACGGCGAAGCTTTGCTGCAATGTCGGGATCAGCGGGGAAATCAGAAACGTGTCCGTACCGATTACGAACATAATCAGAAAAAACAAAACGATCCATTTGTTCATTGTATTCACCATTTTCTTTTAAAATTTGATCTTGACCTCATTGTAGTAGATAATAGTGACAACAGTTGTCATGAATATAAAAATAATGGAGTCTTAGGCATGTCCAAATCAAAGCGTCTGCTGGAACTGATGATGACGGTAAACCGGAAACGGAAATTTACGGTGAAGGAGCTTGCGCAGGAGTTTGGCGTATCTACAAGAACGATGCTTAGAGACCTGCAGGAATTAAGCGAGCTGGGCGTCCCGCTATATTCGGAGGTAGGTCCTCATGGCGGCTACCAGGTATTGAAGGAACGAATACTGCCGCCTATCGCCTTTTCCGAAGAAGAGGCGGCTGCGATGTTTTTTGCCGTCTATGCACTGCGGCATTATTCGTCGCTGCCTTTTGAATCCGAATCCGCATCTGCATTAGATAAGTTTTATTTGCATATGTCCGGGGATGTAAGAGATCGTATTGATCAGATGAAAAACCGCGTGGATTTTGTAACGCCGACCCGACAGCAGGAATCTCCCTATCTGTCCATTCTTCTTGAGGCGGCCGTTCAACAGAAGGTGCTGCGCATCGAATACGGGTCGCAAGGGGAGGAGGCGTGCCGGAGCATCCAGCCGATCGGAATTTACGCCAATAACGGCTTGTGGTTTTGCCCGGCGTACTGCTTTCTCCGCCGAGGATTTCGTATTTTTCGCTGCGACCGCATGCATTCGGTGGCCTATGATACGTCAGGTATGAAGCCGTTGGATTTGCGGGACGTACATCTGGGGAACCGGGAGTCGTTCTTCCAGACGGAGAAGGAGTCGGCGTCCGAGCTTTACGTAGAACTGAGCCGTCATGGCGTTCAAATGTGCGAGGCGGCATTATGGCTCGGAGCTCTGCTGCATATCCGGGAGGACGGAACCGGCTGGCTGGAGGGCCCCATTCCTCGGAATGATCTTGCCTTTTACGCCCGGTTCTTCATAGGTTTGGGTGTTGAGGCGACAGTAGAGCGCCCCCCGGAGCTGATCGGATTCATGAAAACGCTGTTCAAGGAAATCATGTCCAAATACGAATAAGCTAAGATAAGTACATGAACCGTTACTTTAACATTGGAGGAATAAAAGCATGAATACGAATAAGAAAGAGCTTATCCCAACAGTCCGGCAGCTGATGGAGCTTCATGTGAACGCGCTGTTCACGCACGACCAAAGCATGAGGCTTCGCGCGATTAACGAGCCATGGCCCGGAGAGGCCGAGGCTCCTCGCTTTTTCTTGGGGCGGACGACAGAAGGGACGGCTTTATGCCGATTTCGGCACGATGTTCCGGAGCAGCTCGTCGAGCAGCTGGAAGGTTTATGCTCTGACGAACGGATAGCGGCGGATATCGAGGCTAAACCAAAGCATTTAGAGGACTATATGAACCTGCTTCAAGGGGAGCGATTCACCATGGGACCGTGCTTTCTAATTCCTGCCTATGCTGCGCCGACAATGCAGGTGGTAGGTCTCAACCGGGAGACTATTGCGGATTATGTGCTCGGCGATTTGCAATGGCTTGAAGAGGAGATCGACTACGTGCAGCCTTGTGTGGCGCTTGTTCTCGATGGAGCGGTCGTTTCGGTATGCCGCAGCGTCCGTATCACATCCGAGGCACACGAAGCAGGGCTGGAGACCGTGGAGCGGTTTCGCGGTAACGGATATGCCCAAGAAGTTGTCGCCGGATGGGCAATGGCAGTACGGCAAGCGGGCTGCCTCCCGTTATACAGCACTTCTTGGGATAATCATGCATCCCGAAGCGTGGCCGGTAAATTAGCGTTATCCTTCTATGGAAGCAATTTTACCATTTATTAACCTTGCAGACGAAAAGGATGTTGATGGAACCCTTCCCCTTTTTCTGGATCGCGATCTCTCTGTCACTCCCTCTTTTTGGGGGTATTTTTTTATGGAAAATAGTGGGGTATTGTATTATCTGTGTTGATGCAAAAATAAAGAAAAACACATGTGATGATGATTATTTTGATTATTGTATTATTAGAGGGAGTTTTACTAGAATTAGTAATTCAACTGTATTGTTTTATCGAAGTCCCCATATGTAAAGTGGACTGGCACAGATGGCCTATGACTCCATGATGCTGACCGCCGCGAATCATCCCCATCAATTGTTTGGCGGCTGTTCGGCCCATCTCGTAGAAAGGCTGATTGATGCCGGTTACATCGCAGCGAAGCCGGTAGTTTAAGCTGGCTGTATCATAACTAACGAGAGATATATGCTGCGGGATACGGTAGCCGAGCTTTTCCAGACAGATCATGACCGCCTCGGCTGTCTGATCATTGGCGCAAAACACAGCGGAGCATTGCAGCTGTTTCAGTTTTTGTTCGAAAAAAGGGCGGTGTGCTTCGAAGCCTTGTTTAAAATCTTCGATTTGCATCGGAATGAACACGTCCAACTCGGAAGGGGCTTCGAGACCTGTATCGATATGCGCTTGCTTGAATCCAAGCCACCTCTCGTTCAGCGTGGGCAAATGGGAGTTGCGGACGAACATGATGCTGCGGTGTCCGTGGTCCAACAGAAGACGTGTCAGCTTATAGGCGCCGATCTGGTTATCGCTGGTTACATAGGGCGCGTCCATATCGTAAGCGTATCGGTCCAGGAGCACGGTATGGATGCCGTTGTCGGATAAAAGCCGGAGCAGCCGGGCGTTGGCATGCTGCTGGCCGCTTTCCAAAATAGGGCACATGATCAGACCGTCCACCCGTTTGGCGATAAGCCCCTTGATCGTCGTTTCCAGCTTCTCGAAGCTTCCATCATCGCTCGACGACAACAGGCTGCAGCCGTATTGATGCACTTCGTCGTCCATTCCTCTTAGGGCGCTTGCCCAAACGGGATTCTCAATACCGACTACAGTAGCGGCAATAAGCCCCGATCGTTCGGGATTGGACATGCCGGCGGCAATGAATTCCCCTGCATAAGTACCTCTGCGGCTGTCGCGAGACAGCAAGCCTTCTTCCACCAGTTCCTTGATGGCTTTTTCGACGGTATTGACACTGGAGCTATAATATGCGGCAAAGTCACGGCTGGATGGAAGCTTCACGCCGTGCCCCCAAGTACCGCTCAACACGCGGCTTCGAATATCCGCTTTAATTCTTTCATAGGCGTATGTCATGTTTGTTTCAACCTTTCTATGGAAGGATGTAGCACTATTGTATCTAATTGAATGTACATATATTGTATCATCTGTGTCAGTTGTTTTGTTAGTGAAAATAAAACGGTCACAACGATGCTGATAATAGAATGATTTTTATTGATTACATGCCGATAAGAGATTAGTTTGATCGAAAAGCGGTTCTGTTCAGCTGAGATCTCTCTCCATAAAATGGAAATGAAACGAGGCTTGAATGAAAAGGGGAGACGATGGGATGAGAGAGCAGCTGTCATGGAAAGTGGGAGGCCAGCAAGGGGAAGGGATGGAGAGCACGGATAAAGTTTTTTCGCGGGCATTGTCACGGCTCGGATATTACTTGTACAGCTATAGGCATGTCTCATCTCGTATACTTGGGGGCCATGCGAATAACAAAATCCGCATCAGCACCAAGCCGCTGCGGTCCACAGCGGATGATCTGGACATTCTGGTCGCTCTTGACCAGGAAACGATTGACCGGAATGCGCAGGAGCTCCATGCCGGGGGCATTGTCATTGCGGACGAGAAGTGGGGTCCTGTGCTTCCCGACGGCATCTCGGCACGACTGCTCCCCATTCCAATGACCGCTATCGCGGTACAGGCCGGATCGGCATTGTTCAAAAACATGGCTGCATCGGGAGCCTCATGGGCGCTCCTAGGATTGCCGATGGAGCTTTTTTTCGAGGCTATCGAACGGCAGTTTGCTCACAAAGGGGAAGCGGTAGTGCTCAAAAACAAGCAGGCCGCACAAGCTGGGGCCGACTATGCATTGAGGCTGGCCGGAGGCTCGCTTCCCGAGCTGCAGCTGGCTCCCGCTGACGGTAAACCGAAGCTTTTTATGATCGGAAATGAAGCCGTCGGACTTGGAGCGATCGCAGCAGGCTGCCGGTTCATGGCGGCTTATCCCATAACGCCGGCAACGGAAATTATGGAGTATATGATCAAGCAGGTGCCAAGGTTCGGCGGAACCGTGATTCAAACGGAGGATGAAATTGCCGCTATTACGATGGCGATAGGGGCGAATTACGGCGGCGTGCGAGCATTTACCGCTTCGGCGGGACCGGGCCTCTCTTTGATGCTGGAAGGAATCGGTCTGTCGGGCATGACGGAAACGCCAGTAGTCATTTTCGACACGCAGCGCGGAGGTCCGAGCACCGGGCTTCCGACGAAGCAAGAGCAATCCGACGTTATGGCGGCGATTCACGGGACTCATGGGGAAATTCCGCTGATAGTACTTGCGCCAAGCACCGTCGAGGAGTGCTTTTACGATACGGTGGAAGCGTTCAACCTCGCCGAACGGTACCAATGTCCGGTTATCGTATTGACGGATCTGCAGCTGGCGATGGGTAAGCAATGTGCAGACAGATTGGATTTCAGCCGCATATCCATAGACCGGGGAAAATTGCTTTCCGATGGGGACAGGCGGCCCCTAGGAGCAGCGGATGCGGAAGCGAACTCAGGTGAATCGTTTCGCAGGTATGAGCTTACCGCTGACGGCATCTCCTCCCGGATACTGCCAGGCACCAAATCAGGTATTCATCATGTGACCGGGGTCGAACACGATCCGTTCGGGAGAGCATCGGAAAGTGCGGATAACCGCAAGCGAATGATGGATAAGCGGATGCGGAAGCTGAAGGATTTTACTATAACGCATCCAATTGATTCGGATGGAGGTTACGAGAATCCGGATCTGCTCCTTATCGGCATGGGCTCGACGAGAGGGGTTATGGACGAGGCGAGAGGCCGGATGGAGGCATTAGGCATAAAGACGAAGCGTATCGTCGTTCGTCAGCTGCATCCTTTTCCGGTGGACGCTTTAGCTGCTTCCATCTCGCAAGCATCCCGGGTACTCGTAGTGGAGCATAATGCAACGGGACAATTAGCTTCGCTGATCCGTCTTCACTACGGAATAGGAATCGGAAGCGACGACAGGCTCCATTCCATAGTAAAATATGATGGAACGGTATTTATGCCGGCGGAACTGACAGCAGCCTGTATCGGCATCTATAACGAAGGTAGACGGGATGAGCTCAACGACCGAAGGAAGCAGGGGAGGCATAAACGATGAAAGCGACCGAGATGTTGTAGTTTCCATATGTATGCAATTCATGTAAAATATACGTAACAGCAAGAGAGAGACCCGTTCTCTCTCTTTTCTTATAATCGATATCTCCTACATAGGAAGGAAGGGAATCCATATGAATGCTGCGGTAGAGTTTTATGAGTTCCATATATGGTCGTATAAGACCTTGCTCGAGCATTTGGAGAAGCTGCCTGAAGCCGTATTGAGTGCGGAATTTGCGGAAGGGTTTCGGAGTATCGGAGACGTACTGCTGCACGTCTATAACGGAGAGCATTTTTGGCGGTCGGTTCTAAGTGCGAAATTTCCGTATTCCAGCTTGGATGGCAATATGTCGATTTACGAATGGAAGGTGCTGTATGCTTCACTGCATCAAACCACGCGCGAAATAGTGCTGGATTCATCGGATCCGGCACAGCCGATTCAATTTAGCAGCCGCAAGGGCAGAGAGATGAGCAATACGATACAGGAAATTGTACTGACGGTAGTCAATCATGGAACCTACCACCGCGGCAACATAGCTACGATGCTTAGACAGCTAGGACATAAAAGCGTCTCAAGCGATTACGCGTTTTACCTGAACGATTTGCGCAGTAACTAGCACGCCAATACCTACAAAGCTTAGAGGAACGGAAATGACAATAAAGCGAATCATCGCAAGCTTGATCTATGCCGTATTAGCCGCAATCTATTTATATGGATATAAAATGTTGAATCTGATTATCGACGAATTCGATTCTTCGTTCAGTATGATTAGTGTTACCGGTATTCTTCTGCCTTTCGGGCTGGCGGTGGGGGGGATGGTCATCGTCAGCTCCTGCTTTCGAAGCGTACGGATGAAAAGTGCTTTCATAGGACTCAGTCTGCTGCTTTTTTTGACTCCCGTTCTATATAGTGTGAGCAAGCTGACCGCGAATGAAAGTCAAGCAGTGAACCCACTCCGGCAGGCGGAGCTTGCGAAACGGTTCAAGGAGGCATTGCGCGGCGGAACCGACGGAGCTCCGATCTCCATGGCTTCTGTAGCGCCTTTTGACTGGGATCGGTTGATTGTTTTCGGCCCCTACGTATCTCCATCCGAGGTTAATGGCAAGCTGGGCTATACTTGGACGCGAAGCTCTTTTTTGAACAGCAACGAGACGGACTACACCATTTTATTTGTGAACAACGGTAAAGTAGTGCAGTCCTTGTATTTTGCGGGCAGCGTAGATCCTGCGATTCTGGGGACATTTTGGCCGAATGATGTCAAGCTCGCCGTTGATAACCAGCAAGGAACCTTCAGGCTGCCTCATTTGAAGAAATATAAGGAAGAGAAGGAATCCGATCCAGGATGAATGGGTAAAAAGAAATGAAATGGATTCATTATGCAAATAATAGGAAAAGACGGTATTTCATATGTGCTGCGATTTGATCAAAAGTAAATAAATGTAAAAAGGTGCTTTATCATTGACGGGGTCGGCCAACCGTAATAATATAGCATTAGCGCTTTAAAGCTTTTTCACTATACACAGGAGGGGTCAATTTATGAAATCAGCAAAAATTTTATCGCTGCTCGTTGCCGTACCTTTGATTTTCGCGGCCGGCTGTGGATCGAAAGGTACTGGAACCGCATCCAATAGCGGTGGTGCTGCCGGTACACCGGATAAGAAAGTCGTTAAGATCGGAATTTCCCAAATCGTGGAGCACCCGTCTTTGAACGCAACGCGGGAAGGATTTCTTGCGGCATTGAAAGATGGGGGCTTCGTAGATAAAGATAATTTGCAGGTCGATTATCAAAATGCGCAAGGCGACTCTACGACAAATTTAACCATTGCTCAAAAATTTGCATCGGATAAGAAGGATTTGGTGCTGGCGATTGCAACTCCGTCCGCTCAAGCGGTAGTGCAAAATGTGAAGGATACGCCGGTATTGTTCGCGGCTATTACGGATCCTGTCGGCGCGAAGCTGGTTAAATCGTTGGACAAGCCGGGCGGCAACGTTTCCGGTGCTGCCGATACGAACCCTGAATCGATCACCAAGCTGATGGACTTTATCGCTTCCGATTTTCCGAAGGTGAAGAACGTCGGGGTTGTTATTAACGAAGGCGAGCCTAACGCGGTTGTCATGCTGAAAACAGCTGAAGCGGCACTGGCCAAGCACAATATTAAAGTGGTGAAGGCAGCGGTTGCCAACAGCTCCGAAGTGAAGCAGGCTGCCGAGTCTCTGGTTGGACGCGTGGACGCATTCTATACAACTTTGGACAACACGGTAATCAGCGCAGTAGAATCTATCATTAAAGTTGCCAATGATAAGAAGATTCCTTTCTTCTCCGCAGACCGCGACACTGTAGAAAAAGGCGCTATCGCGACTTACGGCTTCAAATATTACGATCACGGCTATCAAGCCGGCAAAATGGCTGTTGAGATTTTGAAAAACGGTGCGAAGCCAGCCGACATGAAGGTTACATTCCCTGATAAGCTGGACCTGATCATCAACCAAAATTCAGCTAAGCAGCAAGGGGTCGAAATTACAGACTCCATGAAGAGCAAAATGCAAGACAAAAACAACTTGTTGAACGCTGCTGCGAAATAATATTAGGAAATTTGGAGTGACCTTCGCTTAATTGGGAAGGTCGCTCTTCATTCTTTTTTGGAGGCTGCATACATGGACGCTTTTTGGAGTTCCGTGGAACTCGGTTTAATTTACGCCATTATGGCGCTCGGTGTGTACATTACATTCCGGATATTGGACTTCCCCGATTTGACGGTTGACGGAAGCTTCACGACGGGCGGAGCCATCGCATCCGTCCTGATCGCAGGCGGTTCGTCGCCGCTGCTTGCAACCTTGTTCGCTTTTGTAGGCGGAATTATTGCAGGAGCTTGCACAGGATTGCTGCATACGAAGGCCAAAATCAACTCGCTGCTCGCAGGGATATTGATGATGATCGCCTTGTATTCGATTAACCTCCGTATCATGGGTAAATCCAACATCCCGCTGCTCGGCGAAACGACGCTGATGACGGATATTAATGTACTCTATGTCATGCCGTTCGTCATCATTATCGTGAAGCTGCTTCTCGATTGGTTCCTGCACACGGATATGGGCTTGTCGCTTCGCGCCACGGGTGACAACCAGCGGATGATTCGCAGCTTCGGCGTCAACACGGACAATACGATCATTACCGGCGTCAGCTTATCGAACGGTCTGGTTGCACTGTCCGGAGCACTCGTCGCTCAATATTCGGCGTTTGCCGAAATTACGATGGGCGTAGGGATGATCGTTATCGGGCTTGCTTCCGTTATTATCGGCGAAGCGTTGTTCGGAGCCCGTACCGTGATCTGGGCCACCTTCTCGGTCGTTCTCGGCGCGATCCTGTACCGGTTGATCGTTGCGCTGGCGCTGCGTGTTGGCCTGGAGGCGACTGATATGAAGCTTATGACGGCATTAATCGTTATTGTCGCGTTGGCATTACCGATGATCCGTAAGAAATTCAAGCAAAAGGCATTGATTCGGAAACGAGCCAGCCAACTGGGAGGAGAGTAACGATCATGCTGCAGCTGCAAAAGGTAGCAAAGCTGTTTAACCCGGGAACCCCGGATGAAAAAGTGGCGTTGTCCGGCATTAACCTGCAACTGAAGGAAGGCGACTTCGTCACCGTGATCGGAAGTAACGGAGCCGGGAAATCGACATTGATGAATATCATTTCCGGTGTCATGATTCCCGACGCGGGAACGGTGCATATCGAAGGCAAAGAGGTGCAATTCGTTCCGGAGCACAAGCGGAGCCAGTGGATCGGCCGCGTGTTCCAGGATCCTATGGCCGGTACGGCGCCGACGATGACCATTCAGGAAAATATGGCGATAGCTTATGCCCGCAACAAAACCCGCGGCTTGGGCTTCGGTGTGAACTCCAAGAAGCGGGCGCTGTTCGCCGAGCAGCTGAGCCGTCTTGGCTTGAATCTGGAGAGCCGCATGAACGCGAAGGTCGGCTTGCTGTCTGGCGGGGAGCGGCAGGCGTTAAGCCTCCTTATGGCTACGTTCACGGAGCCGCGCATCCTGCTGCTGGACGAGCATACCGCTGCGCTGGACCCGTCCCGTGCGGAGCTGATCACCCGATTGACACAGCAAATCGTTCAAGAAATGAATTTAACCACGCTGATGGTTACACATAATATGGAGCAAGCCATTCGCCTCGGCAACCGGCTGATCATGATGGACAAAGGGAGAATTATTCTCGATGTGCCGGAAGTAGAGAAGAAGACGTTAACGGTCGAACGGCTGCTGCGGGAATTCGAACGAATCCGCGGCGAGAAATTCGTGGACGACCGGGTTGTATTGGGTTAACACGCACGTTAGTCATAATGAAAAGCGCATGATCCTGATGGACAGGACATGCGTTTTTTGTTTGGACCTGAGACGACGCCGCTTGATGCATCAATGAATGCTAACGCAAATAGCCAGAACGGTATTTGGCAGGCGATATTCCGGTATGCTGACGAAACACGCGCAAGAAATAGTTGTAATCGGTAAAGCCAACCCTGGTGACGATTTCTTTTAACGGCAGGTCGGAGTGGTGCAGCAGCTCTTTGGCCTGTTCCATCTTGATCCGGTTGGCATACTGCAGCGGCGTCATTCCGGTATGCTTCTTCAAGCATTTGGACAAGTAATCGATATGGAAATTAAATCGTCTGGATAAGTCATCAAGCCGAAACGGCCGGTCTGAGGTCGCATACAAATAGTTGATGATTTGCTCGCTCAGCTTCTGGCCCGGTGAAAACACGCGAGCCCGCAGCTGCTTCTGGAGAAGTGCAAAAAACTGGCACAGAAGCGTCTGCAGCGACAGCTGATTTTCGACGGAAAAGCGGTTGTTCAGCTGAAGCATCTGATCGAGCAAAGGGAACACCTCCGACGTCTCGATCGCACCGGACTTTGGAATGTACATGGTTTGTTTGCTGGGCTCTAAATCTCTGTAAGTCGGTGAAGGCGATACCGCCGTCCATTGGATTTCGTCCGCAGTTACGGTACGAAGCGGGAGGGAGTGCTTGAAATGCACGTAATACAGCTCGGTACCTTCTTTGCTTCCTTGATGTCCCCAGTGGCGGCGATGGGGCTCGAGCACGAGAATATCGTTTGCTTTCAGCTCATACTCCTTCTCCTGCTCGGTCATATAATAGGCGCCTTGTTTTACAATCAGCAGATCGTATAATGAGAAGCTTCGTTCGTAATGGTGGGTGCCTGTTGGCGGCTTGGTCAGGCCGATCGTCATAAATTGCGGCAGCGGCGGTATTTGCAGTTCTAAACAGTCCATAGCGGTCCTCGCTGAGATATTTTGAAAGCGTATAATTTTACGTATTCCTGCTTATTGTACCTTTGGGAATCCTGAAAAATCAAGGATTGCAGCCATAATAAAATACTGATATTGTGCTTAAAACTATCGGAATTCTCTCTAGTACTGCCTTTAGGCATATGATTTAATGGGGAGAGTACAAGTCTCATAGCTATTTTTAATCATCGATAATAGAAGAGAAGGAGAGAATAGGGATGTCTCTTGCAGGTTTGAATTTGCATCGAAAGCTGAAACCGGCGCCATTGAACGGCGGTTTTCGTATGGAAGGATACTGGGTGTGGTGCGGGTCCGTAGTCAAAGGAGAGGACGGCCGCTTTCATATGTTCGCTTCCCGCTGGCGCCAATCGCTGCCCATGCATCCGGGCTGGATTATGGCTTCGGAAGTAGTGCGTGCGGTATCGGATACGCCGGAAGGACCATACGAGTTCCAAGAGGTTGTACTTCCTGCCAGAGGAGCGCAGTTCTGGGACGGACGCAGCACGCATAACCCGCATATTACGAAATGCGGAGACACCTATTTGTTATATTACATGGGCTCGACGCATCCGCTTCCTGAGCCTGCTGAAGGAGAACAGGTCGGTCTCGACGATCCGAGATGTATCGTTGGCCGTGCGAACAAGCGTGTCGGGCTTGCAACGTCGAAGAGCGTATTCGGGCCTTGGGAACGTTCGGATTCGCCGCTGCTGCCAACGCGCCCGGGCAAATTCGACAGCTTCCTGACTTCGAATCCGGCTCCGTGCGTTAGTCCGGACGGCTCTGCACTGCTAGTGTACAAAGCAAGAAGATACGAAGGCAATGTACATGGCAAAATGACTATCGGCGTGGCTCATGCAGAACATTTTACAGGTCCTTATGTACGCAGCTCGGATGATCCGTTGTTCTCGCCGGAGCAATTTCATATCGAAGATCCGTTCATTTGGAAAACGGACGAAGGCTATGAATTGATAGCCAAAGATATGGACGGCAACATCGGCGGGGAGAAGCACGGCGGAGTTCACGCCTTCTCCAGAGACGGTAAGGAGTGGGCGTTCAGTGAAGCGCCGAAGGCTTATTCCAGGACCATTACATGGGAAGACGGCACGGTTCAGACTATGGGGAGTCTCGAGCGACCGTTTCTGCTGTTCCAGGACGGGAAGCCGACGCACTTGTTCTGTGCGGTAGCGAACGGTCCCGGAGGCTTTCAAAAAGCTACGCAAACATGGAATATGTGTATTCCGATTGGCGAATAACCTGCAAGCGGCTGACTTTGTCGGCCGCTTTTTTATTTATTGCATTATAGTCCTAATGATCTGCAAGACTTAGGTCGGGGAGAGGGCCAGCCTAGGGACGGTTCAATCGTCAGGATGATCGGAGTAAACTTAGGGAAGCTTACAACTGAGCGAATCTATCGATGACAGGTGCTTCCAATGATTGAATCCTACTTATTTCCCATCCGCTATGCGCTTCTGACGTTTCCTATTGCCGCACTGCTGTTTACGCTTCCGTTCCTTATTATCCAGTACCGGATGTACGGTTATGTGAACAAGTTTCGGGGCTTTGTCGTATATTCCGCGCTGCTTTATTTGATTACCGCATATTATCTCGTTATTTTGCCGCTTCCCGATACTACTCATACGTGCACGGCATCCGGGAATACGTTTACGCAGTGGATTCCGTTTCAATTCGTCCAAGATTTTTGGAGAGAAACGGCGCTAGATATCCATATTCCATCCACTTATGCCGTCCTGTTCAAGGAAAGGGCTGTGCTGCAGGTATTGTTTAACGTCTTGCTGCTTGTCCCGCTCGGAATGTTCCTCAGGTATTATTTCCGCTTTTCCTTCCTGTGGACAACCGCGGCTGCGTTCGGATTATCGCTGTTTTTCGAGTGGACGCAGTATACGGGGCTTTATGGATTTTACGACTGCCCGTACCGTTTGTTCGATATCGACGATCTGATGCTGAATACGATCGGGGGTATGCTTGGGTATGCGCTTATGAAGCTGTTCTCCAAGGTATTGCCGAGTATGGATCAGTTGGACGATAAAGTCGATTTGTCATTGATCCGGGTAGGCTATGTGCGCCGGTTTATCGCTTTTCAGATCGATTGGGTCACATTGATTCCATTCGCTGTCTTCCTGTACTTTTTCGGGAATCCGATTTACTTTGCCGCGCTGGTGGTTGCCTATTTTATTATTTTGCCTTATATGACGAACGGGATTACGCTGGGCAAGTATATCGTGCGAATCCGGCTGGCGGGACGGGGAGACCGGATCCGGTTAACCGAATTGATCGTCCGCTACGGGCTGCTGTATTTCCTGCTGGGCGGAATTCATGCGCTGGGATTGTATGCGGCTGTGCAGTTTCACTCCGTCATCCTGGGCTGGATGATCTTAGTCCCTTTGTTGGCTGTGGACATCCTATTCGCAGGGCATCTGGCATACCGGCTGTATAACCGGGAAAAGGGGCTGTTCTACGAAACGAAAAGCGGCACGCGGCATATTGTATCGTGACGTAAGAAGCGTTCGGATTCTCTCCGGATGCTTCCGGGTGTCGAGAAAGCCTAATCTTCGAAATTTGTTTATTAGCAAGGCGGGAGTATGCCTCGGAAGAGTTTACGTCCGCCTTTGAAACCTGTGAGAATACCGCTAATTCTATTCAAAATCACAGGTTTCAATAGCGGCTGGAGGGGCATACCCCACTGGCGTATACAAACAAATTCGTGTCTCGTGGCTTTCACGACACGCTCAAGCATTCGGAATTTCTCCGGATGCTTTTTTTGTTCACGCGAGACCGGTAGAAGCTATGACAAGAAAATGAAATAATAAGGCGCAGAAAGCATTGATCCGTATAGAATCTTGAATTTGCTTGAACTACAATGGGAGCATGTCAGCTTGACAAGCATGCTGATGATTATTTGCGCTATAAAGGAGACAGCTTCAGATGAACACGTTCCGTAATCCGATATTGCCCGGATTTTATCCGGATCCATCCATTTGCCGAGTAGAGGAGGACTACTACTTAGTTACCTCCTCTTTTGAATATTTCCCGGGCGTCCCTATTTTCCACAGCAAAGATTTAGTGAACTGGCGGCAGCTCGGGCATGTGCTGGATCGTCCCTCGCAGCTTGATCTCGACGGCACGCCGACGTCCAAAGGAATATACGCCGCCACGATCCGGCATCACCGTGGAACGTTTTACATGATTACGACGTTCGTCGTAAGCGCTACCGGCGCGCGGAGAAATTTTTATGTTACCGCCAAGGATCCTGCAGGACCGTGGTCTGATCCGGTCTGGCTTCCGGATGCACCGGGGATCGATCCTTCCTTGTTTTTCGATGACGACGGCAAAGCCTATGTCATGGCCAATCGGCAGCCCCCGGCAGGCCAGCAGTATCCGAAGCATATGGAAATTTGGCTGCAAGAGCTGGATGTTGAGAACGGCAAACTGGTTGGAGATAAATTCAGTCTGTGGGACGGCGCATTGAAGCAAATTCATGCGCAGGAAGGCCCGCATTTATATAAAATCAACGGCATGTATTACTTGATCATTGCCGAGGGCGGCACTGGCTTCACCCATTCGGTGACGATAGCCCGAAGCGAGACGATCACCGGCCCGTATGAAAATTGCAAAATGAATCCGATTCTTACCCATCGCCATTTGGGAAGAAGCTATCCGGTCGTCAATGTCGGTCATGCCGATATCGTCGATACTCCGAACGGGGAGTGGTGGATGGTATGCCTTGCTTCGCGACCATATGGAGGGGACTATCGCAATTTGGGCAGGGAGACGTTCCTGGTGCCGTTCGAATGGGAAAAAGGCTGGCCCGTCGTCAATCCCGGTAAAGGAATCGTGGAGCTGGAAATGCGCCGTCCCGAGCTTCCGGAGAAGCGGTGGGCATCGGCTCCGGCCTGCGATCATTTCGACTCGGCGGAGCTCGGAATGCAGTGGAACTTCATCCGCACTCCGAGAGGCGAGTTCTGGTCCTTGTCCGAGCGCCCGGGCCACTTGAGGCTGAAGCTGAAGCCGGAGCGAATAACGGACAGTGTGAATCCGAGCTTCGTAGGACGCCGTCAGCAGCATATGGATTTTGCCGCCAGAACGGTAATGGAATTTACCCCGAGCAGCAAAGGTGAAACTGCAGGATTGGTTCTTCTGCAAAATCCCGATTATCAATACCGGATGGAGTATGGCTGGAGCGAGGAAGGATCGAAGCTCAGCCTCATTCAGCGAAAAGCAGGAGAAGAAGCCGTGCTGGCCTCGCTGCCGATGACGGCATCGAAATTGTATTTCAAGGTGGAGGCTATCGGACAAGCCTACAGCTTCTATTATGCTATGGAACAGGAGCAGTGGCTGCCATTGGTGGAGAGTGCGGACGGAACGCTTCTGAGCTCGGATGTTGCGGGTGGCTTTATCGGTGCTTATATGGGGATGTATGCCAGCAGCCAAGGGGAGCACAGCAGCCATGCGGCGGATTTTGACTGGTTCGAATATGTCCCGCTTTGAAACTAATTTGAGGGGTGAATGGATATGACGGCGATACAACAGGAAATCGAACAGCAATTAGCTGAAATGGACGAATTGTTTTCGGGATTTTACGGTTGGCTGGCGGGTCAGTACGACCCGGTCTCCGGGGGATTCTACTACGCGAGAAGCTCCTTCGATATGGAGAACTTTATCCCCGATATCGAATCGACCGCACAGGCATTAACCATTCTGCAGCGATCGGGCTTGCTGGAGCAGCTTCCTCCTGCGGTCAAGAGCAAGCTGGCACTCTTTTTCCAAAACAAGCAGGATCCGGCGTCCGGTTATTTTTATGATGAAAACGAAAATATGCGTAAGGACGAAGTCATGGTGATGAGAGCTCTCGGCTACAGCACCGGCTCGCTTCGCAAGCTGGATTCGCAGCCGCTATACGCCCTGCCTCACAACAATCATTTGCGTCCGGACTATTTGAGGTCGCCGGAATCGTACGTGGAATGGCTGAAAGCGGTGGATCTGAGCAACAGCTGGCGGGGCTGCGACTTTATGGGAACTCCAAACCATCATATCGCCAAATTCGAAGAGAAGGAGCGGCAGGCGTTCGTCGAAGCCGGTGCCCGTTATTTTGCTTCGATCCAGGATCCGCAGACCGGACTATGGGGCGAAGGCAACCGGTACATCCGCATTTCCGGTACGTTTAAGCTGAATGCTTTTTACTCTACGTTCGGCGTGCCGGTTCCGCATGTGGATCGTATCTATGAAACGATTAAGCAAACCTTGAGGGAGGACGAAGCAAGCGATATGTGCTGGATTCGCAACCCGATCGATCTGCTCGGTACCTTCCGTCATGAGCTGCACATTTCACCACAGGATTTGGCCGAAATATTGAGCATAACGGTCAGCAATATGCGGAAGCTTCTGCGTGCGGACGGAGGATTTTCAAGAGAAATTCACCAGTCGCCGCCGGCTCCTAATGTGGCACAGGTGAAAGAGGGAACCGTCTACTCTTACATGCCGGTCCCGGTTCCCATCGGTCTAGGTAAGGTTGAGGGGGATATGAACGCCGGGACGCAATCGCTGTTGATTCGTGAATACAGCTACAAGCTGGCGGGTCTGGAGCATCGGCCGTTAACTGCGTATACAGGGACTTTTCTGAATCAAATTCAACAGCGGATAAAGTGAGGAGAGGAAGGCCTATGACCAACAGAACGTACTCCAATCCGATCCGGCCCGGATTTCATCCCGATCCATCCATAGTGAGAGTCAATGATGACTATTACATGGTGAATTCGACGTTTCAATTTTTTCCGGCCATCATCATCTCGCATTCGCGGGATCTCGTGAACTGGGAAATAATCGGCCATGCGATTAATGATTCCAGTTATATTAAGCTTACGGACTTGCCGGATTCCTACGGAATATGGGCTCCGGATATTTCTTACCATAACGGCGCGTTTTATATATTCGCCACGCTTCGCCTGCATGGATCGGGACGTCAAAATATTATGATGACCTCCAAAAGACCGGAGGGGCCCTACTCTAAGCCGGTGGTCATCAATGAGGAGGGGCTGGATCCTTCCCTTTTCGTCGATAATGACGGAACAGCCTATATGGTGTTCGGCGGGGGCGGGGCAAGGCTGCAGCGACTGAACGAGGACTTGACCGCTGCCGTCGGTGATCCGCTGCTTCTATGGCCGGGTACCGGCAAAGCGTCGCCGGAGGGGCCTCATCTGTTGAAGAAGGACGGCTATTACTACATCATTCTGGCCGAAGGCGGCACCGAGTACGGTCATTGTGTTTCCGTGGCACGTTCCAAGTCGCTTACCGGTCCCTATGAAGCTTGCCCCGGCAATCCTGTGCTGACGCAATCCGACCCGACAGCGGCGATACAGAGGGCCGGTCACGGCAAGCCGGTGCAAACGCAGCATGGGGATTGGTGGATCGTTTACTTGGCTGGACGGCCGATCGGCGGGAGTTATTGCGTGCTCGGAAGGGAAACGTGCCTTGATCCGGTTCAGTGGACTGAAGACGGCTGGTTTCGGGTGAATGACGGCAAGGGGCCGAGTATGGTTCAACAGGCGCCAGAGCTGGAGGAAACGCTGTTTCCTTCTATCGACACCGATGACTTCAATGGCGAACGGCTGCCGCTTCATTGGCAGTTTGCCAGAAATCCTGACGACAGCTTATGGTCGCTAACCGAGAGGCCGGGCCATTTGCGGCTATGGACGGGAGATGCAGATATCGATTCGATAGATTCGCGCAATGTTATTGTCCGGCGAGAACGGCATCACCGGTACATGGCTAGCTTGAAAATGGAGTTTCAACCGGAAAGGAACGGCGAACAGGCCGGTCTTGTGTGCTACTACGATACCCGGTGCTTTGTGAAGCTGTGTCTGCTGTACGATGACGGCTTGAAGATCCGGCTGGTCGAAAGAAGAGCATCCATAAGCAGGTGTTTGCAGGAGAAGGTCGTTCCTGTAGGGTCCGGCAAGGAGCTGTACTTCAAGGTGCTGGTAAACCGTGAGAACCGAAGCTTCTATTACAGCCGCGATAATCGGGTATGGGAGTACGTGGGGACGATAGAGGACGCTCAGTTCTTGAGCGATGAGGGGACGCAGGAGAAAAAGGCGTTCACCGGTACGATGGTTGGCATCTATGCGACCAGCTCCGGGACGGGGAGCAGGGCTGCTGCCGATTTCGATTGGTTTCACTATGAGTGCTGATCCGCAATACACCATAAGCCGAACCAGGCGATCGACGCCAGGGCTCGGCTTTTTTCTATGGGATGATGAGACCGGGAAAACCATGAAGCCTGCCGAGAATGTTTCTTATCGGCCATAATCCCTGTCACGGGCTGCTTTTACAAACTACTGCCCGGCTGTTTATTTTGCTTGCGGTATCGAAGCGGGGTCATGCCGGTCACTTTCTTGAACGTCGTGTTGAAATGCGCAACGTGCTCGAACCCTGTTTTCTCGGCGATAATCAGCACCTTCTCGTTCGTCTCCCTGAGCAGGCGCTGGGCGTCCTTCACACGGATCAACTGCAAATATTCGCGGAAATGAAACCCCGTTACTTTCTTGAACACTCTGCTCAAGTACGAGGTGCTTATGTAAAATTGCTTGGCAATCTGCTCCAGCGTTACGTTCTCGTGAAAGTGTCCGTTCAAATAGGTGGCAATTTCGGAAATTTTCTGATGCATCGGATGGGCGTATTGCAGCGGCTCCTGCCGGCTGCTTGTGCTCTCCCGGTATATTTTGATCAGAAGCTGCCGCATTACCGACTTGACGTAATCTACGTAGCCTTCCTGCTGCTGCTCGCACTCGGCCAGCATGTCCCGCATCATTTGCTCAATGATCGTCTGGTCCTTGATGGAAAAGCGGAGCAGGCGGGAGCCTTGAACAAACGGCAGAAAGGGCGAGCCGCCGGGAGAGCCTTCAATCGGTGCGAACGTCTCGGAGAAGTTGACCAAAATCCGCTCGAACTCCTGCACGTCGGTGCTTGTCGTCCGGTGAACGTCGTAAGGGTTTACAAGAATCATATCGCCTCGGCGCGCGGTAAAAATATTACCGTTAATGAAGTACGTGCGCTCTCCCTGGAGCAAATAATAAATCTCGTAAAACGGATGAAAATGCGGTGTCGACATCGTCGAGAAGCCTTTGCGATACATGTATTGGATCGAGAAAGAGTCATTCTCGATGAAATATTTAGGGCCGAAAATATCTGACAATCGAGCTTCCTCCTCAAGCATGAGCTTATTTCATATTACCACATAACGATTTTATAGGTTCAGGGAATTTTCTTGCCCGGATGAGGAAAAAGATGCTTGACAAACAAAATTAACATGTCATAATGATAATATCAAAACGACAATATTGATAGCTCGGCAGGTGAACCCCATGTCTTCCCAAGAGAACGAATCCAGCTACAACCCGCGTAAATACCGAACGCCCGATGGCGCGCCTGCGGATATCGTCATTTTTACCATTACGGCTCAAACGAAGCAAGGCATTAAGAAATCGCTGCCCGTGCGTGAACTGCAAGTCCTGTTAATCCAACGCAAGCAATGGCCGTTCGCAGGACAATGGGCACTTCCGGGAGGCTTCTCCCAGGAGACGGAAACGATCTATGAAAGCGCGAGACGCGAGCTGTCCGAGGAAACCGGCGTGGACGATGTCCATATCGAATACCTTAATGTGTACAGCACACCGGGTCGCGATCCCCGCGGCTGGATCATTTCTCACGCATTTTTCGCGCTCGTGAACGAAACGTATTTGGAGAAACGCCATGCGAGCGACGATGCCGCGGATGTCAGGCTATTTTCCGTCCAGGAGGCGCTCGAAATGGAGCTGGCGTTCGATCATCGGATCATCCTGCAGGACGCGCTGATGAAAGTCCGGGAGAAGATGCTGACTACAACGATAGCCAAGGAATTTCTGCCGAAGCGGTTCACGATGAGCGAGCTGTATCAGGTCATTCAGACGGTAGTTCCCGATTTCGAGGAGAAAAACTTCATTCGCAAAATCACATCGACCCAAAGCAGGAAAGGAATTATCGAGGAAGTCAAGGACGCTGACGGCAAGCCTTTGATGTCGAATAAATATTCGCAGCGCGCCGCACAGCTGTACTGCTTTACCGATTACGTACCGAAGCTGTCCATTTACAGCTGAGTTGATCCCTATTCCCATTGAAAAGAGGATGGTTCGATATGAAAGCTCTTGTTGTGATTGATTATACGGTAGATTTTGTTACCGGCAAGCTGCCTTGCGGCCAGCCTGCCATCGATATCGAGGACCGGATAGCCGAATTGACCGACAGCTTCGTCCGAGACGGGGATTATGTCGTAATGGCCGTCGATTTGCACGACGAATCGGATCCGTATCATCCCGAACAGCGGTTGTTTCCGCCGCACAATATCAGGGGAACGGAAGGAAGAGAGCTGTACGGCAAGCTCAAAGGCGTGTATGAAGCGAACAAGAACAAGATCTATTGGATGGATAAAACGAGGTACAGCGCGTTTTGCGGGACCGATCTGGAGCAGCAGCTTCGCGCGCGGCGCATTGACGAGATCCATCTGGTCGGCGTTTGCACCGACATTTGCGTGCTGCATACGGCGGTGGATGCCTATAATAAAGGGTTTTCGATCGTCGTCCATCAAGATGCGGTCGCTAGCTTCAGTGAAGCCGGACATACGTGGGCTTTGAATCATTTTGAGCATACGCTCGGCGCAGTATTGCGGTAATGGTTTTAGATGTGCCGGATCAAGGCAACAATGTACAATAATAAGGAATTGGCAGATGGAGAGGATCAGCATGACGTACGATAATTTGACGCTTCATACGGATAAATATCAGATCAACATGATGTATGCGCATTGGGTTCACGGAACACTTGACCGTAAGGCGGTATTCGAGATCTTTTTCCGCAAGCTTCCGTTCGGCAACGGCTATGCGGTGTTCGCCGGCTTGCAGCGCATCGTGGATTATATTAAAAGCATCCGGTTTGACGAGGAAGTTCTGGCATATTTGCGGGAACAGGAGGAGCATTATGACCCGGCGTTCCTGGAGCTGCTTGCGAAGTTCCGTTTCAGCGGTACGCTGTACAGTGTGGAAGAGGGGACGATCGTGTTTCCCGATGAACCGTTGATCCGTGTTGAATCGACGATTTTTGAAGCGCAGCTGTTGGAGACGGCGCTGCTCAATTTTATGAATTTCCAGACATTGATCGCTACCAAAGCCTCGAGAATTCGCCAGGTGGCGCCGGATGACGTGTTGATGGAGTTCGGCACGAGAAGAGCCCAGGAGGCGGATGCTGCCATCTGGGGAGCCAGAGCGGCTTATATCGCCGGGTTCGACGCCACCTCGAACATGAGAGCGGGGATGCTGTTCGGCATTCCGAGCAAAGGAACGCATGCTCACGCTTGGGTGCAGGCGAACGATTCGGAGGAGGAAGCGTTCGAGCGGTATGCGGCGGCGCTGCCCGATCAGGTGACGCTGCTCGTCGATACTTATGACACGCTGCGCAGCGGCGTGCCTCATGCCATCAAGGTTGCCAAGGAGCTGGAGCGACAAGGCAAGAAAATGGCGGCGATCCGCCTCGACAGCGGCGATTTGGCGTATTTGTCCAAGACGGCGAGAACGATGCTGGACGACGCGGGTTTGCCTTATGTGGCCATCGTAGCGTCGAACGATCTGGATGAGAACATTATGTTCAACCTGAAGGCGCAGGGCGCGAAGATCGACAGCTGGGGCGTCGGCACACAGCTCATTACCGCTGCGGACCAGCCGGCGCTGGGTGGCGTGTATAAGCTGGTAGCCCGTGAAAAGGATGGGGAGCTCGAGCCTGTCATCAAAATTTCGGGCAATCCGGAGAAAGTATCGACTCCCGGTAAAAAAGAAGTGTACCGGATTATTAACCGGGATACCGGCAAGGCTATCGCCGACTATGTGGCGTTGTTTGACGAGACGGATGTTCAGCGTGGCGAGAAGCTGAAGCTGTTCGATAAAGTGCATCCTTACATTTACAAGTATGTCGAGAATTATGAGGTGCAGCGTCTCTTGACTCCCATCTTCGAGAACGGAGTGCAAGTATACGAGCTGCCGGAGCTGGAGCAGATTCGGGCGCACCATAAAAAGCAGCTAATTCAGTTTTGGCCGGAATATTTGCGCAAGCTGAATCCCGCCATCTTCCCGGTGAACTTAAGCCCCAGAGCTTATCAGCTGAAGATGGATCTTATCCACGAGCATACCCTATGACCCACAGCGGGCCGAAGTACCAGGAAGCCGCCAAGCACCTGGTATTTCGGGCTTTTTTCTGTTTGATAGAAATAAAAAATAAATGTGTTGATAACGCTTACTAATACGCTAGTTTTATAGTATAATGACATCAAATTCGTCGTGCGGGGAGCAGATGGATTCGATTATAAGTGAGGATCGGAGGAATCATGATGAGGGTGCACGAAATTACTATTGCTACCGATTTTCAGCCGGAATATTTGCAGTTAATCGTCCAAAAGGCCAGCCATTTCAGCTCGGATATCAGAATTAAGTTTGAGAAAGAAAACATACAGCTGGATGCCAAGAGCATTCTCGGTATGATGCTTCTTCCGATTCGTCAAGGTACGATCATTACGATTCAAACGAAAGGCAGCGATGAAGAAGAAGCTATTGAAGCGATGAGCAGCTTGCTGGAAAAGCATTGACGCTTCGCGCTTTAAGAGAGAATAGAGTTTACAAGTGCGGGACCGCCGGGATCAGATGGTGCGGTCTTTTTTGTTTAATCGGATCATCCCATGCATTGCTGGGGGTTCTGTTGTTTTTTCAGGTTTTATTGCTTGTTAACCTAAAAAAAACACAAGTCGACCTTAAGTTTCTCAATTCCATTGTCGCTACAAATGACTACAATTAGTTAAAAATGTGGATACGCAAAGGAGAAATGCCGATGAGCTGCATGGTGACCGAGTGCTTTGATTGCGTTCGCTTTACGGTTGCAAGAGGCGTTCCTTACCTTGGTACGGACAGAAAAGAGCAGATGGACGTTTATATGCCGGCTTGTGCGGATCAATCTCTATTGCCCTGCGTTATCGTAGTCCCGGGTGAAGGCTGGGCTGCGGGAAGACGAGGGTGGGACCGGGAAGCCCGCATCGCCAACAAGCTGCTTGCACACGGTTACATTGTCATGGTTGCAGATATCGCCGCAGTTCACTACAGCGGCGAAGTATGGAATGAAGAGCTTACGATTCCCGGCTGGCCGACGAATTTATTTGATCTGAAGGCGGCCGTCCAATACGCTCGAAAGCATGCTCCTGAATATGGCATCAACCCGGGCAAAATCGGCGTCATTGCCGGCTCGACGGAAGGTCATGTTGCTTTGCTATCCGCGCTGACCGCCAATTATGACGGGCATCCTGACGATGCAGCCGACGCTTCTGTTGAACATGGCTTCGGTGTTCGGTGCATCATGAATTTGTACGGTATTCCCGACTTGCTCTCGTGGGGGGAGGGCTTCACGGGGGTTCCTTACCCGTACAGCGGAGAGAAAGGGGAGCAGTCAGTTGAGAATCATGCACTTGAATCCATTGCGGCTGGGATCCCTGCGATGTTCATTGTTCATGGTCAAGCCAACGAGACGAATTCGATCACCTTATCGGCATCCTTTGCCGACCAGCTGCAGCACATCGCCGAAGTGCAGCAATATGTATCTGTTGACGACGTGGAGAAAGCGGGGACGAAGGCATCATCGGCGTTCGATTTGAGGCCTGTTATGGTCGATTTCCTGGCAGCGCATTTAAAATAACAGATCATTAGACAGACAGGCATAGGGCTCCTATGTTTTTTTGTTTGCCCATTTACAAACCGATAGTCGGTTTGTTATAATGAGAAAAAAGTCCAACTTTGACAAATGAACTCATTCGAACCATTGGAGGAGCTACCCTATGAAACGTGAATTGAAACGTCAACAGACGCAGCAGCTTCTATTGAATACAACCATCGAGCTGATTCGGGAGAAAGGATGTGAGAAAACGACGTTCAGCGATATTATGGAACGTTCGGGATTGTCCAAAGGAGCGATATTTCATTATGTGAAAAGCAAGGAAGAGCTGCTGGCAATGGTATTGCAGCAAAGTCTGGAGGAAACCAACAGCCGGTTTTACCAAGGAGTGGCCGATGCAAACCAGGAGTTTGCCGGACCGATGAGCGGGATCAGCCAAAATTTGCCCGCATTAGAGGATTCGCAAAATGTTACGAATCAAGTGTTTATGTATTTGCTTGGGAAGAGCGATGAGTCTGCCGTTAAGGAAATTACCAAGTTTTACGAGCATGTTCTGCAGGTTTCCAGGCAGTGGATTGAAGAAGGGCAGAAGCACGGAGTTATCCCGCAGACAGTCGATGCCGGCAAAACAGCCGATTTGTTCGTCCTTATCTCGATGGGCCTGAGGGTCAGGGGATTCATTCAAACGGACTCGGCCGCATTTCGAGCCGAGGATTTTACGGAATTGATCACTCGTCTGCTTCAACCAAGAAGCTAGTATTTCTAAATCGATAGAGGAGGATGGAGAGAGATGGCGCCTTTCGTTGTGCTGGTAGGAACGTTTCTTTTGTTTCGGGTTGCCGGGTTGGCGGGGCTCGATTATTTCGACAGCTGGATCCATTGTTTGCGGGCCGCTGTTGGGTGCATGCTCCTGATAACGGCATCCGCTCACTGGGGGAGGCTTCGTCCCGATTTGATCCGCATGGTTCCGGCGAGTCTTCCTCGTCCGGATTGGATCGTAACCGTGACCGGAATACTGGAGATCGCGGGAGCCGCCGCCATCGTCATTCCGGCTGCATCGCAGGCTGCATCGGTCTTGCTGATCATTATGCTGTTAGCCATGTTTCCGGCGAACATCAGGGCGGCGAAGCAGAAGCTTCCGCTCGGCGGCAGACCGGCTACGCCGCTTGGTTTTCGGACCTTTTTGCAAGTCGTCTTCATAAGCGCAATCTGGATTGCAGGCAACGTTATTGTGTAGTATCCTTTGAAACCCACCCGCCGATGGCGGGATTTTTTTTGCACCAATAGGGGCAATCGCTTTCCATTTTCTTTACAAAAATATATAAGAAATGGTGTTGACTTGCTCTCAAGCCGTGCTATAATCGCTGAATACACTAATTTCGGATAGGTAACTTACCTTCCAGAAGAATCATTTACAGAGAGAGGAAGGATGAACGTGGCGAAAACAGCTGTCACGACAGCACCCATACCATCAACCGTTTTTCCGATTTTATTCGCAATCAGCATCGTACATTTATTGAACGATTCGATGCAGTCGACGATATCGGCGTTGTTTCCGATCTTGAAGGACTCCTTGCACCTAACCTATACCCAGATCGGTCTCATTGCGTTCGCCATGAACATTACCGCATCGTTCCTGCAGCCTGTTATCGGGATGTATGCGGATGTAAAGCCAAGGCCTTACATACTGCCGATAGGGGTCTGCTTCACTTTAGTAGGTATCGTCACCTTAGCGGTCGCACCGAATTTTATCGTCATTTTATTGTCCGTAATCGCGATGGGCGTAGGTTCGGCCGTCTTCCATCCGGAATCGTCCCGTGTCGCTTACTTGGCAGCAGGAGGAAAGCGGGGGCTGGCACAGTCGATATTCCAGGTTGGAGGCAACATCGGCAGCTCGCTAGGTCCCATTATGACGGCGGTCATCTTCGTTCCGTTAGGGCAATTCGGGGTCATCTGGTTTACCTTTGCAGCCGTAGCGGCTATCGTTATTCAATATTATGTAGCGAATTGGTACAGCCGTCAGCCGGTTCAACCTCGTAAAGCCCGAAATACAGCCGGATTGGAAGCGGGCGTTAAAGGCTTGTCCCGGAATCAAGTTATAGCGGCCATTGTCATTCTAGTATTTCTCGTCTTTTCGAAGCATGTCTATATATCGAGTATCACGAGCTTTTATTCATTCTACTTGATCAATGATTATGGAATTACCGTGGAGCACGCTCAGCTGTTTTTATTCGCCTTTCTCGTAGCATCAGCGGCAGGGACGTTCTTCGGAGGGCCATTGGCCGACAGGTACGGCAGAAGAAACATCATCTGGCTGTCCATCCTTGGAACGGCGCCCTTCTCGATTTTGCTCCCATACTCCAATCTGTTCTGGTCCGGAGTCATGTGCGTATGCGCCGGTTTCGTCCTATCGTCGGCGTTCTCGATTATTGTCGTGTACGCGCAAGAGCTGTTACCAGGCAAAGTCGGTCTCGTATCCGGCCTGTTCTTCGGTCTTGCCTTCGGCTTAGGGGGACTCGGTTCTGCCGTGCTGGGGTGGATTGCCGACGCAACGAGTATTGCCTTCATTATGAAAATGTGTGCGTATTTGCCTTTGCTTGGCATCTTGGCCATAATGCTGCCCAAGGATGAAGAAGTTCGTGGATATACAGTTTAAAAGGAAAAACATAAGGAGCCTATTCCTTATGTTTTTTTCATGTTGATTTACATAACCTTTAGACCGGGGTTACATTCACTTTACATTGTTTCGTTACATTGAAGAGGGGAGGGGCTTTTCCCAATAATTACATGAGTGGAGGTAATTATGTACTATGAGTCACGATGAAGTAAATAAGAGTGTGAGCAGGAGGGAATTTATAAAGATCGGCGGAGCGGGGGCGATCGCTCTAACACTTGGCTCTGCGGTGATGCCGGTCGAATGGTTGGGCGGTGGAGAGGCGCATGCCGCACCCAACGATAATACGAAGCTGCAATTCAACCAAGAAGGAAAGTTCAAGATCGTCCAATTCAACGACACTCAGGATGACGAAAATATCGATCGTCGCACGGTGGAGCTGATGGAGAAGGTTCTTGATTCGGAAAAGCCGGATTTGGTAGTGCTGAACGGGGATAATATCACCGGAGGCTGCGATACCGCTGAAGAAATGAAGCAAGCGATGAACAATGTCGTCCAGCCTATGGAGCAGCGTGGAATCCAATGGGCCGTAACGTTCGGAAATCATGACGAAGATTCAACTCCTAAGGGTGGCCTCGACGAAGAAGAAATGCTGAAATTTTATATGGCGTACAAGCATAACGTGAACGAACCTGGGGAACGGGGTATTACCGGGACAGGGAACAGCAACTTGCTGATCCGTTCTTCCAAAGGCTCGAAGCCGGCCTTCAATGTATGGCTGCTGGACAGCGGAAGGTATGCGCCGGAGACGATTGCCAATCAAAATTTCGAGGGGTATCCGACTTGGGACTGGATCCGATTAGATCAAGTGAAGTGGTATTATGAAACGTCCAAAAAGCTGGAGGAGAAGAACGGCAGCAAAGTGCCTTCGCTAATGTTCATCCATATTCCTCTATGGGAGCACCGTTTTATGTGGTATGCTAGCGTAGACGGCAGGTCCGAGGCAGACCACGCAAGAGCGGTAGCCAAACACCAGATTGTGGGCGAACGGAACGAAGACGAGTGTCCCGGTCCGATTAACAGCGGCATGTTCTCGGCCATTTTGGCGCGAGGCGACGTCAAAGGCGTCTTCTGCGGGCATGATCATGTCAATACATACCATGGCAACTACTACGGCGTGCTGCTTGGTTATGCAGGAAGCGCAGGATTTGGCACGTATGGGTTGCCAGGCGCTGACCGCAACCGGCTTCGCGGTGCCAGGGTATTCCAGCTTGATGAGAATACGGACAATGTCCTAGTCGATACGCATATGGTGTTTGCCAAAGATTTCGGCATTGATCTTACCGCTAACGATCAAAGCACGGCCCCTGAGCCGATTCCGGCAAACAAGAAGCAGGAAAAGATCGTGAAGTAAATTCAGCAGCCAGATGGGGCGGCAGTCCGACTCCTATTCGTGAAGCTTCTGAAAATCAAACTTCCCTGGCATGGAATGACGATTCACTGCATACGTTAGCAAACAGAAGCAATAGAAATACCTTTACCTGTGATATGGTGAAGGTATTTTTATTGTACCTATGTAAGGGGAAGTGTAAGAGAGGAGATCCGTTATGCTAACCAATCGGAGTACTCTGATAAAGCAGGTAGGAGCTGCGATGATTTCGTGTATCGTCGGGCTTTCTATCATTCCTGCATTCAACTCGGCCGGTGCTGCTCCGCAGCTCACGATTCCTGATATGAACTATTTTCCGCGTATTCGAACCGATCTGCTGATAAATTCTATTACAAATAAAGGAAATGTCAGTCTGGTTTGGAGCGCACCTTACCCAGAGCTGATCAGTCCCTTAGGAGCTCCAGCCGTGGGATCGGACGGTACGGTTTATTTGGGGTTAAATTATTTTATTTATGTAGGGTTCCAAGGCGTTCTTTCTGCCAGTACACAAGATGGGAAGAAGAAATGGGACTACTCTCCCCCCAGTCCTTTACTAAGTCCGCCGACCGTTGGGCCTGACGGCACGATATACATCGGAGCGGGCAGCTCCAAATACAATGAGGGGGATTTCATCGCCATACTTCCGGACGGTACGCCAAAATGGTCGGTATCCTTGGGACCAGTTAGTTCCAAGCCCGTATTCGGGACGGACGGAACCGTGTATGCAGCTGCAAACGATGGTATGCTGTATGCGCTGGATCCTGCAGACGGTACCAAGAAATGGTTTTCGAAAGTAGGACATACCACCACAGCCTACATGTCGATAGGTCAAGACGGAACGATCTATGCGGGTAATGAAAGCGAGACATTCTATGCCATCAAACCGAATGGCAGCATCAAATGGACCTTTAAAGCCGGGGGAATGGTTAACACGGTACCGGTTATCGGTACGGACGGCACGATCTATATCGGGGCGGGGGACGGCAAGCTGTATGCGCTAAACTCCAATGGCTCGAAGCAATGGGAATACGGCTTGAAAGGAATCCCTACCTCACCCGTGATTGGAAATGACGGAACAACGGTCTATTTCGGAGCAGCGGATTCGACCGTATATGCACTTCATTCCAATGGCACATTGAAATGGAAAACGGGCTTTGGCAAAGCAATAACACAGGTCGTCAAGGGCACGAACGGCACGCTCCATTTCCTTACAGCCGACGGCATGGTTCAAGCATTAAATCCGGATGACGGCAGTCTGCAGTGGAGATACGTTCTCAACACACCGGATGGAATTAACGTCCCGGCCGTCAGTGAGGATGGAAGCGTCTATGCAATCGGAATGAAGAAAACGCAATTAACTTTATACGCCTTGCGGGTAAAAGTCAGTGACATCGCTCTGAATGTACCCAAGCTGACGTTACAGGTCGGAAAAAGTGATGCCTTGTCGGTTTCGTTGTCTCCTGAAAATGCGCCTAACCGAAAAGTAACGTGGAGCAGCAGCAAGAGCGGAGTTGCTTCCGTGGACAGTGAAGGCAAGGTGACCGCCATTTCCGCCGGAACGGCGATTATCACGGCCATATCGGATGACAGCGGGCTGTCTGTGTCATGCGAGGTCACGGTATCAACTACTCCTGACACGGTCGAGGTAGAGAGCATTAAGATAGATCGTGCCGAACTGACTGTAAAAGAGGGCGGAGTCGGCAAGCTTACGGCAACTGTGCTTCCGGTGAATGCATCCAACCAGAAGGTAGCTTGGCGCAGCAGCGATCCCGGTATTGCCCGGGTCAATGAGTCAGGCCAGGTCACAGGGATGACTCCGGGTACCGCCATGGTTACCGCTGCAGCGGAAGATGGAGGGTTCACCGCTTCAAGCAAGGTCACGGTACAGCCGGATACGGAAAAACCTGAAACGGAAGAATTTACCGATATCGAGGGACATTGGGCGAAAGGGGAAATAGCAAGAGCTTTCGAGCTCCAAATCGTGAACGGCTACCCCGACTTTACTTTCCGTCCGGACGGAAATGTGACCCGAGCTGAATTCGTGGTTATGCTAATGAATGCGTTAAAGCCCGGGGTGCAAGGCTCGGAGCTGGTATTCCAGGATAACGATAGCATCCAGCCATGGGCCGAGCGATCGATTTCCCAAGCGGTTCAGCTTGGCATTGTGAACGGCTACTCGGACGGCACGTTCCGTCCTGATGCGAATATCACTCACGCCGAAATGGCTACAATGGTATTTAAAGCTTCAGGAATGCCGCTGCCTGCAGATCCGAGCACAGATTACTCGGATGATGCCGATATTCCCGAGTGGGCAAGGGACGCGGTATCCGCTGCCGAGAAGAACGGAATTATCGTTGTGGGAGGAAGAAGCACCGGAGCTTTTGCCCCGCAACAGCTTTCCATTCGCGCTGAGGCGGCGGTATGGATCGTCAAGATGATGGACATTAGGAACAAAAAATAATCATAAGCATTTCCATATGCGGGCAAGGTTCATGTCGGAAAGACAGGAGCCTGCCTTATTTTTTTGGGAAAAAACAATTTAAACGGAATAATCCCATGAATACAGGATTCATAGTGGTATCATTCAAAGGAGCATTCCTTAAGGAGCCATGGATTTTACCAATATTTGTGCATCGGCCAGAGGATCGTATTTTATGGAACGGATGCGGCACTTCCTTCGTAAACAAATGAATGAGTTAGCTCTTCCCCGGCAAGGCCGGCAGGTTTAGCGGAGAAATGAATTTCAAGAAGCCTGGACAAATAAAAAAGATGACATGAAGTCATCTTTGCAAGAACCATTTCAAATCAGTCTAATCGGCTTTGGCTGCGACCGCCTTCAAAGCGAACAGCTTCTCAAGCTGCTCGCGAAGCTGCTTATGCCCTTTTCCCAAGGTAAGCAGGTAGCTGTTCATGCCTTGAACGATAACCTCGTTCGGCTTATCTTTCTTCCATTCCTCCACGAGCGCTTTGAGCGATTGGAGCATCGTTTCGGCAGCGCTCTTGTCCTGGATATGTCCGCGGATCCATTGGGTAAGCTGCTCAGCGCAGGCTTGCCAGTCCGGCTCTTTGATGCAATGGCAGTGAAGCTTAAGCGCATCGATATCCGGCATGATAGGGGCAGGGCGTTTGGAGAGGATACCCTGGACTAGATCGTCCAAACGATCCAAGATAAATTCCGTTAGCTGAGGGATATCCATAGGAACGTTATAGCCGAAATAGTAAAACATGTATTCCTTCATTAAGCTGTGCAGCATGATCGCACAGTCGCAGGAGTAAGGCTCAATTTCAGGTCCGTACACTTCGACGACCCGTTTCTGGATCCACTCCAGAACCTGGGCCCCTAGATCGAGGAGAAGCTCCTTCACGGCTGCATTCTGAATGAACGCCGCACCATTCACCTGCTGCATGGATAAAAATTCCTTGTTTCCAACGACGAAGTCGAATTGCAGGAGGATGGCCTTGTGCAACCGTTTGCGCGGGGTGGCAGCGGTATCCGACAACGCTTGGTCAAAACCGGCCCGGATCAAGTCGAAATAATAGTTGTAGATCGAGATTAACAGCTCTTCTTTGGAATGAAAGTGCAAGTAGAAGGAGCCTTTCGCTACGCCGGCAAGACTGACTATATCCTGAATCGAGGTCGTATGGTAGTCTCGTTCTGCGAACAGCTTGATAGCCGCCTGCACAATTTGCAATTTTTTATCTTTCATTGGCTCACTTCCCGATTCATAGTCATACACAGATTGTATACGCGAAGGTATGTTTAGTCAAGATATGACTGACTGGTCATAATATGATTTTGCACCGTTTTATATTAAAAAATTTACTTGTAATTCACGGTTTTATTCGATATATTTACTAAGTGGAATGACTGGTCAGTTTGTAAGGGTCAATCCAAATTTATCAAGATCGTTAGCAACATTCGTAACGTTAACAACGTAGTACATAAGGAGATTGCTATGAATCATTTGCCTCCGCAAACCTACTCTGACATCATGCAGCTTGTCAGCAATCACATGTCGCTTAATTTGGAGCACGAGGGCTATAGCCCTCTGGTCGGGAAAATTTTCACGCTGCTGCTGTTCGCTACGGAACCGCTAAGCATTCAGGAAATGGCTGAAAGGCTGGGGGTCACGAAGGCGGCGATCAGTGTACATATCCGCGCGATGGAGCGGAACGATCTGTGCAGCAAGCGTCCTACTAGCAGCGACAGGAAAAACTACTATACGCTATCCGACGGCTACAACATGGCCTGGATCCGGTCATTTCAAGATAAATTGAAGCAGTCTCACGAAGTGGTTCAGACGGCTCTCGAGGCTTCAGGCTCGTTGACGGATATGACCGCGGTCGAGAGGGATTCTCTGAAGCAGTTCAGACAAAGATGCAAGGAAATTTCTGAAATACAGCAATTGATGATGGCGAGTCTTCGACAGCTGCATCAAGATTGGCAAGAAGCAAGAATGCGCCTGCGATAAAGGGTTATTTGTAAACTTCGTAAGGGAGTGATTAATGCATCATGAGGATGGGAAGGACGAAGTGATTAAAGAAAGTGGAGGAGTAGAGAGATGAACAAGTTAACCCATTTTTCCCTGAAAAACGCAGCTGCGATTATTATCATCAGCGTCCTGTTGTTCCTGGCGGGAACCTACGCATCCTCGACGCTGAAGCAGGAGAGCATGCCGGACATTTCGCTGCCGGTCGTGTTTGTAAGCACGGTCTATTCTGCGCCGCCGAAAGACGTAATGGAGGACGTGACGAAGAAGCTGGAGAAGCGGATCGTCGGTATAGAAGGATTGAAGAAAATCAATTCCACCTCCAATGACGGATTTTCGGCAATAACCGTCGAGCTCGTTAACGGAAGAAGTCCGGATGACGCCAAGAAAGATATAGAGGCCGCCATTCAGGACGTCATCCTGCCGAAAGGGGCATCGAAGCCTAAAGTTTCGAAGTTCGGCAGCAATGAATTCCCGGTCTTTTTCGCTGCACTTAACGGCGACAACGGAATGAACCAGGAAGAACTGAACCGCATTTATAAAGACGTCATTGAACCGACGTTAAGCGCAATGAAAGGGATCGACCATGTCGATTCCGTAGGTCAGCAGGAAGCTACGCTGAAGCTGAAGCTGGACATTAATGCAATTACCAATTACGGCTTGACGCCATCGCAAGTTTCCCAGAGCATCCAGGCGGCACTGTTGACCAGTCCTGCAGGGATGGCGGATTTCAACGGGAATACGCAGATGGTTCGAATCCAGAGCGATTTGAATACGATCTACAATCTTGAGAATATGAGGCTTTCGACTCCGCAAGGTGAGACGGTGCTTCTGAAGCAGCTTTCCAAAATCGAAGCGATCTCCGATTCCAAATTTGTGACCCGGTTGAACGGCAATCCGGCGATCGGTCTTACGCTTTACAAAAGTAAAGATGCCAATACGGTAGAATTCGCTAATGAAGTGAAGCGGTTGATGGCCGGGTGGGAGCAGGAATTCCCGAACCTCAAGTTCACGACGGTCTACAACTCCGCTAACGATGTTGAGAAATCGATCCACGGGATGTTGAAGGAAGGGATCTCCGGTGCCATCCTTGCATCCATCATGATTTTGCTCTTTTTAAGAAATGTTCGTATGACGATTATCGTTTTGGTCTCCATCCCATTATCTATTTTAACAACGTTGGCCATTATGGCGCCGTTGGACATCACCTTGAACATTATGACCCTCGGCGGACTCACGATAGCGGTCGGACGCGTCGTGGACGACAGTATCGTTGTTATCGAGAATATTTACAGCGAGCTGCAGCGCGCCCAAGAGCGCAATGAATCGGTTATCAAGATGGCAACGGCGAGAGTGGCTTCGGCTATCACCTCGTCTACGATTACTACAGCAGGCGTATTTTTGCCTATCGCGTTTGTAGGCGGCATTTTGGGCGATATCTTCAGACCGTTTGCCATTACCCTGGTTGTAGCGTTGATGACTTCCCTGGTCGTTGCGTTGACGGTTATTCCGATGCTTGCTAAGCTTATGGTATTGAAAAGCGACAAAATCAAATACCATGACGAAGATCATGTCGGCAAATTTGCAATGAAATATAGATCGGTATTGAACTGGTCTCTTGATAATCCAAAGAAAACAGTGCTTATTTCCTTCCTGGTTTTCGTAGTTTCTTTGGCAGGTACGGTTCCTTTTCTGCCGGCGGCCTTCATGCCTGAGAGCGCGACGGATAAGCAAGTACAGTTTACGGTGAAGCTTCCTCGGGAAACATCGTTTGAATCGTTGGATTTGAAGATGAAAGAAATTGAAGCTATGCTGAAAGAGTCGAAAGATTCTGCCGGCCAGCCTACCTTTGATTACTATGAGACGATGGTCGGTTACGATCAAATGGATACAAGCGGTGAGCGCGTAGCTTATAAAGCCATGATTATGGGTGCCGTCTCACAAAATACCGATGCCAAGCAAGCGGCGAAAGACTTTACGGACAAAATTTTGTACTTGGTTCCGAAAGGTTCTGAAGTAGAAGGAACTTTGCTGACAGCATCCATGGGAGGCACGGGCGAGGACTTTTCCTACCTGCTGAAGGGGGATGACCTCAATCAGTTAATGGCCAGTGCGGAGCTGATCAAAGCCAAGATGAAGGAGTTCCCTGAGCTTGAGGAAATCGAGGACAACTTGAACGAGAAGAAGATGCAGGTTGAAGTGACGGTCGACCAGAACAAAGCGCGCTTATACGGCTTGTCTTCCGCACAAATCCTCGATACGGTTCGCGTCTGGCTCGGCAAGGAGGACTTCGGCGATCTGAAGTTCGACAACGTTACATTCAAGACGCAGCTCATGCTGGCTGACGATTACAAGAACTCGGTGGATAAAATCGGATTGTTCCAAATTAAAACGCCGACCGGATCTACAGTGAACTTGAATGAAGTGGCAAAAATTCGTCAGGTTGACGCACCGGCGTCCATCGCCCGCGAAATGCAGGAGCAATTCGTTAAAATTACCGCCAAAATTAACAGCAAGGATAAAGGCGGCGTGAGCGCCAGAGTTACAGCAGCACTGGGTGAAGTCGACCTCCCGAGCGGAGTCAGAACCGCGGCTCAAGGGGTCAGCGACGATATTCAGGAAAGCTTCGGGCAGATGGCTGTAGCGATGGTAGCCGCCATATGTCTGGTATATTTGGTCATGGTTATTGCGTTCGGCAATGCCAGTGCTCCATTCGTTATTCTGTTCTCCCTTCCGCTTGCGGCCATCGGCGGTTTCCTAGGCCTCTTCATAGCGGGAGAATCGATTAACATTACTTCCTTGATCGGATTTCTGATGCTGATCGGTGTCGTTGTAACCAACGCCATCGTGTTAATCGACCGTGTGCAGCAGCTTCGGGAAGAAGGGGTTTCCGTAAGGGAATCGCTCGTCAAGGCAGGGATGACCCGTTTGCGCCCGATCATTATGACAGCCGGAGCGACGGTGTTCTCCTTGCTCCCATTGGGACTTGGGTTATCCGATGGATCGCTTATTTCCAAGGGGCTGGCCGTAGTTGTTATCGGCGGCTTGACCACATCGACCGTTCTTACCTTGGTTGTCGTGCCTGTAGTTTATGAAATTATTGAAGGCATGAAGGAAAGAATCGGCCGGATGTTCTCGAAAAAGAAGAAAGTAAATAAAAACAATGCTGCAACGCTTCAGCAATAAGAAAGACAAGGGAAAAGGAGAATCGTCCAATGAACCTGACATTTAAAAGCTCAATCCAAAAGCATTCAAAAACAATGGGAGTGCTGCTGCTTAGTGCAGCCCTGTTCACAGGGTGCTCTCCGCAGCCTGCGGCTCCGACCGCGGCCGAACCGCAAATCAAGACGGTTAAAGTAGAGAAGATAGAGAAAAGAAAAATCGCCGAGCCTCTCGAGCAAGTAGCCGATGTCGTCTCGTCCTTGCAAATCGACGTCGTATCCAAAGCATCAGGCGATATTCAGGAGATATTGAAAAAGCGCGGAGATGCGGTCGTTAAAGGCGATGTGATCTTGCGTCTGGATCCGACGGATGTGCTCCTTAACAAGGAGAGAGCCCAAATCACGATTTCCGGTACGCAAGCGCAGCTGGTGAAAGCCCGTGAAGATTTGGCCAACTCGAAGCAGGATTTGCAGGTCGGCATAGCCAAGCTCGAATCGTCGTTGAAGGATACGGAGAAGAACTACAACAAAATGCGCAACGACTATGATTTAGGCCTTGTGACCAAAATTCAGCTGGAGCAAATGGAAACGCAAGTGAACAATTTGCGTATGGATTTGGATAGCAACCGCAATAAGCTGAAGACGCTGGATTCGACCAATTCCCTCGCACAGCTGGAGCAAGGACTCCAATCGGCTAACTTGTCGGTACGTGAAGCGGACCGTACGCTGGAGAACATGGAAGTGAAGGCTACGGCGAACGGCATCTTGACGGATTTGCCGGTCGAGGCGGGTATGACAATTCAAGCCGGCTTCAAGGCTGCACAAATTCAGCAGCTTGATCCGATCAAGGTCAAAGCCGAGCTGACGGAAAGCTCCGCAGCGCTGGTTCGCGGCAAGCAGGAGCTCACGTTCTACATTCCGGGCTCTACAGAGAAGCTTAAGGGCAAAGTGAATTACTTGGCCGATGTTATGAGTGCTCAATCGAAGTCGTATTCCCTGGAGCTGGAAGCTCCTAACGCGGACGGCAAGCTTAGACCGGGAATGAAGGCGCAGGTGCTTCTGACCGAGGATCAGGATCAAGTGGTAGTTGCTATTCCTACCTTGAGTGTAGTCAGAGAAGGCGGGGAAACCTTCGTATTCGTGATGGCAGGCGATCAGGTGGAGAAGCGCAAGGTAGAGCTTGGCCGTCTGAGCGATACGCATCAAGAGGTTCTATCGGGGCTTAAGGAAGGCGAGCCATTGATCGTTTCCGGTCAGCATCAATTGAAGGACAAGGAAAAAGTACAGCTTGCGGCGCAATAATATTTGATCTAAGGAGGAGAAACAATGAACAACAAGATGAAGAAGACAGCAGCAGTCCTGGTCGTATCCGCAGCGTTGATGAGTACAGGGTATTCGGCTTTCGCGGACGAAGCAGCACCGGTCGCACCGGTTGCTTCCGAAGCGATAGCCGTGCATAAATTAACCGACAATTTGGACGTGGAAGTAAAAAGCATTTTGAACGAGCATGTTCCTGAAGGCACCCGGATTGGGGTTGTCATTCGGATGAAAAACAATAGCACCGGCATCGTACGCGTTCCGGAATACGAGCTTCGCGTCAAAACGTCTGACGGCACCGAGTATACGCTCCAGCCGAGCGCATCGAATATTAAAGCCGTTCAATCGAAGGCCAATTCGGAGCTGAGCTACATGGCTGTGATTGACCGCACAGACGATGTGCAGCTGGCGGAAGTGAATTGGACGGACGTGGATTATTACGTCTATCCGAAGAAAGAAACCCCAATCCTTAATATCCCGGTTGCCGGTCTTGGCTGGCAGGGAAGCGATATGCCGATTACGGATGCCGCTTCGGTGAAAAAGTGGTCGGATTCGTTCACAATTCCGTCCCTGACTTCGCCGATCCAGTACACTCCGGTGAATATCGACAAGCAATCGACGGACAAAGGCACCGTGTATGTCGTACAATTGCTTGCATATAACCCTACGGACAAGCGCGAAACGATTCCGGAATTCTCGCTCGACGGGAAGACGGCAGCGAAAGTATTCACAGGCAAGCGGGTAGAAGAGGGAGCATTGGTGCTGGATAGCAAGGAAGAGAAATATATTCACTTTGCGATTCCAACCGATCAAGATACGGAGCTTGCGAGTCTGAATCTGCTGACGAAGGAATCCTTCGCTCAAGCGGGCGCTAGCGCAGCAGCTCCAGGTGAGGTCATTCAATATCAGGTGGGCCGATTGAACATTTTGCTTCCGGTCAACGGCGGCACAACAGCTCTTGCACCGTATACGTTGGGTGAAGCGATGACCTTCGATACGCGCAGCGATTTGATTCATCCAAGCCTGCAAGTATCCTTGGTGGAATTGCATACCTACGATAACGAAGAGGAAGGCAACAAAATCGTAACCGCCAAATTCAAACTTAACAATTCAAGCGACAAGCCTATTTCGATTCCTGAGTTCCAAGCCGACCTTCTGAATCCTGAAGGTTATGAGTACAGCGGTCAACGCCAAACGATTACCAATACGCCGATCTTGCCGAATTCCGGTATTGTAGTGAATTATTCCTTTAATATCCCGTTGTCCGAAGCAGGACAAGGGCTCGGCTTGAAAATCGTCGACGCCAAAACCGCAGCTCCTTATAAACAAACGATCGCATCGTACCGGGTAGATGTGCAAAAACAAGAAGAGAATACGAAGTTCAGCGTCTATCCGTTCAAATTTGATGTTTCCCATTGGGATGTCTCTTACTTGTTCAGCATCCAAACTCTGGAGTACTCGTACAAAGGGAAGTTCATCATGGACATTGAGAGAGAACCGAGCATTCAAGTGGATCAAAACTTCTCCAAGCTGCAATTCGAATTGTATGATGCTTCCGGCCGATTGGTCGGCACGAGCACAGGTTCCTTCATTGGAGCTAACCGTCTTGTAACCGGAGAGAACAACTTTACGTTCAAAGGCACGTCCCAACAATTCGATTCGCCGTTGACTCTCAAAGTGTTTGAAGTCTTCACTACAGCGGGCGGAGAAGCGAAACGTCTTGTAACCGAATATACAAAATAATCCAATTTTATAGCGCAATACAAACAGAAAGGCCGCGGGGATGTCCGCGGCTTTTTTGTATTGTGCATACAGATGCAATTATAGGCTCGTCCGTTTACTTTTCGTACAAACGGATGGGCCTTTCTATTTCGGCATAATTTTCCTCAATATCTCTGGTTATCGATTCCAGCATATATAGCGCTTCTTTCCGCTTGCTCTCGTCCCCGATAGCTTGAAGCAGCGACTCCAAATAATCCAATCTCGTTTTGGTTACAAACCTCATATACATGACCTCATTATTGGTGGGATGGTTATATCATTCGCAAGGAAACGAAGGATTCAGGCCGGAGGTGCAGGACCCGTCAGCCGCGTAACGTGTCGCCGGACAATCATGAAATGCGGACTATGAGAATAAACTTGGAGATAGGGTGCGAACATCGGGAATAATCAAGGATCCAATCCGGATTGAAAGAGAGGTGCCAGATGGAGCGTAATGTTATTATTGGACTCCCCGCCTATAACGAGGGAAGTGTGCTGCCCATTTTGCTATTGAAGCTGGAATCGCTTAGATCTAAGCTGGATGACCCTATGCATATCCTTGTCATCAATGACGGAAGCACGGATGATACGTTGGCCATTCTCAGAGAATACGGTGCTTGTTGTGTCGACTTGAAGTCGATTACGCATCCGACGAACCGAGGCTTAGGGGAAGCGATGAACACGATGTTCCGATATGTCGTGAATCATTATGATAAAGAGGACTTACTGATTACGCTGGACGCTGACAATACGCACAGCCCTGCGATCATCCCCGATCTGGTGAAGAAGCTTGTTCATGAACAGCTCGATATGGTCATTGCTTCCAGGTTCACGGCAGGAGGCAAGGAGCTCGGGCTTGCCATGCACCGCAAGCTGTTCAGCCGCGGAGCGAAGCTGTTTTTCAAGCTGTTTTTCCCTATCGACAACGTGAATGATTATTCGTGCGGCTTCCGGTGCTACCGGGTCGGATTTTTGAGCAAAGCGATGAGCTCTTACGACGGCCCTTTCATTACGAGTGCGGGGTTCGAGTGCATGGCGGAAATTATGGCCCGTTTTAGCAAAATGGGAGTGAAAGCAGGCGAGTATCCTTTAATATTGGAATACCATCTCAAAGAAAGCAAGAGCAAAATGAAAATCTGGAAAACGATTATTGGCTACTTCATGCTGTTGAAAAAAGTGAAGTTCGATAAAAAGTGGAACAAAGAGCACGCGGTATGAAAACGTTAGTATGGATTGTGGTTTCCGTAGTACTCGGCTCATTGGGACAGGTTGTATTGAAGCTCGGCTCGAACAAGCTGGGGGATGTCGGTCTAAGCTTACAAACTCTCCCTGAAGATATGCTCAGACTTCTCAAGACTCCGGAAATTGTCGTCGGTCTGGTGTTATTCGGAACAAGCTTTCTATTATGGATTAAAGTGCTCACCCAAACGGAACTAAGCTATGCGTATCCCATGGTGAGCTTAGGTTATGTGAACGTGGTGCTTCTGTCGTACTTTTTGCTGCAGGAGACGTTTACATGGAACAAGCTCATCGGAACGGCCATTATTATCATTGGAATTCTGGTTATTAACAAGTAGTGACAGGAGGAAGCCGCGGCTTGGACAGGAAACCCAGATACGGATGGCTTGTAACTCTTCTTGTATTCATGTTCATTGCAGCCCTGCGCATCCCTTACATAACGAACTCGCCTTACGAATACGATTCCTGGAGGCAATCGGATACCGAATCCATCGCCTTGAATTTTATCGGCCATCGCTTCCATATTTTGTACCCGCAGTTGAATTATGACGGTCCGCTGCCTAATTATGTTCAGCTGGAGTTTCAAATCACGACATGGATCATCGCGATCCTGTATCAGCTTTTCGGTCAGCATTATGCATTGGCAAGAGCGGTTCCCATCCTCTTTTTTATCGGCTCCGCGTATTTTCTGTATCGGATTGGGAAGAGCTATTTCTCGCCGTCCATAGGCTGGCTAGCGGTGCTTATTTACGGAATGCTGCCGGTCAGCATCTTGTATTCAAGAGCCATCATGCCGGAGTCGGCGGCGCTTTTCTTCATGCTCGGAGCCTTCTATTGGTTCTCCGAATGGAGGGATAGCCGCAAGCGATGGCTGCTGATCATGGCGGGACTGTTCACGGCGCTGGCGATCTCGCAAAAGATCCCTACCATATTCGTGGGCATCCCGATGCTGTGGATGGCTGCTACAGCTTACCGCTGGCGCATGTTCGCCAAGTGGGAGCTGTGGTTGTTCGCCGTCATAGCTCTGCTGCCGCCGTTCCTGTATTTTCGCTGGTTGAGCACGATTGCCGAATTTCCGTTCGTCAGCGGAATTGCGTCTAAACACATATTGCCGAATTTGCTGACGAGCATAACAACGGACGCGGCGCAGCGTTTTTTTGTCGAGCAGCTGCCCGAAACCTTCACCTGGTATGGAGTCGCCATGTTCGTATGCGGATTGCTCGTGTTGAACTGGAAGCGGCAATATCCTATCGGCATATGGGCAATTGCCATGATCATCGAGCTCGTAACGATTGTCGCTACGATCCGCTTCAACTACTACTTAATCTTCACCGGACCTCTCGTAGCGCTGCTCGGGGCCAAGCTGTTCCATATGTTAAACCAATGGATACTCGGAAGACTGGTGTCGGTCGCATGGTTGCTCCTGTTAGCCTATCACAGCTGCCTGATTGTGGCGCCTATTCTTGATTATCAGCTGAATCAGGTGCTGCAGCAAGCCGAAGTGGTACAAAAGCTGACGAAACCTGACGATTTGATCGTTGTCGGCACCGACGATCCGTCATTATTGAATGCCAGTCACCGGAGGGGATGGAGGGTGGGCAATACGATGCCCGGCGATCCGGTAGCGGAATTACAATATTTCGTGAACCATGGCGCAGCCTACTTTGTTCCGCTGCAGGGAACGATTTATGGTGATGACGGGACGCTCCATCAATATTTGCTAGCGAACTATCCTTTACTGGAGGCCAAAAACGGTCTATCGATCTATAAGCTGAGCAAATAATCGCTTGGCCGGCCTACCAGCTGAAGCCGTTCTACTACGGCGTCAGCTTTTTAAGTTATGCCGCTTGACGAACATGCCGTTTACTCTTTAAGATAAACTCACCATCGATTGAACGGTGGACTACATCATCCGATGGGAGGATCAGGCCTCTTTAATGGATACGGTCAATTATGCCATTTCGGCAACCTCGTTAAGCGAGCAAGTGTATTTATCCTTGAAAAAGCAAATATTGAAAGGAAGTCTCGCTCCCGGACACCGGTTGATCGTCCTAGAGCTTGCCAAGCAATATGAAGTAAGTCAAGCTCCCGTGAGGGAGGCGCTGGAACGGCTTAAGCAGGAAGGGCTTATCGTGGGAAAAGCCAATAAGGGATCGGTCGTCTCCGAAATAACCCAGGACGAAATCCGTGATATTTATGAGCTGCGGCAGCTGATCGAAGGCTATGCTTTGCGGCAAACGATGCTGGCTTTGAATGAGAGCGATATCGACTATTTGCAGCAAATCTTGATCGAGATGAGAACCGCAGTGGACAATAACGACGCCTACTTATTGGTCGAACTGGATATGAAATTCCACGGGCATTTCTACAAAAGAAGCGGTAACGCGCTCTTCCTGCAAATATGGGACGGGATCAAGACGAAAATTATGCGATTTATTTCAGTAACGAACCAGGATCATTCCGGGTACAGTATTCCGGATTCCCACGCTGAGCTGTTGGGCATTATCAAGTCGGGGAACATCGATGAAGCGGAAGAGAAGCTGATTCGCGGCTTGGATTTTTATAAACAATACACGAGCTGAATAGGCTAGGGACAGGACAAGGATCATTTGCGATGAGCCTTGTCTTTTTCCTTTGGAAACGAAGTGACGGGACTGTTACCGTAAAAGTAAGTCATTTCACCAAATTTGCCGTATTCGAATATCAGCTTCGACAAATTCTCTTGTTTTTTGCTATTTCCAAATGAAGGGAGGAGCATTATAATGTGATTAATAGATAATCGATTATCGATAATCTATTCTAAGAAGGCTGCAAATCTTATTATCGATAATCGATAAAAAGGAAGTGATGGATATTGCCTAGCGATTCAATCCCTTTGCTTTCTCATTCGATAAGCACTCAAGTGTACACCAGGCTCAAGAGAGAGATTCTGGAAGGGGGGTTATCTCCTGGCGAGCGATTAATTGTAACGGACATTGCCGGCCGGTTCCAAATCAGTCAAGCTCCTGTCAGAGAGGCTCTGGAAAGATTGAAGCAGGAAGGGCTCATTATCGGCAAGGCTAACAAAGGGTCGGTGGTTTCCAATATTACAAGAGACGAAATCAACGACATTTATATTTTACGAGAGATTCTGGAAGGCTTTGCCGTCCGACGAACGATGCCGAAGCTCGACGACAGCAATTTTCAGTATTTGGAGGAAGTGGTCTCACGAATGAAAGAGGCCATTGAAACGGAGGATCTCATGGGAACCGTGGAGATCGATCTGGAGTTTCACGGATTTTTTTACAAGCAATGCGGGAACCACGCTATTCTGGAGGCTTGGGAGCGGATGAGCACCAAGGTGATGCGCTTTATGGCCATATCGAATCAGCGCCATTCCTCCGACAAGCTGGTTGAAGCTCACAACGCATTGATCGATTCGTTAAGAAACGGAGATATAGACGCGGCTGAGTCATTGTTTCTCGAGCATATCAAGCATGCGCACGCTGGCTTATTATAAGATTCATGGAAACTGCGGGACCATTCGGATGCACCTTACGGGTGTCCTAAAAGGGGAAATGGATTTTGCTGAACAAAGAGCGGTTGTTCGATGAAGACGAGATGTTAGAGTTGATGAGAGAGCGTTTTTTAAGCAGCCTGGTGTCCAGGGAGAATTATTACAAGCAGCGCTTCAAAGAAATATGCTTCTACTTGAAGCTGAATCCTTATTTTAATTTCCCTGCTCTTGCGCTGCTCGAGCCTGCCAGGTCCAGCGGCGAGGAATGGGAGAAGAGGAAGGCTTTGAAAGAAATTCGCGATTACTTGCAGCGATACGAGCATGGTGCCGGCAGCATCGTTATATTTACAGATAGCGAGGAACGGCTCGGATTGTTATTTTCATGGGTGTCGCGTGAACTGATAGAATCCATCAACAGCAAGCTGAACGGCGTGATGCCCCATCCGGTGCATATTGGCGTCGGCAGACCTTGCTCGAACCTGGCGGACGTGCATTTGTCATACCGCCAAGCTCTGGCGGCTTTGCAGGACAAGTTTTATAAAAGCGACGGAGAAGTGGTTTATTATAATGAGCTGATCCGATACCAGCCGGTTGGCAAATATCCTGTTGAGAAGGAAAAGGAATTGCTGGAGTTTCTGAAGCATGCGCCGTCTAGCGGGGAGATCGAGTGTGCGGTCGAACGGTTTTATACGCATATATTGCAATATGGACCTGTTGACAGCAAATCAATCTATGAGCTGACGATCCGACTTTTATTGGGGTTGGAGAAAAGAATCCTTACCGATTTGGAAAACGTAAACGTTTACAAACCGTGTGAAAGCACGGCTGTTGTACAGATGAAATCGATGCGGCAGATTAAAGCCTATGTGACGGAGCAGCTCTCGGCATTACGGGAGGTTCTGCTGCAGAACGAAGGGGAAAGCCACCGCAATATTATTAAAAAGACGATTCAATATATGGAGCAGGAATGCCAGAACGCAACATTGTACAGCGTCGCACAAAAGGTCTATATGACCCCGACGTATTTAAGCTCGCTGTTCAAAATGAACACAGGGAAGACGTTCATCGATCAGCTGACGGAAATTCGGATTACGAAAGCGAAAGAGATGCTTAAATGCACACATCTGAAAAATTATGAGGTAGCCGAAAAGGTAGGCTATAAGGATTCGCGGTATTTCAGCCAAATTTTCAAGAAGAAGGTTGGTCTGTCGCCAAGCGAATATAGAGATTCAGCACAGTAATGCTGAACTAATGAGGAGGCTGTCATTGCCATGCAGATGTCGATGGAAGCCTCTTTTTATGATGAAAAAAAGGGACTGCTTTTCAGGATTCGAGGAGCAAGCTGTTCCCCGGCATGAAAAGCGTCCCTGCGGCCATTTACAAACGTACGTCGTTAGATCCGTTCGCATCGATTTTGCGGGCTTCTTCCAGCTCTCTATCCCACGTTAAATGACGGTACTCCGCTGCATCGTCCGATTGGTTGAACCAGTTCAGGAAATCCGACCACAGAGCTACCGTCCACGACGAATCGATCTGCGCGGTGGTATAAACTCCTTCCTTCAAACGAACGAAGCCGAACACATCCCGAACCTGAGATTTCTCCGCCTGCACAACGGTAAGCTCCGCCAAATGCGGCGGGATGAAGATGACGCCGGAAGGAGTACCGAGAACGATATCTCCCGGCAAGCACACGGCACGTCCGATTCGTGTCGGGGCGTTCATGCTGATCATCGTGCAATCCCCGATCGCAGTAGGATCACTTCCGCGGAAGTAGACGTTGATATTTTCAATCTGCACAACCTGCTGATTATCCCGTATACCGCCCCAAATTACGGCGCCGCCTCGTTTCGTGCGGGTAGAAATCGCCGTCGACAGATTCCCGCCTACATAGGTGCCCTGGTAAATTTTGTCGTACATATCAACGACCACAACGTCGTCTTCACCGAGCGAATCGATTACCCATTGATTGAAAAAGCCTTTTCGGCCTTCCTGTTCATGACCATAGGTAAGGAGCGTCTCGTGCAAATCCGGCCGTCTGGGCATCATGACGGCGGTAACCGCGCGTCCAACCATGGTTTTCTCAGGATGAATGATTTTGAAATCGCCTTCAAACTGATTCGTATATCCCCGGTTCCACAGAGGGCCCCATGCCTCTTCCAGCGTAATTTTTCTCATGCGGCGAAGAACATCGTCCGATACTTTCGGCCGGCCGTTCGGGAATCGCTCCCCTGTCCATAACGGGGTTAATTGAACGATATCTTCCGGATTATCGAATTTCATGCTAAGCACCTCACTCTTTCCGATGGGTATAGGATTGATTTCCTATGTCTATTGTTAAGGACATTGCCCGGTTTGTCGATGCGACGAATTTAAGATATTTTCAGCAAATTCGTAATATTTTCACACCTCGAAAGAAGGTGGAAGTATGCTTCCGGCATGTGCGACTCGGTTCTGAAAAAAATCAAACAAATTCATAAATTCCTCTCCTGTGCAATTGAAAGCGCTTTTGTTACTTTTATAAGCACAGGTGATTACACACCATGTTCATGCAAGATAATGAAAGGAGGTCTGGCAGTTCATGGCGGATCCGATATCTATTGCAAATAAGAACGAGACATCGATTACAAGTCAGCAGCTTTCCTCGAAGAGAATCAAGAACGCTTCCGAAACCAATCTCGCAGGGTATCTGTTTATTTCGCCTTGGTTAGCTGGTTTTCTGCTGCTCACGGCATGGCCGATTGCCCAATCGCTCTACTTATCGTTTACGGAATATTCCTTGCTGGATGAGCCTGTCTGGATCGGAGCGGACAATTATGCCAACATCTTTATGAAGGATCAGCTATTCCGCAAATCGTTAGCCGTTACGTTCACCTTCGTGTTATTCTCGGTGCCGATCAAGCTGTTCTGTTCCCTAATGGTCGCGATTGTTTTAAAACAGAGCATCAGGGGAATGAGTATTTACCGGACTGCGATCTATTTTCCGTCGCTAATTGGGGGCAGCATCGCCGTATCGGTGCTGTGGAGAAACATGTTCGGCCTGGACGGCTACATCAATCAGGTGTTGAGCTGGTTTGGCATTCAAGGAGTAGGGTGGATCACGAACCCTAACACATCGCTAGGTACGCTGATTTTATTGAGTGCATGGCAGTTCGGCTCCACTATGGTTATTTTCTTGGCAGGGTTAAAGCAAATTCCTCAAGAGCTGTACGAATCTGCATCTGTCGACGGAGCAGGCAAGGTGAAGCAATTTTTCCGCATCACGCTGCCGATGCTGTCCCCGGTAATGTTTTTCAATCTTGTGCTTGGGATTATAGGCTCCTTCCAAATGTTCACCTCCGCTTTTGTCATTACGAAGGGCGGTCCTGTCAATTCAACCTATGTGTATGCGCTGTTCTTATTTGAAAAAGCGTTCAAGCATTACCAGATGGGCTACGCGTCCGCCTTGGCGTGGATCCTGCTCGCTATCATCGGCGTCCTGACGGCGATCAATTTCTTTGCTTCCCGGTACTGGGTATTCTACGAATCGGAAGGGGGGAAGGCCAAATGAATACGTCCCGCCTGCGCGTAGCTTCTATAAGCAAGCACGTTATGCTGTCCGCCATATCGCTCCTCATGATGTATCCGGTCATCTGGTGGGTGGGAGCGTCCTTGAAGAAAAACGAGGAAATGAGGCTGCCGAGCATTTGGCCCGAAACACCCATCTGGGACAATTATATCAAGGGCTGGAGCTTTTCGTCCGAGTACACCTTCACCCATTTTTTTGCCAATACGCTGATGATGGAGTTCTGGAGTGTAATCGGCGCCGTATTGAGCAGCTCCGTCGTAGCTTACGGCTTTGCCCGGCTTCAGTTCAAATTCCGTTCCCTGCTGTTCACAATCCTTCTAATGACGATGATGCTGCCGGGTCAGGTGACGATGGTACCGCAATACATTCTGTATAACAAATTCGGCTTGGTAGACAGCTATATCCCTTTAATCTTGCCGCACTTCTTCGGCGGGGGAGCCTTCTTCATCTTCCTGCTGGTACAATTCATCCGGGGAATACCGAGAGAGCTGGACGAAGCGGCCAAGATGGACGGAGCCTCCGTATACGGCATCTTTATCCGGATTATTTTTCCGCTGCTTAAGCCTTCATTGATTACTGTAGCCATCTTCACGTTCATTTGGAGCTGGGACGACTTCTTCGGGCAAATGCTCTATTTAAGCTCCATTGATAAATACACCGTCGGGTTGGCGCTCCGGATGTTCGTCGATCAGTTTGAAATTCAGTGGGGGCAGCTGCTTGCGATGTCGCTGCTGTCCATCGTTCCTTCCGTCATCGTATTTTTCCTCGCGCAAAAGCATTTCGTGGAAGGGATAGCGACAACAGGCCTGAAAGGCTGAATCAACTTTCCATTTGAAAGGGGAGTAACAGGTATGAACGGTCGAAGAAAGCTCTTTAAAGCAGGTTCTGTGTCTATGGTATCTCTAAGCGCATTGCTGGTCCTGGCAGGGTGTAACGGAAGCGGAGCGAAGCCAACGGATACCAATCCGAACGGACAGACAAGCTTAAGCATCATGTGGTGGGGTGCCGACGCGCGACACCAGGCTACCTTGAAGGCGCTCGATATTTACTCGCAGCAGCATACCAATGTGAAGTTTAAGCCGGAATATTTGGCATGGGAAGGGTATTGGAGCAAGCTGACGACCTTGGCGGCTTCGAAGACGATGACGGACGTATTGCAAATGGACGGAGCTTACATTCAAGATTATGCGGGCAGAGGGACGCTGGAGGACTTGTCCGATATTGACTTGAAAGGGGTCGTCGATCCGAAAATTGTTGACTATTTAAAAATCAACGGCAAGCTGTACGGGATCCCGTTAAGCCATAACGGTCAAGGCTTTGCCTATAACAAAGCGGAGCTGGAGGCTGCTGGAATCCCTCTCCCAGCCAAGGACTGGACGTGGGACGACTATTTCAAGTTCGCCAAAGACGCTAGGGCGAAGCTGCCCAAAAATAAATACGGGATAGCCGATTCCTCATCCGACTGGACCTTCTATCAGTATTATCAAATTGCCCAAGGCAAAGGACCGATGCTGACCGACGGGAAAACGTTCCAGCTCGACAAGGACGTCTGGTTTCGGTATCAGAACTTGTATAAAGATTTACGCAAGGATGGCATAGTACCGCCAATCGAAGTTTCGAAAGCCTTTGTAGAAAATGATCCGAAGGCCGATCCGATGGCTTCCGGCACGGTCATGACGAGAGGTGCGACGGTCGGCTCCGTCAGCGTGCTTGAGCAGTTAATGCCCGGAAAAGTAGGCGTGGCTTCGTATCCGATAGGGCCTACGGGAGGCGGATGGGCGCAGTCGACTATTTTCCTCAGTGTCAGCGCCAATTCCAAAAACAAGCAGGCGGCCAAGGAGTTCGTCAAATGGTTCATTACCGACAAGGAGGCTGGCAAAACGCTCGGGCTTACTCGCGGCATTCCGATAAGCGAATCGATCTACAAAGAGCTCGAGCCGACATTGGAGAAGAAGGATGTACTCGCCAAGGAGCTGTTGGACAAATCGCTGCCGAAGGCGCTTCCGTTCTATCCTGCTCCCACGGGCTGGTCGGAATGGGTTCAGGCTTACCAGGCGGAGATGGATGCCGTTGTGTACGGCCAGCAATCGCTGGAGGATGCTTTCAAGAAAATCGATTCGATGGGAAAAGAGACGGCGGCCAAAGTGAGCGGTAAGAAGTAAAGCGTAGCGGGATAAGAAAATACATGTAAAAAGGACGCCGATTCATCGGCGTCTTTTTCATAAGTCATTAATTTTTGCTTACGGAGCAAAAAAACGCAATAAAAACAGCGGCCAAATAGCCGCTGTTTTATTTATTGCCCGGCATCCTCGGATAATCTCTTCATTTAGCTCCACAGCCTGTCGTTACCAAAATAGTGGTTCCACGATTCCGTCTCATCCCAATGTCCTGGAATATCCGGATGAAGATGCTGTGCGATAACTTCATCGTTCAGCTCCTCAATGCCGAGTCCAGGCGCATCCGGAACGGCGATGAAGCCGTGTTGCAGCAGCGGCTTCGGCAGCTTGCTGATAATAATGTCGTCCCACCAATCCACATCGTTGGAGTGGAATTCCAACGCGAGGAAGTTCTCCGTAGCAGCGGCAGCATGAACCGCTGCCAGGCAGGCGATCGGGCTCTCGGCCATATGAATCGCCATGGCGACGCCGTGCTCCTGAGCCAGATCCCCAATTTTTTTCGTTTCGAGGATGCCGCCGGTGGTTAGAACATCGGGATGAATTACCGATACGCCGCCCGATTGGATCAGGGGTCTGAAGTTTTCTTTCAAATAAATGTCTTCTCCGGTACATATCGGTGTAGTGACCGAGTTGGCCAGCCGGACATATTGCTCGGTGTACTGCCATGGAATCATGTCTTCCATCCAAGCCAGGTTGTACTTATCAATTCTCCGGCCGAGCTTAATGCAATCCTCGACGCCTATGTGTCCGAAATGGTCAATCGCGATCGGCACTTCGTCTCCGACAACGGAACGCACATCGGCAACATACTGCTCAAGCACGTCAAGCCCTTTCTCCGTAATGTGGATGCCCGTAAACGGATGGGCGATATTTTGCAGGTCATACAAGCGGCTGCGCAGCTGGCGGAGCTCCAGCTCCGACAAATTGGCTTGTTTCCGGTTATGCCATTGGCGGGAAACAGCTCTCATTTCCTCCATAAATCCCAGAGGGGCGCTTACCGTTCCCGGCTCATTGGCAAGGATACCGAGGCCCAGGTCCATTTTTAGGAAGGTAAAGCCTTTGTCCATCCGTTTCTTTAACGCCTGGCCCATGGCAAGGCCGGTATTTTTGCCGTCGACATCCGTGTCGCAATACATCCGAATGGTATCGCGGAATTTGCCTCCCAGCATCTGGTAGATGGGAATGTGGTAAGCTTTGCCGGCAAGGTCCCACAACGCGATCTCAATCCCGCTGACCCCGCCGCCTTGCCGGGCATGGCCGCCGAACTGCTTGATGCGACGGAACAGCTTATCGATATTGCACGGATTTTCGCCGATAAGGCGGCTCTTGAGCTGCTGGGCGTACAATTTATCCGCTCCGTCCCGTACTTCGCCGAACCCGACTAAGCCTTGGTTGGTGTATACCTTGATCAGGCTGCAATGCATGGGAGCTCCGGCAATATCCGCAAAACGAATATCCGTAATGCGAAGCTCCGAAGGCTTGGAATTCGTGTTGACATGGGCTAGCGTGCTTTCGTAGGTTTCTTGATTGATCATAAGAGAACCTCCTGTATCGTAAAATTTGACATCATAGCAGCATGCTGGCTCCATCCATACGGATGGAAGCTCCGGACAAAAATTCCGCCTCGTCCGAGGCGATGTAACAAATCAAATTACCGATATCATAAGGCCTTCCTGTTCTGCCCAATGGGAACTTAAGAGCTATCCGCTTGCGTTCTTCTTCCTCCGAATGGCTGATTGGACGTACCCGAATTGCACCCGGTTCAATGGAATTGACGGTTATGCCGTATTGGGCAAGCTCGATGGCGCTTTCCCTGACGAGCATTTTGACGCCTCCCTTGGTCATCGAGTAGACGGTATCGAAGTCGGTCGGTCTTTTCCCGTGTACGGAGCAGATATTGATAATTCTCCCGAACCGCTTCGCCTTCATGTAAGGAACGACGGCTTGAATGCACTGCCAATAGCCCTTCAAATTGATATTCATCTCTTGATCATACGTATCGTCATCATGCTGAAACAGCGTATAATTAAGCTGCAGAGCTGCATTATTGACGAGAATATCGATTCCGCCGAAATGTTCTGCCGCTTCCCGGACCATACGATCGATTTCATGCTTTTGGGAAACGTCCGCTTTTACGATGATAGATTCGCCGCCGACGTCCTTGATGCGCTGCATGGTCTCCAGGCCAGCGGCATCGCCGTCTTTGGAATTGCAGTTAATCGCTACTCTGACACCGCGTTTGGCCAGCTCTACCGCTGTGCCTTGTCCGATTCCGGTTCCCGATCCTGTAACCAACGCTACTTTTCCTGCAAGACTCAGTGTCATCACCCCTTTTCCAGAGTCAGCTTGACGGCTTCTTCATTTTGTGATTCATGTAATGCAGCACGAATCCGCCGTCCAACCGAATATCCGCACCGTTGATGAAGCGGGATTCATCCGTTGCCAGGAAGAGCGCACAGTTCGCTATATCATCCGGTGTTCCTAATTCTGCGCGGGGCACTTTGTACGTATAATCTTCATACAGGGTAGACAAACCGCTCTTGAACGTTTCGTTATCTCCGGCAATCGGACCGACCTCTATCGTATTGACATTGATGTTGTAACGGCCGAGCTCGAGCGCCGCTTCCCGGGCCAGCATCTTCAGTGAGCTTCGGGAAACGCTGTACACAAAGGAGGAGCCGGTCGGTTTCTCGGCATGAATGGAGCTGATATACACGATTTTGCCGCTTTGTTTGGCGCACATTTGCTTTCCGACGGCTTGAGTGCACAGGAACGCGGATTTGGCATTATAATTCATGACATTCGTAAACGTGTCTTCGTCGCATGCTTCGACACTGGCTGGCAGGACCTTGTTATTGTTATGAATAAGAACATCTACGGTTCCGATCTTCCGCTCTGCTTCAGCTAACACGGAAGCGACTTCGGAGCCTCGCCAAAGGTCAGCCGTAACGACCATCGCTTTGGCTTGAACGGATTCACAGTAAGCCAGCTCCGATGCAATGGCACTGCCATCCGACAGGCTGTTTAAAATAAAATGAGCACCCTCATCCGCAAAACGGCGGATCATTGCCGATCCTGTCGGGCTGTCCGCATCCGTAACGAAAACGATCTTTTGCTGCAATCTCAATGCAGTTCCTCCTTTCGCAATAGGTCATGAACGTAAACTAAGGCACACACTCATCATACCGAGGAAGCTGGAACGGATTCGATGCCGTAAATTTATGATTTTGTTTAATTTTTTTAGCAACCGCTCTATCTCCCCAAAAAAACGAACATAATCATAAAAATGCCGCCTATGCGCGGTATCGGGATACGAGTAGTTTGTAATCAGGAGATGGGGGATGACCCAAAATAGAGTCTGTGCTGAAGAGGCATAGAGCAAAAGGGAGTAGGGAGACAATCATGGTTCGAATGAGCTTGTTTATGTATTTTCTGTTTTCCACTTATAGCATAATGGGATTTTTTCTGCCTCCGTATCTCCAAAGCAATGGCCTCGATTCCGGTCAAATCGGCAATCTTCTGGCCGTAGGCTCATTGGTGGCCATGATAGCCCAGCCTGCCTGGGGATTTATCAGCGATAAGAACAAAACCGTCAAGCCGATCCTGCTCGTGCTGCTTATCTGCGCTTTCTCGGTGAGCTTAGGATTTTTTTCGGCGACATCGTTTTTCGCCATCCTATTTTTTTATGCGCTGTTTTCCTGTTTTCACAGTGCAACCGGACCGCTGGCCGAAACGCTGTGTATTGCCTATGCGAGCCAACACCAAAAAAGCTTCGGGCAAATACGGCTGTGGGGAGAAGTAGGGGTGGGAATGTCTTCGCTTCTTCTGGGCATCGTTATTGACCGCATCGGGATTCACCATCTAGGCGGTATCTATGCGTTGGCCGTGTGCGTAGCGGGTGCGGCTACTCTTTTGCTGCCAAACTCGAAGTCCGCTGCGTCCGCGGTGAACTTGTCGAACCTGGGGAAATTGTTCGTTAAACCCAAGCTATTATGGTTTCTGCTTCTTGTGCTAATGGTCGGAATCCCTCACCGGATGAACGATAGTATGCTAGCTATTTATCTTCACCGTTTGGGAGCGACGGATACGCAGCTTGGGATGGCTTGGCTTGTGGCTACGTTCAGTACGGTCCCCGTGTTTATGTTTATAAGTAAAATCATGAGAAAATGGAACGAATTAGGCATTCTAGTCATTGCCGCATTCGCGTATTCGCTCCGATGGATGATATACAGCTTTGCGGAGAGCCCTGGGGTTCTGATAGCCGCCCAGCTGCTGCACAGCTTGACGTTCCCGTTATTCCTCGTATCCTCGATCCAATATTTGTCCCGTATCGTGCCTGCCGAGCTTAGGGCTTCCGGTCAAGCGGCCTTTGCCGTTACGTTCGGCGGTCTTGGGGGAATCATCGGCAGCTCAACAGGAGGATATGCCATGGTTCAGCTTGGACCTCAGCCAACTTATTTGGCTGGCAGCTTGCTCGCTCTGGCTGGAGCAGCCGCCATCATAGCAACCTATAAGTTTGGTCAACGCAATAGCCGCCGGGGTCAGAGCGCAATGGTCAAGCCAGCGGATAACGAATCACTATAGGAAAGCATTGTAAAAAATCAAACGATATCCGTAAAAATGTCACATGTACAGCGGCTCATCCGTTTGTTATTTTTACCACATAAGAAAAAATAACAGAACCGGAGGAGATTCGTCATGAAGTTGGCGGAAATGCTGGGAACTCACAAGTCGCGATTGTGGACGTTATCGAAGCAAATGGGTGTTAATTACGCAGTAGCCGGTCTTCCTAAGGAAGAAAATGGATATAAGCCGTGGGATTTCATGAATCTTCTGCATATGAAGCAGCGATTTGAGAACTTCGGCATTGAGGTGGAAGTTATTGAATCGCGTCCTCCTGCCAACAAAATTAAGCTGGGGTTGCCGGGCCGCGACGAAGAAATAGCGGTCATCCAGCAGCTGATCCGCAACATGGGCAAGGTCGGCATCCCCGTCTGGTGCTATGACTTTATGGCTGAATTCAACTGGTTCCGAACGTCAACGACGAAGCTGACCCGGGGCGGGGCGCTTGTATCAAGCTATAATCACTCCTTGATGAAGGATGCGCCCTTTACGGAAAATGCGCCGATCAGTGAGGAGCAGCTGTGGGAAAATTTACAATATTACCTGGAAGCCATCGTACCGGTAGCGGAGGAAGCGAAGGTGAAGCTTGCGCTTCACCCAGACGACCCCCCGATCTCTCCTATCCGCGGCGTATCCCGCATACTTACCAGTGCCGATGCGCTGCAGCGTGCCATCGATCTTGTGCCAAGCGAGTATAGCGGCATCACCTTATGCCAAGGCACGCTGGCCGCTGCGGGTGACGACATCCCAGCAACGATACGCCGGTTTGCGAAGCAGAACAAGCTGTTCTTCGTTCATTTCCGGGATGTACGGGGCACGGCCGAATTATTCGAAGAGACGTTTCACGACGACGGCAAAACCGATATGTACGAAGCTATGGTTGCTTATGCCGAATGCGGCTTCAACGGACCCGCGCGTCCGGATCATGTGCCGACGATGGACGGGGAGAGCAATGAGAATCCTGGATACGAGACGCTGGGCCGCCTGTTTGGAGTAGGGTACATCAAAGGTTTGATGGAAGCGGCTTATCGATAAACAATGCGAAAGAAGGGAAAGTCCACCTGGTTTGCAGTGCTGTTATCACTGCGAATCGAGGCGGATTTTTTTGATGCCCATTCATCAGATCTTAATGAAATCTTCATCGAATCTTCATGCAGCTGCCAGGGGAGAATGGTATGATTTGTCTATCAAATTTAGATTTAGTTTAAATATAAAATAAGAGGTGAATGACAATGACTCAAACTCAACCATTAGTAACGGCACTGAACAAACAAATCGCGAACTGGACTGTCCTGTACATCAAATTGCATAACTATCATTGGTATGTAAAAGGAAATCAATTTTTCACGCTGCATCTGAAATTTGAAGAGCTCTACAATGAAGCCGCCCTTCATATCGACAACTTGGCGGAGCGGGTGTTGACACTAAGAGGTCTGCCGGTTGCGACGATGAAGCAAGCGCTGCAGATCGCTTCTATCGAGGAAGCGGTTGGAAACGAAGATGCGAACGCCATGGTTTCTGCGACCGTCAAAGATTTCGAGCAGGTGCTGGCTGAGCTGAAGGAAGGCATGGAGCTGGCGGAACAAGAAGGCGACCAGACAACAGGCGACATGTTCCTAGCGATATACTCGTCGTTGGAGAAGCATACGTGGATGCTGTCGGCTTTCTTGGGCTAAGCTTAACAACAAGAGCTTACGACCATCAGGATAACGCATACGAACCCTTGGCTTATGAAGCCGAGGGTTTGTTTTTGTTGTGGTATAGGGAGAGCTGAGGAGGCAGACTTGGTCGTTTGCTCTATGCGAACGATTGTTCTATAATAGAAACGTCTAAAGCCTCATACGATGAAAGGAGTATACATGATGTCAATCCTGAATCAAAATCCCATGGTTAAGGTAGAAATGCTGATTAGAAGACCGGTGGAAGAGGTATTTCGGGCTTTTATCGATCCCGCGATTACGACCAAGTTTTGGTTCACCAAAAGCAGCGGCAGATTGGAAGCGGGTAAACGTGTCCGGTGGGAATGGGAAATGTATGGTGCTGCTGCCGATGTGAATGTTTTGGAAGTGGAAGAGAATAAGCGAATTGTCATCGATTGGGGGACTACTGTCGAGTGGACCTTTACTCCGAGAGGGGAGAACGAAACGTTCGTCACAATCATCAACAACGGGTTTGAAGATGACGGGGATGACGTCTTAAAGCAAGCTACAGATTCAACGGAAGGCTTCACGATTGTGTTATGCGGGCTGAAGGCTCTGTTGGAGCACAACGTCGTCTTGAATCTTGTTGCGGATAAGGCTCCTGACGCTCACGTCGACTCACGCGGATAAAAAAGATTCGATTCGTCTGGCAGGAGTACAAGGATCGATATCGAATACATCTGGATGGCTATTACTTCGAATTTGACAGATTTTTCTTGACTTCCGAAAACGCCCACACTACAATCTGTAGTGTGGGCGTTTTGCTCATTTTTGTCAATATTGCATAGTTGAGTGGAGGGGGATAATTGGCGAGCAGAATCCAAATTCGTATGATTCAAAGTACATAAACACTAACTTTAGGAGGTTACCTTGATGGTAAAAGTTCGTTCTGTTGCTGTGGCAGCGATTCTGTCTACTGCTCTAATCTTGTCGGCCTGCGGAGCCAAAACATCCAATGAAGCAAGCAAGCCTAATCCTACTCCTGCTGCAACCGCTACTCCGTCCCCATCCCCGTCTCCATCGGCTACACCAACGCCTACGCCTGCAGCTACGGCTATCAATGCCGAGGCTATCGTGAAGCAAAACTGCATCGCCTGTCATGGCGATACGCTGGATGGCAAAGGAAGCGAGAAGAAGAACCTGCAGAAGATCGGCGCAAGAATGAATAAAGATCAAATCGCCAAACAGATTGCCGATGGCGGCGGCGGTATGCCTGGAATGAAAAGCAAACTGAAAGAAGAAGAAATCGCAGCTGTAGCTGCATGGCTTGAAGCTAAGAAATAGAAATACGAAGACGACCCCATTGCAGAAATGGAGTCGTTTTTTTTACGTATATAGAATTTATAATCGGAGCTCCCCGCAAAGTATCTGATTGACTTCGAAGCCAAAGCTCCACTTTGCGGAGTTATTTTAGCGGGGACAGGTGTTATCCTGCCATGTTATTGATGGAATCCTTCGGGCTGAAGACGGAGATATGGTCTACTTTGCCGCTGGATTCAGGGATGATAAACTTCAGTTCAAACTGCTCGCCGGCTTTGTAAACATAGATGGTTTCGGTTTTGTTAGGAATCGTATCGGAAGGGTTGCCCAGAGCCGATTTGATCTCAGACAGCGATAACGAGTGAAGCTTGGAGTCGTAGGACCGCACATCGAAGATTTTGCTGCCTTTATTGAAGCCGAATGCCGCTTTATGTTTATCGTAAGTTGAGTAGATTCCTTTGCCTGCGGACTCGGTGGTGTCTGCTTTTCCCCAGCTTTTCTCCACGTCGTCAATCAGGCTTGTATGCGCTGCAAAATCACTTCCCGGCACCTTGCCCTTCTTGGCTTGCTCCATGATTTGTTTCACGTAAGCGAGCGCCTCATCCTGTTGCGATGGGCCTTTCGGCGGAGCAGTTGCACCGTTGTTCCCTGTGGAGGAAGTCGGCGGCGGTGTCGGAACCGGTGTGGGCGAAGCGCTGGGCGTAGGCGTAGGAGTCGGTGTAGGTGTCGGCGCCGGAGTAGCGTCCTGTTTAGGTGGAGCCGCACTCTCTCCTGAAGCGCTGCATGCAGTTAGAGATAAGGCAAGTATAGCTGCAAAGGCGGAAAGTACAATATGTTTCTTGGTGAAGCCCATCATGATGTTCACTCCATTCCTTGATCTGTTGATCTCTGTTTAACCTTTAGACGAAGCTTTTGAAGAAAAGGTTGCCGCCAATTTGTCGAGGATCCAGTCGAGCGTGTCTAAACGGAAGGGGCGTTGCCCATAATAATACGTATTACCGGTGAAGTCAGGAGGATGTTACATTGCTATCCGTACATTGGAGAATGGCTGAGCTTTGGACGCTACAGAAAACAAGAGGGCTGACGGAAGACGAGCAATCCGAATTGTCGGCATGCCTTCATTACAATGCCATTTATGCGCGAAAATTAGCCGGGCTGTATAACCTCTCGCTCGCGGCGTCCATGACGAACGATACCGATTGGCAGCACGAAATATGCGCACAAATCGAAAAGCTGGAGAATCAGGGAGGCTCGTCGCCTCAACTGAAAAATGGATAAAAAGCCGATTCGGTAAACGAATCTGGAAGGAAGGGGCTGCGGAAGCAGCCTTTTTGCGCTGACAAAAACGTGATAAAAAAGGACTTTCCCAAGTAATTGGCGAATGCTACCAATGAATGGGATTTTTGCTCCGTTGGGGTGGGATTCCAATGAAAGGATGCTAGTAAACGAGGTGGGTTGATGTGAAAAGAACGGTTATTCAAGCAGCGGTCTTTGGCGTCTGCGTTCTTGTGATGTATTTTGCGGTTCAGATAGGGATCGGCATGTATTTGACGATGACTTATGTGCCTGATGTCGTCAAGCAATATGAAACCGCTGGGCAGCTGCAAAGCCAAGTTTCCTTCGGGTATACGACCGGATCTTTAAACGGTATATGGGAGCTCGTGCTGCTGTTCATCGCCGGAATGGCTTTGTTCACCATGGGCAAGCTTGTGTACATGAAGCTGAGAAAATAATACAACTTTGTTAGGCTTTGACTGAGCCGCGAACAGAAAGCTTTAAACTGAAAGCCGGAAAAAAAGCGCAAGTCTTTACGACTTACGCTCGGTTGCCTTTCTTTTCGCAATTTCCTCGGTAACGACAAAGGCTAAATCCTCATTTCCGAATAAGGACAATACATTCAGAATCATTTCGTCCGCAATTTCGCCCGCTTCATCCTTCGAAACCGTCAATTCAATGGCTTGCTGCAATGCCGGGTTCTCAGCCTGATCCGGGTGTGCGCGCAAATATATTGCGGCGGGATCCAGATCGTTATTAATGCACCATTGGGCGAAGACAAGAATCATCATCTGCTCTTCCTGCCGGTAGTTTTGTATGATTTGTTCCTCTATCTCTTTACGGTTCATTGATAAATCTCCTTCTGGGCTGTAATATAGGTTTCATTATAACGAAAGTTCAGGTGGAATCACAATGATCATGAATGAAAAAATTAAAGCCTCCGAAGTCCAGCTTACCGGGATTCATGGGGAAGATTTGGGAGTAGTCGCTACATCGGAAGCGCTGGCTCTCGCCAAGAAGCTGAAGGTCGATTTGGTCTGCACTTCGTTAATGAGCAGTCCGCCGCCGTGCAAATTGATAGGAGCGGGAGCAGCGAAGCAGGAAGCCCAACAAGCCCGCAAGAAGGAGAACAAGGAGTCTAGGGTAAAGGAAATCAGGCTGACTCCACATATAGAGGACCACGATCTCGATACGAAAAAACAGCAGGCCGAGCGGATTCTCAACTCGGGAGATAGCGTCTTGCTTGTGGTGAAGATTCAGGGGAAAGAAGGGACAAGGGCTAAGGAGCTTCTGGAATTACTGATCAAAGAGCTTGCTCCGGACGGCCGTCCCCTTACGAAAATCCAGCTTAGCGGGAAGCAAGCGGCTGTTCAGATCGACCCTCTATAAGCTCTTGGACATTTGCAGCGGGGAGGGCTGCTTTCTTGCAGTCTTCTTTACTATGTCATGGACTCGTTATAGAACATACGTTCCAATTGTTCTGATTCGCAATCCGTACTAAGATAATGAACAGGAGATGATCAGATGAATAAAGGATCGCTGTCGTTTCAAACGGTGAAACGCAAGCAAATCGTCGACGATGTGGTCGAACAGCTGCAGAAGAAAATTTCGCTCGGAGAGCTTGGTCCAGGGATGCAAATTCCGACGGAGCCGGAGCTTATGAATCAATTCGGAGTAGGCCGCTCGACGATTCGAGAAGCGGTGCGCGTGCTTGTGCATGCAGGCTTGCTTGAGAAAAAGCAAGGACACGGCACCTTCGTCTGCGAGCAGAAGACGATGAAAGAGCCGCTCGACTATCGGCTGCGCCGTGCGGAAATTCTGGAAGTATACGAGGTTCGCCGCATGATGGAGCTTGAGGCGGCCCGATTGGCTGCGCTTCGCCGGGACGATGATGACTTGCGCACGATGCGGGAGCTTCTGGATCGCAGACAGCACGCGCTTGCAGACGGCAAGATGAGTGACTATCTGGACGCGGATATCGCTTATCACATTGCTGTAGTGGCTGCAACGAAAAATGCGGTTCTCATGGATTTGTATCGGACGTTTACCGACGTCATACGGCAAGCGCTGGAAAACCTGATGAACGATCCGGAGCCCAAAAATCAATATTCGCTTCAGCACGAAAAAATATATGAGGCGATACGAGACCGTGATCCCCATGCAGCGGAAATGTACAGCATTCAGCATTTGGACGGGACGAAGCTGGAGCTGCAGCAGCATATGGGAGATAAATAATATTTTTTTAAGAATAAACGTCTGATGATAAGATGTATTATTGTGATTTTGTAACAGATAGGAACAGTATCTATGTTTTTTATATTTAAACATCAGATGATAGGATCAATATGCTGTATTTTATCGATAGGAGTGGAGAAATCATGAACCATCAAGCTGTAATGCGTCAACCTGCATCCACCATTTATTCCGTATTATTCGCTATCAGCATCGTGCATTTGTTGAATGATGCCATACAATCCGTCATTCCGGCCATGTTCCCGGTATTGCGCGATTCTCTGCACTTAACATTCGCTCAGATCGGCTGGATAGGCTTCACTCTGAACATGACCGCCTCCATCATACAGCCTGCTATTGGATGGTATACGGATTCTCGTCCTAAACCTTATCTGCTACCCGTCGGGATGGGATTTACATTAGCCGGCATCGTCGGACTTGCTTTCGCATCCTCGTACGGGCTGCTGCTGCTATGTGTTGTTTTGGTAGGCATCGGATCGGCCGTACTACATCCGGAATCGTCACGTGTAGCTCATTTGGCCGGCGGTACGCGTAAAGGCTTCGCGCAATCGTTGTTTCAGCTAGGCGGCAATACCGGTCAGGCCATTGCTCCTGTCCTGGCTGCGCTTATTTTTATACCGTTGGGGCAAAAAAGCATTCTCTGGTTTTCGGTTGCTGCCATAACGGCTATTGCCGTCCAAATGTCCATCTCCCGCTGGTATGGGAATCACCTACATACAACCAAACGGGACAAAACGGCCGGAGCTGTCCGAACCGAGAGCAGGCTGTCGCGCGGAGCGGTCGCTGTGGCGATGGGTGTACTGATTTTCATGCTGTTCTCCAAATTCGTTTATATGGCCAGCATGACCGGCTACTATGCGTTTTACTTGATGGATAAATTCCAGATGACCGTTCAAACCGCTCAATATTATTTGTTCGCTCTTCTCATAGCCGGTATGGCAGGAACCTTTATGGGAGGTCCACTTGCCGATCGTTTCGGCAGGCGCAATACGATCTGGTTTTCGATCTTGGGAACGGCGCCTTTCTCCATCGCATTGCCGTTTGCCAATCCATTCTGGTCCATGGTCTTGTGCGTTTGTATAGGCCTCATCCTGCTGTCGGGATTCTCTGTTATCGTAGTGTACGCTCAGGAGCTGCTGCCGGGAAAAGTCGGTACGATCGCAGGATTGTTCTTCGGACTTGCATTTGGTCTCGGAGGTATTGGCTCCGCATTGCTCGGTTATTTGGCCGATTCGGCCGGCCTGGAGACAGTCATTCGAGTCAGCGCCTTCCTGCCGCTGCTCGGGCTGTTGGCTATCCTGCTGCCTTCCGATGAAGTGCTGACAGGGACAAAGACACCCGCTATGGACAGCTCATCTGTAAACAGCTGATCCTGTTAATCGTTCAGAGCCAGACAACAATTCGTTCGCAGGTCGCGATCCGGCAAGCGAATATGGATCCGACAATTCACTGTTTCATCTCCAATAGATAACAAAATCGTAGAAGCTCTGTGAAGATCGCATTTTGATCGCTTCATGGCGGATAGGCGGAAGGCTGCATAAGGATCCGTTCTCCAAGGCAAAATATAGAAAATAATGCATTGAAGGAGGGGCGAACAGTGACAAAACCAGAGGACATCTATAACGAAACGACGAATACGGCGGGAGGCATAACGACTCCGGCTGATCAGGAGGATTGTGCTTCGACGGATATGATCAGCAATGCGGTCGCGGAAATGATGGATCGCATCCAGGAAGATTTTATCGGGGAGCCGGAAGACGACAAGCGGCAGCATTACAACAACGAACGCAATAGAGTATAACTCATGGAACAACGGGTAATACTAAGCTAATGTGTAGAACACCTTCTGCTTACTCCGTATAGAGCTGCGCCATTGCAGCTTTATGCGGTTTTTTTATTGTAAAATCGCAATACTGCCCGACGGCAGGGAGTCCTTTCCGGCATTTGCATCATGCCAGCAAAAGGTTTTTCCCCATTTTGGGACAAGGTGGATTATAATGTAGAGAGTAATCTAAAACTTAGTACATAAAGAAAGACGGGCCAAGCTTATGCAAAATAAAAATGTCATTATTTTAGCTATCTTCTATGCCTTTATTTACATGAGCACCGGATCGTTCTCTTCTTACATCGGTGTATATTTTACGGAGCAGGGGATCGGTCATACGGAAATCGGAATCCTTACGTCTATCGGTGCTGTTGTAGGATTGATCGCACAGCCTTTATGGGGACTGGCGGGGGACAGATCTAAGACGAAAAACCGTGTGCTAACGATCTGTACGCTGTTCGCCGGATTAACGGTATGGCTGGTACCGTGGGCAGGGACGCTGTTCTGGCCGCTGCTGGTTGCGATGGCCTTGTTCAGCTTGTTCCAGATCGCCATCAATCCGCTCAGCGACGCGATTACATTGGAGCTGTCCTCGAAAGGAATCGTCCGTTTCTCCACCATCCGGACATTCGGCTCGGTAGGCTACGCCATCATTTCCATTGTTGCAGGATGGTTGTTCGCAAGACATCTGGATTCGATCTTTATGGTTACATCCTTTATCATGCTCGTCTGCTTCCTTATCGCTTTGGGAATTCCGAAGGTGGCCGGGCATCAGAGCGGCAAGAACAAGGTCAAGATGACGGAAATGCTCAAAAGCAAGCCTCTGATCCTCCTATACGGCTACACGCTGATCCTTTCGACAACGATGGGATTTTTGTGGTCTTTTCAGGCGATTTACAGCAAGGAGCAGGGAATCAGCTTGGAAGTGATCGGAATCGGTCTTGCGATCGGATCGTTCACGCAGTTTCCTTTTATGATTTTCTTTCAAAAGGTGTATGACCGTTTCGGTATCCGGAACATATTGCTTTTTTCAGGATTGATTCACACTTTGCGCTGGTGCTTGTATGGCTTTGCTCTAACGCCGTTTACTTATATTTTAAGCTGGGTATTGCACGGAGGCACCTATATCATGTTCTATATGTGTCTCGCAGAATATGTGAACCGGAATGTAGTGAAAGAGCTGAAGGCTACCGGTCAAATGCTGAATTCCGTGATCCAGCTTAGCGCGGGCAAAATTATTGGAGGCATGTTCGGAGGCATTATTGCGGCTCAATTAGGTTTCCGCCATTCGTTTATTATGCTGGCAGTGTTAGCCGGCGCTTCCACTGCCGCTTTTTATTTGGCTTGCCGAGTGTTCGGAGTCTTCTCCGAGTCGAAACGAAGAGCCATCGGACAGCAGACTACGCTGGCCAAGTAAAAATGTAACCACTGATGACGTTTTCTCTCAACAGCCAAGCCCCTTGTCGCCGACAAGGGGTTTTTCAATGAAAATGTACGTTTTCAACCAGATAAAGGATCTCATGTCCGCATGATCACAGTCAGAGAAGCAGTAGTCGTATAAAGCACATGTCGTCACAGCAAAAGCAAAAGCTCATGCATTGCTCATTTTCCGGCGGATCATGGAAATAACCATTAATCCTACAGGATAAAGAATAAGGATGGCTAACGAATAAAAAGGAGAGTCTATCGTGAAAAAATGAATCAGCTCGTTTAAGTTGGGAGTAACCCAAATACTGGTCACAATGATAACAAGCCCTAATGGATAAACGAGCGGACGATAGTCGTTTAGGTTCAGCCATTGAGCTGTCCCGAGTGCCAGCGCATAGTACCATAAGGAGATTTGGACAAAGCCCCCGAGCACCCAAATGACCATCACTATGGCGTCCATATGTTCAATGAAATTGGCAAAGCTGATGTAGGATGCCGCTTCGAATACGGGAAAGTGAAAGGAGCCGGTTAAGTTTCCGAACAGAAACAGACTTGAGATATTGGTTATGACCATCATTACCATCATACCCAGAACCGATAGAAAGCCCCATTTCAGCGTCTTGCTCCGATCCGATACATAGGGGTAAAGAAACGAAATAAGAAAGAACTCCATAAACCAGGTATGCGGCAGTACGGAGCCTATGATCGAAGGCATGATGCCGTTCTCCATAATCGGAAACATCCGGTACGGCTTCAAATCCGGAATCAGCAAGATAATGATGCCCAAAAAGATCAATAAAATAAAAGGTAAAAAGATTTGTGTCGCACGGGCTATGGCCTCGAGGCCGCATCGAACCGCTATGGCACATACAATAATGAGACTTGTCATAATAATTATGCTGGGAGTTCGTAATAAGAAAGAGCTGACGATAAATTCACCGTACTCCCGAGTTATTAGCGCATTTCCGTGAATAAGGAAGTAAAGGATGAGCAAGCCTCCGAGCCTGCCGAAATAACGTCCCAATATGGATATGCTGTATTGAATGACAGTGTATTGAGGATACCACCGGTTCAATATCCACGACACAGAGATAACAACAAATCCGCTAATGGAGCCCCAAATAGGCGATATCCACATATCGCGCTCCGCCTGCTGCGCAGTAATCGCAGGGACGATAAGAGTCGACGTCGCTCCGATCATAAGGAACATTAGCATCCCCATCTGCAATGAGGAGATTTTACCTTTTTCTATCATTGCAGCCTCCAATCCCGGCGTTTTCTACACGCTTCCAGTCTTTGCCTAGTGTTACCTGAATTGAAGTGCTGTAAACGCGCTGTTACCCTGTCCAAAGCCTCATTTTTAACTATAACTCTCATGTCAGGTTACCTGCTTTAATCCATGATACCATATTCCATTTTGGATTCGTTATGCGAAAAGGAGCGCTTCAATAGCCCGGAACAGGGGATTTAAGCGCATGTTAAGCCGTTTCAGGCGATAATTTATATTTTTTTGTTATAAAACATAACAAATCAGTTGCATTTCAATGAAGTAGATGTTATATTAAGTGACATAAATTGAATATTTAGTTTACTAGGGTTCCGCTGACAGTCATTCATGTCAGGTCTGGTCCGAGGGTAAACCGTTTCTTGAGAGTCTAACGTACAAGGATTCAAGGGGAGCGACACGGACGGCTAAAATCCTGGGAGATATCATTCAGACGTAATGTCTGTTGGTATCTCCTTTTTATTTTATCTTTTTTAAGCACTGTTAAGGATAACAGCCGCAAAACAACCATTGGGAGGGGTAAATCAATGAATAGCTTATGGAGTATAACCATTCGTCCAGGCGGGAAATGGTCAGCCGTTGCAGGTCGCGGCAAGCTGGTTCGTTTCACCGCTTTGGAGAAGGGAGCGAACGTCTCGCTCGCCTTGTATAACGCTGACGACACGTCGGAACGGTACAATATGCCGGATACGTTGAAGGCGCAGCATACGGCCCATTTGACGAGAGGCAATGTGCTGATGAGCGATAACGGCCGTGTCCTGGCTAGTATCGTCGAGGATTCGCTAGGCTGGCACGATACGATAAGCGGCTACACGACGAGGCAGGTTACCGATGCCAAATACGGTGAGACGACATATCAGGAGCTTCGTAATGAGTGGCTTCGCAGCGGGCAAGAAAATTTTGCCGTGGAGTTATTCAGGAATGGAATGCGTATGCGCGACATGGTGCCTGTCGTCAATCTGTTCTCGAAGGTTTACTGCGATGAGCATGGAGATATGAGATTTGTAACTGACCATGCCGTCAAGGGATCGACGGTGACATTGCGCACCGAAATGGACACATTGATCCTTTTGTCCAATACTCCAAATCCGTTGGATCCAAGAACAGCCTACCCGTCCGTGCCTGTGCAAATTGATATTCGCTCGTCGGCACCTGTGGACGAATCGGACTTTTGCTTAAACTACCGCCCGGAGAACCGGCGTTGCTTTGAGAATACGTGGGAGTATTACACGCTGTATCCGCGAAAGTAACTGACTCGGAAATCGAGACGAATCACAAACGAATATGGTTAAGGAGGAGCTGCAATGGCTGTATTTAATCGAGTTGAAAGTCCCCGCAAGGCGGAGGAGGCCATCTATGATACAACGGTGCTGGCAGGAGACGGATGGACAAGGGAGCTGCTGCCGGGCCAAGTGCTGCGGATTGTCGATCTGGAAGGGAATCAGGCGGCGGATACGCTCTTTTACGATGCGGATCATCCGGAGGATCACTATAGCGCCGTATCGACCATCGCCGGTCAAGGCAACATTTATTTGACGGCGGGGAGCGTGTTGCGCGCGGAGTCGGGCAAAGAGCTTCTTACCATTGTGGCCGATACATGCGGGCGTCACGATACGCTCGGAGGCTCGTGCTCGGCTCAAAGCAATACGGTTCGCTATTCGCCCGACAAGCTGCATATGCACAATTGCCGGGATACGTTCATGCTGCAATTGTCCAAACGGGATGGAGCTTATTCGAAGCGAGACCTCGCACCGAATGTGAACTTTTTTATGAATGTACCGGTAACTCCGGAAGGCGGACTTGAATTTGCAGACGGTGTATCGTCCCCGGGTGCTTATGTCGAGCTGAAATCGCTATGCCGGACACTGGTCCTTATCAGCAATTGCCCACAGCTAAACAACCCTTGCAACGCCTACAACCCGACGCCGATTCGGCTGTTGATTTGGGATCAATAACAAGCGCCCCGAGAGGAGAGGTCATCATGTTCAACAAAGTGCTCATTGCCAATAGAGGAGCGATAGCCGTTCGGGTCGAGCGGACGTTGCGTAAGCTTGGTATTGCCTCCGTGGCGGTATATACGCAAGCCGACCAAGACAGTCTTCATGTGGAATATGCGGATGAAGTGGTGCCGATCGGAGAAGGGCCGGTCAAGGAAAGCTATTTGAATGCAGAGCTTATACTTCAAAAGGCGATTGAAACAGGTGCGGAAGCGATTCATCCCGGCTATGGCTTCCTGAGCGAAAATGCCTCCTTTGCCCGCACATGCCGTGACAGGGGCATCGTATTCATCGGTCCGACTCCGGAGCAGATGGAGATGTTCGGGCTCAAGCATTCCGCGCGAGAAATAGCGGAGAAGGCCGGCGTTCCGATGCTGCCCGGAACCGCCCTTATAACCGAGCTGGATGAAGCGGTCAATGAAGCGGCGTCGATCGGGTACCCGGTCATACTGAAAAGCACGGCCGGCGGGGGCGGCATCGGTATGCGCGTTTGCGCCGACGAACCGGCGCTGCGGGAGGCATTTGATTCGGTGCGCCGGCTGGCGGAGACCAATTTCAAAAACGGCGGCGTATTCCTGGAAAAATATATTGCAAGAGCCCGGCATGTCGAGGTGCAAATATTCGGCAACCGGTTCGGCGAGGTTGTCGCACTCGGTGAAAGGGATTGCTCGATACAGCGCCGCAATCAGAAGGTTATCGAAGAAACGCCGGCTCCGTTACTGCCTGCGCATGTTCGAGCGGAAATGCTTGATTCCGCCAAACGGTTGGCCGCCGAGGTCGGGTATCGCAGCGCCGGGACGGTAGAATATTTGTACGATCCGCAAACCTGCGAATTTTACTTCCTGGAGGTGAATACAAGACTCCAGGTAGAGCATGGCGTAACGGAAGAAGTGCTGAAGGTGGATTTGGTGGAATGGATGATCCGGGAAGCAGCTGATAATCTGCGCGATTTGGCGTCACTGGTTCGGCAGCCTCAGGGGCACAGCATTCAGGCCCGCATTTATGCGGAGGATTGCTTGCACAATTTCCGGCCGAGCGCCGGTCAGCTGGACCGCGCCGTATTTTGCGACGATGCCCGCAACGAGACGTGGGTATGCGACGGTCTAACGGTAACCTCGCTGTACGATCCTATGCTTGCCAAAATTATCGTACATGGCGCAAACCGCGCGGATGCAATCCGCAAGCTAGCTGCAGCGCTCGAGCAAACCCGTCTGTACGGCATCACGACCAACCTGCAATATTTGCAGGCGCTGCTTCAGGATAAGGATGTGCTCGATGGCAATGTGTATACGCAGCTGCTGAACGGCTTTGAACCGGCGGAGCATGCGCTGGAAGTCGTTGACGGAGGAGTTCAGTCGACGGTACAGGACTATCCCGGCAGGACGGGACACTGGGATGTCGGTGTGCCGCCGTGCGGACCGATGGACCCGCTGGCGTTCCGAATCGGCAATAAGCTGCTTGGCAATGACGACTCCGCCCCGGGGCTCGAGTTGACGCTTCGCGGAGGAGCTTACCGGTTCCGTCAGGAGACGTGGTTTTGTATTACTGGAGCAGACATGCAGGCGACGCTGGATGATGTGCCTGTAGCGATGTACAAACCGGCCTTTGCCGGGAAAGGCCAGCAATTAAGCTTCGGCGAGGCCGAGGAGGGGATGCGCGCGTACTTGCTCGTTGCCGGCGGCTTTGATATGCCGCACATTCTCGGAAGCGCGTCGACGTTCACGCTCGGCGGCTTCGGCGGGCATGGCGGACGGGCGCTGCGCACCGGCGATGTTCTCGGTATTCGCAAGATGGCGGCCAAGAACCCGGTATACAGCGGGTTAACCGCAGCGGATCGGCCGGCCGTATCGAGGGAATGGACGATAGGCGTGATCCCGGGGCCGCATTGCACGGAGGAGTTTTTGCGGCCGGAATATTTGCGCCAGCTCACGGAAACGAGCTGGGAAGTGCATTTTAACAGCTCCCGTACGGGAGTGCGCCTTATAGGTCCGGCACCTCTGTGGACCAGAGAAGACGGTGGAGAAGCAGGGCTGCATCCATCGAACATTCATGACAATGCCTACGCCATCGGTACGCTGGATTTGACGGGCGACATGCCGATCCTGTTAGGTCCGGACGGGCCGAGTCTCGGGGGCTTCGTATGCCCGGTCACGACAGCGACTGCCGAGCTGTGGAAGCTCGGTCAGCTGCATCCGGGCGACAAGGTGCGCTTTCAGCTTGTGACGCTGCAGGAAGCTGAAGCGATGCGGCATGTGCAGGAAGCATATTTAGCTGACGTCGGGGAAGGGAAACGGACGGAGCTTCAACTATCGGCGCTGCCGAAACATGAGTTTGAATCTAACACGGAGCTAACACCGGATTATCCTTTGTTAGCTTATGAAGCGGAGCATCGCCGATTCCCGATCACCATTCGCTGCTCCGGAGACCAAAATCTGCTGGTTGAGTACGGCCGATTGGAGCTGGATTTACTCCTGCGTTTCCAAGTACACGCCTTAATGGAAGCTATCCAAACCAAGAGCGACATACCGGTGCTTGATTTGACGCCGGGTATCCGTTCGCTGCAAATTCATATCGATCCGCTGCAAATGACGGTAACCGAAGCTTGCCGCAAAGTGCTGGAGATCGATAGGCAGCTGCCGCCGTTGGAATCGATCCGGGTCCCATCGCGAATAGTCCGACTGCCGCTATCCTGGGACGATCCCGCTACACAGCTCGCGATTCAGCGATATCAGCAGACGGTCCGGCCTGACGCGCCTTGGTGCCCGAGCAATCTCGAATTCATCCGCCGGATCAACGGGCTCGACAGTATCGATGACGTGCAATCCATTGTATTCGATGCAAGCTATCTCGTCCTTGGCTTAGGCGATGTGTACTTGGGCGCGCCGGTAGCCACGCCGATTGATCCGCGTCACCGGCTCGTAACGACCAAATACAATCCGGCTCGTACATGGACGCCGGAAAATGCGGTCGGTATCGGCGGAGCCTACATGTGCGTATATGGAATGGAAGGTCCCGGCGGCTATCAATTCGTCGGACGAACGATCCAAATGTGGAATCGGCTTCGCTCCACCGAGAGCTTTCAGCCGGGCAAGCCTTGGCTGCTGAGATTTTTTGACCAGATCCAGTTTTATCCGGTAGGAGCCGATGAGCTTCTTAAGCTGCGTGAAGATTTCTTACGCGGAAGGTACGAGGCGGACATTACGGAAACGACGTTCGATCTCGGAGAATATTTGCAATTCCTCGAATCCATCAAGGAAAGTGCAGATCGATTCCGCGAGCAGCAGCAGCGTTCGTTCCAGGCGGAGCGGGAGAGCTGGAAGGCTCTCGGCTTGGCGGAATATGTATCGGAACAGGATCATGACAAGGCTGCAGAGGAAGAGGAACTCCCGGAAGGTGCGGTAGCAGTCCGCTGTACCATGCCGGGAAGCGTATGGAAGGTTCTCGTCACACCGGGGCAGCTGGTCAAGAAGGGGGAGACGGTCATTATCGAGGAAAGTATGAAGATGGAGTTCCCGCAGTTCGCTCCGTGCGACGGATATGTTCAGTCGGTCTTCGTCCAACCTGGCGACGAGGTTCATGCAGGTCAATTACTAGCCGGAATTGCACTGGAGAAAGAGGTGTTGAGCAAATGAAGACGAAAGATGCGCCGGGCGCCTTGTCCATAGGCCGACTTAGAGAGCAGTATTTGAATGGCGAGACGACACCCGAAGCCGTCATTTCCGACATTATTCAGCGTGCAAATGAAGATGTGGAGATGAACCTATGGATTACGCCTCCTACTATGGAGTGGATTCGGCCCTATCTGGACCGGCTGAATGCTATGGATCGGACCAAAGCGCCATTGTGGGGAATCCCTTTTGCAATCAAGGACAACATTGATCTGGCTGGATTGCCTACAACCGCAGGATGCCCTGATTATTCCTTTATCCCGGAGGAGCATGCAGCGGTAGTCGCACGGCTGATCGAAGCCGGAGCGATCCCCGTCGGCAAAACGAATCTGGACCAGTTCGCCACGGGCCTTGTAGGCACAAGAAGCCCCTATGGGGAGACGCACAACGCGCTGCGCCCCGAGCTTATTAGCGGCGGTTCCAGCTCCGGCTCTGCTGTCGCTGTCGCTCGCGGCCATGCCGCCTTCGCGCTTGGCACCGATACGGCCGGCTCCGGCCGGGTGCCGGCGGCGCTGAACCGGCTCGTCGGATATAAGCCGAGTCTTGGAGCTTGACCGACGAAAGGTGTCGTTCCGGCTTGCGCAAGTCTCGATTGCGTGACGGTTTTTGCCCATAGCCTTGAAGATGCACTGGTCGTAGACAGCGTTGCCAGAGGGTTGGAGGCTTCCGATCCGTGGTCGAGAATGGTTGCTGGACCTGCTGTGAAGCTTCCGGGCAAAATCATATTGCCGAAACATGCATTGACGTTCTTCGGTCCCTTTGCCGACGAGTACCGAAATGCCTGGAATGCTTCTGTTGCGCAGTGGGAATCTCTAGGTATCCCGATCGAATATGCTGAGATTGAATTGTTCTCCAAGGCGGCGGCCATCTTGTATGAAGGACCTTGGATTGCGGAGCGTTGGGCGGCACTAGGCGGCTTCCTAGATGCTCACCCCGGCGCAGCGGTCCCGGTAACGGAGCGTGTGCTGCGGTCCGCCACATCGGCGGAATATGACGCGGCGTCGGTCTTTCAAGCGATGCACGACCTTCAGGCGTATAAGCTGGAAGCCCGTAAGCTGCTTCAGGATGCTGTTCTTGTCCTGCCGACCTCCGGCGGAACATGGACCCGAGAGCAAGTAGAGCAGGATCCGGTCGCAACGAATAGGGACATGGGACGATATACGAATCATTGCAATTTGCTTGATTTGTGCGCAGCTGCCGTACCGGGTGAAGATGCAGGGGAGCAGCTGCCGTTCGGCATTACCCTTTTCGCGTTAGCGGAGAATGAAGGGCTTGTTTGCGGAGCTGCTGAGCGTTTTATGAACAGGGGGACGCCTATCGGACATGCTGAACCGAATGGACTGAACCAGGCGAGTGCGGCGCCGGACCGCGAACCGACGACTCTCGTAGCCGTATGCGGCTTGCATATGCGCGGGTTCCCGCTGGAGAAGCAGATGGTTGAATGCCGCGCGACCTTTATTCGCGAGGAGTCGACGGCTCCACGGTATCAGTTCGTCAAGCTGCCTACGGTACCGGCCAAGCCAGGGCTAATCAAGCTGCCTGAGGGAGGCTCTTCGATCCGCTTGGAGGTATGGGAGATGCCGCTTGCTTCCTTCGGCCGTTTTGCAGCGTTTATCCCGGCCCCGCTTGGTATTGGTAAAGTCGAGCTTGCCGACGGCTCGGAGGTGCCTGGGTTTGTATGCGAGGCTTATGCAGCGGAAGGGGCGGAGGATATTACGGCTTCCGGAGGTTGGCGGCAGGCGGAAGCCTGAGAAGCTCCTTTTTTCATTGATAAAGCTGGTAAAAGGGCTCCAATGCCTTCATAATATTGGAACGAAGGTATTAAAGGAGCTGCATCTCGCTGCATGGTGAAAAAATATATCGAGATCGGATTAGGAAATCGCTGGTTCGCGAGAACCGAGTATGAACGGGAAGACGGGACCGAGTTCGAGAGGCGAGGGATGGATTTTCCCAATAAGTTCGAATCCGTCTATTTAAGAATCTGGATGGGCAAACGCGTCCTTATTTGGGATAGCAAAGAAGGAATGAAGACCACTCTTAAATCCAGTCGTAAACTGAAGGTGGTATTAGGTATTTCGGGCACGGAATAGGAACATTGCGAGGGCTCCAAATTCATTTTGGAGTCTCTTTTTTTGTTTCCAGAAATTTGCTCGAGTGGTATAGTGAAGGGAAGCGGGACTGTGGGGAGATACGGAGTAACGCTATTGGGTGGATGTTCATAAGAGATGGTAAGCGTAACAACAAATTATGGAACAGGTGAATACTTATTAAATTACTATTTGTTTGCAGCCGCAATAAATGGCGGAGTTTAACTGCGGAGAAGATTTTTGAAGGATATAACGGGTACGAGGTCAAGTCCGCCGGGACAGAGGATAGTGCAAGAATCAAGGTTACCGAGGGGCATATAGGCTGGGCCGATCTTATTTTTGCAATGGAGAAGAAGCACATAAGAAGACTTCAAGACAAATTCCCCTACAAATTGGCTGGTAAGAACGTGATCTGTCTCGATATCCAGGATGATTATCAGTTTATGGATGAGGATTTAATAGAAGTCTTGAAATCGAGAGTTTCCGAGCATATCGACATACCGGAGTAGATATAAGATCTCCTTGTTACATTTTTGATGGAAGAAGGGATTGGAAGTTGACGACAAAAAGCAGATTGATTCAAGAAAGCGAGCTGGAGAGCTTATTGACGCTCTATAACTATTTGCAGCCTAACGATCCGGAGCTGACAAGGGATGAGGAGCTGCTGCAGCATTGGCAAGAAATCATGAATGATCCCGGCATGAACATAATTGTAGTGGAGCACGAGGGAACCCTTGTCGCGACATGTGTTCTGGTGATCATCAAAAATTTAACAAGGAACGCAAGACCGTACGCTCTTATTGAAAATGTAGTGACCCACGGAGAGTATAGACGGCAAGGCTTTGGCCGAATGGTCATTGAAAAAGCGATGGAGCTTGCTTCAGGAGCAAACTGCTACAAATTAATGCTGCTTACAGGATCTCAAAGAGAGGAAATCCATCAGTTTTACGAAAATGCAGGTTTTGTCAAAGGGAAGAAAACCGGGTTTATCAAGAGTATGATGTAAAAGGATGATCATATGAACATTTCCTTTTTATCCAAGGATGAATACCTTGTCCAGGATGTCCTAGTCCGTGATTTATTGAACAGTACCTTTGTCGTATTCGATCTGGAAGGCACCGGGATTGATTTTGCAACCGAGTCGATAACTCAAATAGGCGCAGTGAAAGTAGAAAACGGCACCATTCATGCAGCTGCACCGTTCGAAAGCTTAGTTCAATCGTCCAAGCCTATTCCAGCAGCAATTGAAGAACTGACAGGCATTTCGAATCAGGAAATGGCCGATGCACCCAAGTTCCCGGACGTGTATAAGCGTTTTGTAGAATTTATTGGGGACGCCGTTCTCGTAACGCAAGCCGGTTATGAATATGATGTGCCCATGCTTCAGAAATATTGTGAAACGTATGGTGCTCCCCCGTTGATCAATACCGTTTTGGATACGAAAGTGCTTTTTGCCAACCTGCATCGGGATGTACAGGACGTAATATCGACCGACTTTTTGATCCGCTATTACCATATACAAACCAGCGATTTGAAGAGACATGATGCACTGGACGACTGTATACTTATTGGCAGAATTTTATTAGGTATATTGATTGAATATAAGGAAAAATCGATATCTTCGTTACATATAGACGGAGATGGATTAAGGGTTAAGCGATTTATCATACCCGCGATGTATTTGAACGAAAACAACAGCCATACCGATTCAACTACTTGAGGAGAGGATTCTTATTTACACGCATAGAGCTTTATCCGATGCAGATTTACATTCGATCTGCAGCTTTCCGCAAACGGCTGAGGAGTTGTTTTATATTGGTCCCAAGTTCGTGTTCCCCCTTACGCCCGATCAAATCATTAGTTTACTTGCTAACCGCTTTGAGCCCACAGTGGTCATCGAGGAAGGCACGGGGAACGTTGCTGCATATGCCAATCTGTATGATAGAAATGATCAGACTTGCTGGCTTGGGAATGTCATTGTTGCACCGGAATATAGAGGCAGAGGAGCGGCGGAGTATTTACTTAACACCATGATGAGAAAAGCAAGTCAGCTCCATGGTATGCACAAACTCACGCTATACTGTCATAATACGAATTCGCGGGGTCTAGCATTTTATCATAAGCATGGTTTTAAGCCGGTTGATATAAGAATAACAGCGACGGATGCCGGAAAGTCAATTATATCGATCCAAATGGAGAAGCCTTTAGTCTGATTATGGGTGTCATAACGGGGGGAAGCATCATGAAGCGGTCCTTTTTTCTGCTCTTATTGAATCATCCGGCTTTTGGCATCTCCAAGTACTGCAGAATCTTAATACTTAAGAATTGCCTCGTCGGCAGTTCTTTTTTTTTGTCAATCAAGATGCGATTCTATCAAATCACTTGTTTATACTCTCTCGCGTTAAGGTATTTTTTTGTCGCCGCTCTATACTCTAACATTGGGAAAACCACTGACCGCTATTCATAGGCAGGAGGGTGAAACACCGACAGAGGAAATAAAAGATTAATATATGGTATAATCAGGAAAAAGTAACGAAAAAAGATAGTTTCGTTCAATGGATAGAAGGAGTATCGTATGGAACTGATCTATAAAATCAACGAAAATTGTACAGCACAAGAGGTGGAAGAGTTATTCCGGAATTCAGGTATCCGAAGACCGGTCGGTGATCTGGAACGTATACAGCGGATGCTGGATCATGCGGACGTGTTGATAACGGCTAGACAGGGAGAGAGGCTCGTAGGAGTGTTGAGATCGATAACGGATTATTCATATTGCTGCTACATTTCCGACATTGCCGTGGACCGGATGGCTCAAGGGCTAGGAATCGGCAAACGGCTTGTTGCAATCCTTAGGGAGGAGTTAGGTGAAGAAGAAATCCAATACGTGCTGACTTCAGCGCCGAAAGCCGTAGGATTCTATGAGAAGCTGGGCTTTGAGAGAGCGGATAAAGCATTTGTCATCAAAAGAAAGCGAAATTGAAGCAATCTTCTGTCGTACGGGAGGTACTATGACATTTCATATAAGAATAAGACCTACTGCTCTTATATTAGAACAAAATTCGGTTTTGCTGATTGAGTACCAGTCTGAACAAAGAGGAACTTATTATTTTGTACCTGGAGGAGGAGCTGAACCGGGGGAAACTATCAAGGAAACGGTTCGTCGTGAGCTTTTGGAGGAAGCTGCGGTCGAGGCTGATGTCGGACAGGTCGCTTTTCTATTTGAATGCGAACCGCAGCAAAGAGCCGACGGATACAGCCCGTCTTCCCATACGTTATTTGTTGTATTTGAATGTGAACGTACTCCTGACTCTATTCCGAGAATGCCCGAGCATCCCGAGCTATATCAAACCGATGTAAAATGGATGCCGCTTAGTCGGCTGAAGACAATTAAGATTATGCCCGAAATGACCGATGCCATTCTGGAATATGCTCGGAAACGAAACGGAGCTGACTTTGTTGAAGACCACAAAACCATTGAGAATACAGTCGAAAGAGGCGATTAAGCGTGTTAGCATCCGTTCGCGAATATTTTTCTACCGATATTGAAGCATTGACGGGGTTAATGGGCGACTTGGGCTATCCCTCTTCCATTGATCAAATGAAGCAGAGAATGGAAGCGATTCAGTCGAATACCGATTATTTTTCCTTTGTTGCTTGTGTGGAAGATCAGGTCGTTGGCATGATCGGCGTTCGGCTCGTGCATTACTATGAGGCAGATGGGTTGGCAGCGCAGATTTCGGCATTAGTCGCAAGACATGATTATCAAGGAAAAGGAATTGGAAAGCAGCTTATAGCCTATGTGGAGAAATGGGCGTTGGAGCAAGGATGCAGCAGTCTATATTTGACAAGCGGACTGAAGCCCGAACGAATGCAAGCGCATGAATTTTACAAAAAGCTCGGCTTTCAAATAACCGGATATCGATTCGTGAAGCCGTTATCAGGTTCACTAAATTCAGCTAAATGAGGAAAAATGTTATGCGTCCTAATAACTTATGGAAGATGATCTTTATTGTTTATGTAGTTATGCTGCTGCTTTTTATAGTAATAAAATTTGGCGATGCACTCGAAACGATTGCCAGAATAAAAGCAGGCAGAGAATTAGGGATATATAATTACGATTTTTCATTCAGAGCGCTAGCCTACTATCTTAAAAATATAAACGAGCCCTTTGCGTATAGGAATATTATAGGAAATACAGTGGTCTTCGTTCCGCTGGGATTTCTGATTCCGATTGTTACAAAAAAATCCAGTTCGTTCTCAAGAACTATGTTCATTTGTATACTCAGCATAGTCGGAATCGAAACGTTTCAGTTGGTCACCTTGGTTGGATTTTTTGATATTGCCGACATTATCCTAAACACGATGGGCTGCTTCATTGGTTGGATGGGATTCCGGGTCATATTAGGTAAAAAACATTTACACAGAGCACAAAGACGGAGTTATCAACGATAGATGCGTTGGAGAGCAAAGCCATGGAACGATCACAATATCAGAGGATTTTTCCACAAGATCGCTAGTTGTATGAAAAAATGGTGAAGATTACAATGGGTGTGACAAGTTTTCCATCGTTTGGAAAGCCTCAATAATCAATAGAGAAAGGGATAGATTCATGAGTATTGGAATCAAAGTAAGGCTAAGCTGTGCTCCGGAAACTCCGCTTCCCACCGTATCGAGATTGGAGCTGGAAGAAGCTGTATTTCAACGGCTGGAGGATTGGACGGGCAACATGGAGCTTCTACTTGTTCACGAGTCCGGTCTGGAGCTTGCCTGCCAGCTAAGCCGCACAGCCTTATCTGCCTCCCCTGACGCGATGGGGGAAGAGCGCGCGATCTATCTATTGTTGACGGAATGGCCAGCCGGGAATGAAAATTCGGAGCTGATCTTCTCTTTTGCCAAGAAGCCGAAGCCGGAGGCGGCACTCATCGAGAGATCCAACAATCCTTGGAAGCACATGCCTGGGGTGTATCTTGATCATCAGGAGGAAAATACGAGGGTAGTTGTGAGTGTCCAGGGCGCATTGTTCACCCGATATCTGTATTCGCCTTATGTAGGAAAGCCGTATTATTACCCCATGATCGGACCCAATGGGAAAACGCTGATTCAGGACGCCCCGGACGATCATCTGCATCATCACGGTATATGGTGGGGACACGACGATGTGAACGGTCACAAGGTGTACCACGAATTTCGCGGGGAAGGGCGGCAGCTTCATCGCAAGTTTCTCGCTATGTTCGGCGGTCCTGTCTTCGGACAAATTACTTCGCAAGTGGAGTGGGTTGGCGAACAAAGTCAGCCTCTGCTAACCGAGACGCGCAGTGTGCGTATTTATAACATGCCCCGTGAGGCAAGGTATGTGGATCTTTGCACGGAGCTGCACGCGGTGAACGGCGATGTTCGATTCGGGGATACGAAAGAGGGCGGGTTTCCTTTCGTCCGTGTTAACGAGCAGATAAACGGCCATCATACCGGAATGTTGACCGCCGCGAACGGTAACAGGGGAGAAGCAGGCATCTTCGGGACATCAACCGAGTGGGTTGATTATAGCGGAACGATTTATCGTGATACGGATGCGGGGATCGCGATGTTCTCCCATCCTGAGAATGAATCGTATGCATCCCAATGGTTTGTCCGTGACTACGGCCCCTTTACTCCTGCGAATTTTCATTTTTGCGGTGGTAAGGATGTGCCTGGCGGAAGCACGCTGCGCATGAAGCATCGTTTGTATTTGCATCAAGGGGATGTTACTAGCGGCAAAGTGAAGGAGCGCTATGAGGAATATATCCGGCAGCTGCCGGCTGAACTGATTTTGTAGCAATAGCATCTTATTGTGGTCCGTCCGTAATATGAAATCTCTATTAACTGCACCCCGATTGTTAATTACAACTTACAATCGGAGGTGCTTTTTTGTATGAGTACATTTCATAGCAGGCGGCAAACTTCAGTGAAAATGATTATAACTGAACTTACTGTTGTCTGCAGACCCGTACAGGTATAATCTGGAACTGCCTTCTACGAGGGCATTGATAATGTTACAGATTGGGGCGACGATATGTTTGTTATTAAATCGATTATTGAGTGTCCTCAGCGCAAAAGGGAGCTTACTGAATTTGTAATTGAAAAGTGGCCGCAAGTGAAAAAGGTCGTGCTCCCAACCATTGAAGAAAGTGTAACCTCTGCAGGTGTGTTTCCATTTACATTTTTGCTATTAAAAAACGAGAAAATAATAGGATTTTATCAATTAATTGAACAGGAATTTGTAACCCGAAAAGATATATCGCCCTGGATAGCACCCTTGTTCATCGACGAGAATGAGCGAGGGCAGGCGCTAGGCGCATTTTTGCTGGCGCATGCAAGAAAAATAGCCGGGCAATTGAACTATGACAAGGTTTATTTGGCGACAGACCATATTCGTTACTATGAGAAATACGGATTCAGGGAAATCGGACTGGACATGTTCGAGTGGGGGCGACCGACCAAACTATATGAGCATGACACTATCAAGTAATTTTTTAATCGTTGTATAAGCAGTTATGAAATAATAGCATTAGTAAAATTTTCCTAGACCATTTATTATTACCAGAGGGGGTGTTACATGGACTGGGAAAGAGATTACGACGCAAACCTTCGTCATGTGCGGCAAGTATATTTAAAACTGTACTCTCTCGAATTTTCAACTGATAGTTTAGGATAGGGAGATAGGATTAAATTCATCGAATGAATCATTTATATATAGGGGGACGATCCGCATGAGAAGGCAAACACTCAAACGAGCGTTTATTAATACAGCTCCTGCATCCAAGTGGAGCAATAAAAACTGGGTGGTGCTTGGTGACAGCATATCGGTAGTGACCGGGCTAACCGAAAAATTTTATCATGAGTACATCCAGGATTCCATTCCGGGGTTGACAGTGTATAATCATGCGATTAGCGGAACGGGATATTATTGCAATGTACGCAGCAGAATTTATCAGGTTATTGACTCATTGGAAAACGATGCCGATTTAATCACGATATTCGCTGGAACGAATGATTGGAACGAAAATGGCGGTACACCAATGACGCTGGGGAATCTGGGGGACACCGATCCAACCGAATCGTTCTACGGTGCAGTTGACTACACCTTGCGCCAGCTGGTCACGAAGTACCCTACAAAAACTATTGCTGTGTTTACACCTCTGCCGCGAGACAATAATTGGGGCGTAAAATCGACGGGCGTTACGCTGGAACAGGTAGCGGATGCTATTAAGCGAACTTCGCATCGTTACTCGATCCCAGTACTTGATTTGTATAATGAAAGCAATTTCTATGCATGGGATAGTAATTTTAACCGTTATGCGATGCCCGATGGTCTGCATCCTAATGCGAATGGTCACAAGATTATAGCGAATAAGGTGTTAAGCTTTCTTAATTCCTTGTAAGAAATCAATTAATTAATTGAATAGTTGATAAAATAGCTTGACGATAAAATGCCTTCTTGCATATAATTCAACTATTGCATTGAATAGATTGGAAAGGAAGAGAGGCATGAACGATTCCCCAGTACGAGAATTTAAAGATGATTTGTATCGGCAATTTGCTCGAATCGGGAAATGCTTGTCCAGTGATAAACGGTTAGAGCTTATGCACCTGCTATCACAAGGGCCAAAATCGGTGGAGAAGCTGGCTCAGGCTACGGAGATGACGGTGGCTAATGTTTCCAGACATCTTCAGATCTTGCTTGATGCCAATTTGGTCAAATTTAGCAAAAAGGGCAATTTTGTTATTTACACTCTTGCTAACGCAGATATCAATGGATTTTTGACTTCCATGTGGAGACTTTGTGAATCTCAGCTTGCGGACATACCCCGCATTAAATCGAGTTTTTTGAACCAGTATGAGGATTTGGAGACACTTTCTCTTCATGAAGTGTTAACCAAAATGGAGGATGGCAGCATTATTTTGCTGGATGTACGCCCGGCTGAAGAATTTGAGGCGAAACACATTCCGGGAGCAATTTCCGTCCCATTGGAGGAGCTTCATCATTATCTCCGAGAGCTGCCCAAAAGTATTCAGATCGCAGCTTATTGCCGCGGACCTTATTGTGTGTATGCGGCACAGGCGGTGGAGGAAATGCGCCGGGAAGGTTTTACAGCATTCCACTTGGAAGAAGGGGTTAATGAATGGCAGGAATATCAAACACAGAATCATTAAAGCCGATTTATTTGGATTATAACGCCAGTACGCCGGTGGCTCCTGAAGTGTTTCAAGAAATGCTGCCGTTTCTGCAGCAGCATTACGGCAATCCATCCTCTTCGCATTGGGCTGCAGCGTCACTCCAAGAGACGATTGAAATGGCCAGAAGCCGGATCGCTTCAGCTATTGGAGCTGCCACTAGGGAGGTTATCTTTACAAGCGGAGGGACCGAAGCCAACAACCATGCTTTAAAAGGAGTTTATTTTGCGTCACGACATCGCGGGTCTCATATTATTACGACGACGATTGAGCATCCGGCGATTTTAAACCCTTGCAGCTTCCTGGAAACGCTAGGCGCTGAGGTTACCTATGTCCCGGTTGACGGATTGGGGCGGGTATCGCCTGAAGCTGTGGAGCGAGCGATCCGTAACGATACGATCCTGATTTCCGTCATGCACGCCAATAGCGAGGTAGGAACGATCCAGCCGATCGGGGAAATTGCCAGGATCGCTAAGCGATACGGTATTCTTGTACATACGGATGCAGCACAGTCCTTTGGCAAAATTCCCGTCCATGTCGATGCGCTTGGCGTAGACTTGTTGTCTATCGCTGGCCATAAGCTTTATGCACCTAAGGGTGTAGGAGCATTATATGTTCGTAACGGCACGGAGATTTCGCCGTTTGTACATGGAGCTGGACACGAATCGGGCAGACGGGCGGGAACCGAAAATGTGCCATATCTCGTAGCGTTAGGGAAAGCGGCGGAGCTGGCAGCCGAAAAAGCCAATGATCCTGCTGTACGAGTACTAAGGGAAGCATTAAAGGACGGGCTGCAAGCTGTCTTTGGCCATCGTGTTCAGTTCAATGGCGACCCCACGCTGAATTTGCCCAATACGCTAAACGTTAGTTTTTTGGGGATGAATGGTCAACAAATTTTGAATCAATTTCCGGAAATTGCTGCTTCGACCGGATCCGCTTGTCATTCGGGGAGCACATCGCTTTCCCCCGTGCTGCGTGCGATGGGGATCAGCGAATATGAAGGCTTAGGAGCCATCCGATTTAGCTTAGGCCGATACACAACGAGGGAAGAAATCGAGACGGTCGTTGCATTGTTCGCAGAGCGTATTCCTTCAACCTCGTAATTGAGTCTTCGATACCCATCTCCATGCGGACCACTTGTTAGACGCGAGGAGAGTTTTTTTACTTCTATCAAACTATTCAATTAATTAATAGAATAAGAGGGGGTGCGATTGATGGATGAATCCATTGCAAAGAATCAAAGTTATCCTGGCGGGATTCAAGCCTATGTTGAATCATTCGAGAAACAGAGGCAGCTGTACAAAAGAACGATGGTCATCGTTATCCTATCACAAATTTTTGGCGGTGCAGGGCTGGCCGCAGGGATCACCGTTGGGGCATTACTTGCGCAAGACATGCTGGGAACGGACAGCTATGCCGGGGTTCCTGCCGCCTTGTTCACGTTAGGCTCTGCTGGCGCAGCACTTCTGGTCGGCCGTCTCTCCCAGCGTTATGGACGACGGTTTGGATTGGCAACGGGGTTTTTGGCAGGCGGACTAGGGGCCATCGGTGTTGTCTTGGCTGCTGTATTGAATCATTTGCCACTGCTGTTCTTGTCCTTATTGGTTTATGGGGCAGGTACCGCGACGAATTTGCAGGCGCGTTATGCCGGCACCGATCTAGCACTGCCTACACAGCGTGCAAAAGCCATCAGTACAGCCATGGTATTCACAACTTTTGGTGCGGTTGCCGGTCCTAATCTTGTTACTGCCATGGGAAAGGTAGCGATCACGGTGGGCGTTCCTGCTCTGGCTGGTCCGTTTATTCTAGCGGCTGTGGCGTATATTTTAGCCGGGTTGGTGCTTCTGTTCATGCTTAGACCCGATCCTTTAATTGTGGCAAGGGCCGTTGCGGAATCGCAATTCGTAAACGAGAAGCGCAGCGAGGCAAAGAACGGGGAACATGCAACAAGCTATAAATCAGGCTTGATCGTAGGTGCAACGGTGATGGTGCTGACCCAAATTGTCATGGTTGCCATAATGACCATGACCCCGGTTCATATGAGGCATCATGGACATGGACTGGGGGATGTCGGCATTGTCATCGGGATTCATGTTGCAGCGATGTATCTTCCTTCCCTCATCACCGGTATTCTGGCTGATAAATATGGGCGAACAGTGATGGCTTACGCATCCGGCGTAACCTTGCTTCTGGCGGGCTTAGTGGCTGCCAGTGCACCAGGGGATTCGATGGTTCTGCTCGTAGTTGCGCTTGCGCTTCTAGGACTTGGCTGGAATTTCGGCTTGATTAGCGGCACGGCTACGATAGTTGACTCAACACCGCCAAGTGTTAGGGCTAAAACACAAGGAACAGTGGATGTTTTAATAGCTTTGTCGGGAGCTTCCGGCGGTGCGTTGTCCGGTATGGTTGTTGCCAGCTCTAGCTATTCCACGCTTTCTCTGCTTGGCGGCTTCCTTTCCTTGCTTCTGATTCCGGTCATCGTTTGGTCGCGCAGGAGCAAAAGAGAGAGACAGTGAGCGACAACATCCGTTACATATTGTAGTAAAGAAGGATCCTTTTTTCTAGTCATGATAAAGGGATCAGCATCTCGAACAAGCTTATATTCAAGGGATCAGTCAAGCGGGGCTGATCCCTTTGTACATTTTGATAGTCACGATGTGTAAGATAAAAGGGACGGATTCATAGCTGTTTACGGCAGAAGCTCACTCCTGTATACTATTTTTGAAAGCGTTTCCTGTTAAGGGGAGGAGGAAAGGCGCATGTTCCGAATGAGCGGTACGTTTCGCTCCCGCACTTATTTTATCCGCATCCTGAGAACGATTACTTTGGTATTGATCATGTTTCTGTTGATTTTGTCATCCGTACTGTATGTGTTCTCCCGAAGCATGGCGCTGGAGATGCAGCAGGATGCTAGCCGTAAGGTACTAAACCAGATCAGCTACAACATCGATAACTTAAATGAAACGGTTCGCAGTCTGATGATGACGGCTTTCAACGATCGCGATATGACGGTACTGATGAACAATCAAGATATTGAGGTGTTCGAGCTGTACAATAAGCTGAATAAGCTGGATCTCTTCGTCAGCTCCAATCCTTTTATCCAGTCGATTTGGATCTATAACGGGTTTAACGGCTGCTACTACTCGACCGCACTGAGTGCTATGGTTTCCTGTAAAGAACTTGACAGCGCAAGCAATCTGTTGAAGCCGTACATCGTCCAGCCCGCAACGCTGACCAAGCTGACGCTGCTGCCGATCGGTCCGAGCTTCTCCGAAGCGGGCAAGCAGGAGCTGTTTGCTTATTTTATGTACAAAAATTTGGATGCTTATGTTCCAGGCAGCAGCGTGCTGATGATGTCAATTAAAGCGAAGTGGCTATTCGATAATATTCGAACGCTGAACGAGCTAGGTGAAAATTCGCTTGGCGATCTGTTCATTATGGATTCAGCCGGTAAGGTGTACAGTCCTGGCGAGAACGGACAAATTTGGGATGACAGCATTTATAATGCCATCCGGTCGGCATCCTCTCCATCGGGATATTTAATGATCGGTGAAGGAAGCGAGAAGCAAATCGTCACCTATATGACTTCCAAATTCAACAACTGGAAAGTCGTAAGCGTTCAGCCGCATGACAAGGTTTTTGGCAAGGTCAACAAGCTGTTTACGATGATGGTCATTATTCTCGGAATATTTATTATACTTGCTTTCGTGGTGTCGTCTCTTGCGACAGTACGGCTGTATCGTCCGTTCGGAAGGCTGATGAGCAAAATTCAAGGATTGCATGAGGAGCAGATGGGGCTGTCGCCGAAGGATGAGCTGAGTATGATGTCGTCCGTGTATGACCGGATTGTGGAAAAGATGAATCAGCTGCAGGCTGATCATTCCGGGAATCATGAAATCTGGCAAAGCTATCGGCTGCGCCGCCTCATTACCGACAGCGCCGCCGTTTCTGAGGAGGAATTCGCAGAGTGTTTGCCAACTGCAGCTTCTGCGGCGGAGGGAAGACAATTCATTGTAGCAGTGTTAAAACTCGACGATTATGAGACCTTTAGGCGGACGCGCAGCGAACGAGAACAGAAGCTGTGCCGCTTCGCCGTCACCAATATTGCAGGGGAGCTATATGGCGGGCATTTTCCGAACGTTCCGGTAGATATGAAGAGCGACCATGCCGCTGTATTGCTCATGGTTCCTCCCGGGGATGCCGAAGCGGCTTATGCGGAGCTATCCCGGTTGACCAACTTGGTGATGAGCACAGTTGATAGCTACTACAACTTGTCGCTAACTGCGGCGTTCAGCGAGCCGTTCAACGATATCAGGAACACAGCTGAGAGCTACGAACAGGCGTTGGCTTACAGTCTTTACCGGATGGTGTTTGGCAAAATGTCCGTAATTACGCCTTCTCATATTGCCTTCCGTCAGGGCGGCGACGCCTATGAAATCCCTTATGAGATGGAAAAGAAGCTGGTTGAAGCGATCCGATCGGGAGAGTCGACAGTCGTACATACCCGTATGGATGCGATTTTCGAATATATGGCGGAGTTGAGCCCGGATAATGTTGACTATGCCATTTTGCACTTACTTATTATTTTGCAGCACACGGTGAGAGAAATTAGCTCCAACAAGCTGAAGAACGTGGCTGTAGATTTGCGTGCTTACAACCATCGCATGCTGGAGCAGGAGACGCTGGCGGACGTGCGCCGTCTTATGAACGATCTCCTGCATGAAGTTACCGAACAGATCCAGTCGGCCGCAAAGGGCAAGAACGAGTATCTGATAGAAGCTGTGAAGGAGATCGTGGAGAACAATTACGCAGATGAAAACCTGAGCTTGCAGTATATTGCATCGGCGCTGCGAATGTCTGCAGCTTACCTTGGCCGGTTTTACCGTAACAGCGAAGGGCAGTCTGTGGCAGATTACATCAACGAAGTACGGCTGACGAAGGCGCAGGATATGCTGAGTGCCGGTAATGACAGCATCGTGGCGATCATGAAGAACGTTGGTTTTACGAACGAAAGTAACTTCTTTAAGCATTTCAAGAAAAAGACGGGCGCTACGCCTGGTGAATACCGATTGAAAAAAGCAAATCCATTGCAATGATGCTGCCGGCGTCCGCAAGAGCGATACAGGCCTTTTCATGAACCCTTTTCTCTAGATGAGAAGGGTTGACGAAGAGGCTTTTTATTTTTCCGTAAGCTCTGGTTTTTGGCGTCCTGACAGGATTTCATATACGGAATCTGCGAAAATAACAGGAATGTATCATTTAAACAGTTGTAAAAAACAGGAATATTCAACAGTTACAGTACCCCATGGAGGGGAAGTTCGGGATAATACAATCAACCCGTAAACAGCCCTACTCTTATGTCAAGCGAGGTGATATCAAGATGCATCAAAATAATAGCGTCAACATCGGAACATCGGAACAGAGTCATACAAAAAAGGGCGATACAGCAACGAAAGGAATTGTCTTCAAATTACGGATGGAATGGAAGCAATTTCAGAAAAACCGCGAATTGTTCATTCTGACCGTTCCTGCGCTCCTATTTAAGTTTATTTTTTCTTACTTGCCGCTGGTAGGCCTGATCATCGCATTTAAAAAGTTCAATTATGCCAAAGGGCTGTGGGGCAGCGAGTGGGTCGGACTGAAAAATTTCTCGTTTTTTTTCGCTTCGGATAACGCCTTCCGTATTACACGCAATACGATTTTGTACAATATCAGCTTTATTGTGCTGACAACAGTCATTGCAGTAACGCTGGCCATTCTAATGAATGAATTGAGCAAAAAATGGTTGAAGCTGCATCAAACCGCGTTGTTTCTGCCTTACTTCTTATCTTGGGTTGTCGTCAGCTACGTCACACTCGGATTCCTTGATAACGGCAGCGGTTATCTCAACCAGCTGCTGCAGCAGTTCGGTGCGGCACCGGTAAAATGGTACCAAGAAGCAAAGTACTGGCCGTTTATTCTTATTCTTGTTCATTTATGGAAGTCGGTAGGCTTCTCTGCGCTCATTTATTATGCAGGTATAATCGGCATCGACTCGAGCTATTACGAGGCGGCCCGGATCGATGGCGCGACCCGACTGCAAATGATCCGCCGCATTACGATTCCGCTGCTTACTCCGCTCATCATCATTTTATTTATCGTCGCTGTCGGGCAAATGTTCCGCGCGGATTTCGGCTTGTTCTTCTTCGTGCCGAATGACACAAGCTTTCTTTACGCGACGACGGATGTCATTGACACCTACGTGTACCGCTCGCTTCGTGTCGTCGGTGACATCGGCATGTCTTCCGCTATCGGCCTGTATCAATCGGTTGTCGGACTTGTGCTCGTGCTTGCCGCGAATTATGTAGTAAAAAAAATCAACTCGGAAAACTCGCTATGGTAGGAGGTGAACCAATCTATGAGTGCTTCAGCTGCATCCAATAGCAAACCAACGCTTGCTCAGCATCTGATCAACTTGTTCTTTTGCGTATTGACGATCGGGATGGTCATTCCGATGGTGCTTGTCATATCCATTTCGCTATCGGAGGAGAAATCGCTCGTACTGAACGGGTATCGCCTGCTCCCCGAGAAGTTCAGCCTAATGGCGTACGAACTCATCTTACAAAGCCCCGGACAGCTGCTGAAGGCGTATGGTGTGACCATCTTTGTCACGGTAGTCGGGTTGATCGCCAGCCTGCTTATAACCTCCATGGTCGCTTACTCGATATCGAGAAGAGATTACCGGTATCGGCGGATCACGACGATGTACGTGCTGTTCACGATGCTGTTCAGCGGAGGTCTGGTGCCATTTTATATATTGGTCACGCAATATTTGCATCTGAAGGATACGATCTGGGCGCTGATCGTGCCGTATTTGGTCAGTCCGTTTTATGTCCTGATTATGAAGGGTTTTCTGGAAAAGCTGCCGGGGGAAATCTTTGAATCGGCCAAAGTGGACGGGGCGAGCGAATGGCGCATTTTCTTTCGCATCGTGCTTCCCTTATCTACTCCTGCATTAGCGACCGTAGGCCTGTTCATAGCATTCGCTTATTGGAATGACTGGTGGCTCGGACTGCTGTTCATCAACGATCAGGATCTGGTTCCTCTGCAGCTGCTGCTGTACCGGATTATGAGCACGATCGAATTTATGACGAACAACATCAATACGGTTAATGTACAAATTGACCTGTCACAGTTTCCTAGTCTATCGGCCCGAATGGCGATGGCCGTGCTTGCTGCAGGACCGATGATGTTCGTATTCCCGTTTTTTCAGCGGTTTTTCGTGGCCGGACTGACCGTTGGCTCGGTTAAGAGCTAAGACGGTGCAGCCGCCTTAACTTAAATCCTTAAAGGGAGGGTCTTTACTATGAATCGATTTGCGTCAACCACATGGTCTCGTACGTTACTTGCCGGTCTCAGCGCATCCTTATTGTTAGCCGGGTGCAGCAGTGGCTCCGGGGGTGCAGGAACGAAAGAAGCGGGGGCGGATGGAGACGGCGGACTGAAGCCGGTCCAGTTGTCCTGGTATTACCCTGCGACCGCCGGGGTTCCGGCCGATCTGAAGACGGTGGAGGAAGCGGTTAACAAAATTACGAAAGCCCAAATTAATGCAACCGTTAAGCTGAATGCCGTGTCGTCCGGCGACTACAATCAGAAAATGAACACGAGCGTCGCGTCCGGGGAAGAGTTCGATATTTTATGGACATCCAACTGGAACTTCGATTATGTGCAAAATCAGAGTAAGGGTGCCTTCATTGCGCTTGATGAACTGATCGACAAATATGCGCCGACGGTTAAGAAGAGCATGCCTGACTTTGTATGGGAAGCGACGAAAATTGATGGCAAAATCTATGGCCTTCCCAATTATCAGACCGTGACGAACAAAGAGGGCTTCGTGCTGCAAAAACGGTATCTCGACAAATACAATATCGATCCGTCGCAGCTGAAGAAGATAGAGGATATCGAGCCGCTGCTCGCTAAACTGAAGGATAATGAGAAGGATGTTATTCCGTTTATGATGGACCGGAAAGGGAAGTTCGGCAACATGCTGCGGATGTATAATCTGGAAAGCGTGATCAATGGCATTGCCGTCATTAATTTGAACAACCCGGATAAAATTCTGAACATGTACGACATCCCAGAATACAAGAAATATCTGGATCTCGTGCGTGCCTGGAATACCAAAGGCTACATTAACCAGGATGCAGCAACGCTGAAGAATGGCAACGATTACACTAAGGTCGGTAAAACGGCGGTCAGCTATCATAACGTGCTGAAGCCGGGCGGGGAGCAGGAGTCCAAGGTATCGTCGGGAGGACTGGATCATGTATACGCTCCGATAACCGATGTCTATACGGGAACGAACACGATCATTACAACGCTGCAGGCGATTAGCCGTACTTCGAAAAATCCGGAGCGTGCGATGATGTTCCTTAATCTGGTCAATACGGATAAAGAACTGTACAACTTGTTATCGTTCGGCGTCGAAGGCAAGCATTATACGAAAAATGCCGACGGCACGATCAAAATCAATAAGGACGCGGGCTACGTAGCGGCCGATTGGGTGTTCGGCAATGTGTTTAACGGCATTCCCATCGAGGGTAAAGCGCTTGATATTTTCGATAAGACGAAGAAGGAAAACGAATCCGCCAAGCCGTCGCCTATTATGGGCTTTAAGTTTAAGGCGGATCCGGTAGCTGCCGAGGTCGCAAACATTAATGCGGTTGTAGACGAGTTCGGGCCGGGTCTTAATACCGGTATCGTTGATCCAGGGAAGCTCGGTGAATTTCAGGATAAGCTGAAAAAAGCCGGCATGGAGAAAGTGATTGCTGAGGCGCAAAGGCAATTGGACGAGTGGAAGAAAACGAAAAAATAACACGGACCGCCATAGCGGGCGGCGAAATGCCGCCCGCTGTGTGCATCCGCTTTGTTCAGGAGGAGGAACATGACAGGTATCGATCAATTGTCGTTGCGTCAGCTTAAAAATGCGCTGGAACATCCCGCTGGTCAGGAGAAACCGTTGTTCCCGGAGGCTGCAAACAAGGAATATTGGCTTCGCAGTAATCGGGACCCTCGTTGTGAGGCCGTATGGGATGAAATTCGCAAGGCGGGGGAGTCGTTTACAGCCGTTCCTGTGGAGCTGCTGCCGTATTCGGAATTTATACTATTTCATCGAACCGGCGACCGAACCCGGTATGATGATAAATATTTCGACCGTCGACGCCGGCTCTGCGTGTTAGCCATGCTGGCGCTTGCAGACGAGGATGCAGAACGCTGGATCGCTCCGCTCCAGGATATCATCTGGGCCATTTGTGACGAATATACATGGGTCATTCCGGCTCATGTCGGGCTGTATCATAATGAGTATCCGAGCGGCATATGGGATCAGCCTGCACCTCCGCGAGAGACGGTGGACTTATTCGCCGGGGAGACGGGGCTTGCGCTTGCCGAGATCGTCGGTTTATTGGAGCCGAAGCTGGAGCCATGGATTGTCCATCGGGTACGTGAGGAAGTGGAGCGGCGACTGCTGAGCGTGTATTTCGCCGATCCGGCGCCGCAAAATTGGGAGCTGAAGACGAACAATTGGCCGGCTGTCTGTGCAGCTTGCATCGGCTGTGCGGCAATGTGGCTCGTCCGCGACCCGGAGAGGCTTGCCGGCATGCTATGGCGGGCGATCCATGCTTTGCGGCAGCACTTGCAGGGCTTCGATGCACAAGGGGCAACGCCGGAAGGAGCCGCTTACTGGCAGTTTGGTTTCGGTTACTACGTTTATTTTGCGGAGATGATGGCTGAACGCACTGCCGGTCAGATCGATTTGTTGGCTGGAGAAAAGCTGCGCCGTATCGCCTGCTTCCCGCGCAGCTGCATGCTGACCGGCAGCCAGGTGATCAATTTCTCCGATGCTCCTGCGGAAATGGATTATCAGCCGGGGCTGTACCACCGGCTTCACAGACGGTTTCCGGAGGCAGCACTGCCGGATCAAGCACCCGTATACGGGAGCGCATTCCGCTCCTGGACGATGGCCAGCCGCATGCTGCTGTGGATGGAGCCGGAAGCTTCGGAAATCAACCGAGACTATGGAGTACTGCCATTCGAAGACTATTATTTTCCCGGCCATGGCTGGGTTATCAGCAAGTCGGAGGATACCGGTGGCCTTGTCGCCTTTGCAGCCAAGGGCGGGAGTAACGATGAGCCGCATAATCATAACGACCTTGGACATTTTATCATCCATGTGTACGGCCAGAGCGTTCTGTGTGACCTAGGGGCAGGCGAGTATACTAGGCAATATTTTCAACCGGCCTATCGCTATGCTCAGTTAACAGCCAGCTCGCACGGTCATTCCGTACCTGTCATAGCAGGTACGGGTCAGTTGGCTGGAGAACAGTATCGCGCTTCTCCGCTCGGATACGAGCAAACGGATGGAAGAGTCGTATACAAGATCGATCTGACCAGGGCGTATCCTGCCAGTACAGTGCTTGATCGGCTGCATCGTGAATTCGTATGGGAGAGGCCGCAAGCGCCGTCCGAGACGGATTATCGGCTTACCTTGCGAGATGAATGCGTCTTTACAAGCGGAGCAGAAGCCTTTGAATCCGTCTTCATGTGCAGTATGCCTCCACGGCTGATGGAGCCGGGATGGGTAGCGATCGGCCCCGTTAGGATGATATACGATGCGGAACGGTTCCGCTGCCGGTTTACAGAGGAGCACTACCGGTCCATTGCAGGTGAGGAGCGTATGGCATACCGGCTTGTATTGGCTGTAATCAAGCCGTCTGCCCGAACGGTGTGTGAGGTTCAGTTTGAAGTGAAGGGGAGAGGTGAACGGATATGATGACAGATAAGGATGGGGCGTTCTCCAAGGTGGCTGTAGACGCTGGGGATGGTGCAGGATCGGATAGTACCAGGCTGCTGCCGAAGATTGAGGCTGCTAGCGGCTGGAATCCGCCTAAATGGGCGCTGATGCAGCGACTTCTGCTGGATACGTTGAACGATGCTGCGGTCGAATTCGTTCAGCGGTATACGCATCCGGACGGGACACTGATTTGGCGGGATAACTGGCCGGGTATGGACGGTTCGGACGATCCGTATGAGGCGTTCATGAATTTGGCCCTGCTTTATGCGCTTGGCGGCAGTGAGGAAGTTCATGCTCTGGCGCTGAAAATGTGGGACGCCATCACTTGGCAGTGGACGCAGTACGGACAAATTCATAATGAATTCGACCGGTACTACGATTGGATGCATCATGGCGAGGGCTATTTATATTTATATTTCCTTGGACTGACCGATCCGCATTTGCCCAAACAGGTGCAGCGTTCCATCCGGTTTGCCGGGATGTATACCGGTGACGACCCGGAGGCGTTGAATTACGATAAAGAAAAGAAGCTGATCCGATCCCCCATCACTGGAAGTCAGGGGCCGAGATTTACGATGACGGAAGAGGACTGGTGTACGCACCGGGGGGTGCTGGACGACTATTTGGCGCCGTTCGAGGATATTCCCGGCGTTGATTTCGCCAGCGGAAAATGCAGGTGGTCCGACGATGACGTCTATCGCGAGGTCATCCGGCTGATGAATGAACGGATGGCGCGTGGCGACGTGCCGCTCAATCTTAATGCGACCTCTCTTGTTGCGCACGCCTATCTGATCTCGGGTGAGGAGCGCTTCCGCGACTGGGTGTTAACCTATTACGCTGCATGGGAAGATCGAGCGAGGCGTAATGGCGGCATTATGCCCGATAATATCGGACTATCAGGGGAAATTGGGGAATGTATGGACGGCAAATGGTGGGGCGGCTATTACGGCTGGCGTTGGCCGCACGGCTTTATGACGGTGATTGAGCCGCTGACGAATGCGGCGATGAACGCTGTGCTCCTCTCTGGAGACATGGCCCACCTCGAGGAAGCACGCCGTCAGCTCGATTTGAATTGGTCGCTCGGGAAGCAGGAAAACGGCGTATGGGTCGTTCCGCACCGTCATTTCGACGCAGGATGGACGGATTATCGGCAGCCGGATCCGAAATACGCCATCCATCTGTGGACGATGTCGATGTCGGAGGAAGACCTGCTGCGGGCGAATCGGATTGAGGCTGCCCCTCACTTCCGCGAAATCGACGTTCCTTCCGTCTCCGGACGAAATCCGGTGACACGGAAAGAGACGAAGCATTTTATCGGCAATACGTATCCATGGTTCCGCTATATGCAGGGACTGGCACCGGATTATCCCGAGCAAATTACACAAGCAGGGTACCGCCTGATCCGGCAGCAGTTGGAAAAAATGCGGTCGGAAGCCGGAAATCCGCGTAACTGGCATTATGGTGTGTACAACACGGACGACTTGTCGAGCATCCATTTCTGGCAGGAGTATTGCCCGCTTTACTTCGAGAGTCTGGTGCAGCTGACACTAGGCGCCCCGATGCACATTTCACATGGAGGTTTGCAGCATGCTCGCCTGAGGTATTTTGATGCAGACGGACGCAGGCCCGGCCTGCCTGAGCAGGTTGGTGCGCTTGTAGAAGAGCTGTCGGCGGACAGCGCTACGGTGACGCTAGTGAATGTCGGTCTCGCGGCAGAACGAAGGGTTATCGTGCAGGCCGGCTGCTTCGGGGAGCACCGCTTGGAGCATGCGGTGTGCTATGACGAGCAGGGGAAAGAAACGGGAACGGTGCCGATTGGGAGCAAATGGGTTGAAATCAAGCTTGCACCCGGCAGCGGCATCCGGTTAAAGCTGGTAATGTCGCGCTACGTTAATGCGCCAACCTATGCCACTCCATGGTCGTCGGAGTCAGATTATGCACAGGTACTTCACGGCAGAACAAGATAAATCCGGAGGCGGAACGACATGAAACAATGAATGTCAGAGGCGATAGGGAGGTAAGCGAAATGGCAGCGTGCGCATACGAGGGTCTGACCGCAGCGGAGCGGGCATACGTGGAATCGCTGGAGCATGATGGTGAGACAGTCAACTTCGTAACCGACTATTTCAAGAGGCGTGGCGATCCTGAGTCAAGCGAAGCTTTGGATGTAAAGAAGACGGCTCGGTCCGCCAAGGAGGCATATCTGGACTTTGCGGAAGCGCGGTTGCGCCAATTTGCGGACTGCATCGATGAATCTGCAGCCGTAATCGACCCGTATGACGGGAAGGAGCGGCAATTCGTCACCTCCAGCTTTGCGTTGACAGGGGCGGTGCTCCTCGCAGCCGGACGATGCGCAGAAATCGAGGACAAGGTGCTTGCGACGATGGATAGAGCTACGCTTGCTCTGCAGTGCCGCAGCGTGCCGGACAGCCACGAGGACTTCACGACGCATATGCTGATGCAGGCGCTGCGACTGCTCGGGGACCGGAATCAGGCATCCGGGCGCGTGGCCGAATGGAGAGAACGGCTTGCAGCGATCGATCCCGAGTATACCTATACGCAGGTGGAGCGCAATATGCCCCTAAGGCACGTTCGCAACTGGGCGACGTATGCGATGCTGGGCGAGCAGATGCGAATCCGTGACGGACTTGCCGAGTCAGTTGGCTTTATCGATAAATATATTTCTGCACAGCTGCCCCGGTTTACGCCAGAAGGCCTGTACCGCGATCCGAATCTCCCCGCAGCGTACGATCTGGCGGCGCGCGACAATTTGGCGGGATTGCTGGACGAAGGCTATGCAGGACCGGCGGCGCTATTACTTGAGAAGCTGCTGCGGCGCGGGGCGCTGACCATGCTGTTTACCCAGTCGGTCACAGGAGAAGTATCCTGCGGCGGCCGCAGCAATCAATTCTTATGGAATGAGTTGACGTTTGCCCATATTTGCGAACGCGAAGCCGTTCACTACAAAGCTGCGGGAGATCTGCACCTTGCGGGCGTGTTTAAACGAGCTGCACGCCGCGCCATGGACTCTCTCCGGCGTTGGGCGGACATGACGGAGGTGCGCCCGGTGAAGAACCGCTTTCCGCCGGGAAGCCGCGCAGGCTACGAGCTCTATGCGTTCGACGCCAACTATTTACTGTATGCCGGCAAAATTGCTGCTTCCTGCTACATGCATGCGGACGATGATATCCTGGAGCGGCCTGCGCCCTGCGACCTCGGCAGCTATGTGCTGAGCTTGCCATCATTTCATCGTATCTATGCTACGGCAAGCCCTGCGCAAGGGGGATACCACCTATGCATCGACACGGCGGCACAGATGGGCCAGGATGCGACTGGCCTTGTACGGCTACATCGGTCGGGCGTTCCTGGAGAGACGGCCTTGTCGGCCGGGATCCCCGGAGCCCAAGGTGAAGTGCCTCTGGCCTTTATGCGCCCTAGAACCATAACGCCGCCGCCATGGCAGGCGGTGGCAATCGGGCCCCAGTGGCGGGATGAGCATGGTACATGGCATCGTCTGGCGGACTTCGGCCGCCGTAAGCACGAGATTTTCCATGCAGTGGACAATCGGGGACAGCCGTTTGATCCAGAGCCGTTGGCTTGGGAGGCGGAGCTGCGGTTTGACGAGTGCCGGGTGTCAGGGCAGAGTAAAGCTCTGACCGAAGCTACGTTCGGTGGATTAGCTGATGATAAAGGAGAGCTTTGCTTTGAGGTCATCTATACTGCGCGCTCCGTAACGGTTGCGGACCCGTCACCGGATGGAGTACCTCCCGGAGCGGGAGCGCAGGAGGTATTGCACCGTGCACAGGCAGACATATTGCCGCGTCCAGGTTGTGGGAGTTGCGCCAAGTTGATCGAGCGTTACCGGATCAGCAAGACAGGAGTTGTTATCGACTGGGAAGTACAAAGCGCGGAAGGCGGTGAAGTAACGGCCGTCGCTGCGATCGTACCTCTATTGACAACGAACGGCACGGATACGTCGGAAATCGCAGTCAATATGATCGATGGCGTTACGCTTCGATATCTTGGCAGTGAGTATTCTGTAAAACCGGTTCAGCAAGAAACCGCGGTCGAACGGGGTGATCGACCTTGGGATCTGGAGCTGTATCCCGGTCTTGCACCAAATCGCAATGGCCATTACCGTCTGGCTGAATGGACGCACCGGGGCGGCAGCAGCGTGAAGCTGCTGCTGCGGTTGGAGCCGCCTGCAGCGGGAGCTTAAACTGAGAGGAGCAATCTAGATGGAATATACGACATTGGGCCGAACCGGTATCCGCGTCTCGCGAATGGGACTAGGCGGGGCGCCGCTCGGGGGGGATTTCGGGGCGACGAGTGAGAAGGACGCGGTCGATACGGTGCACGCCGCACTGGATGCCGGCGTGACCTTTTTCGATACCGCGCCGTTATACGGACGCGGTGAAAGCGAGCGCCGGCTTGGGCTTGCTCTCAAAGGCAGACGGTCCGAGGCGGTCATTGCAACTAAAGCGGTTATGAGGGGCGAACCGTATACATATGACAACACGATCAAGTCGGTGGAGCAAAGCCTCCAGCGGTTACAAACGGACTGGATCGATCTTATTCAGCTGCATGAGACGGAAGCGACGACCTTTCAGGAAGCAAGCGAAGGAACGCTCGCTGCTTTTCAGCAGTTGAAGCAGGAAGGCAAGGTACGGGCGATCGGTGCGAATGGCCGCAATGCAGATACGCTTGCTTTGTATTTACGTACCGGTCTGTTGGATACGGCGCAGACGTACTGCCGCTATACGCTGATCGATCATACGGCGCGTGAGCTCGTATTTCCGCTTGCACGAGAATACGGTGTAGCCATAATTAATGGCAGCCCGTTGAATATGGGGGTGCTGGCGGATACGCCCGCTCCATTCTTACTAAATAATCCGGAGCTCCTTGCAGAGGCCGACCGGCGCATGGGGCTGCTGGACTTTCTACGGAAGCCGGAGCCGCACGGTCTTGTGGAAGCTGCCATGCGGTTCAGCTTGACGTGTCAGGACATCGCCGTGACATTAACCGGAGCCGCATCCCCGGACATCGTAACTCAAAATGCGGCCTATTGTGACGGCCGCGGGCTGAAGGATGAAGAGCTGCTCCGGGTGCTGGAGTTGTTTGCCGGAAAGCCGTTATATTAAAGAAAGAAGGGACGCCGGTGTATATCGACAGTCATGTTCATTTTTGGCGGCTGGCGCGCGGTGATTACGGTTGGATTAAGCCGGATAATCCCATATTGTATCAGGATTTCACCCCCGAGCACCTGCTGCCTTTTTTAAAAGAAGAATCGGTTGGCGGCTGCATTGCCGTTCAAGCTGCTCCGACTATTGCCGAGACCGAATTTCTGCTATCGTTAATTATTGATCATCCTTGGATTCTGGGAGTCGTCGGATCGCTGGACCCGTACTTAGTGGAGGCGGAATACATTCTCCACTATGAGCGTCTGCGTGTGAACCGAATGTTTAAAGGAGTCAGGCTGAATGGCGATCAGCTGGAACGAATCGCTCGTTACGGTGGAGAAGCCTTGCTGCGACTGAAACGCTGGGTCAAGGACAAAGTGACGGTTGATCTGCTTGTGCGCGATCATCAGCTGGAACATGCATTGACGCTGCTTCGGTTTGTTCCGGAGCTTCATGTAGTAGTGAACCATTTGGCCTGCCCGCCGTATGGGCAAGAGCATTTGAGCGAGCAGTGGGCACAGCATATGTCTGCGCTCGCGCGCTACCCTAATGTTATGGTGAAAATCTCCGGGATGATTACACCCGCAGGGAATAGACCGCAAGTGCTGCGCCCTTATGTTACACATCTTCTTGAAGCATATGGGCCGAGTAGGCTTATGTATGGGAGCGATTGGCCTGTGGCTACGCAAAAAGGGAGCTACGCGGACGTTGTGAGGCTATTGACACAGGTGCTTCCAGAGGGACTTACGGAGCGGGAATTGCATGCGATTCGTTTCGGGAGCGCTTGTGACTTTTATGGGGTTTCTGAATGCCAGGAAAATAATAGTTAAGACTGATTCGGAGTATACGAGGATACAGGGGGGGGAGCCCTCAGATATCCATAAAACGACAAAGAGCCGCTTCTACGAGTAGGCTCCTTTTGTCCGTTACTAGCTCAATACGTCAAAAGCCAAGAACTGCTTTCTAATAGCATGATGTGTAAATAAGCCTCGATTTTCCGCATTACCAAGAAAAACTTGTTTCCCTCGCGAGTTGGGTATTGACGTTATCAGGCAAGTTATCTAAGATAGCAGTAAATTCGCGAGGAGGCTCGGCTGATGAAGCGCGTTCCCGGCACTCACTCCATTCAAACCAAACTGACCTTGACGTTTCTGTTGATTTTGATTCCTCTTGTGGCGGTTAGTGTATTTGCCAATTATTATTCGCGAAACATCTTAAACGAGCAAATTAGCGACCGGACCGAGGGAGCGCTATTGACCACGCTGGAGTATATCGAACAGATGACCAAGAGCATGGATCAGCAAACGCTATTGATCGCATCGAACCCTAATATCGTGGATATCTGGAGCAACGTCGACGACCCGCTTAGACCGGATCTTCTTTATGGCATCCATACGGTACAACAGCAGCTGTCGGCATTGACCAATGTGAACGGAGCGGTCAAGGAGGCGTACATTCTTCATGGGGAGAGCGGAAACGGGGTCTCGACTCTGAAGGGCGGTGTCAAATGGCCCGGGGTCAAAGAGGAGTTCTGGTTTCAACAAACCATCGATGCAAGAGGGGGGCTCGTTACTTATGTCCCGACGGATACGGAAGTGTTCCGATCCAACTATCTAAACAATGACCTGATTTATTACGTGAGGCAGCTTGATTTTCTAAGTCATAATAAGGAGCCTAATGTCATGATTTTGGCTGTGGACAAGCTTGCTTTTCGATCGATCATTCAGCACCTTCAAACATCGGAGAATACTAACATCACTTTGTTTTATAACAAGGAGCGTGTGCTGGAAACGAATCCTTTAAATGAGGAAGTCCGCAGCAAGCCGATGTTCAACATTCAAGTTGAAAGCGATTACTGGTCCATTGAGCTGGAACAGCCGATGTCGGAGGTATACCATCTGTCCCGAAATCTGCAGAAGTTCACTTTTGTCATCATTGCATTTAGCATTATCTTGGCGATGTGGATCTCATGGCTTGTTTACAGCGGAATCGCGAAGCCGCTGCGCCAGCTTCTCGGCGCATTCAAGCAGTTCGGCAGCGGCAATCTGACTTTTCAGGTCGAGCATCTGAGAAAGGACGAATTCGGGCTCGTCATGAATGGATTTAACCGGATGGCGGCCACCCAGCGCAAATTGATCGAGGATGATTATGAGAAGGAGCTTCGGTTGGCCAAGGCCGAATTTTCTCTGCTGCAATCGCAAATCAATCCGCACTTTTTGTATAACACGCTGGATACGATCTACTCGGTAGCACTGAAGAAGCAGGTGCCGGAAATTAGCGAGATGGTCATAAACCTCGCCCGCTTTTTCAGAGTAAGTCTTGGAAAAGGCAGAGAGTCGTTCCCGTTGTCGGAGACCGTGCAGCATCTGATGTACTATATACGTGTGCAGCAGCTGCGAAAGGACCACTTTACGGTCCACATCCAATTGGCTGAGGAAACGAAGGGTATTCCTATGCTGAAGCTGATCTTGCAGCCGATTGTTGAAAACGCAATCATTCATGGCTTGGATAAAAGCAGGGGGGAGAGCGAGCTTACTATTCGATCGCAGATGGATAGAGAAAGACTGATCGTTGAAGTAAGCGATACGGGAGAGGGGATTCCGGAGCCAGTTTTGACAGACCTGCGACATGAGCTATCCTTGATCAACAGCCAGTCGTACCAGCATGCAGAGACGCGTCAGTTCCGGCGTTATTATGGCTTGCAGAACGTGAAGTCCCGTATCAAGCTGTATTATGGCGATGAAGCGGATCTGACTCTGGAAAGCGCCGCAGGACAAGGAACAACGGTGAAGCTGATATTACCTATTCGGAAGGAGGATCGGGAATGAAGCTGTTAATCGTGGAGGATGAGCCTCATGTAAGGGAACGAATTGCAGAAGGGATCGACTGGGCCGCTTATCAGTTTGAACTGGCGGCTGCAGTCGAGAGCGCTCAAGAAGCGCTTATGATTATGCATAACGATAAGATCGATCTCGTTCTGAGCGATATTTATATGCCTGAGATGAGCGGGTTGGAGCTAGCCAAACGGATTAAGGCGGAATTTCCGCTCGTGAAAACAATTCTGTTATCCGGATACGATGAGTTCGAATATGCGAGGGAAAGCATAGCTTATGGCGTGTTCAAATATCTGCTCAAGCCGGCGGAGAATGAGGAGATTGTAAGCACGGTCCTTGAGGCAAGGAGCGTTCGAGAGAGGGAGCTGCATGACAAGCATAACCTTCAAACGCTGCAGCAGCGATGGAAGGATCACTTTCCCCATTTGCGTGAGCTTTTCTATAAAAATTGGTTGAACGGGCGTTATTCCGAACGGGAGATTGAGAAAAGCAGCCAGGAGTTCGCGCTATCGCTGGAGCGGCAAATCTACCTTCCGCTTATCCTCGATATGGATCCGATAGCGAAGGACAATGAGCGGTTTCAACCACGAGACCGTTCGCTGGTCCAATTCCAGCTGTTTACCATTGCAAGAGACCTCTTGCCGGGAACGGAATGGATGGTGCTGCAAGATGATGACGGTATGACGGCGGTGGTGTGCTCCGCCCCGGCGGATGTTCAAGAAGATGCGTTCTGCAATCGAGTCAACTCGCTTGTAAGTACGGTACTTGGCACGGTGCACGATTGTTTGAAGCTCACGGCCAGCGCGGGCATAGGGACTGTCGTTAGGACCCCGCTGCTGCTCAGCCAGGCCTACAAGCAGAGCAGGCTTGCACTGCAAGAGCGGCTTATATTCGGCAACGGCATAGCCATCCCTTATCGTAATGATGGAGCAGCGCAGCGTTCATGGGTGCTTATGGAGCAGCTTGAGAAAGAGCTGGAGCTGTCCATTGAAACGGGAGACGAGTCCAAACGCAGGCAAACGATCGCAGCCATTATGGAATCGGAATTTTCGGAAGAGCATGTACTGGCCGATTCGAAGGAAGCGTTGTGGAGGTTCGTCTGCCTGTTGGCCCGAATGGTTCACAAGCACGGTTGGACTTTGCGCGATACGTTAAAGGAGGAATTCGAAGACTTCGAACAGTTCCATCAGCTGCTGTCGAAAGAACAGATCGCGGAATGGCTGGATCGAATGTCCTCCCGTATCAGCCAATCGATTGCCGAACGGCGGCAGAGCGGCACGCAAATCGCGATGAATGAAGTCGTGGGTTTTATTCATGCCCATCTCCATGAAGAGGCGCTCAGTTTATATCTCATTTCAGAGAAGACGTACATCAGTTATTCGTATTTGAGCAGAACCTTCAAGGAAGCTATCGGAGAGTCATTCACCGAGTACGTGCTGCGGCTGCGCATGGAGCGGGCGAAGGAGCTTTTGTCCAAAGGCTGTAAGGTTTACGATGTATCGGAGCAGGTCGGGTATAAGCATGTCAATTACTTTTCCAAAAACTTTCAAAGATATTGGGGAATAAAGCCAAGCGATGTGAACAAGTAGCCGGAGATGCTTCCGGCTTTTTCCCATTTTCCCGAAACAATAGGTTCAACATGACAAAATAGTTGCGAGTAAACGCAAAGAAATGGTATACGACGGAATTGGCAAAGATGCTACAGTAAATGTGAGCGGTTACACTATTGCGATTAAAGGAGGAGAACGCCATGAGAGCGGCGACTACGCCAACGTCCGCCATGTCCAAAGCCGCTGCGAAACGACGCCGTCCGCTGTTGAAGTTTTGGGATTTCTACTTAATGCTAATTCCTGCGCTGCTGTTCCTGCTTGTGTTCAAGTATGCGCCGATGTACGGTGTCGTGATCGCATTCAAGGATTTCAACATTATTCAGGGGGTGATGAAAAGTCCCTGGGTCGGCCTGCAGCATTTTCGCGAGCTGTTTGCTTTTAGCGAATTTCCCCAGGTTGTCCGCAACACGCTGATCATCAGTCTCATGAAGCTCGTCATCGGCTTTCCGGCTCCCATTATCATGGCGCTGCTGCTTAATGAGCTGAGATTTGCACTATTCAAGCGTACGGTGCAAACAATAACGTATTTGCCTCATTTTATTTCTTGGGTCGTCATTGGGGGGATTACGGTCGATCTGTTGTCTCCGAACAGTGGAATCGTCAATATGGTAATACAGTCTTTTGGGGTGAAGCCGATCTTTTTCATGACCGACGAGAAGCTGTTTCGCTGGATTCTGGTGCTAACCGACATCTGGAAGGAAGCGGGATGGGGCGCGATTATTTATCTGGCGGCCTTGCTGGGCATCAATGAAGAGCTGTTTCAGGCGGCTACGGTGGACGGGGCCGGGAGAATGCGGCAGATCTGGCATATTTCACTGCCGGGCATTCGATCGACTATTGTCGTGCTGCTGCTGCTGCGTCTCGGGAATGTGCTGGATGTCGGCTTTGAGCAAGTGCTCGCGATGTACAACCCGACAGTGTACTCCGTCGCCGATATTATTGACACTTATGTATTCCGGGTGGGCCTCGGCACGATGCAGTTCGGGCTAACTACAGCCGCAGGCCTGTTCAAGTCGGTGATAGGCTGCATCCTCCTGATTGTAGCGAACTATATCGCACGGAGATTGGGGGAAGACGGCATCTATTAGCCGGAACAAAACGAGGAGGAGGTGCCGCCATGATTCGTTCGAGAGGCGAGAATGCATTTTCGGTTGTGAACGTCATTATTTTAAGCTTGATTTCTCTTTCGATGATACTGCCGTTTATTCATATCGCCGCCAAATCGTTAAGCAGCGAGGCTTATGTGTTAGCGAAGGAAATCTTACTGTGGCCAAAGGGTTTTACTTGGATGTCGTATCAGTATGTGCTTACGAACAAACAGTTTTTTGATTCCTTTACAAATTCAGTGTTCATTACGGTTGTCGGCACTTTGATCAGCATGGCGTTAACGGTATTGGCCGCTTACCCGCTATCCAAGCGCAATCTCCCTTACGGAAGGGTTCTCATGCTGCTGTTCGTCATCACGATGTTTTTTAGCGGGGGTCTAATCCCTACTTATTTGGTTGTCAAGGAAGTCGGTTTGTTGAACACTCTCTGGTCGCTAATTTTGCCTGGGGCGCTTGCTCCGTTCAATTTGATACTGGTACGCAACTTTTTTCTCAGTCTGCCTGACACACTGGAAGAGTCGGCGCGCATGGACGGAGCTTCCAACTGGCGCATTTTATGGTCGCTCTACATTCCTTTGTCCAAGCCTGCGCTCGCGACTATATCCATGTTCTATGCCGTCGGCTACTGGAACAGCTTTTTTCAGGCGATGATGTATATTACCGAGCGACGCTGGATGCCGCTTCAGATGTTCCTGCTTCAGCTGGTTACGGATGAGAAGACGGCGGATACAGCCGTTCTCGACGTGTTTCGTGACATCACTCCGGAGACGATTCGGGCGGCAGCGATTCTGTGTGTGGTCATTCCGATTCTGTGCGTGTACCCGTTTATTCAAAAATATTTCGTCAAAGGCGTTATGCTCGGTGCGGTCAAGGGCTAGCCACTACCCTGACTGGGATATGTTGACGCAGGATGCTTGGCCGAATACAAAAAGGCTATCAAAAAATGGGGGAGTGTAAGCATGTTAATGAAAAAGGCTTCTTTCATCGGTTTGTCGGCTTTACTACTGACGGGGATGACGGCGGGCTGCAGCCAGAGCCCGGATGCAGGCGGTACTTCCAGCGATGCGACAGGCAGCAAAAATAAGGATTTGAAGGTGATGATGTCTTATCACGCTTCCATGGAGCAATTCAAGGGCTCGGACAATATGAATGATAATAAGCTGACCAAAGAGATCAGAGAGAAATCCGGGTTGAATGTGAAATACGAATCGCTCCCCAAGGATAATCCGTCCCAAAAGGTATCTATCGTATTGGCTTCCGGCGACGTTCCCGACCTGATGCGGATTAACGGCAAGTCCGATTATTTCAAGCTGGCCAAGCAAGGAGCCTTCGAACCGCTGGACGAATTGATCGCCAAATATATACCGAACGTCTCGCAGATGAATTCCAAAGAAGTGTTGGATGCTACCCGCTATGAAGGTAAAATATACGGGCTTCCTCACCGGGTTGCGCAAAAGGTAGGTGCCGGAATTTTGAGCCGGTCGGACATGATGCAGGAGCTGGGTATTCAGGAACCCAAAACTATGGATGAGTTTTATGCGGCGATGAAGACGATCAAGGAAAAGAAGAACATCGCCCCTCTTACGGCCAAAGCCTCTAATCCGGGCACCTTCCTACAATCGTTCCTGCCTTTTGCCGGCGCATTCGGAGTTGGCACCACCACGGTTGTGAAGGATGGCAAGCTGGAATTTTCCTGGGTGCAGCCCGAATTCAAAGAGTTTCTAGCCACGATGAAAAAGTGGTACGACGAAGGCTTGATCGATCAGGAGTTCTCCATCAATAAAGACGAGAAGGAGAAGATGATCAACGGCACAGCTGCTTTCTCCATATCGTACTGGGCGGATGCGATGGCGATCGACCGATCGATCAAGGAGAAGAAGTCGGGAGGAACGATTCGTTTTCTTGCCCCGGTCACGGGTAAAAACGGCCAGTCCGGTGTGCCTGAGGAAGCAGTGGCTGGAGGCAGCTATTGGGTTATTCCCAAGCAAGCCAAAAACAAACAAGGCGCAGCGGAATATATCAACTATATTTACGGAACCGATGCAGATAAGCTGCTGACCTACGGGATCGAAGGACAAGATTACAAAGTAGAGAACGGTAAGGTCATACAGACCCCGGAGCAAAGCAACGAGATTCCATGGCGTACGCTGTACTTCCTGGGCGATTCGGACCCGAGCTTCTTCGCCCGGCTGGAGGCGAAAGGGTTCCTGCCTTACTATCAGCCGTTGGAGCCTTTCAAGCGCAACCGCGAGGAGACGGTATTCTCGCCGTCCGTGGAAGCGTACGATACGAAATTTTCGGAGCTGCGCAATTTTATGGAAGAAAACGCACTGAAATTTATTATGAATAAACGCAGCCTCGACGAGTTCGATAAATTCGTTCAGGAATTCAATGCCAAGGGCGGCAAAGCCGCAATTGACGCCATGAACGGCTGGTACACCAAGAAATAAGCCGGAAGTTTCGAGCGGTGAGCCGTTTTCTATGAAGCGTTACGCGAAGGAAGCGGCTCACTATTTGGTAAGGGAAGCTCATGTCCGAAAAAAGGAGAGTTGTAGAGAAATGAGTCATTGTCATCATTCCGTCATTGCCGGTCATCCGGCGCTGGTATCCTTCTGGGATTTCCAAGGCGAAGAGGCGCTGCTGGCGAAGGGACCGTATCCGTACCAGTTGGAGGAAATGGCCGGGCGCGTCGAACGGTTCACGGAAGGCGTATTTGGACCGCAGTCGCTTCGCTTCGAAAGAGGGCAGTGGCTTCGCATTCCGCGCTCCGACTGTCCTGCTCTGAATTTCCGGGGGCATGGAGCCAAATTGACGATAGCAGCTTGGATCAAGCGGGAAGCAGCCCCGGAAGGCCAGTGTCAGGCGGTCGCCGGCATGTGGAACGAGACGGAGAAAAAGCGGCAGTACTGCCTATTTCTGAACCTGCGAATTTGGGACAGCAAGGATCAGGTGTGCGGGCATGTGTCTGCAACAGGCGGGCCGACTCCAGGGTATCCTTGGTGCATGACTTCGGCTATTGGCGCTTCGCCGATTCCTTTGGAGAAGTGGAGCTTTGTAGCCTTCACCTATGACGGCGCATTTGCCAAAGTCTATGTAGACGGAAAACTGGACGCCCGGCTCGCGTTTAATCCGTTCGCTTACTTTGAGGGATTATACGATGGAGGGGAGAACGGGGCGGATTTTACCGTAGGTGGCGTGAATCGTTCCGGGGAGATGGGCAATTTTTTTGCCGGGGTTCTTGGAGGACTTGCCGTGTTCAACGAAGCGCTTGGCGAAGACGAGTTGTCCGCAATCGCAACCTAAGCTTCATCGGCTAGATTTATGAGGAGGAGATGAACGAGCATGGCGATATATCCCGTCGCCTCGGTGGACGAAATACCGGAGGGCATGTACAAAATCGTAAGCGTAGAGGGCCGTTCGATCGGGATCTACAATGTAAAGGGCGAATATTGCGCCATTCCTAATTATTGCCCGCATCAGGGGGCGGAGCTGTGCAAAGGACCGGTGTGCGGCACGACGCTCGAATCCCAGGTGTACGAATTCATTTACGGCCGCGATCAGGAGATCGTGCGTTGTCCATGGCACGGCTGGGAGTTTGATTTGAAGACCGGCAAGTCATTGTTTAGCGAAAAAGTGCGCGTACGCCGCTACACGGTAGTCGTAGAGGACGGCCGGATAGGCATTCTCATCGGCAGCTCTTCGATGGAAAGGATGGATCCCCATGAGTCATACTCAGAGTAAAGAAATCATTCCCGTTATAGATTGCGACGTGCACAATCAGTTTCGCACGAATAAGGACCTCGTACCCTATTTGGAGGAGCCATGGAAAAGTCATGTTGCTAAATTCGGTGTGAGCGGAGGTGGCCTGCCTTATGCGTCACCGATCGGCAACAAGCGCAAGGACGCCGACCCCCCAAGTGGTCTGCCTGTCGGCTCGGATCCGGAGTATATGCTTCAGCATCTGGTGGAGCCGTTTCATATGGAATACGCGCTGCTGTGCTCGGATTCGATCATTGGCGTATCCGCATTCGCCGATCCCGATTATACGGCTGCGATCTGCAGGGCGTACAATGACTACCTGATCGCGGAATGGTTGTCCGTCAGTCCGAAGTTCAAAGGCTTCTTATGTATCGGCACCCAGGATCCCGAGACAGCGGCATGGGAAATCGACCGGGTCGGCTCTCATCCCGACATTATCGGCGTGGCCGTTATTGGAGGTTCCCGCTCTCCTTACGGCCAACGCTTTTACCATCCGATCTATGCGGCTTGTGAACGCAACGGCTTGCCCTTAATCATACATCCCGGCTCAGAGGGAGCGGGTATCTTCAATCCGCCAACAGCGGTCGGTTATGTCTCCAATTATTTGCAATGGCATACTTGTTTGCCGCAAACCTATATGGCGCACCTGGTTAGCTTCGTTTGTGAAGGCGTATTCGAGAAGTATCCGGGACTGAAGGTGGTGTTCGGCGAGGGGGGCGTCAGCTGGCTGCCATCGCTGCTGTGGCGGCTGGACAAAAACTACAAGGCTTTGCGCTCCTCCGTACCGTGGCTAAAGCGCATGCCGAGCGAGTATGTGCGAGATCACTGCTTTATGACTACGCAGCCGATCGAGGAACCGGACAATCCGAAGCATCTGGACGCTATGTTCGAAATGTTTGACGCCGAGCATATGCTGCTGTTCTCGAGCGACTATCCGCATTGGGATTTCGACGATCCGACGAAAATTTTGCAGCGGCTTCCGTTAGAGAAGAAGCGGAAAATTTTTAGTGAAAACGCGAAGCAACTGTTCAAGTTGAAGTGATGCATGAACGATAATTTATAAAACAAGGGTGTTACATGGTTGTATATGATGTAACCCCTTTTTTCGTTGCTCTAGGATCTGCGGTTTAGTCGGTCGCTATCGTCTTAGCAAGTATTGTGCAACTGTTATTTGCTTTTTTTTCCATCCACTTAGTGGTAAGTTATATCTACATTAATACATCACATGTGAGGTGGAGAGATGGATATAAGAAAATTCGGATCCTATATTTCTAAGCTTCGTAAAGAAAATGATCTTACACAATCTCAGTTAGCGGATATTCTTAACGTCACAAGGCAAGCGGTATCAAAATGGGAACTCGGTGATTCTTTTCCCGATATATCGTTATTGCCAAGGCTGTCAGAAGTATTCAATGTCACGGTGGACCAGATTATAAACTATGGTGAACCTTACAGGGATGAAAACAGAATTATTTCATTAATATTGAAAGGAACGCCTGATAAAGTTGCTGAAATGTTAAAACATAAGGAGCTGTCCGTAGAATCTGTTGTAAACTTAGCTCCTCTATTAAAAGCTAGCACACTTGGGATTATATCAGAAGGTTTTGCCAAACATGGGATTGATATCCGACATGTCGTCGAGCTAGCGATATATATGAATGAGGAGGAATTAACCAACTTAATGAAAAAAGCCTCCTTAGATAATCTTGATGGGAACATGCTGGAGAAATTCTTACCCTTTATAGATGCAGAATCAAAAGATATCCTATTTACAAAAATAATAAGCGGTGAATTGAGCGCCTCCCTTATGGTGGTACTCTTACCTTATCTAGATACAGCCAAATACTCAACGCTCATCGAAGCAGCAGTAATGGAAGGTCATCTTGATATAACTATTCTGAAGTTATTGCAGATAAGAGATAAAGATTCTCTGTTACGGATGCGATAAGTGTGGCGAGTCATGGGGAAAGCAAAGCTATGGTTACTAATTACAACAATAAAGCGAGCCTCTGTGCGAAGAATCTTTGCTTTATTTATTCCATACCGTCATCTCACGATATTTATTATCATTGTAGCACTTGTCAGTTCGATTATGTCTTTGATTCCTCCCATTCTTTTGAAATCAATTATTGATACTGCCATTCCAGATAGAAACATAAATTTATTGCTACTGATGGGAGGAGGTGTGCTAGTAGTTACCTTGCTATCAGGGGGACTGGACGTAGTACAAAATCATTTAGAAAACATAGTCGGACAAAGGATCATGCGCGATTTAAGGATGAACATATATAGTAATTTATTGAGACAACCGATGTCTTTCTTCACTCAATCCAGGTCAGGTGAAATCATTCAACGATTGACGAGTGACATTCAGATGGTTCAGACGGTTGTCACTAGAAGTGTTGTAACCGCTATCACACAATCGGTAATATGGTTTACCTCGGTTGTCATTTTAATGGTCATGGATCATCATTTAGCTCTTATTGCGTTGCTCACGTTGCCTCTTTATATACTCCCTACCCGGAAAGCAGCCCAACTTCGTAAGCGAGTGCTAAGTGAAAGCCAACAAGCTAGATCGGATATGTTATCGCATATAGCAGAAACAACAGGAATATCAGGTGCGCTGTTAACTCGGATTTATTCTAGAGAGCATTATCATGTTGATAAATTCTCTACCCTTAATGATCAAGTAATGAATGATGACTTAAGAATAAATTTAATCGGAAAATGGGTGAGTATGTTTAACGGGGCACTACCATCTATCGGAACGATTCTTATCTATGTATATGGTGGATATAATGTGATGCAGGGTACCATGTCTATCGGAGCAATCATTGCTTTTAGCATTTATTTGAGCAAATTATACAACCCCACGCAGCAACTGCTAAATTTGCAAATGGATATGATCACCTCTCTTGCCACATTTGAACGAATTTTTGAATATCAGGACCTGTGCTTGGAAAAGAACGTGACAGTCGTACCCTCAACTAACTTACCTTTTATTAAAGGGAAAATTAAGTTTAACAACGTGAGCTTTCAATATGTTCCTGAACAACCTTCTCTATCTAACATAACATTTGAGGTACATCCGGGTCAGTTTATTGCTATCGTTGGTCCTAGTGGCGCTGGAAAATCAACATTAATTGGCATGATAGCTCGCCTGAATGATCCGGCGTCTGGGTATATCCAGATTGATGGATACAACATTTGCGACGTCTCAATCGATAGTTTAAGACAGCAAATTGCATTCGTAACGCAAGAATCGTATCTATTTCATGCTTCCATAAGGGAGAATGTGGAGTTCGCTAAGATAAATGCAACTGTTAAGGAAATTGAAGAAGCATGTAAGCAGGCTAACATCAATGACTATATCCAATCGCTACCTCAAGGCTATAATACAATCGTTGGAGAAAGAGGATTTAGGCTCTCAGGAGGTGAGCGGCAGCGTCTATCTATTGCAAGAGCGATTCTAAAAAAACCTCAAATTCTCCTGCTGGACGAAGCTACGTCCCATTTAGATTCCCACTCAGAGTTGCACGTACAAGCAGCACTTGAAAACTTGATGAAAGAATGTACTACGGTAGTAGTAGCTCATCGTTTGTCAACTATATTAAGAGCTGACAAAATAATAGTGCTTGAGAAAGGAAAGGTTGTTGAAGTTGGTACACACAAGGAGCTGCTTAATAAAAAAGGGCTGTACTTAAAGTTGTACCAGGCCCAATTCAGCCAATCGATGTTAAACGCTGAATAAACTATTCTAACGCAATTGCCGGATGAATCGGCAGCCGTTCTAACGGGAAGCAACCTTCTCGCTGCTCCAACTCAACCCAATTGATAATGTTAACTCTGTAACATGACACAAGGCGAAGCAGCCTGCAAACCTTATGACGAAATTTGCGGAATCATTTTTAATGGAAGAACTTCTGAAATGAGGGATTCTCTTGGAAGAAAATAAAAAAAAGGCATACTTGACGATCAATTATCAAGCGTTGGTGGATATTAAGAATAGCGGGGAGTTCAGTGTAGAAAACTTCAAGCAAGTATTTCGAATTGCTCATGTATTCACAATCTAGCATTGTTCATCATTGAAGATTTTAAAGGTTTTGACGAAGATGAGTTTTGGGGTAATGTAGGTGGTCTTGAAAGGGATTTCGGATTAACTCATTACAGGACATTGTTTGAGAAAGTGTTAAGGGACGGGTTATAACGATAATGGGTGCACTGCTAGGAGGGCGACGATGGGACAGGATTTAATCAAGGAAGTCTTGGCTATGTTGGAATTAGATCCATCGGACTGCGAGCTTATTGGCGGATACAGCAGCAATGTATTTGAAGTTGACCGTAGCGAAAAGTTTATAGTGAAAATTTTGGAAAAGTCAGTTGTTAATGAATCCAGCATATTAGCTGAAATGGAATGGCTTGATTTCCTTTTCTCGAGGGGGATTCATGCTGCTAGACCGATACGTAAACTAGGAAAAGATTATATTCAACAGATTAACGATGACTACTACTTCGTTAGTTATGAGAAGATAAACGGATTGCATGTCAGACCTGCCGATAAAGAGAATTGGGGAGCACGTTTGTTCGAACAATGGGGCGAAGCGATGGGACAAATTCATGCTGCTTCAAAAGCTTATAAAGCAAACAATGCGTTTCCAACCTGGAATGAAAATAAGACTTTACTTGCGTTAGAGTCATTGCAACTTCATCCTCTACTAGTCGAGAAATGGTCCAAATACATGAATGAGCTAAAGCAGCTCCCAGCTTCATCGGATCATTTTGGGCTGATTCATGGTGATCTTCATCATGGGAACTTGCTGCTCAGCGAAAATGCTCTCTGTGTTATTGATTTCGGTGACAGCGAGTATCACTGGTTTGCTTATGATGTTGCGATCGTACTTTATCACACAGCACAAACCGTAATAAAGGAAGAAAGAGATCATTTCACTAGGCATTGTTACGATGAATTTATGAAGGGATACGTTCGGTGGAACCCGGATACGAGCTTTACAAGGGACATAAATTATTTCATTCAATATAGACAGTTGTATTCATTCACTTATCACTCTCTCTATTTAGACAAAAGTCAACTAACGGAAAAACAATTGGAGCACCTGAAAATATGGAGTTCTCGCTGGTTAACGACGAGCCTTACTTAAATTTGAATTTAAGCTAGACGTTTATCTAACGGGGTAAAAGGCATCAGGTGAGAGGAGATCTGGTTATGAACTATGTTTACGAAAATGATTTGCTAACAGAAAGCGTTGTCAAAGCTATCCACACTGGAGATATCCTATCATTGAGACGAATCCTTGCTGAGAATCCGGGTTTGGCTGCAGCAAGAATTGTCAAAAGAAACAGTAACAACGAGGACAGCAGCTGCAAAATATCTCGAACACTTTTGCATGTGGTCGCCGATTGGCCCGGTCACTTTCCTAATGGTGCGGCGGTAGAACGTGGAACGCAGATCGCGCTATGACATGCAGCGGCGCTAGGATTGATGGATGCTATCGAGGCCTACTTCGCCGGTGCCGCACTTTCGGATCAATACCCTTGGGGAGCAAACGGTCCTTCACCTCCGGACAAGATCACCGTAGCCTTTTGGTGTGCTTGTCATGGAGGACAGCGTCACACCGCAGAGTACCTTCTAGACCGAGGAGCTGAACTGAATTGGATATCGGTTTGGGATGGATTGACCCCGTTGGATGCAGCTCAACGCAGCTCCAGTGCTGATCTGGTTGAGTGGTTGCGATGGAAAGGCGCCAAATCTGCAAGCGAGCTGTGAACGGTAAATCATTACTACTGAGTGAACAGGAGGGTACAAGTTGAGAATTTGAAAATGCGTTAACCGCGTTTTTAGTTTTATTGCGTAACTAAGCTTAAGCTGGGGAGTGAAAATTCCTGTTGTTATAGCAAAACAGGCATATGTCCCAATAGGAGACATATGCCTGTCTTTATTCAGCCCAAGGCTGCCGCTGCGATTTGACCGGTTCTCCGGTCCGAATCGCCTGCTCGATCAGAAGACCAAGATAATGATCCTGCGAAGCTTCCGCCAGACTGTAAAAGCTCGGTCCGCCCGACGCATATTCGGCCATCTTCAGCAAGCAGGTCGCGATCGCAATTTCATCGTCATATAACCTTGCAGGGACGAATGGATTGCTATAAACCCAGCGTTCTCCGGCCATATAGCCTTGCAAATAATGCCCTTCTTGATTTTCTTCCTCGCCACTGTTGATCCGTTTGAACTCCAGATGAAGCGGTGTCTTGTAGTCGGCAAGAACACTCAACCGGCGATCGAATATTTCTCCTCTGTCGCCGCGAACGGAGAGATGGTTGGAGCGGATCCACGAACGATGTTGATCCTTTGCGAAATCATAGATTGCAAGTTTATTGCCGAACTCAAGCCAAGCCATATCCCGGGGCTCCGTTATGATTTTCTCCTCTTGCGGCGGTCCGCCGCGCCCGGGTCCGGCAATAACCGGCGATTCGAACCGCATCCCGCGGATAACGGCGTCTTCGAACCCGATGCCGAGCATTTTTCGCATGAGGCTTACAGCATGATACGTTTGCGATATGGACACCGTTGCCTGAGTCACCGTGCCAAGCAGCCCGGCTTTGATCGCCGCCTGCCGTGACATATGAAGCGGGTGAAATTGATATTGCTCTGCGACCTGTACTCTTGCTTCCCGCTTCGAGAGCTGATCGTACAGCTCCAGCATGGATTCCAAATCTGGAGCAGGCGGTGTTTCGACCAAAGCCGGTATCCCCCTGTCCGCCAGATCTAGCAAATAACCCGAAGCAGCACCACGGCTGACGGAGATTACTGCGAAATCGGGCTTCTCCACGGCAAGGGCATCTTCAAGCGTTCTGAAACTGGGGATGTTCCACTGTCGCTCCATAGCTTTGGCCTGCTCCTCGTCTCTAATGACCAATCCGCTGATTCTGAAGCTGTCCGGCAGTGCCTGTGCAATCCGCAAAAAATACTGTGCCCGAAAGCCTGCACCCCCGATAATGATGAATGTTGCTGTATGTGCCATTGCCGATAAGTCACACCCTTCTATTTCCATTTGACCTAAGAATAATCTATCGGCGGAAATTGTCAATACAGCTATACAATAATAACTTTGCTTGAAGTCATGGAGTTATCTCGGGCGTTTATAAAAATTACTTTTTTATCCATAATGTGGTACCATGAAGGGAGTTATCTAAAGGGGAGGAAGGTGCCGGATGGATCCGTCGTTGACTCGGGCACGAATGAATCATTGAATGGTTTTACAAGGAAAAGTATTTTAGTAGGGTTAGCTATCGGAGTACCGTCGGGTATTTTGCTTTTTTTGGCAATGATGAGGAGATAAGCCTGGAAACTCCAACTTCCTTCAGGTTGACAACAAACGGATATCAATGGCAGGTGAATACAATGCAAGTAAAAATCGGATTATTGATTGCTGCAATTCTTGTGGTACTCACAGGGTGCTTTAGCAGTGCAAAAGATCAAGCTGTCGCAACAATAAGTCCGGCACAAGACACCGTATCATCAAACGAGTTTAGATTATCAGCCAGAGAACAAGAGGTTTATATTAACTTTCAACAAGACTTAAATGAACAGCATTTAAAAGAACTAGACCCAATTAGTATCGCCAAGTTGTATGTCCAAGCAAGCTTAGATGGTAAAAACGAGGTGGTTTATGCACTATACACGGATAGAAAGGGACATGTTCAATGGACAAAAGAAGAGCATGAACAATTTGCCGCTTCGGATAGAGGAACAAAGGACCAAATTCTTAAAATCTTTAAACATATTGAAACAGGGAAATTCATACAAACAAGTGATTTTGAGGGATACATTGAGTATCAGTCAATCAAAGATGCTGAGAATAAACCTGAAAACAAGTCCGGCTTTAAAATGATCAAAGATGAGGATGGGATATGGAACGTTTCATTTCAGCCCATTCAATAAAAAAAGGATGTGTGTTTAGTTGGATATCTCAATGCCTGTGATCGATAGCATCCTAAGCAAATTTAAGGCTGATAAAAAATGGCTTCTTCAAGCAATTGAACAGCTAACGGAAGAAGATATTTGTTGGTCCCCAACTAACGAAAGCAACAGTATTGCAAATCTGATCTCTCATATTAGAGGGACGGCTCACGCAAGAATTGAGATCATACTCTACGAAATACCTGACACTAGAGACAGAGCTAAAGAGTTCGAGTCAGGACTGACCCTTTCAAAAGAGCAAGCCTTGCTAAAAGCAACTGAAGCCTTCGATATTATTATTGCGTATTTGGAATACCTGAAAACCTGTCCTGAAATACTATTATCGCAGCCTTTTCTTGATAAACCGCCGCTAACCTTCAGCGCCGTGAATAATCAGACAACTGCGCTTAACTTGATGATACAGATGGTAAGGGAAATCAATTACCACGTTGGCCAAATAAACTATATAGCAAAGATGAGGAAGGGCCCCTTAGTGTGGAAATACGATTGACGAGATTGCATCACTTTAATAAAGAAAACCCGCCGACAATGCGGCGAGTTTAGCTTTTGTATTTGCGTCATATTAGCGTAAGTGTAGTTGTACAATCTTTTTACTCAATCATATGTTTCAAGGCATTATACATAGTTTCAACATGTTCGTCGACCTCATCGCGCGACATGCGCAAGCGGTTCACAGAGGTACCATATCCAATTTCCATCTTACCCTCTTCCAATCCCTTAAAAATGCCATCAGCAAAGGCATCTAAAGGCTCTCCATGCGTATGCAATCCGGCTCCACCCAAATCGGTATTCACTGCCGGAGGAGCAACTTCAATAACTTCAACAGATGTATTCGAAAGCTGATGTCTTAGACTTATTGTAAAGGAATGCAGCGCTGCTTTGGTTGCTGAATAGATTGGAGCAATAGCAAACGGTGTAAAAGCTAGCCCGGATGTCACATTAATGATAGCTGCTGCTTCTTTGGCTGCAAAAAATGGAGCGAACAGCATGGAAAGCTGGAAGGGGGCTTCCAAATTGGTTGTTATTTCTTTATTGAAGTAGCTCCAATTGTTCTTTGCATCCGCTGTTAATACATTAAAACGTTGCTGAATCCCTGCATTATTAACCAGCACATTCACTTCCGGATAGGTAGTCGTTACCCAATCAAACAATGCTGTACGATCGGATTCATTATCTAAATTTGCCACACGAGTAATGAGACCGGGAAATGTTTCTTTTGCATTGTGAAGTACTTGTTCACGTCTTCCGCAAATGATGACTTTATTCCCAGCTTTGATAAAGCGTTCTGCAAAGGCTAACCCGATACCAGTACTGCCGCCGGTTATAAGAATTGTATTTCCCGAAAGATTCATAATCATTCCTCTTTTCCATTATTTTATCATTCGTTTTGTTTCCTGAATATGCTTTGAATACCGATCAATTTTGAAGTCAATGCCTTTTAAAGATTCTGTCATCAAGGAAATTTCATATAATACCGCCTGCTTGTGCTTATTCATCATTGCAAGCCGGAGCTCCATAGTGCCATTTCCTTCTACTATCCAATCCATGTATTGCTTAATATCGCTTATGGGCATGTGCGTGTTTTTCAAACAAACAACGGTCTCAAGAAGCGACATTTGGTCTTCTGAAAATAATCGCCTTCCTGCATTATCACGCTCGATTAGAGGCAGTAATCCTTTTTTTTCATAATAGCGTAACGTGGATTCTGGAATATTGAGTTTATCTGAAGCTTCGCTTATGGAATAATACTTCATTCTGGAGGCCTCCACATCCTATCTTTCATTGTCGACAAGAATATGATACGACTTAAACCATGGTTTAAGTCAACTATAAAAGATGTGCGTCTCTCTATTCCTATTGAAACCCTACTTCAATTTTGCTGCCGCAGAAGGATGCGATCGGGTTTAAGCAACCTTGTGAGTAAGGACTCAACAAAGCGCAATGTAAGTAAGAGATAGTTCATTGTATTAGAGTTAGCAATCTAAAAGAAATCAACTCATCATCTATTTGCTATGATTGAAAAAAAGGAGTTGATCAAAATGACAGTAAAACTAACACCGTACTTTAATATGGAAGGGAATGCAAGGGAAGCTATTCAGTTTTATGAACAAGCGATAGGTGCCGAAGTCGTCTCCATCGTAACTTACGGAGATATGCCGGAAATGCCTAATACCTTCACGGATTCGTTGAAGAATCTGGTGGCTCACGCAAAGCTGCGGGTTGGTGAAGCGGAGATCATGTTTTCGGATGCTCCAACAGGATCGCAGATTCCCAAGGGCAAACAGGTAACCATTTGTATTACAACTAACGATGTGGAAACGTCAAAACGATTTTTTGAAGCCTTACGCCAAGGCGGCCAAGTGAATATGCCGTTTGAAGAAACTCCTTTTAGCCCAGCTTTCGGTGATGTCACGGACAAATTTGGAGTAACCTTTCAGATATATACTGAAATCGAGAGCTAAAAGTGTCTTCGTTAATAACCCGGCCTTAAACAAGGCTGGGTTAATTGCATTTCATTGCCAGCAAGCATAGCACCATAGGAACGATTCAAGAGGAGGCAGCGAAGTTTATAAATGGTTATAATATACTTGATGACTACTTCAGAATAAGGAAGTGTTAATTAATGAATATAAATATGGTTATGGACGAGCTCGAGGCTCTCGGCAAAGAACGAACTAAGAAAATTTACATATCCAATGGGGCGCAGGAACCGCTTTTTGGTGTGGCAACAGGCGGGATGAAGCCCATCGCCAAAAAAATCAAAAAAAATCAACCGTTAGCCGAGGAGCTCTATAATACGGGGAATTACGACGCCATGTACTTTGCGGGTGTCATTGCTGATCCGAAGGCCATGACCGAGGCAGATTTTGAACGTTGGATCGATGCGGCTTATTTTTTCATGCTATCCGATTATGTAGTTGCAGTTACCCTGGCGGAAACTGATATTGCGCAAGAAGTTGCCGATAAATGGATCGCAAGCGGAGAAGAGCTGAGAATGTCTGCGGGCTGGAGCTGTTACTGCTGGCTGTTGGGGAGTCGGCAGGACAGTGAATTTTCTGAAAGCAAACTTGCCAAGATGCTTGACTTGGTTGAACAAACGATTCACGATTCCCCTGAACGAACCAAATACGCTATGAACAATTTTATTTATACGGTAGCAATATCCTATAAGCCTCTCCATGATAAAGCGGTTAGGACCGGAATGGCAGTGGGTCCAGTAGAAGTCAACCGGGATAAGGCCAAAAGCAAGTTTCTTAACGCTTCCGAAAATATACAGAAGGCAGTAGATAAAGGCCAAGTTGGTTTCAAGCGAAAATATGTAAGGTGTTAAGCAATTCAGGCTTAAAGCTTAGGGGGACGCTAGCGAGTCAGTCAGCTGCTCCCTTTTTTACTGGCTGGAATGCATCTCTGTATTTGATCTTCTATTAGTAGAAGTCACTACCGAATCTACTCAATAGGATCGAGTAGTATTTTTTAAATTAACTTAAACACTCTATTACCCAAAAATTTCCAACACAGGTATTCGGATTTTATGGTGGAGAAGGGCTTATAGCTGGCCCTTCTCCAATTTCTCGATCAAGGTGGAAAAATCGATTCCCAGCAAGATTATTTCTTCTGGCTCACGAACAACTCCAATTGGTGGCATATGAAACATCGGGAAGTTTTCCTCCCGTAGATCGTAGCTATCAAACCGCCTCTGGTACTTAGGCTTACGTTGCTTTTTAAGTCCCTCTGTAAAGAGTATTTTGGCTCGTAGGGCTTCAAAAGAGTATCCCCTGCCTAAACGATTAATGACTCGAATAAGGCTGTTAAGAGACTCCGTATAAGCGTTTGTAATGCGATGGTCGAAGTAGGCGAATATTTCCTCTTCCCAGTTCTTCATAGCCTTTGTAAGTGGTTCAAAAGCGGATTGCAGTTCAGTTGGTATTTTAGTTTTCCATTCGTTGTATTTAAGGAATGCCGTCTGTCTGCTATCACATTCCCAAATATCGAAATATGATTCCTTTAAGTCATAAGCAGTGCCGAGAGAAGGGTGATTCTTTGTCCAAAGGTCAAGCGTAATTTTATCCATCTCTGTAAGCGCTATATGGCGTTTTAGGAGGATAAAACGGTCGTGCATCAGTCCGCGGCGTTCTTTTGGCGATAATCCTTCTCGGAGCTGTTTACGAATGGTTTCTAACGCTTGGTTTGCCATACGGACAACGTGAAACTTATCGACGATGATAAGAGCTTTTGGCAATATAGCCCTCACGGCGTCCTTATACGGTTGCCACATATCCATTGTGACATATCGTATTTGTCCTCTATTTGGAAGGCGTGAGAGGTAGCCTACAACGGTTTCCTTGTTACGATTGGGCAAAACATCTAACAAAGTACGTTCCTCCATGTTGGTTATAACGCATCTTGGCTTAATAATGTGTATTTCGTCAATCCCAAGCCAATTAGGAGTTTCAAATCGATGCGTTTCTTTTAGACGATTGATGTAATCACGAAAGATGTTACGTATCGTTTTTTCATGCAATCCAACATCCTCGGATATGCTGACAAACGTGCGTTTAAGGCTTTGCTTCTCTATATAAGACAATAATCGTTTGGTACAGTTTCGCTTTTCGTCTATGGTGTGGTCTAAGTGTTCCCAAAAGGTGCGATTGCAGTCTCTACAGCGATACCTCTGACGCTTTATAAGAAGGCCTACACGCTTGCCGTGAATAGGCAAGTCCATACAGATCTGTTCCCTGATATCGTGTTTGTAGAGGTTGGCTATACATCCACAATGAGGGCAAGCCAAAGGTGGAGAGTTCGTCACCACTTGTATTAGAAAATCAAATTCATTCTCACTAATATTTAGGATGTTGAATTTTGAAAGATTTAAAATATCCATATGAATTTCTTCTATGCATTTATGATGCAAACTCCTTCTTTGTTTTCGCGTGACTGGTCAAAATACCGCTGAATATGAAAGATAACAACGAACCGGCAAAGCATATAGCCGCAAACATGCCTACGGCGGAAAAACCGTTAAAAGTCGCGTAAATCAGGCCTGCGACCCAAGAGCCGAGCGTTGTCGCAGCGTACATGATTGAATTGGCCAAGCTGGAGATCGTGCCGCGGATGGTTGGATTTAATGAATTCAGCATTCCCAATATTAGGGGAAAAGCGATTCCCATATTAACGAATATAAAAAAGTAAACACTTTCGAAAGCCGCAACTGACGGCAAGTGAGGCAAAACAATAAAACATGCGATAGAGACAAGAAAGCCCACAACCAGCGTATTGAAACGGTTTAACGTTTTGATTACATAGGCACCACCGAAGCTCCCGACTATATTCCCGAGACCAAGAAAAAACATCACGTACCCCGCTTGATCAATTGAAAGGTAAAAGCGATCCGTCACCCATTTTCCAATGAAAGAAAAGGCAGCAAAGAATCCACATTGAAATAAGAAATGAGCGAGGAAAGCCTTTCTCGCCATTCGGCTATTCAATAGTGGGATGTATCTACTGAAAATCGGAGTCTTGGTTTTTTGGCCTTGATTCGGTTTCATTTCGGGCAAAGCATAGAAGATGAATACTGCTACCAATAATGCACATGCACCGATTGTAAAAAAAGGATAATACCAATGGGTTGAGGCAAGCAGACTTCCAATAGGGATGCCGAACGCTTGGGAAGCAGCCAAGCCTGCCATGACGATCCCTGATACTTTGGCGATTTTTGACGTTGAAAACAGAGTAGGGATCGAGGCCCAGACTTGAGGCGCCGTAAATGCTGCGCTGACTCCGGCTAAAAAACGGAAGAAGAACATCGACCAAAAACCTGTGGCAAAGCCGCATAGCATGGTTGAAACCGAGAAGCAGATCATGCCGGAAAGCATTACTTTTTTGCGATCCCATCCATCGGAAAGCGGTCCAGCAATCAGTGCAAAAATGGCATAACCTAAAGCATAAGACCCCACCATCCAACCAGAATATTCGGTCGGGATATGAAACAAGTCCTGAAGAGTGGGGATGAGCGGAGAAATCAAAAACGTATCCGTACCAATAACAAACATGATGAGGAAAAATAAAGCAGTTAATTTGATCATTCTATTCACCCTTTGTAGTTAGTTCTATAGTTCAAAGATTATTGGACTAATGAAAAAAAAAAAGAATTTCTTTCTACAACGTATCCAGAAATCCGGGTAAGTAAGTTTGAAATGTCTCCAAATCGATGCTCATATACTTTGCTTGAGCTTCTTTTCGTACCTTGATCAATTTCGCCTCCTTTAAAGTACGCAAGTGATACGAAGTATTCGATTTCGTAGTATCGCGAATGTGTCCTACTTCTCCACAATTCATCTCCTTCTTGCTGGCGTATAGAGCTCGTATGATGTCCAATCTTGTTTCATCAGCTAAAGCCTTAAATATTTTGACTCTGAGCTCATCATTTATTATTTTTTGAGTAGTCATAAAACCATTGTACTAAGATATCGCTACAAATCAAGTCTTTAGAAAAATACCACCATATTCTCCGATTTTTAAGTGAAGTGTTTTGATTTTGATTTTGTATCCACCATAAAATCCGAATACCCTTTTTATTTAGAGATGGAGCGATTTTCTTTATACTTGAAGGGTATAGGAAGAATATCGTAATGTATAAATATGTAATATAAATTATTATTATACGATAAGGAGGGCTATCATTGAAATTAAACACTGTGGTTCTAAATGAAATGAACAAACAGCTAAGTAGAATTGAAGCCTGTATAAACCTTTTGTCAGAAGCACAGATTTGGTACAAGCTTAAACCAACCATGAATAGCATCGGCAATTTATGTTTGCATTTGGCAGGAAATGAATATCAGCATTTTGTTAGCGGTATAGGAAACTTGCCTTTTCAGCGAACGAGATCACGAGAATTTCTTGAAAACAATGGAATGAACGGCCGAGATTTATTGCAGCTGCTTCACGATGTAAGACGGCAATCATCCGGCATTCTTGAAGGACTGAAGGAAACGGATCTTCAAAAAAGTGTAACCATACACTATTCTATCGAAGATTGGAACAAAATGCTTGTACGTTCCACACTTGAAACGGAAGCTCATTATTCAAAGGATATTGAAATTATGCTAGTTCAAGTCTGTGAGCATTATAGTTATCATACAGGACAAATTGTACTACTAACAAAATGGATAAGTGAAAGTCAGAATAGCATTACGGGAACGTTTCATTGAAGATTTTTATCTTTGAACCAGCGACGGCCATAGGGCTGCTTTGCTTTTTTTCTCGCTAAAAATAGTGGTATAATATGGGAACCATATGGAGGAGTGATCGCGATGAATCCCAAAAAGCTAGCCTCTGATAAAGCGATAGAATATGTTACAGACGGTATGATAGTTGGACTAGGTACCGGATCTACAGCCTATTGGGCAATCGAAGCGTTGGCAAAAAGAGTTCGGGAAGGGTTGAATATTCGCGCCGTAGCCAGCTCCAACCATTCAGAGCAGCTTGCCAAGCAAGGGGGAATTCCTCTTGTGCCATTCTCGGATATTCAGCTTATTGATGTGACGATAGACGGCGCGGACGAGGTCGATAGCCAACTAAACCTGATCAAAGGCGGAGGCGGTGCGCTGCTCAGAGAGAAAATACTCGCTGCGAACAGCAAGACATTTATCGTCATTGTGGACGAGTCCAAAAAGGTGGAGCATCTGGGCCATTTTCCGCTGCCTGTCGAAATAGTTCCCTTTGCGGAGTCTTTAACTATCCGTCAAATACAGCAGCTTGATTGCACTACGACCATCCGAACCGTTGAGGGAAAGCCTTTCGTGACCGATAACGGCAATCTAATCGTCGATTGTGAATTTGGAAAAATTCTGGATCCCATAGAGCTCCATAAACGGTTGAATCTGATTCCAGGTGTGGTCGAAAATGGTTTGTTTCCTCTTATGGCGAGCAAAGTCATTGTCGGGCATCTCGACGGCAGTGTGGAACTAATTGATAGTGCGGATAGCATGAATTAAGCCGCCACAGCTGACAAACATGAGGGAAACCATATAGAGGAACCGTATACAACAAGTACGAAATAATGAATGTATTAGAACAGTATGGCTAGCCACAGGAATGGAATCAAGATGGATCGAAAGGTCCGGAGAGATATATCGAAGTCCAGATCAGGTCGGACACTGTCATTAGCAGGTACATCAAGTAATTGATTATAAGATAACGTGAGGTGCGTCACGAACCTTGAAAATACGAAATTCAGCCAAAGCCATCTCATACATGATCAAAAGCTTCTTGTGACCAAGCTTGCGGATGAATCGGGCTTCTTCTATTTACTTCCCGGAGGGGGACAAGAGGCCGGAGAGAAGCTCCAAGACTGCCTCGTCCGAGAGTGCAGAGAAGAAACCGGTTATGAGATCGAGGTTCACGATCTGCTTTTTGTAAGGGAATGCTTTAAGGATGAAGGGATTCATAGAATCGAATTTATATTTAAGGCTGAACTAGTGAATCTAAAGCATAAGGTACCATTCAACAGGGATGACGCTCAAGTAGGCGTAGAATGGATTAGCTTGGAAAACGTCCTGAATGAACCATTATTTCCCGTGGAGCTCCGACAACGCATAGCGGTGGCTTACAAAGAGGGACGGCAAGAGCGCGTTTATATAGGTGAAATAGAATGACGAGGTGATCCGATCCTGATGCAAATAGCTATCATTACGGATGTGCATGGCAATTACCCGGCCTTGAAAGCGGTACTGGAGGATATCGAACGACGGAAGTCGATTTCCCATATCTACTGTCTTGGGGACATGATTGGTATTGGGCCATATACAAATGAAGTCCTCGAGACGATTTTTAGCCGGGACGATATGTCCGTCTTGTCGGGAAACCATGAAGAAGCAGTTCTTCATATCTTAGCGGGCAAAGGAATACTGTCCGGGCATGAACAAGCTGCCAAGCATCATGAATGGATTGCGAGTCGATTGAATCCGGAATGGATTCCCAAGCTGCAGGCGCGGCCTGTATCTCTGGAATGGAAAGCAGAGGGCCATAAGATCTTGATGGTCCATTACCATAGGACAAACGATAAGCTCGATGCGATCGACAACGAACCCAGTGGAGACAAATTAGATACCCGTTATTTGAACTCAGGATATGATCTCGTTTGTTTCGGTCATCACCACCCGGTACATTATTTTAAGACCGACGCAAGGCTCTATTTAAACCCAGGTGCGTTAGGCTGTCATCATGAACCGATTGCGCGTTACGGCATTGTGGACCTGTCTGTGAACCGTTTGGATGCCAGCTTAATAGAAGTGCCTTATGATAACACGGATTTTCTACAATCCTATGAACGGCTGCAGGTGCCGGACCGCTCGTTTATTTTGGATATTTTTCATGGAAATCAGCATCTGGTACCGAAAGGCGGAGGGGCAAATGAGGAATAAGCAGCCAAAAGTTATTGCCATAGCAGCAGTGTCCGGCGGCGGCAAAACAACTACCGTCAAAGAACTGCTTAACAGATTGCCCAACTCCAAGGCATTATATTTTGATGATTACGATTTCGATGGGGTACCGGACGATGTTTGCGATTGGGTTGAACAGGGATCGGATTATAATGCGTGGAACTTGCAGCCGTTGATAGAAGATGTAGAGCGTTCCTTGGCGGAGCAAGGACTGGATTACATTATTCTCGACTATCCCTTCGCTTATATGCATCACGGGATGAGCCGATATATTCACTATACGGTTTATATTGATACTCCGCTGGATGTAGCGATGGCAAGACGAATCATGAGAAATTTTGCGGATTCTCCTATGGATGAGCTGCAGGTGGATATGAAGGGTTATTTGTCTCGCGGGAGGTTCGCTTATTTGGAGATGCTGAACACAATAAAACCGAACAGTGATTACATTATTGACGGGTGTCTGCCTGTCGACACCATTGTTAAACAAGTGCTGGAAAAGGTTAAATAGGTTAAAGAACTGCCTGGATAAAAAGGCCGGCGAATCTGTCACGGGATCGGCACGAATACAATGGCCCAAATAATGGGAACTATGGATAACAAGGAATGATTTCATTGCCGCGGCAAAAGCCATCTAAGGAGGAGACATGGACAAGGTTGAAATTAGAGGAGCAAAAATTGTCGTCATTCATAACAATCAACTTGTCGTGGTTAAGCAATCGAGAGCCGGCAAAAAAGGGCCAACTTACGAGCTGCCAGGCGGGCGAATCGAAAAGCACGAAGACATCGCTGCTGGTGCGATCCGTGAGTTAAGAGAAGAAACGGGCCTGATTTCCAAAGAATTGATCCCCTTGGGTACGTTCAGCATTCCGACGAGCCCTATCGTCATTACTTTATTTTTTACGAATAAGATCATTGGCAAGGTTGAACAAAATTTGGATGCAGACGAAGACATCGAGGTGATTTATGTAAGTATCGATGAGGCGTTCAAGAAAATTGCCAATCATACATGGACCGATTCGAGATTGGCTATTGGGTTATTTTTGGCAAGAGCAAGAGGATTGCTGAATTAATTACATAACGATATCAGCCTATTATCATTACATTATGTCTTCCTATATATGGATAAAAGTGGTAAGTTTGTAGATGAATATAATCAAAGGGGTGTTTGCTTAGGATGCCGCTGCCAATGATTCATCTGCAAGTTGCTGTGAGCATGTTCGATGAGAAAGACGTTCCCGCGCCATTCCTTCTTGGAAGTATAGCGCCGGATGCGATTCACATGAGGAAGCATACAACACGAGAAGATAAGAAATTTACCCACCTGGACATTGAAGCTCAAGGAGAATCATTGGATTACTCCCGACAAGAATATCACCGTCTCCTGCATCTGTCCGATGATGAGTCGTGGCGATGGTTTGTACGCGGCTATTTTGCTCATTTGATGACCGATTATTATTGGCTGCATCAGGTTTACAGGCCTTTTAAGGAAAGGGCCATGGAAGAAGGGTTAGATCCCGATTCGATCCGTAAAGCCTATTACACGGATACGGACCAAATTGATTTTGATTATTACCGCACAAAACCTTGGAAAAATCGTGTGTGGGAGCAGTTAATACAAACACCGTCTTACAATCCGGAGCCCTATCTCTCAGCTGACGAAATTCATTGCTGGCGATTAAGAATCGTGCATTGGTTCGATTTGATTGCGACAGAGCCCGGGGTTGCCCCGCTTTATATAACAGAGCCTATTGTTGATGCTTTTTGCAAAGATACGGTTCAACAAATCATCCGCGTGCTGCAAACATGGGATTCCAAGTTCCCTATCGGACAGGAAACCTTGAAATAAAACGTTGAGAAAAGGTTTGCCAATCCGGTATGGGTTTGGTAAACCTTTTTTTAAGTTCCATTATTTTCATATATTGATATAATATATAAGGATTTGTATTTGTATGGAGAAGGGTTGGAAATACTGAACATCTGCAAGACTTTTGCCGATATAGTATGAAGGGTGGGGATTCGTTTGTTTTTGCTGCAAATGTCCGGATTTCCGGGCTCTGGCAAGTCGACGTTGGCCAGATCCATTGCAAAGCATACAGGAGCTGTTGTGATAGACCACGATGTGGTCAAGACCGCGCTAATGGAGGCTATGAATGAGAGCGTTAACAATAAAGATACCGGCAACGTCTCTTATTCTATTGAATGGGCTCTCATTGATTTTCATCTGTCGCATGGTCATAGCGTTATTCACGATAGCCCGTGCTTTTATAGCAGTATGTTGGACAATGGTGAACAGCTGTCCCGAAAGCATGGTGCGGCCTATAAATATGTGGAATGCTGCCTGGAGGATATGGCCGAAGTGAATCGACGGCTTCAACAAAGAGATCGCATGATCAGCCAGATCGCCGAGGTCCATTCGGAAGAAGGGTTTCGCAAACGCCTTGCAGATAGCAAACGGCCTCTGGATGGGAACTATCTGATAGTGGATACATCCAAGCCTGTGGAGCATTATCTCGAATCGGTTCATGAGTATATGAACGATTCATCCGTTGTATAGCACTTATTTTAGGAGCCCATAGCGTTATTTAATAACATGAATGTTTGTTAGAACCAGAAATATAAAAGGGGGAGGGACGATGCGGAAGATTTATTATGCTGCGGTATTTCTGCTGTTATTAGGAATCGGTATGTTTGTGTATATGAAGTACTTTCGAGTGGATTCATTTGAAGTTTTGCAATCCAGCATAAGCGACATCCTGCAAAAAAACAGCTTGAAGGAAGAGATTATTACCGCTACGGAACGCATCTTATTCGTAAAACCGGTGTCAGGTGACAAAATATACGCTGTCAGTATGGAGGGAAATGAAGTAACGATGGTAAGGCCTTTCTTTCATATAAAAGAAGGGAACCAGATTGACTGGAGAGTCAGCGAGAGGAACAATACGACACTGCTCGTGGGGCAGATCAACAACAGCAACATCACTAAAGTTACATTTAACGGAAAATCAGACGATATCGTATACTCGAATTACGACGGGGTCCGGTTTTTTTACGCAGTGAGGGACCGGTCTCAAACACTGCTTCCTTTTGCCATTGTCGGGACGAATGTGAAGGATGAAGTGCTGTATAAAAGCGTTCCGTGAGGAAGGGAGGGACGATTATCGTAGTAAAGCCCATTTGTGCGGTAGATCACAACATTCATTTATCTCCGGGAGAGCATGCCAGACTACAGGATTGTTTTGATGTAATCTACGTAGATTTCTCCCAGCCGCTTTCAGCGCATATCAAGCAGTCGGAGCTGCTGCTCATTCATACCCGATTGAATCATCAACTAATAAGAGAATTTCCTAAATGCAAGTACATAGGAATTAGAGCTCACAACACCGACTATATCGACCGAAGAGCGGCGGAAGAGCTGGGAATCACGATTACAGGCATTCCCCAGGCAGGTGAGCATTCGGTTGCTGAGCATACGTTCGCCTTAATTTTCGTTCTTTCCAAACGAATTCTCCAGTCTCACAACAATGTCATAGGCGGACGATGGCGGGACGGATTGCAACCCAACCTTGAGCTGTATGGTAAGAAGCTGGGTATTATTGGATATGGAAACATCGGACAAAGAGTAGCCGCCATCGGCAAAGCTTTAGGGATGACCATCTTACTCGCTGCAAAAGAGGGCACTGATGCGGACGGAATGATACCGCTGGAGGATGTATTGAAGGAAGCGGATATTGTTACGATCCATGCCTCGACCCGTGCTGCGAATACCCCCTTGTTGAACCGAGAACGTATTGCAATGATGAAGCATGGATCCATGCTGATCAATACGGCGAGAGGAAAGCTTGTAGACCATACCGCTTTGGAAGAAGCGCTGGAGTGCGGCAGATTGTTCGGCGCGGCGCTGGATGTGTTTGAAGTAGAGCCTGCCGTTAACGAAAGGATATGCTTGCGTTCGGATGTTATCTGCACTCCGCATCACGCGTACTATACAACAGAGACATTATTTGTAATGAATTCGCATTTAATCGACAATGCCATCCATTATTACCTGCGGTAAGCCGACTGCTGTATGCATATATCCCAACGCGTCAACAAAAATCGCTAAAAACGAACGGCTGACGGCGATTGGAATCGATTTTTGCGCTTACCCAGGAAATATTGTTGGGGAAATAAAACAAATACCCGGGAATGAATTTCCCGGGCTTTCGTGCATTCACGGCACGATTATTCATTTACCGGAACATCGCCGATCAATCGCAGCAGAGCTTCCGGCAGCTGGTACTGCTGGTTGCTGATGCTGATCTGCTTCAGCTCCTCACGCAGCTCTCCGGTCTGAGCTTCCTTCACTTCCGTGATTTCATTATGCAGACGCTCCATCTTCAGATCAAGCGCGGCAGCGGAATCCGATGCCTCTTTGAGTTCCTGCAGCAAACGGGTCGGTACTGTCCGGTTATATTTATAGTAGATTTTGTGCTCGAGGCTGGCCCAGAAATCCATCGCGATGGTCCGAATCTGTACCTCGACGCAAACATTTTCCTGACGGTCGGACATGAAGACAGGAATCTCCACGAGCATATGGAGGCTACGGTAGCCGTTCGGCTTCGGATATTGTATGTAGTCCTCAATCTCGATTATTTTTAAGTCGCCCTGGTTTTGCAGCATTTCGCTGATCCGGTAAATATCCGAGATGAATGAGCACGTAATACGGATCCCGGCAATATCCTGGATATGGTTCTTGATGCTGGGGAGAGATATATCATGGCCTTTTTTGTGCAGCTTCTTCAAAATGCTCTCGGGCGATTTCAGCCGGGATTTCGTATGCTCAATCGGGTTGTAGTCATGGAAAAGCTGAAACTCTTCCTTTAAAATTTCGAGCTTGGTCTCGAATGCGTCCAGAGCGAATTTATAGGCCATTAAAAATCGCGTGATTTCATTCTTAAACTTGCGGAATTGTTCCATAGGCAGTGTATTCACGGTAAAGCCCCTTTCCAGCGAATCCGGAGATTCAATTTGGTATCCTAGTCAAAAGCATAATATAACCGCGGAGCAGAAAGCAAATATTGCTCTTCTCTATAGGGTATACTGTGCAAAATACTGCTGTACTTTGCCAATAAAAGCTTGAGCCGCGTGGCCGAGAAAACGGTCCTTGCGATATATAATGCCCAGGCTCCGAGTGGGGGCTTCATCCTCAATACGAATGCAGCGAAGCGTGGACTCGTTCATCGATTGAATCAGCGGCTGCGGCTGTACCGTTGCGCCTATATTAGCCCGCACTAGATGGATGACAGAAGTGATGGAGGACGTCTCCATCGTCGCGGTGACCGTAAATCCCTGCTCACGGCAGCAATTATCGACGATCTCCCGTCCGATCATGCCCTTGGGGAACATGACCATCTCGATATGCCGCAGCTCATGGAGCGCTATGGACTCCAGATGGGCCAACGCATGATTCTCGGAGACGACGAGCACATACTCTTCCGTACATATCGGGATTCGAACCAGTCTGTCGTCGGGATAAGGCATGATCCCTATACCAATGTCCACTTCATTCTCCAGCACTTGCTCGACGATTTCCACGGATGAGCGGACGGTGAGCTGGAGCTTGGGAAACTCATGATAAAAATCCACCAGCAGTGCCGATATGCGATAATCGAGATCGGAAGGCAGCGTCCCGATCCGCAATGACCCCCGTTGATAGCTCTGAAGCTCCGATATCGCGTCTTTGACGTTCTGCAAATTACGGATGATCTGAATGCTTTGATCGTAGAGGATCTTGCCGGCTTCGGTTAAGGCGATCTTTTTCCCGACACGGTCGAAGAGCGGGATGTTCAGCTCGTCCTCCAGAGAGCGAATCTGCTGGCTCAAGGTTGGCTGGGAAATACCGATGTTCTCGGCAGCTCTAGTGAAATGCAGCTCCTCACATACGGCAATGAAATATTCCAATTGTCGAAGCTCCATTAAGTAAGCCCTCCATTATTGGTGATACCAATGATAATAATAGAAATAATTGTATTGATCAATCGTATGATTCCTCTTACACTACAATAACCGGAGTCCAATATGACACAGTGTGAAAGGTAGGGGATCAATCATGCGCTTCAAGTATGGATACTTGATATGTGCGCTTTTTCTTGCATCATTAAATTTGCGGCCGGCTATCTCATCGATTTCACCGCTTCTGGAGTCGATACGAGGTGATCTGGGAATGAGCGGTTCGGCCGCCAGCTTGCTGACGTCCATCCCGGTTTTATGTATGGGGCTATTTTCTCCAACAGCGGTGAAACTAAGCGGACGTTGGGGAGTCGAGCGGATGCTGACTCTCGCGATACTGCTGATCGGAGTGGGAACCGTGCTTCGGGTTTTCGCGGGATCATCGCTGCTAATCCTGATTACCGCGTTTGTTGCGGGGATGGGGATTGCGATAGCAGGACCTCTGTTGTCCGGCTTTATCAAGAAATATTTTGCCAGCCGCGCTTCATCGATGGTTGGCATTTACTCTATGGCGATGGTGCTGGGGGCGGCATTGAGTGCGGGGTTGTCCGTACCGTTTCAGCATCTGCTGAACGGCTGGAGAGGCTCGTTGGCTTTGTGGGCGGTGTTTGCCTTGATCGCGCTCCCTATATGGTGGAGATTGGCGAGAGCGGGCCAACAGCATGACCAGCAACCGGCGGAAGCGAGCCGACGTGCGGCCGCGGCTCCCGCTGCTTCGAGTGCACGGATTCCATGGGGAAATAAGCGAGCATGGCTGTTGACCTTGTTTTTCGGACTCATGGCTACCATCTTTTATTCAATTACTGCGTGGCTAGCGCCTGCTGTGGAAAGTATGGGCTATGACAAGTCGGTTGCCGGAGGCGTGCTAACGTTATTTACATTCATTCAAATCCCTGTAAGCTTGGTGCTGCCGTTCCTGACACAGCGTTTTCCCAAACGGATGTACTGGTTGATGGGCTGCGCATTGCTAGAGCTTTCAGGATTTATGGTGTTCATGATGGGCGGCAGCCCTTGGATCGTATCGATCCTGCTGGGAATCGGAGCGGGCGGCTTGTTCCCGATGGCGCTGATGCTGCCGCTTGACGAAACCGGCAACGCGGAAGCCGCAAGCGCTTGGTCGGCTATGAACCAATCGGGAGGCTATATTATCGGCGCGTTCGGCCCGATATTCGTAGGTTGGCTGCACGATGTAACAGGCAGCTTTACGCAGCCGTTTGCGGGCTTGGCTGTATTAATTGTGTTCATGCTTGTATTGCATTGGAAAATTGGAAATAAAAAGCAAGCTCAGCATTCCGTCACCTCGGTTGGCAAAGTGAAGGTGGAAGCAAGCTAAATGAAATAATAACAGTGATGGCCGAGGACTTTCTGCACCTCTATCGATGGATTTCGATAGGGGTGTTTTTCATTTAACGGCATTAACCAAAAGAAGACGAACGTGTACAGCCATTCGCATCTTTTACATTCAACATTTTATAATAAAGGGACAATGATCTAAAAAATGGTTAATACCGGAAACGCATGATTTAAGGTATGATCGGATATGGGAAACGTTGGGAAACCAATCAAGCTCGAACTTATGACGAGGAGGCAAGAAAGAATGAGAAAGTATCGTATGAGAGCCGCTGTTATTATTTTGCTGCTCACAGCATTCGGACAAGTACTGGGTCAAACAGCGGCAAGCGCTGAGTCGGAGGGTACGTCGGATTCGGGGCCTCTGCGGCTGATGACGTTCAATCTGCGGACCGCCAACGCGGCAGACGATCAGCCTTGGGAGAAGCGGCGTCCGGCTATGAAGCAGCTGATTGAACAGGAGCAGCCCGATCTTATAGGGACGCAGGAGGGCATTCAGAGGCAGATCAAGGATCTGGAGAGCGATTTGCCGGGATACGACTGGATCGGCGTAGGCAGAGAAGGCGGCAGCTTGGGCGAATATATGGCAATCTTTTACAACAAAACACGCCTAAAGCCTTTGGAACAGGATCATTTCTGGTTATCCGACACACCGAATCATATTAGCTCCACCGGCTGGGGCAACCGGATTCCAAGAATGGTCAGCTGGGTGCGATTCCAGGATTTGCATAACCGCAAGACGTTTTATATGGTCAATACGCATTTGGATCATGAATCGGAACCTGCGCGGCAGCGAAGCGCTCAATTAATCATCGACAGGTTGAAGGAGTTCGATCCCAACGTTCCGGTTCTTTTGACGGGCGATTTCAATACGTATCCCGGAGGAGCTACCTATTCGGCATTCATAGACGGAGGACTGCACGATGCCTTCCTTGATGCGCACCAGCGGGTTAACGATACCCTGGGGACTTTTCATAATTATAAGGATCCAATCGGAGGCGGAAGCTCCAAGCGGATCGACTGGATCCTGTACCGCGGTAAAGTAAATGTCATTCGGGGGGAGATCGTAACCTCCACTCTGGACGGTCAATACCCGAGCGATCATTATCCTGTTACGGTCGATTTCGTCCTGCAAAAAGCTAGCAAAGAGACCGGGGAAACCGTCGTGAAGCGGCCGATTTCAACAGCGCTGCAAATTACGGAGGTGGTTCCTAATTCGAACGGCAAGGGCAATTTCAATTATGTCGAGATCTACAATAACAGTGATCACGAGATCGATCTGGAAGGCTACAAGCTGTACTATTATTACGATCCCGCGCTTCCGTTTGATAAAGGCAAATCGAACAAATGGGTCATAACGAAGGACAAGTATAGTACGGACAGCATCATCAGGCCTAAGGAGACGAAAGTGATCTGGATCAAAAAGCAGCCCTGCTGTTATGCTTTGGATATCAGTGACTTTAGGCAAAACTATCAGCTGACCGAGCAGGATTTGAGCGCGGATAAGCTGTTGGCGGTATTCACGCCGGGAGAGAACCAAGGACTGAACGGAGTCGCTACGACGGGACGGGCACTTGGTATTGTATCACCTGACGGAGCACATCTGGTCGGAATCCGGTATAATAACGGAGTCCTGGATGTAAATGCGAATGAGTCCGTAATTTACTCGGAGCCGGATGCGCTGGACAGCATCATGCGTAAGAAGGCGGCCCATCAGACACCTACACCGGGCCAAGCCCAGCCTTAAGAATATTTACCGCTTTCCGCCTAAGCAACCTTAGATAATCGAACGACCGGCTCCCTTTGTTGTCATGTGAGATGACGATGGAAGCCGGTTTTTTTTTTAATGTAAACCGCCATGAGGATAGAGGGCTTTAGACGTCCGGGGTAGAACTATATCTACATACAGGTGCAGCAGCAATAATAGGGCACAGTAGGATCGTTCCGTTAAGGGAGGCAGCTATGCTAAGAGGGAAATATTTTCGCAACAGCCTTGCTTTAATTCTGGTCATTTCAAGCATTCCCGGTCTGATCGTCGGAGGAGTCATCTACGGGATCGCCGGCGGATGGCTGGAACAAGCGCTGCTCCAGCTGCACAAGAGCCAGATCGTGCAGAGAGCGTCCAACGTCGACGATCAATTCGCTTATATGGAGACGTCATTGGCTCATTGGGCGTTTGATCCGAAGTTCAACAGCAACCTGTACGAAACGTTGTTTTACCGGGACTTTGAAATTGCCCGCGATATTACGAAGACGCTGAATGTCATGCAGGGCTCAACGCCGTTAGCCAAAAATGTCGAGCTGTATTTAAGCGGTCCGCAGTCAACGCGCTTCCATCCCGAGTATGATGCGGTAACCGATAAAGCGGTGGAGGCGATGTATCAGGACATCTTCACACATGACAATATGGCGTTCTGGATGCAGCTGGCCGCGGATCCTACGGATCTGCAAGAGCAAAGCCTTGCGCTGGTCCACAAAATTCCCGGAGTCGATACCCACCCGTTCGGTGCTGTCATTGTCCGAATCAACGAAGACAAGGCGGCGAATCTGTTAACAACGTTAACGCCGTATAATGTCGGGGAAACGTTCCTTATGCAAAGCGGCGGGACCATGCTGCTGACCAGCTCCAAAAGCCCGGATTCGGCATCCTTCAACGAAATCCTAAAGCAGGAAGTCGTAAGTAGAGGCGGAAGGGAAGGCTCCTTCCTGTTCGATTACAACAAGAATATGTATACGGTTTCATATGGGACGCTTCAGCGCATAGGGACGGAGTGGATGTACGTTTCGGCATCACCGATCAGCGCGATAACGAAGCCGGTCGATTTTGTGTCCAAGCTGATCTTGTCGGCCAGCGCGGCAGCGCTGCTGTTAGCTCTGATCTTATCCTGGTATGCTTCCCGGAAAATTTATTCGCCGGTACGCCGGCTTGTCGCACTGTTGAACGGACATCAAACAATTACGAATTCAGCGGCCGAGCATCACGATGAATTTACGTTAATCGAGAAGCAATGGGTGCATCTATCACGGGAAAGCAACCTGCTGCAGTCGAAGCTCGAGGAGCAGCTGGCACATGTCAGAGAAGGATTTTTGCTGCAGTTGATTCAGGGCTTCCTGTATTCTTACTCCGAGGAGGATTTGCGCGAGAGAATGCGCGGTTACGGCTGGGAAGTGGACGGGAAACAGTTTATCGTTATGCACGTTCAATTAACCGGCTTGGCGAACCTGGAGGGGCGTTTTACTCAGGGGGACGAGGGCTTGATCACCTTTGCCGCCGCGAATATGGTGGAAGAGCTGTCAAGCAGCCGCTTGTCCCAAGCAGATGTCATCAATTTTCACGATTTATCCTTAGGATTGCTGATCATGCTGCCGTCTGAGGAGGAGTATAAAGAGGCACTTTATGAGCTTAGCAGCGATATTGTTAATGGCATTAATAAAATATTAAAGCTTCAAGTGTCGATTATTATTAGCAAGCCCGCCACCGCGATCGATCAAATCCCTTCCTTCTATGAGGAAGCGAAGCAAGCCTCGGGCTACCGTAATTTCGTGAGCGAAAATCAAATTATGGATCTCGAATCGATCGATACGGCAAAGGAAACAAACGAGCAGCGGTACCCGTTTGCGCTGGAGAGGGAGATTGTCCAAGCGATTCGTACCGGTCAGCAGCCTGAAGCTGAAGCGCTCATCACCTCATTTCTTGATGCACTTCTGGAGCGGGGAGCCAAGGAGATGGAGGTTCAGCAGTCGATGCTGCAGCTGCTGTTCAGTATTTTCCACGCTATAAGACAGCTCGGAATGGATCCGAATCAGTTGTTCGGGACCGCCAATATGTATGAGCAGTTCACGAGCTTACGGGAGCCCGACAAGATGCTTGGCTGGTTCAGCCACAAGATCATCCGCCCCTTTGTCCGCGAATTGGAGGCAAGATCGGACGTTCAATTGAAAAAGGTCGTGGAAACCGCCAAAATCTATTTGCAGCAGCGCTACATGCAGGAAATTTCTTTGGACACATGCGCGGATTATACCGGAATGAATGCCGTCGCATTAAGCAAGGCGTTTAAGCAGGTGACCGGTATTAATTTTATCGACTATTTGACGGAGCTGCGCATGGATAAAGCGAAGGAGCTGCTTCGCGACACCGAGCATAAAATCAACGATATCGCGGTACAGGTTGGTTATCAGCACAGTTACTTCAATCGCATATTCAAAAAGCATACGGGATTTACCCCGAGTCAATATCGGGATATGCACCGCATTTAACATGCAGCATCTGCATGCGGGAAATAACGTTTCAAGTCGATGTCTTATTACAGGCATCGGCTTTTTTTGCGTTATTTCGGGGAGAGGAAAGGCTTGAGTTGTCGATAGTCGGGAAGGTCCGCCAGTGAGGCGAAAACGCTTCTAAACCCAGACGGGACAACGGTTTCAAAAAAGTATTAAGCCTATTAAAAAAGTACTAGAGCCCGAAAAAGCGCTTCCAAAAAAGTGTGGTTGCCGGAAAATAAGGCGGCGTATATGTTGGGTTTAGTAAGCGGTTACAAAATGCTGCGACAAGAGGCATAGATCGAGAAAAAGGAGTGAGAGGAATGGACAAAGTATCGCGTGCAGAACAGCTCCCTACGGACGTTTCCGCAAGCGCAGCTCGCAAAAAGAACACGTTAATGAAACGAATTCTGCAGGATAAATATTTGCTGATGCTTCTGCTGCCCGGTTTGGCCTACTTCATTATTTTCAAGTATGTCCCTATGTGGGGAGTGCTGCTGGCGTTCAAAAATTATCAGCCGTTTCTCGGATTTTTCCAGAGCGAGTGGGTCGGCTTCGATAATTTCCGGCAATTTTTCGGGGACCCGATTTTTTTCCGGTTAATGAAGAACACGCTGCTCCTCGGTTTGTATGACATGGTATTTTTCTTCCCTGCTCCAATCATTCTGGCTTTGCTGCTCAACGAAGTCCGCATTTCGATCTACAAACGATTCATTCAAACAATGATTTACATCCCGCATTTTATTTCTATGGTTATCGTCGCAAGTATTACGTATTTGATGCTGACTACCGAAGGGGGCATCATTAACGAGCTGCTCGGCCAGGCTATCGGCCGCAAAATCGAATTCCTAACCAGTGAGGACTGGTTCAGGCCGCTAATCATTACCCAGAGCCTGTGGAAGGAAATGGGCTGGGGAACGATTATATTCCTCGCCGCGCTGGCCGGTGTAGATCAGGAGCAGTATGAAGCAGCCATCGTGGACGGTGCGAGCCGGTTTCGCCAGCTGTGGCACATTACGCTTCCGGCCATCCGAGGAACGATTATTGTCCTGCTTATCTTGCGCATGGGCAACTTCCTGGACCGCGGGTTCGAGCAAGTATTGCTGATGAGCAATGCTCTTAACCGCAATGTTGCCGAGGTGTTCGATACGTACGTCTACACGATCGGGATTACGCAAGGCGCATTCAGCTACAGCACGGCGGTCGGTTTGTTCAAAGCGGTGATCGGGATCATCCTCGTGCTGTCATCCAACTATTTGGCCAAGAGAGCCGGACATTCCGGCATATTTTAGACCGAAGGAGGCTTCAGCCGTGAGACATAACACGTTAGGCGGTAAAATTTTCGACGTTGCCAACTACACGTTCCTTGGCCTGGTGGCCCTTAGCATGATTCTGCCGATCATGTATATCGTGGCCGGCTCGTTCGCTACCGAGATTGAGCTGAGCAACCGCGCGTTCTTCCTCATTCCGAAGACGGTCACGTTGAACGCTTATGAGTACGTGTTTAAAGACAACGCGCTGCCGCGCAGCTTGCTTGTATCGGTGTTCGTCACCATAGCCGGTACGCTGGTCAATCTGTTCTTCACGTTCACGATGGCCTATGCATTATCCCGGCGCAATATGGTCGGACGCAATATTGTCATGAACATGGTGGTCTTCTCCATGCTGTTCAGCGGCGGCATCATTCCGACGTTCCTCGTTGTGAAGAGCATGGGACTGCTCAATTCCTATATGTCCGTCATGATTCCAACGGCGATCAGCGCATTCAATTTGATTGTTATCAAATCGTTCTTTCAAGACATTCCGAACGAGCTGATCGAATCGTCGAGAATCGACGGCTGCACCGACCTTGGCGTTCTTTGGCGTATCGTCCTGCCGTTATCCAAGCCGGTCATCGCAACGTTTGCGCTATTTTACGCGGTCGGTCACTGGAACGATTTCTTTAACGCGCTGCTCTACATTAGCGATGCCAAAAAATGGCCCATGCAGGTGCTGCTGCGCCAGCTGATCCTGCTCGCCTCCGGGTCGCTCGACATGTCGACGATGGACCCCGAATACGTCAAGCCGCCGGACCAGTCCATCAAAATGGCCGTCATCGTCGTAGGGACGCTGCCAATACTGCTCGTCTACCCGTTCCTGCAAAAGCATTTTGCCAAAGGGGTGCTGCTCGGCGCCGTAAAGGGCTAAGGACGCTGCTACTCTATTGATTCAGGTTGATAATAGCCGGTGCTTATCCCCGTCAGAAGCGGTAAGCCGCCTGCGTATCATACAAGTTGTTCATTTCTGTGACAAGAAAAGGGAGGAACAAACATGAGATGGAATGTCAAAATGTCTAAAAGAACGGCGGCAGCAGCTGTTAGCATCGCCCTGCTAGCGAGTATATTTGCAGGCTGCAGCTCGGAAACGAAGCCGGCAGCACCGGCGGAAGGCGGCACTCCGGCCAAAGAAGCTCCATACAAAATTTCGATCATGATGAAAAGCTTCCAGAATGACGCGATTACAGCGGAAAGTAAAATTTGGAAAAAAGTAGAAGAGTACACGAATACGAAGATGGAAGTGTTGTTTACGCCGGACGCGGCTTATAACGACAAGCTGAACATTACGCTTGCTTCCGGTTCCATGCCTTCCGTTATTTTCACTGCCAACGCCAAGCTGCCTTCGATCGTTAATGCCATTAAAGGCGGGGCGTTCTGGGAAATCGGACCTTACTTGAAGGACTATCCGAACTTGCGCCAAATGAATACGACCATATTGAACAACACCTCGGTGAACGGAAAAACGTACGGCTTGTACACGGCAAGACCGTTAGGCCGCTTCGCGATTTCGTACCGTAAGGATTGGCTGCAAAGTGTCGGGCTGGCTGAGCCGAAAACACCGGAAGATTTTTATAACATGCTCAAAGCATTCAAGGAGAAGGACCCGGACAAAAACGGCAAAGACGATACGTACGGCATGGTAGTAACCAAATATTCCGGCCCTTGGGATATTATGCAAACGTGGTTCGGCGCTCCGAACAAATGGGGTGTAGACAAGGACGGCAAGCTCGTTCCCGCTCATTTGACCGCGGAGTATATGGATGCGCTGAAATATTTCAAAAAGCTGTATGACGAAAAGCTGGTCAACCAGGACTTCGCCGTATACGATTCGGCCAAATGGAACGATCCGATCATTAACAATCAAGCGGGGGTAGCCGTCGACGTCGTGGACCGTTCTTATCAAATCGATGAGAAAATGAAGTCGGGCAATGTGAAGGGCGAGATGGACATCATCGGCGCAATCAATGGACCTAAGGGACCCGTTACCCCTGCGACGACAGGCTACGGCGGTATCTTCCTCATTTCCAAGACCGCGGTGAAGTCGGAAGCCGAGCTGCGCAAAGTGCTTAATTTCTTCGATAAAATCGACGATAAAGAATACCAGATCTTAATCTCATACGGACTCGAAGGCACGCATTATAAGGTGGAGGACGGCAAGCTCGTTACGATCTTGTCCTCCGACATGCCGCAAGCGCCGGATATTAACATCAAGAGCCTCAACCAGCTGCTGGTCGGCGTGCCTAACGTGCTGGATACTGCCTTCAAAGCCGGTACTCCTCTGAGGGAGAAAGCGAATGTGGTGAAGGCAGCCAACGAAAAGATTGCGCTGGCGAATCCGGGTGAGCCGTTAATCTCTGCAACTTATACGCAAAAAGGCGCTCAGCTCGATCAGCAGGTCGAGGACGCGAGAATCAAGTTCATCGTCGGCAAAATCGACGAGGCCGGCTTCAAGGCGGAGATGGAGCTATGGAAGAAAAACGGCGGTACGGAATATATTAAGGAAATGAATGACGCCTATGCCGAAAGCAAGAAGAAATAAGCGGTAAAAGCATGAAAAAACCAGTCTGCTCCGATGCCGGTGCAGACTGGTTTTTTTGCCGTTCGATACTATATCATATAATCGTCGTAATCTTTATCGCTTCTCGGTTTCCGTCTATGCAGGTACAAAGAGATCAGCAGGATGAGCACGAACAGAAGGTAATAAATGGCGCACTCGACCCCATCGCGGGAATTCATATAAAAGATGATGGCGAAAGGGAGTGGGAACAACAGGGAAATCCAGATGATGTTCTTCAAGGCTGCACCTGCCTGCAAACGAAATTTGGTTCTAATGATATCACGAATCCTGCAGGAAATGAAGAACCAGCGGCGCGTCCCTTGCGGAAGGGCTGCAATAGATGTTCATTTGGCGAAATGGCGAAACCAGAAGCAATGGAGCATCGTAAGTAGTTAGATGATCCCGGCCGGTTTACCTGGTTGTGACAAATGATTGAATGTCTGACATCACTTGCACAGGGAAATGGCGTCCGCAGCTGGGGCGGAAGTTTCCTAACGCATGCAAATCTGGTATGATTCCACATAGGAATGCGAGGCACTGCAGCCTCTATCGCTGAATCGAGTTCGCTCGGGAACAGATACATATTAAAGGAGCTATTATGCGTAAAAGAATCATCCTAATCAGTCTTGCAGTCATTATTTGTATCGGGGTATGGTTGGCGGTGGACAGCAGGTCAACCGGTTTCCGCAATCAGGTTGCCGTATTGACCTATCATCATGTCGATACGGTGGAATCAGAGTACACAATCTCTCCGGAGAGGTTAAGGGACCATCTCGAGGCTTTGAAGGCGAATCAGTTCAACGTTATCACCACGGAGCAATTCGTAGCCTTCCTGAAGGACGGCAAGCCGGTTCCGCCGAACGCCGTAGTCATTACGTTCGACGACGGTTACGAATCGTACTACCGTTATGCTTATCCTGAGCTTAAGAAGCAGGGGATGCCCGCCACCAACTTTCTCATTGTAAAATCCGTAGGAGACCGGTCGGCGGAAACGCCGTTCATGACCTGGGATGAAGTCAAGCAGATGGCGAAGGACGGCTTTGATTTTTATTCTCATACGTATGATGCCCATGGATTCGGTGTGGATGCTAAGGGCAAACAGCTGTCTCCGTTAACTCACCCTAACTGGTCGGATGCGTTAGGCCGCATGGAGACCGAAGAGGAATACAGCAGCAGAGTGCTGAACGATTTGACGCAAGCAGAAACGATTCTCCGACAGCAGCTGGGCAATAAGCTATCCGTCCTGTGCCTGCCCCACGGCCGGTATACCCAGTCGCTAATCGATATCGGGAATAAAGCGGGAATCCATTATTACTATACCGGTGATTATGGACTGAACAATCCAGGCGATGTTCTTGTCAAGCGAGTTACGGCCGGAGTGCCGACTTTAACCGGACAAGGGCTCGTCGATAAAATCAACAAGCAAACAACAATGCTTGGCAAAGCCGAAAATGTAGTCAAAAACATCGTTTTACAGATCAGGTACCGTTATTTCTAACGGATATCCGCTGTGTGACAAGCCTTTTCAAAAAAGTGCAAGACGGGAAATAAAGTGCTAGCCGCAATCAGGCCGTTTTCAAAAAAGTGAGATTGTCCGCAATCCCTTTATCCGGTACGCTTATCGAGGAATCTAGACGGATTGAAGGGGTGGCTAAGATGAGTTCTTCTGGTAAAGGAAAGGTTTGGCCTGCAGAATGGAAAACGACGAAAGACCTGATTACAGGAATTCCGATGCGTCAACTGACCAATTATTTGGCGCATAGCTTTCACCTTTATTTCACTAACAACGGCTGGTATGCTAATGGCAGCAAGCTGCTGTTCGGCTCGGACCGCAACAACAGCACGAATTTATTCAGCCTGGATTTGAATTCAGGGGAAATTACTCAATTGACGGATTACACGCAGGATGCAGGTGTTGGAATCCAGCAAGCGTTTATTAACGCCAACGGATTGGAAGCTTATTTCTCCAAAGGCAAACAAATCATAGCGATTCATCTGCAAACGCTGGAGGAAAAGGTGCTGTATCAAGCGCCGGAAGGGTTTCTCTTAGGCAATCTGAGCAGCACGTCGGATGGAGTCTGGCTGTGCACTTGCGTGAAGGAAGACTTGTCTGACCGGATCCCTACTTCTCTTGGTGCGGGATATATCGGGTTCGAGGAGACGGCGAGAGCGAAGCCTCATTGCAAGATCGTGAAGATTCCTACCGCAGGAGGAGAGTCTCAAGTCATCCATGAGGATAAGGTATGGATCGGCCATGTCAATACTTCGCCGACGCAGCCGCATCTGCTGAGCTTCTGTCATGAAGGTCCGTGGGATCTGGTGGACCATCGGATTTGGTGTCTCAATATGGAGACCGGAGAGCATTGGAAAATTCGTCCTTCCGAAGACAACGTGTTCGTAGGACATGAGTACTGGCATGAAGACGGCGTGACCATCGGCTACCATGGCTATACGGAGTCGCTTCACAATAAAGACGGCAAGTTCATCGGCTCGATTAAGTATGACAATACGGACAAAGCCGAGAGCGCGTTTCCTTTTCAAAATATGCACGTCCATTCCAATGATGCCAGCCTGATTGTGGGCGATGGACAGCAAACAAGCGCTTATCACGGCGCACAGTATCAGGACACCGTCTGTCTGTGGAAACGCAGAGAAGACGGCACGATGGAAGGTCCTCGTATTTTGTGCAGACACCGCGGAAGCTTTCAGGCGCAGAAGCTGCACGTTCATCCGAGATTTAGCCCTGACGGCAGCAAGGTGTTGTTTACCAGCGACATGACCGGCTATGGCAACTTGTATTTGGTGGATGTCCCCGACTTTGAATCTTTGCCTATGCAGCCGGAGTAACGATCTGGCGGTAAGAGGGCAGGCTGCGTATTGCAGCCTGCTTTTTGCTGTCCGATGGACCGTGTAGCCCGCTGAACGGGGTTTACCGGCATGAACCCGGATTATCCTCGTAGGTCCTGCGGAACTGGACAAGCGGGATAGTTATCCAGTAGAGTTAAAATGACAGTTTACGAGAGTAGAGGAGACCGGATTTATGACTATCTCATGGAAAACCGCGATGTTACCAGCCGCTGTGGCGCTCAGCTTTGTACTGATCATCCCCGCCATTGCTAACGAGCCGGCACCTGCCGAACGGCCGCAGCTGGCGCTGCCAAGCGAGATGGCGTTTCAGCTGCCAATGAACAATTACTGCAGCCAGGAAGACGACTTGGACGTTTCGTTTCAATTGTCCAACGCATCGGATGAAGCCGCGAATGTAACTCTGTTCTTTTACAAGCAGGACGGAACCTCGTTCACAGAGGAAGGGACGTCTTATCGGGATATCGGATCGACGATCGTTCCCGGGAAGCCCACGACTATCGCGGCGAACGGAACACAGCTGTACCATATTAATTTCGGCAATCATAAAACATGCGGCGAGCGGATCTATTTAGGCAAGATCAAAGTCAATTCAGGCCAAGTATCTTTATTGGCACGAGGATGGGTTAATTCGACCGATGGAGTCGAGCCGATTACAGTCAATGATAATAAACGGTTTGAGCTGATCGCTCCTGCCAAGCCATAATAGCATGGAACAAACGGCGTTGAATCTGAAGCTTTTCTTCAGACGACGTCGTTTTTTTGTACCCCGAGATCGGCTCGATTGGTTTCGTGGAAGTGCCTACCCCACTTGAAAGTGCCTTCTTCCTAAATTTTTTCAGCCGGGCTACAATGTGCTTGTGATCGAAATCAAATCTTGGGAGTGAGCAAATAATGGAATTACAGCTGGCATTGGATCTTGTGGATATTCCTCAGGCGAAGGAATTGGTCAAGGAAGTAGCGGAATATATCGATATAGTTGAAATCGGCACACCGGTTGTCATTAACGAAGGATTGCGTGCGGTCAAAGAATTGAAGGAAGCCTTTCCTTCCTTGAAAGTACTGGCCGATCTGAAAATTATGGATGCGGGTGGCTATGAAATTATGAAAGCTTCCGAAGCCGGAGCGGATATTATCACCGTGCTCGGCGCAACCGACGATATGACGATTAAAGGTGCCGTTGAAGAAGCGCGCAAACAAAATAAGAAAATTATGGTCGACATGATCAATGTAAAAAATATCGAGCAGCGCGCACAAGAGATCGATGCGTTGGGAGTAGATTATATATGCGTGCATACCGGATACGACCTTCAAGCCGTTGGCAAAAACTCCTTCGATGAGCTGCTTACGATCAAGCGGGTGGTCAAAAATGCTAAAACCGCGATTGCCGGAGGCATCAAGCTAGGCACATTGCCGGAGGTTATCAAGGCACAGCCGGATCTGGTTATTGTGGGCGGTGGAATTACCGGGCAGCAGGACAAACGAGCGGTAGCAGCAGAAATGCAAAAAATGATCAAGGCAGGCTAACCCCATGCCGACGAATCATTATGCAGAAGCTATTGCTCGCGAGCTGCAGCAATCGGTACAGTATATAGCCCATGCGCAGACCGACAAGCTGGAGAATGCTATTGCAGAAGCCGCCCACGTCTATGTGGCCGGAGCAGGACGATCCGGGCTGATGGGGCGTGCTTTCGCCATGCGGTTAATGCACTTGGGGATTACATGCTATGTGGTAGGGGAGACGGTAACACCGGGAATGCGAGAAGGCGACCTGCTGATCATCGGTTCCGGTTCAGGGGAGACGAAGAGTCTGGTATCGATGGCGGATAAAGCCAAGAGCTTGAATGCTCAAGTGGCGCTGGTCACCATAAACGCTGAATCAACCCTAGGTCGAAAATCGGATGTTGTAGTTACTCTGCCAGGGGTAACTAAAGACCAATCGGCCGGAAGCGGCGTGGAGACCATACAGCCGATGGGCTCGCTGTATGAACAGACATTGTTATTGTTCTACGATGCGGTTATTCTAGGGCTAATGGCCAAGCGCGGGCTAAGCTCATCTGCGATGTACGGCAGACATGCCAATCTAGAGTAGGGAGTCGATATGGCTGTACGGCTCGAAACTTGAACCATTCGGAACCGATTCCGGATGGTTTTTTGTCGTGTGCAGAATCCTGAATTTGGAAAGAAGAAGCGAATGAGTTAGAATAAAGCCAAGCCATGGCATACAAACTACAGCTAGAAAGAGGCGATAAGGATGAAAGTTGCGGAAACCATAATTACGATCATCGTCATGAACATTGTGTACGTCTCGCTATTTACGATACGGATTATTCTTGTTATGAAAGCAAGGCGGATTTTGGCATCCTTCATCAGCATGTTCGAAGTGTTTGTGTATTTAATGGCGTTAAATATCGTGTTGAGCAACATCGATGATCCATTGAATTTGGCCGCTTACTGCGTCGGGTGGGGTGCGGGCGTCTGGCTTGGCATCATGATTGAAGAATGGATCGCGCTCGGCTACTCCATATTGCAGATTGTAGTCGATTATGAATCGACGAAAATTCCAATGACCTTACGAGAAAAAGGCTATGGCGTCACGAGCTGGACAGCGGAAGGAAGAGATGGTCCGCGGCTGGTCATGCAGGTGCTGACCCGGAGAAATCAGGAGAAGCGGCTGATGCAGCAAATCACGGAGCTTGCTCCTAAAGCGTTCGTTATCTCCTATGAGCCGCGCACCTTCCGCGGCGGCTTCTGGACCAAACGATTGAAAGACCTCAGACCATGAGGTCTTTTTTGTATTCCGTGGAGGGAAGCAAGATCCAGTGATCGATCGGACACAGCTTCAGCTATTGTGCATATTTTCTCAAGTAATAAAGGAACGTTGCAAATAAATGATTCAATTAATGGAAATTGGGGTAAACCATAAAAATATAAAGGAGTTGGGACGATTGATACGATTCGAAAATGTCAAAAAGACGTATGAAGATGGCTATGTAGCACTCAAGAACATCGATCTTGAATTCAAGGAAGGGGAGCTCACCGTCCTGATCGGACCGAGCGGCTGCGGGAAAACGACCTTAATGAAGCTGATCAACCGGCTGAACAATCCGAGCTCGGGCAAGGTATCCATCCGCGGCAAGGATTTATCCCAGATAGACCCGGTCGAGCTAAGGCGCAGCATCGGTTATGTCATTCAGAACATCGGCTTGTTCCCGCACATGACGATTGCAGCCAATGTGGCCGTAGTGCCTCGGCTGCTTCATTGGGATAAGGCTCGCATCGATAGCAGAATAGATGAGCTGCTGAGGCTGGTTAACCTGGAACCGGACACGTACCGTAACCGCTATCCTGCAGAGCTGAGCGGAGGGCAGCAGCAGCGGATCGGCATCATTCGCGCGCTGGCGGCGAATCCGGAAATTATTTTGCTCGATGAGCCCTTCAGCGCATTGGATCCGATCAGCCGAGAGCAGCTGCAGGAGGAGCTAGTAAGGCTGCAGCAGGAATTGAAGCAGACGATAGTTTTCGTCACGCACGATATGGATGAAGCGTTGAAAATAGCGGACACCATCGTATTGATGAAAGATGGCGAAGTCGTACAAATGGGGCGGCCGGAGCAAATATTGCGCCACCCTGCCAACGATTTCGTGAAGAGCTTCATCGGCGAGAAACGACTGCAAACAGAGTCGCCGGGTGAACTGTTAACCGTGGACGATGTCATGAACGAGAACGCGGTAACGGCATTCCCTACCCGAGGGATGGCGGAAGCCATTAAGCTGATGGAGAAGCGCAAGGTCGATTCGTTGATCGTCGTGGACCGTCAATCGAAGCTGCTAGGCTTTGCAACGATATTCCGGGTGCTGGACCGTTACCGGGAAGAAAACACGACGCTTGCGGATGTAATGAAGCCTTTCGAGCATGTGGTTGAATCGGGAACACCGCTGGCAACAGCGATAGCGCTGATGAATGATTATTCACTTCCTTATGTCCCGGTTATTCGCGGGGGACGTTTTGCCGGTCTGATAACCAAAGGAAGCATCGTAAGACATTTGGCGGAAGTATATACTCCTGTGGAAGCAGAGCCGCATAACACGGAAGAACGGACGGTCGAAGCTCTTAATGATGCCGTTCCTGAGGCAGTGAAAGGCGGGGGAGCGGTATGATCGGAGAATACTTCGAATTTGTAGCCGGCCGGCAGGCCGATATCCTGCGTGCTCTTCAAGAGCATCTGATTATTTCTTTCGTTTCGGTACTGATCGGAGCCATCATTGCCATCCCTGTCGGTATATGGTTGGCGGGAAATCGCATACGCGTGGTGAACAGCCTGGTATTTGTTATCGCCAATATTTTGCAAACGATCCCGAGCCTCGCTCTTCTCGCGATCCTGATCCCTTTACTGGGCGTTGGCAGGGTTCCCGCCATCTTCGCTTTGTTCCTGTATTCGTTGATGCCGATTCTGCGCAACACGTATTCCGGGTTCCAGTCGGTCGACCCGAATTTGATCGAGGCAGCCAAAGGAATGGGGTACAGCAAGCAGCAGACGCTGCTGCAAATTCAACTGCCGCAGGCTTTGCCTTACATTATGTCGGGCATTCGTGTCACCACCGTGTACATTATCAGCTGGGCGACTTTGGCTACGCTGATCGGTGCCGGCGGCTTGGGCCAGCTTATTTTTGCCGGGATGGGTACGAATAAGAAGGAGCTCATTTTCACAGGAGCCATTTTGGCCGTATTGCTGGCATTAATTACGGATTTTCTACTGAACCTTGCCGAGAAAAAGGTGACCGCACGCGCAAACCCAGCGGCTATGGCGTCAACCGGAAACCGGGGTGGTCATTGATGAAGAGCACACGGCGAATGGGCTTGCTGCTGGCAGCTGCAATCGGTTGGACGGCCGTGTTAAGCGGCTGCGGTACCGGTGATAAGATCATTATCGGCACGCAAACGTATTCCGAGCCCAAAATCCTCGCGCAAATGCATAAGCTGCTCATTGAGGACCGGACGGATTTGAAGGTCGACGTGCTTCCGGATTTGGCCTCTAGTACCGTAGTTCTGCAAGCGATGAAAAGCAACGACGTGCAGATGGCGATTTTGTACACGGGCATGATATTCGATAACTATTTCCCGATTGAGCCGACAAAAGATCGCGCCAGCGTCCTGAAGCAGGCCAAGGAAGGGTTTGACAAGCATTTCGGCATGCAATGGCTCGATCCGTACGGCTTTGAGAATACGTATGCTTTTACCGTGAGGGACGATGTGGCGAAGCAAAACAATTTGAATGCGATATCCGATGTCGCACCTACGGCTGGTAATATGACGCTTGGCGTCGATACGACCTGGCTTGAGAGGCAAAACGACGGTTATCCGGCGTTTCAGAAGCACTACGGCATCACATTCGGCAAGACGCTTCCGATGGAGGTCGCGCTCGTATACAAGGCGGTTGCGAGTAAAAATGTCGATATAGTGCTCGCTTATTCCACCGATCCGCGCATCAAGGAATACAGCCTGAAGTCGTTGAAGGACGACAAGCAGTTCTTCCCTCCGTACGATGCTTCGCCGGTTATCCGCAAAGATATTCTCGCCAAGCATCCGGAGCTGAATGAAATCATGAACCTGCTGACAGGCAAAATCGACGTGAACACGATGATCGAGCTGAATTACGAAGTGGACGTCAATAAGCGGAATGAGAGAAAGGTCGCGGAGGAGTATTTGAAAAAGGTCGGTCTTCTCAAATAATTGGATTCCGGAGGTGATACTATTGGCGTTATTTTTCCGATATGTAGGAGAAAACTGGACGTATTTACTGGAGCTTGCTTACCAGCATATCTTGATGGTGATTCTTGGCTTACTGCTGGCTTTGGTGGTTGGGGTGCCGTTGGGACTTGTAGCGGCGCGGGTTCCCAAGCTCACTAACCTCATTTTGATGCTCGCCAACATCATACAAGTATTTCCGAGCATGGCTTTGCTCGTATTGTTAATGATTGCGTTCGGACTCGGCTTTACAACCGTTGTCGTAGGGCTGTTCCTGTATTCACTGCTCCCTGTTATCCGCAACACCTATGTCGGACTTACCCAGGTGAATCCGGCGATTACGGAAGCGGGGAGAGGGGTCGGAATGAGCACGTCGCAGCTCTTGTTCAAGGTACAGCTGCCTCTTGCGCTGCCGTTCATTTTCACGGGAATCCGGGTCGCTGCCGTCATTGCTATCGGGGTGGCTACCATTGCTCCGCTGGTGGGAGGCGAAGGACTTGGCCGCGAAATTTATGCAGGCATTAACATGGATAATCCGGCAAGGCTTTATGCCGGCGCAATCCCGGCGGCTCTGCTCGCCCTATTGGCGGATATGCTGCTCGGCGTTCTGCAAGGGAAAGTAAGCAGAGGAAGGGCATAAGCGACATGTTCTTGAGGACCTGAGTTACGACGGTGTAACGTAACCAGGTTGCTGCTGGATGAACCGTTATCCGGAATCGATCCTTTCTCGAGAAAAGAGATTACGCAAGCGCGGGACTTACAAGCAAGTTCCATGGGGCGATATGGAATGGATCGTTCTGCATTGTCGATCTCCATTGCAAAAAAACCGACATCCCATGCCGATTGACTGGCAATGGAATGTCGGCTTTTTGCCGTTAAGCAGCGGTATTACGACCGCAGCAGCGAGAGATCAAACTCGGGAACAAGGCCTTCCTGTGAAGCGCGATGAAGCAGTGCGGTTACAGCGGCATAGCCGTCCTCACCCAAATTCCCCGTGAATTTGTTCACGTACAGATCAATGTGCGCCTGCGCCACCTCGGGAGACAGCTCTTGAGCATGGCTCATCACATAGGGTCTCGATAGCTCCGGATGTGCCCATGCATACTCAACGGATGCGCGAGTCCATTCAGCCAGAGAGGCCAAATCCATGGAACGGCGGGCGATAATGGCGCCGAGCGGGATCGGCAGTCCGGTGTCGCTCTCCCACCAGCTTCCCATATCGGCCAACAGCGTCAGCCCGTAGGAAGGATAAGTGAAGCGGGCTTCGTGGATAACAAGCCCTGCATCGATGATACCGTCGCGAACGGCGGGCATAATTTCGTGAAAAGGCATCACGACAATTTCGCCGACTCCGCCCGGAACGTTCTGAGCAGCCCAAAGGCGGAACAACAGGTAAGCGGTGGACCGTTCGCTCGGCACCGCAACGCGGCGGCCGCTGAGCACGGAAGGGTCGCTCGTTGCCGTCAAACGGCCCGACGTAAGGACGAGCGGGCCGCAGCCGCGACCCAGCGCACCGCCGCAAGGCAGCAGCGCATAGTCTTGTAATACCCATGGCAATGCGGCATAAGAGATTTTGAGCACTTCCGGCCCGGTGCCGGATGCTGCCCAGTTGTTCGTGATGTCGATATCGGCATACGTAACCTCAAGCTCGGGTGCGCCGGGAATCAGCCCGTGAACCCAAGCGTGAAAGACGAACGTGTCATTAGGACAAGGTGAAAAGGCAATCTTCATTTCAATACCTCCTGTAGTACGGTACCGGCCGCTTCCAATGCGGCCAAAGCATCCCCGATACGCCATGCCGACCGATCTCTCGGTCCAACGGCGTTCGAGATAGCGCGCAGCTCCAATACGGGCAAGCCGTATTCCTGGGCTGCGCTGGCTGCGCCGAAGCCTTCCATCGCTTCGGCAGCGGCTCCGGGCACGCGCTCGGCTAGCGCGGCCGCCGTAGCAGCGGACCCTGTCACCGTGGACAGGGTGAGCACCGGCCCCAGCTGCGCAGGAATCCCCGCAGCGGCGAACGCATCTGCCAGCCGCTTCGCCCGGCTGGCGTCGACGGGCACCCTGGACGAGCCGAAGCCGAGCTCGTCCAGGGTGGAGAAGCCCTCAGGCGTCTCGGCGCCAAGGTCGGCGGCGATGATATCGCTCGCTACGACGAGCGAGCCGACGTCCGCCCGACCGCTGAAGCCGCCTGCGATGCCGGCGACGACGACAAGATCGTAGCGCGCGGCAGCCAGCGCTTTCGTCGTGCGGATGGCCGACGTCACCGGCCCCACACCTGCGGCGATAACCTCAAACCGGGGGTTATCGGCAAGCCCGCGCTGCACGGCGTCTCTTTCGGCGGAGACCGCGGTTACTACGAGGACTTTCAGCTCCTGCGGTTCTTTCATTAGAATAATCTCCTTCATTGAATCAATATAGGCAACCTTCATGACCAGGTAATAAAATAATAAGCATAAAGAAAATTATAGTACACTTTGCGGAAATTGCAAAGAAACACGCGAGTGATGAGCTGCTGTTCATAAGGAATGCAGTTCACAATTTGAAGCTTGTCGCGGCTAGGAGGCTGTGGTAATATGGATAAAATTTACTTTTTGAACCTTGTCCTTATGAATTCTACCAGGGATACGGATCAGGATGGTAGAGGGGGAGTTTTGCTATGAAGTCGACTGTATACACCCGCGCGGCCGATTTTCTTGCTGCTGCCGGAGCATTCCTGGAACAAAACGAAGCAGCGAACAATTTATTGCTTGGGTTATCGAATATTTTGGTGCAAAAGGAGCAAAGAGGCGAATCGACAGCCGGAAACCTTTTGTATACCGTGGAATGCGGCAGCGGAACCCCGATTTTGGCCATTCTTTTAAACAGCAAAAATTTAATATTGTACTGTTACGGAGACGATGCGGATACCGAAGCAGCCGTCAAAATGGCAATAGCCGACATCCGGCAGCGTGGATTGGAGGTTCCGGGCGTTGTCGGGCCGGTTGACGCCGCACGCTCATTGGCGCTGGAGTGGGCAGCACAGATGCAGCTGGAGCCGTATGTCCGGATGAATCAGAGAATATACCTGTTGGATCGAGTGAATGAGATTCCCTATGCCCCTGGGAGGTTAAGACAGGCCGGCATGCAAGACCATGAGACGGCGGCAAGCTGGATGTACGACTTTGCGGAATCGGTTAACGAGAACATGTCACGTCAAGAAGCGGCTAACAAAGCTCTCGAGTGCTTGAGGGACGGTTCGTTATATATGTGGCAGGACGAGAACGGGATTCCGGTGAGCATGACAAGAAAAACAAGACCTACCCGTAACGGAATCGTCCTTAGCTTTGTTTACACTCCGCCGGAGTGGAGAGGGAAAGGCTATGCATCTTCGTGCGTGGCTTCATTAAGTCAGCGTCTGCTGGATGAAGGCTACCGGTTTTGCAGCCTGTATACCGATTTGGCGAATCCGACCTCCAATCACATTTATTCCGTGATCGGATATCGTCCCGTCCTGGATTCCGTTTTGTATCGATTCAACAGATTGTAAGGGATCGGTAATCGTTTTTTTTGGGGGAAAGGAGCGATGGGGTATCGAAATTCGACGTGCGGATCCTGCAGAAGCCGGGCTCTTAAGCGATATAGCTTTCAAGTCCAAATCGTATTGGCATTATGATGCCATCTATATGCTAGCTGCTAAGGAGCATCTGGTTGTGACGGAGCAGCAGGTCAAAGAGGACGCAGTATATGTTATTGAGGACCGCGGCGTAATTCGCGGTTTCTATTATTTTCGATCGATCGGGTGCGAGGCGGAATTAAAATGGCTGTTCGTTAATCCCGAATGGATCGGACTTGGACTAGGTAAGCTTCTCTGGGAGCATCTGCTGGAAACGGTTAAAAAGGCTGGAATATCGCGATTTCGAATCGTAAGTGATCCGAATGCGGAAGCTTTTTACAGGAAACTAGGCGCTAAGCGAATAGGGTGGGAACCGTCCAGCGCCGATTCTAATTTGCGGCTTCCTTTACTTGAATTCACATTGGATAATTCCGATGCAAGCTGAAGCGTTGGTGGGCGCAACCCACTCGATTGATTGGCGAATCCGTAAGCAACAGTTTTTTTCTTAAAAAACTATCTTTAGGAGGCCGGACATGCTGCCAATGGAAATCGAAGGTGAACGGTTGAAAGAACAAATTCACTTGCTCCAAGGGAAGAATTGTCAATTAACATTAATAGACAAGGGATACTCCAGCGATCGCAAGTATAGAGTGAGTCTTAGTGAACAGCATTTTCTGCTGCGGGTTTTTGCTGCCAAGAGCTCCGAAAGCAAGCGGCGAGAATACGACGTATTGGCCATGATGGAGGAATATGGAGTGAGGTGCTCCAAGCCTTTGGAATTCGGACAGCTGCCGGAAGCTGAGATCGGTTACATGTTGCTCTCATATGTAGAAGGTGTTGATGCATCGGAGGAGCTGCCCCATTATTCGGATAGCGTGCAATATCAAATCGGGCTCGAGGCGGGCAAGGAGCTGTGGAAGATGCATCAGCTGCAGGCTCCTCGGCACGCACCGGATTGGTATGAAAGCAAAGTATCCAAATACCGGCGCTATAGCGAACAATATAAAGCGTGCGGCGTAAGGATCAGAGATGATCATAAAATGATTTCTTTTATTGACGAGCACCTGGAGCTCATGAAAAACCGGCCTAATTCGTTTCAGCACGATGATTTTCATCTTAGCAATCTTATTGTGAAAGAGGGCCGGCTTGCAGGCGTTATTGACTTCAATCGTTACGACTGGGGAGATCCGGTGCACGAATTTTTGAAAATCGGGATGTTCAGCAAGGAAGTCAGCGTACCTTTTTCTATTGGACAAATTCATGGATACTTTGAGGGAAAACAACCTGATGATATGTTCTGGAAGCTGTATTCCTTGTATACCGCTATGACGGTGATTTCGTCCGTAGTCTGGATTTTGAAGGTGAAGCCGGACGAGACGGAGCAAATGCTCAACCGCTTATATGGCGTACTGGATGACCATGACTACTTTGAGATGGTGAAGCCGCGGTGGTATCGCGATTGATATATGCGCTTTGTTGTCGCTTGGGAGAAACGGGGTTGCTGAATGAGATTATCGGCGATGGCTGCGGCGGCTCCCACCCTCTACCACACGATATGATATGGTGACACGACTAGATACATAGGAGGGATAGAGTTGAAACTGGAGCGCATAGACCATATTGTGTTGACAGTCCGGGACATAGGGGCGGCGATCCGCTTCTATACCGAGGTGTTGGGTATGGAGCCGGTGGAGTTCGGCGGCAGCCGCAAGGCGCTGGTATTCGGGGAGCAAAAGATCAATCTGCATGAAGCAGGCAAAGAATTCGAGCCAAAAGCCAAGCTTCCTACGCCGGGATCCGCCGATGTTTGTTTTATTACGCAGACCCCGCTTGAAGAAGTGGTGATGCAGCTGGAAGCGATGAGCGTCCCTATAGAAGAAGGACCGGTAAAACGAACCGGAGCTATAGGAGATATCGTGTCTGTGTACATCAGAGACCCCGACGATAATCTTATAGAAATATCGAACTACCGGATCTTTTGGTAGAAATTGAAGTTGAAGCCATAGTAAGATCGGGTTCGTAAGCGAATGATGCCTGCTGCAGCAAGTATGGCGGGTAAGGAAAAGGATGATGACATGTCTAAGATGAAAACCACACAGTACTCTTCATACCTGTTGACCAACGTACTCCTGGAAACCGGATATGTATATGAAGACGATCAGGTGACAGGAACGAAAACGGCCATTTTCAATCTGCGCATCGATGATGGAATGATATCGGAAGTGTTGAGCAAGGGAGCCCTTCTGCCTCCCGAGCTGCCGCGCTACGATGCCAAAGGACTGCTGCTGCTTCCATCGTTCAGAGAAATGCATATTCACCTTGATAAAACATTCTACGGCGGTCCGTGGAGAGCTGTTCGGCCTGCCCCTAACGGAAAATGGGACCGAATCCGCGAGGAGCAGGAGCTGCTGCCGCTGCTCTTGCCAACGGCGCAGGAGAGAGCGGAGAAGCTTATCGAGATGATTTTAGGCTACGGCTCTACCTACGTTAGAAGCCATTGCAATATCGATCCGGTCATTGGCGTGAACAATTTGGAGAGTCTGCTTCGCGCCCTGGATCATTATAAGGATAAAATTTCGCATGAAATCGTCGCTTTCCCGCAGCATGGGCTCGTGCGTCCCGAAGTGGCCTCTTCCGTCATTGCTTCTATGAAAGAGGCTATGAAGATGGGAGTGACCCATGTCGGAGGGATCGACCCTGCTACAGTGGACGGGGATATGGAAAAATCGCTGCAGATGATCATCGAGCTTGCCGTAGAATACGAAGCCGGTATTGATATTCATCTCCACGACGGAGGCGAAACCGGATTAAATACGATTCGCCGCCTAGCCGATCTGACGGAGGAAGCCGGACTTCAAGGACGCGTCACCGTCAGCCATGCATTCTCTCTAGCATCCGCCGCTCCGGGAGAAGACAAGGAGCTTGCAGGAAGACTTGCGTCATTGGGCATATCCATAGCCTCATCCGTTCCCGCCGGCAAAGGAATGATGCCAATCCCGCTGCTTATGACTAACAAGGTCGAGGTCATGCTCGGCAATGACAGCATAATAGACCATTGGTCTCCGTTCGGCACCGGCGATATTTTGCAAAAATCCAATCTGGCTGCACAGCTTTACGGCTGGTCCAGCGAGTATAGTTTGTCCCGTGCTTTGGCACTGGCCACCGGAGGTGTAATACCATTGGACGAGAAGGGCGTACAGGTGTGGCCGGCACCGGGTGTTGAAGCGAGCGGCGTGCTGGTAGACGCCAGCTGCTCGGCGGAAGCCGTGGCAAGACTGCCGAGAAGAGTTGCGGTATTCCATAGAGGCAATCTGGCCTCGGGCAGCTTGGACGCCGCCCAAACCTTTGCATAGGGAGTACTATGAATAAACCGGACGTAAGGAAGCATCCTTGATGCGTCTCGCCACCGGTTTTTTTGCATGCCCGTTAACCAAAACAATTTGACAGAAGCGGAATAGGAGAGTACCATACGTGTAAGGTATGGAATAGAGGAATTCGTGTTACGGGGTGATTACATTGGTCAAAAAGAGAAAACAGGCTGCGGTCCCGAGCTCCGCTGCTTCAGATAAACCGGCTACGTTAAAAGATCTGTTGAACCCGTCCATCGTGGAGCAATTGAAGTCTCAGGCGAACCAGATGAAAGCGGAGGAAGCCCAGAAGCGGGAGAATGCCCGCAAAGAAGCGGAAGCAGCCCGCAAGGCCGAACAAAAACGTCTGGAAGGCGATTTCGGTTATTTGCTTGAACAAAGCGGCATGGATTGGCGTAAATACAAGTAAGCGGTCGAATTCGAAGTTCCATTGATTGTCAATTTCAAAATGGAAATCTGAAGAGGGGCGATACCGGTTGCCCTTCTTTTTGTTTGTTTAAAAGCAGTGGAGGAATGATTTATGTATCATGCACAATCGTTAAAACAGAAAGCATCACTATTTTTTACCATACTAGGTCCAATCATGATCACGCAAATCAGTTACAATTTGTTGACCGTCATTGACACGATGATGTCAGGGAGAGCAGGGACCAACGATTTGGCTGGCGTTGCGATAGGCGCGAGCCTGTGGATGCCCATTGCCGTCGGCATTAACGGTATTTTGCTTGCCGTCACTCCGATGGTCGCCCAGCTGAATGGCCGGGGAGAAAGCCAACAAATCGGCAGAACCATAAAACAAGCACTATACTTGGCGGTTTTGCTGGCCATGATCGTGCTGGCGGCAGGCAGTATAGGTTTAAATCCCGTTTTATCGGCTATGAAACTGGATGCGGAAGTACAGCATATTGCCAAACATTTTTTGATCGGACTGGGTTTCGGCATCGTCCCGCTATTTGCAGGGAGCGTTCTTTGTTACAGCTTTGATGCGCACGGCAATACCAAAATAACGATGATGATCATGATCATCGCGGTCCCGTTCAATATGCTGCTCAATTATTTGCTCGTGTTCGGTCATCTCGGCTTTCCGAAGCTGGGAGGTATCGGGGCGGGTTATGCTACGGCGCTCACCTACTGGCTAATATTCCTTATTGGCATCGTGATGACATTCCGAGTTCATCCCATAAGCGCTTACCGGTTGTTCAGCAGTTGGACCGCACCATCTTGGAAGGCATGGAAGGAGCAGCTGAAAATTGGGGTTCCTATGGGACTTTCCGTCTTTTTTGAATCCAGCATTTTTTCTATTGTGACATTGCTGATGGGGATGATGTTCGATACCGTCACGATTGCTGCGCATCAATCCGCGATCAATTTTACTTCCCTTTTGTTTATGATGCCGCTTAGCATATCGATGACGCTCACCATTCTTGTTGCCTATGAGATCGGAGCGGGACGTCTTGCGGACGCAAGACAGTACAGCAGCTTCGGCGTTTCGTGCGCAGTCGGCATTTTGGGCGTCAGCTCCGTGTTCTTGTACTTGTTCCGGGAACAGATCGCCTATTTCTATTCGGACAACCCGGAAGTCGTCGGGCTTACGATGCATTTTTTCATCTTCGCCATCTTCTACCAGCTATCCGATGCGGCCCAAGCTGCCTTACAGGGGGTGCTGCGCGGCTATAAAGACGTAACCGTCCCTTTTATAACCGCTCTGGTATCCTATTGGGTCGTCGGTATCCCTTCTGGCTATTTGCTGGCGGTATATACAGATCTGGGTCCGTTCGGGTATTGGGTCGGAATTACAATCGGTTTGACATTGGCGGCCGTAGGCTTCTTCATGCGGCTGCTGCTCATTCAGAGGAAGGAAGTTAATGCGTTCATAAAAGCTGCATAAAGATGATGGATCAAGAGCCCTCGAGGCTCTTTTTTTTCGTTAATCAGGCTGACTTAGAAATGTAAGAGGGGGGAGATTAGTTATAAACTACTGCCGGTAAAAATAGATTTTGTAAAAAAGATTGGAGAAAATGATTAATAACATTAAATATTAGGTTCATTAATCAAATGAATAAGATGTTAATATTGTGCAAATGTAAGTGAATAAATTGCATCCTAAACAGTGAACAGGATATAGTATGATAGGAAATGTAAGCGCTTTTTTACCCATTCAAATTATGTAATGCCAGTCCGATTTACCATGTAAAAGGCGGTTAACTTAAGAGGGGGAACAAGCATGAAGAAAAACGTAGCAAAGATGGTCTCACTATCTCTAGGTTTGGTCATGTTAGTAAGCGGTTGCAGCGGAAGCGGCCAAGCACCATCATCCGCCCCGGCAGACACAAGTACGCCCAAAGCCAGCAATGAACCGGTGACGCTCATTTTTTTCACGGCGCAAAACTCTGTTTATGCAGATGAAAGCGGGTTCGAGAATGAGATCGGGCAATACATCAAGAAGAAATTCCCCAATGTAACGATTCAGCATATTCATAAAGGAAAAGGCCAAGATTACGCCGATCTGGTCGCGGCAGGAACAATTCCGGACATCGTGCTGGAGTCCAAGAGCAATATTTTATCCCGTATCAAAGAATTTGACTTGGCTCTCGATTTGTCTGAGCTGATCAAGAAGCATAATTTCGATCTGAACCGAATCGATGATGCGGCGCTTGCACAGGTGCGTAACGCCAACCCGGAGGGGCAGCTGTGGGGATTGCCGTTTACTCTCAGTAATATCGTCATGTTCTACAACAAAGATTTGTTCGATAAATTCGGCGTTCCGTATCCGAAAGACGGTATGACATGGGATGAAGTGTACGATATTGCGAAGAAAATGTCGCGAACGGTGGACGGAGTGGATTATAAAGGTCTGTCTGCGCATCCGGGTGTGATGATGGGTTATAATCAGCTGTCGCTCAATCCTTTGGATTTGAAGGAGAACAAAGCGGCTATCAATACCGAGAAGTGGAAGCAGCTAATCGAAAATTTCAAACGGTTCTATGATATTCCAAGCAACGCATATACGAATATCGATGACTTCCCTAAAGGTCAGACGGCTATCGGTGTCCATGTTGCAGAGAAGGTAACAAGCTGGTACAACGCCAACAAAGATTTGAACTTCGATCTCGCGTCTCCGCCTTCCTTCAAAGAGCTGCCCAATACCGGCATGCAGCCTAATACATATTCGCTTTTCGTAACGAAGAACTCGAAATATAAAGATCAAGCCTTCCAGATTGTCCAGCACTTATTGTCGGAAGAAGTCCAGTCCGAGCTGTCCAAGCAGGGGATCGTGACTCCGCTCAAGAGCAAGCCGGTTCGCGATTTGTACGGTCAAAGCTTGCCGCAGCTCAAAGGCAAAAACACCGGTGCCGTGTATTACAGCAAAAATGCTCAACCGCCGGCTGCCCGTGCTAACGGACTCGTAGATTACAACGTGAATACGGCCAAAATTTTCGACAACATCTATAAAAGCAGCATGGATGTCAATTCGGCTATCCGCGCTGTCGAGGAAGAATCCAACATTGCCATTCAGCAGCTGGTGAATCAGAAGAAGTAACGGGAAAAAAGCAGCCTTCGGGCTGCTTTTTTTGTGTATAAATTATTTTACATAGTTAAACAAGCAACTAATTTTTAGTTAGCATCTTGTTAAAATGCAAAGCATATGGTAAAATCCAAACTAATTGAAAAAGGATCTTCGGGGCAGGGTGCAATTCCCGACCGGCGGTAAAGGGTCGTACGTCATGACCCGCAGCCCGCGACTCGTTCATCGTGTTAGCCGCGATGCACGACTGATTTGGTGAAATTCCAAAGCCGACGGTATAGTCCGGATGGGAGAAGGTCAAAACAAGTTTGTAGTTTGGTGCGTTCACTTTGATGTGAAAAAACGTTCCAGATCCAAGCCTGTTTCAGTATGCCCCGTTGTCATAATGATAACGGGGCTGACTTCTTTCGAAGCTTCCTTTTCAAAATAAGGAGGTTGGATTGGATATGGAAAATGTATCATCGATTAACCCGTCCGTACGGCAAGAGCCGTCCCGCACGGGAATCCGCAACGGAGTATGGCTGGTTGCACTGGGAGCTGCCCTGTGGGGCGTAGACCCGCTATTCCGCATTTTGCTGCTTAAGTATTTTACATCGACTCAGATCGTACTTATCGAACACGTGCTTTTGCTATTTTACTCCGTACCGATATTGTGGCTGTACCGTAAATCGCTCCGCGGCTTGAACCTGCGCCATATTGGTGCATTGCTGTTTATATCCTGGGGCGGCTCTGCTATCGCGACGATCATGTTCACTTCAGCTTTTGCGCATGGTGATTTGAACGGCGTACTATTGCTGCAAAAGCTCCAGCCATTGTTCGCCATCCTGATGGCAAGATGGATTTTGAAGGAAATGCTTCCGGCACGGTTTTTCATTCTGGTTATTGTGGCTCTGGCAGGCACGTACTTGCTGACATTCGGCATAACGTTTCCTTTTGACGGACTTTCCCGTTTTGGGGTGATCGGGGGTCTGTTATCGATAGGTGCTGCAGCTTTGTGGGGCGGATCTACGGTTATGGGGCGTTTGCTGCTTGATAAAATGCCGTTTGAAGCCGTTACGGCGCTGCGCTTTACGCTAGCCTTGCCGCTGCTGTTCGCAACTGCCTGGGTTGGAGGAGAGAGCTGGAACTGGCCGGCCCAACCGACCGAATGGTTCGCCGTTTCGGTAAATATGCTGCTGCAAGCCTTTTTGCCCGGATTATTGAGCTTGCTCCTGTACTACAAGGGACTCTCAGGGACCAAAGCATCGTATGCCACACTAGCGGAGCTGTTCTTTCCGGCCATCGGTGTGCTGGTGAATTGGCTTGTATTCCAACAGCAAATTACAGTGGCGCAAGTCGCCGGCTTCCTGTTGATCTGGTTCATGCTGTTCCAGCTGTCCAGGCAGCAGGACGGGAAGCAAGAGAGCACCGTAGCGATGCAGCAAGCAAGTTAAGTAAGGAAAACCGTCCTGGATCAGGACGGTTATTTTTTTCCTCTATTCTATAGGCACTCCGTCTTCCATCTCTCCGGGCTCGCCATAATTGCGCAGAGGAGTCTCATCGTCGACCCGAAATCCTGGGCGCTCATGCACTGCCGTATCTTCATACATCGTTTGCGGATTACCGTCGGTTTCTCTGTCCACTTGTTCGTTGGGCACGGGATTAATACCTCCTTATAGACTGGGAAGTCATCCTTTTTGTCGGAATTGCAGTCCGATAGGGATGGTGTCCAGTAGATCCATATCGTCGTTCTCGTAATAATTCTCATCGTCCGAATGCAGCACAGGGGTGTTCATGATCTCGGCAGCTTCCCCGTCCGTTAAATCTCTGTCGAATTTCTCTTCAAGCCGTTTCTTGTCATCTGCTTCCATCGATACTCATCCTTTCGCTTCGGGAAGACATTCATCTCTCTTAGGGTAAACGGAACGGTTGATTTTATTCCTTTTCTTTCAGGAAACCGCCAATTTCGTATTGCATAATGTTGACAAATACGATGTAATGAAAAGTGTAGTTCAATCCCGATCATACGAGGGGGCAAACATTGTGAATGCAGATGGTTCCAAAGGACATGCAACTCCAAGCATTAAAGAAATGCTCGTAATTCCTGTAGCCGGACATGACAGTATGCTGCTTAATCTCAGTGGAGCCCATAGTCCGTTCTTTACCCGTAATGTCGTCATATTGAAGGACGATGCAGGCCGTGTAGGAGTGGGTGAGGTACCTGGCGGAGAAAAAATTCGCGTAACGTTAGAGGAGGCCAAGCCTCTGGTGCTGGGTCAAAGGATTGGCGCGTACAACCAAGTTCTTGGCAATGTTCGCCGAACGTTCGCCGATAGGGATGCCGAGGGGCGAGGGAAGCAGACGTTTGACCTGCGTACGACGATTCACGCCGTTACAGCATTGGAAGCGGCCATGCTAGACTTGTTGGGGCAATTTCTAGAAGTGCCGGCGGCAGCTTTGCTCGGTGAAGGTCAGCAGCGGGATGACGTCGAGATGCTCGGATACTTGTTCTACATCGGAGATCGGATGAAGACGGATCTTTCTTATCGCAGCGAGCTGGACTTCCAAGATGAGTGGTTTCGATTACGCAATGAGGAAGCGCTTACAGCAACATCTATATTACGTCTTGCCGAAGCTGCTCACGAGAAGTACGGCTTTCACGACTTTAAGCTAAAAGGCGGCGTGCTTCGTGGTGAAGAAGAGATCGAAGCGGTTACGCTGCTTGCTGAGCACTTCCCGCAGGCACGGATCACGCTGGATCCTAACGGCGCATGGTCTCTGGACGAAGCCATACGGCTATGCCGCAACAAGCATTCGGTTCTTGCCTATGCCGAGGATCCGTGCGGAGCGGAAAAGGGCTACTCCGGACGTGAAGTGCTGGCAGAGTTTCGACGAGCAACCGGACTTAAGACGGCGACGAATATGATTGCGTGCGATTGGCGCGAGCTGGGACACGCCGTACAGATTCAATCAGTGGACATTCCTTTGGCGGACCCGCATTTCTGGACCATGCAGGGCTCGGTGCGGGTTTCCCAGCTGTGCGCCGAATGGGGGATGACATGGGGTTCTCATTCTAATAATCATTTTGATATATCTCTTGCCATGTTCACACATGTCGCTGCCGCCGCTCCGGGTAAGATTACTGCAATCGATACCCACTGGATATGGCAGGACGGCCAGCGGTTAACCAAGGAGCCTCTCAAGATTGTTGGCGGGAAGGTGAAGGTACCCGACAAGCCGGGACTCGGCATCGAGGTGGATATGGAACGGATCGAGGAGGCACATCAGCTGTATAAAAGTATGGGACTTGGCGCGAGAGATGATGCCAAAGCGATGCAATATTTAATCCCCGGATGGACCTTCGATCCCAAACGGCCTTGTCTTGTAAGATCATAACAAAAAAAAGATTGGGTTTGGCGTGAAGCCAAGCCCAATCTTTTTGATTTATTACAAAGTCAATCCGCCGTCAACGGCTATAACGGAACCGGTCATATAGCTGGATGCAGGAGAAGCGAGGAAAGCGACCATCTCGGCCAGCTCGGCAGGTTCTGCATAGCGGCCCATCCGCATGTTCGGAAGCTCTTCCGGCACATAGCCGGTTTGCGCGAACATATCGGCGACGGCAGCGGTCAATGCTGTTGCGACGCCGCCAGGGCAAATGGCATTGACGCGAATGCCTTTCTTCACATACTCCAGCGCGGCGGATTTGGTTAGGCCGATCACGGCGTGCTTGCTTGCCGAGTAAGCCGCGAGGCTGTGCTCGCTGCGGAGTCCGGCCGTCGATGCCGTATTGATGATCGAGCCGCCGCCTTGCTGCTCCATGACGGGAATGATATATTTCAGACCGAAGAAAATACCTTTGACGTTGACCGACATGATCCGGTCGAATTCCGCTTCTTCAATTTGGGTAAGCGGCGCGAAAGTTTGCAGTACGCCGGCGTTATTAAAAAATACGTCGATACGCCCGTAAGCTTCCAACGATTTGGCAACATAGTTCTGCACATCTGCAGCAACGGCTACATTCGTTTGTACGAATATGCTCTCGCCTCCGGCTTGCCGGATCAGCTGAACGGTTTCTTCTCCGGTTTCCATATTATAATCTACCACTACAACCTTAAATCCGTTAGCAGCCAGCTTCAAGCTGGACGCACGTCCAATTCCGCTTCCTGCTCCGGTAACAACGGCAACCTGGTTCCTATTCGTCATGATCATCGTCTCCTTAGGTATGATTTATATAATATCAATGTGATAGTACGACTATCATTACGATATAAATCATATCATTGCTTAGTCCACAATGCAACACCTCCCATCATGTTGACACTGGAACCAAGTTTTGATAGCATGGCTATCAAATCAACGATCGAAGGGACGTGAAAGGATCGTATGGGTCCCAAAAACAGATGGGAGCAGGAGCGGCTGGAAGGGAAGAATCAGCGGCTTACGGATATATTAGAGGCGGCCAAACGGGTATTCGTCCGCAAAGGGCTCGATAAGAGCACGATGCAGGATGTAGCGAAGGAAGCCAATATCGGAGTGGCGACCGTCTTTCGCTATTTTCCTAAGAAGGAGAAGCTGATCGTAGCCGTAGCAACGCAAATTCTTGAATCTCAAATGTCTGCTTTCGAAGAAATTGCGCAAATGCCGGTACCTTGTCTCGTCAAGGTCGAGAAGCTGTTGGATTTGTTCATTTCGTTCGTGACAGAAGAGCATAGCGACAATACGAAGCTGATTGAAGCATTCGAGAGCTACACTTCATTGCTGCATGAGCCCATGGAGGATATAGCCGCGTATGAGGAGGTTTCGAGAAGGCTGAACGGCATTTACTCCGACATTTTCGCCCAGGGTCAGACCGACGGGTCGATCCGTTCGGACATTTCAGTCGATGCCTATTTGCGGTCCATAGCCAATACGTTCGGCACGGTATCGAAGAAGCTGTCGGCACAAAGGTACCACATCCTGCCGCACCTTAAGATGGAGCCCGAGGAGCAGCTTCATATATTAAAACGAATCTTTCTTGATTTCTTAAGAGCCTGACCCTGATACGCCGTAAAACGCAATAAAACGTGCCTGCCATTGCAACGATGCAATAGCGGCACGTTTTCATTTAATAATGACATTGCCGAAGGGCAGCAGCTCTCTCAGTATCCTTTTGAACAGACTGTCGTCCTGCAGATGAGCCATCAGCTCGTGATCGCGGCTGCCGGTCTGAATCAGGATCGGCCCCGTTCCGGTAATTTCCCACTGTACATTCATATGCTGGCTTGCCAGCTGATTACCATAGACGGATAGCCGGATCTTGGCATTCTGCGGATAAGCGACCAAGGCGCTTTTGTCGACGAAAATCGGTTTGACCGGATCGAGGTGCAGCGTGGCCAGATCACCGGCAGTCAGCAGTCCGACAACTCCAAGACCCGTGAACCGTACACGGACCAAATCGCGTGTAATCCAGGCTGTTTTCATTTTTTGGATGACACTTTTCATGGATAATGATTCCGAGAACATCATCACATGCCGCAGATCGAACAGAAGCTCCTCCTGTTCACCGAGGTCGACGGTAGTCAGAGAGCAGCCGGCCGGAATACCGAGAATCATTTGGCAGGGACCTCGAAGCAGGGAGCGGATCCACTTCTTTTTGCCGTATACTCCTGTCAAATTCATCAGCTGATCCTGACGGTTCTGAGGCATGCCTTGGTACGCGATAATCGACTTGGGATGCAGGATGTACAGAGATTCCGCTTCCTCCATCGATACGCGGACATGCTCTAATGGCGGGGGTGCACTTATGTTCATGAGCCGAAGGTCGAGCCGCTGCCTTGGCTTCTTTGCCTGCGCCATACGGTAAACCGCCAAATGCGGACGGATAAAATATAAAGCGCAATCAGCAGTACCACAGCGGCACCAATGCTAATCCAGGTACGGCGGTTTGATTCTCGCTCCTGCTTCATTTGTTCCAGCTGCTTGAGCAGTTCGGAGTTTTGGCTGACAAGCATTTCAGAGTATTGCTGAGCTTCCTTGAGCTTCTGCTCCTGTTCGGATAGCTGCTGCATCGTCGAATCGTATTTTTCCTGAAGCTCATTTACTTTATCGGGCATGTTGTATACGTCTTTGACTTTGTCCCAGAAGCCGGCTTCGACGGGAGCGGCCGCTTGAAAGCCAATCATAATAAAAAGAGCGATAACCCAGCATAAGACCGGAAAAAGCCTGCCTCTCATTTCTCCTACGCTCCTTGTCCAGATGATAGATTACCTTCATTTTACTTCATTTTTCGACAATGCGCCATGCCGTGAGTCACCATCCTATTCCAATACGATTCATACAAATTTAATGGGAAAATGCTGCGCCGAAGCGTAACTTGTGGAGCCTTCTCTCGTCTAATGTGTTATGGAATGAGGAAAGGTGTGGGAAGATGCTGAAGAAAACTATGCTGGCCAGTCTGATCAGCCTAATGGCAGCCTCCGTACTGCCACTGCAGGCAGGAGCGGCTGGAAATACGGTCCAGGTACGGATAACGGAATTTCCAGTAAAAGTAAATGGTCAGATCATTAATAACACGCAGAAGGAATATCCGTTTCTCATTTATAAAGATATTACCTATCTTCCACTGAATTGGGATTTGCTGAGGGAACTGGAGTTGTCCAGCGAATGGAGCGATACAGAGGGCTTGAAAATATACCGGACCTGCTGCGCTAACGATTACGGGGATATCCCGGCACTGGAGAAGCCTCCTCTCACGCAAGCCGGGACGGCGAACAATGCGATCCAACGTTCATACAATGCCGTACCAAGCTCCTATCCCATTGAAATCAGAGGGATGCCTGTCGATAATACGGCTCAAACGTATCCATTTCTGCAATTCCGGGACGTGACCTATATGCCTCTGACGTGGGACTTGGCTCATCTCAAGCTCATGATGGATTTACAGTGGAGTCCGGAGGAGGGCTTAAGCTTGTGGGGCGGAGAGGATCGCGTTATGCAGCAGATCGTTTATGACGATGAAGAATCGCTATATATCAGCACTACGGGCACTAATAAGGAGAAAACGATGCTCAAGGTGAGCAAATCGCTGTCTGCTGCGCCGGAATGGCTGGAGACAGGAGAGGAGCAGGCGATACGTGAGAAAGCCGAGCAATCCGGGGACACGAACCGGGTGGAGGGAAAGGAAGCGGTTATAGAGAAGGATGGCAATACGCTTCGTTATAATAACATGACCTTGTCCGAGCTGCGGGACGAGGAAAAGAACGAATTGGGAGGCACCACGCTGCGAATAGAAGGAACGCTGTACGACATTGACGATAGACGTAAGCTGCTTGCCGTATATACGTATTACCCCATTGCCGTAATCGGACCGCCTCCTCATAGCAGGTATCAATTGTTCTCTATAGTTGACGGGAAACTGAAGGCAGTGACGGAATATCCCTATTTACCCGAGCTTGTGCTGAAAAATGCCGATGGAACCGTCTGGATCGCCCGCGATAGGCAGCCGTTCCGGAATTTATACTATCTCAACTCAGGACTTCTGGCATTGATGGATACCGATGGTTCGATTCGACTTGCCAACGAGCTGTGGGACGAACAGGATGTCTCTCCCGTCGGGATTCGGAAGTTAACCGGGAATCCTGTGGATTCGAAGGGAAGTCTAATAGTCCGCTTGTACGGAAAACCGAGGAAAGTTGCAGAGGGGGGCGCAGTCGATCCTTCCTCCGGCCGATTTCCACTGACGGTGGAGTATGGAGATCCTGAAAAAGACGGATTGTATGAGGTGGATACAAGCCTTCAATTGAAAAAACTGTCGGGAGCACCCGATCCGATGGACGATATCGCCTTCTATAGAGACCGTAGTGGTAATGTTTTTTCTATCAATCGCTACAGTAATACATTGACCAACTGGACGAAGCACGAATCGCGTACGTGGACCGATAAGGAGCTGCTGAAGCAACGTTAGCCGTACTCAAAGGTTTCGATCTTCTCATCCGCCGGATAGCGATAGCTGGACCGGCGGATTTTTTGTTGCGGATTTCCCATATTCGCCGCTTGCTATACCGGGTTCCTTGCGCTAAGATGAAGAAAATAACCGTTTTCAAACGGTTGGTGTCGAAAAAGGAGTTTTACCGGTATGGTCTCAGCCGTCTTATTATTCCTGATAGCCGGGCTGGCTGAAATCGGCGGAGGATATCTGGTATGGCTTTGGTTAAGGGAATCCAAATCGATTTGGTATGGAATTGCGGGAAGTCTGATCTTGATCGCATACGGTATTGTACCGACACTTCAGAGCTTTCCGAGCTTCGGACGCGTCTATGCCGCATACGGCGGTGTATTTGTCGTTTTAGCTGTCCTGTGGGGATGGCTGGTCGACCGGAAAACGCCTGATCTGTACGATTGGATCGGAGCCGCGGTATGCATCGTTGGCGTATCCATTATGCTATGGGCGCCTCGCAGCTAGCGCCTGCACTAGCTCTGCTCACAGGCAGAAGCTTTATTTTGCGAACATATCGATAAAATGCCGTGCGCTTTTGGACAAGTACCGGTCCTTCAGCCAGACCAGTCCGACGTCGGATTGAAATTCCGCATCGATAATATTCAGGACCCTGATGTTAGGCAGGGGAAAGGAAGTCATGACCGATTTCGGGAATACGGTGACGCCGATGCCTGCTTCCACCAAAGCCATAATAATGGCAACACTGGAGCATTCGCATATGATATTAGGCTCGAAGCCGTGGCGGCGGCACTCGTTCATGACCTTCTCATGCAGCCCGGTGGTTCTGTCCGTCTTCAGAGTGAGCAGCGGATAGCTCGCCAGCTCGCTCATTTTCATCGTGGTCTTATCCGGATCGTCGCTCCATTTCCTAGGTACTACTGCGACGAAAGGATCCGAGGGCAGCGGCAGCACCGAATAATGGTCGCTTCCTTCGTCCGATTCGAACGGCAGACGGGCGACAACGAGCTCGATCTGTCTTTTTTCCAAATGATAGCCGAGCAAAAAATGATCTCCCTCCAAAATTTTAAAGGTAACCTGAGGATAGGTTTTCCTGAACATTTCAATTTTGGGCGGAACCAGCGAGATACAGGAAACGACGGAGCCGATGGACAGGATCCCCTGAACGCCGTCGTCCAGCTCTTTGACTTCCTGAAGCGTCTCATTGAATTGCAGCAGCAGATTCTCCGCCTTTCGCTGCAGCAGCTCACCGGCAGGAGTAAGCATCAGCTTGTTGCCGTTACGGTCAAACAGCGTCACGTTAAGCTCTTGTTCCATCAGCTTCAGCTGGCGGCTCAGCGGCGGCTGTTCCATATTGAGCGCTTTGGCGGCGCGGGTAATTTGGCCTTCTCTGGCGATAGCGAGAAAGTATCGTAATTGACGGATATCCATACTTGCCCTCCTTCTCAATACCTTTTAGGTATGGGAACCCCATAAAACAGATATTTTTAATATACTCAAACGAGTGGTACGATTCAACTATTAGTATCCAAATAAGGAGATGTATCGAATGACGGCCCATTCCATCCACATTGAAAAAACAACGAATCCAAAGCAAAAACCGGCATCGAATCAGCTGGTATTCGGCAAATATTTTACCGATCATATGTTCATTCTCGATTATGAGGAAGGAAAAGGCTGGCACAGCGCGCGCATCGTACCTTATCAGCCGATTACGCTGGATCCTGCTGCACGTGTGTTCCATTATGGACAAACGGTATTCGAAGGCTTGAAAGCCTATTTGACAGCAGATGAAAAAGTTCTGTTGTTCCGTCCCGAACAAAACTTCAAGCGCTTGAACCGTTCCAACGAACGGATCAGCATTCCGGCATTGGATGAAGAGCTTGCGTTAGAAGCGCTTCGCCAACTGATCGTGACAGACCGCGACTGGATCCCGAATGAAGAGGGAACGTCGCTCTACATCCGTCCGTTCATTATTGCAACACAAGCGTCTCTGGGCGTATCACCATCGCTGCAATACCAATTTATGATCATCATGTCGCCGGTCGGCGCTTACTATGCGGAAGGCATTCATCCGGTAAAAATCTACGTCGAGTCCGATTATGTTCGTGCCGTTAAAGGCGGAACTGGCGTGGCCAAGACGGCTGGCAACTATGCCGCGGGCTTGAAAGCGCAGGAGGAAGCGACAAGCAAAGGATATTCCCAAGTATTGTGGCTCGACGGCATTCACCGTAAATATATTGAAGAAGTAGGAAGCATGAACGTGTTCTTCAAAATTAGCGGAACCGTCGTCACTCCTGCTTTGAACGGCAGTATTTTGGACGGGATTACCCGCAATTCCATCCTTCAGCTGCTTCGTCACTGGAACATTCCTGTGGAAGAGCGCCAGCTGTCTATCGACGAAATTTACGAAGCGTACAACAACAATACATTGGAAGAAGCATTCGGAACGGGTACCGCAGCCGTAATCTCTCCGGTAGGCCAGTTGTTGTGGAACGATCATCAAATGATTATTAACGAAGGCAAGACCGGCGAGCTGTCCAAGAAGCTATACGATACGTTGACCGGCATCCAAAAAGGCGAAGTGGAAGATCCGTTCGGCTGGATGGTTGAAGTAACCGACCAATTGGTCAGAGCCAACGGATAAGATCGGAAGGAGATTTCACTTTGATTCACGTGCTGTTTGTATGCCTCGGCAACATTTGCCGTTCTCCGATGGCGGAAGCGGTATTCAGAAGCAAAGTACGGAGCGCGGGTCTGGAAGACAAGATATCCGTCGATTCGGCCGGAACGGGAGATTGGCACTTGGGCGAGCCGCCTCATGAGGGCACTCGCAGTATTTTGAAGCAAAATGCCATAGATTACACCGGCATCCGGGCGCGGCAGACCAAAGCGGACGATGTTACCCGATTTCAGTATATTATTGCGATGGATGATTCCAACGTCCGGAATTTGAAGAGCTTGTCCGAGGATTTCCAAAAGGCGAATGTAAGCAAGCTGCTGGATTTCATTCCTGAGCGCAAAGGCGGCGATGTGCAGGACCCGTACTATACCGGAAACTTCGAGGAAGTGTTCGATATGGTGAACGAAGGTTGCGATCGATTACTTGCCTATATTCGGGAAAAGGAACGGATTTGAGCCTTAGTGCTTTGTAATGCGAACACCTTATTTCTGGTTATTTGCCAGAGATAGGGTGTTTTAGTTTTATCTCTATTAACACTACAAACGATCACGGTCAACGCGACCGGTTCGATGATTTTCGCAACCAAGCGAACTTGTGAGCTCATCCCCTTTGGGGGGATGGGTTTTTTTTAACCACAATGCATATCCAGTAAATGGAACGAATCCCAAATCATCGTTTACATTTTATCGAAGAATCATTTAATATGGAAATGTTGGATAAATAAGTTAATTGAGAGGAAGAGAATCAAATGTCAGCGGAAAGGACGACGGTGCCTAAACTGACTTACGACGGATGGCACATCGAAATATTATGGGATAATCACGATGAAGCCGTGCAATGGTTCGAGCAATATATGGGCTGGAAAGCGCGTGATCAATTCAAGAGCGGGGAGAACGACTGGTTCATCATGCGCAGGCAAACTCATTTGGGCTTCGGGACATGGATTAAGTCCTATATTCCCAAAATCAGACCGCATGTCTTAGCCGATCGGACTGCGATTGAGGGACATGTGCGCTGGTGCTGGAGAACGCGTGATCTGGAGGCGGTACACAGTGATTTTCAGAAGAAGGGAATTCGGGTGACCGATCTGTATGCTGGCCCGGGCGGGCATTATTACTTCGATTTCTGGGCAACGGCTGAAGGAGTACGGCTAACGGCGGAGGGAGATGACACCATCGCGGAGGATGCCCCGCTTTTTGTACCGTCATGGACCCGTATCGGAGTGAGTGATCTGCAGGCAAGCATTGATTGGTATAGCCAATATTTAGGCATGCAAGTCTTCGCAACGCATATGAAGGAAGGCTATGCTGTAATGCATTTGGCCCTTGAACATCATCCCGACGATGTTTCGACTTGGGTGTTGGAGCGTCTGCCGGAAGGGGCACACAAGGAGTGCGTGAATAGTCCGGTTCGGCCATACGTTGTTATGCACGATACACAGGAATTTCAGACGTATCACAATATTTTGCTGCAAAGCGGGGTTAAGGTTTCCGACATGGAAGGAAATGTATCGTTATTTCATCTGTACGACCCCGACGGGAATCGGTTTACTATTTCGAGGTAGGATAAGAGTGAAGTGAGGAGCTTGCTTTGGCATAGCTTCTTTTTTTCGGTTGAACAAAATCCGAATATTGACAATAAAATGGTTCTGGATATAATATGAATACATGATCATATATACATCAAAAGATGGGGGAATACATATGAGGCAGAATACGGAGGTTCTGGTCATAGGAGCTGGTCAAGCGGGGCTGGCGGCAGGTTATTATTTGAAGGAACGTCATATCGACTTTCTGATCATAGATAAAGGCGAAAAGCTTGGTCACGTATGGAGCAGACGATACGATTCTTTGGTTCTGTTCACGCCCAGGTGGTACAGCTCGCTACCAGGCATGAAATTGGACGGAGAGCCGGACGGGTATGCAGGGAAGGATGAGGTCGCTCAATATTTGCAGCGGTATGCAGTCCGGTATGCTTTGCCAGTCCAGCTTAGTACGGAGCTTTTAGCTCTTGTCCGAACCGATACCGGCTTTGCAGCGCGAACCACTAAGGGAACCATTACTGCACAACAGGTAATTGTGGCTACGGGACCGTTCCAGAGCCCGCGCTTACCGGATTTTGCAGATCGTTTCTCGCCGAGAGTGAAGCAAATCCATACATCTGCTTATGCGAATATGTCGAGTTTAAACGAAGGCTCTGTTCTGGTAGTTGGCGGAGGTAACTCAGGAGCTCAGATTGCGGTTGAGCTGGCATCGGAGCGGGAAGTATATTTATCCGTCAGCCATCCAATGAAGTTTCTTCCCATGGAGATATTGGGCAAAAGTATATTTTGGTGGTTTAAGAAGCTGGGCATTCTGGGATTCCAACGGAATTCCTGGGCGGGACGCCGACTGCGGGCACAAAAGGATCCGATCTTCGGCAAGGAGCTAATGAGCCTGATCGAACAGGGCAAAGTCAGGATTAAGCCCAAAACGGTGAAAATCCACTCCGACTGGATTACGTTCGCCGACAGCACCCAATTGCAAGTGGACAATGTCCTATGGGCGACAGGCTTTGTGTCCGAGTACAAGTGGATGGAGATCGAGGGGGCTAAGGATCGTTCCGGCCAGCCGCTGCATGATGGGGGGCTAAGCCCGATTCCGGGTCTCTACTATATCGGCCAGGCTTGGCAGAATACAAGAGGGTCTGCATTGCTTGGAGGGGTAGGCACCGATGCGAAGCGTATTGTAGAAACGCTGCTGAACGCCAGGGACAGCACAAGAGTCATTTTGCATGATCGAACCTATGGCTATGGCTAAACGCAGCTAGAGCTTGCCGCAGGCTGATGCCTTAGAGCAAGCTTTTTATTGGTTGTCCTTTGGCTCGTATAGCCCGGATCGTGACTTAAACCATAGGAACAGATGTGTGATGATCACCTTCAGTACGGCATAACCGGGGACCGCCAATATAATACCTGGCACACCGAACAAATTTCCCGCCGTCAAAATAACGAAGATGATGGTTACGGGATGGATGTGCAGTGTTTTTCCCATAATTTGCGGCGAAATAAATTTGCCTTCGACCAATTGGACGATGGTCCATATCGCGATCATCTTGAGCAGCATGACCGGTGAGGTTACGCTGGCGACGATCAAAGCGGGAGTAATGGCGATGGCTGGTCCCAAATAAGGCACGATGCTGGTACAGGCAGCGATCACCGCAAGAACGAGAGAGTAATCCAGACCAATGACCTGATACCCGATAAATAGCAAAAAGCCGATACAGAAGCTCACAATAATTTGTCCCCGGATGTACGAGCTGATCTGGTGACTCATTTCCTGCATAACCCGATACGACTGGTCGCGAATCGCAACCGGTACGAATGACAAGAGGTAGGGAGGCAGCCTATCGCCGTCAATCAGCAAATAAAACAGGATAAACGGCACTGTCACCAAGGCAAGCAGCGTTTCCGTCAGCACCCCGAGAAATCCGCTTAAGCTTGACCATGTGCGATTCAGCACGGCAGTAATCCGCTCCGTGATGGTGTTCATCAGTTCGTCGGAGTTGAAATGAATCGTTTGCGTGAGCTGATTGAACAAATCGCTGCCGATGACCCGTTCGAACTGGCTTCTGATAGTTTGGCTGTAAAATGGAATATTACGAACTAGACTTAACACTTGCTCACGAATGATCGGAATGCCGGTTCCGACGATTAACGAAATGATGCCAATGATGACTAAATAAAGGAGGATTATGGAGTACACTCTCCGTATCTTCCGTTTTTCGAAGTAATCCACGATCGGATTCAGCAAATAGTACAATACGCCTGTCAAAATAAATGGAAGCAGCACCGTCTTTAGAATAACGGCCAACGGATGGAAGACAAAATGGATCCGGGTAAAAACCAATATATTAAGTCCGATAAGCAGCAGTACGGTTAAGAAGAAAATGAAGGGGTGTCGGTACACAAACACTTTGAATCGATCTGACCAAATTCCTGGATTTCGCATCGGCTGCCATCCTCTCCCGAACTACTAACTACGATTATCCAGTATGGACAGAATAAGGGGGATTTTAACCGTTTTGCAGCAAAAAAAGTCGGTCAGGTCAACAAAGGCAACTAAAAAAACGACCGCGTAGGGCAGGTTACACCGCTTCGCGCTCGTCCTTATGTTAAGATATGGTTGAAATGTGCTATAAACTATGATAGAATCATAAGACCAATAAATCTAATATATTATATCATATTGCTATATAAATGTCAATTTTAATTTTTTGTAAACAAGTAAGGAGGTTTTTTATGGAATATCTTCCATGTAACGGCTGTAGAGGCTTGTGCTGTGGTCCGGTTCCGGTTACCGCACAAGAGCTCAAGATCATTCGAAAGGCTCTCGGAGCAATGCCGGAGGAACAGCGCAGTAAGCTGCAGCACCAGTTAAGATTCCCGGGCACGTGCATCTTTTACGATGACGATAACGACAAATGCGGGATCCATTCGTTTCGGCCCGGCGTGTGCCAAGCGTTTGGTTATTACAGCAATTTGATCTGTTTTCGCAATCCGGCTGCCGCTGCTGAGGAAGGCTGGGATACTTCGGAAGAACCTGCAGGGATCTTATCGGTCGATTTTACATGGAAAGATTTCTAGTATCGTGATATATTGGATGAGATTGAATTTTTAGAAAAGAGGACTTGACATGATCGATCATATCGTACTAGTAAAATTCGCAGATACAACTACGCAAGAACAATTGCAAGAAGTGGTTGACCGGTTCAAGGCGCTTAGAAGCCATCTGACGGGGGTTATTGACCTTCAAGCAGGCATTAATTTTTCGGAGAAAAATCAAGGCTACCAGGTCGTATTGTACGTCCGGTTCGAAGATCGGGCAGCTCTGGAAGCATACGGTCCTAACCCGCACCATCAAGCTGTAGCCGCATTCATCCGCGAGTCGGGACGTGTGGACAGCATCGTGAACGACATCGAGATTTAAGAGTCGTCAGCAACTTTAATAAGCTTAGTCTTGCGGCCTGTGGCGCGGACTAAGCTTTTTTTGATCCTATTGGGAAAGCTAATTTCTGTGATAAGAAACAGGCGATGAAGACCTCGGACGATCGATAACGACGGCGGTGCGATGGCGTTATATCAAAGAGAGGATGATCAAGATCAGTAATGCAACGGATGATACCAAAGATATTAAGAAAATAAATAATCTAAAGGCTCGATCCGGATCTCGCGGTTTATTCTGATTGTGTGTCTGGCGAACCATTAGAAGACTAATCTCCCGTGTTGCTAGTTCTGTAAACGACCAGAATAGTGCTGCGTTGATACTCGCTTTTATCCGGCTTGCTCTTGATCAATGTGCCGTAGCTGATGCTGACGAACTGGTCCTCTCTTAACGTAGCCAAAAACTCATTCGCCTTTCTTTCTGCATAGCTGCTGTCGGAGTCAATAAATTCTTTTACTTGAATCATTGGATTCACCCTTTTCGATTAGTAGTTGCGTTACCGCAGAGAATACATTTAATGTAAAAAAAGCCTGGAAGCAGGAAGGCATTCCGCTCTCATCTTAAGAGGGAATGCCTTGTCAGTTGAAGATAACATATAAGTTCAAACGAGTCAATTACCGTTAGGTAAATATTGTTATTCTATAAGGCCTGATATTCATTTTGCTGAAACCGGGGTAAACAATGTACGTATTACCAATCAACACGGAAAAGGAGGAATAGCCATGCTGCGTAAACTATTAGGCAAGCTTCTCGGTACAAACCACAAATCCGGTGGATCCTACTATCGACCGCGTCATAGCAGTGATGATTACAAGCAAATAGGCAGAGGCAATAAATATCAACAGCACAATCAATATGGGCACAACCACTATAAGAAAAAGCGTTCTTCCAGTTCATACAGCAGCTAGGATTTACGTCAACGAGCGTAAAATAAGAGCAACCTCCTGGCGAATCTGCTGAACGGATTCGAATGGCTGGTCCGTCATGAGCAATCGGCGGAGCAGCTTTATTGTTTTGGGATCAATCGATAATTCCTGCTCCCAGCCGGGCTCCTCTTCCGAACGGGGCGATTTCTTCTCGGAGTAGCTGCTGTATAATAGAAACAGCAGGAAATGGCCTACCGCATAAAAGTCGCTCGTAACGTGAACGGCTCTTCGAAGTTTTTTCTCTGTCGGATCCTCGTCTTCAAGGTCTTCTTGTTCACCTTCTACGACTTCTCCGTCCTTCCATTCCCTGGAAAGCCCCAGATCAATAAGCTTTATATCATCTTCGTCCACAAGGACATTGGCAATGCTAATATCGCGATGAATGATGCCCATCGAATGCATATACTCTACAATTTCCAATAGCCGCCCAACGATAAGCAGCGACTGCCTTTCGGTATACTGCCGGTTTTGTTGAAAGAGAAGCCGGTCGAAGCTGCTGCCCTCCATAAACTCCATGGTGAAGCAATGATGTCTCCGGAACCCGAACATCTCGTAAAGCTCCGGAATCGCTTGATGATGCAAACGGCTCATCATGCCGGTTTCCCGTACATAAATTTGCTCTGCTCTTGCCGCTCCTCCTCGCAGGGGAGAGATTCGTTTCATAACGCATCGGCGACCCTTTTGCATATCGAAACACAAGTAAGCGACGCCATAGCTGCCGCTTCCCAGCTTTTCAAGCATTCGGTATCGTCCGGCGATGACGGTCCCGGGGCGAAACGATACATCCGCTAGCAGACGGAGGCCTTGATTAAGTTTTTTGGTCAAGCTTTGTAGAAGCAGCTTTCGTACGTGCCTTATCAATCGGCCGGCCTCCGTTTCCCTATGAGCGGACTGCAGTCTTTCTTATATTATACATGGAACCTGGGTTCTGCTCTAATGCAGAAATAACCTGATTTCACCCGGGTTACGAACAACGAAACGATGGCACAATGGTAAGGAGGTGATAGCAGCATGCACTTGTTTACCCCCTTGAAGCCGATGATTGTGAGCATCGGTAAAGAACCATTTGATAGTGAGGATTATATCTTTGAACCTAAGTGGGACGGCTGGCGTCTGCTGCTGCACAAGCAGAACGACCGCGTGGAAGTGTATACGAGGAACGGATTACAGGTGACCGGCAAGTTTCCGGAGTGGAGGGAGGCTGCGCGAGCCATCCAAGCCGATACGGCCATTCTGGACGGGGAAGGCATCGTTCTGAGGGGAGGCAGACCGGTATTCGATGATTTCGCTTATCGGGGAAGGCTCGGCACTTCTATAAAAATTCGCAGTGCGATGCAGACGCACCCGGTTACTTTCGTTGCTTTCGACGTTCTCATGACGAGCAGGGAGCATATTCATGAACCGTTAATGGAGCGGAAGGAACGTCTGATGGATATGATCGATCCGCATCCTTCCCTCATGCCCACGATGTACGTATCGGGACAAGGAAAGGCATTGTTCGAGCTGACAAAACAGCGAAATATGGAAGGGATCGTAGCCAAACGAAAGCAGTCGCTATATGCTCTCGATACGAAAAGTCCCGATTGGTTGAAAATGAAGCATTTTAGATCCATCGACGTCGTCATTTTGGGCTATCGGATTCGGCCGTTCGCTCTGGTTATCGGCTTGCATTTCAGGACGATGGCTAACAAGCCGGTAGGCTTGGTGGAGTTCGGCTTTCAAGCCGAGGACAAGCGGCTTTTTCTGGAGCTGGCTCAGCACCTGGAAACGACCAAGGACGAACAAACACAGTGGCTCAAGCCAAGGCTATGCTGCCGAATCGACTACCAGGAGAGGACCGATACTCATCAGCTGAGGACAACGATTTTTAGAGGATTTTTGCCGGATAAGGATCCGAAGGATTGTGTATGGCAGTCGTAAATGGTAGGATATGGTTATTGTGACATCCTAGTCATATGATTCTAGTAAAATCCAGGCATTGATGCTAATGGAGGGACCGGAGTGCAAACATGCGTCAAACTGGACTCCGCTCCGTTGTCCACTTCGGTTAAGAAAATCCAGATGAGGATGCGGAGGTCAACTCAATATTAGTCGATGACATTATCGTAAGTAGAAAATTGCCGAGTTCTGTCACCTTGTTGCAGGAGCCGTAGGGCTATTAGTCGTTCTGCTTAACTCAGTTAAGTAACCGCTTTCATTCCGCCGGATTGTCATTCAGGATCAGGGGGTCGCTACCGAATTAGGGACTTGTGGTGAGTTGATGGCTGCGGCATTATATCATGCTGCGGTGGATCCATGTGGCAATCGGTACGCTGCTCCTGGTATGGGAACGATGCTCTTCGCTGGCAGGCGGACTTATACAAAAATATCTGGTCGATGACGTAATGATAGGCGGAAATTTCGGTTCATTCCCGAATATTGTAGTAGACAAGTGAAAGAAGCAACTCGTGAAGTGCGTGACACGAAGGCGGAGCTTGCCGTACAATTGGAGAAGGAGTTTCATCCGTCCGTGAAGTCGTTGCTTTTCATCGTGAAGCCTCGATCAAGGAAAGTCCCGGGAAGATTTCGACCGTTACTTCGTAAAAATTCGTGCAAACCTTCACAAGGAGGCAGATCATCCGATGAAAATTATAGACTTATCCGTTTCGATTCATACGGGAATGGATGTATACCCGGGAGATCCCGCGGTATCCGTTGAAATCGTGCATACCCACGAGCAGAACCAGTGGGAGCTGCGCCAAATTACTATGGGCTCTCACACGGGGACGCATGTGGATGCTTTTTCTCATATGAACTCAAAGGGCAAATCATTGACGGACATGCCTTTGACGCATTTCTTCGGTAAAAGCTACGTGGCTCGGCCTGATCAGGACTTCCCTATCCGAGCAGGACTGTTTTTCCGGGAGGCTGCGGGTATCGAGCTGTTCGATAAAATCAAATCGGCCCAAGCGCCATTCGTCGGGGGCTTGATCAGCGAAGAGCTGCAAAGAGCGCTATTGTCGGAGCAAATCGTCACTTATACGGATCTAGCTAATCTGGAGTTACTTCCGGAGCAGACGCCGTTCATGTTTTACGGCTTTCCGCTGAAAATTAAGGACGGGGACGGCTCTCCGGTCCGGGCGGTAGCGATGCTGGATTTTTTTCAATCGTAACAAGAGACTCAACCGAGACCGAGCTATAAGTAAACGGCCGTTTTCACTCCTCAGGCTGCCGAGGGGCTGAGATCGGCTTTTTTCGTATGGTCTGTAAAAAGCTTTCAGGCTGTTATACGTCAGGTTTTACCAGCATAAGATGGTTGCAATGGGTTCGATCCAGATAGGCGGTTTGCAGAGCTTCTTGAGGAGGGAGATGAGATGAACGACCCACAATTCAGTGAGATGAGGAATTTCTCCAGGTCTTCGGGTGATACGAGCCTGTATAACCGCGATAAGCTCAGCCTTGATGCATTAGATGTTTATGTTTATGGATTCCCTCTGGTTTTGATGGACATTACCCGACGAACGGGTGCGGTAAGCATCCCCCAGCGAAACCGATTTTATAATCAGAAGGTATTGGCGACTCCGAAATTTTCACATGTCGTCCGGCCCAATGTAGATACACTATACTCCTCGGCATGGCTGGATCTGAGCAGAGGTCCTCTCCAATTGCATGTTCCGGATACGCTCGGAAGGTATTATTTGCTCCCTATGCTGGATGCGTGGTCTAATGTTTTTGCTTCGGTTGGCTCGAGAACTACGGGGAACAGCGAACGATCATTTCTTATCGTCGGCCCGGGCTGGCAAGGCAGTCCGTCTGGTGCCGATATCATACATGCACCTACCGACACGGTTTGGATTATCGGCAGAACACAAACGAACGGTCCTGAGGATTATCCGGCAGTCCATGCCATTCAACGAGGCTTCCAATTGACGAGACAGCAGCCCGTAGCTTTGAATACGCCTAACAGCGACCATATTCTCATCATTGACAAATCGCCGAGCGAGATTGTGAAGTCGATGGACGCGGCCGTTTTTTTCAATCTGATGATGGAATTGATGTATAGAAATCCGCCATACCCTCACATTCAATCGCCCGAGATAACACACAAGCTCCATTCTCTCGGTCTTATTCCCGGCCCGGGCTTCAACTTCAGCAAACTAGAACCGCAGGTTCAAAAAGCACTGGCTCAAGCGGTTCGGAGTGGACCGGAAATTATTAACAGAGCAGGGGAGCAGCTGTTAGCGGATACCGGGTGGAGTATGCCAATGAATAATATCGGATACTACGGAACCCATTACTGGGATAGGGCTATCATAGCCAATACATTATTCGGAGCGAATATTCCCGAGGATGCCGTCTACGCGTATGCATTCTCAGATAGCAACGGAAACGCATTGGACGGAAGCAATCAGTACGTTATTCACTTCGCACCGGGCCGTCTACCGCCGGTTCATGCCTTTTGGTCCATAACGTTATATAACAAGGACGGGTATTTGGTGAAAAATCCGCTGAACCGGTATTCTATTAGCTCTCATCACAGACAGCTTCATTATGAGGAGAACGGCTCGATTACCGTATATATTCAACACCATTCCCCAGGGGCAGAGATTGAGTCCAATTGGCTGCCCGCACCGCAAGGACCGTTTAATCTCATGCTCCGAATGTATTGGCCCGGAACAAGCGTGCTGGCAGGGCAATGGCGTCCTCCTGCCGTTTCAAGAAGCTTTTAATATCCTATGACCTTTCGTATGAAACAAGAAGTGAGGTGTGTACTTTGAGAGCATACAACCCGTTGGAGCAGCTTGTCAGAGCGTATTTGCCGGCAGGAGCTCAGCTGGCGACCATAGATCGCTCGGCTGCTCCGGCTATTTATGCGACGGATTTGGATGGCGATCGGTTAGAGGAAATAGCAGCGGTCTACCGCTTTTATGACGGCGTATACTTGCTGGTGCTGAAGCATAACGGCACGAGCTGGGAAATCGCCAGCGTCTCCAAAGAACCTGGTGATCATGTGGGCCTGTTGGGGGCAACCCCGGTGCTGCAGCAGGATAGAAGCAATCTTATCGTTGGATGGCAGCGTAACGGAATGACTTCGCATTTCTCTGTTTATGAATGGACTGCAGGGGGGATGCGGGAATATGAAGACCGGGGTGAAGGTGAATCCTTCGGTTTGCCAAGAAACGGATTCCAGCGGATCGTGAGCTTGTTCCCGGCAACCGTCAATACCGTTTCCGGAACGGTATGGGGATATATCGATAACAAAGGCCAGCTGCGCATCCAGCCTCAGTATGAATATGCTTCCGACTTTCAGGACAACGGTCTTGCCCGGGTACAGTCTCATGGCAAGAACGGGGTCATTAACACATCCGGACATTATGTTGTTAGACCCATGTACGACTTTATAGGGGAGTTTTCAGAAGGAAGAGCGGCAGTTATCGACAAGCAGGGCTTCAAGCTAATGGATGAAACGGGACGTATCGTTACCCCAAAAGCGTATTCCTTCATTTCATCCATGAAGGAAGGCAGAGCGATGTTTTCCGACCACCAATCAAGCAAATATGGATACTTGGATGCGAACGGTAACGAAGTCATCCCGGCTCAGTATGATGAAGCCAGTGATTTCAGGAACGGTAAAGCACTCGTAAAAGTAAAAGACGGGGAATATGCACTGATCGGATTGGACGGGAGAAAACTCACAACCTATTCCTACCCATTCGTCGGGCAGCCGGGAGACGGACTGCTGCCTTTTCAGAAAGAGCAGAACGGCCGTTACGGCTATATCAGCGAAAAAGGGGATATAGTGATCCAGCCGGCATTTACCAGGGCGTTTCCTTTCCAGGAAGGCCGTGCCGTAGTTAATACCGCGGAGGATTACAAGAACAAATACGGACTAATCAATACCAAGGGGCAGTATGTCATCCAGCCCGGCTATAACGATATTCGTCAAATCGGTGAGAAGAGGGTGGCTCTGGGCAAAGCAATTCGTGCCGATCAGCCTTACATCGGTTCCGTATATGCGATTGCCGATACGGACGGGAAGCAGCTGACCGATTTCGTATACTATGATGTCGGAGATTTCCATAAAGGGCTGGCATCGGTTAATGATCGTAAGCAGACGTTTTTTATTGATCCGAGCGGCAAGCCGGCACCCGGCTACCCGAAAATTAACGGTACGGGCACGGTAGCTCTGCAGGACTCCATTATTCAAGCTAACGTGGATCAGCGTTTATCGTATTGGAATCGCGAGGGACAGCCGATTTGGCAGCAAAATACGGTTATCCCATTAAGACCGCCGTACCGGGTAAAGGAAGAAAAGTATAAGCCGAATAAAGATTATTTGGTCTATTATCCGCAGGTAGAAGGGATGAGCAATGCCACTGCACAGCAAAGAGTGAACACGAAGCTTAAGGAGATGTCGCAAGTGAAGCCGATCCCGTCCGATACTCAGCTGGATTATGCATACACAGGGGATTTTGCCGTTACCTTCTTCAAAAAAACGCTGCTCGTACTCGAGCTATCCGGCTACAATTTCCCGTTCGGCGCGGCACATGGCATGCCTTCGAGAAAATACCCCCATATTAATTTACAAGACGGCACGATGTATGCGTTGAAAGATTTGTTCAAGCCAGGCAGCAATTATGTCGCCGTACTAAGCGAGATTGTTGGAAAACAAATCAAAGAAGACCCTCAATATTCCTATGTGTTTCCTGATTCATACAAGGGAATCCGCCCGGATCAGCCGTTTTATGTAACCGAGCATGCGCTGCATCTGTATTTCGAGCCGTATGAAATCGCTCCCTATGCAGCCGGATTTCCGACATTTACGATTCCGTTCGCACAAATCATGAATATGATTGCGGTGGACGGGAGCTTCTGGAAATCGTTCCACTAAGGGGGAAAAAAGCTTGAGCAATCAAGCTTTTTTTCATTTGTTAACGAATCGGATTTCCCGGGTCTTGTCATTCGATGCGGCGAAGTCTAAAAGGCGGAGGCCTTCTTCCTCCAATGCATTTCGGTCGTGGTTCATCAAGGGCCCGAAGGGCTCCAGAATCAGTACAGCGCCACCGCGCTTGCGCTCCAGCCTCCATAGACCGCGGACAAATCCGTCGATCAGGAATGTAGACCGGATAATTCCGTTTACCGTAAATACCCGCGGCCGGTATTCGTCGGAGATGATACGTGTCCGATCGGCATAGGACAGCAGCATATTATCGAACTCGCCCAAAAATATCGGCGGAGCCGGCGTGCTTCCATCCGGGAGCGGGGCGTCTGGCAGATCGAACAGCTCGTTGCCGTGGACATCGCAAAAGGTTCGGAGCTCCGGACGAAGCCGATCAACGATCTCGCGAAGCCGGGTCAGACCGCACCAAATCTGCATATCGTTGACGGAAGCGGGACCAAACGCAGCCAAGTAGCGTTTGATCAGCTTCTCAACGTCAAGGGCGGGCGAGAGCGGGGTTCCGAGCCAAGCCTCCGCAGTAGTATGGGCTGCTTGCCCGCTCGAGCCCCACAAGCCTCTGGGAGGAATCTGGACAAGCGGTACCAGATTCCTCACGGCTGCGGCCAGGACCGCCGGGTCGCGGTCCGGCCAGCGTTCCAGCAGCTGAGCTCCGAGCTCGCTGAAGGTTAACGGCCGTTCTTCGACCAGCGAACGGCCTACTGCGGCAAGCGCCGAGGTATCGATCCCCTCGAGGCGCTTGCCGTGAGAGCCCATCAGCCCGCGCGTCAGGACGGGCTGCAGCAGAGGGCGCAGCTCCAGGCAATCGCGAGCTGTGACCAAGTGAATCGTCGAGCGCATGAGAGCTATGCGCACGATTTCACGGCTTTGGATGGCTTCTGCCAAAGCCTCTTGGCGGAAGCCATTGATGCGCGCCCATAGCCCGAAATAGGGCGGATTCGGCGCTTGGGCCTGTAACCCGATCAAATGCTCGACAACCTCTGAGACAGGCAGGTCGACCCGTTGTAACAAATATTGTCTGGCGAGCAGCGCCCGGTTTAATTCACGCTGTCCCAGGACATTTCCTCGCTCCAACTCCTTACCAGCGGAATGTTTTGTTAATGACTCCCGTGTGCTCATTCGCCAACCCCATTTCTTATGAATAAATAGCCTCGATCTGTTCTTGCCATCATTTTATCCCTATAATGATCATGTTACACAACGAACACTGACAGCAGTATGTCAGTGTTTTGCTGCAAATAGCGACACCTTTGGACTTTTGCTGCGTATAACCTTATACAGATTTATCCAGTCTTTCGACAGCTAGAACCAATACCTTCAAGGAGGCGAGTGGAAATGATAGATAAAGAGGGCAGCAAAGCTCTTTCCGCTTCCGCTTTAGTCGTATCGTTATTTATGGCAACGGTTGTTACCGGATGTTCTCCGGCGAAACCAGCAGGCCCGGCGGGGGTACAGTACTTGCCAGCTTCATCGTCGATGCCGACGCAAGTACAGTCGGGAATCGCATCTCAAGGGAGCGGTAATGGCAGCACGGCTCCTGCGTTCCCGTACGGCGGATCGGCTCAAGATTATTGTGAAGACGATAATCGGGATAACCGCTGCGATGATAATGGAGATTCCTATGATTCGTCATTCTTCTATGCCCATGGCGGGACCGCTTATTACGGCAGATCCAGCGCGACGCAATCCGGAAGGCTTACGAAGGGTATTGCACCCGCACCGCCTGTGGCAAGCGGTTCCGGAACTTCCTCAGCCGGCTCCAATCCATCCGGTGGCTCGGTGAAGAGCGGGGGAGATTCGACAGGCAGCAGCGCGACAACCGCGAATCCAAGCGGGACTACAAATCCGAGCACTTCTTCCCGTACAGGCTCGTTCACGAGTAACGGCTCAAGCTCGGGCAGCGGCACAAGCTCGACCGCTGCGGGTGGAAGCGGATCGACCTCTTCCAGTTCCGCAGGAACCGGCGCTTCCAGCTCGCTAAGCAGCAGCGGCGCTAATGGTACCTCTTCCAGCTCGCCAAGCAGCAGTAGCGGCTCGGGCTCCTCGTCCAGTTCAGCGGGTACCAGCAGCGCTTCTGGTTCCTCGTCGAGTTCGATCGGTAGCAGCACTTCCGGTTCCTCTTCTAGCACGATATCCGGCAGCCCCTCCGGCAGCATCTCTAGCGGCTCCAAGGGGGGCATCGGCAGCTCGGGAAGCAGCAGCGGAGGATAAATCCTTTCCTGTGCCAGACCTATTCGAAGGCTGCCTTGATAGGAGGAAATAGAGAGCGGGAAGCTCGCTCCGAGCATTGCAGCATTTGATAAAAATGGAAAAAAGCTTGAAAATATACCACAGTCATGATAGTATGAGGATACTTTAAAACGAACGGAGGGTTACGTATGTTTGATTATATCCGGTTTAGATCTTTGTCTCACTACAATTAAATAGTGATCAAAGGCTCTGCTTGCGTTAGCGGAGTAACCGGATTGATGAACCTATACTGTAACCCGTAATAGTTGTAACCAAAGAGGGGGTAGGTCCATTCTGCCCTCTCTTTTTTGTACCCAAAAACAGCATTCCATAGAATGAGTTGGTTCTGGCTTACCCTTCAGTTATCCTGATCTAAGGGTGGCTGTCTTCAGGTGTCTTTACACTCTTTTGCGACTCATTCTAACCTATTGCGGTTAGGGTACAGCTTCCGGTTATTTCGAGCACAGGCGGCTATAGTCTGTGTTTTTTGCCGTTTACTACTTTACTTTAAGGAGCGTGGCTTTTATTATGACGAAACATCTTTTGCAGGATCAAATTCAAATACAACAACTCTTGGCATTGGCTGAGAAAAACGGGCTTCGATTGAGCCCGAATGGATTGGAAGTAGACGAATCGGGAATGGATTTCCAAGTTGTTTTTGCCCAAGATGAAACAGGAAGATCGTGGGTGCTGCGCAAGCCGAGAAGGGCGGATGTGCTGGAACGGGCGGATAACGAACGTAATGTACTGGAGCTGCTGAAGCAGCGGCTGCCTGTTGCCGTACCCGAATGGCGTATTTATACCCCAGAGCTGATCGCTTATCCGAAGCTGGATGGGGTGCCTGCAGGCTCTGTCGATATGGAACAGCATGGATACGTGTTTCGAATCGACCGGCAGCCCTTAGCCGATACGTTCGTAGACTCATTGGCTCGAGCCTTGGCGGCTCTGCATGGTGTTGACCATGAGGCGGCGGCAGCAGCGGGAATTAGAGTATTGGGGCCGCAAGAAGCAAGAGAACGCTTTGCTGGTCGGATGGATGAAGTCAAGCGCTCAATCGGCGTTGCCGAAGAGCTCTGGCAGCGTTGGCAAGCGTGGATTTCGGACGATTCCTGCTGGCCGCAGAATTCTGCGCTTGTTCACGGGGATTTGCATCCTCCGCATATTTTGGTCGATAAGTCTCAGTCGGTCACAGGCCTGCTGGATTGGACGGAAGCTGAGGTCGCTATCCCTTCCACCGATTTCACGCTCTACAGCGCCATCTTCGGCGAGGATGAACTGGATCGGCTGTTGGTCAAATATGAGCAGTTCGGCGGGCGCACCTGGCCTCGAATGCGAGAGCATATCGCGGAGCAGCTGGCGGCTTATCCCGTATTGATAGGGTTGTTCGCATTGAAGTCGGGCAATGAGTCGACCATGCAGATGGCTCGTACGGCTTTGGGTCTTGAAGGTTCAGCAGAATAAAATAGGGTAGCACCAAGTCGCAGCTTGTTGGCTGCGGCTTTTTTTACATTTCGAGAGTGCTAAAAATTTACATGAGGAGGCGAAGTCGTTACCTGAAGATAAGGCGTTTAGATGTATTCGCCCTATGGAATGGAAAAGAAGCCCTATAAGAACGATTCCATCCACCCTGTATAATTTGTAAATGCAGCAAACGATTTCATCTTTCCCATTTTCAACAGTGTGATTCTTGAAACCCAAGGATCCCTATGTAAATGGGTGGTGCAGATCATTTGTTGTAAGCGGTAACAAATTGTTCGCGCGACAGTTGAATGAACCATTATTGTTGGGAGGGATTAGTAATGAGAGTAAGTAAGCTAGCCTGCGCGTCACTGCTCTCGATCAGTGTCCTGGCAAGCTCCGTGCCGGTGATGGCAGCAGACTTGCCTGCGGTAGCGGCCGCTATTCCGGCATTTCCGGGAGCGGAAGGAGGAGGGATGTATACGACGGGGGGACGCGGAGGCTCGGTGTACGAGGTTACGAATCTGAACGATTCGGGTCCCGGGTCCCTTAGAGATGCGGTAAGCCAAGGAAATCGCACGGTCGTATTCCGGGTATCGGGCAATATCGAGCTGGAGTCTCCGCTTAACATTACCGGCTCCAATATTACGATTGCCGGCCAAACAGCGCCAGGAGACGGGATCAGCGTCAATAACCATTCAACCTACGTCAAGGCGGATAACGTCATTATCCGGTACATGAGATTCCGTATGGGCGACGAGACCCCTTCTGCCGGCGATGCCATGACCATCGACAAAAGGAAAAATCTGATCATTGACCACTGTTCGGTTACTTGGGCGATTGACGAGGTGCTGTCACCGCAGGATACGGATAATTTGACGGTTCAATGGTCGATCGTTGGGGAAGCTTTGCATATGTCGAAGCATGAAAAAGGACGCCACGGCTTCGGCGGCTTATGGGGAGCAGGTAATAACACGTATCATCACAATATTTTGGTTCATAACAGCAGCCGGAATCCCCGATTCAAAGGGAGGACGGAAGAGGATAAACGAAATTTGGATTATCGCAATAACGTCGTCTACAACTGGAATTATAAGACGGCTTACGGCGGAGGCAGCGCCAATGTGAACATGATCAACAATTACAACAAGTACGGTCCGGATACGGTGTTGGATAAAAGGGACCTGGTGCTCGATGAATTAGGCGTCAACGGCCAGTGGTACATTGATGGAAACTACATTGACGGGTCCCCTACGGTAACAGCGGATAACTGGGCCGGCGTGTTCGAGTTTACCCCTACGAATACGAGGCTGAGTTCTCCTGTGCCGTTCGCACCTGTGACAACGCATGCCCCCGAGCAAGCTTATGAGCTCGTATTGGCTCAAGCCGGCGCTATTTTGCCAAAGCGGGATTCGGTTGATGCGAGAATTATTCAAGATATTCGCAACCGGACCGGCAGACAGATTAACTCGCCAACCGAGGTCGGCGGGTGGCCTGATCTGAAAAGCGCACCGGCACCGGCTGATACGGATCACGACGGCATGCCGGATGAGTGGGAGCTCGCTCGCGGGCTTGATCCGGCCAATCCGGATGACCGTAACGGCGATATGGATTCCGACGGCTATACGAATCTGGAGCACTATTTGAACGGTATCGTAGGCAGCGGATCCCAAAATCCGGTTGTACGGATCGCCAGCCCGGCAACCAACGCAATAACCGGAAGCGGCAGCACCATGGTCATTGACGCGGATGCTTCGGACCCTGACGGATCGATCCAAAAGGTGGAGTTTTACCAGAACGGAGTCAAGCTTGGCGAAGATACGACCGCCCCGTATCAGTACACATGGGCGAATGTTCCTGAAGGCACTTTCTTCCTGACGGCGAAAGCTATAGACAATACGGGTACATCTACGGATTCCTATGCCGTCCCTGTACATAGCAATGCGACTGGCGGTATTTCGCCTTGGAGTGAAGCAACCATCGGAACACCTGGTTTACCAGGCCATTCCAATATGAACGACGGCGTGCTTACGTTGAAAAGCGCGGGCAACATAGCAGGCCCAGGCAACGACGAATCGTTTCATTACGTCTACCAAAAGCTTCAGGGCGACGGACAGCTCATTGCGCGAATCGATAAAATTACGCATACCGCACCATTGGCCAAGGCAGGAGTGATGATTAGGGAAAAGCTGACCCCTGGAGCGCGGATGGGGATGACCGCGTTAGCTGTAAGGGGGGACGGCCATGTCGCTGAATTTTACAGCAGGGAAACCGAAGGCGGAGCATTGGCCGAAACGCCGCCGCTGCCGTCCATCAATCCGCCGTATTATGTGCGTATCGTTAAGTTCGGAAAGACCGTCACCGGTTATATCTCCTTGTTAGGCAATGACTGGAGTTCGATCGGATCCATGCAGCTGGACTCGGATGAAGTGTATATCGGCCTGATGGCGGATGCCGGCAAGGAAAACAATCTGATTGAGAACTACAACAAATCGATGTTCTCGCAAATTCAATTCGAGAAATTCCCGGAGCTTCCTTATAAAGCGACGAATGTGAGCGTATCCCGCGGAGAATCCGATTTGCTTCTTTCCTGGTCGCCGGCCGAGAGAGCAACGGCTTATCAAGTTCGCCGGAGCGTGACCCCGGGAGGTCCTTATACTACGATTGCCACTGTAACGGATACGAAATATTTGGATACGACGGCGGATCCCGGTGTGAATTACTTCTATGTCATTCGAGCGACTAACTCGAATGGTGAAAGTCTTGAAAATTCCGAGGAACGCAATGGCGCGCTGCTCGGGACACCGGCAGCCGTCTATTTGATCAACGAGGATTTCGAGAATATGACCGTCGGCAGCCATCCGGAGGGCTTCGACAGCAGACCGACGCCGAATACCGATGCCAATCGCGTCATCGTCGATAATGTGCCTGCAATACCGGCGGGCAATGCGTCGAGCAAGCTTATGAACTTGGTAGATAACAGCACAAGCCAAACAAGAGCATCGAAAACTTTTCCAGCGCAAAAAGGAGTCGTCATCGCCGAAGCCAGCGTCATGCAGACAGAAGGGGCGGACTATCCTCGTGTACTGCGGTTAAACGACGTTCCGTTCGGCAAAAGCTACATCGAGCTGTTCTCCGGCTATGGCGCCGGATGCCCGACCGCCTACTGCTTCTACTACCGGAAATCGGACGATAGCAACGGCAAGGCCGCACCGCTGCCGGCTAACAATGAATTTGTTCCGAACAAGTGGTACAAATTGAAGGTGATAGCGGATGTGAAAACCCAGTCGGCCGAGGTGTTCATTAACGGAACCTCTGCAGGCGTCATTCCTTTCCATAAAAGCAAAGGCTGGCCGGATGCGCCTAGCTTAAGCGCCGTCGATTTCTTATCGTCGGCCACCCACAAGGTCAACGAGTATTTGGATGATATCCGAGTCGGCATACCTGCCATTCAAGCTCCTGCCGGAGTAACGGCGGCTGTGTACGGGACTTCGGCGTCTGTCACTTGGAATGCGGTGCCGGATGCAACCTCTTACCGGGTTTATCGCAGTGAAGGCAGCGGCAGATATACGCTAGTCGCTTCCGACTTAAAGGAGATGAGCTATAAGGATCAGGGCTTGTCTTATGATCAGACCTACACGTACAGCATAGCCGCTGTAAATAATACAGTGGAAGGTGCCTACTCCGCACCGGCAACGGTCCGAACCTTAAGTCCGTTAATCATTCACTTGGATCAACAGAGTGGATCGGTGAGTACGGCTGTGTACACAATTACCGGTTCCTTGAACAGACCGGGTCAAGTGTTCGTAAACGGGAAGGAAGCCGCGGTCCAGCCTGATTTGAAGTTCTCTTATCCGGTTCAGCTGATAAAAGGAGTAAACGATATTACGGTGGAAGCTGTCGATGCCGCAGGTGACAAAGCAGTTCCTGTGAAGCTGCAAATCGTGTACGATACGACTACTCCGGTTGTAACGGTAACCAATCAAAGAGGCCATGACAATGGCAAAGATGATAAGGCGGAGGTTGGTGATTATCTCATTACCGGGAAAATTAGCGAGCCCGGAACGGTGACAGCGGACGGCCGTCCTGCAACCGTGAAGCCGGATCTGACTTATTCCGTCGTCGTGACTCTGAAGCAAGGCCGCAATAGAATAACGATTCAAGGTGCTGACTTGGCAGGCAATCATTCTGTACCGGTTGTTTGGGAAGTGGTAGCGACCAAAAAAGGAAACGACAAGGATGTTGATCCCGACAAAGATTGAACCGGACAACGATGAATAAGCTTCAGTGCCGCCTTTTAGGCGGCTTTCTTTTTGCAACAACAAAATAGGCAAGCAGACAACTTGACTTTGTGCGATTTGTTTCATATAGTAAGACTATCCTACTCTAAGGAGAGATTTTGATGTCGGTGGTCGTTCTTAACTAATAAATTCCATAATTGAGGGAAATCACAACCTGGAAAAATTGACATCCATGCGATGTTTATTTCTTATGGGCTTGTTGAGACCTCGGAATTAGTTAAGAACAACGGATATCATACAATGCCTTAGGTGTATTCCTATCATTGAGCTCCCATCCGTGCTGTGTTCAGCACGGATTTTTTTGTAGATGCGAAGCGGAAGTCACGCTTTGCGCCTCAAGCATCCTTGGATGAACTCGCACACATGCCGCTTACATTCTAATGCGGCATAGGCTATCTTCATCCATGGAAGGAAGGGACTCTTGAACAGGAATGTGCCTATAAGGGGCGGAGAATGAACATACGTTCATTCTCCGCCTTTTTTTATTTTACATCCCAAAGGAGAGTATCGAAATGAACGAAACCGCATTGCAACGACTGGAATTTAACCGCATAAGAGATTCCATCATGGATTATGCCGTATCCTATGCCGGGAAGCGGCATGTAGAGTGCTTGGCACCTATGACCAATGCCAAATTAATCCGTACGAAGCTGGAGGAAGCAGCCGAAGCCAAGGCTATGCTGCAGCTGGGAGCGAGCGTGCCTATTCCGTCATTGGAAGGAATTGAACATGTTATTTTGCTGCTGGGCAAAGGATATGTGTTCACAGAAGCCGATTTCTCGCATATTCATCAATTTCTGGTCAGCTGCGGACAGCTGATGAAGTATATGGCATCCAAGAGCTCGGTGGCTCCTAATGTCAGCTCATACGCATCATCCATGTATGGGCTCGACAAGCTAAAATCGGAGATCGATCAGTGCATCCGTCACGGCCGCGTGCTAGATTCGGCAAGCAAGGAGCTGGCCAAGATCCGCAAAAAAATGAATATCTTCGAGGAGCGGATCAAGGGCAAGCTGGATTCCTTGATGAGCAGACATCGTTCGATACTGCAGGAAAATCTATTCAGCACTCGCAACGGCCGATTCGTGCTTCCGATCAAGAAAGAACACCGCAGGCTGGTTAAAGGCGCAGTGCTGGATGAATCGGCCAGCGGCCAAACTGTCTATATCGAGCCGGCGGAGTTATCGAGCCTGCAGTTCGAGCTATCCGCGCTGAAAGCGGAGGAAGCACGAGAAGAGCTCAAAATTTTGAGCGAGTTAACCGCTTTGACGGAAGGCTACATGGCGGAATTGGAGACGAATGTGGACACCGTCGGTGTGTACGATTTTCTGTTTGCCAAAGCGAAATACGCACAAGCCATAGGCGGAGTCCCCGTACAAATCAATGAGGACGGAATCATTCATTTTCAGAACGGAATCCATCCATTGCTGGGCCGACAGATGATTCCGCTGCATTTTTCGATCGGAGAGGGCTACAGCTCGTTAATTATTACGGGTCCTAACACTGGGGGCAAAACATTGGCGCTCAAGACTGTCGGCCTGCTAACCGCGATGGTACAATCCGGCTTGCTCGTACCTGTCCGGGAAGAAAGCATGTTTTCCGTATTCACCAACCTTGCGGTCGATATCGGCGACGGACAAAGCTTGGAGCACGCGCTTAGCACATTCTCCGCACATATTCGGAATGTCAACCAAATATTGCAGATCGCAGACCGTTCGACGCTCGTATTGATTGATGAAATGGCATCGGGAACCGATCCGGGTGAAGGTGTCGGGTTGTCCATCGCGATTTTGGAAGAGCTGCATCGGAGAGGGACGACCGTCATAGCGACAACCCATTTTACCGAAATCAAAAATTTCGCAGAAGCGGCTCCGGGATTTGAAAATGCGCGAATGGAGTTTGATGCGGACACTTTGCAGCCGTTATACAGATTAACGATAGGGCAGGCAGGGCAGAGCTATGCGTTCCACATCGCCTTAAAGCTCGGGATTCCATCCGGCATCATCCACCGTTCCCGAGAAATATCCCAGAACGGATTTAAGGCAGCTGCCGCCGAGATGGCGGTACAGGAAACAGCCCAAAATCATCCGTTCAGGAAGAATGAGTCACCTGAGCCAACAAAAGCTGCGGACCAACTTGCTGCAACTAAATTTGTGCTTGGAGACAGTGTCTATATCTCTTATCTGGGACGTACAGGCATCGTGTGTGAGGTTGAAGACGCGATGGGCATAGTCGGGGTGATGATTCAGCGGGATAAGCATCGCATTAACAAGAAGCGATTGTCTCTTCATATTCCCGCCAAGGAGCTGTATCCGGAGCAATATGATCTGGACATCGTATTCGAGACCAAGGAGCACCGCAAAATGAAAAAACTGATGAGCCGAAAGCACGTGGAAGGGCTTATGATCGTGAAGAAAGAAGAATAGCCGCAATAAGAAGACAGCCTGAGCCGAATGCTCAGGCTGTTGCTTTATTCCTCTGCTTATCCCCCAAATGCCGATTGCGGTATCGGACCCAAGCAACGATCCCCATGGAGACGATCGCGCCTGCCAACCCTAGCGCCATGTCTTTATGCGTATCGAATGGGTCCCCTTGCATGCCCATATAATCTTGTCCGGCTTGAGCTCCGACCAGGGCTACAATCATCTCAAGTATTTCGAATAAGGAGCTGCATGCAAAAATAGCTGCCGCTGAGACCGCTAACGACCAGAATCCGCGCAGGCCGGCTTTTCTCATCAGCATCTCTCGCATGGGATAGGTAAGGAGTAGGCCGAAAGCAAAGTGTACGACCCGGTCAAAGTAGCTCCTTTGGGTATGAAAGGATGCTTTCAGCCACATATCCATCGGAGTGTTCTGATACGTATGGTGAGCGGCGTAAGTATGCAGGCACAGAAATACGAAAATACAAAGATAAGAGAGATTCGAAAATCGGTACTTCGGATAAGTTAGGATAAGGAGCAGTCCCGAAACGACCACAAGCACATTTTCCAGCAGCCATTGCATTCGGTCGGTTGGACGGATGGCCATAACAGCCCAGAAGACAAGGAAGCTGACAAAAAGCACCTGCAGCAAATGATTTCGGCTAAACGGGATATACGGATTCATCAGGCTGCTGGTGGGACTAACGGTTGCGGAACGTCGATTCATGCCGGACTCTACTCCTTCAGTTAATGGATTTGGCTGCAGTGTGAATTATTGGTAGTATAGGCGAAAATCCAATTATCATACATCGCCATGGTATAATGATGCTGTTCTGATACATCTATGTGTGATTAAGGTTAATGGAATAGGCGGGATATGAACATGACATTGGATGAGGTAATGGAAAAACTGCAATCCATGGGAACGGAGCAAACAAAGCGTACTTTCATTCGCCACGGGGCCAAGGAGCCGTTATTCGGCGTCAAAGTCGGAGATATGAAGAAGCTTGTAAAAGATATCAAACAAGATCAGGAATTGGCCAAGGCACTGTACGAAACGGGTAACAGCGATGGCATGTATTTGGCGGGTTTGACAGTGAATCCGAAGCAAATGTCCAAGGAGCTGCTCCAGCATTGGGCACACCAGGCATCTTGGTATATGCTTGCTGAATATACGGTTGCCAGTGTAGCGGCGGAGAGTCCTTATGCCATGGAGCTGGCAGCCGAATGGATGGAGGCGGAGGAGGAGATGATAGCCGTCTGCGGATGGAGCGCTTATACGAACTATTTATCCATTACGCCCGATGACAAACTCGATAGGGAGCAGATCCGATCGCTGCTGGACCGGGTGGCCGAAACAATACACAGTGAACGCAACCGTGTACGCTACGTGATGAACGGTTTTGTCATTTCCGTAGGCAGTTATGTTCCTGCATTGTTCCAAGAAGCCGTGCTCACTGCCGAGCGTATCGGGAAGGTTCACGTTGATGTCGGACAAACCGCGTGCAAGGTGCCGACGGCGACGGAATATATTCATAAAGTAGAGGCAATGAGCCGAGTCGGGAAGAAACGCAAGACGTGCATATGTTAAGCAGACATGCGAAAAAGGCAGAGGAGTCGTCAGTCTCCTCTGCCTTTATATTTGCCCGTGTGCAGCAGCTTTACTTTTACATCGATTTGCTTCAGTGAGTCCTCGTTGATTAGCAATTCATCATCCTGCTTCAGTTCGTGAAATCGTTTCGGGTAATTACGATATAAGGCTTCCTCCAGCTTCAATACATCGGAGCGGATTTGAAGCCCTTTTTTAAACGAGTACCGGACTTCTTCTTTAATTTGGTTGGCGGCTTTTTCCTCCAATTCGATCTCGGACAGGTCATCCGTAAATTCATCCAAGTAACCCTGTACCCGAATCGAGATATTGAAATACACTTTGCCGTCTTTGAAGTAAGGCTTAATCTTGCTTTTGGGGTGAATGATCACGATCACGGCTACAGGATGGTGATTGTCACTGTCGAAAATGTTGATGGGTGACCGCTCAAGCCTCGGCTGCATCCAACGGTAGCCTCTCAGATCGCTCTCACTTAACCATCCCCGCAAATTTTGATTGTAAAAAAAGTAACCTCCGTCGATTCGCAGCATCCCTTTTAATTTCTTATCTTCGGACCAGCTTTTCCTATCGATAGCTATCGAGGGCATCATCGCTCCATCGCCGAGCTCATTGAATTGGGCGATCACTTTGTATCCATATACTGGAACGACATAGGAACGCTGTGAGAACACTTGCGACGGGCTGAACATCACGGTATCGAGCGGTGAAAGGTTTAATATCGACTTTTGGACAAAAATGTTCTTCAGCGGTTCTTTCGTTCCATACAATAGCACATTATAACGGATCTCCCTGTACCGGTTCACCATATCGTAAGCTTCCTTGATCCTTTGGGGATTGCTCAATAAGCTTTCGGAGCACACAATGGTTCGGACATGACCCCAAAATACGCGGATTTGCGACGTGGAGTAGATCGAGTTAAACGATTCCGTAACCGTTTTGCCCTCTCCTTTGCCGATCCAGACAGGGATGGTTTTCCCAAGCTGAGAGGTATCGGTTCTGGCGACATTTGCAAAATTCAATACTTGAACGTAGCTAATATACTTTCCGTCTTGATAATCGAGTCCAAGTGCGGTTACGTAAGCCATGTTCTGGATATCCTTGGCGTTCCAGCATGCCGGAAGCAGAAGCGTCAACCCCAGCGTTATCAGAAGCAATAATACCTTCTTCACGTCGTGCTATCTCCTTGATGGTCCGAATCCAATGTACTCAAGTTCGAAGGCCTCTTCTTCATCTTGTTATAAGGAATTTTCAAGAATGAAATGGCCAAATCCTTGAAGCTCACAGGCGAAAGGGGAGACAAATAGGGAACTCCGAACGATTGCAGCTTGGACATGTAGAACAAGAGCAGAATGAGACTGAGAATCATGCCGTACATTCCGAGAAACGCCGATAACAGGAAGATCACTAGTCGGACGATACTGATCACCGTACTTAGGGACTGGTTCACCAATGTCGCTCCGGATACCGCCGTAATGGCGCCAACTACGACAACGGAAGGGGACACCAGACCGGATCGAATCGCAGCGTCGCCAATAACAAGCCCTCCGACTACCGTAAGTATTTGTCCAATGGAGCTCGGCAGACGAACGCCGGCTTCACGGAATATTTCCAGCAGCAGCAGCAGAATCAGCATTTCCATCTGAGAGGAAAACGGAAGTCCCAATCGGGCGACGGAAATGGTAGCCATGAGGCGAAATGGAATTTGGTCCTGGTGGAAGGCTACGATGGCAACCCAAAATCCAGGCAGCAATATGGATAGCCATAAGCTGAATAGACGAATGAGTCGTGCGAACGAAACATACTGGAAGCCAAAATGTATATCCTCAGGCGACTTCAATATTAACGATAAGGTTGCAGGTCCAATCAGGACGAACGGATTTCCGTCTACGATCAGGACGAAACGGCCGGCAAGCAACGAACTGACTGCATAATCGGGACGTCCCGTGAAGTCTATAAGAGGAAACAGCGAATATTTCACATCCGACAAGTTCTCTTCCAATTGCGCGATACTGTAGATGCCGTCGATATCAATCTTTTTAATCCGTTTGCGCACTTCCTGCAAAATTTGCGGCGATAAGATATCTTCGATATACATCAAGCCTACTTTGGTTCGCGTTCTTGTCCCCAGAATGTACATTTCATAACTTAAACTGTTGCTTCTTATCCGTTTACGTACTAAAGCAACATTGGTCGCAATATCTTCGACAAACCCGTCCTTTGGCCCTTTGATCGAAATCTCCGTTGTTGATTCCTCCGGCGTTCTACCCGGCGGGTTACATGCATTCATTTTGAAGACATTACGACTATTGGGGAAAAAGAGTATCAAATCGCCTTGAAATACGAATTCAACCAGATGTCCTGGTGAAATGTTCGAATGCAGCGGGATTAAAGGCAGCGTCCCGTAATAGCCCTCCCGAAAGCGCCGCTGCCCCTGGGCCAAATCATGAAGCTCCGGAAGCACGACTTTACTTATTTGCGAAGAGTCGCACAATCCTTCCGCGTAGATGAACAAGATTTGGGTATCGTCTGCGTCTCCGAGATGGAAAAGCTGTATTTGAACATCAGCCGAATGTTCGAATAATTCGCGGATGGAAGACTCCGTCCAGACCGGTTGCGAGTTAGCATGTTGTAGGCTCATGAGACTTTCTCCTTGGGTGGTTTAGTCATTAGCGCGACGGCCATCCAAATTCCAGTAACAATCAGGATCGTGTATAGACACGGCGGAAAATAGTCCTGGAACATCCATAAGTAAAAAGCGTCTTGATTGATAGGCAGCATCGCTAATACGATATAACTTAACGAAACCAATAAAATCAGCCAATTGCGAGACTTGGTGTTGCGTAAAGGCAGAATATCGGCAAGCAGAAACAAGGAAAGGCTGATTCTGATGCTGGCGCCTGACAGCCACTGAAACACCGACAGAAAATCGACGTGCTCTACATAATCGCCCAGCTTCACAAGCCGCCACTGCTCGTAAGGCGAGATCATCTGCTTGGCCGCTTCGTGCGGGCCGAACTCGGTAATGGCTCCGATCAGAGGACCTACCGTAATATAGACAAGCATGGAAGCCAGCAGCAGCAGCTTCCACCAGCTTGCTTTCGTTTTCAGATGATGCTGCATCAGCACGACTACGAACAACTCCACTAATCCGCCTGCCGCGTACATAATGCCATTAAAGGCAGGCTGCCAGCCATTTTCGAGAAACGGCTTCAGCATGGCATAATTCTTTTGGGTTGAATTGGCTACAGATACAAAAATCCCCAGAGTCACTACGGTAGGGAGAAGAATCCCCGAAGCAATGGCAATGGCGCGAATACTGACTCTGGCCGGATATTGGCAAACCAGCACCAAAGCCGTAATCAGAATGAACTTGGGACTGGCAGGTAAATAGTTTGTGATCGTCCATACCGTCGTATGAACGATAGTCATACCGCCGATTAGGTACAGGATAACGAGTACGGGAGCCAGGATCACCCAGGACAGGAAAGGAGTCGTTTGCTGTGCCAACCAAGGTTGAAGCTTTTGCTGCCCGGATTTTTTCATAATCAACAAAAGTATGAGACACCAAGGAAGGAATAGGATGGAGGTGAGCAGCACCGAAATCCATGCATCCCTTCCGGCGACATCCAGCATCATCGGATTGACTATGACGTGAGAGGCCAGGCCGCACATTAGCATCAAGATCATGGATGCTTGCAAGAAGCTGATCGTTCCGTTCGGCATGTTCTAATCTGTCCATTCTGCAGCGTTAGATCGCATTTGCATATAGTATGTTTGTTAGAGTTGCCAATTTTGGAAAAGGGTATTCAAAATAGAAAAGGCAGCCTGCTGGCTGCCTTAAAATGGTTATTTTTGTGCGGCGGCTTCAATTTCTTTGACAGCCGCCTCATACGCTTTGCGGAATGCGGTGTTCGAGTCGCTTACGCCCTGCGCGACTTCCCGGAAAGCATTCCCCGCATGTTTGGAGCCGATATCGTCGAAAAGCGTTTTTGCCGATATCGGGGCTGGCTTTGTAGGGTAGAACGCTTTAATGTTCTTGCCTTTCAATACAGGAATGTCGGAGCCGAACGTATCGATAATCTTAGAGTTGTTGATGATCGGCATTCCAAGTCCTTCCTTCGCATACTTCGTTTGCATTTCTTCCGAGGTCAAGAATGCCAGTACTTCAAATGCCGCTTCTTTATACTTGCTCGTGCTTGTAACGCTTCCAAACGTCGGATACATTTGCGAGCCTACGCCCGGTGCTTCCTTGAACGATGGGAGCGGAACTGCATCCAGGTTTTGATCCGGCTGAGAGCCAACCATTACGCTGTTAAAGTGGGCGTACATCGCGAGAGTCCGGTCTTTGTTGAACAGGTCGGCTTCTTTGCCGTATTTTTCCTTAGGCAGCACAGCTCCAGGGATGTTGTAAAATCTCGTGAAGTTTTCCGTCATTTTAATAAACTGCTCATTATTAAAGGCCGGCTGGTTCGTTTTCCCATCAACGAAAGGCAGCGAAAGCTGGTTGACGTTAAGCATATGGCTAATGGAGGTCAAGAAGCCGTAATATTGCACTCCGCCTTCATTACGGGACATTTTCTTGGCCAAGTCGTACAGTTCATCCCAAGTCATGCCTTCCTTCGGATAGGGCACACCGAATTTATCGAACAGATCCTTGTTGTACATCAACGTTTCCGCCGTAGTGAACAAAGGAAGGGAGTAAATTTTGCCGTTGCCGTTTTGCTTGATGAAATCGTAATTGGTTTTCTCCAGCTTGTTCAAATCGTAGTTCTGTTTCTTAATATACTCATCCAGCTCGGCATACAAATTCAATTTATGATACTGCTGAATGAAGCCGATGGAATAAATAATGATATCCAACGGTTGACCGGAAGCCATGACCTCGTTTACGCTGGTACCGGTACCGTACGTAATGAATTTCGGAGTAATGTGAGGAAATTTTTCTTTGATTTTATTGCCGAACAGCTGCATAAACTGTTCTTCAGTCGTTCCGGTATTCGGACGGTAAAACGTCAGCTCGATAGGTTCCTTCTTAGCGGCCGGCTCGCTTCCTTTGCCTGGTGCCGCCTCATTAGTCGTTCCGCCGCCACCGCATGCGGTCGAGAAGAGCAGAGAGGTTAATACAGCGGAAGCTAGTAAGCGGTTTCTTTTTTTCATAACTTTCATTCGCCCCTTATTTTTCATATGAGAGTTAGTAGTTGTTAAGCGCTTTCATCTTATTATAGATGATTGTTTCTCATTAGAAGATAGACAAAATTCATTTTTATGTGTGGAAAATTCACTTTTTGACAAGATAAAAAACAATTAAAGGTATTATATCCCATAAAATGGATTGAAGTGGGCTTATTCGCATACAACTCGGCCAAGCTGAATATACATAGACGTAAGCTAAAAGATATGGAGCGTACGTCAAATGGACAAACAACAATCTACCTTTGTACGGGGCACTTTCATTTTAACTACGGCCGCCTTTATTACCCGTATTCTTGGCTTCGTCAACAGTATCATTATGGCCCGGTTTTTGGGCCCGGAAGGGATCGGCCTGCTCATGATGGCACACCCTCTGGTCCCAATGATGATCACTTTGACAAGTCTTGGGCTGCCCGTAGCCATTTCCAAGCTGGTAGCCGAAGCCGAGGCGCGCGGCGATTCCGCTAAGGTGAAGCGGATTCTCCAGGTGTCCTTGAGCATCACGGTGTCGATGAGCATCGTGCTCACTCTGGGCACGTTCCTGGGAGCCAAGCCGATTGCAGGCATGATCCTAGCGGATCAGCGGGCGTATTACGCCATGCTGGCGATTATCCCGATAGCCCCTCTGGTGGCCATCTCCTCCGTGCTCAAAGGCTATTTCCGCGGGAAGCAAAATATGAAGCCGATCGCGGTCTCCGACGTGGTCGAGAATATCGTTCAAATTGCCTTGATCGCTGCGCTGGTACAAATGCTGGTGCCTTACGGACTTGAGTATGCGGCGGCAGGGGCGATGATCTGTACCGTCTTGGGCGAAGGCAGCGGACTGCTGTACTTATTGATCATGTACACGATCCATCGAAGAAAGAACAGCGCGCAGGTGCAAGCTGATCAGCCGCTTCCCGGGAAGAAGCAAACGTTGTCCGAGCTGTTGAGCATCGGGCTGCCCTCCACCGGACAAGGGTTCATCCATTCCATTTACCGGGCTATCAAACCCGCGCTGGTGATCAAAAGCCTAGCGATAGCAGGCATCGGAACCGCCGTTGCGACCAAGCAATACGGGCTGCTCGTAGGGTATGCTTTTCCGCTGCTGGTGTTTCCTACATTCATCATGCATTCCTTATCTACTGCGCTCATTCCTTCTATCAGCGAAGCGAATGCGGCCAACAACCGGCGTTTGATCCACGAACGGATCGATCAGGCGATCGGCCTTGCATTTATGATTGGCGCGCCTTGTACGATCATTTTGTATATGTGGGCGGTTCCGTTGACCACCGTCCTGTATCATTCGCCTGAAGCCGGGAAGCTGCTGATGCTGCTGGCGCCGTTTTTCCTGCTCCATTACTTCGAGGATCCGCTGCATGCCGTTCTTCTGGGAATCGGCAAGGTGAAGACGGTGATGTGGAATTTTATTATGAGTACGCTGCTGCAAGCCGTGGCGATGTTCATCTTCGGATCGGAATGGGGGATATACGGGGTTGCGACGGGAATTAACTTCGGTATATGCATCATAACGATGCTGAACTTTTTGGCCATATCCACTTATATCGGGTTCTCCGTGGACGTGCGCAGGTATTTGAAAATCATCCTGTGCCTGTTGGCGATGGCGGTATGCGGTCAAGCCGCCTCTACGTATATGAGTCAGGCCGGTTTCGGTCAGCCTTGGGTCGTGGCGGTTTCCATAGCGGTCTCGCTCTGCGTCTATTCCTTGTCTTTGATGGCAACGCAATCGGTGAAGCCGGTTTTCCGGGGCGGAAGCACCAAAGGCTTTTTTACAAAGCTGTGATAAAAGTTTCAATTTATTAAAGCAGCCGCAAGGCTGTTTTTTTGTATTAGGCACAGGTTGTATGCAAGGTACCACAGCCCTAAAGCATAACGCGAATATGGACCCTACAAGTGTCAACATTTTCCTGCTATAATAGTGTATAAACCGACATAGAAAGATGAATGAGGTAACCCTATGAAGCAGAAATTGTTCAAGGCACTCATCCTTCCCATTATGATGCTGGTTCTGATTTGGCCGCAAGCAATGAGTGCACAAGCAGCAGGATCCCAGAACGCCAAAGTGTTAGCCTCATCGCTAAGTGTCCGCAGCAAGCCCGATGCAAAGTCTCCCGTGATCGGCTCGTTATCGAGGAATACGATGGTAACCGTGTCACAGGAGTCATACGGATGGATGAAGGTTCAATCCGGAAGGACGACGGGCTGGGTGGCCGGATACTATTTGCAATTGCTCAAAGGCGCTCCAGCGTCTCAGGGCTCTGCGAAATCCGCTGTCACGATTGCAAGCAGCAAAGGTTTGAAAGGCAAGCTGATCGTCATCGATCCGGGGCATGGAGGCGGCGATCACGGTACGACGGGCACCAAGTACCGCTCAAGCGAGAAAACGTTGAATTTATCGACCGCCAACTATTTGGCGGACAAGCTGAAGCAGGCCGGGGCTCAGACGATTATGACCCGTACCCGGGACGGGGACAATCCCGAGCTCTCCGAAAGAGCCGGCTTAAGTCAATCAAAGCGGGCGGATGCGTTTATCAGCATTCATTACAATTCTTCGCCGAAGCCGACTTCCGGCACGCTGACGTTTTTTTATTCGCAATCTAAGGATATGCCGCTCGCCCGCAAGATCGAAGAGCAGCTTAACAAGCAGCTGAATTTGAAAAGCAACGGAATTTCTTTCGGCAATTATCACGTGCTGAGAAACAATTCCCGTCCGTCTGCTTTGGTGGAGCTCGGATTTTTATCCAACGCCAAGGACGAGGCTGTGGTAAGAACGGCCGATTATCAGCGCAAAGCGGCGGATGCGATCGTCGACGGGCTGCACGAATACTTTGATTAGGTTGTTCTAGGGGAAAACCGCCGAAAGGCGGTTTTTTGCTTTTTACCGCAGCTTTTGTAAAACAATGACAGAGAAAATTAATAAATCCATAACACTGCATTGATAATACGATAATAATTATAGCCTACTCTATTAATAGAACAACTAATATAAACCGGAAAAGAGGACGTACTCTTGAGCTCATATCCTATTATTGCGTCCATTACCGATGCGGAACAAATTAAACACGTACTCAACAGTCAAGTAAAACGAGTGAACCTGATGACCGGAACCGTCAACAACTTGAAGCAAATTATCGGTCAGCTGCATGACTCGCGCAAGCAGGTGTTCGTTCACATCGAGATGGTTGGCGGAATCGGAAGGGATGCTGCATCCATTCAATATCTGGCCGAGGAGTTCAAAGCGGACGGCATTGTGACAACCAAGAGCAACGCGGTGGCTGCAGCCAGACAGGCCGGAATCCTAAGCATTCAGCGGTTTTTCGCCATCGATACTTCTGCAGTGGAGACAGCGGTACGCATGATCAAAACGAGCAATCCCGACGAAGTGGAATTGATGCCCGGACTGATGCCTCGGATCATAAGTGAGGTCAAGCAGAAGATTAAGCAGCCTCTGATTGTAGGCGGGTTAATCCGGCATGAGGATGAAATCAAGCTCGCTCTGGATAGCGGCGCAGATTTCGTATCTATCGGAAGCAGCACTTTTTGGTGACAGTCAATGGACAATAACATAATGTACCTCGGGTGGAGACGATGAGAAAACCCAGTGGTCAGTAAATCAACTTACCTTACAGGCAAGGGGGGATTTTCTGCTACTGGTTTTTTTGTGCTCAAAAAAGGATGTTGATTCATCAAATCATAGGAGGGGTTTCCAATGCGTTTGGTATTAATGGGAGATTTGCATTATCACGAAATTGATGAAACGATTCCAGGATGGCTGGAAGCGCGCGATGATTTCTATCGAATATTTCTAGATCGGTTTTTGGAATTGGAAGGCGATGCTCATATTTCGTTAGGAGATTTAACTAATTACGGAGCTTCCTCTGAGCTGCAAGAAGTATATGAGATGATACGACAACATGATAGAACGTTCTATCACGCGTTGGGGAACCATGATCTATACGCTCAAACTAGAATGGAAGTTCTCCAAATAACCGGTCAAGCGCGCTATCACGCAGTAGTAACCGATCGTGCCGTACTTGCCTTTCTTGACACCGCGAAAGAGATGGATTTTGAAGATTGGGGAGGCTGGGTTGACGCAGAACAATTGCAGTGGTTTGAAGAGGTTGTAAAGGCATCTGGGACAAAGCCTCTTTTAGTATTCGCTCACCATCCGGTTTATAATACGACAACCAATTCGGAGAAGGAGAAAGGATCCATTCATCCGAGCATTGATATGTGGAACATTTTAAACCAGAAAGTAGGGGTGGGGATTTATTTTAACGGTCATACTCATGTCGACTCAATAGTGAAGCAGAATAATTGGACTTTTGTTCAGCTGTCTGCCTGCCTTGATCAGCATGGTTTGAGAATCGTCGATATCGAGCAAGAGGAGATTCGTATTTCCGCTATGGATATTACGGATGAGGCGCTTGCGGAAAATGTAGGAACTTTATATAACCATATGAAGTACTTTAGACATAATCCTAATGCACGCGGTATAGAGTCGGATCGGGAATGTAATGTCCCTTTACAATTACCAGCGGAACAAAAATAAGTGATTTGGTAATTCCACCTTAAATTGAAGACTCAGATTAAAAACTAGGAGGATTTGTCTTATGTTAAGCAAAAAAAGCTTATCCATTCTTGCACTTAGTACGGTATTTATGACCTCTGCATGCGGGTCCAGCGGCACAAGCGGCCAAGCAGGCACGGCTGCCGGCAATTCCTCTTCGTCGAACGGAAAGATCGTTATCAAGTACTGGACAGCTAACGGCGGGAAAATTGAAGAAGCCAAACAAAACCTTGTGAAAAAATTTAATGAATCTCAGAACCGTATTGAAGTGCAGCAGGCGAACCAAGGAAATTATGACGATCTTCATGCAAAAACGCAAGCTGCGTTTGCTGCCGGCAACGCGCCTGCCGTATTTGATCTCGAAATAGCATCAACCGGTATTTTTGCCCGTTCCGGCATGCTGGTAGATCTGACGCCTCTTGCCAAAAGAGACGATGCCCAGCTCGATCTGAAGGATTTTAATCCGGGTCTCATGGGGAACGCTTATATTGACGATAAGCTGTACGGCATTCCGTTTATGCGCAGCACCCCGATCTTCTATAAAAATGTCACCATGTTAAAAGATGCCGGTCTCGATCCGGCCGGTCCTAAAAATTGGACTGAAATGGAGCAGTATGCCCGAGTATTGAAATCGAAGGGGAAAACACCGCTCACGATGCCGGTCGGCGTATGGGAGTATGAGGCGTTAGTTGCTCAAAGCGGCGGCAAGGTGCTGAGCGATGACGGCAAAAAAGCTACGTTTAACTCTCCTGAGGGGGTTGCGCCTGTAGAGTTTTGGAAGAAAATGTCCGATGAAGGTCTGATCAAGTTTGTAGTAGGGAAAACAGCGGGCGCCGACGCCGACAAGGATTGGAGCAACCAAATTTCCGCCTTTAAAATCGGTTCTACCGCTGGCGTGTCTCAAAGTATAGAGGTTGCAAAAGGGAACAACTTCGAAATGGCAACCGACTTTATGCCTGCCAATAAAAATTACGGCGTTCCAACCGGCGGATGCCACCTGGCTATGACCTCCAAGCTCAGCGAGCAAGAAAAAGAGGCGACTTGGGAATTTATTAAATTTATGACATCCAAGGAAAATACGATCTATCAGCATAAGTATGTCGGGTACTTGCCAAACCGTCTCTCTGCGTTGAACAGTGAAGAATTGCAAAGCTACTATAAAGAGTTTCCGCAATACAAGGTGGCTTCTGATCAATTAAAGTATGCCGTAATGCGTCCGAACGCAAATGCGTATGCCGAGGTTTCGAAAATTATGATCGATGCTATGACTAAAGCAATTCTAGAGAAAAATGTGAAACCGCAAGATGCAATGAACGAGGCTGCGGAAAAAGCAAACAAGCTGTTGAGCAAGTAATAGCTGCGAATAGGTCTCCAAGCATAAGAGAAGAGCCGGCTCCCATTCAGGAAGCGGAGGCTGGCCTTCTTTCTTTTGTTCGAGAAAAAAAGCTGCAAGACAAGGAGATGATCGTATGGCGAAGATCGTATTGAGAAATATTTCCAAAATGTATAAAGACGAAACGATAATCAGTAATTTGAATCTCACCATTAAAGACGGATCGTTTACTGTTCTTGTAGGCCCGTCCGGCTGCGGCAAATCGACGACGCTTCGTATGATTGCCGGTCTTGAAAAGGAAAGCGGCGGAGAAATATGGATCGGCGACAAATGCGTTAACAATACCCAGCCCGGATATCGGGATGTGGCGATGGTTTTCCAGAACTATGCTTTATACCCAACCATGTCCGTTCGTGAAAATATCGAATTCGGACTGAAAAACAGAAAGGTTCCCAAACCGGAACGCGAGACCTTGATCCGTGATATTTGTGAGATCGTCGGTTTGACACCCCATTTGGATAAGAAGCCGCAAAACCTGTCCGGAGGACAACGGCAAAGGGTTGCTCTTGCCCGGGCGATGGTAAAAAAACCAAAGGTATTTATCCTGGATGAACCGCTCTCCAATCTGGACGCGAAGCTGCGTAATCAGATGAGGACGGAATTGATTCAGCTTCACCGCAGGCTCGGTTCTACCTTTGTTTATGTAACCCATGATCAAGTGGAAGCCATGTCTATGGGCGATGAAATTGTTGTTATGAACAAAGGCGTGATCCAGCAGGCGGACTCGCCAATGAAGCTCTATAACGATCCGGATAATGTGTTTACCGCCCAGTTTATCGGCACTCCGGCCATGAACATCTTCAACTACAGCGCAGTACCAGGTCTAAAGGTGGAGTCGGAAGCTAACATCGGTTTCGTCGGATTCCGGGCGGAGCATGTGTTGATGAACCCGAAAGATCATTCGGAAGGACTTACGGTTGAAGGGGAAATTATCACACGGGAAAGCTTGGGTGCGGAAAATATTTATCAGATCCATTCGGCTGCGGGTGTATTCTTCGTCAAGACCTTCCTGGCACCTTTAGTATACGAAGATCATGTTAAAGTTGTCATTCCGGATCATTGTCTCTACTATTTCGACTTGGACGGCAAAAGAATACGCGGTACCGAAGTGCCGTATCACGCAGCGGCGAAAGTGCAGAATTCAGCACCCAATAAAACTCTAGTCAGTGTCGGCGGTGTGTAATATGACAATGTGGGAAAAGCTTCGTCCTTACGCGATGGTTGCTCCGGCGATCACGGTATTTTCATTGTTTTTTATTTATCCGATCCTGTATATGATCTACTTAAGTATGTATGATTGGAATTTTATTAGCCCGACGAAAAATTTTGTCGGCTTCCAAAACTTTTCCGACCTGCTGCAGGAAAAAGAATTTATCCAAGTCATCACGAACTCTACGGTATATACCATTTTAACCGTTATATTCATTATTGGACTTTCTTTGCTGCTGGCTCTCTGGCTGAATAAGGCCGGCGTGTTCCACAGCTTTGTCCAAGGTGCGATCTTCAGCCCGCATATCGTTTCTTGGGTATCCATATCCATGATATGGGCTTGGGTAATGGATCCGCAGTACGGCTTATTAAACTGGTTTATCGGATTATTCGGATTTGAAAAACTGCAATGGCTGTCCTCACCGAGCACTTCTCTGATCTCGCTGGTCATCGTTGCCGTGTGGAAAGGACTGGGCTATAATACCTTGGTTTTTATCGCCGGCTTACAGAGCATTCCCAAGGACATTTATGAGGCGGCAGCCTTGGACCAATCGAAGCCTTGGACTACCTTTTACAAGCTGATTCTTCCTATGCTGTCGCCAACCATCTTTTTCCTGGTTATCATCAACATGATCGGCTCGTTTCAGGTGTTTGAGACGATAGCGATCATGACTCAGGGTGGACCGGTCAATTCGACCAATACGCTCGTTTATTATATTTATGAGTACGGGTTCCGGTTCTTTAAAATCGGCTACGCCTCTGCAGCAGGTGTTATCTTGCTGTTCATTGTTGGAGTATTGACGATAATCTACTTCAAAATGATGTCAAAACGCGTTCATTACCAATAAGATGAGGTGAATCCATTGAAAGCAGAGCAGACGCTTGATGCTGAGCGTACATTGATTCATGTCAAAAGCAAAGAAGAAATCGTAACAAAGCTGTTACATTATGTTCTTAAGGCAATAAGTATAGCCGGTATGATTGTTTTGGTTCTTGTTTTTGCAATGCCGTTCGTATGGATGCTTTCAACTTCTTTGAAAACATTGCCCGAAACGATGATTTTCCCGCCGAATTGGATACCCAAAAATTTCGTCTGGAGCAATTATGCCCAGGCTTGGGCTTCGGGTCCGTTTCTGCACTATATAACGAACAGCATCATCATTTCGATTGGTATTCTCATTATGCAGATGCTTACGATTATTCCTGCAGCCTATGCATTTGCACGCTATCATTTTAAAGGGTCGGGATTTTTATTCGGCATGGTTATGATTACCTTAATGATTCCGTCTCAATTAATTTTCCTGCCCGTTTATTTGCAGTTAAGCGCCTGGAAGCTGCTTAATACGCATCTTGCCCTCATTCTCCCGTTTGCATCCAGCGCGTTCGGCATTTTCCTCTTGAGGCAGTCGTTTAAGCAGGTACAGGAGGAATTGCTCGAAGCGGCGAGGCTGGACAGCGCCAAAGAGTGGCAGATCATTTTGAAATTGATGGTACCTATGGCTAAGCCTGTATTGGCGACTTTTGCCTTATTCAGCTTTATTGCCCATTGGAATGATTACTTCTGGCCGCTGGTCATGACAACGGATGAAACCGCGAGAACATTACCTTTAGGCATTGCGAAGATACGCGAAGAAGAAGGAGTAGCTAACTGGAACGTGCTGATGGCCGGAAATATGATTCTGGTAACGCCTATTCTGATCGCATTCTTTTTTGCTCAACGTCATATCATACGTGCTTTTGTTTATACCGGCGTAAAATAATGGAAGGTATGGCTGTTAGGTAAATAAGGATTGGAATGCAAAAAGCCGCAGGCTGGGACTTTTTCCCGTTCTGCGGCTTTTCTCGTATTACATATCGCCTGCCATGGCGCCCGAATATTTGTATTCGTTCGATCTGGCGATAATTTTATCCTTCGAATCCTTAACAATCACTTCGATCTTCAGAGGCTGCTTCTTGCTGGACTCCGGCTTGATATGCGCCGTCATCTCCCGGGGGCTGTTCCACTCCACCTCCACCGGCTGTCCGTTCACTTGGACAATACAATTGACCGGCAGATCCGCTCCGGTAATGAGCAATTCCTCCGCGCCTTTCAGCTTCACGTCCTGAATTTCCATGCGTCCGAGTCCAAGGACATAGTTCTTGTCTTTGATGCTGTCCTTCATGTCGCCGTAGCCGAACTGCGATCCGAACATGATATCATATTGCAGCTGCTCGTATGTCTTGAGCGCTTGCTTGTCGATCTTCATTTCCTCGTAATAATTTTCGGGAGGAAGGATCGGCATTTGCTGAGAGAGCTGATACAAATAATCGGTATAATAGCTTCCGGGTCTTTGAGCGAGCTTCAACAGATATGGCCCTATAAAAGAAGGGCTCATATTAATCTCGTCTTTATGCTCCGGCAAATAGTTGTTCCAGACGAGAGTAGGGACGCGGTACATTTTATTCAGGAAATCCGGATCGTTTTCCTTCAAATAGCCGATATCCTTGTATGCTTGGTAGTTATCTCCGAGACTCGGCAGATGGTCTCCGAAGAATAAGATGATCGTCGGCTCCTTGGTCGTTTCATAATGAGTGACCAGCCTTTTGAGCATATCGTCTACGCCGAGCAGCCCTTGGGCATACGTTTCCAGCAAGCCTTTGGCTTCGCCTTCCACGCCTGTAACCTCGATCGTATTCTCTTTAAATTTGCCGGGATAGTAGTGATAGTGATTCTCCATCGTATTGGCAAAGACAAAGTCGGGACCGTCAGTCAAGTCTGTCGTACCAATAATTTGATAAGCCACTTCCCGATCGGCGATGTAAGGGCCTTCGTAGTCAGGCTTCATGAATTCTTGCGAAATATATTTCGAGAATCCGAAATTCTCGTAAACCTTCTTGCTGTTATAGAACCAGCTGTGGAACGGGTTGATGGACGTCGACGTATAGCCTTGCCGTTCCATAATACTTGCGAGAGAGTCGACGCCTTTGTTGATATATTGATTGTACGGTACGGAGCCTTGCGGCAAAAACCGCATCGAGTTTCCCGTCAGCACTTCGAACTCTACATTCGCCGTGCCGCCGCCGTATTGAGGAGACAGCATCGTGCCGCTCGTATATTTCTTAATCATCTCGTGATAAAAAGGCAGCGGGTCTTTGCTGAAAGTAATATTCTTCACCTGCGTCGCATCCCAGAACGACTCGCTCAACACTACAATGATGTTAGGCTTCACGTCGCCTTCAGCCGGCACGGCAGGAGGGGTGGAGGAGATCGCAGCGCGCACATTGTCTTCGTTGTAGCCTTCAGGCTGGTTCAGGAACAGAAATTTCAAGTTCATGATGGTCGACAAAAGAAATCCGTTCGTCTGTACATTCAGAGTCTGATCCCAGCCAATGTTCTGAACATGCGCAAGCCGTTTCAACGACATGGAGCCGTCCGTATAGATCATAGTCAGCATAAGGAGCGATGCAATCCCCATGGCGACGCGATGCTTCCAGCGGAAGTTGAACAAAATTCTCGGAAGCTTGTATAGCAGCAAAATACTAATAACGATAAAGGTTATAATGCCTGAAACCACCGTAAAATTGAGAAGACCGCTTAAATATTGCGCCATATCCTTGGTTTCGCTCGTCAGCAGCAAATCCCATGGAAGGAACGGTACGCCTAAAATATCGAGCTTGATGCCGCTTATTAGCCCGAAGGCTAAACAAAATGTCGCTACAAGCCAGAACGACAAATGAACTCTGCCCGTAATGGCCGTTAATAGAAACAGGAAGCCGAGGACGACCAGCGCGTTAAGGGCTACTTCCGGCAGCGCCTCGAAGGTCCATTTTAAGGTACCCCACCATTGACCTCTGCTTAACAACTCTACAAGAAACACAATCCACAGCGACCACAGCAAAAGCGGGATCCGTTTTGCCGCTCTGGCGCCATGATTTTGAAGCGCCAACCCCAACTCCCTCAAATGTATCACCACATTCTATTTATAAAAATTTTGTAAACACTTAACCAGTATAGCATACCTTATCGTTATTGTAATAAGTCTTTATTTTGGTTTGTAAAGCAATTAAAAGGAGATGGTTCAAGGGTTCCGTGAAACGGGGCGGGAGTTGCGATATAATAATGAAATCAAGGTCCAAAGTCGAAGGGGAGAACGCTATTGTTCATACGCAGAGAAAGCTTGAAGCAGTATATCCGGCTGTATCCGGTTACGTCACTCATCATTGTAATTCATTTGGCAGCTATGGCAGCGATGACCTGGTATGGCTCGTCCAAAGATACGGAGACGCTGCTGCGTTTCGGAGCCATGTTCGGTGTACCGGGAGTACAGCCGGAGCTGTGGCGCTACGTTACGTCTATTTTTTTGCATATCGGGTTCGAGCACTTGTTGTTTAACAGCTTTGCCTTATATGTATTTGCCGCGCCGCTTGAACGAATGTTAGGCAGCTTGAAATACGCCCTGTTTTACGTTGCCTGCGGCATCGTCGGCAATATTGCCAGCGCCTGGTTTCATACGGATCCTTATGTTGGGGCGGGGGCATCCGGTGCGATTTACGGGGTGTATGCAGCCTACTTGTATTTATCCGTATTTCGCAAGGACCTGATCGACTTTCAGACGAAACAGACGGTCAGAACGATTGTCATCATCGGTTTCGTCTACTCGATCTTGATTCCCAATGTGGATCTTTACGCCCATGCCGGCGGATTTGTCGGAGGCTTGCTTCTCACCGGCTTGTTCACCCTATTTGTTAAGCGCAGAAACGGAGGCCGTGCAGTCCCGAACGGGGAAGGGGAGAATTAGGATGCATCCTGTGCCGATAGGGAAATAGTATCTTCAGTACTTGTCTTACGGGATAAAAATCCGTACTTGAGCAGCCTTGTATAATAGAAATAGACAAGCAAATAGGCAAGCAAGTAGGATCCGCTGGTGAAAAAGATATTCCATCCGTTGCCGTAAGTGACTTTCCCAATGACCACTCCGAAATATTCCAGACAGGTGGTAAATGCCATTGTGATCAAGCTAATGAGCAACCAGTGAAGGGAACTATTCCGAATCCAATAAATCATGTAGCTGCCTAATATGGGATATAGCCCCAAGTCCAGCGGCAGAGCGGATATAGTCTCATCATCGGGAATATGCGGCGTGAAATCCCAAAATTTTAAATGGAAGCCGACATCATTAATGAACATCGAGATAACAACGCTGATGGGATAGATTAGTAGTAGGATTTTGCGATCCTTCTTATACAAATAGATACCGAACAGCCATGGAATAATGAAGCCCAATGTAATATTAAACAGCATGCTGCCGACCCGCCCTGTTCCCAATGTATTTCCCCTGTCCAATAGGCTGTCTGTGTTAAGCTGACATTATACAAAAAGCCGAGGTCCTTTTGGACTTCGGCTGTTTACATTTGTGGTAAAAATTAGTTGAGACTATGGAGGAACAGCGTGGCGTTCAAGTATCTTCTTGCTATGGAGTGAAAGTAAGCCGTTTGGACGGAAACCATGGAAATAAACAGCATGTTCCGAACCGACTCTTTTTGCTGCGGATTCAGATGGTCCATGCCGCTCACGAATTGCTCCGCCTTTTGCCGGATGGTCAGCTCCGTCAGAGAGTCATGATTTCGTTTGCCTGCGCTATGTCCCTGCACGTCCAGAAGCTGGTCGTTGTTGACGTCAAGCTCTTCAAACTGCCGCGAATAAGCTGCGTACAAATCTACGGGATTCATCAAATCGTCCCGGTCGTCATCAGGTTGCCGGAAGATGATTTCGAACAATCTTCGGATCGATTCGAAATCGAGGCAGTTTTTTAAGTCGTCAATGATGAACAGCATCGCGACCTGATCGATGGAATACTTTTTGCCGCATTTGGGCGAACCCAAAAAATCCTTCAAATCCCGTTTTACCCAATTTTGCATAGAGGTAAGGGACATATTGGTATATTCGATTTGATTCCCCAAGGAGACAATATCTTGAAGAGAGAAGCCTTCGACGCGGTCGTTCTTGATCATCTTCTCCAATACAGGGGTAAGCTGCGTGGAGAGAAATGCGGTGAACGACGTTCCGTGCATCATATCGGCGAGATGGTTCTTTTTCCAAGCTTCCTGCAGTACATGGAGCGGCGTTACACTGCCGGTTCCATTTAACGAGAGGAGAATAATTGCCATTTCTTTACGAGTTAGGGTAAAAGTCTCCATACAAGCTCCTCTTTTCTACAATCAATATTTCAAGTTCATTTGAACTCATAATAAAAGGTTAGCAATCGTTTGTCAAAGGAAGAAAATGAACGATTGAACGATTGTTTAAATCCCAATTTGAGCGAAAATGAACCGGGATGGTCTAATATGAGCCAGAATGGACGTTTGTTAATTCCGAATAATGAAATATAATAAGTTCATATGAACTCGTAAATTGGAGTTTATAAAACTAATCATTATTAAAGGAAGGTTGATATGGGTTTAAATCTGTTTCTTGTAGCCGTACTTATCTTACTGACCGCATTTTTCGTAGCAACGGAATTCGCCATCATCAGACTGCGCAGCAGCCGGGTAGACCAGCTTGTTTTGGAAGGCAGAAAAAATGCGTTGGCTGTGCGAAGGGTTCAGAGCAATCTCGACGGATATTTGTCCGCTTGTCAGCTGGGGATCACCATTACGGCCCTCGGACTCGGTTGGTTAGGTGAGCCTACTATTGAAGCGATGCTGCATCCGGTATTCCATGCATTGGCTCTGAGCGATGAAGCAAGCACACTGATTTCGTTTATTCTGGCTTTTGTCGTCATGACTTACCTGCACGTCGTTCTGGGTGAATTGGCACCTAAGACGCTGGCGATTCAAAAAGCGGAACAGATCAGCTTACTTACGGCAAAACCCATCATGTTCTTTTACAAAATCATGTATCCTTTCATTTGGCTGTTAAACGGTTCGGCGAATATGCTTATCCGTATGTTCGGATTGAAGCCGGCAAAGGAGCATGAAGAAGCGCACTCGGAGGAAGAAATCCAGATTATCGTCGAGGAGAGCTACCAGAGCGGTAAAATCAATCAAACCGAGTTCGGCTATGTGAACCGGATCTTCGCTTTCGACGATATGCTGGCGAAGGAAATCATGGTTCCGCGGACCGACATGGTATGTTTATATACGGACAATACGCTCGAAGAGAACTTGAGCATCATCCGCCGCGAGCAGTATACCCGATTCCCGATTGCAAAAGGAAGCAAGGATAACATCGTTGGCGTTATCAACACCAAACAGTTTTTCCTGAATTACGAGCCGGGCTGCGAATCGTTTGATTTCCGCACATTGGTTCAACCGGTACTGACAATTCCTGAATACATGCCTGTCAATACATTGTTGACTCGAATGCAAAAAGAGCGTGTCCATATCGCGCTGCTTGTAGACGAATATGGCGGAACTTCCGGCTTGATCACTATGGAGGATATCTTGGAGGAAATCGTCGGTGAAATCCGTGACGAGTTCGATGCGGACGAAGCCAAGGAAATCGAGAAAATCGATGACGAGCAATATATCCTGGACGGGAAAGTACTGTTAACCGAAGTGAATGACCTGCTTGGAGTTCAATTGGATAATGACGATGTGGATACGATTGGCGGATGGCTGTACTTAGCTAATCCGGAGCTGGAAGTAGGCACCAAATGGTTCTATGAGGAATTGGAATTCACCGTTCTGAAAAAGGATAGTCATCGGGTTCGCCGAATCCAGGTTAAAAAGCTAGCAACGGTAGCCGATGCCGATGCGGTGGTTGCCATTGAATAAGAGAAGCCTTCCCTGCAGTTGACGGGGGAGGCTTTTTCAGAAGCCAGTGCTTATACATAAGTTGTAGCCATGCTTCCATCTGTGGTACTATTTATGGGAATTGAATAGCAATGAATCGACACTAGGGGTGCTGATGAAGCTGAGAGAGGCGAATGCCTTAACCCTTATACCTGATCTAGGTAATGCTAGCGAAGGGAAGTGGATTGTGCCGTATGATGATGGTAAACCGCTTCTTTTATGGAGGCGGTTTTTTTGCGTGTAATGAATGGTGAGGAGGATGAAAAGCTGTGACAACTATTGAATCGCTGCTGGAACAGGTGGAACGGCGTCAAGAGGAGCTGGTGGGCCTCGCAGAGCGATTAATCCGTTATCCGACCCCGGCGCCCCCGGCAAGAAATACCGCGGAAGCTCAGCATTATATTGCTGGCTTCCTGGAGAACCTGGGCTTTGTGATAGATCAATGGGATGTGTATCCGGGCGATCCCAATGTGGTTGGTGTAAAAAAGGGCACTAGCTCAGGCGATTATAAGAACCTGATTATTAACGGTCACATCGATGTGGCCGAGGTGAGTGCGGACGAAGCGTGGGAGAAGGATCCGTTCGAGCCTATCGTAAAAGACGGAAGGCTGATAGGCCGCGGCGCATCCGATATGAAAGGCGGACTGGCGGGCGCGTTATTCGCCGTTCAACTGCTTGCCGAAGCCGGGATTCAGCTTCCTGGCGATCTCCTATTCCAATCGGTCATTGGAGAGGAAGTCGGCGAAGCGGGGACGCTCCAGTGCTGCAAAAGAGGCTATACCGCCGATTTTGCCGTTGTGGTTGATACGAGCGATTTACATATTCAGGGCCAAGGCGGGGTTATTACAGGCTGGGTTACGGTAAAAAGCCGGCAGACTCACCACGACGCCACCCGACGAAGCATGATTCATGCTGGCGGTGGATTGTACGGAGCCAGTGCGATTGAGAAGATGGTCAAGCTGATTCAAGGGCTGCAGGATTTGGAGCGGCATTGGGCGGTCACCAAGAGCTATCCGGGGTACTTGTCGGGAACGAATACCATCAATCCGGCCGTTATTGAAGGCGGGCGCCATGCCGCTTTCATTGCGGATGAGTGCCGTTTATGGATCACGGTGCATTTTTATCCGGATGAAACCTATGAAGGGGTGGCCAAGGAAATCGAAGAGCATCTCTTAAGAGTCGCTCAGGCCGATCCATGGCTAAGGGAGAATCCTCCGCAATTCCGCTGGGGAGGCACCTCGATGATCGAAGACCGCGGCGAGGTGTTTCCGTCGCTTCAAGTGGATCCGGGCCATCCGGCTGTACAATTGTTAAGTCAAGCCCACGAGAGGGTGCATTCTCAGCCTGCCGTAATCGATGTATCTCCTACTGTCACGGACGGCGGATGGTTCGGTGATGCGGGAATACCGGCAGCCATCTACGGTCCGGGAAATTTGCACAACGCCCATTCAGTTAATGAGTCGGTTCCCATTCGGCAGCTGGTTCACTTTACGAAGGTGATGCTTCGTTTTATTTATGAATGGGGTCATACGCCCAAATAATGAATAGAGGAGATGCAGTAATGAAATTTTCCGAGCAGCTGATTCAAAAGCTTGAACCGATCTGGAGAAAGAACCATTCACATCCGTTTGTAAGAGGAATGGGCGACGGGACCTTGGAGCTGGACAAGTTCCGCTTTTATATGATTCAGGATTACTTGTATTTGATCGAGTATGCGAAGCTGTTTGCCATTGGCGCGGTAAAAGCCACCGATCTTGAAACGATGGGCAAGTTCGCTGCGCTGCTGAATTCGACGATGAATGAGGAGATGTCTTTACATAGGTCCTATGCCGCCAGATTCGGTATTTCGGAGAAGGAGCTCGAGGAGGCGGAGCCATCTCCGGTTACTCTAGCGTATACACACTATATGCTGCATGCGGGACAGAACGGATCGCTAGCTGAGCTCGTCGCCGCACTGCTGCCATGCATGTGGAGCTACTGGGAAATCGGCAAAGAGCTGTCGGACGTCCCGGGAGCGCTCGATCATCCGTACTACGGCGAATGGATTCGGATGTACAGCTCGGACGATTTTGGCTCGCTCGCGATTTGGTGCATCGGCTTGCTGGACGACTTGGCCGCAGGGAAGCCGGAGAAGGAGCTTGAGAAACTGGAGGAAATATTCGTCCATACGACCCGGTTCGAATATTTATTCTGGGATATGGCGTACCGTAAAGAAACGTGGCCGTCTTGATTTAGCTTGAGCGAGCGAGTTTATGGTCGGATGGATGATTATAGTTAAATACGTGTGCGTTATCGTGATGTATTCGGGGTAATGGAAATTAGAACGAAGCAGTCCATTCCATTGCATAAGGAGCGTGACGCATATGACTAGAAGCATCCAAGCTTATTTTCATACGGAGAACGAAACGGAGGACGTGAGAATCAAGCTGCAAAAGTACAATATTGACCAGCTCGAAATCGGTGCCTTGCCGGAGCCACTCCATAAGAAGGTTCCATTGCTAATTCCTCTCGCTTCGGCTTCCGGAGAAGAAACCGGTACCGCTGGAGGAAGCTATGCGGGAGGGAGCTTGCCTTCCAGTGGCACGGCGGCAGGAGCATTTGTCGGATTCCGGTCCATTGACCAACTGGAGCATGACAGCAATCACGATGGAGTCGATGACAGGGAGCTGCTATACTCACTTAGCTTGAAGGTAAGCGAGCTTGATTATAACGAAGCTGTAAAAGTAATCCGTTCGAACGGCGGTCATGTCGCCATCTAGACGATGTATCATTCTAGACCCGTTACAGGGTCTTTTTTTGTTTTACGAATCCTAATTTCCATTCAATGTAAAAAATTCAGTGATGTTATACGATTATTTTTATATACTGGATTAGGGAAGGGGGGGAAAACAATGTGGACTCGCAAAGAACTAAAGGATCGAGCCAAACAGGTACTCAGAACTTCGTATTGGAAGGCGTTTCTTGTTGGATTGCTGTTAACCTTCGTTAGCGGAGGGCTGCCCAATTGTTCGTATCAAGGAGGGGGATCCTCGTCGGGATCCCACAACGAAACCGGCGGAATCTCCGGGTCTTTCGGCGGATTGGGAGAATTGTTCAACGGAGAAATGAACGTCATCATTTGGTCTGTCCTGATCGTATTCTTCATTATTATGGGACTGGTAATCGTTGCCACTATTGCTTTTGGAATCTTTTTAGGCTTTCCGTTACTGGTTGGCGCGCGGCAATATTACAAGCAAGCGGCACAAGATGACGTCAATATGAATTATCTCGGCTACGCCTTTGTCAGAGGCCGTTATATGGCTATCGTCAAAGGGATGCTCTGGATGACATTGCTCAATTTTCTATGGTTTTTGCTGCTCATCATTCCCGGATTCGTTAAGAGGTATGCTTACAGCATGGTTCCGTACATTCTGGCGGATCATCCGGGCATCGGAACGAAGCGGGCGGTCGAATTGAGCAACCAAATGACTCGAGGTCACAAGTGGAACATGTTCGTGCTCGATTTATCGTTTATCGGCTGGTATTTGCTCGGGATTCTCGCTTTGATTGTCGGCGTATTGTTCGTCATGCCGTATGTGTATTCGACTCATGCCGAGCTGTATTTGGCGATTCGCAGGCAAGCTCTGGAGGAAGGCATCAGCAGCAGAGCGGAGCTCAATTTACCTGATCCAGTGTAAGAAACCGGCCGTTCAGCGGCCGGTTTTTTCTTGCTCAATGAGGGAGGTTCGGGACGGCTTAGCTTCCGATTGACTATATTTGGTATAATACGTTAGAGGAAGCGGCGGAAAAGGAGTTTTGTTACGATGGGCGAATCAAGTGCAAGCCTTTTTCACCCGTTGATTGCCGAATGGTTCGAGCAGCGATTCGGCAGTCCGACGGATGTACAAATACGCGCGTGGCAAGCGATACAATCAGAAGAGCACACCTTAATAGCAGCTCCTACGGGCTCGGGAAAAACGTTGGCGGCTATGCTGCCCTGTCTGAGCTGGATTTTGGAGGATAAGGATACGCCCACACCGACAAATGGAGTCAAGCTGCTGTACATTACGCCTCTCAAGGCGCTCAACAATGACATTCACCATCACGTGATCGGGTATATAGATGAACTGAAGCAAACCGCCGAGAAGCGTGGAACCGTTTGGAACGGGCTGACTGCAGCTGTCCGTACGGGTGATACGACACAAAGCGCTCGCGCCGCGATGCTTCGCAATCCGCCGGATGTGCTGGTCACGACGCCGGAATCGCTCTATCTGCTTCTGACCTCTCCCAAAGGCAGAATGATGCTGCGGTCGGTTCGGTATTGTATTGTGGACGAAATTCACGATTTGGCCGCAGACAGCAGAGGGCTGCACCTTTCGGTCACGCTCGAGCGGTTAAGCGAATGGATAGGGGAAACGCCTCAGCGAATCGGAGTCTCCGCGACACAGAAGCCTATCGAGCGTATCGCGAGATTTCTTGGAGGCTGGGATAACAACGACTCTGGTTATTCGCCGCGCGAAGTGGAGATCATCGAAAGCCGAATGGACAAGCGGTTTCGCGTAGTGGTCACGCATCCTGAGAAGTCGCTGATAACAAAAGACAAACAGGAGGCCGTGTGGGGGCCGTTGACGGAGCATTTGTGCAAATGGATCGGGGAGAGCCAGTCCGCGCTTATTTTCGTAAACAATCGCAGGCTGTGCGAGCGATTGACGCTTTGGCTGAACGATCACGTAGGGTATGAGATGGCCCGCTCACATCATGGCAGCATTTCACGTGAGCAACGGCTTGAGGTTGAGGCTTCTTTAAAAAGAGGCGAGCTTCGCTGTCTAGTAGCGACTTCTTCCTTGGAGCTTGGCATCGATGTAGGGCATATCGATCTTGTGCTGCAGATCGACTCGCCGAAAAGCGCCGCTGCCGGCATACAGCGAATCGGCCGCGCCGGCCATTCCGTCGGAGACGAGAGCAGAGGCGTCATCGTCGCCAGATCCCGCGGACAGCTTCCGGAATGCGCGGTGCTGGCGCGTCAGATCGTGGAGCGGAATATTGAAGAGATTCGCGTTCCACGATTTGCTCTCGATGTGCTATGCCAGCAAATCGTCGCGATGGTGGCGGCGGACGACAGGCCAGTTGAACCGTTGTACCGCCTGTTAAACCGAAGCTACGGCTATCATGGATTTCCGCTGGAACGGCTGGAAGCCGTACTCCAAGTGCTGTCGGGCTACTATCCCTTCGTCCGGCCCTTGCTCGATTGGGACCGGGAGACAGGGATGCTGACGAAGCGGAGCTCGACCGCGATGTCAGCCATCATGGGAGCAGGTACGATCCCGCAGGGTAGCGCTTATCCTGTTCATCATGCCGACAGCCGCATCCATCTAGGCGAGCTGGATGAGGAGTATATCCACGAGAGCCGCGTCGGGGACGTGTTCCAGCTTGGGACGAGCTCATGGAGAATCCAGTCCATCCGCAACGACAGAGTTTATGTTGTGGAAGAGGCGGGCAATACGTTCAGCGAGATCCCTTTTTGGCGGGGAGAAGGACAAGGGAGATCGTACGAATTCTCGTCAGACATCGGCCGTTTTCTAGCCCATATCGAGGAACGGCTGGATCAGGAGAAGAAAGCTTCCACGATCGAATGGCTGACCTGCGAGCATTTCATGGATGCGTCTGCGGCAGATGATTTGGTCAATCTGGTACACTCCCAGAAGGCGGTTTCCGAGCTGCCCACTCACCGCCGGATTGTCATCGAGCAGTTTCAGGATGACTTCAAGCAGCATCATTTGATAATTCACAGCTGGTTCGGCCGGGCGTTTAACCGCACCTGGCAGATGGCGATTCAGCTTCATGCCGAGCGCAGCATACCTTATCGCATCTATGCCAATGCCAAGGACAACGGCATTGAATTTATTGTGGCGGACGGCGGCAGCGGAGAAGCGCTGCGCTTGCTGCCGCTCATCCGCGAGGTGACGGCGGATCGGCTGGAGCCTCTGCTCCGTCAGGCCGTCCCGTCATCGCCGCAATTCGGCATCGCCTTCCGGAGGCTCGCGGAAACCTCGCTGCTGCTGTCCCGCAGCTTCGGCCGGATGCCGGCATGGCAGAAGCGTTTGCGCAGTGAAGAGCTGCTGCGCGAATCGCTGCCCTATGCCGAGCAGTTTCCATTCATCGGGGAAGCGATACGCCAATGTCTGTATGAGGAACTGGATGTGCAAGGCGTACGTGACATGCTGCACAGCATACAGAACGGCGAAATGGAAGTGGTGACCCGTCAGGGTGCTTATCCCTCACCGTTCGCGGCGTTGTTTCTCGCCGACTTTATCAATGCGCAAATGTACGAATCGGATACAGTGGAGAAAGATCTCCAGGCGAGGCTGCAAGGACTCGACCGTGCCATGGCCGGGAGCTGGTTCGCTCCCGAGTCCGCTCATGAGGATGCTCCAGTTACGGAGAGGGAGCAGGAGAAACGGCTTGAAGCAGCGGAGGAAGCACTATCATCGCCGCCGGAGCGTAGGATCGAAGATCCTGATCAGCTGCTAAGGCTGCTGAAGAAGCTTGGGGAGCATAGCGACGAAGAGCTTGCCGGCGTAATACCCGAGTCCGAACGGAGCGAGCTTATAACCATGCTGCAGCAGCGCAAACAAATCGCACGAATCCCGTTGGGCAGCCCTCAGCTTCATTATTGGATATGTGCGGACGAAACGTCTACCTATTCCCGGCTTGGATCAGAGCTGCTGGCGGATCGTTTCGTGCTTACCCGTTTCGTTGAACGTCAAACGAGCTTCACCGTAGAACAGCTGCTACAACGATACGGCGATCAGGTCAACCGGCATGTGGAGGAGCTCGTGCCAGCCTGGGAAGCGGAAGGACGAATAGAACGATTGGCGGACGCTGCAGCCGGTGATCGTGTCGTATGGATGAACTTGCGCAAAGCCGTCCGGAGGACGCGGCAAGAAGCTGAAACGCTCAGGCAGGCCAATCAGGCTGTGGACGGCGTTCGTTATTGCTCCCGGACGATGGACTTGCAATATACATCGCCTCAGGAGAGACGCAGCGGGGAAGAAGGGCTTCGACAGGTCATCGAAAAGCTGCAAGGGTTGTTCTTTCCGTTGTCACAATGGGAGGGTTCCCTCTTTCCGCTAAGGATGAACGACTATAAAAAAGATTTGCTGGACCGGCTGTGCGCTGCCGGAGAAGTCATCTGGATTGGCCGCAAGCAGCCGGGGGAGAAGGAAGGCAGCGTTGCCTTTTTTCTGGCGGATAGCAAGGAGCTTTACGGACCTATACTCGAACATGCGGAAGCCGATGTGATGCAAGAGGTACCACTGCTGGAGCTGCTCCAACGAAAGGGGGCAAGCTTCCTGTCCGCGCTCAGCCGGGAAACGGGCGAGGTGCCTTCCGAGCTGACAGCCCGTTTGCTGGAGTTATCCTGGCGAGGGCTCGTGTCGAACGACCAGTTTGCACCGTTGCGTCTGAATGGCGGAGCGAAGAAAGCCAAAACCGCCGGCAGCGGCAAAGGCTTTCAGTCGGGTCTTGGGCGCTGGTATGCTCTGCGATCCCTTGGCGAAGATTACGACCGGCAGGCGGCTTTGGCTGCATGGATCAAGCATTTGGTCGGAGTATACGGGCTTCTGACCAAAGAGATTGTCGCGCAGCACCTGCCTTGGTCATGGGATGACGTATATGCGTCTTTGAAGCAGCTGGAAATGTGGGGCTTGCTGACGCGAGGCTTGTGGGTCGAAGGAATCAAGACGCTGCAATTTTCAACAAAGGATCAGGTGGAGCAGCTTCGCATGCCGGAATGGAATGGCGATCTTCATACGGTGTTGCTTCCTTCTACGGACCCTTCCAATCCGTTCGGACTAACCGTCGGCTGGCCGGATGCGGATGGAATTTCATTCTCGCGCAAGAAAGGGAACGATCTCGTCCTGCGCGGTGGACGCTGGGTGTTGTGGGTGGAGAACAACGGCAAAAGAATGTACACGATGGATCCAGGGTTCTCCGTTGCTGGAAGGGCGAATGAGGACAAGACGCTCCCATTAAGCCCTGATGAAATGGAGCAGCTTCTCCGAGCCGTCGCCATCGAGTACTTGCGTATTCCCGGCATACGTAAAATCGTCATCGATAAATGGAATGGACAGCCTGTGCTTAAGACAGAGGCGGCCAATCTATTGTTGAAGCTGGGGGCCGAAACCGACCGCGATTCTCTGGTCATTTGGCCAAGCGCGTTAAGATAAACCGTAAGGCAAGTTTGTGAGAGAAGGGGTAGCCGTATGATTATTAGAAAGCTGGGAGAACATGAGCAGCCCCCTATGGACCTGCTGCTGCTTGCCGATCCCAACCGGTCGCTGGTGGAGCAATATGTGCAAAGAGGGTCGTGTTTTATTGCTGACAAGGATGGTTCGGCCATAGGCGTCTATGTTCTGATTCCCACAAGACCGGCAACCGTTGAGCTTGTGAACGTTGCCGTACTGGAGGCATTGCACGGGCAGGGGATCGGGAAGCGGCTTGTGCTGCATGCCGTTCAATCAGCCAGAGAAATGGGCTTTCAGACCATTGAAGTAGGTACGGGGAGCACCGGAGTGGCTCAGCTCGCTCTGTATCAGAAATGCGGCTTTCGCATGACGGGGATCGACCGGGATTTCTTCATCCGGCATTACGATGAACCGATTTATGAGAACGGAATGCAGCTGAAGGATATGGTTCGGCTCTCCCAAGATTTATAAAGTTAAACTAAGCACTGTTGGAGACAGGTGCTTCGCAAGCGATGCGAGAGCTGCCTGTCTTTTTGCGTTGCATGCCTTGCTGCTGAATCATTATCTGAGTGGAAGCTCGTTACCCTCGCTCCTAGATGGCTTAAACTACTAGCAAAACGGGTAATTCCATAGAAGCGGTAATAAAAAAGAAGGCAAAAAGGAATCAGTTTTACAGGATAAGGAAACATTAGTAACTGGACTAAAAGGAGGTTGGATCCAGGATGCCATTGACGCCTGAACAGCGTATAACCCTTCACGGCTTTAACAACCTGACCAAATCGTTAAGCTTCAATATGTATGATATTTGCTATACGAAGACGAGAGAGGAACGGAAAGCCTACATAGCTTATATCGATGAACAGTATAACGCGGCGAGATTGACCCATATTTTGAAAAACGTGGCGGACATTATCGGAGCACACGTCCTAAATATAGCGAAGCAGGATTACGAGCCCCAAGGGGCGAGCGTGACGATGCTCGTTTCGGAGGGACCCATTGAGGAGCCGACCAAGGAGGATTTTGATGAATCGCCCGGACCGCTGCCGGACACCGTAGTGATGCATTTGGACAAAAGCCATATTACCGTCCATACGTATCCCGAATACCATCCGGACGAAGGCATCAGCACCTTCCGCGCCGATATCGATGTATCTACTTGCGGCGAGATTTCGCCGCTGAAGGCTTTGAACTACATGATCCGCTCCTTCGATACGGACATTATGACCATGGATTACCGCGTTCGCGGCTTCACCCGGGACACAACCGGGCATAAGCTGTTTATCGACCATGAGATCAACTCGATTCAAAACTACATTCCAACCGAAATCAAAGCTTTGTACGACATGATCGATGTCAATGTATATCAGGAAAATATTTTCCATACCAAATGCAAGCTCAGAGAATTTGACCTGAACAATTACTTGTTCGGCTATACGAAGGACAAGCTGAGCATTGAGGAGCAAAAGGATATTACCGAGAGCTTGAAGTGGGAAATGGACGAAATCTTTTACGGAAAAAACATCCCTTACGCTTGAAGATAGGGGATGCCGCAAATATTAGCGCGAGGAGCCTGCTTATTCGGGCTTCTTTTTTATTTCACAAATGCGAGAAGGGTAACTAGTTAGTTTCGGACAAAAAGAAATTAGTTTTGCGTATTCCAACCTGATTGAAAGCGCTTTATAATGTTGTACGAGTCCGGCCGTTTTCCGGAAAATACACAATTATGGAGGTGAATACCAACGCAATCCATTAGACGCTTGCTGCGTTAACCAATCCAAGCAGCATAGAAGAAAGGTGATAAAAAAATGCAACTAATGAAACAAAAAAGCAGCGCACTACTGGCACTACTTCTCGTCTTTTCTCTTCTGTTTCAGGGTCAATGGTTCATGCCTGCTTCCTTGGCCGCAGGTACAGGGGAAGTCAACTATGCTTTGGACAAGCCGGTTAAGGGCAAGAGCTCGGATACATCCGCAGGTAGGGCAACCACCGCTTTGGATGGAAATCCGGCTACCTATTGGCAGCCATTGCAAGCTGACCGCAAGGACGATTTGAATGTATGGATGACCGTCGATTTGACGACGACGCAAGCTTTTCATAAGACGATCCTTGATTTCAATGGAACGCAAGGGCTCGTAAGCGGCTACAGCATCTTGTATTCGAACGACAACTCCAATTGGAGCGTAGCATATGAAAAGAACAGCGCAACAGAAGCTGTTGCCGCTGTGGATTCGGTATCTTTTCCAGAAGTGTCAGCAAGATATGTGAAGGTTTCCGTCAATTTGACCAGAGACTCGCTGTTTAAATTGGCTGAGTTCGAAGTCATTAGCGGAGGAGATCCGAACGCGGTCGACTTGAAATCGGTATATTTTGCCGATCCTGCGGGAACGGCTTATACGGAAGACACAACCATAAAAACTCAGGTGAACGGCAGCGTTCCGTTGAAGCTGCATGCCAAGCTGAGCAATGGCGAGGAAATCGACCCGGCGGATCCGAGACTGAGTGTTGCCATTACCAGCGCGAAGCCGGCAGTGGCTGCGGTTGATGCGACCGGGAACGTGAGCGCATTGGCTTCCGGGGTAACGCAAATTACAGGCACGATTATTTCCGGCAGCAAGACGGTTACTACGAGCTTGTGGATCGACGTAGCCAACCCAGAGCTGCTTATTGCAGATCTGCAATTGACGCATCCGACGATGACCATCCAGAACGGACAGCCGGCTTTCGTCAAGCCGGGCGATGTGTATCCAACCGTTCAGTTCAACGCTTTTGTCAATGCCGAGATTAGCGGCGAAGTGGTGGATGGATCGCAAAATGTAGTACATCGTTTCCCGGCAGCTTCCTTGACCGCAGGAACGGTTCAACAGCTGACGGTACCAGGTACGGTGTCTTCCATCGGCGAACACCAAATCAGGCTTACGATTACCCCTGCAGGTAAAGCGCCGATCTACGATACGTTCTATTTCTTCTCGGCAAACGAGAATACGATTCCAGCCGGCCAAAGCAAATTGGCCTTCACGGGAACAGACGGCAAAATGGTCTATGTGCCGGATTTCAAGGGCAATAAAATCATTGATTACTCCAATGCGGGATATATGGGCGGAGGCGTGAAGCTTCCTGACGTTCCTGTCAAAATGACGCTCTATCCTAACCCTGAAGGCGATGATACGGCACGAATCCAGGCCGCTATCGACGAGCTTTCCGCTATGCCCTTGTCTCAGGATGGCTTCAGAGGCGCGCTGCTGCTTTCCAAAGGAACCTATCGTTTGGGCGGCAAGCTGGCCATTCGGGCATCCGGTATCGTGTTGCGTGGCGAAGGGCAAGGAGCTGACGGCACGATTCTGTACGGTACGGGTACCGACCAAAGAGATTTGCTGGAAATTGGTGGCGCGCGGGGACCTGTAGTCAATACCGCGGTATCCACAACAATCGCCGACATGTTTGTGCCTACAGGTGCGCGCAGCTTCCGGGTTTCGGATGCAAGCCAGTTCCAAGTTGGCGATACCGTTATGGTCCGTAGGAAAGGAAATGACCGTTGGATTCATGAGCTCAAGATGGATCAAATCACGGACAGACCGGGAACTACGAACAGCACGCAGCAGTGGACGCCGTTCGATCTGAACTTTGACCGCGTCATTACGAATATTCAAGGCAACGTCATTACTATCGATGCGCCGATTGCCAACTCCGTCGAATTGCGTTGGGGTGGAGGCGAGGTTCTTGCTTATGACGATTCCGACCGGATCCAACAAGTAGGTGTTGAAAACCTGCGCGTTGATGTTAATTTCGATCCGTCGATTGTCAAGCAGGACGGCGGAGTTAATTATTATGCAGATGACAGCCATCCCCAAACATTCGTTGTTCTTAGAAGCGTTAAAAACGCATGGGTACGCGATATTACGGCGCTTCACTTGGGTTACTCGATGGTCTACACGGCAAGAGACGCTAAGTGGACGACGACACAAGACAGCACCGTCCTGGAAATGGCGAGCACGCTGGACGGCGGCAGAAGATATCCGCTGCTGTACGAAGGACAGCTTGGTTTAACGCAAAGAGTCAATGTTGACACGGCAAGACATTCCTACATCGTAGGCAGCCGGGTCCCAGGACCAAACGTCTTCCTTGATGGAGTAGCAGGTACGGAATTCGCAACCTCCGAACCGCATCACCGCTGGTCTGTCGGCGGATTGTTCGATAATATCGATGCCGATATTGCGATTCAAGACCGCGGCTGGCTCGGAAGCGGCCATGGATGGGCGGGCGCGAACTGGGTTGCTTGGAACACGAAGGGCACCCTGGCTCTGCAAGGACCTCCAACAGCACAAAACTATGCGATCGGATTTACAGGGAAAGTGAGCAAGCCTTACCTTCCTAACAAAGACGATCTTAGACCAAGAGGCGAAGGCTATTGGGAAAGCACAGGTGCAGCGGTTGGACCGCGCAGCTTGTATTTGCAGCAATTGCAGGATCGTCTCGGCACCGGTGCGGTGGGCAACATTGCAGCGTATCCTTATGGACAGCCGGGACTGAGCAGCCTGACCGTTAGCACAGGTCAGCTTACTCCATCGTTTGCCAAGGATCAAACAGAGTATTCCGTCAGCGTGCCGAGTAAAGTGGAGAAGCTGACAGTAACTCCAAGCGCTGTCGACACCGGTTCCTCCATTATTGTTAACGGTTCCTCGGTTGCGAGCGGCCAAGCAAGCCAGGAAATCAGCTTGAACGAAGGAAATAATACGGTACAAATCGCCGTATATTCCCCAAGCGGCAATGCTTCCAAATCCTATACGGTTTCCATCGACCGCGCGGTGCTTCCGGTATCGTCGATCGTTCTGGATTCGAAGCTGTATTTACTGAAAGCGGACGATACGCAACAGGTTGCCGTCACAGCAGTATTTGAAGATAACAGCCGCAAAACGGTAACATCCGGCGTCACCTACCGTTCCTCCAACCCTTCCGTAGCCCAGATCGATGAGAACGGTGTCGTTAAAGGAATGGGGCCGGGAACCGCTGAAATTACAGTGGAGTATCGTGGTAAACGGGCGGAGGCAAGAGCCGTAGTTTACGGCATTCCTTATCAATTAGTGGGCATCCAGCTCGACTCCCTAGCGTATACGCTGAAGGCGGGGGAGACCCATTCCACCGTCGTTCAAGCTGTATATTCGGATTTTAGTAAGAAGCCCGTTACTGATGGAGTCTCCTTCCAATCGTCCAATACGTCGGTTGCTCAGGTTGACAGTAATGGCGTGGTTACGGCAGTAGGCAGCGGAGTGGCCGACATTATTGTGGAATATACCGGCAAACGGGCTGTAGCCAAAGTCATCGTTATTGGAGCGCCACCTGTATTTCTTAAATCTATAGATCTTGATGACCGGGAGTACTCCTTGCGTGTCGGCCAAACACACTCAACGGTCGTGTACGCAGAGTATACCGATCGGACGAAACAACAAGTCACATCCGGCGCTAACTTCCGTTCTTTGAATCCGTTCGTCGCCAATGTTGATTCGAATGGTGTTGTGACGGCATTGAAATCCGGCAAAGCCGATATTTTAGTCGAATATCAAGGCAGATTGACAACGGCTAAAGTAACGGTATCCGCGCCTTGATGGAACAACGGAGCCGGCTAGTACACATGAAATAGTTACTGCAAGCCATCGGACCTCATTCCGGTGGCTTGCTTCATGTTCGACAGCTGTTAATGGATAAAACCGTTTACAATAGAACAAATGTTTGGTATGATAATAGTGGTTAATTTTACCATAAAGGTCTGGATTTACTACCCATGGGAGGGTGTTGGATGGAACAGACGCATCAGGCCAATCGGCTGACCGCAATATTCAGAGAAGCGCTTCAGACGTTCATCGACAAGGTAAAGCAGGATGATCAAGTGATTGCCGCTGTCCTGCTAGGAAGTTTATCGTACGATCAAGTCTGGGAGAAATCGGACATTGATCTCAAGCTCATCGTTCATGATCAGAAGCTGTCCAAGGGGTACAATTGCTTTGTAGAGAACGATGTTCCTATCAACACCTCCATTCAGACACGAAACGATTTCAAGCGGTGGATGGAGAGATCCATTCAGACTTCTATAGATCATTCCATGCTGTTACGCAGCACATTATTGTTTACCAAGGATCCTTCGATTGAATCATACTTTGAACAAATACGGTACGTGGGAGAACGCGACAGGCAGCTGCAGCTGCTTCGTCTCGGATGCTATGCGCTAAGTATTCTCGCTAAGGCGGAGAAGTGGCTGTATGTGAAGAATGACCCTGCCTATAGCGGATTATGGATTATGAAGATGGTGGATGTCCTGTCACAAATGGAAGTAGTCTTGAACGGAGAAGTTCCGATGCGTGAATCGGTTCAACAGGCGCTTCAACTTAACCCGGCATTCTTTCAAAGTATCTATACGGAAGTGATAACTAACGGGGCGAACGAGCATAAGGTGAAGTCCGTTCTGGAGGAGATCAATGGTTATTTGAATGTAAGGGCCGAGAGACTGTTTCAGCCGGTACTTGATTACTTGAAGGAGGAAGCGGATGTCCGCACCGCCACGGATATTGTGGAAAAGCTGGGTGTCGTCGTCCAGTTGAATACCAGCTCTATCACCACGGCATGCGATTGGCTGACGGAACGTGAGCTTCTGTCCAAAATGGAAGCAGAGACGAAAGCGACACCCAAAAGCCGGGTTGAGCTTAAGGAACCGGCGTATATGTATGAAGTTACCGATGACGATGATTGGGGGATGTAGCCGAAGATGAGACAATTCATTGAGGTCCGGGGAGCGCGCCAGAACAATTTGCAGAACGTGGATGTGAACATTCCGCGGGACAAATTAACCGTAATAACCGGAGTCAGCGGCTCCGGGAAATCTTCGCTTGCCTTTGAGGTCATATATGGCGAAGGCCAGCGGCGGTTTCTTGAATCGTTATCTACCTTCGCCAAAAGCCGAATGAGTCAGATCAAGAAGCCTGACGTGGACTTCGTGTTCGGTTTGTCTCCCGTTATTGCCATCGAGCAGAAGAAGGGGATTGTCAATCCTAGATCCACCGTCGGTACGATGACGGATATTTATGACTTTTTGCGGCTGCTGTTCGCATCTACAGGAGACGCAAGCTGTCCGTTCTGCGATCATCCGGTTCCTGTACGGACTGCCGACCAGATGATAGAGCGCATCCAGTCGCTTCCCGAAGGAACCGAAATTGAAGTATTGGCTCCCATTTACAAGATCTATGGGGAGGACTTTGAAACCTTATTTGACGAGATCCGGACGAAAGGCTTTCGAACCCTTTTGATCGATGGCGTCCCTCATAGTCTCGGGGATCCGCTGGAGCTCGACGAAGAGATGGAATACCGGATGGAAGTGGTCGTCGATAAAGTCGTTGTGAAACGCGACATTTTCAAGGTGCTCACCAAAACGATCGAGAACAGCTTGAAGCTGGTAGGAGAAGGCTTCATCCGCTTTGAAATCGTCGGGAGTCCGGAAGGCAAGCAAGTTGATGCGAACGCTTTTTATTCCGGGTTTGCCTGCCCTGAGCACCACCTTACATTAGGTGAGCTGCAGCCTTATTACTTTTCCTTTAACGACCCGGAAAGCGCCTGTCGAACATGCGGCGGGATCGGGACTTTTATGAGGACCGAATCGCGGTTTCTGGTAAAGAGCTGGGAGAAGAGCATTTTGAAAGGCGCATTGGATACGAAGCTTCTTGGCACCAGCATGAACACATGGCGATGGAGCATTCTGCACAGCTTGAGTAAGCATTACGGCTTTGATTTGGAGACTCCGCTAAATGAATTGCCGGAGGAGATTCTGAGCATATTGTTTCACGGAACGAAGGGACAAAAGTTCCCGTTCGTCGTTCCCGCCGACGCCTCCAAAACTCAAGCGAGACATGCCGGGAAAATGATGGGTTACGGCGGTTTGGTCAATATGGTGAATCGCTGGTACAAATTGTATGTCAAGCGCAAAGCTCAAAATAACACGGAAGACGAATTTTACAAACGGGTAATGGTTGAACATACATGTCCTGACTGCGAGGGGAAGAAACTGAAGCCGCAGCGGTTCTGTGTCAAAGTAGGCGGCGCCGACATACACGAGCTGTGCAGCATACCAATGATGGACCTTCAGCGGTTTATGAGCGAGCTGACATTTCGGGAGGAAAAGGCTCAGGTAGGACGGCAAATCGTCAAGGAGATCCAATCCCGGCTGACGCTGCTGTTGGATATCGGACTTGATTACTTAAGCCTCGGCCGCCGCTCCGATACAATTTCCGGTGGAGAAGCGCAGCGGATTCGGCTGTCAACTCAGATCAGCTCGGGCTTGATGGGCATGCTGTACGTACTGGATGAGCCGAGTATCGGACTTCACGCAAGAGACAGCATCCGCATAGTGGATACGCTCAGGAAGCTGCGCGATATCGGCAATACCATTATCGTGGTGGAGCACGATATGGATACGATCTGCAGCGCCGATCACATCATAGAGGTCGGCCCTGGCCCGGGCTTGCGCGGCGGACGCATTATTGCCCAAGGAACGGCAGGGGATTTAAGAGCCCATCCGGAGTCATTGACAGGATCGTTTCTAGCCGGCACCCGCAAGATCGAAGTGCCGTCGAAGCGCCGCCAAGCGTCGGGCCTAATGCTTTCTATCCGGGGAGCGAGAGCGAACAATCTGCGTTCTGTGGATGTCGATATTCCTTTGGGCGTCATGGTCTGTATTACCGGCGTATCGGGCTCAGGCAAAAGCACCCTGATTAACGAGGTCATGTATAAGCAGTTATACTCGTTGTTCCATGATGCGAGAATTGTTCCAGGAGAGCATGACTCGTTAGTAGGGAAAGAGCATTTGACAGGAATCATCAATATCGACCAATCGCCGATAGGACGAAGCTCCAGATCGAATGCGGCGACTTATGTCGGATTTTTTGACCGCATTCGTGAGCTCTATGCCGAAGCTGCCGCTGCCGCGGGTAAGGCGCTGGGCAAGAACGACTTTAGCTTTAACCAGAAGAACGGCGGGCGTTGTGAGCACTGTCAGGGTGAAGGAGTAGTCACCACCCAGCTGCAGTTCATGCCTGACGTGGAATCCGTGTGCCCCGTGTGTAAGGGAGCCCGGTTCAATGAAGAAGTACTTGATGTACGTATCAAGGATAAGAATATAGCCCAGGTACTGGAGATGAGCATCGAGGAGGCTGTAGATTATTTCTCGGACCAGTCCTATATCCTGCACAAGTTGAATGTGCTGAACCAGCTGGGTCTCGGGTATTTACGCGTAGGTCAATCGTCCACGACCTTATCGGGCGGGGAAGCACAGCGTATCAAGCTTGCCACTGAATTGAGCAAGATCAAGCGCGGCGCGCACAACCTGTACATACTCGACGAACCGACCACCGGTCTGCATTTGCAGGATATACAAAAGCTCATCGACTGTATCCATCAGCTCGTCGATGCCGGGCATACCGTCGTTGTCATAGAACATCACCTGGATATGATTAAAGTAGCCGACCACATTATAGACATGGGACCTGAAGGCGGCAAAAATGGCGGTACTGTCGTTGCCTGCGGCACACCGGAGGAAGTAGCTAAGACTGAAGGCTCGTTGACCGGCAAGTTTTTGCAGGAAGTGCTGGTTGCGGAAAACTGTTATTGGTAAAGTAAAATTGAACTTTTCAAGGTGAATGCCATTGTTAGTCCATGAGTCCATCGGACCATGGGCTTTTTGCTATAGATCTGAGAAATTTTGATTAGCTTGGGTATCGGTAAAAGCATGGCTTCTGGAACAGACTTTGTCATCTAGGTATTGAGACTTGTAGGATTGCCAACTTTGTCGTAGAGCCATGCCGAGACAATCTTGTATTCGGGGCATCGAGTGAACTCGCTGAAAGGCTCAATTTTTTAAGAATGGGCAGCAGCATAAAGTTCATTTTTCAAGTTGACTCTAACGTTACGTTATACTCTATAGTAAGTCGTGAAGGGAGGTCATCCTCATTGCAATGAAAGTAAAAGAGGTGGCGGATTTAGTCGGGATTAGTGTGCGCACACTACATCATTACGATGAAATCGGGCTGCTGAGTCCGAAGGAGATTACCGAGTCCGGCTATCGTCTGTATTCCGATGACAATCTCGAAGTGCTGCAGCAAATATTATTTTTCAGAGAGCTTGGATTTCCACTCAAACAAATCAAAGAAATCATTCACAGTCCTTCATTCGACCGACAAGAGGCATTGGAGCTGCATAGAACAATGCTGCTTGATAAGCGCAGGCAGCTCGATCAGATGATTAACACGATTGAAAAGACAATTCAACATTCGAAAGGAGAAATTCAAATGTCACAAAAGGAAAAATTCGCAGGATTTGACTTCAGTCATAATCCATATGAGCAAGAAGCTAGAGAACGTTGGGGAGATAATGCGGTCGATGATGCTAATGCCAAATTAGGGAAGCTTTCCAAATCGGAGCAAGCGGCAATGGGAGAAAGAATGAATCAGATCTATTTCAAGCTGGCCGCGCTGCGTCATAGCTCTCCACAGTCCGTCGAAGCTCAGGCGGCGATCCAAGAATGGTTCGATTTCTTGAATGAAATGGGCAGCTATTCGCTGGATGCCTTCAAAGGTCTTGGTCAAATGTATATTGATGATGTGCGCTTTACGAAGAACATTGATAATTTCGGTGATGGTCTGGCTCTCTTCATGCGCGATGCAATGGCGTACTATGCCGATACTCATAAGTAAGACTCTATACTAACCAGGCTGCTATAAGCAGCTCTGGTTTTTTTCTGCTTCCATCGTTACAGGGAGCGAGTCTTGTTTAAGCTAATCTCGAGTTACTCTTTGAGGCAAGAAGGGTAATAACGATTAGGCTTTACAAATGAACATTGTAGGGATATAATAGTATTAATTAAATATTAAACTATTTAACGCTGAGTTTTCTTTGAGAAAAACGGGGGAACCAAGTTTCATGGGGTGAATCGAGGTATGATTTCGATCGTACAGCGTAGGGCAAATTCTCACAGCCCGAATCCGACAGCTAACCTCGTAAGCGTCGTGGGAAGGATAGATTGCTTATAGCACAAGTCTAGCCTTGTGTTTTTTGTGTTTTTCTTAGAGCAAACAATCTTCCCGTCTCTGTAGTCCCGGTCATTCGAGAGGAGGATTTATAATGGAAAGCAAGGAAAAATTGTTCAGATTGTTCGATGCATTGAATGAGCATGATAAAAGAGCCGCATTTGAGTTTATTCAAGATTTGGCTAAGCGAAATGGCAAGAAGATGGATCACGAGGATGTTATTCAAGTGTATGGAAAGAATTATTATGTCGTCCCGGATTGATTCTTATTTAATCTTATAGTTGTGGAGCTGCGCAGAATACTGTGCAGCTTTTTTTTTCGTTGTCGCCCGATCGGGAGCGTTTCGCCGTGCACTTCGCCCCTTTTTGAAACCAAGACAAACAAGGCGGAGTATTACATAGTAAACGACAAAAGGAGGGGAACCTTAATGAGAGTAAAGCTGCTGCTATTACTATTGGCGGTTTCATTATTATCCGGCTGCTCTTTATTGGATAAGGTGGATCAATCGTTGAATTATGTGAATGAGGCGACCCAATTCATCAACAGCGGAACAAGACTGGCCGAGCAACTGCCGAATTTGGCAACGCAGGCTATTTCCGATCCGGAAGCGAGAACAGCCATAAAGAACGAATTCATGGAAATGAAAGCGAGAATCGAAGCCTTCAATAAGCTGGAGCCGCCTGCTTTTGCCAAGAGCATTCACGAGCAGCTGCTGGCTTATAATGAAACGTTAACCAAGCAAATCAATACGTACCTCGAGCAAATGAACGTTGGCCAAATAGACTGGAAGTCGTTGACCGATTCATCATTAATTCAGACATTGGATCAAATTACGCAAATTTTGGATAAATTACAAAACTTGACGCAATAATGACGACGACGACTCTGAATTCCCCGTATAAATTTAAGAAACCTCCTGAAGTCCTCACCTTATGGTATAATAGTCTATAAGAACAAGTGTTCCAAGAAACCTAATGGACTTGGTAGGTGGACTATGCCATATGCTGTGAAACTATCCGTAAGAGCTCTTGTTGAGTATGTGTACCGGGGCGGGAGCATCGATTCCGGTTTCCGAACGACAGCTTCCTTGCAGGAAGGGACGAAGGCACATCAAGCTATACAAAACAACTATGGCGAGCATGATCGCAAAGAGGTCCATTTGTCCGGAGATTGGGAGCATGACGATCTTCTGATTCAACTGGAAGGCCGGTGTGACGGGATTATCCGGGAGTCCGAGGGGGAGCTGATCGAGGAAATTAAGTCAACAGCCGGTCGGCTGGAGCTTATCCTTGAGGATTCTCATCCTGTCCATTGGGCCCAAGCGAAATGCTACGCCTATTTATATTGTGTGCAAGAGGAGCTTGAATCCATCCGGATTCGCTTGACTTACGTTCAAGTAGATACGGAGCAGACAAAGCAGTTCATTCAGTCGCTGACCCGCACAGAGCTGCAGCAGTTTATGGATGAGGTCATCCTTCTGTATTTGCCGTATGCCAAGCTTCAGGCCCGGCATGCCGAGGCAAGGGACCGCAGTGTAAAAGAGCTGCCTTTTCCCTATGCCGCGTATCGCCAAGGACAACGCAAGCTGGCGGGTGCCGTCTACAAATCGATTATGGAGCGGCAAACCTTATTTGCCAAAGCGCCGACAGGGACGGGAAAAACCATCTCCACTTTGTTTCCTTCGATTAAAGCGATCGGCGAAGGTCATCTGCAAAAATTGTACTATTTGACAGCCAAGACGATTACACGAACAGCGGCCGAGGAAGCTTTCCGGCTAATGCGTTCGAACGGTCTACAGCTTCGGTACGTCACATTAACCGCAAAGGATAAAATATGCTTCAAGGAAGAAACCCGCTGTCAGAAGGAATATTGCGAGTTTGCAGACGGATATTACGACCGTATCAATGCCGCCGTACTCGATCTGCTGTCAAATGAGCAGGAGATTTCGCGCGAAGTAATAGAAGCTTATGCAATGCGGCATAAGGTGTGCCCGTTCGAGTTTTCGCTCGATGTTTCTTATGCTGCGGATGCCGTAATATGTGATTACAACTATGTATTCGATCCCAAAGTATCGTTAAAACGAATGATGGAGGAGCAAAAGAAACAGACGGCCATTCTAATCGATGAAGCGCATAATCTGGTTGACCGCGGAAGGGACATGTTCTCGGCCACTCTTACGAAGTATCCGTTTTTGCAGCTCAAGCGCGAATTTAAAGAGAGCAACGCGCTGCTGGCTAAGGCCGCGAATGCGGTCAACGATTTCTTCATACGTTTTCGGAAAGCCTACTTGGAAAGCGGAAGCGTGGTGATGCCCAGCTGCCCTGAGGAGCTGGCCGAGCTACTTGAGCCGTTTATAGCTGCTGCGGAAGCCGAACTATCCGCTGGAAACGAGATGCCAGCCGAAGCAGCGACAATCCTTCTCGAAACATACTTTACCGCACAAACCTTTATCCGTACGCTTGGCTACTATAATGAGGCTTATATAACCCTAGCGGAGCTCGATCGAAACGATATCCGCTTGAAGCTGTTTTGTCTCGATCCGTCCGGTATGCTGCGCCAGATGGCGAAAGGCTTCCGGTCGCGGATCTTTTTCTCTGCGACTTTATCGCCGCTGCATTATTACCGGGAGATGCTCGGAGGGAGTCCGGACGACTATGTGCTCACGATACCGTCGCCTTTCCGCAAAGAACAGCTAGACGTGCTGCTGCTTCCGCTCTCCACAAGGTTCAGGGATCGGGAGAGAACGAAGCGGGGCATTGCTGTTAGCCTGCACCAAATCCTGCAGGAGCGCAGCGGGAATTACTTGATCTTTTTCCCTTCATACGATTACTTGAACGAGGTTCTCGAGCTGTTCATCCAATATCCCTTAGATGTACAGCTGTTGGTACAGCGTATAGGAATGTCGGAGGAAGAGAAGGAAGCGTTCCTCGATGCCTTCCAGCCTAATCCGGCTAAGCCTTGCATCGGATTTGCCGTAATGGGAGGGATGTTCTCCGAAGGGATCGATCTGACAGGGGATCGGCTGACCGGGACTGTTGTCGTTGGTGTCGGCCTTCCCCAGATCAACATCGAGCGTAATCTGATTAAACAATATTTTGATCGCAATGGAAGAAACGGCTTCGATTATGCTTACGTCTATCCGGGGATCAACAAAGTGCTTCAAGCTGGGGGCAGGCTCATCCGTACGGAAACCGATCACGGGACGCTGCTGCTTGTGGATGACCGGTTCGAGCAGCGCCAGTATGAGCATCTGCTGCCTGAAGAATGGAAGCCTCTTACAAGGTATTCACACTTCTGATGCCAACTCGCAGCCTACATCTCCATTCAAGTTCATTACATCCCGGACAATACGGGAGAGTCGTTTGAGCCCTTTTTCCAAATCTGTCAATGATGCGTAAGCGTAAGAAATACGCAGATGCCTGCTATTGTCCTTATCGTACAAATATCCCGGATTTAGCAGGATTCCATCCTTTAAGGCCAGCTCGAACAGCTTTCCCATATGCAGCGGCCGCGGCAGACACAGCCAAATATAGAATCCCCCGGAAGGCATATTCCAGGTTCCCAACGACCCGAAATGCTTATCCAGTGCAGTAAGGCAAGCATCGCGCCGCACGGCGAGCTGCCGTCTAACAGTTTGCAGATGCTCCTCATATAGACCGGTGGACAGCCATTCGGCGGCAGCCCATTGAGAGATCGAGCTGGATCCGTAATCGGTCTGCATCTTGATATCGGCCAAACGTTGGATTACCGGCTCGGGTCCAATGACCCAGCCGATACGCAGCCCGGGGCTTACGGTTTTAGACAAGCTGCCTAAGTAAAGGACGATCCCGTTGGCGTCCATTGCTTTTAACGGAGCGGGCGGCGGGTTGTCCAGCCATAAATCCCGGTATACGTCATCTTCAATAATAGGAAGGCCTTCCTTATTGCATACATCCATTAGCTGCTCGCGACGCTGTTGCGTCATCATAACGCCAGTCGGATTGTGATAGCAAGGAATCGTGTACAACAGCGCTCCGTTATGGCGTTTCTTGCAGCTAGGGAGAAGGGAGACATCAATGCCCTCGTTATCGAGCGGTATGCCCTCCATATTCATAGCGGCGGACGGGAATACCGGCACGGAATACAGGTAAGACGGCTTTTCCAATAAAACGGTCGATCCTCTGTGTAGTAATCCGAGAGAAATAAGCTGCAATGCTTGCAACGCTCCGGAAACGATCAAGATAGACGAAGGGGACGCCGTTATCCCCAGAGATTTTACGTGCCGAGAGATATGCTGCCGTAAAGCATAATTCCCTTTCGGCTCCTCATAACCGAGCGGTACGGCCCGTGCTGAGATGGATTGCAGTACCTCTTGCATTCGGTGAGAGGGGAGGAGCTCCTTCGCCAGCTCGCCGGTTCCAAGGCGGATGATTCCTGGTCGAAACTCCGCCTCATTAATTTGCTGTATTGTCGGCAGGTTCGCACTATGAGCACCTGACTTCACATAGGAAGTCCAGTCGGGAGGAGGAGTCGAGGCCATCACACTCCAAGTATGGTTAACGACAATGGTGCCTGCACCGCTGCTTCCTTCGATGAAGCCGTCTGCAGTCAATTCATCCATAGCCGCTACAATTGTGCTGCGGTTTACCCCAAAGGCTTCCGCCAGCTTCCGCTGAGGCGGGATCTTCGTTCCTACGGGCCATTCTCCGTTGGCGATTTTATTAATGATGTACGCTTTGATTTGCAAATGAAGCGGGATATGAGAGGCGCGGTCAGGCTGCCAGTTCTCCATGTCTAAAGTGTATCCTCCTGCAGGTGTTCGTTGTCATCCATTATATTATACCACTTGGTTGGTTTAGCAGCCATCCAAATGGTTGGAGCCAAGGCATCCGAAATGCATTATAATGATGGGCAAAACAAAACGACACCAAGATAAGAGAGGGTACAGATGACTGAAGCAATGATCCATGGTTTTTTACTTGCGCTAGGACTTATTTTGCCGCTAGGCGTACAAAATGTGTTCATTATGAATCAGGGCATGAATCATTCGGCACTTAAGAAGGCTATGCCCGCTGTAATTACAGCATCATTATGCGATACGGTGATGATTGTAGCAGCCGTGTCCGGAATATCAGTCGTGGTTTTGAAGTGGGAATGGCTAAACGGCATCCTGCTTGGATTGGGCAGCTTGTTTCTGATCTATATGGGGTGGACTTTATGGACAAGCGAAGCGGTAATGCAGAATCCTGCATCGGAACAAAAATTCGACTGGCGGCGGCAAGTCGTCTTTGCAGCTTCCGTATCGTTATTGAATCCTCATGCTATTTTGGACACCATAGGGGTTATTGGGACGACTTCGATCGGCTATACAGGCGTGGAGAAGACAGCATTTACATCAGCGGTTATCGTTGTATCCTGGATATGGTTCACAGGCTTGGCCATTGCCGGTCATCGAATGGGGAATGTAAATTGGGCTAAAGGATTTAGGATGGGATTGTCTAAATGCTCGGCTCTTCTAATTTGGTCAACCGCGGTTTACATGGTATGGAAGCTTATCGGTTCCGCCTGAATATTCATAATTCGGTCAAGAAGCCTTGTCTAATGTTGCACAATGTGCCGGTTCATATTGACCTTGTACCAAGTTTTGCGTAAGATCAGGTTGCAGCAGACCGACAGTCCATGCAAATTAAGATAAAGGAGCATCGCTTCCGATGAAAACATCTACCTTCAACTATGTTCCATGGGTCGTAGGACTTTCCATTGCAATTAATGTCCTTGTGTTACTGCTTTTATTTTTGCCGAATATTGATCCGGTTGCGGGCTTTGATCTGAAAGTATTGCCTCTATTTAACGCCATCATGAATTCATTTACCTTTGTGTTTTTGCTGGGGGCGCTATTTCTCATTTTGAAGAAAAATGTATTGTGGCATCGAAGATTTATTTATGCAGCATTTACAACCACGGCGTTGTTTCTGGTCTCTTACCTTGCTTACCATGCCATGGCACCTTCGACATCTTATGGGGGAGATGGGCCTCTAAGATATGTATATTATTTTGTGCTGCTAACCCATATCGTACTGGCCGCTGTCATTGTACCGCTATCTTTGTTAACGTTCGCACGGGGGATTACGAATAAACTGGACAAGCACCGCCGAATTGCCCGTTGGACTATGCCGCTGTGGCTTTATGTCAGCTTCACAGGAGTACTCGTTTATTTAATGATTAAACCTTATTATTGATATAGGGGAAGTTAGAGGGGTCACGACATTACGCCGCCGACATTGGGTTTGTATCATCTTGTAATACCGTGTGGATTGGCAGGCACCTTGCCGTTCAAAAATTCGAATTCATACTCGTACGAATCCGTCGGAATAGGATTGACCAAAACAAACCTCGAACGAAGTTCATTGATCCCGACAAGAAATAAAGAGACCAAGCAAACGATAGCGATGATTCTTTGGATAGGCTTTGGGTGGATTCTCATGGCAATTCCTCCTGTAACCCTAGATGACTTTATTGTAAATGTAAAGTGTAATAGGAGTATTAGGCGTACATTTAATTAATGTTAACGTCGCAGGTAAGAGAGATTCAGTTAACGAAATAAGTTCCCCCCTAAAAACATTAGGAGAAGAACTTATTCCGTTCTTGATAAATAATTATTAGAACATGCTGCCTATGAAATGTGGTAACAGTAATTAGTATGTAAGTGAATGAGGCAAACTATACCCTGTTATTTGGTCACATAATAAGCTCCGGGAGGCAGTGCCGTTCCTTTATTCACAACGACCAGACCGACTCCGCCTGGAATGTAAGCCACTCTTGAGTCGGGATTCGTCACATAGTAGCCCGGTACGACGACTCCGTTTACATTCGTTTGACCGACGCTGCCGGAGATTACGGCAGGTGTAGTTTTTGACGGTTCCGACGTTGCCTTAGCCCCGGAGTCGGTCGCAGCGGCTGCACCGGCAGCGGCAGGCAGCATGAAGACAGCGCACATTGCCATAATCCCTAATTGCATGTTCAACTTGTTCATCAATCATCTCTCCTTATACCTGGTCTTATCATGACTGCTCTTGTTGTTATGGGAATTATTACCCAAATCATTCTATTTGAAGCACATGTTGATAGAGAATTTGTGAAAACTAATTCTCCAATGTAAGCGTATTCTGGATTGTAAAGTTTTATACAAAATGTTTGCCGAATACATAAAAGCCCAACCTGTTCAGGCCGGACTTTCTCGCAAAATAGTTAATAGAAGATATGCAATTATGCTTTCTTTAAGCTTAAGCTCCAGTCGAACCATTATATCGTTCTCGGTAGATGAACAGCAGGTTCATATTGAATTCGTCACACCGGCTTCAAGAAAGGCCGGATGGCTAAACATCATCTGAGCGGAATGATTTTTTATAACATTAATAATTAATAACATTAATATAAGTTGCTGGGTAATTGATCAAGATGACGGGTAAAGTAATTGGAGAATCTTGTGCACACTTGGAGGGATGAGGGAATGGACGCCAAAAAAGTGGAAGAACAGCTCGCCCAAACGCTGACGGAAGGCGAAATGGAACAGCAGGACACGACGGAAGCGGCACGAAAACGACTGCCTATAAAAACGGAAATCCGCATACAAGCGCAAGTCGAGCCTGTGGTCGAAGAGACGAAGCTGTACCGGCAAATGGCGGAAGAGATCGATAACCGCTATGACCGGATACTCGGTAGAAATTCCGACGACAATAAAAAGTAACGCTGCTGCCTGGACGCCGACGTGATCGGTGAAGAGCAGTAAAAAAAGCCCTGGCATAGGTGACTATACCAGGGCTCTTTATGCTGAATTTCCGGAAAACTATTCCTGCGTTACTTGAACACCCGCAGCAACACGGGTACCGTTCGTAGTTACAACCGTCAAAGTGAACTGGGTTACGTTACCTTTAATAAATACGTAGCCTGCATTGTCAATCATTACCGAACCGGTATCCCCCTTGGAAGGATCGCCTACGACATCCTCAGCCATGAACTGGATTCCCAATGCAAAGTTGTAATCCTGAATTTCTTCACGCTCATATTCATTGCCGTAATTATCGGTAACCAGCATATCCATTTCTTCATAGGCGTTGAATACTCCGCCATATACACCGCTTGTTACTGTGGATACCGTTGCTTTAATAGTGGTATCTCTTGCCTCGACTTTCTGAGTAGAGATCGTTTCGTCCTTAACGGTTACCGGAACGGAAAGCTGCTTCTTCTCGCCGGAAATCGTCTTATAAAGAATGTTGATTGTTGCTGTACCCGCTTTGTTGCCTAGAATATACCCTTTATGGTCAGCAGATACGGCAGCTTTGACAATCGTTGGATTCGAAGAGGTAACGGACTCGATAAGACCGGGAGCCGCCACTTCATCACCGGATGTCGTTGTAACGGTGATTTCGATTTCTTTGGCAAACATGCTCTGAGTAGGGTCCTCGGCTTCGGCTCTCGTAGCGTAGCCGGATTCACCGGTTGCGGATTCCGTCAAACCGCTATCGATAACGTTACTGAGCGTGTAAGATTCAGGAACCCAGTATTTGTAATCTCCTGTGGAGCTAGAAACGCTGCCGACGGTTAATGTTGCGGATGCAGTGCCGATCGTCGAGCTGTCAATACCGCCTAAAGTAACGACATAGCTTCCTGATGTCAGCTTGTTGTCTGTTGACAGAGTCAAAGTAGCTGTTTTCTTATCCACTTCCCAATTTGTCGTAACAGGGAGCAGAGTACCGTCTTTACTTACCGTAAACGAAGCTTTGGCTGTATCTACTATCTTGTCGAGTGCTACGACGATAGTCACATCACCTTGAGCTCGTACCGAGGCTACCGACACTTTATTTTCATTTGCCGGCTGCTCCGTTGTTGGCGACGCCGGCAAAGAGCCGTATGCACCTACAACTAGATCCGCGCGGGTAGCTGCGGCATCGCCATTTTTATTGGAAGGATGAATGCCAAGCTCGGTCGCTTGCTTCACCGCATTCGCATACCAAGGAGTTGCGGATGTATCTACCTTTTTACCGAGGCCTTTCAGCAGCACTGTATCCAATTGACCGACTGTAACATTATCGCCAGGAGCGAAAGTGGTTTCCGTCATGCCGTCGATCAGACCGGCTTTTTTGGCTGCCTCGATATAAGGAATCGCCCAGCCGTTGGCAGGATCGTTCGCTTGAACGTCTGTGAAGCTGGAGGTTTGAAGCGATGTGTCCACTTTCAGGCCGAACACAAGAGAAGCTACTTTGGCGAATTGTGCGCGGGTCATATTTTGCGAAATGCCGAATGTATCGCTGGATACGCCTTCAAAAATACCTTTCGACAGAAGCGTGTCAATCTTGGTTTTTAAACCGGATTCGATTCCGGCGAGATCTGTATAATCTGCTGACGTTTTGGCTGTGTCCGCCATTGCAACCGATGCGAACATAGAAAATGCCATTGCTGTAGTTGCAACCAGCGTAATGCTTTTTTTCATCGTAATGGTTCTCCTCTTCTATTAATCTACTAAAGTCAATCATACTACGAGTTTAACCGAAATGCCAACATACGAATAGTGGCAGGTTTAGTTATAACAAAGAAATCATTGTAATCCTCTTAAAAAGATGTGAGAATGGGAGGGAACCCTAATATTTACAGTAAGATCGGGATTATCCGGAGGATGAAATAAAGATGACGCGAGTAAAACAACGTAAATCCAAGAAAACCGCACTGCTGCTATTCGGACTCGTTGCAGGGATGGCCGCAGGCGGCGCACTGTATGCGATGCCCGGTTTTCAGCATATGATTCCCGAAGGCTGGAAGCAGGAGGCCAAGACGGCAGAGCCGCCGGCTCCGAAGTATAGAGAAGCTGTTGAATTTCGCATGACGGACTTCGATCATGGCTGGATCCGGTATGCGGACGGCATCATGGCGACATCGGACGGAGGCTCTTCATGGGTGAAGGCGGATAATGTCCCGGTTGAAGTCGCAACGGGATCTCAGCCGGAAGATCAATGGATGATTTTACAAGAGTCCAAGCCCGTCACAACGATCAAGTATCTTGAGAAAGAATATTCGCTTAAGCAAATGCAAATGATGACGGACCGAGTAGGCTGGGCGCTCGTTCAGGATCAAGGCGCTATAGGAGAGAAGCTGTTCGTCACAACCGATGGGGGCGCTAGCTGGCAGTCCGAGGTTACAAGCGGTGTAAAGGATGCGATCCAAGAGGAAAAGCGGCTGCTGCAAAGGATGCAGACCGAATCGCAGTGGTATGCTTCCAAAGAACAGGCGGAACAGGCATTCCGCTCCGAATGGCTGCTGATCCCTGGAACGGTTAGTCAGGGGGATGTCGCGCTGATTCGCCATAATAAGCCGGGAACGATGGATTGGCAGGGGAAAACCTATACGTTACAGCCGTTCGGCGCAGGTTACTTTACCTATTTGCCAATCAGTACCGAAGTGAAGCCGGGCGATTACCCGATCGGCGATCAAATCTTGAAGGTGACGGCTCAAAACTTCCCTAAGCAGTATCTTCAAGTGACGGAAGAGATGAACAGCATGCGCCAGGACACGAAGCGAATCCAAGCGGACCAGGTAAAAATCGATGCCGCGCGAAGCATTTCCGCTCCGGAGTTTCTGTTCACATCGGAATTCATCAAACCGATTGAAGGAATTTTGACGACGCCTTACGGGCATATGCGGTATGTCAACGGTAAGCTGAGCGGATCCCATCTGGCACTAGACCTCGCGGCTAAGCAAGGTACGCCAATTAAAGCGACGAACGATGGTGTGGTCGCCCTGGCGGACAGCTTGTACTTAACCGGCAATTCGATCTACATCGATCACGGAATCGGGCTGTTCTCTCAATATGCCCACCTGTCGGAGCTGAAGGTTAAGACCGGCGATAAAGTTAAGAAAGGCGACATCATCGGCTTGGTAGGCTCCACGGGCTTCTCTACCGGCCCGCATTTGCACTTTACCTTCTGGGCGAACAATGTGCCGGTGAATCCGAATTTGTATTTTAATACGACACCGTTTCATTGGTTAGGCAAGCCGCAATAAGCTGCTGCAATAAGGTATTGCGAATTCGCCCATATTATGGTAGCGTAATTGGAAATATCTTCAACTGGGGTGGTGGAAACCGTGAAGAATCCGATTTTATTGTCGTTTCCCGAAAGCTTCGAAACCGACCGATTGTTAATCCGCGCTCCGCTGTGGGGAGACGGGGAAGCAGTGAACGAAGCGGTAAAGGAAAGCATTGAGGAGCTGCGTCATTGGATGCCGTGGGCGCAGCAGATTCCGAGCCTCGAAGAGTCAGAGCTTAACATTCGCCAGGCGCGGCTGAAATTTTTGGACCGAACCGACCTGCGCCTCATGTTAATGAATAAGGTTACAGGGGAGCTTGTCGGGTGCAGCGGTCTGCACCGGATCGATTGGGAAGCCGGGCGCTTCGAGATCGGTTACTGGGTGCGTACATCCTGTGCAGGACAAGGCTACATTACCGAGGCGGTCAATGGAATTACGGAATTCGCCATTCGGCACTTGAATGCCAACCGGATCGAAATCCGCTGCGATTCCCTGAATTCCCGAAGCAGTAAGGTGGCTGAGAGAGCCGGCTTCACGCTCGAAGCGATATTGCGGAGTGAGGCCCGCGATGTTAAGGGGGCTTTACGAGATACGATGATTTATGCCAAGGTACGTGGAGAAGAATTCCCAAATAGCTAGCTCCGAACAGGAGCCAGCTGTTTTTTTGTTGATATGATTGATAGCGGTTTCATTTTAGTAATAATTTGTTGACAAACGTATGATTCCTGATATATTGATCTTAATAAAGAATGTTTCTGGAAAGATTAAATATAGAGATCTGAAGAAGCATGCGATTATCATAAGAAATGCATTTGCAAGCGATTGCAATATCTTGAATGCGCTTCCAGTTTGGATTCATTTACTACTTAAGGGGGTTTTTTCTTGAACAAAGTCATTTCCACAGCCATTTCATGCACGCTGCTTATTCCGCTGCTTGCAGCCTGCAGCTCTTCGTCAACCACCTCGACCGACAAAGCTCCTGCAGAAGCCGCCGCCGATTTGAACAAGGTCGATAACGAACCGGTAACGCTCACCTTCAAGTCGGATTTTCCTGACGATATGGATGTATTCAATCAATATTACGGCGATCGCATCAAGCAGAAATTTCCGAACGTGACCATCAATTTCATTCCGCGTACGACGGGCCAGACTTTACAGGACCTGCTTAATGCCGGTACTTATCCTGACATCATGTACGGCAAGACCAACGGGGTAGACGGGTTTATCATCGAAACGGGTCTCGCCTACGATATGTCCGAGCTTGTGAAGAAATATAATTATGATTTGTCCCGCTTCAAACCGCAGCTTATCGACGCTATCCGCAACACGAATCCGGACGGACAATTGTTCGGTCTTCCAATGCCGGATTTCGACCCGCAGGTGCTTTACTATAACAAATCGATTTTCGACCGGTTCGGTGTCCCTTATCCGAAGGATGGAATGACTTGGGACGAAGTGTACGACCTGGCTCAGAAGCTGACGAGAGTGGATGGCGGCAAAGTATATCGCGGCTTCAGCATGCAGCAAGGGGTCATCATGAGAGATAATCAGCTTGGCATTCCGTATCTGGATCCGAAGGCTGACAAAATGTACAATGACGAAGCTTGGAAGAAGCAGTTTGAGAACCTTGCGCGCTTTTATCAAATTACGAACAATAACCGAGATACGAAGAACAGGTCGGCCGGCGTCGAATCGGATGCTTTTATTAAAGGCGATGTAGCGATGCAGGTTAACCAGCTTACCAAGTTCCGTACGTTCCCGGAAGGCTTGGAGTGGGATATGGTCACCATCCCGACGTTCAAAGAAAAGCCTAACACCATGAATCAGTCGTCCTCCGCATATTGGTTCATTACGAATACGAATAAGAATAAGGACATCTCCTTCAAAATTATTGCCTACTTGCTCTCCGATGAAGTACAAACGGATTATGCCACGAATTTGGCAGGCCTGCCATCGATCAAAGCGATGGACAAAGCGGTCAAAACGTTCGGCCAGAACGTTCCGGCTCTAAAAGGAAAGCATGTCGAAGCAGCCTATAAATATGATTTGGCACCGGCCCCTCCTCAAAGGGACAAAGGACTTGTCAAGGCGGATCCGAACAAAGTCGCCTCCGCTATCAATAATGCTTTCCTCAAAGTCGTTATCGATGGAGTGGACATTAATACCGCATTGAGGCAAGCCGGCGAGGATATAACCAAAGCGATTGACGAGAAACGGACCAAATAGGCTTCAAGCAACAGCTTCTTATGCAAGTTCAACAGTATTATAATACACGAGAATGAAGAGTCCCGGATGATTCCGGGGCTTTTTTTGTGTTTCTGGAATGTTTAACCGCAGCGCGCATGCGTGATGACCTTTTCTTTTTGAATTTATTAAAACGAAAGCCTTCCACAAGTTCGACCGGATTTCCTCCTTACATCTTGCGTAAAATCGTAATACACTTAGATCATGGATAAGAAAATCATGGGATCTTATAAAACGGTTGCAATCAACGTTTGTTTAGGGGGAATCTGAATATGAAGCGATCCGTGTTTATCCGGCTGCTGTTTCACTTAACCGTCGCGATGATCGTCATTACATTGCTGGTCGGCACACTTGTATATCGCTATACGAACTCCATGCTCAAGGAGGAAGTGCTCGGAAGCAATACGGAGCTGCTGGACCAATCGAGAAAAATTGTCGAACAAGCATTCGGCGAAGTACAGCAGATGGCCAGCTCACTGGCATTGAATACCGATGTCCAAAAATCCGTATGGCTGCCGTGGAATCTGGAGGAGGAATACCGTTTCTTGAAAAATACGGGAGACTTGTTTTCTACGCGAATCAACTCTTCCAATTACATCGACTCCATTTATTTGTATAGTGCGGTTAATAAAAAGCTCATATCCAGCTCGGGGATCACCGATATCGCCGATTTCCTTTATGCCGATCATCTGAGCAAATTTCTGGAGGGGCGTACGACTTCCGCTTGGGAGGCTGCCAATGCCGCTTCGGCGGAGCGCTCCGATACCGTCATCTCGTTTTATTTCAGCGTGCCGATTCAAAGTGTGAAGAAGCAAGGCGCACTTCAGATCAATTTGAAGGAGGACGTACTGTATAACGCTGTGGTGAACACGAATAAGCGTAAGCTAGGCAATGTGGCGATTTTGAACCCGGAGGGGCAGGTGCTGTCTTACAAAGACAAATCGATGCTTTTGACCCGCTTCAACCAGACCGACATGGAGCGGATTCAGCGTGAAAAGGTAGGGTACTTCGTGGAGGAGATCCATGGCGAACCTACCCTAGTTTCCTTTATGACCTCATCGTTTAACGGGTGGATCTACCTGACCCTCAATCCTTACGACGAAGTATTCAAGAGATCCAAGGACGTCATTCATCTTACGATATTTATATCGCTGTTCGTGCTGGTGCTAGGCGTACTGATGATGGTAGTTGTATCGCGCAATTACTATAAGCCGGTTAAAAAAATGGTGATGGCCCTTGCTTCGAACAGGGAGAATCCTCTGCAGGACATGCAAGGGAAAGATGAATTCGGTTTTATTGGCGAATCGATCAACCGGCTGTTCCATGAGAACGAAGAGTTCAAAGCTAAATTCCGCAGTCAGGAATTGATATTGCAGGACCACGTGCTGGTCAATCTGTTGTCCGGTAAAACCACCGATGAGAAGGACATGCTGCGGCAGCTGGAATATTACGGTTTGGATTTGAATCCGGAGCATTTCATGGTGCTGGTGCTGCGAGTCCATCTGGAGGCTGCTTCGATAACGGAGAGCGGGGAGCAGGAGCGCAACCTGATCTATTTTCAAATCAGGTCGATATGCGAGCAAGCTATGGCCGGCTTTGGAAAAGGCGTCTATGTCAGCCAATTCCACAGGCACGATGTCATCATCATGAACACCGGAAACGAGCCGGATCATTCGCACGCATTCGAGAAAGCAAAGGAGCTAGCCCTCCGCATGATTTCTGCCGTGAGTGAACAAATGGATGATGTCGTAATGACCGTGGGCATAGGCGGCAAGTATAAAAAGCTTACCGAAATCGCTTTGTCCTATAACGAAGCAGCGGAAGCATTGTTGTATGAGCAAGTAGCAGGGCAAGGAAGCATTCTGTCGCTTCATGATTTGGAATTGAACCGTTCGAACAGGAACCGGTTTATCGCATACCGCCAACAGGTGGAGAAGCTGATAGCGGAGCTCAAGACAGGCAATCTGGACAAGGCGCTTGCTCAGAAGGACGAAATGATCACGCAATTGAACAACGACTCACAGTTCGGCTTCTCCTACAAGCATATGATTTTGACGCATTTATTGAACGGATTGGTTGCCGTCCGGGTGGAGCTTGTACAAAGAGGCGGGGGACCGGATGACGAAGAACGGCATTGGTACGCCGATTTTGCCAAATTGCAAAGTCCTGAGGACGTGCAGCATTGGTTTGGAGAGCTGATCAGGAATACCGCGTCGGAGCTTCAGGATAAGAGGGAGAACAAAAATGCCGAAGTCATTGAAAAGCTCACAGCGTACATCCGCGCCCATTTCCGGGAGCCTCTTAGCCTGCAGATGCTCGCTGATCTCGTTTTTATGAATAGCAATTATTTGTCCAAAGTGTTTAAGGAGGTAACCGGCAAAACCTTCATCGATTATTTGACGGAGATCCGGTTCGAGGAAGCATGCCGACTGCTGGACAATACGGATAAAAATATTAATGAAATCGCCGAGCTCACCGGCTTCGGTCAAAAGCAAAACGTTATTCGAACCTTCAAGAAGATGACCGGTTTGACGCCTACGGAATATCGAAACCGCAGCTCTCTGGATCGTTTGAGAATCGAAAACTGAGAAATTGAACCCTTTCCGATGAATTGATACCTGTGAATCTTATCAAAAGAAACCGTTTACAAATAATCAATCTTGAGCCGGATTGCCTGAGCCCCTATGCTGAAGATGTTTTCAAAAACAAACTATAAAGAAGGGGGAATCATGATGGCAATTCCGGCGACTACAGTCCAGTCGAAGGCGTTGGTCAGAAAACAGACATTATGGAAGCGCATTCTTTCATTCCGCTATTTGTATTTGATGCTTTTGCCTGCGATCGTTTATTACGGGATCTTCCATTATTATCCGATGTACGGAGCATTGATTGCGTTCAAACAATTCAGCATTACGAAGGGGATTGTTGGCAGTCCATGGGTCGGATTTCAACATTTCGAGTATCTGTTCAAGCTCGATAAATTTTGGCAGGTGTTTTGGAACACGATTGTGATCAGCTTGTACCGGTTGCTGTTCGGGTTTCCGCTGCCGCTGATTATGGCTGTGCTGTTGAACGAGGTCAGGAAGCTGCTGTTAAAGCAAGTCGTCCAAACGATCGTTTATTTGCCTCACTTTATATCGTGGGTTATTATGGGAGGCTTGCTGATCAACCTGTTATCCACGGATAACGGCGTCGTCAATAACATCCTCCGTTCGTTGGGGGGAGATCCGGTCGGATTTTTAACGGATGAATCCCATTTCCGCAGCACGCTCGTATGGTCGATGATCTGGAAGGAGTTCGGCTGGAACACGATCATTTATATGGCGGCGCTGGCAGGAGTGAATCCGCAGATGTATGAGGCTGCCTTGATGGACGGAGCGAACCGTTGGCGCCGAATATGGCACATTACTCTGCCATCCATCCGCGGCACGATAGTCATCCTGCTTATTCTTCGCATCGGCAGCCTGATGGAAGCGGGGTTCGAGCAAATCTTCGTGCTGTATCACCCCGGCGTTTATAATGTAGCGGATATCATCGACACGTACGTCTACCGGATCGGGTTGACGGAAGGACGTTTCAGCCTCGCGGCTGCAGTCGGATTGTTCAAGTCGGCCATTAATTTCGTCCTGCTTGTTATTGCGAATCGACTGTCAAGAATGATGGGCGAGCAGGGAATTTATTAGAACGATAAGGAACTACAGACGAGTAGCCGTCAGGAGGATTCATATGACACATACCGGTTTTGCGAGCAAGCTGTTTGACGGGTTCAATCTTGTGCTATTGACGCTGATTGCGTTATTGACGCTATACCCGTTCTGGGATTCACTGATCATCTCGATCACGCCGTTGAACGAAAGCTTGGCCCAAAGTGTTCACTTATTCCCTCGAACTCTAACATTAGAGTCCTACGAGTACTTATTGAAGCTGGATCAGCTTTGGACATCTTACAAGGTCAGTTTCCTGGTTACGGTTCTCGGTACGGTAATCAGCATGATCGCCACGACGCTCGCCGCCTACGCTTTATCCAAGAAAGAACTGCCCGGGGGAAGAGTCCTTATGTTCGCCATCGTCTTCACGATGATGTTCAGCGGAGGGATTATCCCGAACTATCTTGTCGTGAAGCAGCTGGGGATGATGAACTCGGTCTGGGCGATGATGATTCCAGCTATGATTCAAACGTACAATCTCATCATCATGCGCAGTTTTTTCACGTCCATTCCGGAGAGTCTGGAGGAGTCGGCCAAAATTGACGGCAGCAACGATTTCGGCATATTGCTGCGCATTGTCATCCCTTTGTCGATGCCCGCGATTGCCACCATCTCGTTATTTTACGCGGTATCCAAATGGAACGAGTTTTTTACGGCCGTCATGTACATTACCGACAAGGATATTTGGCCGCTACAGCTGTTCCTCCGGTCGATGCTGATCGATAATGAGGCGGCTTTTCAGTCAGGGGGGGACAGTCCGTTTCTACTGGGACAATCTATCAAAATGGCGACAATTATGATATCAACGATTCCGGTGATGATCATTTATCCATTTTTTCAACGGTATTTCGTACAAGGCGTTACTTTGGGCGCTGTGAAGGAATAAGCTTAGAGGGGGACATGTAAATGAGACGATCGAAACAAGGCGCGTTGGCTGCTCTAGCTGTTGTGTTGACCCTATCTTCAACTGCTTGCAGCAGTGGAGCGGATAATGCGAGCAAGAAGGAAGGGGGGAGTGACGGCGATAAACCGACCAAGATTGTGTTCCTGACGCCAGGGGATAACGCGGCCATGGGAATCAAACCGGGAGATCGTATCGTCGCGGAAATCAACAAAAGATTGAACATTGATCTCGAAGTCAAATTCGTTCCTGAAAACGGTTACGAGAAAATCAACGTAGCCATGGCTACCGGCGACCTGCCGGATATCGTTACCATCAACTACCCGTCGCCATCACTGAATCAATGGATTGACGAAGGTCTGCTGCTTCCAATCAACGACTATTTGCCTCTGATGCCTACGGTGAAAGAGAAAATCGAGAAAAATCTCCAATGGACCGCGGTGAACGGGAAATATTACGGCTATCCGTTCATTGAGGAGCGGGCGAATACGACGATTGCCTTTCGCGCGGACTGGTTGGATGCTCTCGGCTTAAAGCCGCCGCAAACCTTGGATGAGTTTCACCAAGCGCTAAAAGATGTGACGACCAAAGACCCGGATAAAAACGGGAAAAACGACACCTACGGTTTAACCGCGCAAAAGAGCACAGGCTTTAACGGATCGTTTAATTTTGTGTTCTATGCGTACGGGATGCCGCACGGGGATTGGGTTCTGGATAGCGCAGGCAAGGTAGTGCCGATCTTCGAGCATCCTGCGTTCAAGCAGGGCGTGCAGTATTTGCGCAAGCTGTGGGATGAGAAGCTGATCGATCCGGAGTTTTTATTGAACGATACGCAGCAGCGCGAGCAAAAGTTTTACCAAGGCAAGGTTGGTTTCATGTCTGCGCCGTTATTCCGTCATGTGAATCGTCTCGAAACGAGCTTGCAAAAAATTAACCCTAACGGAAAACTCGGCTATTCTGCGCCGCCTGCAGGCCCTGATGGCAAAAGAGGCATGAACAGTAATCCGAAAAACGGCTTATTCACCGGAATTACAAAGCAAGCAAAGAATCCGGAAAAGGCGGCGAAGCTCATTGAGTTTATGCTGTCCAAGGAAGGTCGCAGCTTGTTGGAGCTAGGTATGGAGGGCGTTCATTATACCAAGCAGGGCGACAAAATCGTCTACAACGAAGAAGAGCGGGCAAAAGACGGCTTTGCCGCCAATGGTTGGGCTCATCCGCTGGCATGGGGCAGTCTCGTCTGGCCGTTGACGGAAAATTACTTGCCTCAGACGGAGCCGCAAGCCGACCGGGCGAAGGAATCCGTAGACATTGCGACCAAAAACATGGTGCCTAATCTGATCCATTCAACGACGGTTGAGGAGATTGAGATGGGCGGCGTGCTGGGAGAGCTGATGAATCAATATTATATTGAAATGATTACGGGGAAAAGAGATATCGACACCGGGTTAACCGATCTGTCCAAAAAATGGCGCGATCAAGGCGGGAACAAGGTGCTTGATGCCGTTAATAAAGCGTATCAGGCGCAAGGCAAAAAGTAGCAGTCCGTGGACAAAGCGCGAGAGCATTAGGTCGCGAGATCGTTGAGTCCAATCTATTTTGAAGGAGAGCTTAAGAAAGGAGCGGTTCACCTTATGGAACAACGGAATACCGATAAACCGAACATCGTGTTTATTTTAACCGACGATCAAGGGCCGTGGGCTCTGGGGTGCACAGGAAATACCGAGATTCACACTCCGCATTTGGATCGGCTTGCTTCAGAGGGAGTACGGTTCACGAATTTCTTCTGCACCTCGCCGGTCTGCTCGCCTGCACGAGCTTCACTGTTAACCGGACGCATCCCATCGCAGCACGGCATTCACGACTGGATACGCCAAGGAAATGTTGGTGAGCGGTCGATCCAATATTTGCAAGGGCAGACAGCTTACACGGAACTGCTGGCTGACAACGGCTATCAATGCGGCTTGAGCGGCAAATGGCATCTCGGTGACAGCTTGCAGCCGCAGAAGGGCTTTACGCATTGGTACGTCCATCAGACCGGAGGAAGCGCTTATTATGACGCACCTATGATTCGGGACGGCGTACTGATTCAAGAGCCGGGCTACTTGACCGATGTCATTACAGAGGATGCGCTGCAGTTTCTGGATCGGCACGACGGGGAGGAGCCGTTTTACTTAAGCGTTCATTACACAGCGCCTCACAGCCCGTGGATCGATAATCATCCGCAGGAATTTGTGGATCTGTACCGAGACTGCGCATTCGAGTCGTGCCCGCAGGAAGAGAAGCATCCGTGGTCGATCCGTACGGCACCCTGGTCGGATGACCAAAGGGCCAATTTAATGGGATACTTCGCAGCGGTTACGGCGATGGATCGGAACGTTGGACGCATCATCGATAAGCTGGAGCAGATGGGGATTCGGGAGCAGACGCTCGTCTGTTTCCTGAGCGATAACGGATTTAACTGCGGGCATCATGGGATCTGGGGCAAAGGCAACGGAACGTTCCCGCAAAATATGTTTGATACGTCGGTCAAGGTACCCGCTATCTTTAGTCAGCCGGGACGCCTTCCGCAAGGGCATGTATGCGAAGGGCTGGTCAGCGGTTATGACTTCATGCCGACGCTGCTGGAGTATGTTGATATTGGTCATCCTGACTCTGACTCGCTGCCGGGACGCAGCTTCATGCCGCTCCTGCTTGGGGAAGAGGATATGGGTCGCGACGATGTCGTCATCTACGACGAATATGGACCAGTGCGCATGATTCGAACCCGGGAATGGAAGTATATACACCGGTATCCGTATGGACCGCATGAGATGTATGATCTGGTCCATGATCCGGAGGAGCGTAATAACGTAGTCGATCAACCGGATCTCCAGGAGCATCGCGCCGCTATGAAGTCGAAGCTGGATCATTGGTTCGTTCAGTATGTGAACCCGGCATACGACGGGATTCGGGAAGCGGTTACCGGCTTCGGGCAGTTAGAGCTGGCCGGGCCGGCAGGTCAAGGGAGAAAGACGTACGAGGACGGTTGAGTCGTTTCATGGTTATGAATACCGATAAACCGACAAGTTTTAAAGAAGCAGCACGAAGCACAGAGTAGAACAAGAGAGAGAATGGGTGTGGGGTGGAGGAGCGGGAGCGTCCGCCTTTGAAGCTCGTGTTCCTACCGCGGCAAGCCTACCATTCAAAGGAACACGACTTCAACAGCGGCCGGAATCCCACACCCAATTCCATCCCCATGTACAAACGTATATTGCACACCAAGGACGCCGCAAGGCGTTTTTCTCATTTGACAACAGAGCAGCGCACCATTTTGCATTTAGTACGGAATGCGTTACACTAGAATCTATTGATTGGAAGTAGCTAGAAATAGGAGAGAACTATGGATTCGATTCGTGTATTGATAGCCGACGATGATAAGGAAATACGACAGCTGTTGAAAGCGTATCTGGAAAAGGAGTGCTACAAGGTCGATACAGCCTCTGACGGTGAGGAAGCGCTCCGAATGTTTGCCGAGCGCACTTATAACCTGGTCATATTGGATCTGATGATGCCTAAAGTGGACGGGATGGAAGTATGCCGGAGTCTTCGCACCCGGACGAACATTCCCATTGTCATGCTGACCGCCAAAGATCAGGAGATCGACAAAATTGTAGGCCTTAGCATCGGTGCGGACGATTATATTACGAAGCCGTTCAGCATTCATGAGGTCATTGCGAGAATCAAGGCGCATTTGCGGCGGTTTCTCGTACTAGGCAGCGGCACTAATAGTAATGGGAATCAGCAGACCCAGGGGGCGCAGCGGATCCAATTTAACACCCTGACGATAGACTTGAAGAAGTATGTTGTAACCAAAGGCAGGGAAGAGCTGGCGTTAACAGCCAAGGAATTTGAGCTGCTGAAATTTATGGCGTCGCATCCGGAGCAAGTATTTACGAAGACGCAGCTGTTTCGCAACGTGTGGGACAGCGATTACCTGGAAGACGACAATACCGTGATGGTTCATATACGTAAATTAAGATTGAAAATCGAAGATGACCCATCCGATCCCAAATATATCCAAACCGTATGGGGAATCGGATATAAATTTGTAGGTGACTAATGATGATGCGTGACAAATGGTTATCGGTTCTAGTTGTTCAACTGCTCGCGTTAGGCGTGCTGTTCTTCCTGGTATGGCCTTCCAGCCCCTTCGATATGATTCGTGGGGGTCTGTTTGCCGTGCTTTTAATAACTACGATCACTTTCATTATGCTCAGGATCAGAACGTTAAGGAAAACGCAGCAGCGTGTATACGAATTGAAGCGGGCAATTGAAGGGAATTTGAACACCCGGCTGCTGGCGAACGATGACCCTGAGCTGGATGCGTTCATATTCGCGATCAATGAGCTGATCGAGCAGCTGGATAGGCTGCAGGTAAGGACATTGCAATCCGAGGCCGCCAGAAAGCAGCTGTTATCCAACATTTCCCACGACATCCGCACGCCTCTGACCTCCATTATTGGATATATCGATGCATTGCGGGACGATATCGGGGTAACCGAAGAAGAGAAGCAGCAGTATTTGGATATTTTAGGTAAAAAAGCAAGCGCCTTGAAGCATTTGATCGACGATCTGTTTCATTTGGCCAAGCTGGACGCCGACGAGATCGTGATGAAGCCGGAGACGCTGGATTTGGCCGAAATGACACGGGAGACCGTAATCGAATTTTTGCCTGAGCTGAAGCTGCATTCCATGGAGTTGAAAGCAGCGATCCCGGAAGCCGTGTGCCGGATACAGGGAGATCGGATCAGCCTGCAGCGAATCATGCGCAATGTTATCAAGAATGCGATTCAGTACGGGAAGGAAGGGAAGGTGCTCGGCATCGAGCTGACCGAAACCGATACGTCGTATGAGTGGATCGTTTGGGATAAAGGACCGGGGATTGCGGCGGGTGATCTTCCGAAAATTTTCGAAAGAATGTACCGTGCAGACCGTTCAAGAAGCCCGCGGTATGGCGGAAGCGGTTTAGGTCTTGCCATTGCAAAGGCGCTGGTAGAGAAGCACGGCGGAACACTATGGGCGGAAAGTATCCCTGGCGAACGGACAACATTCGCTTGTACGATTCCCAAACGCTACACCCACGGATTAAGAAATAATTAAGAACTCGTTAAGAGCCATTTAAAATCGCCTGTTTATGATGAGCCTATGAACGAAAATCACACATTATAAGCAGGGAGGTTCCAATGAGCACGATCATCAAGACGATGCAATTGACCAAGCAATACGGAAGGCAAAAAGCGGTCGATCGATTGGATATGAATGTGCAGCAAGGGCAAATTTACGGCTTTCTTGGCCAGAACGGTGCCGGGAAAACGACGACGATCCGTATGCTGCTAGGCCTTATTAAACCGACTGAAGGGCGCATCGAGATATTCGGCGAGTCGCTGTTCGAGAGGCAGAAGGAAATTTTAAGAAGAGTCGGCGCGATAGTAGAATTTTCCGGGTTCTATGAGAATTTGACGGCGCGGGAAAATTTACTGATTAACGCAAAGCTCATGGGTGTTCATAAAAAGAGCGCTATTCAGGACGCGCTGGAAATCGTAGGACTGCACCGGGAAGAGACGAAGCGGGTAGGCAACTTTTCTCTGGGTATGAAGCAGCGCTTGGGTATTGCTCGTGCGATTCTTCATCATCCGGAGCTGCTCATACTGGACGAGCCGACGAATGGACTTGATCCTATGGGCATCAAGGAAATCCGCAAGCTGATCAAATCTTTGGCTGTAGAACGAAGCATGACCATCTTGATTTCCAGCCATATTTTGTACGAGGTGGAGCAGCTGGCGGATCAAATCGGAATCATTCACGAGGGCAGGCTGCTTGAGGAAATATCGTTCGAGGAGCTTCGAGCGAGAAACCGCATTTACCTCGAGTTTCAGGTTTCGAACGAGAATAAAGCCGTCGTGCTGCTGGAACGGCATTTCAGCATAACCGATTATGAGGTACTGGACGAAGGCAATATACGCGTGTACTCGCACATCGGTGAACAGGCGAAGCTGAACCGGCTGTTCGTTGAGCATGACATCGAAGTGTATAAAATCAAAACGAGCGAGGAACGGCTGGAGGATTATTTTATCAAAATCATAGGGGGTGGGGCAATTGGTTAATTTGCTCTATACGGAGCTGCTGAAGCTAAAACGGGCCCATATGCTCTGGGTGAGCATCATCGGCGCGGCAGCGGCCCCCGTCATGATGTTCATCGGCTTCATGAATTCACGAAGCGCTCATCCCGACGAGCCGGTCACGTTCGAGGTTTCCTTTTACAACACGAATTTATATGTGCTTCTGCTTATCGGAACGTTGTTATACGGAGTCATCACCTCGTATTTATTCCATCGCGAATATGCGGAGGATACGTTAAAAAATTTGCTGATCATTCCGGTATCCAAGCTCAGTCTGATTGTTAGCAAATGTTTGATGCTGTTTCTCTGGATCATGCTGTTAACGGCGGTTGCTTGGGGACTGACCTTCGTACTTGGGCTAATCGGCCGGTTTGACGGATTGACCGCAGCGGTCATCCTCGTATCGTTGAAGCAATTTTTCCTCGGAGGATGTCTGCTGTTTCTCTTATCCACTCCGACGATATTCGTTACCCTATTATTTAAAAACTATGTGCCTACGATCATTTTCACTGCGGTCATAACGATGGCGAATGTGGCTCTGGCGTCACACGAATACCGTGTTTTGTTCCCTTGGTCGGCGGTTCACGCGATTGCGGTGCAAGGATATATCCCCGAGTACCCAGCTCTCTACTCCTATATAGCCGTATCGGTAGCTTCATTGGCAGGGTTTGCGGCAACGGTTATTTATTTCGAGAAATCGGATATTCATTGAGAGCGGGGGAATATACAATTGAATATTTGGGATTGGTTGGCTGCACTCGTATTAGGGTTTGTTGAAGGGATGACCGAGTTTGCTCCGGTGTCTTCCACCGGCCATATGATCATTGTGGATGATGTTCTGTTCAAAACGAAAGAACGATTTTCCCAGGAAGCGGCAAATACGTTTAAAGTCGTCATTCAATTAGGCTCCATAATGGCCGTTGTTGTTCTAATGAGGGAGCGATTTGTCCAGCTGCTTCGGATGTCGCGATCCGATGGTTCGCGCCTGCATCTCGTGAAGCTTGCCGTGGGGTTAATTCCATTTGGCGTTCTGGGGTTATTGTTTCATGACGATATAGACGAGTATTTGTTCTCAACGACAACGGTCATCATTGGATTGGTTGCCGGTGCCTTACTGATGATCGTGGCGGATCGAGTATCGAGAAGACGTACGAGCACCGAGTCGGTTGACCGGATTACGTATAAGCAGGCGCTTGTAATGGGATTGTTTCAATGCTTGGCACTGTGGCCTGGGTTTTCCCGTTCCGGTTCCACCATATCCGGAGGGGTCATGTTGGGGATGAGCCATCGCGCGGCTGCCGATTTCACGTTCATTATGGCGGTTCCGATCATGGCCGGAGCCAGCTTCATATCGCTATGGAAGCATTGGGACTCGATAACGGCTGACGTCGTTCCTTTTTTTGCTATTGGCTTTATCAGCGCTTTTGCGTTCGCTTTGCTGTCGATCCGTTTCTTTCTTAAGCTGATTAACCGCATTAAGCTGGTACCCTTTGCTATTTATCGACTCCTGCTGGCGGCGGTGATATATGTTGTCTTCCTCTAGACGTCCAGTAGCCGGCCCGTCTTAAGTCGGGTTTGCAAACCCGTCGCGGGTGCGTTTCTGTCAAGTGGCCATTTCTTTATTCTAAATGTAACAAAACGTTTGGGATGGGGAAGGGAACCATGAAAGAAACACACAGCATTTATGTGCTGCTTACCGATACAGGAACGCTATTTACGAGATTAATCCGATGCTTTACCGGAGTGGAGATGAATCACGCGTCTATCGCCATGGATCGGGAGCTGAAGGAAGTGTACAGCTTCGGCCGCAAGCAGCAAAATAACCCGTGGATCGGAGGTTTCGTAAGGGAAGATATGACTAGCCGCATGTTTGGTCAAGCTACCTGTGCCGTGTACCGTTGTACGGTGAGCAAAGCAGTCTATGAACGAATTCGAAGCCGGATACGTGAAATTGAGCGGAACGAGCATCGGTACAAATATAATTTCCTCGGGTTGTTCGGGGTGCTGCTCAATATGCGGATTCATCGCGAAAATGCGTATTTTTGCTCCCAGTTCGTCGCGTCGGTACTGGATGAGAGCGGCGTAGACATCAGCACCAAGCCCGCTTGTCTGGTAACGCCGGCCGACATTGAACGGGCGCAGCCCCTTCGGGAGGTGTACCGCGGCTGCTTGCAGAAATATTTGCATAAAAGCTCGAAGCACCTGTCTGGACAAACATTGCCGGCTTAACAAATGGAGGCGGGAGGTATCCGTCGCGCCCGCAAAAAAGGCACAAAAAAACAGCACATCCGCTGTGCTGTACCTGTAAAAGACATATTTAAAGCAGGGGGCTGTATCTCAAGCCCTTATAATAGTAGTATAAATGAAAGAAAAGGATAAGTCTATATCTTTCTGGAAAAATAGGATAATGTTGTTGTACCCGGCCGGGAAATATTCGAAGGAGCGTGCAGCAATGGAGGCTATTTCATGGGATGACAAGATCGACTACCTGCGAAACACAAGATGGACGTTATATAACGACGACTATATTGAATTTCTAGTGAAAAACGTCTGGAAAATTACCGAGCCGATCCGCCTCATCGACTTCGGATGCGGATACGGTTTCATGGGGTTGAAGCTTTTGCCGATGCTGCCCCTTGGGTCTGCCTATACCGGAGTTGATGCGGGGGAAGCGCTGCTTGCCCATGCCAAAGAGCTTTTTGCCCAACTGCCGTATGAGAGCGAATTTATCCGTGCGGATATTCAAACGGTTTCTCTGGAGCGCAAGTATGATATGGCTATCAGCCATGCATTTCTGATGCATATGCCCAATCCGAAGGAGATTTTGCACAAGATGATCGATTGTGTCGAGGATCAGGGTAGAATCGCCTGCTTCGAGGCGCACTGGATCGCGAATATGGCCAGCTACTATTTCGAAGGGCTTGACCAGTCCGATCTCGTCCGGTTAGGGCTCATTCAGCGACTCTATGAAGCGGATACCAAGCGGGAAGGTAAAGACGGGAATATTGGCATTAAGCTGCCCGTCTACATGAGCGAGCTGGGAGTGAAGCAGGTTCAGTGCAGAGTGAGTGATCGTGTGAACTTTCTCGATTTGAATACAAGTCAAGAGAGCAGGAACAAGCTTGCGAATTCCATGAGGCCATCACCCTGCGGTGAGAAGGAAGAGTTTGTCCACAATCTGATGATGCGCGGGATGACCGCTCAGGAAGCATCACAGCAATACGAGTGTGAGAGACGATTTGAGGCGGCGCTCCACCCGGATGCTTATTTTGCGGAAGCCTCCAGTATGAAGATTTCTTTTGGCCTTATCGACAGGACGTAATTATCCTTCCTTACAAGTACGAAGTAAAATCCGGATAATCGGTGGATACTTCATCCGGTTTCTTGGTATAATGGCTGCAATCCAATAGCCGTTATATGGGCTTGGTTCCGGACCGGAAGGGAAGTCATCTATGAAAATGATCCTCTTTTTTATTCTCCTGCTGCTGTATCCGTTGTTCTTGCATTGGGTCAACATCCATGATTACCGGGTCGTGCCTTTGATCGTTCCCTATGCGCTCGGCGTGCTGTCTATCACGGTCATGTTGACGGGCATCGCCGAGTTTGTCATGAAGAAAATGAAGGGGAAGCAGGAATAGCCAAATTCATAGGAGAGGATGATCTCTTATCAACCAGGATCGCATCAAAGCTATGATGAGCTGTACTATCGAAGGCAATTTGCCGGCCTTGCGAACAATGCTCGAAGGGGATCCATCGTTAGTAAATCGAAGTGTCGGGTACTTCACTCCGCTTCATTTTGCCGTACGATCCGGGAATCTCGACAGCGTCCGCTTATTGCTCGAATACGGAGCCGATCCGACGGAGAGAACATTAGGCTGGCAGGATGACTCATGGACCAAAGCGAAGGATCGCGGATATGAAGATATTGCGGACCTGCTGGAAACGCATATGGGTCATCGCTACAAAAGCTCACCGGCAGGAAGCGGCATCGTGGAAAGTATTAAGAACCGGGATCGAGATGAGATCCTAAGACAGCTTAATGCGGACCCGGAATCGATCCACACCGGCGACGAACGCGGCAACCGTCCGCTTCATTGGGCTGTGCTCACCCGGCAAATGTGGCTCATTGATGAATTGCTAAGCCGCGGGGCTGATTTGCAAGCAGCCAGAGTGGATGGAGCTACACCGATTCAGCTTGCTATTGACGGGGATTACTGGTATCGGGCCAACCAGGATTTAAGCCAGGAAGCTATTCGCGATCAATGGATTCTTGTAGGCTATTTGCTGGCTTGCGGCGCCGAGTATGACTTATGCACGGCTGCCTCCGTAGGCGACACGATTCATGCACGCAGCCTATTGGAAGCGAAGCCGGGGCTAATACACGAGAAAAATGCCATTGGCAAGAGACCGTTAAGCTATGCGGCCAGAAGCGGTTACCTGACCATGCTGAAGCTTCTTTTGGAATACGGTGCAGATCCGAATGGTGACGAGGAGTCCGGAAAGAATGGAAGCGCTCTCTGGCAGGCAGCCAAGGGAAATTATCTCGATTGTGCGCAATTACTTCTGGACCATGGCGCGAATCCGAACAGCGATGTGTATGCCAGCGGCAACCCATTATATATTGCTATGAGCAATGGGCACGATAAGATGGTCCATTTATTATATTCGTACGGCGCCTCGGTAAACCTGGATTGTGCCTGCTGTTTGGGCAGAATTGATTTGGCGGGAGAAATCATAAGAGCCAATCCTTCGTTAATCGAATCCGGCGATTACGGTCCTTTATGTATGGCGGCAGGATATGGCCACACGGACATCGTCAGGCTTCTCATTCGCAGCGGCGCGGATTTGAACGCAGTGTGGTATGCGAACAATTACATGGGATACGCTTTGGATACCGGACTTGAAATGGTCCGACTACTCCTCGACGCCGGTGCCGATCCCAACAATGCAAATTGGCAAGGGATAACCTATCTGCATATAGCTGCATGGCTCGGTAATGTTGAATATGCGAAGCTGCTGTTAGACTGCGGCGCCGAGCTTGAGCCTATCGATCAAGAGTATGGTACTACGCCGCTCGGCTGGGCGGCCAAGTACGGACGAACCGAGATGGTCCGCTTTTTGCTTAGCAGAGGGGCGAATCCGTTACTCCCGAAAATAGAGCCGTGGACGCAACCGATGGCATGGGCGATCCGTAAAGGATATAAGGAGATTGCCGTACTTCTTTCGAACGAGAACATTTAATGATGTTAATTGCTTCATGGAACGGCGTAAGGGCTGTTTAGCAGGGAAATCTTAAATGATGTCGAAAGAATTACTGGTTCACCAAAGACAAGAACTTTATAGCGAGGAGCGAATTTATTTTGTTTTTGCATTTTTTACAGTCCCGAGAGCATAAGAAAGCATTCCTGGAGCTGGCTCAAGTCGTGGCTCAAGTCGACGGGTTTGTTAGCGGCAAGGAGCGAGGATATCTGCACACCTTCATGGATGAAATGAACATGAGTCAGGATCTGCAAGTCATTTCTGAAGCGAGAAAGCTCCCCGATATTGTCGAAGATTTAAAGGAAGACCATGTCAAGGACATTGTATTCATGGAAATATTGCTGTTGATGTATGTAGACGGCGATTATAACGATGAGGAAAAGCAAATCGTGAAGGATTTGAAGGAGCTGTTCGGCTTCTCCGATGAAAAATACGAAGCGTTCCGCAGCTGGGTCATCCGTATGGACCAACTGAAAATTGAAGGCATGAAGCTCATTTTGAATACCAAATAATCCGCTATAATCCAGGAAAGCAGGGTATGAAGTACCTAGTTCCTGGATTTTTTTGCATTTAAGTAAGCTTTAAGGAGCTTTTATCCTTTTGGAAATCGGTTCATTTGTAAGGATGGACTGGGAAAATACAATGAAAACCAAAAGAATAACATAAAAAAACACAACGTAACGTAAATTAACGATATTAATTATTTTTCGAGATAAGGTATGATAGATCTTGTACTTTTTTTGGATGTTATCATCCTGAATCGCAACTAAATAGGAGAGAAGAGAGAGAAGCCATGAAAAAAGCATTAAGTTTAGTCATGGTCACCGCCGTTGCTGCAGGTTCCCTGGCAGGCTGTGCACCAAAAAACGATGGTTCTGCTAACAGCTCCAACGGAGCAGGCGCAACAGGACCGACCAAGTTTTCCATTGCCCTTCCTATCACTACAGGGGACGGCTATGGACAGCGTTCACCGGACTTGAACAAGGACAAGTGGGTACAAAGATTGAACAAGCTCGCCAACGTAGAATTGGACGTTCGTCTTATTCAACGGGAGAAAATGAGCGTGCTGTTCGCAGGAAACGATATCCCGGACGTGCTTGGAACGCTGGATATGCCGACAGGCAAAGATATGGCCGGATCCGTGGAAGCCGGCGTCTTCATGCCGCTCGACGATTTGCTGAAGGAATATGCACCTACCGTGTATAAGAACGTTCCTAAAGCAGCGTGGGACTCCGTTACCTACAAGGGCCAAATTTACGGGATTCCAAGCTATTTGACGAATCCTTCGCGCCGCGGCACGTACATCCGTACGGATTTGCTTGAGAAAACAGGGCTTGCTGCGCCGAAGACCGTCGATGAGTTCTTGAACGTAATGCGTGCCTTCAAGAAGCTCGGCGTAGAAAATCCTTATCAAATGCGGGAAAACTTCAAGTATGCCGACATTCTGCTCGGCGCGTTTGACGTACTGCCGTACAAAGACCAGTTCGAGAAGCAGGGCGACCAAATCGTACCGAAGTTCTTTGACGTGGAAAATACGCAAAAAGCATTGCAAGCCTACAAAACGATGTATGATGAAGGCTTGATGCCGAAGGATTTCGCAACAATCAGCTCCACCGACTACAGCAAGAACATCAACGCCGGTAAAGCAGGCATGTGGTCCGCTAACGTAGGAACCGGGCTGAGAGACTTCAGAACCAATATTAAAGCTATCGATCCGGCTGCCAAAGTGGATGTTATTCCTTCTCCGAAGGGACCTGAAGGAAAAGGCGGATACTTCCTGTATTCTCCGATGGTTACAGCATACTACATCAACAAAAACGTAGATAAGCAAAAAGCTATCGGCATCATGAAATATATCGAATGGATGCAAACCGAGGAAGCGGCCAAGTTCTTCAGCTTCGGCGTTGAAGGGGAAAACTACACAGTCGAGAACGGCAAAATCAATTATAAATTCCCGACGAACAAAGAAGAGTCGCAAGAGGAATCGTTCCGTACTTCGTTGAGAATGGCGTCCGACGCTACGTATAACAAGCTTCAATTGGAGCTGAGCGCCGACGGTAAAGAAATTTTGAGCGCATTTGACAACGTGTTGTCCAAAGAGGGGTTGCCTGGTATCGGGTTCTACCCGGATTTGAAAGCCTTCTCCAAATATCCGGATTTGACTCCGCTCGGAGATACCGGTCCAAAATTGATTATCGACCATATGATCAAAATGATTTACGGCAAAGAGCCGATTTCCGATTGGCCTAAAGTCATCGAGGAATACAAGGCTAAAGGCGGCAACGAGATCATCAAAGAAGCGACCGAGCGTTATAACAACAAAGACGGCGTTTCTATCTTTAACAATCAATAAGATATAGCAATAATTAAAAGCATCTGTCTTGAGCAATCAAGGCGGATGCTTTTTCTCATGAAAGGTTATCCCGGCTGATTATCGGGTACGGCTGCAATGACGGATACCAGATTGGTGCTGCCCATGCCTAACCCTATATGCCAAGGACTCGACGTGGCATTCATTTTCTCAAAGGTCCTTGAAGCGTACAGCCTTATATAAGGACAGGAGGCGAAGCCGGCATGCTGCAGACGTCCGATCCAGCGGTTCGTTGTGTCATGTCTTTCAAAGCGGGCTTGCTCAGGGCTTGCAATAATATCTTCGATCTCCCGACCGAAAAAGATTTTGAGAATCCGGTTTTCTTCATCCGATAAATCCAAGCTGTCGATCAATCGAAACAGGGTGGAGAAGTGCTCCCAGCAATTGGTAAACCGTTGAAGGGTATCCGGCGTTTGGTGGTCAGAATCCGGCTCGCATAGGACAATGCAGGAGGGCTGGAGCTCTCGAATGCTTTGCAGCACGGCGGTTTTTACGGAATGGATGCCGGAGGTGCCGAAGTCGCCTATATGATGCATGGCGAAGGTTGCGTTGACCAATAGCCGCCCGTCATGCGCCGAGAATTGCTTCCAGTCGGAAGGAGTCAATCGTTCAATTTCAACAGGGACAGGTTTGAAGAGCAGCGGTATCCCTGCTTGATAAGCCGCTTCCTCGACGTTTTTGCGAGCATCCTCCAAGCAGGAGACATTGGGTTCTATGGCATACAGTGTGATGGATGCGGGGCGCTTGCCTTGTCTTGCGAGCAGCTTTATCAGGCTGACCAATTGGCGGCCGGTACCGATGCCCACTTCAAGCAGAGTAACAGCTTCACCGTGTTGGATGTAGCCGGATAACAAGGAGTTTGACAGCTCCGATGCATGGGAAATTAATGGAAAGCGGGCTGCCAGAAGGTTAAACAGCTTGATTTGCGGTACGCCGTAATCGCGCAAATATAGATTCATTGGCTTGATCTCGCTCGGCTCGACTCTTTTCATCAAAGCGGTTGCGAACAAGTAATACAGCAGATCTCCCGGCTTTTCCTTCATCTCCAGTCTTCTAATAAACAAGTCGAGCTTAGCCTTCGTATCGGCACTATGTGAAGCAGCGGTTTCCGTCATTAGCGATTGGAGTATGGCGTCATAGGACATGGTTACATCGTTCATCATGTTCATCCCTTTCTTGTGGTGCTTGCGGCACGTGGACTACAAAACAATTATAGAAGCACATTTTCCCGGGGGTAAGGGATAGAAGCGGGAATTGTTACGGGAACTATTCGGGAACATTTTCACACAGCTTCCGGCTGTCGTATAATAGAGACCGAGAGTGGCGAAAGAGCCGGTCGTTACGAAAGGTGGTCTTCATACTGTTTCTATTGACTTATTTGGCGGTGCTGAACATTGCCGGCTTTATGATGATGGGCTATGACAAATCCCAAGCGGTACATCATGGACGAAGAGTGCCTGAGAAGCGTTTGTTTGCGGTAGCGGCGGTTGGGGGAGCATTGGGAGCGTGGCTGGGAATGAAAATATACCGGCACAAAACGAAGCACCTGTCCTTTGTCATCGGGCTGCCCGTCTTGTTCGTGCTGAATATGGTTTGTATTTATTACTTTACAGACTTCTATTATTCCGATTAATTATCAAAGATTTCAGCTAACCCCAAGGCCAAGCAGGCAAAAAGAAGAAACGGTATCCGGAATGCGTATTTTGCGTATCCGATACCGTTTTTTTTGTAAAAGGAGAAAGATACTCACTTTACATACATACTGTATGTATGTTAATATGGGCTTACACCAAATATTGGAGGCGATTTTATGAAATGGAACAGCTTTTATACCGTTATTTTGACGGACAACGTTGCGGCAAGCGCAGCTTTTTACACAGAGTACTTCGGGTTTGAGATTGTATTTGAATCGGATTGGTATGTTAGTTTAAAATGCTCACAAGGGGACATTCCTTACGAGCTGGCGATCCTGGATTCCCAGCATAGCACCATACCAGCACCTTTTCGCAATAAAACGCAAGGACTTATCCTTAATTTCGAGGTGGAGGACGTCAATGCGGAGTATGCGAGGCTTATTACACAGGCAAAGCTGCCGCTGCATCTTGAGCTTCGCGATGAAGAATTCGGTCAACGGCATTTCATCACGTCGGACCCGAATGGTGTGCTGATCGATTTGATCACGATCATTCCGCCGTCCGAAGCCTTCTTGAAGCAATACCAAGAGAATGTATGGGAGGAAGGGAAGTAAGCGATACGTGAAACGTAACAAGGAAGACACGAACGCAACGATTCAAGCATTGCTTGACGTTGCCAGAGAGCACTTTACCGTCAAAGGGTTTGCGGCAGCTTCGCTGGAAGAGCTCGCGAATGAAGCGCAATTGACGCGCGGTGCGCTGTATCATCATTTTGGCAGCAAGAAGCAGCTGTTTATCGCGGTGTTGGAATCCGTTCAGCATGAGGTGGCACAGCGTGTCGAACAGGATGCGGCTCAAAGCGACGATGTCTGGGAGCAGCTGCTCCGGGGCTGCAGGGCTTTTGTCAGTGCGGCCGTAGAACCGCGAAACAAGCGGATTATGCTCATTGACGGGCCGGCGGTGCTGGGGTGGGAGCAGTGGAGGAGCATGGATGAGCGGAATTCGATGAGGCTTCTGTATGGACAGCTTGAGATGATGCAAAACGAAGGCTACATTGGAAACGTGTCTATCGATGCTCTCACGCACACTCTTTCGGGTGCTTTGAATGAATCGGCGCTTTGGATAGCTCAGACGGAGGATAGCGAACGGGCGCTGGAGGAAACGATGCACGTCATTTCCCTTTTGCTGAGCGGTTTTAAAAGGTGACAAGAGTAAGACCGGCGATTAAAATAAAATTCTGCCCAAGCTAATGAAGGAGGATTGCAGCCAATTGAATACGCTGAAGCTTCGTCCGTTTATTCCGTCCGGTGAAGATTATCCGTTGGCACAACGTTTTTTCGAGGATTTGGGTTTTATCGTTGTGTATTCCGACAGCAGTTTGACGATTTACCGAACAGGGGAGCAAGAATTCTTCTTGCAAAACTATTCCAATCGCGGATTCCAGGAAAATTTCATGGTAGAGCTGATTGTATCGGATTTAGATGACGTATGGGAGCATCTGCAAACGTTAACGGATAAATATCCGATCCGAATCAAGGAGCCGACATGGTACCCATGGGGCAAACGCGAGGTTCATTTGATCGATCCTGCGGGCGTGTGCTGGCATATCTCGCAGGTGAACCTAACATAGAATACAGAATGAGAACGGGCTGCGGAGCCCGTTTTTTTCATATTACATTCAGCAGCAGTAAGTCCGAGATCATCAGATTTTGTAGAGCGGCATAGATCATGGAACCCAAAATCCATAATAAAAAATAAGGGGTTGCACCTCACGCGGCGTGAGGTTGTATAGTGAGCTTACCGGTAAAATCAAGCGCGCGAAATGAGGGGATGGTTATTAAGCGAACCTTTTGGAAAGTAGGAGATTTGGCCGGCCAAACCGGGCTTACCGTCCGGACGCTTCATCATTACGATGAAATCGGGCTGTTCTCCCCATCGATGCATTCCGAATCGGGCCACAGGCTGTACTGCCAAGAAGATATTGCGAAGCTGCAGCAAATTCTTTCACTGAAACAGCTTGGGTTCACGTTGGAGGAAATAAAAGAGATTTTGTCCAACCCGTACTACAACAAGCTCGAAGTAATCAAATTTCATTTGGACGGCATTAAGGAGCAAATCCGGATCAAGGAGCAGATGCATGAGCAGCTGGAGAGAATATACCAACAGCTCCTGACTCATCAGGAAGTTACGGCTGAGCAATTTATCCAATTAATAGGAGTGACTCAAATGAACGCTGACAACTATTTTACGAAAGAACAAATGGAAAAGATGACGGAGCATTTCGGCAGTCTGGAGCAAAGAGCCTTGTATGTAAAAGAATGGGCTGCTATTCTGGCGAATCTTCGGATAGAGATGGCGAAGGGAACTCCGGCGGAAAGCCTGGACGTTACGAGGCTGGCTGAGCTGCAAAGCTTATTGACCGGAGGCGGCGATCCTTCGCTTATCAATGCGATGAAAAAGTACTACATGGATTTCCCGGAAACCGGCGAGAAATTCGGATTGGATGCCGAGCTTTCCGAATATATGAAGAAGGCTTTGGCCAGTGCAGGCAAATAACCGATAGCATAAGGTCATGGCATACCTTTTAACGAATTGCTTCCAAGGCCGCTGATCAAGCGGTCTTTTCTCTCTGAATTGTCTTGACTCCGCTTCAATGGCTCAAGCTGCTGAAAGCTAATGCATAATTAATTCCTGCTTACATAGCGCCGATCGTCAATATAGCAATCGAGAAGAAACGAACGAACGTTTCGTATGGTATGGTAACGGTACGCAAGATAACGCGCTTATAGACACATCAAACTGCTTCATTTAGGACACTTTAAAATCTTCAGTCTTGATGGGCAGCCTCATACCATTACATGAATTCCGGCCTGCCAAGAACGTGAAAGGAGCAGTCTCTATGCTACAAGTCATGATGCGTTTCCCGCTGCTGATGTTTAGTTACCTATCATCACCGCCTATGCATGGCGACGAAGGAACGGAAGCAAAGGACGATGGAAACATGACGGACGACTGCAAAGAAAATCTGGATTGTATCCCCTTTGAAGGAGGAGACAAAATTGAGAAATAACCGCAAATTCCAAGAGCGGCTCGGAACATTACGGACTGTAATGAACGGTTACGTAGAAAGCGGGAAAATACCCGGCATCGTGACTTTAGTCAGCCGAAGAGGCGAAGTGGTTGTCGATGCCTTCGGCAAGCAATCGCTCGGAGGTGGATCGATGCGCCGCGACTCGATTTTCCGGATTTCCTCCATGACCAAACCAATCGTGGCGGCTGCCGCAATGATTCTGGTGGAGGAATGCAAGCTTCGCCTCAATGACCGGATAGACGACCTGCTGCCGGAGCTTGCAGACCGTAAGGTGCTGAGACGAATCGATAGCCCGCTAGACGACACGGTGCCTGCAAACAGACCCATAACCTTAAGGGACCTGCTGACCTTTAAGCTCGGCATCGGAATCGTAATGGCTCCGCCAGGACTCTATCCGATCCAGGTAGCTTTGGATGAGGCGGGACTTACCCCGGGACCAAATCCGCTCCAAATCTCCCCGGATGAATATATGAGCCGGCTCGGACGCTTGCCGCTTATTCATCAACCGGGAGAGAAATGGATGTATCACCTCGGCTCCGACATTCTCGGCATACTGATCGCCCGGGCTAGCGGGCAATCGCTTGAGCAGTTTTTGCACACGCGATTGTTCGTACCGCTAGGCATGAAGGATACCGGGTTTTACGTTCCGGCGGAGAAGCTGAACCGGTTCACATCCAGCTACATGGCCGGTAAAGAAACCGGGGAATTGGCAGTTCACGATGAAGCTTCCGCTAGCCGCTGGGCAGAGCCTCCCTTGTTTCCTTCCGGCGGAGGCGGACTGGTTTCGACCGTCGATGACTATTTGGCTTTCTGTCAGATGATGCTCGACAAAGGGGTGCATAATGGCGAGCGCATTTTGTCAAGACCCTCCATTGAGCTGATGATTACCGATCATCTGACGCCGGAGCAGAAGGCGGACGCCCGCATCTTTTTCGGGGAGCATAGCGGCTGGGGCTTCGGACTTGCGGTCAATACCCGTCGTGTCGATCTGGCTACGGTTCCGGGGCGTTTCGGATGGGACGGAGGCATTGGTACAACTGCATATACCGATCCCGTAGAAGGGGTTATCGGCATACTGATGACTCAGCGTCTGATGGAATCTCCTGAGCCTCCCGGTGTGTTTCTCGATTTCTGGACATCGGCGTACCAATCTATAGATGATTAGGACTATTACTTAAGGGTTGAACGGACAAAGATTCGAATTTTGAAGCATACTAAAAGATGCGATTTACATTAAGCCCAAGGAGATGGTAATGATGACAACACGGTTAATTGCCTATTTGGTTATGGATGGTAATGCAAGAGAAGCGATTCAATTTTATGTACAAGCACTCGATGCGAAATTAATGTTTCAGCAAACGTTCGGGGAGATGCCGGAAAACCCGGATTTCCCGTTGCCTGCTGAAAGCAAAGAACGGATTGCTCACGCCATGCTGAAAGTCGGAGAAAGCGATTTGATGCTTTCCGATACATTCCCGGGTCACCCGCATCAATCGGGCAATCAAGTAACGATCTGTATTTCGACGAAAGACAAAGAGAGTGCCGCGAAAATGTTCGATGCCTTATCGCAGGGCGGTAATGTCGGCATGCCCCTGCAGGAAACTCACTTTAGCCCGGCGTATGGTTCGGTAACGGACAAGTTCGGCGTAGGCTTCCAGGTGTTCACAGAAGGGATGATGTAAGATCAATTCCTGGATCTGAGGAACCTCATACATCCAGGTGGTCATATACGACGGAGCGCAAGAGCCAATGCTTGCTCTCCGTTTTTTTGCATTGATTATAATGCAGCTTGGGAGCCTTATCCAATTTTTATATTTACTCTCTTGAGGTACTGGATTATAATAGCTAAGGGAGATATGTAGCTTGCCTAAATGTTTTTGAATTCAGGATTGATGGAAGTTGAAGCCGTCCTGCAACTTTATCACGCAGAAATGATAACGGTTACAAAGGCGGACTATCTTAATGTCTGGAGGTTCACTCTATGCAGAAGGAAACGAATCAATCAGTGGAAGGAAAAGCAGCTGTACAAGAGGCAACTAGAAGAACTCAACGGGTAGTCCGATTACAGGAAGTGGAAGTAAAGAGTCCTGACGGTACCGTCGCATTCATTTTGGGCTCCAACCCAGAGCGCTTGACCTACACGGTGAGTCTGGATAACAAGCCGGTAATTGAACGGTCGCAGTTGGACATGAGGCTCGACGGGTACCATCTTTCATCAGGAGTCGTCATGAACCAGGTGGAGTCCTATTCGATCAATGAGACATTTACTTACCACGGAGTCCACAGCCTGGCGAAAAATGAGTGCAACGGCGTTCGGATTTCGCTGACACACGATCTGAGCATGACAACGTATACGCTGGAGGTTCGCGTATTTAACGACGGAGTGGCCTTCCGGCATATCATTCAAGACGATAGTAACCGTACGCACGTACCGGACGAGCATACCGAGCTGTTGATTCCTGCCGGATCCACAGCGTGGTTTCACGGCTTGGACGGTCATTATGAAGCGGAATATGATCAAGTCGAGATTTCCGATGTGGAAGCAGGGACATGGGCGGGACCGCCTCTAACGTTCCAGCTGCCCGAGAACGGTGGTTACGGGGCGATTACTGAGGCTAATCTGGTTAACTACAGCGGCATGGCACTGGAGAGCGACGGGCGAAGAGGCTGGAGAATCGCACTGGCACATCGTCATCCGATTAACTATCCTTACGAGCTGCGTTATGGACGAGAGGAGGCGAAGCGTCTCGCAGCACCGGCATCGGTCGAAGGCACCGTTACTACGCCATGGCGGGTTGTAATTGTTGCCCGTGACCTGAATGCTCTGGTGAACAGCGATATGCTGCCAAGCTTGTGTCCTCCTGCCGATGAGAAGCTGTTCCCGCAAGGCATCCAAACATCTTGGGTGGAACCGGGACTTGCCGTGTGGGATTACGTCGATCGCAATTACGAGCCACGGCCTGAGGACGTGGACCGCTTCGAGCTGATGAAGCGTTTCTCCGACATGGGAGGTCAGATCGGGGCGAAATACCATATCATTGAAGGATTTGCTTACCGTTGGACCGATGAGCAAATACGCGAGATTGTCGAGTATTCTAATGAACGAGGCGTAAGGTTGATGTTCTGGAGACACAGCAATCAGCTTCGTACGGAGGAGAGCCGGGAAGAATTCTTCTCGCGACTGCACCGTCTTGGCGTATCCGGAGCGAAGATCGATTTCTTCGACCATGAAGCCAAGGAAAATATTGACTTGTATGAGGCACTGCTGCTTAAAGCGGCCGAGTACCAGCTCGTAATAAATTTCCATGGGTCGAACAAGCCGACAGGACGGTTGAGAACTTGGCCGAATGCAATGATCTATGAAGGGATTCGGGGCATGGAATCGAGCGCGCTGCAGCAGCGGGCCCGCCATCAAACCACATTGCCATTCACCCGTTATCTTGCAGGACCGGCCGATTATACGACAATGATTTTCACCGAACGGAGAAGGGACTCCTCGGTGGCGCATCAGATTGCATCGCTCGCCACGTTCCAAAGCCCGATGCTGACCCTTGCGGCCCATCCGCAGAGCATCTTGGACAGCCCGGCCAGAGACGTGATCCAAAGCATCCAAGCGGTGTGGGATGAGACGATCGTATTGCCGGAATCAAAGATCGGCGAGTTGACCGTGTTTGCAAGAAGGAGCGGCTCGATGTGGATGCTGGCCGTCATGAGCGCCGGACCGGAGAGAACCGTCAGCATACCGTTATCGTTCCTCGAGGATCAGGAATACCGTGCAACCCTGGTAAAGGATCAGACGGATGATTCGAGCTCGGTCGTCGTTGAGGAAAGCATGGTCCATTCAGACGACACTTTGACTATTGAACTGAACAGCGGCGGCGGCTTCGTCGCGCGCTTTGTGAAATAACGATTGCAATCGCTGCTTAAGCAGCGGAGCAACTTGGACTCCTTCCGACGACGGGAGGGGTCTTTTGTGCTGCCTCCATACCGGACTAGAAAATACACACAATTGTAAACACTATGCAAAATTTTTGCGGGATGGATTACATTTAGCTTGTTTATACGATAATATAAAGAGATGAAAGATGATTAGGAGTGGAACAATGAGCACAGAAGAGATAGTACTGACAAAAGAAGGCTTGGCCAAATTGGAGGAGGAGCTCCGGGACCTGAAGACGGTCAAGCGCAAGGAACTGGCCGAACGCCTTAAAGTAGCGATCAGCTACGGAGATCTTAGAGAGAACAGCGAATATCATTCCGCTAAAGAAGATCAGGCGTTTATGGAAACAAGAATTTTGACTTTGGAGCGGATGCTGAAAAACGCGAAAGTCGTTGACAGTCAGGCGATTAGTTCAAACGAAGTCGGAGTGGGCTCGGTTGTTATTTTAAATGACCTGGAATTCTCGGAAAAGATTGAATACCGGATCGTAGGCCCGGCGGAAGCGAACGTGGCAGAGGATAAAATATCTTATGAAAGTCCGCTCGGTAAAGAGCTGATCGGCAAAAAAGTAGGAGACATTATCAACGTGAACGCTCCTATGGGAATTATCAAGTATGAGCTGCTGGAGATTAAATCCGGCGTATAGATAGGCTTAGACAGCTTAAAGCAGTCGGAGATTTCCGTCTGCTTTTTTGCTTGTTCGGCTCTGCAGCTTGGCAATCCATGTCTAGAAAGCAGGACTTATTCCTGAATCTGCCGAAATGGATAAACAAACCTGGTTTACATCATGGCCGATTCATATAGATAAAGATAGTCAAGTTTAGGGAGAGTTCGATATGGACCTTGAGTATAACAGTCTTGCTCAACGAGAAAACCAATATATTGTCGGCCGTGAGGCGGAATTAGAGCGGTTTAGTAGCATGCTTGCTGCTGAGCATGGAGGAAGCCGGGCGTCGGTCCTTCATATTTATGGTACAGGAGGATTGGGGAAAAGCACTTATCTACGGCTATGCCGAGAGTTATCCGTAGATAGGGGCTGCTGGTTTGTTCTGATGGACAGCCGGGATTTCGTTCATACGGAAGACGAGTTTTGCTCTGCATTACTAAATCAGTTAACGAGACAAAACAGTAACGGGAAGGCCCGGGTCACGGGTGGGGAAAGTGCAAGAGAGCGAGCTCTGGATTGGATAGAACAAGCATCAACCGAACGCAGAGTAATCATCGCGTTGGATACGTTCGAAGAAATGATCGATATGGAAGCTTGGATGCGAGACCGTTTTATTCCGTGGCTCCCTAAGGGAACCGTTGTCCTCTCGGCGGGACGGCATCCTCTGAAAGGCGGTTGGATTACATCTCCTGTATGGCGGGAGCTGATAAGCCAGCTGCGGCTGCCTCCGCTGGATAAAGAAGAGTGCTTGAAGTATACGAGATTATGCGGAATTCAAGATGCAGAACAAATGGAGTCCATATGGATCCGGTCCAAGGGACACCCCTTAACGTTGTCTCTGGCTGTGGCTTCTTACGCATATGAAGGTGAACTCAGCAAACATTCGGAAGTGGACTGGTTCGGAGAGCTTGCCTCCTTATGGCTGAAGGAATATCCGGACCGCGAGCTGAGAAGCGTAGTTGAGGCCGCCTCGGTATTGCGACGGTTCGATCAGGAGCTGTTGTCCTTCGTTATGGAAAAAGAGATTGACGCGCAGGTTGTGGATAAGCTGAAAAGCTTGTCATTTGTGCATAAATCGGTGAACGGCTGGCAGCTGCATGATTTGATGAGCGAAATAACAAGCTGTCAATTGAAAGACAGGGCACCGAAGCTATACAAGCGATATATTGAAAGAAGCGCGATCTATTATGCGGAGGCTATTCTGACTGCGGCCGGGAACAAGGGGATGGCTTGGGAAATAGGGGAATTGTTTCGTTATGCAGGCATTAAGGTGCTCAAAGCGATGGCGAGAGACAACACGACGAGTTATTCGTACTATTGGGAGACGGTCACGGAATCTTCTTTGCAGGATGTTTTTCGTTACATCGAATGGCGTGAGCAGTGCACCGAGGGCATTTTCGGAATGGAGACCGATCCGGATACCGGCGAGCAGTTTGTACTCGAATACTCGGTAGAAGCGCTGCGGTATAATTTTTCCGGTGTAGACGTACGAGCTTTGTTCCAAAAAGCCCCTGAATCTCTCAAGCTGCTGCGTGATAGGGAAGGGAGGGTTCATGCCCTGGCCGTTATCATCCCGATTCATTCAGAGACTCTGCCATTGCTTGAGGAGGATCCTTTATGCCGGCCTTATCTGAGTGCTTTGTCCGCCGAAGAAAGAAGCAAATTGGAGGCTCCGCGCGATCGTCCATCGGGCTGGTTTATGCGTTCCATGGACTTTATCGATCTTATGAACTCCAGTGCGCGTTCGCAGGGGGTCTATCTGATTTATGCACATATGTGTTCCGGAGGACTATTCGTATGTTCGCCTTATCCGAGCGAAATTTCCAGCAGAATCTATCCCGAGCTCGGCTTCTGTATCGTGGACAATGCATGGCATGATTATTATGCCGGCTTCGATCAAACTCCGACCTATGCTATCGATACGAGGGGCAGTAAGCTGCGTTTATTCCTGGAAGGCTTGCTTAAGCAAGCGGGTATCCGATGGCAGCAAGCACCGCCGATTCCGCTCCCGGAAACGAGAGGAACTCGTATGGCGGATCTAATGAAACAGTTCACGAACCGGGAGCAGGAGGTTATCGAGCTCGTCCTCTCGGGCTGCTCGAATGCGGAAGTGGCCAATAAGCTGTATATTAGCGAAGTGACGGTAAAAAAACATTTGAAGTCCATTTATGCCAAGCTTGGAATCAATACAAGAACCCAGCTTGCCAGCAAAATGATGGCTGAATCAGGATAAAACAAAAGCGCCGACCCCGCACAAGATGCTGCAGGAACGATGAAGCGGCCTTCAAAATTGCTGTCGCCGGAGACGACGGGCTTTATCTTAATTTGCACAGACCTTCTCCTATCCTATAGAAGCCTAAAAAGTATCCTTACGGATAATATCGTTTCCTCCTTCAAGCTGTCATAATGGTTTTGCACATAACTTAGCTTCATATTGCACTTGTACTGGAGGAACGACGATGAAGGCTTCAACAGATCCAACCGAATGGAGAACGACGATGATTGGCGGTTCACTACAGGCGTTCAGGGAGGATCCGCTATTATTTATGTGCCGGCTCCATCAAAGTCATGGGGATTACGCCCGTTTCCGGCTTGGACCGCAAAGCTTTTACGCCATATTTCAGCCGGATATGTTAAAAGAGGCTATGGTTACGAAAGCCGATGCTTTCAGCAAAGCAGGAGCATTCGACGAAATCAAGAGGTTGACGGGCGAAGGTCTTGTTATGAGCAACGGTGAGCTTCATGACAGACAGAGGCGCATCGTTCAGCCGAAGTTCACCCGCAGCCACATTCAGGCGTATGCAGCTCAGATGGCACTAAGCACACACCGTATCATTGCGAATTGGGCGCATGTACAGGAACGTGAGCTAACCCGCGATTTATTCAAGATAACCTTCGATATCATGGCGCGCACCTTGTTCAGTTATAATTCCCAATCGACGCTGGAACAAATCGAGAAGGCCTTCGACAGCATCAACCGCATCGCTTCAGAAAAAATCCGATCGCTGATCCGGCTGCCGTTACTCATCCCTACGAGACAAAACCGTGAATATGCCGCAGCACTCCGACTGCTTGACGAAATCGTGTTCGGCATTATAGCCGAGCGCAGACAAAACCAGGAGCGGGAGCCGCAAGATTTGTTATCCGTCTTAATGGGTTCAGTAGACGAAACCGATCAAACCGGGATGTCCGATCGCCAGCTTAGGGACGAGTTGATGACGATGTTCCTTGCCGGACATGAAACGACGGCGCATACATTGGCTTGGGCATTCGATTATGTGATGAAGAGGCCGGACGTAGAGGAAAAGCTGCTGCAGGAATGGGAGCAGGTACTCGACGGGGCATTGCCCGGTGCAGAGCATTATAATGAGCTTGAATACACGCAAAATGTATTATGGGAGACACTGCGGCTCCGGCCGGCAGGTTATTTAACCGGACGTACGGCTATGGTGGATACGAAGCTCGGAGACTTGGCGCTTCGCCGTGGCGATGCCATCATGATAAGTCCATATCCGCTTCATATGAGCCCGGCGTATTTCGAAGATCCGGAGAGCTTTCGGCCGGAACGCTTTGATAATGACTTGATGAAGAAGCTACCGCTTATGGCATACTTTCCGTTTGGGGCCGGCCCTCGATCCTGCATAGGCAATCATTTTGCCATGCTGGAAATGGTTATTATACTGGCTGTAATTGGGCAATCGTTCCGACTGCGTCATATAAAGGGGCATCCTCCGGTTGTTCCCGAAGCGCTGCTTACGTTATCTCCCAAAGGGGGAATTAAGGTTGTCGCTGAACGAAGATAGCAGCCTCTAGTGCTCGTCCATTTGGAAATCCCCGTTCAAAGAGTCGCTGAGCAAGCGGCTTTTTCTGCTTTGAAATCATGTACCTTCACTGATCGATAACATGCTATACTAGGCTCAGCTGTACCGGAAGCTTTAAGGCTCCCGGAAACGATGATTCCCTTTGTTGCCGGTAAAATTGGAGGAGGTACATACAGGATGAAGCTTCAATGCGCAATTTTGGACGATTATCAGCAGGTTGCACTGGATATGGCAGATTGGAGTGCGATCTCCGATCGGGTAGATGTAAAAGTATTTTCTCAGCATATAGCGTCTAAGGATGAGCTTGCACAAACGCTCGAAAGCTTCGATATTATCGTTATCATGCGTGAGCGGACTCCGTTTCGCGCTTCGCTGCTCGCTCGTCTGCCGAAGCTGAAGCTCTTGGTGACAACAGGAATGCGCAATGCGTCGATCGACCTTGCGGCAGCAGCCGCCAGTGGCGTTGTGGTTAGCGGTACTAACGGAGTTCCCGCTCATACCGCTGAATTGACCTGGGCATTGATGCTGGGCTTGGCACGCAACATTGTCCAAGAGCATCAGGCGGTTCGCGGAGGCGGATGGCAGAGCACATTAGGAACTGATTTGTATGGTAAAACGCTCGGAGTACTCGGTCTCGGCAAGCTCGGCGGTCGGGTAGCCCAGATCGGACAAGCGTTCGGGATGAAGGTTCAAGCATGGAGCCAGAATTTAACGCAGGAGCGAGCGGACGAATTAGGCGTTCGTCGCACTTCTTCGAAGCAGGAGCTGCTGGCAAGCAGCGATTTCGTTTCCATCCATCTGGTGCTGAGCGACCGGACAAGAGGGCTGATCGGAGCGGAGGCGCTGAAGCTGATGCGTCCGACCGCTTATTTGATCAACACGTCGCGGGCAGCGATTGTCGATCGGGACGCCCTTGCCGAGGCACTGCAAAACGGCTGGATCGCAGGAGCCGGGCTGGATGTCTATCCGCTAGAGCCGCTGCCTGAGGACGATCTGTTCCGATCGCTTCCGAATGTACTGACAACCCCTCATCTGGGTTATGTAACCAAAGATAATTATGCGGTATTTTACCGTGATGCCGTGGAAGACATTCAGGCATTTCTGGCGGGGGCACCCGTCCGGACTCTGGGCTGAACTTAATCGGGATGCCAGGTTAAACCACGTACTTGAAGAGGCTGATCTTCAACCATCGAAATGATGGAAGAAGGTCAGCTTTTTTTATTAAAAATATTGGATAAGCTCAATAACATGCTGGAATATTCTCGCAAAACGTGCCGTATTCTGAAAGGAAAGCCTGCATTGATAGCTCAACTAGACGGGTTACGATGTCTTGTAGAGAAAGGAGCGGTGGCTACTGCAACAACTACTAGTACGAAAGTAGGAGGTGCTGCACCATTCGTCCGAATCTGCTGCGAATCGCATTCATTGTCGTTCTGTCCATTACAGGAATTGTTTTGATTTTGCAGCCGCTGTGGGATCGGCATGTGCAGGAGCAGCGCCGAATATCCATGCTTGACCAATGGAATACATGGAAACAGCTTGAGACGGTTTCCTTGGGCTCTTCCAAAGGCGGAGTGATACATTCCGTAACCATCACCGAGCCGAAGGTGCAAGAATCCGGTCGCTCCATCGTTCCGGAGCCGGTTAAGCTAGACGGTTACCCTGTGCTCGGCGTTCTGTCCATCGAAGCCTTGAATATGGAAGAGCCGATTGTTGAAGGTGCGGATCCTGAATCGTTAAAAACCGGTGTCGGCACCGTCGTACCGGGCCGAAGTCCAGGCTCTACCGGCAATTATGTAATAGCCGGGCATCGCAGCTGGACGTACGGCAAGCAATTCAGCCGGCTGGATGAGCTGGCGGCAGGGGACAGCATCAAGCTCGATACCCGGGACGATACGTACGTGTATTCCGTCACATCCAAGTTTCTGGTCAAGCCGGACGATCTGTCCGTTCTGGAGCAAAGCAAGGACAAGGCTGAGCTGACACTAATCACGTGCGAGCCGAAATACAATCCCACTCACAGGCTCATAGTAAAGGCCGTTCTGAAAGGAAAAGCCATGCAATGAAGCTAGAGGAGAAATGAAACAATGAGAACGATGATAAAGAGGCAGGCTGTTGTCTGGGTGCTGCTGCTTCTTTTCCACGTATTCATGGTGCCGATAACCGCATGGACGGCAGCCGCCGCCTCGGACGGCATTCAAATCGAGATGAGAAGCTCGGTTGCCGTTGTACCTTCGGGGAGAGCGTTCTCGTACGAGATCGATTACAGCGTCTCCAGTACAACGCAGCAGTATACGAATGCGCAAATTGTCCTGCCCTTACCTGAATCTTTAATCTTTGACTCGGCATTCGATGCGGGAGATACGTCGCATTCGTATCAAGCAGCAAGCCGCACGGTAGTTTTTCGATTCAACGGTGTCGTAAAAGCCGGAACGACCGGCACGCTTCAGGTGAACGCCCATTTTCCCAATTACTTGACACCCAACAATACGCAAGCTCGCGCACAGAGTAAGTTCGAGAGCGATCAAGGCGGCAAAGAATCCAATATCGTGACAGTAACCGCTCAGGCTGCTGCTGATTGGAAGCTGACGAAGGAACGTTCAAGACCGATTAAGGAGCTCTTGCCTAAGCCCGGCAGCGAGGTCGAATACAAGGTGACTTTATTCGATAATACCCCTAACACTGCCGGCAAGCTCGAGCTGCAAAACGTTGTCGTACGCGATATTCTTCCCGCCCAGGCCCAGTTTGTATCGGCGCGGCCCGCACCGGATGCGGTCACAGGCAATCAGATTACCTGGAGGCTCGGCACTCTCGGAGAGGGAGTCAGCTTCAAGGAGCTGTGGGTGAAGGTGAAATACCCGGACAGCATTACCGGAGAGGTAGTGAACGAAGCGGAAGCGTCATTCACCCCGCTGCAATCGGCGGCAGTGACATTGAAGGCGAATGCAGCTCACTCCTTTACCTCCGAGTCCGGGAACGATGGGAGCGGATTTTCCAAGTGGGTGCATAACCGGCAGCAAGAGATTTCTCCGGGACAAGAGGTTAACTTCTATATTGGAAATTTGTCCAGCCGCTCCAACATCCCTTTGCAAAACTACACAATGACCGATATGGTACCCGCTCCATTGGAGCTGCTGCAAATATTCACGCCTACGTTTACAGGCATCTCATCCTACCGGGTTCAATATACGGTAGCCGATAATGTATACGGGGAATGGAAGGACTGGGGAACGGTACGTGCGGATCAGCGGGTAACGTTGATGGCCGCTAATGCGGTCGGCCCGGGAACGGTTATTAAAGGCTTTCGTATCCTCTTCGGTGAGGTTCCGGTAGACTTCAGTCAAATCGGCAATTTTGAAATTAGGTATAAGCTGGATGAGGGCTACAACGCGCCGGTTCGTCCGGATGAGAGCCACAAAGTAACGAATACGGCCGTGCTGCAGTATCTTTTTGCAGGGAAAGCAGTGGAGCACCAAAGCAGCGCATCGCTGTATATGGTGCAGGACCGGCCGCTGATTGAGGTGATCAAGCAGACGGAGGGAGCGACATTCTACTCCCCGGGAGACAAGGTCAAATACCGCATCTCCGTAAGAAATACCGAATTCAGCAGCTCTCTGTTCCGGAACCCGGTTATCGAGGATCTGCTGCCTTCCGAGCTACAATACGTATCGGGCAGCGCGAGGCTGGCGAGTGACGACGGACTGAACCTTCCGGCTCCACGGATCGAGCAGCAGTCGGATGCGGCGACGGGCCGAACTCTGCTCCGATGGTTGTGGGATGATACGAATCCTGCCGTAATAGGAACCGACAAGAAGATCGAGCTGGAATTCGAGGCGCAGATTAAGGCGGGCACCAAGAGCGGCTATATTACGAACCAGGTAGACGTGACTTCCGACAAGCATGATTATTTGAACAGCTACGATTTTGCCAAAAAAGTGTTCAAGAACGGCAAATGGTATGTGTACAACAGCAACTTCATTTACGTCAATACGGCAGCCAAGCTCGAATCGGTCAAGTGGGTGCAGGGGGATCTGGACGGGACCAACTGGACTCGATACCCCGACAAAGGCACAACAACCCCCGGAGGAAAAGTGGAATATAAGCTCCAAGTGACCAACGTAGGCAACATTCCGGTGCAAGGCTTGACGATTGTCGATGCTTTCCCGCGAGTCGGGGACCTGGGCGTTATCGATAAATCGCCCCGGGACAGTAAATGGAGCCCGGTATTGACTGACAAGATTACCGTATTTGGCGGCATTAAAGTGTATTATACGGCGGATTCGGACATATCGATGGCCGGAGGCCATTGGTCGACAGTACCGCCTGCCGACTTGACGACCGTCACCGGAGTCAAATTCGAATTCCCGAGCGGGCATATTATCGCGCCGGGAGCTCAAGAAGAACTGACATGGGTTATGAGAGCGCCGGTTAATGCGCCTACGAACGACCAGGCTGCCTGGAGCTCCTTCGGCTTTACCGCAAAACGTACGGATAATAACAAACCGCTGCTGGCAACGGAGCCGCTTAAGGTCGGTATGGTTGTTCAAGAAGACGCCAAAGGAGAAATCGGCAACTATGTTTGGCGCGATCAGAACGAGGACGGGATTCAGAATGAGGCGGCGGATCAAGGTGTCAACGGGGTGCGGGTCGAGCTGTACAACAATGATGACAACCTAGTGCAATCCACGATAACCGGCAATGACTTTGCCGGGAACCCGGGCTATTATTTGTTTACGAATCTGACCTCGGGTACCTACAGAGTCAAATTCGTACTACCGCAAGGCTACAGCGGGTGGACCGTCGCGAATCAAGGAGCCGATACGACGGATTCCGATGCCGAAGCGGACGGACGGACGGCGCCGGTCCGGCTGAGCTCGGGCGAGAAGATCGTTACGGTGGACGCAGGCCTGAACCCGCCGAAGAGCAGTCTCGGCGATAAGGTATGGCTCGACCTGAACGGAAACGGGCTTCAAGACAACGGGGAACAGGGTCTTGACGGCGTTACTGTAACTTTGCAGGACACCAATGGTTTTCAGCTTGGAACAACGACGACAGCCCAAGGCGGATTGTACGGGTTTCAGCGGTTGACGGCCGGCGAATATGTCGTTCGGTTCGAGCTTCCTGCCGGGTATATCTTTACGCGACAAGGAGACGGAACCAGACCTGAGCTGGATTCGGATGCAAAAGAGGACGGTACAACGGCTGTGATCCGGTTGGCCCCTAACGAGAGCAACACTTCCATCGATGCTGGACTTATGGGTCCAAACGCCAGCATCGGAAACCGCGTGTGGGTGGATAGCAATCGTAACGGCGTTCAGGATGCCGGGGAAGCCGGGTTGAACGGAGTCGAAGTGCAGCTGCAGGATTCAAGAGGCGCGACGCTTGCCACCACTTCGACGGTCAACCACGCGGTATACGGCGACGGGTATTACACCTTCGACAAGCTGTGGGCAGGAGGCTACGAGGTCCAGTTCACGCTTCCGGGCTCGTATGTCTTTACTACTCAAGGAACGGATGCCTCATCCGACACGGACTCCAACGCCAATCCGGCGGACGGAAAGACCGGCATCATTTCGCTCGGAGCCGGTGAAGCGAATCGGACGATCGATGCCGGAGTGTACAAGGAAGAGAAGCCGCCGGCCAGAGGTGTCCTTGGAGATTATGTATGGGTTGACCATAATGGAGACGGTATCCAAAACGACGGCATTAGCGGTTTGAACGGCGTCGTCGTGAAATTGTTCAACGATCGGGGAGCGATGCTCGACTCGACCGTGACGTCTTCGGTTTACCGCTCTGTGTACGGTACGGTGCGTCAATCGGTGTATGGTTCCGTGTACGAGTATCCCGGCTATTACCAGTTTGGCGATCTGCTGCCCGGCAGCTACGCTTTGAAATTCGAGCTGCCTGCAGGTTATACGTTCTCGCCGAAAGAAGCGGGAACCGACAGGGCCGCCGATTCGAACGTCAAATCGGACGGGATAACGGATTTCGTCACGCTGTCTGCCGGCCAAACTAATTTGACGATCGACGCGGGGGTTACGAAGAATCCGGAACCACCTTTGACAGGGGCGCTCGGCGATTACGTGTGGATTGATTCGAACCGCGATGGAATCCAAAACGATGGTGAAACCGGTCAGAACGGGATCAAGGTGGACCTATACAACGATTCCGGTCAACACCTTGACACGACGGTAACCGGCAATGTATACGGCAAGGCGGGCTTCTATCGTTTCGATAAGCTGCAGGCTGGCCGTTATCAATTGAAGTTCGAGCTTCCTTCCGGTTATGAGTTTACATCCAAAGAAGCGGGAGACAATCGCGCTGCCGATTCGAACGTGAATGCCGATGGCATGACGGATGTGGTTACACTTAGCGCCGGTCAGGCAAATCTCACTATAGATGCCGGCTTATCCGTAAAACGGGAACAGCCATCATCCTCCGGCTCGATAGGGGATTATGTCTGGAATGATACAAATCGTGACGGTCTGCAAAACGAGGGAGAAACCGGCGTGAACGGGGTCTTCGTATCGTTGTACAGCGGTGCCGGTCAGCAGCTGTCCACTACAGTCACTGAGACGGTATACGGCAGATCGGGGCATTATTCGTTCGATAAGCTGCCATCCGGAAGCTATGTCGTGAAGGTCGAGCTTCCTTCAGGGTATGAGTTCACGAGCAAAGGTATCGGATCGGATAAAGCCGCCGATTCCGATGTTAAAGCGGACGGATCGACCGACGTTATTGTTCTCGGTTCCGGAGAAACGAACCTTACGGTTGATGCAGGCATGATTCGAGACGATGACGGCGGTCCAGGGCCAGGTCCGGGCGATCCGGCAGCTGCACTTGGTGACCGGGTATGGCTGGACACGAACAGCGACGGCCTGCAAAACGATGGTGAGCCGGGAATCAATGGAGTTGTAGTGAGACTGTATTCGGAAAGCGGAACACTGCTCTCCACTACGGTAACCGGCGCTGTATACGAGCAAGCGGGGCTGTATCAATTCGAACAGCTCCAGGCCGGCAAATACAGTGTAAGATTCGAGCTTCCTCCGGGCTATCAATTCAGCTCGAAAGGCAATGGTACGGATCGTGCGATCGACTCCGATGCAAGAAGCGACGGGTCGACTGACTGGATTACGTTGGCGGCAGGGGAACGCAACATGACGATCGACGCCGGATTCCTCCGCAAAAGATCCGATCCTTCCGGGCCAGATGGACCTGGTGGCGGTGGCGGCAGTGGAGGTGGAGGCGGATCGCCTGGGAATCCGCAGCCTGGCGGCGGAACTCCCGGATCGGTTCCGGGAAGCAATCCTGGAGGCAACAATCCTGGCACCACGCCGCCGGCCGGGGAGAACGGGCCTAATAGTAACCATCCGGAACCAAACGATCCGGCTGTGAATCAGCCCCCAGGAGAACAGCCTGTTGAACCTACTCCTGACCAGGATCAGAACCGTCCGGATAATGTTCCTTCCGATGACAAGAAACCGGATAGCCCTAATGCAGGCATGCTGCCTTTAACCGGGGAATCGATGCCTTTGACACCTTGGTTAGGCATGATACTGATCGTTATTGCTGTTACTATCGCCGTTAGAGGAAGAAGAAGCGAAAACCAATAATTAAGAGCTTCATGAAGCATGGAGTACGCAGACCGAGCGAAAGCGAGGGTGCGTACTCTTTCTTTTTTGCTTAAACTTATTAAGAAACTTTTAAGAAACCGAGTACCAATCTGTTAAGATTCAGACGCTATACTAAATATTGCAAGGGGATGTAGTAGGCATAAGAAAGAAATGCGGAAGGTTTCCTCCACGTACATAGGGATTCCAGTAAGACCGGATTTACGAAAAGGACAAAAGTGCGTTAAAGTAAAGCACAAAGGGGGACGATCGTATTGCAATCAACGATACTGCTGGTAGATGACGAGAAAGACATCATAGATATGCTGGAAATTTACTTAAAAAACGAAGGCTTCAGACTGCTGCGCGCGTCGGACGGAATGGAGGCGCTCCAGGTTCTGCAAAAGGAAGAGGTGGATCTCATCGTCCTTGATATTATGATGCCTAGAATGGACGGGATCGAGGCATGCCTCAAAATCCGCGAGCAGCGGAACATGCCGATCATCATGCTGTCGGCAAAAAGCCAGGATATGGATAAAATATGGGGATTAAGCTCGGGTGCGGACGACTACATGAGCAAGCCCTTCAATCCGCTGGAGCTGATCGCGAGAATCAAGTCCCAGCTGCGGAGATATACCCGGCTTAATGTTCCGCAGGCTAACAAGGATCATGAGATAGAAGTGGATGAATTGACCATCAACACATTGACGCGGGAAGTCAAGCTTCAAGGCAGGGACATCAAACTGACGCCGAGAGAATTCGCCATCCTGGAGCTGCTCGCACGCAACCGCGGCATCGTCTGGAACATCGAGAAAATTTACGAGACGGTATGGAAGGAAGCCTACTTCGATTCGGATAATACGGTTATGGTGCACATTCGTAAAATTCGCGAGAAGATCGAGGAGAATCCGCGCAAGCCTAAATATATCAAAACCGTATGGGGGGTTGGCTACAAAGTTGAATAGCCGTTATGAATTGCATCCATCCTCCAGGCTGAACCGATTTCCGTTCACCTGGTTTCCGTTCAATATCGTCCGCAAGCTGATTATCCTGCTGCGCAGACTGTACTTCATCGGATCGGGCAGAATAGGCCGGAGCATTCGACTTCAGCTGATTTTAACGACCTGCGTCTGCTTACTGGCTTCTACGCTCACTTATGCTATAGGCGACGAAATATTCGGGGAATATCAAAGGGAGGCCGTCATCGACTATCAAGTAGGTCTCTCCCGGATTGACAATGAGGCGCGAGGCTTGATGATGGATTTAAAAAACCGTGCCTTGGATGAAAAAAACACGAATATCCAACACGATGAGAAAATGTCTGACGATTTCGAACAGCGGGTCGAGCGGATCGTCCAAAATGATCAATACAAAGTTCTGATAACCGATCTGGAGGGCAGGGTAATTTTCCGGAGCAGCAATGCCCCTGAGACCAATGTAGAAATTCACAGCATCATCGATAATGCCATGAATACGAGATATGAAGGCAACGAGAACCGCAAGGTGCATTCCAGCTTTTATCCCGTTAACTACAACGGACAAAAATCGTATTTGATCGTTTCGGGTATTCCTGAGCCCCACATCACGTATCAAAAAAACGAAGGCCCGCTGCCTTTTATGGGTGCCGCGGCAGTGTTCATCTTCCTGTTCTACTATTTGACGCAAAGAAAAATGCGCTATGTAGAGGAGCTGGCAGGCGGATTAAGAATTATCGCTACCGGCAACCTGAGCTATCGCGTCATTGAACGGAGTGAAGACGAGCTGGGCTCTTTGGCCCGGGATATGAATCTGATGGTCGAGCAGCTGCAGCAAAAAATCGAAGAGGAGCGGCGTAACGAACGACTGAAGAGCGAGCTGATTACGAATGTGTCCCACGACCTGCGCACCCCGCTAACCTTAATCATGGGATACCTGCGCCTGCTGCACGACAAAGGCTACGAAACGCAAGAGCAGGCGGACTCCTACGTTGGCATTGCTTACCACAAATCGGAGAAGCTTCAATCGCTTATCGACGATCTGTTCGAGTATACGAAGCTGTCCAATCACGATGTGCCGATGATGAAGGAAGGCGTAGCGATCAACGAGCTTCTGGATCAGCTGCTAGAAGAGTTCGTGACGCCTGCAGAGGAGCAGCAGCTGACGATCCAGCGTCATATCCCAAAGGAAAAGATTCTGGTCAAAATCGATGTAGACAAGATGATCCGCGTGTTCGAAAATTTGTTGACGAATGCCATCAAATACAGTGTCAAGCCGGGGAAGATCACGGTTATGGTCAAGCAGGATTTGCGTTATGTGACCATTAGGTTCAGCAACCGTTCGGAGATGCTCGAAGAGAGCGAAATCAAGCAGCTGTTCGACCGATTTTACCGGGTGGACGTATCACGTTCCTCAAATACAGGCGGATCGGGTCTTGGCCTTGCCATTGCCAAAAGCATTGTGGAATCGCACGACGGAGCGATATGGGCGGAGCAGAGCGATGAACAAATCCATTTTTATGTGAAAATAAAGCTGATTTAGTTGATCCGGAAATAGGGGATAGAGGGGGTGGTTGTCATGTCCAAAAGATTCATGTGGATCGGCGCTGTCATTCTTGTTGTTCTGGCATCATTGATCGGTTGCTCAAGACCGAATCTGTACAGCGGTAAGAGCTCGAATTGGAATATAGAATGCTCCGTTAATGAGCCTGCTAATGTGAAGAAGTACTCAATAACTTACATCGGCGAAGACAGATTACCTGTGTCCGATGTCCAATATACGTTTAAGAACAGCTCCAATTTTCAAGAAAGCGGCCAGCACAAGGGGCCGACCGAGAAGCTGAAGATCAGCGGGAAAGCGACACTAAGCGCGCCATATGTGAATGAAGGCAGCATGGCGGTTCAAATTCGCTGGAACGATAAAGAAGAAACGGTGACACTGACCAAGCAACCCAAAGAATAAATTTGGAAATCACTGTTGAAACATCACGCCTCCTGCTTTACCATCAATGAAGGACAGTATCTCACAAGACATCATCTGGAGCTATAATCATTGCAAAGGAGGCTTGATGGTAATGCTGCATATCGTGAATGGCGATACCGTAGGGGATAAGCTGAAGCAAGGCGGGATTCAAGGAGAGGTTCTCGTATGGCTGGAAATATGGTCCGAAGGTCCAGTGTTCGTCGACGCGTCATCCGAATCGAACAGAGTCTATCGAGCGAATTACTTGGAACAAACGATGGGCATCCCGTCGTCAAAGTTTATCGCCTTAAGCAAAGAGCAGGAGCGTATACTGGAGCAATTTCGCGAGCATGAAGAGATTGTTCTATGGTTTGAATATGACCTTTTCGATCAAGCGATGCTATGTTGCTTGCTGCATTGGTTCGCAGGACAGCCGATGGAGGGAACAAAATTAAGCCTGTTGTCGTTGAATTCTTTCCCTGGCATTGATGATTTCCGAGGCTTGGGCCAATTGTCTGTAGAACAGCTGCTGTCGCTTGTCGGTACATGGCAGCCTGTCGGACAGAAGACGCTCGAATTGGGCAAACAGCTATGGGAAGCGTATGCCTCTCCGGATCCGCTTGTTCTGAACAAGCTGCTTCAGGAATGCGATTTGGCTGCTCTGCCTTATGCAGGCGATAGCTTCCGGCTTCATCTGGCCCGGTTCCCATCCATACTCAATGGACTAGGGATAGTCGAGCAAACTACGCTGGAGCTGGTGGAAAGCGGTATCCATTCGCCGCTGGCGTTGTTCAAGCACACAGGAGATAAGCTGCACGGACTTGGAATGGGGGATTTGCAATATTGGTACCGCCTGGAGCGAATGACGCAAGGCTCTAAGCCGCTGCTGGCATTTCGCAATTTCGACCGGTTTCCTGACTACATGAACCCATCGATTTCATCGTTCCGTGAGGGCAAGCTGGAGCTGACGCCATTTGGCAAAGCGGTGCTGGCAGGGAAGGAAGATGGGGTGGAGGCGAACGGAATCGAGTGCTGGTACGGCGGAGTTCACCTGTCCGGTCACCGGATCCAATGGAGATGGGATAGCTCCAAGCAATCGATAGTTCGTACTTAGTTTTATTTCACTGAAAATACTAGAGGGCTTTCGTGGGATAAAACAATAGATTTTGCGATAAATAACAGCGGCTGGGGAGGTACGCCACGTGGGTACCTCTGCAGCCTTTTCGGATCTAAATGGTTCACGTTAGCTATCCTCTACTACGGAGGGTAGCTTTTTATTTTACGGAACGAAACCGTACAGGGTACTGCTTCACTCCAAAGACGAACGGGCTTTGTATGTATTGCAGCTCGGATCCGCTGACGAATTCAATATCGTGAAACCGCTGGAGCAGATGCGAAAGTACAACCTGTCCTTCCAATCGGGCTAATGGAGCTCCAAGGCAAAAATGGGTGCCAAATCCAAAGGAGAGATGCGCATTCGGCTTCCGGTCCACAATAAAGCGGTCAGGATCGGGAAATTTGTTGTCATCCCGATTGGCCGCTGCGACCCAGGAGACAACTTGCTGTCCTGCTTTAATCGGTATGCCTTGAATTTCGACATCCTGCATCACGACCCGGCCAATGGCCTGGATCGGAGGATAATAACGAAGCACCTCCTCTACGAAGCTCGGAATAAGCTCGGGCTGCTCCTGAAGCTGCTTTTGCAGCTCCTGATCCTCCGTCAGCCGGCGCACGGCATTCGTGATCAGATTGGTTGTCGTCTCATTACCGGCGGCGAGCAGCAGGATACAGAAGCCTAGCAATTCCTCATCCGTGAGCTTCTGCCCTTCCACCTCGGCTTCTAGCAGCAGCGAAATCAAATCCTCCTGCGGCTTTTGACGTCGTTCCTCAAGGATGACGGCAAAATAGGCATTCAGCTCCTTCATCGCCTGCGCTTTTTCCATCATGACTTGCCGAAAAGCTTCATCCGTATTTACATCCGGACCTTTGACGAGAATATCCGACCATTCTTTAAACAGATGTCTGTCTTTGGGCGGCACCCCGAGCAGCTCAGCTATGACTATTACGGGAAGCGGGACGGCGAGATCGTGAACGGTATCCATTTGGCCTTTGGATGCAACGGCATCCAGAAGCTCTTGGGTAATGGAGGCGATGTGAGGAGCGAGATCGTTAACTACTTTGGGAGTAAATGCTTTATTGACAAGGGCTCTCATCTGAGTGTGCCGCGGCGGGTCCATCGTCAGGATGGTATCTCTCTCAGCGAGCTTGCGTACGGAAGAGAAAGTAGCGGGATCCTTCAAAATCCGGTGGACGTCCTCATATCGAAACACATCCCAGCAGCCGCGGCTTTCATCATACCGGACAGGAGTGGTTGTCCGAAGGTTATTGTAAATAGTGAAGGGCAACAGTCTTTTTTCCGGCGTGTTTAATTCCTCCATAGGGAGAATATTCGCATAGCGTTCAGCTTTTACGGCATCCATTCATTAATGACTCCTCTCGGATTGGTTATACTTACCCTTCTAATTTACCCCGTATTGCGGCAGGAAAAACCTTCATGCTGGGGAGGAAGTGAGCAGGTCCATCAAACGATGGAAATAAGAAGCGCCGCGAAGCTGATTCCGGTTCATATGATTGAGATAAAGCAGCGCTTCCCTGGCGGTCTTGATAGCCGTCGCCACTTGATTATCGTCGAGCTCCGAAATAATTTGCTTAATGATATCGAGAGACCAAAACGCCGTTTTCAGAGTACGGATAATTAATATTTGCCGCAAATTGGCGGGGGTGAAAACCCGGTACCCGTTCTCCCGATCCCGGGATATGGTAAGCAGTCCCGCTTTTTCCCAATGGCGGATAGCGGTAGTCGGAATCATGGTTTGTACGGATATTTCGCCGATGGTCAATCCTTTTTTTCCTTTTTTGGCGGGGAGCAAATTCGTATCCTCAGTTTCTAGAGCTTGCACGGCTTTTTCTGCGATGAGCTTATCCTGATACAGCTCGGCTTGACATTGGCTCAATATCCATAATGCTTCATCCGTCCTGCCCTGAAGTGTCAGCTTCATCATCTGCGCCGTCTTCTGCATGCCAATTCCATCATTTAGGACACGTATACACTCGAAATAAGCGACATGCAGCTCCGTATATATCCGATAGCCGTTAGGACCGCGTTCTACGGGAGGAACGATCCCCCATTCCTCATAATGCCTTAAGGTGTTGGTGCTGATATGCAATTTTCTTGCAATATCGATAGGTCTTATTGTCATTGAATACCTCCGGACCACAGATAAAAACATTAAACTGCTGTGTCAAGGTTTTGTCAAGAAAATGCCTGTTACAGGCCAAACATGATTCTAAACCTTCCCACTTGCATCAATGTAGTATTCTATTATTGAATCGAGCGGATCATTTGATGGCCATCATTCCGTTCCAATCATGACCCCGAATTAAAAGGAGGAATTGTATGAAGGATGCAATCGTCATTAAAGGTGCGCACGAGAATAATTTAAAACATGTTTCACTATCTATCCCGAAGTTCAAGCTTGTTGTTGTTACCGGTCCGTCCGGGTCAGGCAAATCGACATTGGCCATGGATACGCTGCAGCGGGAATGCCAAAGGCAGTATATGGAGTCCATGGGGATGGTACCCGATTCCGTAAGCAAGCCGAAGGTGGAGTCGATAGAAGGACTTTCGCCATCCATCAGCATCGGTCAGCATGTTACCAACCGGAATCCACGTTCTACAGTCGGAACGGTTACGGATATTTACACTTACCTGCGCTTCGTATACTCCAGACTAGGGCAGAGAATATGCCCAGGCTGCAAAGGAATGATCCCTCCAAGCTTTCAGGAGCCGGGAACCGTTATGATGGAGGAAGAAGAGTCAAGAGCCGGATCCATCACGTGCCCGCACTGCCTTATGGAGCTTGAGAAATTCGGTATGGCCCATTTCTCTTTCAATAAACCCGAAGGCGCATGCGAGGTATGCAGCGGTCTCGGGAACGTCGCCACCTTGATTATGGAGGCTGTATTCAATCCGGAGTTAAGCTTGCGGAGCGGAGGAGTCACATTCCTGTATGATGTGCTGAACGAATATTATTCTAGTATTTTGCTGGCGGCAGCGAAGTATTACGGCTTCAGCTTTGATCCAGATATGCCACTGAAAGATTACAACGACATTCAGCGAGATGTGTTATATTACGGCGTGGAAAGCCCGGAATTCTTGCGCCACTACCCGGACAAGAAGCCTCCGAAAACGGTCAATGGCGGCAAGTTTGAAGGAATCATTACCGGAATATGGCGCAGATATAAAGAGAAGGACGGCGATCAGGGGCCGATGGAGAGGGAAGCGGAGCTCTTTCGTGTCAAGCTATGCACCGGATGCCAGGGCGGACGATTGAAAAAGGAGGTGCGCCAGGTTACGGTTGCCGGAGCTTCCTTATCCGAAGTGGCCGAATGGCCGCTGGAAGAGGTGCTGCGCTGGACGCGGCAATTGAGAGACCATCTGCCCGTCGAAGGCTTCCATCTGCTTGAGCCTGTTCTGCATGATGTACCCGTCCGGCTCGAGCGGATTATGGATGTTGGGCTTGGTTACTTATCGCTGCATCGGCAGACGGTGACGTTATCGGGCGGCGAAGCGCAGCGGCTGCGGCTTGCATCGCTATTGGGCTCCGGATTGACGGGGGTACTATATATTTTGGATGAGCCGACGACGGGACTCCATCCCCGCGATACGGCGGGTCTCATCCGTGTGCTGAAGCAGCTCCGGGATTTAGGTAACACAGTTCTCGTTATCGAGCACGACGTGGATGTAATGCGGGCGGCAGACCATATTATCGATGTGGGTCCGGGCGCAGGCCGCAACGGGGGCACGATCGTAGGTCAAGGAAGCCTGGAGGAGCTTATGGATAGCGAGCATTCGGTTACTGGAGCCTATTTGAGGAATGAAGCTCGAGCCGTGCCTGACCGGAGACGGAGGCAAGGGAATGGGCGTTTCCTTACGATTCGCAATGCTCATGCCCGCAATTTGAAGCATATCGACGTATCCTTTCCCTTGGGCAGTTTCATATCCGTGACCGGTGTCTCCGGTTCGGGGAAATCGACGCTGCTGTTCGATTTGCTGGCGCAAGGCGGGGAGGAGGCTGTCGAAGGATGTGACGGAATTACCGGCTTCGAACATATTGGTAATAAAATCATCGTCGATCAGTCGCCGATTGGCAGAATGCAGCGCTCCAACGTCGCAACGTATACCGACGTGTATACTCAGCTGCGGAATCTGTATGCCGGATTGCCGGAAGCGAAGAGGAATAAGCTGACGTCGAAGCGTTTCTCCTTCAATACGCCGGGAGGAAGATGCGAAGCATGCCAAGGGCTTGGCGTTTTGCCTGTGGAGATGAATTTTCTTCCTAGTACGGAGATTACTTGCCCGGCCTGCAAAGGCAGAAGATTCAATGAAGACGTGTTGAAGGTCAAATTCGAAGGGTACTCCATATCGGATTTATTGAATTTAACGGTGCAGGAGACGCTGCCGATCTTCCAATCGAAAGCGAAAATATACAGCATGATCGAGCTGCTGTGCGAAGTAGGGCTAGGGTACTTGCAATGGGGGCAATCCGTCAAAACCTTGTCAGGCGGAGAAGGGCAGCGGATCAAGCTGGCCAAGGAGCTGAGCAAAAAGACAAGAACGCACACGCTTTACTTGCTCGACGAGCCAACGACAGGGCTTCACCCTACTGATGTCAAGCGGCTTCACCTGCTGCTAGACAAGCTGGTCGATGCCGGCAACACAGTCATTGTAGTCGAGCACAGCCTTGAGCTCATCCGTGAGGCGGATTGGGTTATCGATATCGGCCCGGACGGCGGAACCGCAGGCGGTGAGCTGGTCGCAGAGGGAACACCCGAGCAGGTCGCGAATAACCGCGCTTCGGCAACCGGCAATTTTTTAAGCTTGGCGCTTGCAGGTCAATGCTAGCCCATCAGCCCGAGCGAGGCTCGTTAGCTTGTGATTTATATCACTTACTTTTGACGTATAGTCTCCTATAATGATGTCTAAGAGGTACAATCGACAAGATATGGGGGACGATACTATGGAATTGGCAAAAGCAAACGAACAGAACCGCTTCAGCGGATTAGGTCTTATCATCACATTGTTTACTTTGATTATTCTTAGCCCGATAGCCTATTTTATTATTAATTATTTGCTTGGCAATGAGCATCCCGTATATATCTAAATCAAGTCATAGATGATTTAATTTAGGCGGCATCCGGCGGCATTCCTAATAGAGTGTCCCGGCAGCTGCTTTTTTTTGTGAGACGGTAATATCTTAAGATATTCCTCCGATAACGGACGTTACAACACTTATTCCTTCAAAGCAACATAGCAATCTATAAGAAACGATAGCCGAAACCCTATGCTACTATTAAGTACAGGTACTAATTAATCCTACGCATGAGGTGATAGAGAGTGGCAGTGACATCGGACAAAATTTTTGTTAATTTACCGGTTAAGGACTTGCAGCAATCGATGGACTTTTTCAAAAAAGCAGGGTTTGAATTCAACCCTCATTTCACCGACGAGAACGCAGCTTGCCTAGTGATAAGCGACAGCATCTTCGCTATGCTGCTAGTGGAACCATTTTTCAGCTCATTTACTAAGAAGGAAATTACAGACACGGCCAAGAGTGCCGAAGTCATCGTAGGCTTGTCGGCCAGCAGCAGAGCGCAAGTCGACGAGATCGTAAATAAGGCAGTGGCTGCAGGCGGATCGTCTAACAGCGAACCGATGGATCAAGGATTTATGTACAGCCGAAGCTTCCAGGATGTAGACGGCCATATTTGGGAAGTCATCTACATGGACATGAGCGCTGTGGATCCGCAATAAAAAGTATGCGTTGAGATAGACAAAAACCTCCCCAGGCTTAGATAAAAGCTTAGGGAGGTTTTCTATTATTGAAAGGATAAGCGGCGCTAATCCATTAGTATTTTGCAAATCGAAGCACTCTTCTGTACATAGTCTTATCGTTCAGCGTATTGAATATTTGTTTATCCGGCTTGGTATTGACCTCCAGAATCCACAGCTTCTTCGCCGGGTCAATAGCTATATCGACTCCGAATGCTTTTAGGTCACGGAACCTTTTGCTCATGGCGATGCTGGCTCGTTTTCCTACCAACGCAATTTTTTTAACGTAACGTCCTCTTCTTTTGATGCCGATGTGGTTACGCAGCAGAACTTCGACAGGCAGCGGGGTGCCGCCGCTATGATAATTGGTGACAATCTTGCCTTCTTTGGCCAAACGACCGATGATGCCGGTTACGACGAACTTTCTGTTTCTGTTCTTTTGCACCATTACCCGGATATCGAAGGGACGTTGCTTGATTCTCAGCAATCGAATCCCTTTTTGCAGAACATATCTTCTTTTTAGCAGAAGCGGACGAATCATGGTATAAAGTGAACGGAATGAAGTATAATGCTTCGTTTCCGTGCCGTATTTTACCGTGTACGAGGAGGGAGTCTTCATAATTTTAAGTATTCCGTGGCCGCCGGATCCCAAATCCGGTTTCAGAAATAGGGAAGGGTAGGCCCTTAGCATGGCTCTCAAGTTATCTCTTGTAGCCTTTCTCGTATCCGGCAGATGCCTGCGGACGACTTTGAACCTAGTCATATAGAAATGTTTGCGAAGCTTGCCGTACTTCAACCGGCGCCTCCGTGCTCTAATCTTGGCTTGACCCGGATTCAGGACCGCTTCGTTCCCAATCGCATAGGGCTGGATGTCATCCAGGTTCGATAGGCTAAGTTGATGAGCCTGACGGCGGGTCTTATAGGGCTTGGTATTTTGAGCGGCACTTGGTTTGACTCTCGGATTCTTTTTCTTCATCCTTTCGATGTTTTGATTCCCTTGCCTTGCATTCTGCTTCACTTTATCTACCTCCCATATGGTCGCATAGTAATATATGCACCCTGTCCTGCGAGTGGAACAGGCTTTTGATTGATTTAGAGATTCCGGCATAGGGAGGTGACGAGAAAGACGGAAGAGCGCCAGCCCTTCCGTCATTGTAATATGCTATAAGGTTAAAAATCCGGATTACCCATTTTGCCGAGCTGAAAATCCTGGAAGGCTTCCATAATTTCTGCATGACTGTTCATAACGAACGGACCGCGCTGGACCATCGGCTCGTCGATGGGTTCGCCGCTTAATACGATAACCAGAGCATCATCCGTCAGTGCTTCAAGAACAATGTCACCCGGTACGTTATCGAACAAGATGAAGTCTCCCGCAGCCGCGATCTGGATATCGTTGATTTGCAAACTGCCCTTAAGCACCAGCAAACCGGTGTTATACGATTCAGGCAGGGTGAATTCCGCTTTACCGTTCAGATTAAATTGGATGTCAAACAAATGGATGGGAGTAAAAGTCTGTGCCGGACCACGCACTCCCTTATATTCGCCGGCAATGACCCGGACGGCGCCGCCGTCATCTGGCAGCTCGACCTTTCCCATCTGAGCTTTCAGCAGCTCTTGGTATTGGGGCGGATGCATCTTTTGACTCCGCGGCAGGTTGACCCACAGCTGAATCATGTGAAACAGGCCGCCTCGTTTGGAGAACTCCCGTTCATGGTATTCCTTGTGCAGCAATCCCGACCCGGCTGTCATCCATTGCACGTCGCCGGGACCGATAATACCATGATTGCCTGAATTATCGTTGTGCTCGATATACCCGTCATAAGCGATAGTCACGGTTTCAAATCCGCGGTGAGGATGAGCGCCTACACCTTTGACGTTGTCGCTTGGAGGAAACACGAACGGAGCGTTATAGTCCATCAAAATAAAGGGGCTGAACCGTTGTTGAAAATTCGTTCCCGACGGGAAGTAGTTGGATACCCTGAATCCGTCTCCCACCATGTGAAAGGGAGCCCCCTTGTAGGTGCCTTGTATGGTTCTTAATGCAGTCATGCTTCATCTACTCCTTTGCCAAGTAATTTTAGAAGCGCGATGGCTTCATTCTTTTGATGGTCTGACAAGCTCTGCATCATGCTGTGAATATGGGCGGCATGGCGGGGCATGATATGCTGAATGAATTCCTTGCCTTTGTCAGTCAGCTCCGCATACACCATCCGGCGATCCTCCTGTCCGGGAATCCGCCGTAACAGCTGTTTCTTTTCCAGCTTGTCGATATTGTAGGTCATGGTCCCGCTTGTAATCAGAATTTTGTCGCCAATTTGCTGCAGCGGGATGCTTCCCTTCGTATACAGCACTTCCAATATCCCGAATTCGGAAGGGGAGAGGTCGTACTGTTTAATGTCCTTGACCGCTTTATCCATCACGCTTTTATAAGCCTTGGACAGAACGACCATCAGCTTAAGGGAAGTTTGTATAGACTCCTCGTCCGGTTCCGTAATCAAGTTTGAATCCCTCCTGTCAGCTTGAGATGTGCAGGGACGGATAATTTAATCTTGATGGCTCGATGAGAAGGAATTATCTTGAGTTAAATTATCTTGATTTAAAGATAAATCAATTCCGTCACTTTGTCAAGATTTTTATAGTTACTGACGAAAAAGAAGTATGGCCTATGAATTATGCGCAAATTCGGTTTCCAGCACTACTTTGACAGGTAACCGAGGATATAGATCCTTCCACTCCTCCTCGCGCCAATCGCGGGAATGTGTTCGCACAAAATCGCCTAGCCCGAGAGGGTCTACTCCCAGCTTTTGCAGCTTCGCTATAATGGCTTCACAGTCTTTGGCAAGCTTTTTCTTGACTTCCGAATTCAGCTCTGAGTCGCTTTGAAACGGTGTAGCTGGAGAGCGTTCCATCAGTCTGCCTGTTAATTTTAATTTTATTACTACTTGGTCTGGCGATGCTGAATATTCGTAATGCCTCCTGATTTTGATGTTACTAATACTCATCGCTTTATCACTGAGTCTAACGGTGTAGTAGCTGTTCGAGATCCGATGTTTCTTCATCCAGCTGAACGGAATCATCTCCTCGTCCGACAGCTTCCCGACATAGCAGCCATTCTTCATCAGCGCGATTCCTCGAATCAGCGGCCGGTTATCCTTGATGCCCAGGATCGGTATGATCGGATCCATGCCCGCGCCTTTATGCGCGTAAATAAATTGATGCAGGTTCATAAGCGGCAGATCGAAGGTGGCTATGTTATTCTCGACCACATGGCATAGATAGGTGCCTATAGGGACATTTTTGCTCTGAATGTCCACCCTGAATAAATCTTCGGCTTGGCCCTCCGTCATGGCAAGGATCAATCGTCCGCTTAACAGCGGATCCCGGAACAAAGTGCTAGCATATTCCATAATGCCGGAGTTCAAAACCGGCTCGCTTATGAGGAGAAGGCTTAATTTACTGATAGAAAGGTACTGATCCATCGAATAATTCATTTTCATCGTAATATCTTTTAAGCTGGCACCCGTATTCCTAAAAAATCTGTTGCTGATACTGCTATCCGAGTTATATGAAGGAACGCTCATCGTAATTTTAATCTCGGGACGTTCCGTCTTGTCAGCGTCGCTATTGGGTTGAACTTCATCTACTGCCGCAGCCAAAGCGATGTTAATGTCCTCCACTACCTCGGTTTTTACGATACAGCTTGCCATCAAGCAGCATATGAGGATCCAATGAATGACCTTCATACAGGCTGCCTCTTGGAAATCAACCAGCGTGAGATCATCCCGACGAGGGGCACATAGATGAACAAGATCGTAATGCCGGCCAACCCGATCACTGGATAAATCCGTTGAATTTCATCCAAACCTTGAAACCACATACTTATGCCCAGCACAGTGGCGAGACAGACAGGCAGCATGATTTTCTTCTTCAAGTTGAATTGGAGCTTGCAGGACTGGATTGCTATCCAAACGTACAAAGCCAGAAGCGGTATGAGCCGGAATACTTGCACGGAGGCGCCGATAAATTCGACCCGCTCCATAAACGGAAGCTCGACAAACTTAAACAGACCGAGAATCGGCCACGGTTCATCCATGAGTTGTCCTAAACTGTAGAACATCAAGCAGAAGATGATTGCCATCAAGTAAATCAACACAGTTGCTGCATTACCTAAGTGTGCCCATAGCTGAGCTGCATAGCCTTTTTTGATAAAAGGGTAGTAAAAGAGAAGAGCTTCCACTCCCATAAAGCTGGGAGCCAATACCAAGACACCTTGTGCCATATCCGCCGCGGAATGAGTCCATACCGGCAGCAGGTTCGACGGATGGTAATAATTTCGGACGAAATAATATGTGATGATGAGAACTACCGACAGCTGGGCGAATACGAAAAAACCGACCAGCACCCGGAATCCCCCTGATACGATATAGTAGATTAGGATTAAGAGAACCAGGATGATCTTCCAAATGCCAAGATCCGGGAAAATCCATAGCCTCACAATTTCGGCATACAATCGCACGCTCAGCGCACACACGACTAATGCATAAACGATCAGAGCGGTGTTGATAATGCCTCCGGCAATCGAGCCGAAGCATTGCTTATTTATCGTGACAATATCGGTATTGTGGCGGTTCAGCAAGGAGAACATGAAGCGGATCGACACGTGCAGAAGGGCTCCGGCGATGATCACCACAATCCAGCTGTCCTGGCCGACCGTATTGGCAAGCTTCCGTTGGAAGCTTAAATATTCTAGCCCTACCTGAGCGCCAAATACGAGAAATAAGACCAGGTAAGGCGGGATCGTGTTCGTTTCGGATACAACATACGGAGCTTTCATTTGGAAAGAGCCTCCCTAATCGTCAATATCGCCGGATTGCTTGCCGGTTGCCGGTTTGCTTCTGTTTAAGGGCCGATAAGAGCTCGGTCTCATAGAGAACAACCGGATTGGCAAACGAATGATTGAATCAGCCCAATCGTTAATGCGAATCGGATAAAACGGTTGTAGGAACGGTGTTCCGAGCGACTTTAGCCGGAGCAAATGGGTTAACAGAAAACAGCCGCACAGGAAGATGCCCAGCAATCCGAGCATTTGGGCCGCCAAAATAAACGGATACCGGATGACCCTGATCGTGTTGCTCATATGAAAGATCGGCACCGTAAAGGATGAGAGTGCGGATAGTGCAACTATGATCAGCAGGATGTTGCTGGTGAGTGCGGCTTGCGCCGATGCGGTTCCGATGACGATCCCTCCGACGATGCCTATCGTTTGACCGATTTTGGAAGGTAAGCGAGCTCCGGCTTCTCTCAGCAGTTCAATCGTTAATTCCATGAAAATAACTTCAATGACCGGAGGAAAGGGGAGATTGATTCTTGATGAGATGATAGGGCCAAGCAGCAAGGTCGGGATAATATGGTAATGATAAGTCAATACCGCAATATACATTGGTGTAGCCAAGATAGAGAACAGGATCGCGCCGATGCGCAAAATTCGGAAGAACGACCCTATGTGCCAAGGCAAGTAATAATCCTCGTAAGCGATTAAAAATTGGCCAATTGTTGCCGGGCCGGATAATGCCTGTGCAGAGCCGTCGACAAGCACGCCGATGCCGCCAAAAGACAGCAGATGGACAAGCCGGTCGGGACGTTCGGTTTCTATAAATTGGGGGAAGAGCGAATATTTATTGTCGACTATCATTTGAATCACGGAAGTAGTGTCGGTAATGACGCTGGTCTGAATGGCGTTCAAGCGCTGAATCATTCTTTCGAGATTGATAGGATTGGCAATCGTTTCAATGTACACTATCGCGCAGCGGCTATGGGTAAGCTCTCCGATTTGTATTTCTTTAATTTTCAATTCCGGTATCGGCAATCTGCGGCGGATCAAGAGAAGGTTCGTGTCCAGCGATTCTATGAAAGCATCCTTTGGACCGATGACACTGAATTCGACCTCGGGGGCATTAATGGCGCGAAACTCATTTTTGGCCATTTGGATGGTAATGCAGCCGTTATCCGATGGATTGAAGAGGAGGATGCAGCCGCTTAAAACCTTATCGTGGATATCCTTCTCCTGCTGTAATAGATGCTTTTCCGTGAAGGGAAGCTCATCGAACAGCTTCATTAACCGTCCGCCATCGATTTGGTGAAGTACCGGCAGAAGCTCTTCGTTGAGCAGCTTGACGTCAATGAGCGTCCGGTAATAGCAAATGAAATACTCATGCTGCGTTGATGGATAAGGTGTATGTACGAAGTCCGTTGAGTTGGAATGGGTATCGAGTATGGTTTGATACAAGGCATTCACGAAATACGGCTCCTTTCCCAAGTTCTGCTTTAGTATGTCCGTGCCAATATAGGGCCATGCATGACGGACTGAACTGGGAAAGCTATGTTTGCGCGCATAAAAAGAACCCGGCAAACCAAGATGTTCACCGGGCATTTCTTCGTAAGCTTCGTAAGCTTCGTTAACCTCTGATCCGCCGGAATTCGTTCATGAATGCGATCTGCAGCCCGGCTCCGATCGAATCGTACAGCACCAGCAATACGATAAAGAAGAGAGGCAGCCACAGCGCGTTAATGATTAGGCCGGCAGCGACATTAATCAGAAGCGCGGCGATAACGAGCGGTATCGTAAGGGGGGTTCTTTGCTGAAAATGCTCGTAGGAGCGGGCAATCGCATCCAGGATGGAGCAGTCGTCGGCTACGATGGTATATTCCAGGAACAGGAACAAGACTCTGAGCCATAGGAAGAGGATCATGAACAGAACGATCCCCGGCGTTCTCAGCAGGAAAGCGGCTATTCCGCCTATAACTAGCAGGATTAAGAGAACAGTTACATTCAGGAGCAAAAATCGCAAGAAGAAACGCCCTCCGTACTGAATGAACCGTCTCGAATCGAGTCTGCGGCCATCCGACGAGTCATAGAGCAAGCCGACATACCCGCCTTGAAGAAATGATTGGACGGCGATGAATAAGCCAAGATACATTAGGATGCCAAGAATGCTCGGCAGGTTCACGCTTCCTGCTCCAGCAACCTGTACGGAGCCTGGCATGAAGGTTTGCTCCGTCACAGCGGCAACCGAAGGCAATCCCATCTGCAGTACCAGTTTGAATGTAAAGTGGGGATTTCCATGAAACCCGTTCATCGCTGTACCCATTATCACAGATAAGGCATCAATAGCTATTGGAATAATGGCCAGCAGGGGATAGCGTGCGAGCTTTCCAAACGAATCGTTTAACAAGTGCCTCCCTCCTTATATGAAGTTATACGTGGAAGAAGCTGGAATTGTTGCGGTAGCAGGAGACAGGGCCTTATGCCGAGTTGCCACGACAGTGCGGATTGGATACAATAATTCCGTTCATATAACGGAGGTTGGAGGAGGAACAATGAGCAGGAAACGTTTCCGGGATTACGGCTTCGCAGTGGGGAAGCTGCCGACCGGCAAGCATAACAGCATATCCGATGTCCCGGGTGTAGCCGTTGGTCATGTAACGCTGCATACGGACACTCAAGATAACTCGGTGCGCACAGGAGTAACAGCTATACTGCCGCACGGTGGGAACGTATTTCGTGAGAAGGTGGCTGCAGCGTCCTATGTCATTAACGGCTTCGGCAAAACGACCGGTCTCGTTCAAGTGAACGAGCTTGGAACTGTAGAGTCGCCGATCATGCTGACGAATACATTCAGCGTCCCTGCGGTAACCGAAGGCGCGCTGCAATATATGATGGAAATGGATGCGGGAATCGGGGAGCAGGCGGGTTCAATCAATATCGTAACAGGGGAATGCAATGACAGGCTGCTGAACGATATGAGAGGACTTCATGTCCGGCCGAAGCATGCGAAAGAAGCTATCCGGCAAGCAGCAGGGGATCGGCCTGTAGCGGAAGGAGCTGTCGGTGCAGGAACCGGCATGGTCTGTTTCGGCTGCAAAGGGGGGATCGGTTCATCTTCCCGGCGAATCACAATGAGCGGCAAGGACTATCACATCGGGGTGCTGGTACTGACGAATTTCGGTCGCGCCGAGGACCTGACGATACTCGGCCAACCTGTCGGAGCTCATCTTCGCGATAAGGCAGTGGAGCGGGGGCGGGGGAACAATGACGGTTCGATCATTATCGTGCTGGGTACGGATGTGCCCATGGACGCCCGCCAGCTCCGAAGAGTAGCCAAAAGAGCGGGCATCGGGCTGGCCCGGACCGGCTCGATCGCCCACCATGGCAGCGGAGATATTGTGATTGCATTCAGCAATGGAAACCGGTTCCAGCATGAGCCGGAAGCCGATCTCGTATCGTCAACCATACTGCGAGAGGACGGGCCGTTAATGTCCGAATGCTTCCGTGCCGCCGCCGATGCAACCGAAGAAGCGATCTATAACTCTTTATTTATGGCGGAATCGACTCGCGGTCATAACGGAAGTGAAGTACAAGCTCTGTCTGTGGAGATTGTCCTTCCCTTTCTTAACAATATGCAAGGGAAACAAAGTTGAAAGAAAGCGGCCATTCAGGATCGGTGGTCGCTTTTTCCATGTGTTGGATTTGATGAGCGGCGGCTCGGCACTCATTTCTGATCGATATAGCGCATGACATATTGCTTGGGAGTGGTGCCGTAAATTTTTTTGAACATTTTGATGAAATAACTGGTCTCCATCCCGACTTGTCCGGCGGCCTCTTCAATGGTAATCCCAGGGTAAAGCTGAAAAAGCTGCAGAGCGCGCCGCAACCGGATCATTTGCAAGTAACGGTTCGGCGTCACTCCATACGCACTGGAGAACAGCCTATGCAGATGCTGAACGGAATAACCGACGGCATACGCCACATTGGCTAAATGCAAGTCTTCGTTGTAATGCTCCTCCAGGAAGCGGGTAGCGTGCTGCAATGCTTGGTTAGGCTGGTTCCGAACATGGCTGGCGCTAGTGGCATCTACACGAATCTGCACTTCCTGCAACGTCAGCAGAATGGAGTAAAGCCGCCGAGAAGCGTCCCAGACGCTGTACGATTCGTGATCGTTGACGCTGTGCCACAACTCGATGAGCTCCGTCCATAACAGCTGAAATCGCTCTTCCGAAACCGTCATTGGCTTGCCGGAGCCTATTAGGGTTGCCATGACGCCGGAAGCATCCCCTTGAAATCCGATAAATCCGAGCTCCCAGCCTTCCTCTTTGTTTGAAGGGAAGTACTCATGGGGCACCCCTTTGCCTAGAAGCAGCAGCGACCCCTCTGATAAAATCAGCTCCTCTTTTCCGAAAATACGAAACATCCCAGACCCTTTGCGAGTCAAAAAAAATTGATACACCGGAAACCCTGTCGGCCGGTAAATATGCTTCTGCTCATGATAGCCGATGCAGTAGATATAAAGCGGAGGGAGCTGCTCGGGATTCGAGTTGGCAAGAATAAATGGTAGCAATAAAATCACCCTTTATGTTAATAATGAACGATTTCTTGCATGGATAAGAGGCAGAGCTTTACATAATAGCCGCAAGATTAGTATACGAAATATTCAAAGCAGATGGTAGATACAGCATGGTTCCACCTAATTTTTGCTGATATCTCTAGCAATTGAGATCTCCTAGTATCTGGAATCATGTTCTTTTTCAACGATTTTATCCGATTATTGTACTACTGGGGCAATGTTCCAATTTCTTATAATGTAAGCGTTCTCTATTTGTTGGAACGAACTTTTGAGTTTGGGAGGAATATGCAGGATGAGAAAAAGGAACAAAGCAGGTTTAATTGTCCCGGCCTTACTACTGGCTGTCATCACCGCATGTAACGGAGGGGAGAAGACGACCGGCGATTTGCCGGCCGCGCAAGCAGAGGCATTCAAAATGGGAAGCGAACCCATAGAGCTGTTCATCGTTTCCGCTAGCGGGGATTCCGTGGAAAGCTTTAACGACCGGTTTCTCGATCTGGTGAAGGAGAAATACCCGAACGTGAAATTCACTTATCTTCCCTGGAAGAAGGAAGGTCCGTCCATTCAGGAAATGATTACTGCCGGTCAGCAAATCGATATTTATTATGATTCGATAGGGATATTCAGCACCGTCCAAAATTATCAGCTGCAGATGGACATGACCGAATTGATCAAGAAGCATAACGTCAATCTGGGAAGCTTGGAGCCGGCAACGGTGGATGCAGCGAAAATCGTCTCCGGCGGCAAAGAGATGTGGGGCGTACCCGTATTTAATAATAATTTGGTGATGTACTACAACAAAGATTTATTCGATAAATTCGGTGTCGCTTATCCTAAGGATCAGATGACATGGGATGAATTGAACGAGCTGTCCAAAAAGCTGGGGAGAAGTGATGAAAGCAATGTCTACGTAGGCTACACGACCTCTGCCAACCATGCGCTGCGTATGAACCAGATGTCGCTGCCGTATTTGAAGCAAGACACTCTGAAATCCGCCATTTCCAGCGATCCGTGGAAGAAATATTACGAAACGGCTTTCCTCGTTCCGTATAAAGCCTCTGGTCTTGATGCCTTTACCGCCAAAAACAACCGATTACCTAATTTCTTGACGCAGGAAGCGGCTATGTTCATGTATTTATCGTCGGCGATGTTTATTAATAAGGAGTATGAAACCCTCAACTGGGACATGGTGCCCATCCCGACACTGAAGGAAGCGCCTGGTGTAGGCTCTCAGCCTTATCCGACCTTCTTCGGGGTTACTTCGACGAGCAAGCATAAGGATGAAGCGATGGAAATTATCAAGTATTTGATCTCTGAAGAAGTGCAGATGAAGTTATCCAAAAAAGGCATCATGCCTGTACTGAACAATGAAGCTGTGAAAAAGGCGTTCGGCCAGGATAGTAAATTCAAGAACAAAAACTTGAAAGCGGTATTCACGAATCAATTCGCACCGGTGCCTTACAAATCGAAGCTCGACTCCCTGGTGGAGAAAACATACAATGAGGCGGTAGGGACGGCGCTGAATCAAGATATCAACACCGCATTGCGAACGGCCGAGGAGAAGGCTAACCAGCTTTTGAGCTCGGAAGCGAATAAATAGCCATTTGCGACCCAAGAGGCAGAATCATTTCTGCTTCTTTCTTTTTGCTGCAGAACAGGATACAATCCAAGAAGCGAATGTTTATTAGGTAAAAGGAGAGCTTTCATGTGGAGTAACCGTAACGTATGGATCGTGTTGGCCGGTGAATTCATAGCAGGGCTGGGTCTATGGACTTCGATCATTGCCAATCTGGAATTTATGCAGAGGCATGTCCCGTCCGATTTTATGAAATCGTTAATCTTGTTTGTCGGTCTCCTCGCGGGGGTGCTAATTTCGCCTTATGCAGGACGCGTTATCGACCGCTCGTCCAAAAAGCATGTGCTTCTGCTATCAGGGGTTGGCCGAATAATTAGCGTAGGATTTATGTTTCTGGCACTTCATTTCGAATCGGTATGGTATATGGTTCTTTTTGCCGTTCTGCTTCAGATTTCCGCAGCCTTTTACTTCCCCACGCTGCAGGCTGTCATCCCGTTAATTGTCAACGAGAAAGACCTGTTGTCCATGAATGCCGTACATATGAACGCGGGAACGGTAGCACGAATTCTCGGAACGACGCTGGCCGGGCTGATGTTAACGGTAATGAGCCTCAGTACATTGTATACCGTTTCGTTAGGTGCATATATCGTGCTGCTTGGATCGACATGGTTATTGCAGCTGCAAAAGCCGGGTGAACCTGGAGCCGGTAAGCCGTCACAACGGTCGAGCGGCGGATTCAAGGAAATGCTTGTTCTGCTGCGATCCATGCCCAATGTAAAAAGAGTGCTGTGGATGACCATCATTCCGACGTTGTTCATCGGAGGGTTTAACTTGATGGTTATTAACGTGAGTGAGCTCCAGAATGATCCGGAGATCAAAGGATGGCTGTATGCGGCGGAAGGCATCGCATTTATCGTGAGCGGCTTTATCGTCAGACGACTCTCGGAAAACGGAAGCTTGATGAGCCGCTCGTTCATTTGCTCGACGGTGATCGCCGCATCCCAAATGCTGCTGTTCTTCGGGGATTCCAAGCTCGGGGCGATAGGATCGTTCGGCTTGTTCGGGCTGGCGGCAGGCTGCTTTATCCCTATGGCGGGCACTTTTTTTCAAAAGCAGGTACCGAAGGAATATCACGGTCGCTTCTTCTCGTTCCGAAGTATGCTGGACAGGGTCATGTTTCAGGTCGTATTGCTCGGAACCGGCTTGCTGCTCGATCTGATCGGGCTGCAGTTCACCGCGCTTCTATTCGGTGCCGTGTCCCTTACTCTGGTCGTTTATTTCTTTGCAAAAGAAGCCGCATCGGCGGAAATGAACAAGAAAAAGCAGGCTCCGGATATCGGATAGCCTGCTGTTTTTTTGCATTGGGAAGGAGTTATATAAAGCGAACCAGCACTTGGACGAATCGCTCCAAATAGTGCTGATCCAGCTCGCTGAACCGGTTAAGGGAAGGACTGTCAATATCCAGCACTCCGATAAGCTCGTTATTTTTGATCATCGGCACTACGATCTCGGATTGGGAAGCGGCATCGCAAGCGATATGACCCGGGAATTCGTGCACATTGTCAACGCGCACCGTTTGTTTGTTTTGTGCCGCCGTCCCGCACACTCCTTTTCCGACAGGGATGCGCACGCATGCAGGCAAGCCTTGGAACGGGCCCAATACCAGCTCGCCGGATTTATATAAATAGAAGCCTACCCAGTTAATATCGTTCAGAAATTGATTCAATAAGGCGGACGCATTGGCCAAATTGGCCGTTTGATCTTGTTCGCCCTCCAATAACGCCGTAAGCTGCTGGATGACTAGCTCATAGTTTTGCTCTATCGTACCGGAATAGTGAGACGCATGAAACATAGTTATTCCCTCCAGTAAGTTGTCATGAATAGGAACATCTTATACGGCGTAGGAGGCTGTGTCAATAGAGCTGAAACTGCTGCCCGCAAAAGATAAGATTCGTTTGCAACTTTTGAAGCGTAAGTAACGTTAAAAAAATAACTCCGCTACAGTCGGAGTAAACCAAACCGGGGAGAGAACACCAGCATGAAAAAAGTATCGGTAGCAGCCACAGCTGCATTATTGATCAGCAGTTTGTCCTTCAGCTCTGCATTTGCCTTCACGGATGTGTCGGGAACCCAGTTAACCGCCGTATCAGATCTTCAGCAGCGCGGCATTGTTAGTGGAATCGACAAGGACCATTTTGCGCCGATGGGTACGATCACATATGCGCAAAGCGTGCAAATGATCGTAAAAGCGTTCAATTACAACATGGATCTTATGAGGTTAGCCAAGCCGCCCGTCGCATCGGAGCTGTACACTAATGTCAAGAATGATTCGTGGTATGCGGATGCTTTTATCGCCGCTCACTTCAATGGGATAGACATTCCGAAGGATGTAAATCCGAATGCTGCGGTAACGCGCGAGCAGTTTGCCGCATTATTAATGCCGATTGTGGAGAAAAAAGCGAATCTGCCTATGATCAACCTGGCTGTCGAACTCAAAGACTCGGATCAAATCCAACCGGAGCTGCAAGGCAAAGTTTTAAGGCTGCTGCACTACAAGATTGCGGAGCTGGACAAGGACAGCACATTTAAACCGAAAGCCGCGCTGACGCGTGGAGAAGCCGCGACATGGATGTATAACTCCCTTCAATTTGTATCGTCTCATTCTCAGCAGCCGGTTGCCGTTGACGAAGTTACAGTTGGAGTAGAGAAGATAAACGAGAATGTGAACAAAGTTACGTTGTCCCGTGGTCAAAAGCCGAACGCAGGATACGGCATAAAAATCAACAGTATCCGATTTGAACAAGACGGTCGTGCGGTCATCAGTTATACTCAAATCGATCCGCAGCCGGATCACATGTATCCTGAAGTAGTTACCGACGTTAAAGCCGAAACCTATCTTTCTTCCAGCTATACTCCGGAGATTGAGCTCGTCCGGTAATCGGAGAGAGGGAAAGGGAATTTATACTTAGAAAGAGGAAAGAAGCTAAGCCCGCAATAGTTCGAGGAGGGGCTTAGCTTCTTTTGCATTCTTGGAATTATCCTTCGTATTCCTCCGGCAGCTCGGATAAGAAGCCGTAATAATGAGCAAGAATCGATACGATCCGTTGGGAGGCGCGGCCGTCACCGAACGGGTTGTTGGCAGTAGTCATTGCCGTGTATTGTGCGTCATTGCTTAGCAGATTCGCAGTGATCTCATAGATGGCGCTCTCGTCGGTTCCTGCAAGGCGAACGGCCCCGGCATTGAGCGCTTCCGGCCGCTCTGTCGTATCGCGCATCAGAACGAGAGGTTTATGGAACACTGTCGTTTCTTCCTGCAGACCGCCTGAATCGCTAAGGATAAGATAGGAGCGGGACAGGAGGTTAATCATATCGGGATAATCCAATGGCTCCAGCAGGTAAATTCTATCATGGGAGGAAAGGATGGAAGAAGCCGTTTCTTGAACGACGGGGCTTAAATGAACCGGATAAATAACGATGACATCCGGATGCTCGTCCGCTATACGGCGAATCGCCCTAAACATTTGCTTCATCGGTTCTCCGTAATTTTCTCTGCGGTGTGCCGTTACTGTAATGATTTTGCCTTGATGGCGGATCAGATGATTCAACCGTTGATTATGGAAGGTGTAAGCTGAAACATGAGTCTGTACAGCTGCATCGACTGCCGTCTGGCCTGTTACGAATAGCTGTTCCCGGGCGTATCCCTCGCGCAGCAAATGGTCTCTCCCTACGGATGTCGGTACAAAAAGCAGGTCTGCTGCAATATCGACCAACCGCCTGTTGATTTCCTCGGGCCAAGGAGAATACTTGTTATGGGAGCGAAGCCCGGCTTCTACATGGCCGACAGGCACTTGGTGGAAGAACGCCGTTAAGCCTCCGCATAGAGCCGTTTGTGTATCCCCGTGTACAAGGATGAAATCTGGCTTAGTCTCAGCTAAAACCTTGTCAAGGCCGGAGATGGCGGAGGATGTGAATTTCGCCAAAGTCTGATTGGGCTGCATCAGGTTCAAATCGATATCCGGCTTGATTGCAAAGTGTGTTAAAACCTGATCCAACTGCTCTCTATGCTGTCCTGTTACGACCACTATCGTTTCGAACCAATCCGGAACCTTCTGAAGCTCCTGAACAACCGGCGCCATTTTGGTAGCTTCCGGACGCGTACCGAAGATTGTCATGATCTTTTTCTTTTTCTTGTTCATGTTCATGTTCATGTGTAGCCCCCCGTTTATATATGAAATCAGCTAACATAACGATCATCGCTCAAATTACCATATATTACAATTATTGCTCGCTGATAGAATGCTGATGATTCATTGATTCGAAACAGGGCTGAATGATAGGTGTAACACAAAATATGTGTTGATATAACACAAATTATATGTTAACCTCTTAAAGGAATCATATGGAGGTGGGATGGGTTATGGAAGATAAGAGCAAACGACTTTCCGTCTATTTACCGGAAAAGGCAAAGACGGAGCTGGAGCAGATGGCCGCCGATACCGGTCTCTCTATGACCCAACTGGTAGTGATGGCTACTCACGGGTTATTGGCAAACTACAAAACGGCCGGAAACGCGATATTCTCAGAACTGGTATCTCCCCGACAACAAGCTTATCCTCTTGCTGACAATGCGAAGGCAGTGCGAGCAACAGCCTCCACGCTCGAGAATTATTATGGAGCACGCGCCCATGAATATGAACGAATTTACTACCGTGATGATCCGAACTACCAGCAAGAGCTCACTATACTGGCAGCTTCCTTAAAGGAGCAGTCCAGAGATAGAAATGTACTGGAAATTGCTTGCGGGACGGGATATTGGACTGCAATCATTTCGGAAACGGCGGATCACATTGTTGGCGTCGACATTCGACCGGAGGTCATCGAGATCGCCAGGGAGAAGGGAATGCCGAAGGATAAGGTCCGGTTTATTGAATGGGATGCTTACCAAATAGAGGAGATAGAGGGGAGATTCGACCTTGGGATTGCCAACTTCTGGTTCTCGCATATCCCTAAGAACAAGATCGAGGATTTCTTGACGGGCTTACATAACAAGCTTACCACAGGCTCGCGAGTATTCATGGCAGACAACGTCTATGTAGAGGGAAGGGGCGGGCAGCTGATACGCCGGGATCATAGTGAAGACACGTATAAGTTAAGAGAACTGTCCGACGGTTCGCAGCACGAGGTGTTAAAAAACTATTACAGCTATGAGGAGCTGCGCGACATTTTCGAGCCGGTCTCTGAGGAGCTGAACATTTTTATGGGGCAGAGCTTCTGGTATGTGAGCTATACAGTGAAATAACTGCTTGTCAGTACCGATGAACATGACTTACAATTGCCCCACGAGCTGATCACAGGAAAACCTGTTTGGGGTGAATTTTGTGGATTTTTTCGATCTAGTTTTGAAAAATAATATGAAGACGCTTATAAAATAGCGAATGCTGAATACACAAATGACCCAAATGAGACTAATTTACGAAATCGTGGAGATGCATCACTATGTCTAAAACACTATGGGAATGCTTTAGAAGATTATCTAAAGGTTATTCAAGTGACTGAGGGTCGTGCAGATGCTGATTTTATTAGAGCCGGGGTTAGTTATTGGTTGATAGGAAATCACACAGAAGCCATCGATATATGGAAGAAAGGATTGACTACGAAGTATACTGACGCTGCTGGGGGAGTTGAAATCCCTGCAACATTATATTTCGCAGCAATCTCCCAAAAGAATGAGTCTTTAGAAAAAGAAGCAATCAAGTTATTAAAAAAGCGTTGGAAGCCCAAGGCTGTAGTAAATTGGCCAGGGGCAATTGCGGGTTACCTGCTCGATGAAGTATCAGCAGATGAATGTATAAAAGCTATTGGATCCGACTCCTTATTGAGCGTTCGTTACCTATGTCAGTTGTATTTTTACATAGCAGTAAAATGTCTAAAAGCTGGCGATCGGGTTGAATACTTGAATTACTTATCCCGGTGCGCATTTTCCGAAATGGGTTATTTGGAACAAGAGTATTACCTTGCAATTGGAGAATTAGATACAATTAATGGAAAGTGATTTTTTATCACCACAACGTACAAGACTGTTGCGTTGTGGTTTTTTTGCATAGCGGTAGTGTAAACCAATGCGTATATGTAAATCTACTACTTAGGAGCGAATTATGACTGGAGTAATGATGGGGATGTTTCTTCTAGCTTTCGGATATATTTTTTTTCCTAAATACATGCGTCATTATAAAACATATGAACTGTTTGAAAAAGTTCCAGATAATACTAGATTCGTGAAGGTTGTCAAAAGGCTTTTCGGAGTTTTCCTGTTACTAATAGCTTTTTTGATCCTATTGAATCAGATTGGATTCGGTCGGAGCGGAGGATAACAGATGGCACGTCTCAACTTCAAAATCGTCAATATTGGATTGATATGGAAAGGAGCAGAACACTCACTGTGAGATTTTTAACAGTTATGGGAATTATAGGAATGATTGTTGGGTTACTCCAAATAATAACTCCAGTTTTTTTTCTGAAGATTAGATTACAGGGGATTAATACTAAAGAGCAAGTAAAATATGGTGGAGTGGGTACTGTTATTGTAGGGATGATATTCATTATTTTTGATTTAATTACGTAAGAATGCCTAGCATAAATTACTGGATATCAAAGAATCATCTAGCAATCTATTAAATCCGAGTAAAATCATAAGAAAAGTAGTGGTATTTTTTCGGAGAGTGTGGTATTGTATTTTTGTAATTCAAATTACAAGCTGGGAGCTATACATGCCAAAGAAAAAAAATAGCGTTGTGATTTCCATCCGGTTAGACGACCAATCGCTCAAGGCGGTGGACCTGCTAGTAGAATCCGGACTGGAAACCAATCGTTCCAGAGCTGTGTCGCATCTGGTCGCCAAAGGGATACAAGCCTCGGAGGACCTGCTGAGAAAAGCTCAAGCTCTTGCGGATCATGTTCAGCAGCTTAGAAATGAGATGTTCGAAGCCATTTCGCACAATAATGTTGAGAAGGTGACCGAGCTGCTGCGGCAGGATTCCTCGCTCGTGAACGTCAGCAACAGCAAAGGGGAAACGGCCGTTCTTATCGCGACATACTTGCGAGCCAATGAGATTAAGGAGCTGCTCATCGAGCAAGGAGCTGAGTTGAATATCTTCGAGGCGTCCGCCGTCGGAAATACCGCAAGAGTGAAGGAGCTGCTCGAACAAACGCCGCATTGGATTTCAGCCTATGGACCGGACGGCTTTCCGCCGCTTTCCATGGCAGCTCATTTCGGCAACGAAGAGACGGTGAAGCTGCTGCTGGAGCTTGGGGCCGATGTGAATGCGAGGAGCCAAGACGGCAATTTGAACAATATGGCCGTTCATGCTGCAATTATGGGGAATTACGAACATATCATTCAGCTGCTGATCCGCTATGGCGCCGATGTCAATGCCAGATGCGAAGGCAAGCTGCGTGCAGGGTATACCGCGCTTCATGTAGCCTCATATTTCGGCAGGGAATCGCTAATCGAGCTTTTCTTGAAGCATGGTGCCGATAAGTCCGTTTGGAATGCAGACGGAGAGACGCCGTATGAATTGGCGCTAAACAAAGGCCATCTGCTTTCTGCAGAGCTATTAAAGTAACACGGACAAGCCGGAAGCTTTTTCAACCATAAAACCTACTTATTCCATGCGAATAATATAATATACTGCATCTACCGGACAGCCGGAGATACACAATGGTTTAGTGTGTATTTCCGGCTGTTTTTATTTTTGACTAAAAAAAGGGGAGTGCAAAAATGAAGTACAGGAAATTAGGCAGAACCGGACTGAAAGTATCGGAAATCAGTTTGGGAACGATGGCGTTCGGCCGTTGGATCGACGAGAAGACTTCGGATGCCGTTCTCGGACAAGCGCTGGATGCGGGCATCAATGTCGTAGACACCGCTGATGTATACGGTAGAGGCATGGACGTAGGCGATCCGAGCTTATTGGGCGAGTCGGAAACGATCTTGGGCAACATTCTGAAAGGCCGGCGCCACGAAATTATTTTGGCTACGAAAGGAAAGGCGCGTGTCGGCAATGGGGTGAACGATGCCGGGCTTAGCCGGTATCACCTGCATCGTGCAGTGGAGAACAGCTTACGAAGATTGAAGACAGATCATATCGATCTGTATCAAGTGCATGGGTTCGATCCAGAAACACCGTTCGAGGAAACGCTCGGGACGCTGGACGATTTGGTGAAGCAGGGGAAAATCCGCTATATCGGCTGCTCCAACTTTGCCGCATGGCAGCTGGCGAAGGCGAACGGCATCAGCGCGCTGCACCGGCTGAACCGGTTCCAGAGCGTCCAGCCCGAGTACAGTCTGATTTCCCGTGATATCGAAAAGGAGCTGATCCCGTACGTCGAGTCCGATCAGGTTGGTGTACTTGTCTACAGCCCGTTAGGCAGGGGAATTCTGACCGGCAAATACCGTGAAGGGGAGAAGCCGGAAGCCGGCACAAGGCTCGCTGCAGGCGAGAAGCGGTTAGAGCTTCTGCTGCGAGACAATCCTGCATACGAGCTGGTCGAGAGGATTCGGCCGTATGCCGAGGCGAGAGGATGGACTCTGGCGCAATTCTCGCTTGCTTGGGTGCTTAGTCACTCTTATGTTTCCTCGGCTATACTTGGCGCTTCCAAACCGGAGCACATCCAGGATGCGTTGCGGTATGCGGATCAAAGGCTTACGACGGAGGAATTGGCGGCGATTGATGAAATTTCGCACACATTAACCATAATTCGATAAGGGGATGTCACATATGAGCTACAATCATACGAACAACGATCGCCAGCTGCATCTAGGACTGTTTTTATTCTCAACGGGCTACCATCCGGCCGGCTGGCGGCTGCCTGAATCGGTAACGGACGGCGCGTTCGATCCGAAATTTTTGCAGAGCGTAGCTCAGAAGCTGGAGAAGGCCAAATTCGACTTCTTCTTTCTGGGGGATGCTCTTGCTTCCAGCGCCGATATGCAGTACCAGTTCCCATCCCAGATGGTTCGGCTGGAGCCGTTCACGATGATCGCGCACCTGACCGCCGTTACCGAGAAAATCGGACTGATCGTGACAGCCAACACGACCTATGCCGAACCATACCATATTGCAAGGCAAACCGCGTCGTTGGATTACCTAAGCGGCGGCCGGGTAGCCTGGAATGTGGTAACCGGTGCGGATCCTAGAGCAGCGCTGAATTTCAGCAGGGAGAAGCATTGGGACAATACGAAGCGGTACGATTATGCCGATGAATTCGTCCAAGTCGTGAAGGATCTGTGGGATACATGGGAGGACGATGCGTTTGTCCGGAATAAGGAAACCGGTGTGTATGTGGACGGCACCAGAGTACATGCCTTGAATCATAAAGGCGAGCATTTCTCTGTAGCCGGGCCGCTGAATGTGGCGAGGCCGCCTCAAGGGCAAATCCCGCTCCTGTCGGCCGGTACTTCGGAGCGAAGCCAGGAGCTCGGAGCACGATTTTCCAATGTCATCTTCACCGGACAAATCCTGTTCGACGAAGCACGCAAATTTTACGCTAGCGTCAAAGGCAAGCTGGCCAAGTATGGGCGCTCCAAAAAGGAGCTGTTCATTATGCCGGGCCTCGTTCCGCTAGTAGGCAGAACGGAGGAAGAAGCTCGGGCCAAGTACCGCGAGCTCAGTAATCTGATCGTAACGGACTTCGATCTTAGGCCGCTTTCTCAACGGATCGGCATCGATTTGACGGGTTATCCGCTGGATGGGCCATTGCCGGATGTGGCACTATCTTCACTGACTGACGATGGAGCCAAGCAGCTCGTCCGATTGGCGCAAAACGCTTCAGGCCACGAAGACATTACGGTGCGCGAGCTGTTCCATTACTTTGCCGCCGTCGTCAGAGGGCATCTGCTCATCGTCGGCAGCCCCGAGCAAATAGCCGATGAGATTGAGCGCTGGTTCGTCAATGAAGCGGCGGACGGCTTCAATCTCTGCTCGCCCTATATGCCGGGAGGGCTGGATTTGTTCCTTGAGTTCGTCGTTCCCGAGCTGCAGAGAAGAGGGCTGTTCCGTACCGAATACGAAGGAAGCACGTTCCGGGATCATTTCGGCCTGAAGCGTCCCGAGAATCGTTTCGTGAAGAAGAATGCTGTACTTGGCGGCTGAGCCTGCGATTGGGCTTAACGCGGGGAAAAGAGGGAAACCGTATGGAGAGCAAATCCATTCTAAATAATTGGAGAATTGTAGCTGGACAAATCGTATTTTTGCTGCTGGGGCTCGGTCTCATCGAATACGTTGTCCGTGCGGAGCTCGTAGGCTCATTGTACTTGTCCAAGCCGACCCAGGTGGTCGAAGAAATCATCCATTTGTTTACGCAAGGCGTAGTCTATCATCATTTACTAGTAACGCTCGGGGAATTCGGGGCAGGGTACGTATTGTCCGCTGCAGCAGGCATCGGAACCGGCTTGTTTCTGGTTCTGGTGCCGCGGGCGGAAGCCTTCTTCCGGCCGTTTCTCTCCGCACTGTTGGCGGTGCCGAAGGTGACGATCATTCCGCTTCTTATGCTGTGGCTTGGCATCGGATTATCGCATAAAGTTGCCATTGTCTTCTTGTTCTGCTTTTTTACTATCGCCTTCAACACGATAACCGGGATTAAACAGACAGCGGAACAGCATTTGAAGGTCGCTCACGTATTCGAGGCTACGAAGTTCCAAACGATCACGAAGGTTATATTGCCGTCGGCAGCGCCTACGATCTTTGTATCCTTGAGAGTATCGGCAGCTACCGGATTGGTGGGTGCATTGTTCGGGGAAATGGTAGCCTCCAAGGACGGGCTCGGCAACCTGCTTGTCCAGGCTACATCCACCTATGATACGGCCAAAGCTTTTGCGATCATTACGGTCGTTACGGTCGTTTCCGTGCTTATTATTGCTCTGATCGACCTGCTTGAGAAACGAGTCATTATGAAATGGAAATCGTACTAACCGATTCATCGATTCAATCTTTTTACTTTTACGAGATCATCTTGGGGGAGAGAACACAATGAAAAGAACATTAGGACATAGCCTCGGCATTGCCGGCATTGCACTCATGATGGTGCTGACGGCTTGCTCGAACGGCACCCAAAGCGGCTCGGCGCAAACAACAGGAGCATTGGCCGCCACCAATTCGGGAGATCAAAAGCTGCAAAAGGTCCGTTACGCAGCCTTCAATGGTGTCAGCGGATTAGCCGTCAATTTCGGCGCCGAAAAAGGATTTTTCAAAGAGGAGGGGCTGGACGTCGAGTTCGTCACTACTCAGAATCCGGTAGAAAGTCTGACGAGCAAGGACGTCGATATCGCCGATATTGCTACGACAACCGCCATTATTGCGGCCGGTAAAGGGGCGCCGATCAAAATCGTCTCCTCGATGTTCCGTACGAAGGGGCCATTTTACCTGGTTGCGGCTCCGGGGATTAAAAGCGTCGAAGAGCTGAAAGGTAAGAAGGTGGGTGCTGCTGCATTCGGCAGCGGGCTGGACGTCTATACCCAGGTCATTCTCAAAAAGCACGGCTTAAGCAAGACGGATGTAACTTATCTGGCAAACGGGGCGAATGAAGCAGCCTATGCAAGCCTTACCTCCGGTCAGGTTGACGCGACGATCATTCATGAGCCGTTTGCTTCTCTTGCCGAAGTGAACGGTAAGGGAACGATATTGGCCAAGGGCTGGGATTATTTGCCGACGTTCCATACCGGGGTTCTGGTGTCGAGCAACGATGTCATAGCCAAGAAGCCGGAGCTGATCGAGAAGCTGCTGCGCGCTTACTTCAAGTCCCAGGATTATGCAAAAAGCCATCCGGACGAATACAAAGCTTACTTCCTGTCGAAAATCAAAGTCGATGCCGCTGCCGTTGACAAGGCGTTCGAACGAGAGAAAGTGCTGTGGGAGAACAATCCGGACGTAGATAAAAAAGCGCTGCAGGATACGCAGCAAACCCAGCTGGAATTGGGCATGCAGGATAAGATCTACGATGCAGAAAAAATGCTCGATCTGAGGTTCATTCCGAAAAAGTAAAGGCGGGTGCTACTATGGCCGGATTTGTGCTTCACGGTGTTTCAAAACGATATGGCGGCTCCAATCCAACTGAAACCTTGTCCGATATTAACTTGACAATTCGAGACGGAGAGTTTCTAAGCATTCTAGGCCCGAGCGGCTGCGGGAAAAGTACGCTTCTGGAGATTTTGGCTGGACTGCAATTGCCCTCATCGGGAGAAGTCGTTTTCAATGGAAACAAGCTTGAGGGACCCGGGATCGAGCGGGGCGTCGTTTTTCAGGACCCTTCGTTGTACCCGTGGCGCACCATTGTTCAGAATGTCGAGCTTGGACTGGAGCTGCGCAAGATATACAAAGCAGAGAGGAGAAGCGTCGTTCAAAAATATTTGACGATGGTCGGATTGGAGGGATTCGAGAACAAGTACCCTCATCAACTGTCGGGGGGCATGAAGCAGCGGGCGGGACTTGCCCGTGCACTCGCGAATAATCCTGAGGTATTGCTCATGGATGAGCCGTTCGGAGCCGTAGATCATCTGACCCGGCTTCAGCTTCAGGACGATCTGCTGCGGATATGGGACACGGAGAAAAAGACGGTATGCTTCATTACACACGATGTGTCCGAGGCGGTGTTCCTGGGGGATCGGGTCGTTCTTCTGTCGCCAAGACCCGGCAGAATTCAGCATATATTCGAAGTTCCTTGCCCAAGACCGCGCAAGCGGGAAGATGTCCAGCTGCTAAAAATTCAGAACGATATTTATGCCGCCATTCACCAGGTGAAGACCGAGGAAGATCTGGAATTTGTCTTATGATGATTCAAAATGAAGGGAGCACTTACTATGTCCATCTTATCAAACGCTAACTCAAGCTCTACTATCGTAGGAGTACAATGGCTGCAGAATCGATTGAAGGAGGGAGCGGTTGTCGTTGCGGATGTGCGCTTCTCTCCCAAGGATCCGCTCTATGGAAGATCGGCATATGAAGCGGGACATTTGCCTGGAGCGGTTTTCGTCGACTTCAAATCGGATTTGACGGATCCGCCTCAAGAGCATGGAGGAAGAAGTCCGCTTCCTTCGGCGGAACGTGTTGCGAAGCGATTCGGGGAGCTAGGAATCGATCGTAAGAGCTCGGTAGTCGTATATGAAGATACGAACGGGCCTGCGGCTTCGCGCCTTTGGTGGGTGCTTAAGTATATCGGCGTAGAAGATGTAAAAGTGTTGGACGGCGGCTATGAAGCTTGGGTTCAAGCAGGCTTGTCAGTGACGGACGTGAAGCCCGAGCCAACGGTTCACGAGTGGAAGCCGGATGTTCACGAGGATTGGGTTGTTGATGTTCATACCGTGCGAGATGTTGTTAACGGAACGAGGAAGGCGAAGCTGGTCGATTCCCGTGACGCCAGTCAATATTTGGGCTTGGAGTCGCCATTTGATCCTGTGGCGGGACATATCCCCGGCGCGGTTCATTTGTTCTGGAAAGACGGCTTGGACGTAGACGGGACTTGGAAATCGTCTGCGGCGTTAGCCGAACGGTTCGGTGAGCTGTCGAAGGAGGAAGAGCTTATCGTTTATTGCGGATCCGGCATATCGGCCACACCGAATATTCTTGCGTTGAACGAGGCAGGGTATTCCAACGTCAAATTGTACGCCGGAAGCTGGTCGGACTGGATCAGTTATCGCGACAATCCGGTAGCTACCGGTGAGGAATAACCTTCGTTATCATTACTGAATGGGATTTATGGACTGCGGCTGACTGCTTTAGGCAGGAGGCTGCTGTTTTTCTTTAGGGGGTATTTTTATCAAAAATAAAGGAGAAGTTGAAGGGTTCTCCATTCCATTGGATGAAATGGAGAACGTAGAAGCAGAAGAACCAATTCATAGCTTGTAAAAATTAGAAGATTCCCTCCACATTCACCGTATAAATTCGCCTGTGACCTTCGTGAGTGGAATCGAAGGATATCGCGGTACCTGCCCGATTCCAACGAGGATGCAGATCGCAGCGTATGTCCCCGTTGATATGTGGCTGCGAATAGAATGATCCTAGGGTGACGCCACGCTTGTGCGCCAAATGATACAGATACAAATGCCTGTAGCTATCGGTATCCGGATAGCTGTCATACAGCAGGATGCTTCGGTCCGGCGAATAGCTGCAATGTCCGTCCTTAAGGAAGTACTCTCGGTCGATCGGCTGGACCTCATTACTGCGATCCTTCAGCACGTAAAGCTGGTTGCCCATGTCCGAATCCTTCGCTCCGCTAGACCAGATGACGATATTCTCCGTGTCCTTCCAATGATAATGTGACGCCATCGCCATGAGGATCCGCGCGGGATGATCGGATTATTGCGTGACTATGTCCGAAGCTTCATCGTGTTGGACATGCCGAAATTTCTTGATTTGTTACCGATTCTGGAGAAGAACTGCTTTGAGCTGACAAAGCTGTCGAAAATGAAAATCGCCGGTACTCTGGATCATATCTTGACGGAGTGCATCGAAGCGACGCTGGCAGGAACCGAGATGGACTTCCGCAATCAGCTGATAACCGAGCAGCTCGGCTTCTACGATACAGCCCACTTTTCTAACTTTTTCAAGAAAAAAACATCCATGAGCCCCAAGCAATACCGGGAATATAAACGTTTGCTATTATGAAAAGGATGTTCATAACATTTGAGCCGCGTAGCTGTTCAATAGTTTGAAACTAGAAGACGAATAGGCTGAAAATCAGCTTTCTCGTCTTCTTAGCGTTCGCTTCCTACATCGTTAACGCTTTGATGTATAATTGTGAGAGTTAGGCATTTTGGTAAGGGGACCATTATTTGTTGAACCCGGAGGGGGTAAGTATGGAACGATTGTATTTACTGCAATACGAGTATTTAAAAGACGTTCCGGTTCCAGAAGGTCATTTTCAGTCTCATGATAACTATGAAATTTTTTATTTTCATGAGGGAAAAGGAAACTATTTGATTGGCGATAAAATTCATGTGCTGATGCCGGGAACGCTTATCGTCATGCATGGTTTGACGCTGCATATGCCTAAGAGCTTCGACGGGCATCCTTATGTCCGAACACTGCTTAATTTTGATCCGGGTTATTTTCGCGCAGCCTCCGAGCATGTGTTCTCCATCAATCCATTGGAGCCGTTCGAGAGACTCGGTAACTATAAAGTACAGCTCAATGATGCAGACCGGGCTGAATTTGAAGACCTTCTGCATAAAATGAACCGTCTATACCGGGCAACGGATGCCGTCTCTCATGAGCGGTTCCGCGTGGTCTGTCTGGAGATGTTATTTTTCATCTGCCAAGTGCTGATGAAGTCGGGGGATGAGGAAGTTACATTCCCGTCAGAAAAGGAACAGCATGTACAGAACGCATTGACCTATATTGAAAAGAACTATATGACGGATATTTGTCTCGATCAATTGGAAGAGTATTTACACATCAATAAGTATTATTTAGTGCGTATTTTTCGCGAGACTACGGGGATGACGATGTTTCACTATATTTATAAGAGAAGAATTAATCAGGCTAAAATCTTATTCTTGCTGGAGCCGGAAAAATCCGTGACCGATGTTTGCTACAGCATTGGGTTTAAAAATCATTCCCATTTCAGCAAAGTATTCAAGCAATGGGAAGGTAAGACACCAGATCAATACCGTCGCTTATTAAAAAGTCAATTATAGAACAATTTCATATCTTACTTGGTCAATGGGAAAGTAACTTAAGGGCTTCATCTCCTGTTAAACTATGTAATATCAACGATAGTTGAAAACGCTTACGAAAAAAGGGAGAGGTGAAGCCATTTGCTAGTATTAACAGGGTTTGCAGATGAAATCTCCGGACAATTGGAAGAACAGCTGGACGTTCTAGCAGCCGAAGGAATTTCACATTTAGAGCTGCGGGGCGTCTATGGTAAGAACGTAATGGATTTAACGGTAGAAGAATTAGCCCAATTGAAAGCTACGCTCGAGGAGAAAGGGATTGGCGTATCTTCCATTGGTTCCCCGATTGGCAAATATCCGATACAAGAGCCGTTTGATAAGGAGCTCGAGAAAATACAGCAGGCTTTAGCTATCGCTAAGAAGCTGGGCACGCGTTATATCCGGGTGTTCTCTTATTTTATTCCAGCCAATGAGTCGCATGAGAACTACCGGGATGAAGTACTCTCCCGCATGAAGCAGCTTGCTGAACGGGCTGAGCAGGAAGGAGTTACTCTGCTTTTGGAAAACGAAAGCGGGGTTTATGGCAATACGGATGAACGTTGTTTGGACATATTGCAGCATTGCGGTTCTTCCAACCTGCGATTGGCCTTCGATCCGGGGAACTTCGTAATGAACGAGATCATGCCGATGTGCGAGGCTTACCCGCTGCTGTCTCCTTACCTTGAGTATGTGCATATTAAAGATGCCGACAGGCAAGCACGGATGTTTGTCCCGGCAGGAGAGGGGGACGGAGAGTTCCCGTCGTTCGTGAAGGCACTGAAGGAACGGGAGTTTTCGGGATTTCTGTCCATCGAACCGCATTTACACAAAGCGTTCCCGGATCATAGCGGGCCGGAGCGTTTTAAAATTGCTGCCCAAGCTTTTAAAAAGCTGCTGCAAAGGGAAGGCTTGGCTTGGTCCTAATGATATTGTCTCATAAATAAGGAGGGACGGCAGATGAATACTCCAAAGTTAAAATTAGGCTTGGTTGGTCTGGGGAATATCGGGAAAACCCATATCCGAAATATCCAAGCGATTGAACAGATTGAATTGGTGGGCGTGTGTGACCTCATAGGTGAGAAAGCAGACCGGGTGGCAGCAGAGTGCGGGACCACAGCCTATTACAATCATTCGGAATTATTTGAGCGTTCGGGCTTGGAAGCGGTAATTATTGCGGTACCGCATTATAGCCATTCAACCATCGCTATCGATGCTTTCGAATGCGGCATCCATGTGCTTTGCGAGAAGCCGTTGGCGGTTCACGTGAATGATGCGAAGAGAACCATTGAGGCGTATGCCGAAGCGAAGCAGCAGTACCCGGAGCTGGTATTCGGTATGATGTTCCAGGAACGAACGCTACCTTTTTACAAGAAAATCAAAGAAGTAGTGGATAGCGGTAAGCTGGGACAGCTGACTAGAGCAACTTGGATAAATACAGCCTGGTTCCGTTCACAGGCTTATTACGATAGCGGTGACTGGCGTGCAACCTGGGCTGGAGAAGGCGGCGGCATCTTGACGAACCAATGTCCTCACAACCTTGATTTCTACCAATGGGTGTTTGGAGTACCGGCTAAGATCAGCGGACATGCTCATATCGGCAAATATCACAATATCGAAGTAGAGGATGAGGTTACCGCCTACTTCGAGCACGAGAGTGGCATGATCGGTCATTTTATAGTGACCACGGCTGAGTCCCCGGGAGTCAATCGTCTGGAAATCGTGGGAGAGAACGGCCGGCTCGTGTTCGAGAAGGATAAGCTGCAGCTGTTCCTCAATCAAACTTCCATGCTCCAGCATTTGAAAGAAACTGCGCAAGGCTTCAAGAATGTCGAGTGTGAGGAGACCGAGATCGTAGTGGATACGGACGTTCCATCGGGACATAAGGTTGTGACAGAGAAGTTCGTCAATAAGATTCTCACAGGAAATGGGGAATTGATTGCTGAGGGGACAGAGGGAATTCATTCGGTTACTATCGCCAATGGCATTATGCTTTCTTCCTTCACAAAGCAAATGGTGGAGGTACCGTTTGACTCGGATCAATATGAAGAGCTTCTGGAGCAATTAATATCGACCTCGAAGTTCCGCAAAGCGGCGTCTATAGCGATAGAAGAAGATATAAAACAATCGTTCTCTAAATAACCGAGTGCCTGATAGTAAGCCGGCTGCTGTGTATCTGATTCTATATCAACGCAGCAGCTGAATGACTACTTGATTTGTAAGCGTTTTAGAATAAGGGAGGTAATGCCAATGCACAACGTGTTAAACAAAACATCCGTAGTCATTGCATCATTGCTGCTAGCTATTTCCACTGCAGGCTGCAGTTCCCTCGGGGTGAAGGAAGAAGCTCAACCCTCTGCCAATTCGGCCGGAACAGGAGCGGGAGCAGCTGTCGGAGGCAAGCCTGTAAAGCTGCGTATCATGTGGTGGGGATCACAGGCAAGACATGATGCTACGCTGAAAATATTGGATCTTTATACCAAAAAGAATCCCAATGTCACATTTGAAACGCAGTACCAAGGCTTTGACGGTTATCTGGATAAGCTGACGACACAGGCTGCCGCCAAAAACGCTCCGGATATCATTCAAATGGATGCCGCTTGGCTCGCCGACTGGAACGGAAGAGGTCAGCTGGCGGACTTGTCCTCCGGTATCAACATCAAGGACATTGATCCTACTTTAGTGGATACTGGCAAGTATCAAGGCAAATTGACTGCTGTACCTCTAGGCAACAACGCATGGGGCATGATCTATGATAAAGCCGCGCTGGAGAAGCTGGGAGTTGCTGCACCGAAGGACGGCTATACGTGGGATGATTTCTTCAAGCTTGTAGAAGAGATCAAGCCGAAGCTCGGTAAGGGACAGTACGTAATTAAGGACGGCACAACCGATACAACTCAATATGCAGCGTTCCAGCTGAGCAAAGGGAAAGGCTGGCCCGTTACCGTTGACGGTAAGTTCAATTATGACAAAGAAACCTGGCTCGAATGGACGAAAAAATTTGCTCAGTTAAGAAAAGCCGGCGTCGTGCCGCCACCGGATGTGCAGCTAGCCGATAAGGACCTGGATCCGACCGCGGATATGCTTATTAACGGCAATTTATTGTTTAAAGGGTTGCATGCTGCACAGGTATCCGCGTACGACGCATTGAAGCCAGGCGCGATTGGCGTGGCGGCGATGCCTAAAGCAGCACAAGGAGGCGGATGGCTGAAAGCCACTTTTTACTTCAGTATCAGTCAGGACTCTGCGTATAAAGAGGAATCGAAGAAATTTATAGATTGGTTCATTAACGATCCCGAAGCAGGAGAAATCGGGGGCACAACACGTGGCGTTCCGATTACGAACAAAATTGTTTCTCTTCTGCAGCCGAAATTTAACCTTGGAGACAAGCTGACGGTGGAAATGATTAATAAAACGGCGGTGAACTCGCAAGTATTCAATCCGGGTGCACCAGGCTGGACGGATTTCGCTAAAGATGAGAAGGATATAAGGGAACGGTTAATGTTTGAGAAGATTACGCCGGAGCAAGCTTATGACGAGCTGGTGAAGGCCGGCAAGAAATACGAGAAATAACCTCAGCAGAACGGGGTGATAGCATGAAACAAGAATCTGTGATGGCCGTTAGCAAGCCTACTGGGAATGTCAAGAAAGTCAAATTACATAATCATACGTATTCGCCTTTGGCAGGTTACTTGTTCATTTCTCCATGGCTGATTGGTTTTGCTATATTAACCGTTTGGCCAATGATTCAGTCATTCTACTACACGTTTACGGATTTTTCACTTCTCAGTCCGCCGAGGTGGATCGGGATGCAAAACTTCAGGGAGATATCCGAGGATCGCTTCTTCTACAATTCGTTGAAGGTTACATTTACTTTCGTAGTAACCTCCGTTCCCGCCAGGCTCATCTTTGCACTACTCGTTGCTATGCTGCTCAATAAGAAAATGAGGGGCATCGGCTTCTACCGAACCATCATTTACTTGCCTTCTCTAATCGGGGGCAGTGTTGCAGTAGCCGTGTTATGGAAAAATATATTCGGAATTAACGGCTTCATCAATCACATTGTTCCGCTGTTCGGTATCGACGCCAAAAACTGGATCGGAACACCGGGAACCGCATTAGGAACACTAGTCGCTTTAAGCGTCTGGCAGTTCGGATCTGCGATGATCATTTTTTTGGCGGGGCTGAAGCAAATTCCAAGTGAACTCTATGAAGCATCATCCGTGGATGGAGCGTCCAAGCTCCGGCAGTTCTTTACCGTGACGCTTCCTCTATTGTCACCCGTCATCTTCTTCAATCTGATTATGGGCGTCATTAATTCGTTCCAGTCCTTTACTGCAGCATTTATTGTGACGAACGGCGGGCCTCTTAATTCTACGGAAATGTACGCTTTGTACTTGTACCAGAAGGCTTTCGCTACGCTTCATATGGGCTATGCGTCCGCGTTAGCATGGATACTGCTGGTCATTGTTGCCGTAGCCACCGCAATCAATTTCCTTGCCTCCAAGTACTGGGTGTTTTACGAGAATGAGCCGGGAGGGAATCGATGAGGACGTTAATCTCGAGCAAGCTGCTCACCCACATCCTGCTGCTGCTATTTAGCGCGATCATGTTTTATCCGGTGCTCTGGTGGATCGGTGCATCGTTCAAATCCAACACAGAGCTTAGTTCGCCTGCGATATTTCCCAGCATTTTGCAATGGAATAACTTCTCAGACGGCTGGGTAGCGCTGCCCAAGTATACCTTTACTTACTTTTACATCAACAGCTTGGAATTGACTCTTTCGACGACCATTTTAACGGTTATTTCCAGCAGCTTGGTTGCTTTCGGCTTCGGAAGACTGAATTTTCCGCTCAAAAAGCTGTGGTTTTCACTTCTTCTTCTGACGATCATGCTGCCCAGTCAGGTAACCTTAATTCCGCAATACGCTATGTTTCATAAATTCAATTGGATTAACACCTATCTGCCATTTATAGTACCCAGCGCGATGGGGGGAGCCTTCTTCATCTTCCTGCTGATTCAATTCATAAGGGGTATCCCAGGTGAGTTGGATGAATCGGCCAAAATAGACGGCTGTACCTGGTTTGGAATTTATTGGCGCATTATTATGCCTTTGATGAAGCCTGCATTAATTACCGTCATGATCTTTTCGTTCCTTTGGCATTGGGAGGATTATTTCGGCCCGCTCATTTATTTGAATTCGGTCGATAAATTCACGGTTCCTCTTGCTTTACGGATGTTCATAGACACTCAATCCGCGGTTTCGTGGGGGCAGGTATTGGCCATGTCGCTTTTATCGATTATCCCTCAAGTGCTATTATTTTTTGCAGCCCAGCGCTATTTCGTAGAGGGGATAGCCACCTCGGGGCTTAAGGGGTAGGAAACCGGAAATCCATGATTGCAGCTTCTGACAACCCCGAAAAACCTGATTCCTTCAAGATGAGGAATCAGGTTTTTCTCATTTCAGCGGGACGCTGGTATTTTGCTTGCGGTACATGGCAGGGGAGACGCCGGTCAGCTTTTTAAACATTCGATTGAAGTAAGGAGCATCGCAGTAGCCCAATTCGACGGCTATGGTCTCCATACCGAAGTCGGTCTCCAGAAGCAGCTCCTGCGCTTTCTGTATCCGAATCCGATGCATATATTCCATAGGAGCCAGTCCGTAATGCTTCTTGAAGCTGGTAATTAAATGGGAGGCGCTGCGTTTGGTCAAGTGGGCTAATTCCTCAATGGACAACGGCTCTTGATAATATTGGAGTATATAATCTCTCACTTGGCGGACAACACGAAGCTGTTTGCCGGAGTAGTGATCCGCTACCTGCTCCTGATGGACTCTCGCCATAACCTCAAGCAGCATGCCTTCGCACTGAGGAGCGTAATAGGGGTCTTTTTTGAGCCAAAGCTGGTGCATCTGGGTAAATGCCCGTTGTAAATAGGAATATAACGAAGAGGCCTGGAACTTGGAAGCGGATTGCTCGAATTGCGGAAAATGGCGAAGTAGTCCGTCGCCGATCCAATGAGCGGAATATTTGGAATGCGCATGCTCCGTGACGGCTTCTCCGACGCGTTCCATCCCCTCCGGGATGAACAGGATATCTCCCTTCTCCAGCACATAACGTTCACCGGCGATACGGTAGGCGCAAGAGCCTTTATCGACAAACATGAACAGATGGTAGGGCTTGGTTAGAGGGCCGTGACCTACCCATTGCTTATCCGCATATTGGAAATAGACGGTATTGATCATTTGCATAATAAAGCACTCCTTCTGATCCGGATGCTTTCTTACCCTGTTTCATACCAAGAGTATAAACCCAAATATCGTACAAGAAAAGGAAAATATCATGCATGGTGCCTGGGAGCCAACGTTGGTAGGATGAGGGTAAGAACGAGAGCAAGTTTCTAATTCGAAAGGATGGGGGAGCAGGGACAATGGTTGCAGCCGATACGAAGATGTATATGAATTTACTTCAGAGATGGATTCACGGGGCTAGTCCTTATATAAAAGAATGTCATGACCGCTCCGAGCTGATGTATTACGGGACTGGAGACAATGGATGGGGGGTGCAAACGAATCAGAAGGCCTTTGCCGCCTGGTCGACCGCTGCCATGGATCCCAGGTTTGATGAGGGAACCGCAGGGATAACGAGGGAGACAGCCCAGAGCATGGCGCTGAAGCTGCTGCGTTTTTCCTTAGAAACTCATTGGGAAGGATCTTACCGCTGCACGGACAATACTCGATGGGGACATACCTGGATCAGCGTACTCGGACTGGAGAGAATGATGCATGGAGTGGAAGCATTGGAAGGGCTGCTGACCGAGCATGATCGACAGCTGCTGCGCCGAGTGCTGATCTCCGAGTGCGACTGGTTATTGGACCACTATGAGATCGTCGGGGGGCTGTACAATAAAGACGGGAATAACAAGCCGGAGAGCAATCTATGGAACGGCGCCTTGCTATTACGAACAACGGAGATGTTCCCTGACTGCAGCAGAGCTGAACGATACCGGGAGAAGGGCTTGCAGTTTTTGATGAATTCCATTTCCGTCCCGGCTGATGCGACGGATTCTACGATAGTTCATGGCAAGCCTGCCTCCGATTGGTTTATCGGCGCCAATTTCTTCGATTCCTTGGCACTCAATCATCACGGCTATCTCAACGTCGGTTACATGGTCATTTGCTTATCCAATATGGCGATGCTTCACTTCATGTACCGGCGTCAGGGGACCCGTGCGCCCGAGGCGCTCTACAGACATATGGAAGAGCTGTGGAAGGTCGTTAAGCTGTGCACGTTCCCCGATGGCAGGCTGCTTCGGATCGGCGGCGATACTCGTGTCCGCTATACGTATTGCCAGGACTATGTTATCCCGGCTTGGCTGATGATTGCCGACGTGCTTGGCGATCAGGATTGCGAACGCTTCGAGCGAGGCTGGCTGGAGCAGGTTCAGCTGGAAATGGATGCAAGCGGTGACGGCACGTTTCTCTCTGCGCGATGCCGAGGATTAAGCCAGAGCTCTCCGCTGTACTACACCCGGCTCGAGTCGGACCGGGCGGCTGCGCTGTCGATGGGGCTGGCTTGGAAACCAATTGCTGCTTCGGCGAAGCCCGGCAAAGCTTGGGGATTGGAGAGTGCCGACCTCTCAGCAGGTAGCACGAAGACGGATTCGGGAGCCATCGTAATCCGTAATGCCTCCGGCGATAGTTGGCACGACGGCTATCACGGAGCCTACGTTCATCGGGGGCAACTAAGAACGGCCTCCTGGGTATGGGAAGCAGCCGAGAAGCCTCAGGGACTTTGTCTGCCGAACGATGCAAGCGATATGGCAGAGTGGAAAGAGAATTTGGCTGTGCAGCTGAAAGGACTGGGCAAGCTGACGGAGCAGAGACTGGAATCGCATGACGGCGCGGTTTTTCAAGGCGGTTTTCTAACTTGGGGCAGCACGCTTATTCATACGTCGGGCTTGCTCGCCGAAGGTCAAAAAGACCACGATTTGGCAAGAAGCCGAATCGTCTGTGCAGCGCTTCCCGACGATCAGCATGTGATCGTATTGCAATATACCTCCGCTCTTGAACGAAGCGTGCACTTGCATGAAGTGAAGGGACTGCATCTTGTTGTTCCGAACGATTTGTTCAACGGGGATCAGCGAACTTATTACTATGAAAAGGGGGAACGAACCCTGCGAAGAGATTCGGCTGCTGAGGCGGTACGAACGGATTCGCTCTGGATCAATGCGGATAACCGCCTTGGAGCCGCGGCGATATACGGCGCCAAGGAGCTGACGATCTATCATCCCGGGAGAAGGCAGATCGGGTTAAAAGAAAAATGGAACACGGTAGGCGTCGAAGGAATGCTTCATGCCGATGAGCTTTGTGGACCGTTCGAGCAAGGCCTTCTCTCTGTGATACCCGGTGAAATCATTGTTGACGCAGGCTTCGTAATCCATGTTGGCGACAGCTCCGAAACCCGTCGGTTGGCCTTAGAGCGCAGTGAGTGGTTACACGGGCCGACAGGGAATCTGCGCACGGTAAGCGTGACAGGAGCAGACGGGTACACTTACATTCTTGTGGCTAATATAGGGTCGGTAACCGAATGTGCTGCAATTCAAGGGCCAGCCCTTGTGAATGTTGTAACTGGCGAGGTTTATCCAAGCGAGGGAAAGGGGAGCGTCGAGCTCATGATTACGCCGGGAACGGCTCAGCTCTTAAGGGTCCAATCTTAGCTTAATTCCAGCTGTAAAAGAAATCAGTGCCGGAAACGGTGCTGATTCTTTTGGAAGAATTGTGGATGCGCTTACATTGAGATTAATAAGGAGGATGCACGATGGTAAAGATGAAACACCCCCATGCAGCGTTTATTGTGGCACTGCTGGCCGGAGCGATGACAGCATGCACCGGGCAGCCTAACGCCGACCAACAAGCTGGCGAACCGGCGGCAGCAAGTCAGCTGCAGCAGATGGAACCGGTGGAGCTTGTGATCTATTCGAGCAGCGGGTGGACCCCGGAGGCTTTTAACGAGAAATTCGGGGATGCCCTGCGGGCCAAATTCCCTCAGCACCAGATCAAATACATTCAGAGCACCAATGGAGCTGGCTATCAAGACCTCATTACTGCCGGTCAGCCCATCGACATGATATGGGAATCCGTTGCGAAGTTCCCAAGCATCCTTCAATACAATATTCAGTATGATATGACCGAGCTTATCAAGAAGCACAATGTAGATACGAGCCGGATGGAACCGACGATGCTCGATGCGATGAGAACCATCTCGGGAGGCAAATTGTATGCGCTGCCCGTCGTTAACAATACCCTCTCCCTTTACTATAACAAAGACTTATTCGACAAATTCGGGTTGGCCTATCCTACCGACGGTATGACATGGGATCAAGTGCTGGACTTGAATAAGCAACTGACCCGAGTGGACGGAGGAATACAATATGTCGGGCTTGGAATATCTCAGGGCCATTTCTTTGACATTAATCCGCTTTCCTTATCCAAAATGGATCCTAATACATTGATGCCGACCATCTATAACGATAAGTGGAAGACGCTTTTCGAGATCTATTCGAAGATGGCCGAAGCTTCCGGCTACAAAGAGAAAATTCAAGAGCTTCAAGGTATTCCCGGTGTGACGAATTTTGTTAAAAAGAAAGATACCGCCATGGTAGCAGCGCTGGCTAACATGCATATGACCCAGGACATGTCAGAGGTGAATTGGGATGTCGTACGTTACCCGGTGTTTAAAGATGCACCTAATTCGAATCCGCAGTCCTACCCTACGTATTTCGGGGTTAGCAGCATTAGCAAGCATCAGGATCAGGCGATGGATATGATTAAATATCTCGTGTCCGACGAGTTCCAGCTGGCTGTTGCCCGAAGCGGAACGCTGCCTGTGATCCAAAGCAGTTCCGTGATCGGCGCTTTTGCGCAAGACGCCAAGTTCAAGGATAAGAATGTGAAATCCGCGTTGTATTCTTCCTTTGCTCCTATCGCTGTCCAAACGATATACGACAGTGCCGTATCCTCTGCTTACGGGAAGAAGCTTGTTCCATTTTCCTTAGGACAGATGGATGTAAACACGCTTCTAAGAACCTCGGAAGAAGAGGCCGCCAAAACGATCGAGTCTATGAAGGTAAAGTAAATGCAGGTTATGATTGCAGCTGACTGCTTGAGGGCAGGAGGCTGCTGTTTTTCCTTAAAAGGTCTTTTTACGTTACCCAGTAACATAAAAAAAGGGTCGATGTGATCGACCCTTTGATTCAACGTTTCTTTACGCAGGAGCTAATTTCGTTATTAAATAAGGTGTTACTGTTCTCTGATTATTTGTTGGATTGCGGAGAATCAGCCGCCATACCGTAGTACTTAACGGGAAGCTGTTGGTAGCGTATGCAGGGTTATTACCACCGGTGATCGACCAACCGGCGTTGACCACAACTCTGCCTTCTGCGGCAGTCAAATCAATAGTAAGGAATTCATTCGGATCAATGGTTTGAGTTGCAAATACCGTACGGAGAAATCCGTCTCCGAGATTTTGTTTAATGCGTACTTTGGACAACCGAACTAATTTTCCTTTGCTTGCGATTTTTACTTTTTTCATAACCTCACCTCCTCCTACATTACTATTAGATTCAAATCCTCCATATCATGCTTGTATATTTGCACTCTAGTAAGTAACCATTTTTTTCAAAGATTAGTATATTTGGTAAGGGTAAAAATAACTCGTTACCGTTACCGAAGGCGAGAATAAGGACAGCATCTAACTCTCTAATACGGGAAAACGTATACAAAATAGGCATAATCTATTATGATGGTGAAGTATCTGGATAAAAATACCATATGTTGAGGTCGCATACATTAACTAAGGGATATGGAGGTTACACTGCCTATGAGCAGCTTGGAGACTTTTTCACAAGTAAGAACGGATAGCAATCGCGCTGTTACTCTCGTCGGATATCAAGGTGAGTGGCTGGAGGATCAGCATGAGCTTTTTGAGAGGTTGGAAGATACCTTAACTCGTATTGAGCTGAGAAATCAAGGTAAACCTTACTTGGTTATTATGCCGGGGCTTAAGCCTTTTGTCGGCATTGAAGCAACCACGATGAACGATGTACCGACGGATATGTTGATTGTCACGATTCCAGAGGACCATTATGCGGTCTTCCGATTTGAGAAAGCATGGATTGGCGCGTTTTGGGAGACGGTTTGTACCAAAGAGAATCAATTAAAATACCGAATCGATTTGGATAAGCCGAGGTTTGAGATGATTACACCAGAGTTGCAAGCAGCTGGAGCTATAGAATGGTATATTCCAACCAAAATAGAAGGGAGCACCTGAATTCTTAATAGTGCAGCTGGTGCAAAGGAAAGGGGGACTGTCGAGAGGCGGTCCTTCTTTTGTAAATCAGTTCAATATTCGGGTTGTAATAATATGGAAATCCGAGTATGATGTCAAGAAAGCCAAGAGGAGTGGTCTTGATGATACATATGCCGAGTCTTATTGAATTTGTTACTCCCTACTACATCAACAAAGACATCATGCACAATGTAAGCCATATTGAGAGAATGCTTCAGTCCGCGAAGAAACTGTTAATCTATTATCCCGAAATTACGGATATGGACTTGATTACATACGGCTGCTATTTTCATGGTTTTATTTATTTGAGAGAAGACGCTGTTAGGGAGTACTTGGCCAATCAAGGGCTGCCCTCAGATTATATCGATACCGTCGTCCGGGTTTCGTGGGAATCCCAGAAGGATGAGGTTCCAGAGTCTTTGGAGGGCAAGCTGCTTCATGATGCGCATCGAATCGAAGGAGGCAAGACCTATCTCATCGTCAAATCCCTCTGTACGGGAACGGCCAGAGGACAGACGCTGGAAGAAACGCTGGACTACTTTGAAACCTATGTACTGGGACAAGGACAATGCTATCTACCTGAAGCGCAGCCAATTTATTTAGAAATGCAGCAGTTTGCAAAATCGTTCCTAAAAGACTTGAGAGAGGGGCTCAAGCCTGCATAAATGAAACCTGGGAATACGGCTAACTTGTCGCCGGTAATTGGCGTGAGTTAGTCTTTTTTGTGGTTGATATTGATAATTATTATCAACTATAATAGCGATAAAAGCATCGGTTCTTTGAAACTAGTAACAAATAGAATGATTTTGCGTCAGTAAAGAAAGGATAGGAGCAAGTCATGAAGCTGAATGACCAAATCATGGTTTGGAACCATGCGGCCATAAGAGTGATGGATATTCGCCACTCCATTATGGAGGAGGGGGATGGACTGCGTTCCTATCGCATGCCGACCAGTGCCTTCTTGTTTGTGGTGAGAGGGCGGGCACAGGTTGGCTTGGATGGCTGCGAGAGTACAGCGGACCGATTTCATATTCTGCATATGGGCAAAGGGCTGTGTCTTGATATACGGGCAGAACAATTACTTGAATATTTCATCATTATGTATAAGGCGATGCTATCGCTTCCTTGCAGACAAGAATGGGTACAGCTCATGGAGAGGCATAATCCGTTTCAAATGCATTTCGGATTCGCGCCGCACTACCCGGTAGTCTTATATGATAAGGCAGCCAGGATGAGTCAGCTTTGGCAACAATCCGATCCTTTGAACAAGCTGGAGGTCAAAGCTTTATTTTATCAGTTCGTTCATGAGGTGCTGCGGCAGCTGGATCAACAAGATGTGCCGCTGGTTAAGGCGGACCCGGTCCTTCAGGCGATCCGGTATTTGCACGATCATTATCAAGAGTCCATTACCCTCGAATCGTTGGCAGAGAAGCTCCATTGCAATTCCAGGCAGCTGCTCCGTATGTTCAAAAGTCGCATGAATACAAGCCCTATCGACTATTTGATACAAATCCGAATCGGTAAGGCGAAGGAGCGGCTGCTGAATACGGATCTTACGATGAGGGAAATTGCCGAGAGCGTCGGTTACTCCGACAGCTATTATTTCAGTCGTATGTTTAAGAAGGTGGAGGGTGTTTCTCCTACGGTTTTCAAGGAAAGCTCGCATCCCACGGAAGACAGTCGATATAATCCATCGCCGATGTCGAGATATTCTATTGTTACAGCCAAGCCCCAACGTTATATTGATGAGGGAAGTGAGAACCATTATCAGTATAAAAGAGAGGGAGACTTGTCAATGTACAGAAAGTCCACGACATCCATGCTTGCCATGCTATTTGTCTGCTTCACCCTGCTATTGAGCGCGTGTGTGAATGGAGCGGCCCCATCGAGCAGCGCCAATTCCAACAGCAGCACCAATATAGCAACTGCCACTCCGGCACCAACAAAGGCCCCGGAAGCGGAAACGCAAAGAGTAGTCAAACATGCCATGGGCGAAACTAAGCTGCAAGGAACACCGAAGCGTGTTGTAATTTTGACGAATGAAGGAACCGAGGCCTTGCTGGCGTTGGGAATCAAGCCCATTGGAGCCGTGAAATCCTGGTCCGGAGATCCATGGTATAACCATATCAAAGGGGAGATGCAGGATGTCACGGTGGTTGGTGACGAATTGCAGCCGAATATGGAGGTTATCGCCAGTCTGAAGCCGGATTTGATTATTGGCAATAAAGTGAGACAGGAAAAAGTATACGAGCAATTGAATAAAATCGCGCCGACCGTATTCTCGGCGGATTTAGGGGCAGATTGGCAAGAAAATTTCAAGCTCTATATGGAAGCCGTCAATAAGAAGGAAGAAGGCTTGAAGGCACTGGCCGCTTTTGACAAACGGGTCAGCGAAGTGAAAGCCAAGCTAGGAAGCAAGGCAGCTACTCAAGTTTCTGTAGTCCGCTTCTCGGCGACTCAAGTGCGTATTTACCAGAAGCAGACGTTCTCCGGTGTACTGTTGAAACAATTGGGAGTTGCCCGTCCCCCTGCTCAGAACAAGGACGGCAACATTGAGGTCATGTCCAAGGAAAGAATCCCTGAGATGGACGGTGATGTCTTGTTCTACTTCGTAACGGAGACGCCGGGCAAAACCGATGCAGACAAAGTAGTGAAAGAATGGATGAACGATCCGTTGTTTCAAAACCTGAAAGCGTCCAAGAACGGCAAATTGATCCAGGTCGATGAAGCCATCTGGAACTCGGCGGGAGGCATTGAAGCGGCTAATTTGCTGCTGGATGAACTGGTTGCCTTTTTTCAACTGAAATGATGAGGTTCTTGATATTTTGCACTACTGCTAGGGCGTAAGGACAAAAAGAATGCAGGATCTGCTAGAAAGCAGCCTGCTTTTTGTCGTTGTTTAAGGTGTTGGGCGGTACATATTCAACATCTGCTCGATATGACCTCGCGCATAGCCTATATGCTTGTTATCCCGGGTCAGCCTGCTCGCCATAATCGCTCCTTCGATGGAAGAGAAGATGAAGGAGGCTACCGATTCCGTATTCATCTCCGAACGAAATTCCCCGGCATCAATGCCTTCTTTCAGAATGCTCTGGATAAATGACATCATGGATTCGTATGCTTCCAAAGCGCGGTCTCTTAGTACGGGAAAGGAATGATCGCTTTCCACTGCCGTATTAAGAAAAGGGCACCCGCCTTGAATAGGGGGATTGTGCACAGTATCGCTGTATACGTCACACATCGCAAGTAACTTCCCCGTTGCCGTAGACGCCTGCTGAACGGCCGCCGCAAAGTGTTCCCACAATACTTTTCCGGCATAGGCGAATGCTTCCAGAGCGATTTCGTCCTTATTTGCAAAGTTCCTGTAAATTCCGCCCTTGGTCAATCCGGTTGCTTCCATAATGTCTTGTATGGTGGAACCCGTGTAGCCTTTTTCGTTAAAAAGCTCTGCGGATTTCATAATAATATGCAGCTTTGTCTTCTCGCCTTTGCGCATAGAGGATTTCCTTTCTTCCATTTCTTGTTGCCACTCATAATATTGTAACATTTCATAGGTGAATCATAACATACTTTATTATATAATAAAAAAAGACCGAACGGTCCGGTCTCAAAAAAGAGATTTTATTTTGAAAGGATGGGCTGTATCTGCGCAAGAATCATCGGTACTCTTTCTATTCCCTCTTGTTGGCGGCTTCTTTATTGTACATAGCGTATATTTTGTTTGTAAATTTGTACTATGATCCTGAAGCTTCTGATTTTCTAAGCCGCAAAAGCAACCTGAAACGACCGCTGCCTGTTTCGACATGGCTGAACGTCATGTATATACATGTCATTGCCGCCAGTTTGGCGATGATTACCGGAGCACTTAATTTCTCTTCGTATCTGCTCCGTAACTATCGGAAATTCCACCGAATCAACGGCTATTTGTACGTGGTGTTCGTCTTTATCGTATGTCTGACTTCCGGCTATATGGCGCCATTCTCTACAGGCGGGAAAATCAACAGCATCGCGTTCAATATGTTGAATATCGTTTGGCCCGCATTTACTCTGATCGCAATTATTCATATCAGACGCAAAAGGCAAATCAAGCATCGGCAATGGATGATTCGCAGCTTTGTCTTTTGTTTCACCAACTTGTTCATCCATCTCTTCACTACATTAACTCAAGCAGGATTGGGGTTGACGTATGAAAAGAGTTACACCGTCGGTGTGTATGGTGCGATTGTTTTCCTGCTTCTATTGGCGGAAATAGTAATTAGGTTTACAGCACGTAAGGCGGCAGCCTTATCGTAGCAAGTTGAGAGAAGGAGAGATGCTGTATGCATATTCAAATCGTGTTATTCGACGGATTTGACTTGCTGGATGCCCTTGCGCCCTATGAAGTGTTCCGTGCCGCTGAAATGTTCTCGGACGGAGCATGGAGCGTTGAGCTTGTAACGGCTGAGGGGGCAAGATTCGTTGCCAGCGGGATGAATGGACCCCAAGTGGAGGCAAACGGCAAGCTTACCCCTGATCGACCGGGAATCATCCTTGTTCCGGGTGCTTCCGGTCCTATGACGGGAGAAGGTCACGATTCCGTACCAGTGTTGTTGCGAAAAGCAATGGAGACGGAATTGACCGGGATAGTCGGGAAGGCGATGCAGAAGCCGGATATGAGCGTAGCTACTGTGTGCGGAGGCTCTCTCATTCTGGCCATGGGTGGTTTGCTGGAGGGGCGCCGTGCCGTGACGAACCATCTTGGAATGGATGTTTTGGAGGCAACCGGTGCCATCCCAATACGTGCAAGAGTTGTTGTGGATGGGAACCTGGTAACAGGAGGAGGTGTGACTTCAGGGCTTGATGTCGCATTGTACTTGGTTGAGCGAGAGCTAGGTCCCCAAATAGCCCATGAGGTCGAGCAGCTGTTTGAATACGAGCGCCGTGGAACCGTGTGGCAATCGCGGGGGTTAACCCCAATGGGAAGCCTTAGCAGCGATAGGGAACAGCAATCGAAAACAAATTCACACATTCTGAAGGAAGCTCCAGCCGGATCGGATCACCGGAAGAGCACATCATGCTTTGAAGGTATATGGAAGGCTTCGATTGCTACACCGGTAGGTAAGATGGAAGTGACCTTTCATATAAAGTCCGAAAATGGGCAGCTGTGTGGAGCAGCCATACAGGGCGATGAAACCGCGGCATTCATGAATCCAGTCATCGAAGGCAACCGGTTGACATGGAGCCAGCAGGTGACGAAACCAATGCGTCTGAATTTAAAATTCGATGTGACGGTTAACGGCGACACAATGTCGGGAATGGCTAAGGCTGGCGTACTGCCATCCTCCAAAGTAATGGCTGAACGTATATCGGATAGCGTGTAGTTATCCTATGAAACTAGTTAATGTGATTAATTATCTAATTTAATTAACCATATTAAATATTAACAATATTTATATTCTCTTCGTATGGAAATCATATGATGGATGGAAAGGATATTTATAATAATTTTCTCACTTTCCAAACCTCTACCCACTCGTTACTATATTACTACTGTGTCAAAATGGAACTGAATCTACCGCATCTAGGCTGCCGAATAGTAAGAATAGGCGGCTTTTTTTACTTTAAGGAGGGCTCTATATGGGAAAACAACCTGCAGTTTTAGACAAGGTCACCTGTTTCATTACCAGGGAAGCCAACAATCGGACCGAGCTGCTGCTCATCCAACACCCTAATGCAGGTATTCAATTACCGGCGGGGACGGTCGAGCACAATGAAGACATTACGGCCGCAGCCTTAAGGGAAGCAAGGGAAGAAACGGGGCTATCCGAGTTCACGGCCTGCACGTATATCGGTAAGCAAGAGCTTACTCTGCCAGAACATAACCGTATCCTGTTGCATAGCGCAAAGGTTTACTCCAGACCGGATCTGCAAAGCTCCAGCTGGGCGGAATTCCGAAGAGGAATCACCGTTCAGCATGTGCGTTCGTCCGGAGATTTTGTCCAAGTATCTTACATAGAAGGTGACCGCTATCCGGATCCTCAGTATGTTACTTATCAGATAACAGGCTGGGTAGAGCCGTCCGTGCTTGCTTCCATCGTGTCCAGACATTTTTATCACATGCATTCCCATTGCAGCCTGTCGGTTTGGGAGCAGGACGCGGATGATCACCGGTTCAAGTTGTTTTGGGCGCCCCTTGAAGACTTGCCTGAGATTGTGAGCCCTCAAAACAAGTGGCTGCATTTTGTAACGAATAACTTGAATTATTCATTGACCGAAAAATATCGTGCATGAAATTATTGACAGTTCGATCATGACACGATATATTTTTGATTGACACTTATGTCAATTTAAAAAGAGGGAACTTCCATGTCACCACGCACAAAAGAACAAAACGATGAGATTCGCAAGCAGAGGACTCAAGAGATTATGAAGGCGGCCATTCTCGTCTACGCAGAGAAAGGGTATGCGGCGTCCGAAATCGGAGAAGTGGCGGAACGGGCAGGGTTAGCCCGAGGTCTGGTGTACCATTATTTCAAAAACAAGCAGACGCTGTTCCGCGAGCTGTACGAATACATGATGAATAGCGCTCAATCCAATACAGTAGCCCATTTTGCAAGAGAAGGCGCTGTTCTGGAATTGTTCAACACGTATGCCTGGAGCGTCTGCAATCAAGTATTGGAAGCTCCTGCAATTTTCCGTTTTTACACAAGGATTAGCCTTGACGTGCACTATTTGTATACTGACGGCACTTATTCACCGTTTGAATGGGTGAAGTCCTTCATGAAGCCGATGGTGCAAGCATTGGAGAAGGGGATTGAGCAAACAACGATCCGTTCAGGGGATGCCAATCTGATGGCAATGCAGTTTTGGGGTGCTATTTCCCAAGGCATGGCTTATATAGACCACCAGCAAGTACAGAATGCCGCCGCGGAAGCAGTAAAGACGCAACAGACAAGGGATAAAGAGCTGAAGACGATTCTCGAACAAGTGGTTGAATCGGCGCTGGCGGTTATTAGACCGGAGTAAATTTTTTTGCTTTTAATATTGACATTCATGATAGTCAAAAAAAGGAGGGCGTTTGATGAAAATTTTAGTTGTAGCAGCACATCCGCATCTTCAGCAATCTAAGGTCAATAAGGCATGGATACAACGGTTAAGGCAAGAAAGCAGTATCACTCTGAACGATTTGCATAAGGAGTATCCTGACAAGCGGATCGACGTTCAAAAGGAACAGCAGCTGTTATTGCAGCACGACCGAATCGTGTTTCAATATCCATTTTACTGGTACAGTGCTCCTGCCTTTTTGAAGCAGTGGATGGAAGAGGTGCTGGAATCGCAATGGATGATGGGAGAAGGGGGAAGAGGGCTTGCCGGCAAGGAGCTGGTTCTTGCCATTTCGGCCGGCTCCCACGAGCAAGCTTACCAAGCAGGAGGATTTCAAGGCTTCAGTATGAGTGAGTTTACGAAGCCTATGCAGGCTTTGGCAGGGTTGATCGGGATGAAATTCCTGCCTAGCTTCGTCTTTTATGGTGCTGCGGCGGCATCGGATGATGCGGTTCTGCATAGTGCAGAACAGTACGCGAAGCATATTCTGGACCCTAAGCTGGATCCGAGGATTCGGCTGATGGAGGCGATAAATCGAGAGGCTTAGTCACTTCTCAGAAAAGAAACACTTATGAGCATTAGTCCGACCTCTCGGCGGCTCGATTATGGAAACTGTCCGATGCGGATCTTAAGATCGAATTATAAGATTACATAATATATATTATGTAATCTTTTTTTGGCCAAACCGGAAGACAATATAACGAAAAAACGCTTACAGGATAGGGGTAGTTGTGTTATATTACTTTGTATGGATATATGTTCCATTTTTGTTACTATCATTAATTCGAGTTCCCTTTAAGGAGGAGTGGAAGTGAGCGGCTTGCGGTATGGAATTGTGGATAGCTTTCCAACGAGCATGGTATTGGAACGGCAGCGCTTCAACTGGAACGATTGCTATAATTCATTTGCACTTGCACTCTATGGCGCCATGAAATACTCGAACAAATCATTGAATCTGACTCAGGCTTTGCTGTATACGGGACAGGCATTCGCGATCAATACGGATACGTTCGTAGGTCCGATGGATGTGTTTGGAGACGGTGGCTTGATAAGAGAGGCACTGGACCATCTTGGCTTCGAAATGGAAGTGCTTCACGCCAACCTCTACGGCGGGGCTTGGAACGAAGACATGGCCGAGGAGGCTTTGGATATGATCCGCGAGAGCATACAGAATGGGATCGCGGTGGTCAGCTGGAATCTGGATAATTACGAGCATGGACTCATCTACGGCTATGATGACGAACGCCGTATTCTGAATATTCACGATATCAACAAGCGAAATGGCGGCGAGCTCCGCTACGAGGAATTCGGGCGTCGCCCGCGTAACGGCACTCCAATAGAGCCTGAATTGTTCGTGTTAGTAATCCGAAAACGAAATGAGCCGCCTCATCTCAACGTAACGCGATATACGGAAATAGAGGATGCGAGCTACCGTTCGGCCTTACGGACGGCGCTTTCCATTGCTATTCGCCATATTGCCGACGAGGGTTCGGAAGGCAGCCGGCGCAAAAACGGCATTGCCGCCATCAATGCGTGGATAACAGCCTTCGAGGATGGAACCGCTCATTCCTTCTTTACCAGCTACAATTTACTGTGGATCACGTCGTCAAGGCAGTATGTGGTGCCTTTTTTCTCTCAATCGGCCATTACGCATTGTATGAGCATCCAGGATAACACCCTTCAGCAGCTGATGCTGCAAGCATCGGAGCATTACATGGCCAGCTATCGTGCCTGGATCAGGCTGCGTGAGATGTTTCCGTTTCCGAAGAGCGCGGATCCGACCGATCCTGAGCTTAAAGCGGCAGCACTAATAATGCTCCGTGAAGCAAGGGATGCGGAAGTAGCCGGATTGGGGACACTACGCGATATCGTAGAACATTTGGCGAAGTAGATCATGATGTGCAGTCAGGAAGCCATCCCGAAGGGGGTGGTTTTTTTATCGTTACCCTGGTTTTCACAACCTTTGAACCGAACAAGAAGAACTCGCGACAATTAAATAGGAAGGGGGGGGGGGAGAGCGATGGATTTCGACCGGATTTATGATGAGCACGCGGGGACAGTGTATTCGTATCTCAAATTCAAACTGAAGGACGGCTTGTTGAAGATCAGTCCGTTAACACGTACGATGTTCAAACCGAAAGAGCCATCCCGGTAGGATGGCCTCTTTGCAATATTTGTTTATTATTGAATATGAATTCGCAATCCGGGGCAAGCTTCTCTCAATTGCTGTACCTGTTCTTCAATCTTGCCCTTGTCGAAGCTGCCTGCAAACAGCTCAGGCTCCGGCTTGAAAGTAATGCTGGTACCGGTCTCGTTCGACACGCCTACCGTCATAAGTCCGGTTTGCGGGATGCCGAAACGATAATCTTGCCGGTAAATGCCGCCGTCTCTCCTGATTTCCACGCTTAGCGAGCGTGATAACGCATTGACTACCGCGATACTCATTCCTTTGTCCGCACCGGGAGCAAAGAACGATTTCATCGGATCGTTGAACTGATCGAGCTTGGTCATCACGGACTGCACCGAAGGCTGGCCGGTTTGCGGCAGCAAGCGTATCGGGATGCCTCGGCCGTTGTCCGCTACCGTCGCTCCTCCATCATCATGCAAGTAAATGCCCATTTCCGTGCAGTAGCCCGCACGATGCTCCTGAACCGTATTGCTGACGACCGCCCATAAGAGTTGATGAGGGTCATAGCCTTCCTTCGTGCCTTCGCCCAAGTAGTTTCCCGCCTCATTACGCGCTTCCGTCATGTCGATGTAATCGCTGGTATCGATTAGATCCGATACGGCCGACATGAGCTGCAAAACCGGAAACCGGCGGTGAGCCGGAATCGTATAGCGGCCGCCTCGTTCTTCCTGCTTCAGCAAATCCGCACCCGTTAACGCCTTCAAGTGGTGGTACAGCTGGCCTGTCGTCCCCATATTCAAACGTTCCACCAGCTCAGTACCCGTAAGCGGCTCGTTCCATACCTCAAGAAGTAAATCCAGACGTTGTTTGTGCCCAAGCGCAGACAGAACCTTCGCCGCCTTCGCTCTGTTAAGGTCCAGCAGCTCTGCGGATCCTTTCTCCTGCGGTTCGAGCCGTACCGTATGATTACCGGTGCGGTAATACCCGGAGACGTAGATAGCGCATGAATCCGTGCCGCCCCCTTGAACGACCAATTCATTATCCGAACGATCTGCTCCCGGTACCACAGCGGGAATCTCGTCTTTACCCGCCAATGCTCGAACCATGCTCTCGATCGCTGCCATCTGTGTTCTCAATGCATCCAACTCAGCACCATAGTCACGCGTCATTTAAACCACACTCCTTAATATAATGATTGAAACACGCCGGAGTTATTATTAAATTACGTAATTACGTGTTTACATATATTATATCGCAGATCCAATTGGTTGTAAATGGAACATGTGATACGTCCAATTTAGTTTTCAAATCGGTTAATAGCTTATACGAATCTACTATTTATGCATAATATAGTAATACATAGAATTATAGCAAATAGGTTTCATAGGAACATCGCCATCCATGTATGCAAACGAAAGGAGAGAGAACAATGGCACGGAAATCGATTCGAGAGCTTCAGAACGGTTACTCGGATAACCGATTTACCCCTCTGGAAATAACGAAAGCCTACCTGCATCGAATCAAAAAGAAGAAGCCGGATCTGAATTCGTTCATCACCGTTACGAAAGAGAGGGCCGTTCGTGAGGCCAAAATCGTTCAAACGAAAAAAGAGGCAGGGGAACAGACGGGTCTCTTGTTCGGCATTCCTTTGTCCCTCAAAGACAACATTGCAACCAAAGGCATTCGCACTACGAACGGTTCCTCAATTGATTACAATAACATTCCGGATACCCATGCGGACGTGACTCAAAGCCTGTTAAGTCAAGACTCTATCCTATTAGGCAAAAATAATATGCACGAATATGCGATCGGCATCACATCCAACAACCCGCATTACGGTCCCGTTCATAACCCTTGGAACCCGGAGTATTCACCTGGGGGGTCCAGCGGTGGATCGGCCGCAGCGGTAGCCGCCGACTTAAGTGTTGCCTCTATAGGAACCGATACGGGAGGCTCGGTTCGGATTCCTGCAGCGTCCTGCGGAGTGATCGGATTGAAGCCGACCTATGGCAAAGTGTCCACCGCCGGAGTAACCTATATTTCGTGGACGCTCGATCATGCAGGGCCATTAACCGCGAATATGTCGGATATGGCGATTATGATGGAAGCCATGACGAGCACACCGTACAAGCCTTTCTTGAAAGAAGATATCCGCGGATTGCGGATCGGCGTTCCGACGACTTATTTTAACGAGCACATTGAGACGGAAACATATAATCTCTACCTGCATGCATTGTATGCATTGGAAAATCTGGGAGCTGTTTTGATCGACACAGGTGTATCCTTCATCGACGGCAATCAAGATGTTACTTTTACGATCGCAGGCGCAGAAGCCGTGTATGAGCATAGAGCTCGAATGGAATGCTGTCTGGATCAGTATGGAGCGGACGTAAAGGCTTTTCTGGAAATGTCCCAACATATTTCGGCTCTCCAGTACATCGAAGCTTTGAAGAAGAAAGAACAATATGTGCAAAAGTTCGCCCGCCTCTTCCGTGAAAGAATCGATGTGTTGGCTACTCCCACGATCCCGATAGCAGCAAGAAAGATCGGCGTGGAGGAGGTACAGTTCGGATCGTACACCGAATCGATCTTTAACGCCATGACCCGCTATACCGGCATTTTCAATCTGGCAGGAGTTCCGGCCTTATCCATTCCGTGCGGAATTACAAGCGAGGGCTTGCCTGTAGGCCTGCAGCTGGCAGCAGGTCACGGAAGAGAGGATTTGCTCATCCGTACAGGCTACGCTTATGAACAGAGCCAGCTGAGTGATTTTTACAAGAAAAGGGATGAAATCTGCGCCGGTTATTAACCGGCGTTTCTATTATAGACCGAACATATCACATATAGGTATTAAAGGGCGGGAGGTGATCAAGTTTCAGCTCCAAGATCATTGGACAATCATGGTTGTATGCGTTTACCCGAGGAGTATTTGGAGCATCTGTACTTGCAAAAATCGCTTGATATGGTTGATGACAAACACAAGCAAGCCGGCTCTGCTCCCAACATTTCACCGAATCATGCCAAAGCGAAGCCCTTATTGTATAAAAGCTTTGACGGGTATTTGGCCGGCAATAAAGACGTCAATATAGCTCTCAGGGAGGGGAAAAAAATAGTAATAAAGCGCTGCTCCAACCGTAACGCGCATCTAGGCAATCTCCGCAGCTTGCGGAGATTTTTTTATTGACCGTGAATCAGATTAGGATTAGGGAGACCAGCGGCAACAATAGCAATCGATAAGAAACCGCGGTATGAGGGGCATGCTAGAATAGGAACAGATCTGAAGGGGGAAGAAGAAATAAAGAGTCTTATGTACAGATAGGAGAAATCGAGAGGAGAGAACCATGGACAATCCAATCCGTTCCAACGAAAATGGAGGGACCTTCGGGAGCAGGAGCAACTTTCTGGTCGTGATGATCATGATACTCGGCGTATTCGTAGCCATTCTGAATGAAACGCTTCTGAACGTAGCTCTATCCAAAATTATGGCGGACATCGGGATCGCCCCAAGCACCGCGCAGTGGCTGACAACCGGCTATTTGCTTGTTATCGGTGTATTGATTCCCGTCACTGCGTTTTTAATTCAACGTTTCACAACACGAGCTTTGTTTCTATCCGCGATGGGATTATTTACGGTCGGCACATTTATTGCCGCTATTGCGCCGGGATTCGCCGCTTTGCTGTTAGGCAGAGTGCTTCAGGCTGCAGGAACCGGAATTCTGTTTCCTTTACTGACTAACGTCGTGTTTGCGATAGTAGCCATTGAAAAGAGAGGCTCGGCCATGGGGACGATCGGTATCGTCATTACCTTTGCTCCCGCCATAGGACCTACCTTGTCCGGAATTATCGTCGAGCATTTCAGCTGGCGTGTCCTGTTCTACAGCGTTCTTCCGATCACGCTTCTTGTCGTCGTCATTGCTTTCATGAAGCTGAAAAATGTGACGGAGACGACAAAACCGAAAGTGGATGTGCTATCTTTGGCGCTCTCAACCCTTGGATTCGGGGGTATTGTGTACGGCTTCAGCAGTGCAGGCGAAGGCCATGGAGGATGGACGAGCGGCAAAGTGCTGATCCCTATCGTCATCGGTGTCGTAGCTCTAGCCTTGTTCACATGGAGACAGCTGACGATTTCACAGCCGCTCCTCGATTTGAGGACATTTAAGTACAACATATTCAGAATGTCGACCATGATTATGATGATTGTCATGATGGCGATGTTCTCGGCCATGATGCTGCTGCCTATATTCCTGCAAAATGCATTGGGTTACACACCTCTTCAAGCAGGCTTGCTTATGCTGCCGGGAGGCGTTGTGATGGGAATCATGTCGCCGATTACAGGTCGGCTCTTCGATAAATTCGGCGCCAAATGGCTGGCGATTGTCGGCTTGACACTGATTGGCAACACGCTCTGGCAATTTGCCTTTATTACGGCTTCCACCTCGTACAGCACGATTGTTGTATTGAACACGTTATTGATGCTAGGCATTTCGATGCTCATGATGCCGGTCATGACCAACGCGCTGAACGAGCTGCCGCCTCCGTTATATCCGCACGGAACAGCTGTAATCAGCACGCTTCAGCAGGTAGCCGGAGCCGTAGGAACCGCCTTGTTGGTGACGATTATGACGAACAGCTCCGAGCAATATGCGGCACAAGCCTCGAGCACAATGGATCCGTCACAGCTGAAGATTCTTGCTTTGATCGCCGGGATGAAGAGCGCCTTCCTGCTGGCGTTCGGACTCGTTGCTCTGGCGTGGATCACTTCATTCTTCCTGAAGCGCTCGGTACCGCAGGAAGGCGACATGGAAGGGCAGCGGGCTTCGGTGCATTAATTCGATATAGAGAAGCATGCGATCGTGGGTGGAGAGACGCTAAGTCCTACGTAATCCATAAGCCCGTTCGTGCCGTAGTATAGTTGAATAGAACTACAATGAAACAAGCGAAGTCGGACCGGCCAGGTCCAGCTTCGCTTCTTGATGTTATGTGTCAATCTCTGCCGGCTTCGTACAGCTTTTGCGCGATCTGCTTCGGATCGGTTTGCGATGTGGAGAAGTGATCTCCCCGCCCTTTGATAAGGCGGAATATTCCAAGCCGACTGGACATATGGGGATGCCAGCCATAGCCTTCAGCTTGAGGGACAGCAGTGTCCTCCGTTAAATACACATAACTTCTCGGTACCGTAAGACTGTAGAACTTTTTTAAATCCAGCTTTTCAAAGAGCGGCTTGGCCGGTTCCGGTGTGATTTTATTATACATCTGCTGGACGAAGCTGAGCGGCGCCAAATTGGCAAATGTTTCACGAAAGAGCGGAAAGGGCAGCATAATGGTATCGTCACTCGACATTTTTCTTAGCTGTTCGAAGCCTTGAAGCGCCGATGGCGGGAATTGATCGGACACCGATGCTCCGTCCTGAAGCACAAAGGCGTTCCAAAATACGAGCCGCTTGATGCGATCCGGGATTTGCTCCGCGACTTTCTGAACCAGGCTCCCGCCGAAGCTGTGGCCTACCAGTACGATATTACGTAAATTTCTCGATGTAATATAGTCTACGATAGCCTTCGTCATCATGGCATGCGTGACCGCTTTATTGGTGTCCGCACCGTGTCCCGGATATTCGGGAGCATAGACCGTATGTCCTTTTTTCTTGAGTTCGGCGGCAATGGGGTTCCAAAAGCTCGAGTCGGCCCACGACCCGTGTATCAGGACAAACGTTAACGGCTGCTGCTGCTCTCTTGACGCCGCCTCATCACGCTGCTCCTCTTGAGGTGATGTCCAATAGGGGAAAGAAGAGGGGTATCCTTTCAGCCAACGTGTATCCACGGGATAAGATCGAACTGGATAATAAAACCTATAAGGGGTTTGATTATGCATATTTTCGTTCCTTTCGATGCTGAATTCTGATAATGTACTGTATGCCCAAGGATTGCTATAGGTTCTAGCCTAGAGTGTACAATGGAGGAAATCACATCTCCGGATATCGTGCCGGCTGCAACGCGAAATCGTTCTATTGCCTCCTATAAAGCTCACGACTTTGTTCCATGCATCTCTAGAAAACGTTCATTACCGGCTGGGAGCCCGGATGTTATATTGATGAAGCGAGAAACAATCGACACAGTCATTGGAGGGGTTATCCATGATAAAGAAACAGACGATGGCGTTATTGACGGTCATTGCGGTATGTACGGCGGCATCGGGGTGCTCAACAGGCACAGCGCCGGCGGAAGGAACGACAAGCCCGGCAGGCAGTACCGGGGCGAATTCGAACAAGCCGGGGGAAAAAATCGTGCTGACGATGTGGGGCGGCGTACCTGCAGAATCGGGTCCTCAAGCGGTCGTTGACGCGTGGAATGCCAAGAACCCGGATATTCAGGTTAAATACGAGCGCTTCGTCAACGACGACGCGGGCAATATGAAGCTCGACACGGCATTGGCTACGGACCAGGGCGTTGACTTGTTCGTCAATTATTCCCAGACGCAGCTTCAACGGCGTATCGACGCCGGCTTTACATTAGATCTCGGAACCTTCACGGATTATAACATCGATGAGAAGATCAATGGAGCAGGAGAGTGGAAAATCAATTCCAAGTATTACGCTATGCCTACAAGTAAAAGCCAGTTTTTCGTCTGGTTCAACAAAGAAATGCTCGATCAGGCGGGGCTAAAAATACCGGAGTCTTGGACATGGCAAGAGATGAAGACCTATGCGGAGAAGCTGAAAAGCGATAAACGGTATGGATTGGTCCAGCATTTGGAGCCTTTCCCCGATCCGTTGGACTCGATCTCGGTCAAGTACGGTTATACGAAGCCGGACGGCAGCTCCAACATGGATCACGCCCTGTACGGCCAGTGGCTCGAAACGTTGAAATCGATGATGCAGGATGGCAGGACGACCGTTCCTTATGCCGAGCAGGTAACTTCGAAAATGCCTGTCGATACGGTATTTCTAAAAGGAGAAGCGGCGATGCTGAACGCCGGTACGTGGATATTCCGCAGCTCGAACAATATGAAGGATAATCCGAGATCGTTCAAAATCGCCTTTGCTCCCGTACCCCGGTTAGCCGAGAAGGCGGAGGATTTCGTTACGCGGGGCGGTACCGGCGACGCCATATCTATTAATGCCAAGTCCAAGAATAGGGAGGCGGCCTGGAAATTCCTGAAATGGTATGCGGACGGAGGCATGCTCCCGATGGTACCGGGCGGAAGGTTCCCTGCTTCCAAAGCGGTGAATGCAGATGAAACGATAAAATTGCTGCTGGGCGACAATGCCGCGACATACGACCAGGAATCTCTCAAAAAAGTCCTGTTCCAGAATATACCGACTTATACGCGTTCGCTGCCGAAGCAGGTGCTCGATCTGCGCCAGGAAGAATATGAGAGCTTCTTCACCGGCAAGAAGGATCTGAAAGCGACTCTCGACGCGATAGCCAAACGTCATAATGATTACTTGAAGCAGAACAAAAAATAATTCCGGCCGCAGGGGAGTACGGAAGCTAATGCTTGGCGGAAGGACGGGAAGCTGGCTTCAGTTCCAGTTGTCTTTGATCGCCGGTGCGGCTCCCGCTTCCCCTGCGAACCGAATGATGGGAGCGATACGTTATGCGCAGAAGGCAGCAGTGGATCGGCTATGCTTTCATCATGCCGAATTTGATCGGCGTGCTCCTGTTCTTCATCATCCCTGCCTTGTTTTCAGCGGTGCTGATGTTCACGGATTGGAAGTTCACGAGTCCAACGTTTCATTTCGTAGGATGGGATAACATCCTACGGTTGTTCCATGACGAGCTGTTTTATATTTCGTTGAAAAATACGGCGTTGTTTCTTGCCAGCGTCCCTGTATCGGTAGCATTGGCATTCGTCGTAGCGGTCATTTTGAACCGGTCGGTATATTTGAAGACGCTGCTGCGTGCCCTGTACTTCATGCCCTATATTACGAGCGGCGTTGCTGTCGCCTTCGTATGGATGCTGCTGTTTCAGCCCAAGCAGGGCCCGATTAACGGCATGCTGGCCAGTCTGGACATAGCTCAGCCAGGCTGGCTGACTTCACCCGATTCAGTAATGGCCGCGATCGATATCATATGGATCTGGTTCATGCTGGGCTATAATATGATCATTTATTTGGCCGCGCTGCAAGAAATTTCCCCGGAGCTGCTCGAGGCCGCCAAGATGGACGGCGCTTCCGTCAGACAGACTGTGTTCCGCATTATGCTGCCGCTAGTGAGCCCCACTACGTTCATGCTGATCGTAACCGGACTCATTATGACGATCAAGACGTTCGGAATCATCGAGGCATTGACGCAGGGAGGGCCCGGCAACAGCTCGCTCATCATGTCCTTATATGTGTACAAGACCGCATTCCGGTATTACGAGATGGGCTATGCTTCTACGGTGTCCTGGGCGTTATTCGCAGTCATTCTGGTCATTACGGCCATTCAATGGATCGGACAAAAGAAATGGGTACATTACTAATTGCACACTATGGAAGTGGAAAAACAGGGAGGTGATGCATCATGTTGAGCAAAACCGGTTTTGCCGCCCCGGAACGACAGCCTACAGCCGCAGCCTTGAAGAAGGAGACGAGATCACGGCTGCAAAAAGGCGCGGTCACGTTAATCATGCTCTTCTTCGCGGTAGCTATGGTGCTGCCGTTCGTATGGATGATCTCCACCTCGTTCAAAACGCCGGGTGAAGTATTCGAATATCCAATTCAATGGATTCCTGCGCATCCGGTATGGGAGCATCATGTGAAAATATGGACCGGAGCGAGCAGCTTCGTGCCGTATTATCTTAATTCTCTCAAAGTCTCACTGCTAAGCATGGCGGGCGCAACGTTCTTGTCCGCTCTGGCGGCCTACGGCTTTACGAAAGTCGAATTCAAGGGAAGAGATACGCTATTCCTAATCTACATCGCTATGATGATGGTCCCGCCGCAAGTATTGTTCGTTCCCAAGTTCATTATATTCAAATGGATGGGCATCTTTAACACGCATTGGGCACTTATTCTTCCAGGTATGATTACGATCTTCGGCGTATTTATGATGAGACAATTTTTCATCACCATTCCGAAGGAGATTTCCGAATCCGCTTTTATCGATGGAGCCGGTCACCTGCGCATTTTCACACAAATTATGCTGCCGCTTGCGAAGCCGGCATTGGCTACGCTTGCCATCATTGATTTCTCGTGGCATTGGAATGACTTTGAGAATGCGCTTGTTTTTCTAATCAACCGGGAGTTGTATACCGTTCCTCTCGGGTTGCAAAATTTCATTCTGGAATTCAACGTCGATTACAACGGAATGATGGCTGCTGCATCCGCCGGAATTTTGCCGATGCTGATCGTTTTCTTGATCGGCCAACGCTTTATCATTCAAGGATTATCCAGTACCGCAGTCAAAGGATAAATACGAACTCATGAGCACAGCCTTCGGTAATGAAGGCTTGTTTTTTTACGTGGACGTCCGACCTGGTTGTGTATTAAGCTGAAAGAGTAAGCGAAGTCGGATCCATGCACAGTGGAGAGGGGAAGATTGTACGCAATGCGGAAATCCGCTATCATCCAGAAGCTAAAGCCGTCCCAGTGGCTGCCCAAAACACTGAAAAACCGATTGTTTATGGCGTTTGTTCTGCTCATTTTGCTTCCTCATGCTTGCTTGAATTTGTACAATTTCAACCGGGTAGAAGGAGTGCTGCGCAAGCAGACGGCCGACCAGAATCTCGATCAAATGCTCACGATGAACAAGTCGTTGGAGGACTTTCTGAATGTCGTATACAAAACGGTCATCTTGATGGAGCAGGATACCTCGACAGCGGCCGTGCTGCAAAATCCCGACGCATTCGACAGCCTGCAGCGGGTGCGTCTCATTGACACGAAGTTCAAGTCGATTATGAACAGCCTGTTCATCAGCCTGTCGCCGGTCTATTACACGATTGCCGACTTCTCAGGAAATGTATACGCTTCCTACCAGCCTCTCGAGAGCTTGTCCTATTCACGAATGACTCAGGAAGACTGGTATGCCAAAGCTCTTGAGCGGCCTAACGTATTCTCTTGGAGCTGGGAGACGAACTACACGAGCCGCGATGTCTCGCGCAGCCCACAGCTATTGACCTACGCAACGGCGCTCAAAAACCAGAACAATACCACCTACGCCGCTATCCGGGTCAGTGTCGATGTGAACGAATGGTTTCGTCTCGCCACCCAATTTTCCGAGGAAACCTACTTGCTGCTGGATCAGCAGGGGATCATTCTCGCCGATAACAAAACAGGCCGAACCGAGGGGACGGAGAAGCTTGCCGATTTGCCGGTGCTTGGGGATAAAGGCTACTATGTGTCGGGGAATTACTTGAATATTTATTCCAAGCTGCCGCGGTTGGATAAACATCTCGTCAAGCAAGTCCCGCTAGACATTATTTATGCGGAAATCGATCGATTGAAGAGATCGTTTTTCATCGTGTCGGTATCCTTGACGTTAGCTTTTATTACTATCACGCTGCTTATTTCTTCGACGATAACGAAACCGCTGCACCATTTGCAGCGGAGGATGGCCGATGCCGTCAACAAACGGTTTCGCGTTCAGCTGCCCGAGGGCAACCGGCAGGGAGAGGTGCTTCAGCTGACCCGTGCTTTTAATCAAATGATGGCGGATATGGGAGAACTGGTACAGCGTCTTAAGGAGGAGGAGCGGAAGAAGGAAGCGGTCCGGTTTCAAGTGCTCCTCTCGCAAACGAATCCGCATTTTCTTCTAAATACGCTGAACACGATCAAATGGCTGGCCCTTGTCGAGAAGCAGCCGGATATCGCGGAAATTTGCGTAAGTTTGGGCAAGCTGCTCGAGGCTGGTCTGAATTCCGAGCTGGAGTTGATCCACGTACGCGATGAGCTGCACCTTGTGGAGTCTTATGTGCAGATCCAGAGCTTCCGGTATAAGCAATTGTTCGCGGTTCGTTATGAAGCGGAGCCAGGGCTGGAATATGCGTTGATTCCCAAGCTGAGCTTGCAGCCTTTGGTCGAAAACAGCATCCAGCACGGTTTGATGGAGCTTGCAGGTAACGGTCTTATCACTGTTAGGGCCTATACGCGGAACGGCAAGCTGAACCTGGAGGTGGAGGATAATGGAGCGGGAATGAAGGACACAAGTCAACCGGGAAGGACAAGACCGGGGATTGGGATCAGCAACTTGAGAGAACGTCTCGAGCTGTTGTTCAAGGGCCGCTCCGGGATGGAGATCGTGTCACTGGAGCAAGGGACGCTCGTACGGTTCGAGCTGCCTCTGCTGCTGTCGAAGCCTTACCATGAACAGTCGGGTCTGAATGCAGAGCTGCACCATCTTGGAGATTCACCGTGAGCCTGCGAGAAAATGTTCTATTCTTCCGGCACCGACTGCGGAGATTCTGTATTTTGTTCTATTGTTAGCAGGAAAATGGATATGTTCGAGCTGTATATTTTCATGCTACGATGTAAGAAATCGGGGGGAATGCCTGAAATCGGTGTGCGGGAATATTGGTATCAAGACGTTGTTTAGGAGGCGGGAAATGTGTGGACCGTGTTGCTGGTGGAGGATGAGGTGTTCGTTCGTGAATCGGTCCGGCGGATCGTCGATTGGCACAGTCTTGGGTTCGATGTAATTGGGGAAGCGGGGAACGGCGAGGAGGCGCTGCACTGGATTGAACAGCATCGTCCCGATCTTGTGATTTGCGATATTCTGATGCCGAAGATGAACGGCGTAGAAGTATTGAAGCGTGTCAGGGAGGCAGAGATCGGGAGCCGTTTTATTATGCTGTCCTGCCTTAGCGATTTTGAGTATGTACGGCAAGCCATGGAGTATGGCGCCTCCAATTATATCCTCAAGCTGTCGATGAATGTGCAATCTCTTGTAGAGGCTTTGATAAAAGTAGACGCCGACTTGCGGAAACGTCACAAGCCTGGAGATGAGGCGGTGGCCCGGCAGCCTGCAGGTACACTGGAGAAGATGGAAGCGTCGGCGCTGCTGCCGGAAGAAACCGGGCATAAGGAAGTCGACAAGCTGATCCGATATATGAAAGATCATTATCATCAAATGATTTCCCTGAAGACGTTAGCCGAACAAGTATCGATGGATTCGAAGTACATTAGCACTTTGTTCAAGAAAAAGACGGGAACGAATATCATTCAGTATTTGCATCAGCTTCGAATTGAGGAAGCCAGGCAGCGTCTGGAGCAAACGAACCTTTCCGTCTCGGAGATCGGGATGAAGGTCGGATACGAGAACGATAACTATTTTATAAAAATATTCAAACGGTTTACCGGTTTGACTCCTAACACGTATCGGGGTCAGTATCAAAAGTGAGAGGGTTAGCCGCATAGTATGAGGGCTAAGCAGGGAAATCAAAGAAAATCGAAATTTGCTTGAATACTCCGGTGGGGTATGCCTCTCCAGCCGCTGTTGAAACCTGTGAATCTGATTAGAATTAGCGGTATTTTCACAGATTTCAAAGGCGGACGTAAACTCCTCCAAGGTATACCCCACCTACCTATTACAAAGATTTCGAAAAAATAGGTTCCTCAACAGCTTGAGAGTGCTGCATACTATGCGGCTATTGGGGGGGGGAGGTAATAGGGGAGAGGCATTATAATTAACTATATTAATTATTAGTTATATTAAATTGATTGGCGACCTAGTTAGGGTCGTTTTTTTGTGATGAATTTACGAAATATTGTATATTTTTGGATAGGAGGAATTATTTGGTGATTGTCGAACATAACTAGAATCATTTCAGTGTATGGACATCCGGTTAAGATTAGAAAGGGAGGGGTATGTTTATGAAGCTGATCATCATCTTCGGCCCGCAAGCCGTCGGAAAAATGACCGTTGGACAAGAGCTTGAGAAAATAACGGATTTGAAGCTGTTTCATAATCATATGACGATCGAATTGGTTTCTCCTTTTTTCAGCTATGGCTCTGCAGAAGGCAAGCGGTTGGTGCGAATGTTCCGGCAGGAAATATTCGAAGCGGTAGCCAAGAGTGATCTGGCCGGTCTGATTTTTACTTACGTGTGGGCATTGAATTCGCCACATGACTGGGCGTATATCGAGGAGATCAGCCAACTATTCGAATCCAGAGGAGGAGAGGTTTGTTTCGTAGAGCTGGAAGCGGATGTAGCAGAACGAATCGAGCGGAATAAAAGCCCGCACCGGCTGCTGCATAAGCCTACAAAAAGAGATACCAATTGGTCCGAGCAGGAGCTCATAGCCTCGATGAACAAGCATCGATTAAATTCTAATGCAGGAGAAATCACCAAGGAACATTATATAAGGATTAATAATTCGAAGCTTAGCCCTGAAGAAGTCGCACAAAGGATAAAGGATCGATTTCAACTGGCTGACAGAATAGAAGGATGAGACAGGATAGGTTGAGTAAAATTAAGCTTTACCTGTTAATGCTGCTTGTCGGTAAGGTATAATATTTTCAACTATACCCGGAGGTGTTCGAATATGAGACGATTCAGTGCTGCTGCATTACAAACAATGACTAGGAATAAGAAGGAACGATCTGATCGGTAGAGGACAAACGAGCTTAGGAATGATGATTCATATTATCGGACTGTCGTGACGTGTCCTTATCTGCCGTACAAGAGTGAGAGAGGCGGACACGACATTGAAGGATTTTCACGCATCACAGGTTTATATGCTGATGAGCTTTATGACGTCGTTAGCAAATGCTACGATGTTTACGACTTACGCCATTTATCAAGTAATAGAGCTAGGACTAAATCCGCTCCAGCTGCTGCTGGTAGGGATGGTATTGGAAGTAACGGTACTGCTGTTTGAAGGAATTACCGGAGTGGTTGCCGACACGTACGGCCGCAGACGGTCTGTCATCACAGGGATGTTTGTGCTCGGCTTCGGTTTTGTATTGGAAGGAAGCGCCTTATGGTTAGGTCAAGCTAGTCCCATGATCTCGGCATTTATGTGGCTTCTGCTGTCTCAAGTATTCTTTGGCGTAGGCGCTACGTTCATAAGCGGAGCGGATTCCGCATGGATGGTAGACGAAGTCGGAGAGGACAGTGCGGGTCGCATCTTCATGAGGGCCAGACGTGCCGGTCTGTTCGGCAGTCTAATCGGTATTGTGCTGAGTGTGGGTATTTCGGCATTTTGGGGTGCTAACTTGCCTTATATAATCGGAGGCATACTGTATTTGGCCCTAGGCCTGTTCTTGCTCGTCTATATGAAGGAGACAGCCTTCGTAAAGCCTGATCGTAAAGAGGGAGGCGGACTTTCGTCCCATTGGAAGGAAATGAAGGCTACCTGGTTGTCCGGAGCACAAGTGATCCGCAGCCATCCTGCGCTGATTATGTTTCTTATCGTTACACTATTCAGTGGAGCCGCATCCGAAGGGTATGACCGGTTATGGCAAGCGCATCTCATTCATGAAATAGGTTTTCCCGCCAGCTACTCATTCCCAACCGCTGTATGGTTAGGTATAATTGCGGTTCTATCAACTCTGCTCAGTTTGTTGGTCATGTGGATTGTGGAACGGCGAATCGATATGAGCAACCAGAAGCTTGTTTTTCGTACGATGTTCCTGTTGACGGCTGCTCGGATCGTAGCTATTGTAGCTTTGGCATTTTCGCCCGGCTTTGAGTGGGCGCTGATGTCCGTTTTATTCTTCGAGCTCATTCGCACGATGATGGGTCCGATGTACGAAACATGGCTCAATCTGAATATTGAGAGCAAGTCCCGGGCGACAGTGCTGTCGATGATGAGCCAAACGGATGCGCTTGGGCAGACGGGGGGTGGCCCGTTCATCGGGTGGATTGGAACCCGGTTTACCGTACGAGCGTCGCTAGTTGCTTCAGCGCTGCTTTTTGCTCCCATCTTGTTAGTGTACCGCCGCATGAAGGACGGTCGATAAAAATTACTGCCGCTGGTCCCGTAAGGGCCGGCGGTTTTTCGTTGCTGCCGCCACAAACAACGGCTTCATTAATGGTCATTTCCATGGTAAAATAAGTACGCCAAATCCATATTTTGCGCACTTTCTTTTTAAAGCGATTGTTTTGCATAGCAATTACCCATCATCAGAGATGATTTACGAGAAAGAGGTACCTCATGCCGCGTAATTTTGACCTGGAGCAAGTGTATGCCGAACCCATCCAAGCTTTTGTCGTGTGGATGAAGCAAGCCGGCTATACGGATGCAACCAAAAAGGAATATTTAAGAGAAGTGATGGCTTACCTGGAATCTTTGAATGAACTGCCCGTCCAAGAGGCCGGCAAAATGAATATTGTTGCCTTTCTCGTATCGAAGCAAGAGGGAGCAGGAGATAAAACCCGGAACCGGACTTTGTCCGCGATCCGTTCTTTTTATACCGCGCTTATCGACTTTGAGCTGGCCGTGCGGAATCCCGCCAAAGAAATTAAGAAATCCAAGACCGAAAAAAATAAACAACCGGTGTATTTGGAAGAGGATGATTTGAAAAAGACGGTCGATTATATCGACGGGCGTTACCGCGAACGGAATATAGCGATATTTCTATTAATGTCTTACTGCGGATTACGGGTCGGAGAAATTTATCGCATGAATGTGTCCCATTTTAACAAAACGAAGGGAACGATAGAGGTTTTCGGCAAAGGCCGTAAATGGAATGAAATCCCGCTTCCTCCGACATTGATTCAATATTTGACGGCTGTCGAAAAAGATAGAATGACTCCGAGTCGGACCAAGGAGGAGGCTTTCTTCGTATCCCAAAAGGGGAGAAGGCTGTCTATCCGCCAAATTCAAAAAATAGCGTCGCAAACGTTCGCGCGGCTGAAGGCGGATAACCCTCATCTGAACGATTTGAAGCTGACGTGCCATAAGCTGAGACACTCGTTCGCAACGATGCTGCTTAACAATCAGGTGGATATTCGAGTTGTAAAAGAGCTGCTCGGCCACGCATCCATTGAAACGACGATGATCTACACTCACGTAAACAATGAACAGAAAAAGAATGCGATGACAACGATCCAGCTTCCGGATCTTGTATCTTCATAGAGTCATTGTGATCTGGTTATGGTTCTCGTCACCGATAAGTTATAATAATATACATATCCATATAGAGAGATGATCTGATAGGAGGAAGAGGAACAATGCTGTTTATCGATAATAAGGGGATCACGGATCCGGCTGTCAATCTTGCGCTGGAGGAGTATGTGCTACGCAACGTGCTGCTGGATGAGAGCTGCTTGCTGTTTTATATTAATAAGCCATCCATTATCATTGGCAAAAATCAGAATACAATAGAAGAGATTAATGTTGATTACGTGAAGGAGCACGATATTCAAATTGTACGCCGTTTGTCGGGCGGAGGTGCCGTTTATCATGATTTTGGCAATTTGAATTACAGCATTCTGACCAAGGACGACGGACAATCGTTCCATAACTTCGGGAAGTTTACGAAGCCGGTCATTGATGCCCTTCGCAAAATCGGGGTAGAGGCTGAGCTTACAGGACGCAATGATATTCAAGTCGGCGAACGCAAAATATCGGGCAACGCCCAGTTTTTCTCCAAAGGGCGCATGTACACGCACGGTACGCTGCTGTTCCATTCCGAGCTTGGACAAGTCGCATCGGCGCTGAATGTAAGACCGATGAAGATCCAATCGAAATCAACGAAGTCGGTACGTTCGCGTGTCGCTAACATTTCAGAGTTTTTGGCCGAGCCTATGACGATCGAACAGTTCCGCAACGTCATTCTTGCCGAGGTGTTCCAATGCGATCCCGAGGAGGTTCCCGTATACCCGATGACGGATGAAGAGTGGGCTCATGTCCATCGTCTGGCCGATGAGCGCTATCGCAGCTGGGAATGGAACTACGGGCAGTCCCCCAAAAGCAATATCGAAAATGCATTCAAGTTCCCATCGGGCATCATCGACGTTCGTTTGCAGGTTGAAGAGGGAGCTATTCGTCAAATTCGTTTGTTCGGCGACTATTTCGGCGCTTATGACGTTTCCGAGCTCGAAGAGAGGCTCCTTGGAGTGCGTTATGAGGAGGAAGCTTTGCGGCATGCGCTCTCCCAGGTGGACTTGAGCCGATATTTCGGTGCGATTACCGCGGAAGAGCTGCTGGCATTGTTATTGCTTCGTGAAATTCCGGCAAGGGACTAATGCAGCAATCTATAAGAAACCATGGTGTTTGCTATATGCTAAAGTTGTTGTAACGGGTAACTGCTTGCTGCAATTTATTAAAAAAGGAGCATAACGATGCAAAAAATCACTCCGTTTTTATGGTTCGACGGCAATGCTGAAGAAGCGATGAACTTCTATACGTCCATTTTCAAAAACTCCTCAATCGTAAGTATCCATCGGGCGGGAGGTGACGGCGCAGTAATTACCGGAACGTTTCAACTGAACGGCCAGCAATTTATGGCGCTGAACGGAGGACCTCATTTCACGTTCTCACCGGCTATTTCCTTCTTCGTAGACTGTGAGACGCAGGAAGAAGTGGACGATCTTTGGGAAAAGCTATCCGCCGGCGGAGAACAGGAGAGGTGCGGCTGGGTCAAGGACAAATTCGGAGTTTCCTGGCAGGTTATCCCTTCCATCTTGGGGGAGCTGCTGTATGGACCGGATCCTGTCAAATCGGGGAGAGCAATGCAGGCGATGCTTCAGATGGGTAAGCTCGATATTGAGAAACTAAAGCAAGCTTATCATGGTTAATGGTATTGATGATTAACGTCATTAAATAAGTGTAAAAGCCTGAGAAATCAGGCTTTTTTGATTTTTGATGCAAAGGGATGCTATGGGTTCGTGAGTAAACAAACTGCAGGAGTCCAGTTGGATTGATGAGATGTTGGAGGGGAGCGACCGACCGCTTTGCGGTGTCGAAACGTGCGATTGTGAATCGTAAGAGTTGGAAATGTTATAGTAGAGAAATAAAGTTTACATAATATATGTTATGTATATTTGTAATTTGATAATAAATACTTACCGGATTGTAGTAAGCGATAGGAATGCGTTATAAAGTTGGAGATTGGTTGTACTAAACTCTTTTAAAAGTAAAACAGGACTGGGGGATATAAATAGTAATCTGTTTCCAATAGTCAGGGAATTATGAAGATTCTGCTGGGAGTTTGTGCCGGATGGCGACCTAAGTATTAACATGATTTTGAAAGTGAGAACAAATTTGTTTACATAATAAATAATATGTCTACTTGTGACTTTTCGACTAATGTGGCCCAAGTGTTAGGTGGGGAAACCAATATTTTTTAAATCTAGCGGGTAAGTACGATCATTAGCTGACTCATACGGACAGGAGATCCGTTATTTCGTTCATTTTAGGTTTTTCTTGCGTCTTATCGGACACACGATCCGTTATTGGGCATTTTTACCATTAAAATGCCTACAATTCAGTTAAATAACGGAACTACGGTCCGATCATGACCGCAATATGCGCATTTTTTTGGAAATAGCGGAACCATGGTCCGATCCGATTATCCTGATGACCTCACTGACATGTAAGTAACTGCTGTAGGATATTCGCGCATTGTTTTACAGCAAGCTGGTGATGTTACTCGAAATGCTTAATATTTCTCATACTTGAGCAATTGTAATCGAAAAAGTCAATCAATCACTTAAGATGGACAGTTTAGTTTACATAACAAATAATATGTTAACTGATTTACGCGGAATCAAAATGATATCTTAACAGGTCCTACAGCAGTCTCATTTTCGAGGGGTTTCTCCATCATCTTCCCGCAGGCTAAAAAATGTAAGACAAGCTTAGAAATGTGAGGTTGGGTTTGCCTCCAACTAATAAGCTTGCGCTCGCGGGCACCAGGCTGGTATCGTAATAGGCAAGGAAGGCGGTGCTAACGGGAATGTCCGAACCATTAAAAATCTACAACACAGCGGTCGAAGTGACCCTCGAGGTCATCGGAGGCAAGTGGAAGCCGGTGATATTGTTCCATCTGACTTTCGGCAAAAAGCGGAACGGCGAGCTCATGCAGCTGATGCCCGATGTGACGCAGAAAGTGCTGACACAGCAGCTTCGAGAGCTGGAAGAGGATGGAATTGTCAATCGAATTTCGTACAATCAGGTTCCTCCCAAAGTAGAATACGAGCTAACGGAATACGGTGCGAGCCTGAGGGCGCTCCTTCATCTGATGTGCCGATGGGGAGATACGCATGCCGAACGCGTATTCGGTGACAGAGCCAAAATACTCTCTGGGTCAACCGTTGCGGAACAGGGCTAACATAGGAGGACAAACACCGGTCTCGACCCAACGATGACCGGTGTTTACGTTGCCCCAACTCATCCTGCGACTCACGGAATGACCTTACGTTGGCGCAAATCCTCGAAGATGTCCAGGAACATCTGCTCTGTGTCCATAAATTCGTGAAAACCGAAGCGGCGAGCTTTGGTGCCGTCGGCAAAGAAATCGTAATCCCAGGAGAATACAAAGTCCCCGAATTTCCAAGAGGATACGTCCTTGTAGCTGTTGTTCTCCAAGCCGTATTTTTCTACCATCCGATTCCATAGCTCTTCTTTATCGGCCATGACTACATCCAATGACATTTGCAGCGGGGGAGCGGTCTCCAATCCGAAATAAGCGGCAATTTTGGGCCACATCTCGTTCCAGCGGAATAGATCGCCATTGGTAATATTGAATGCCTGATTCGCGCACCGCTCATCCGTCGCAGCCCATACTGTAGCTTTGGCCAGCAAGCCGGCATCGGTCATCTCCAGCAGGCTGTTATACGCGCCAGGCTTCCCGGGATAACGGAGCGGCAACCCGAGCTCCTTGGAGATGGAAGCATACATGGCAATAACCATTGCCAAATTCATCGGATTGCCCAGCGCGAATCCGCATACAACCGAAGGACGGATCGCCGACCATGTCCAGCGGCTGCCGATTTGCCTGCGTTCGAGAAACTGCTGCTGATCGACGTTGAACTCCGGCGGCATATGGTATGCGTCGGTTTCCTTTGCCGGCGTTTTGAAAGGGCCAAGATGTGCGCCATATACTTTATAGCCTTGCATCAGGCTGATATGCTGCAGTCCGGGAGCCGAAGGCTCGATCGCATTAACTACATTGACGAGCATGGCCAGATTCGGTGCAACCAGCTCCGCCCAGGTCGGACGATCCTGATAGGCTGCATAGAAAATATGGGTGACTTCCGTTAAGCTGCTCAGCTTCTCCTGTGAATCCTGTTCATCCAGCAAGTCTACTGCTACATACCGAACTCGTGCGGTGGACTTTCCACCCCGGCGGGAAACTCCGATAATATTCCAATCGGGAAGCTGCTCCAAATACTCAATCAAATTCCTTCCAATGACTCCATTAGCGCCAACTACCAGTGCGGTTTTATTCAATGCATTATCTCTTGTTTCCATCCGAATCCTCTCCATTTCCTGTGTGATTTCTACTTCATTGTGCAGCATGAAGCTAGGGTTGAACAGTACGCACTTTGAAGTCATATAGGAACCTGGAGGTAATGAAAGAATGTGAAAAGAAAAATAATAGGGAATATTTATTCAGTTTAACCCATCTACGCAGAGATATATGGACTTCTTATCCTTACTTCCTGATATACTAAGAAAAGGACCATGGCTTTACCTGAAGTTGTAAAATAACCTAATAGAGAGAAGGTCGCTGATGAAGTTTCAAGATTATGTCTACGAACGCCCGAATATGGAGCAATTCCGCAGCGAATTTACGTCATTGCTTGAGCGATTCAACGCCGCCTCCACATTGGAGGAGCAGGACACTGCGATGGAAGCGATTAACGCCGCACGTACGAGAGTATCGTCCATGTTTGCCATCGCAAGAATTCGTTATTCCATCAATACCGCAGACGCCGGGTATAAAGCGGAGCAAGACTACATAGACGAGCAGTCGCCGGTGTATCAGGGGCTGATTACAGACTACTATAAGGCGCTGGCCGGCTCTCCGTTCCGTGCGGAGCTGGAAGCGAAGTGGGGGCGGCAATTGTTCGAGACGGCCGAGCTTTCCGTCAAAACCTTTTCACCAGACATTGTCGAAGACCTCAAAGAGGAGAACAAAAAAACCAGCGAATACATAAAGCTCGTAGCTTCGGCCAAAATCGAGTTCGACGGTCAAGAGCGAACGTTATCCCAGCTCGCTCCTTACATGCAATCGACAGATAGAGAGATTCGCAAAAAAGCGACCGATGCGCGATATTCGTTCTACGAAGCGAATGAACAGGCGATCGATGAGATTTACGACCATCTCGTGCATTTGAGGACGCGCATCGCCCGCAAGCTGGGCTACCGCAGCTTCACGCAGCTCGCGTACGACCGGATGGATCGGACGGATTACGGTCCAGAACAGGTCGCCGAATTCAGAAAGCAGGTGATCGAGCACATCGTTCCGGTAGCCTCCGAGCTTAGCGAACGGCGTCGCGTCCGTCTTGGACTCGACTCGCTGCGGTACTATGACGGTCTTTCTTACTTAACCGGCAATCCGACGCCCAAAGGGGACCCTCATTGGATCGTGGAGAAGGCGAGAGCGATGTACGCGGACATGTCGCCGGAGACGGATGAATTTTTCCGGTTCATGCTGGATAACGGCCTGATGGATTTGGAGAGCAAGCCGGGCAAGCGGGTCGGCGGATACTGCTCCTATATTTCAGCGTACAAGGCTCCCTTCATCTTCTCCAACTTCAACGGTACGTCGCACGATGTCGATGTTCTCACGCATGAAGCGGGGCACGCATTCCAGGCGTATATGAGCCGCGGTTTTGCCGTACCGGAATATATTCATCCTACGCTTGACGCTTGTGAGATTCACTCGATGAGCATGGAATTTTTTGCTTGGCCGTGGATTGACTCCTTCTTCGAGCAGGATACGGATAAATATAAGTTCTCTCATCTTAGCGGAGCGATTACCTTCATTCCATATGGTGTCGCGGTTGACGAGTTCCAGCACCGGGTTTATGAGGAGCCGGATATGACGCCTGCACAACGGAAGCAGGTTTGGCGCGAGATCGAGCGCAAATATATCCCGTCTCGCAACTATGACGATATGCCGTTTCTCGACAGAGGGGGCTTCTGGCATCAGCAGCAGCATATATTTAAGAGCCCGTTCTATTATATCGATTACACGCTGGCTCAAATCTGCGCCCTGCAATATTGGAAGTTTGCGAACGACGACCGAACCTCTGCATGGTCGAGCTACTTGAAGCTGTGCCGGGCGGGCGGAAGTCAATCCTTCACTGAGCTTGTAGGGCTCGCCGGCTTGCGCTCTCCCTTTGAGGAAGGGTGCGTTTCTTCCATCATTGGGGATATTCGAGGCTGGTTGAACCAGATCGACGATAAAAATTTGTAATCAGAATAAAGAGGACTTCATTCGAGCGAATAGTCGATGAAGTCCTTTTTTTGATGTTGTACGGATCCTTTGACTTGATATCAGCATAATAGTAAGTTTCCATTGACCCAAAATGACTCCCCAAAGTAATAAATTATGTTAATAATTAATAACATTAAATATCTTCATGGGAAGAAGTAATCTTAATATTAAGACTAACTGCTTGAGAGGACATGGTTCAAAACTCCGCGCAGCAAAACGATGCCTGCACGGATCTCATCCGGCTCCATATGCCCGTACCCAAATAGCAGCTTGTTGACATGCGCGCCTTTTCGGATACTGTGATGCTCTACTGGAGTGACACGGATTCCATTATGCAGGAGGTGAGCGGAGATCGCTTCGTCAAAATAGATGCCCGGGAACTCTACCGCCAGATGCAGACCGGCTGCATCTCCCCAGGAAAGCCATGAATCCCCGAAGCATTCCGTCAAGGTGGATAGCAGCGTTTGCCGGCGCTCGCCGTACAGCTTTCTCATTTTTCCGATGTGCCTGTCAAACTTCCTTGTATGCAGCAATTCCGCCAATGCCATTTGCTCGAATGGAGGATTCTGAACATCCGTGTGGGTCCGAAGATATCGCCATCTTGGGTGCAGTGTGGGTGGAAGGATCACATAGCCGATCCGAAGCGCCGGAAACAGCACTTTGCTGAAGGTACCGACATAGATGACTCTGTCGGGATCCATCGCATAGAGCGGTGCAACGGGATCGCCATAATACCGAAACTCACTGTCATAATCATCCTCCACAATGTAACAGCCGGTTTCACGTGCAAACCGAATTAAGGCAGCACGACGGCTTGCCGGCAATATTCCTCCGAGAGGAAATTGATGAGACGGTGTGACATAGACCGCACAGGGATTGGTTCCGGATAAATCATCTGTTTTGAGGCCGTAAGCATCCACGGGAATAGGGGAAAGGGGGTAACCTTTGTTCACAAACGTTTGCAGCATGCCGATGTTGCAAGGATCTTCAATCAGAATGTCCCGCCCTTCCCGGTACAGCAAATCGGCGATCAAATGAAGGGCATGAGTGGCACCGGCGGTTATGAAGATACTCTGCGGATCTACGGCAAGCCCCTTGGAGCGAAACAGCCATGCGGCGATCTCTTCACGCAGCCTTGCCAGTCCTTGAGGTCCGGTATAGCCTAGCAAAGCAGGCTCCATGTCTTGGCATGTCTTTTGCATGATTTGCTGCCAAAGATATCGGGGAAATTGCCGCAGGTCGGGTTGTCCCGTCCTGAAGTCCGCTGCGTATGAGCGTATTGGCTTTTCCCGCTCCGAGGATGGGTCATCTTGCTTTGATTCCAGGCATAAGCCTTCCGCAACCCGCGTCGGCGCTCCTTGACGGCTTAACACGAAGCCCTCGACAATCAGCATCTCGTAGGCTTCATTCACGGTATTGCGCGACACGTTCAGCTCACCCGCCAGCTCCCTTGTGGAAGGTAAAGCTTCTCCCGCTTCTAATCTCCCGTTCAAGATTTGATCTCTTAACGCTTGATAGATTTGACGCTTTAAGGATATTTCACTTTCTCGATGTAATTGAATTCCCCTCATAAGACCTCCAACTGGATTGCATGAATCCGTGTCGAACTGGTTCTTTTCCCATACCAGTTATTTCCCTATGATTGTAACATAAATTTCTGATTGCGCTTCGACAGGGGAGAAATAAACGGAGGAGTGGTATGGATTTGGAACGCTTGAAAGGGATATTTTATCTGATTTGCGCTTTTTCGTTCGCAGGAACCTCCGTCATAGCTGGAAGGCTTTTGAACGGGCAGATGGGGCCATTCACAATTACTGGGGTCAGTTTGCTCCTAGGCATCCTTTGCTTGCTGCCGGTGGCATGGAGGGGGATCCTATCGGCCATACGTCTTATGACTTTACGAGACTGGACTCTTTTAGGTCTTCAAGCATTATTCGGTGTCTTTTTGTTTCGCATGTTTTTGCTGTTCGGTCTGCAGCATACAAGTGCCGGGGAAGCGGGAATCATTACCGGAGCAACCCCTGCCGTAACCGTTATGTTGGCAAGGGTCGTTTTGAAGGAATCGATCCACCGGACCAAGCTGGCAGGGATCCTTAGTACTGTCGGAGGGATCTTGCTAATCCAAGAGCTGCTGTCGCCAGGTGCGAAGCTGTCCATAATGCATTTGGCAGGCAATGTCCTTGTGCTGTGTGCAGCGATAAGCGAATCCATCTTCAATATTTTGTCTCGTGCCGCTGCAGTTACAACGGAGAGAACACAAAGGGAGCATCTTCATCCGATGGCGCAAACCGCGATTGTGTCGGTTATTTCATTGTTGCTCTGTCTAGTTCCTGCGATTCTAGAGGATCCGATTTCATCGCTTTCCACGATTGGAGTGGAGGCGTGGCTGGCACTGGTCTGGTACGGACCGGTTGTGACGTCCTTGGCATTCATTTGCTGGTATGCAGGCATCAAACGATGCCACGCCTCGACCGCCGCTGCGTTATCGGGCATGATGCCGTTTACTTCCATGCTGCTGTCTGTTCTCGTATTGGGCGAGCATGCCGGATGGCCGCAGTGGGCGGGCGGTATGATGGTTATTATCGGAATGATTCTGATTGGGGGAAGCGACAACCAGGAGCACAAGCCTTCTGAACAAAACGGCGCTAGTTCAAAGCGATCAAATAGATTGACTGCGCATGCTTCCGATTCAAATGGAAAGGTTTTTGAAGGATAAGCCCTTTTCTTGCAAAGCATTTCTTAGGATGGGCATTGATTTCGGTCCCATGCCGTGAAATGCCAAGATCTCCTTCTCGGTATATTGAGAAAGCTCGTGCAAGGAAGTTATTCCATGATGCTTCAATGCGCGTCTTGCCGGTGCGCTAAGCAAGGACATAAACCCGTCGTCTGGCTTACGTTCGTTCTCACAGATCGGGCAGGTAGGGCAATCGCTGCTTTTGTAGTATTGGTGGCCGTTGCTGCAAGTTCTTAACGTTTTGCTCGAAGATGCCATATTCATACTCCTTTGTAAAAGAATAACTGGATCATAGCTTCCATTTTCTCATCAGCGGAACGCCGATCCGGTTGAGCAGCCGGTCGAGCACATACCAGCCAAGCCTGCGAGTCCATGGCAAGTGTGCGTCCAGAACGGCACTGTACTCGATATCCGGCACAGCACCGCGGTTTCGCTTAAATTCGGGAGCGCCCGAGCTCTCGTGCAGCCTCCAGCCGTTCTGCTCGGACAGACTGATGAGCACAGCGGACAGCATCCGGTACAATCCAAGCTCGCGCGGCAGGGAGGTATCATAGCCGAAGACCGGCGTTGTCATGACACCTTCTTTCACGTAAAATCCGAGAACCGCATCGAGTCTTCCGGTTGCCGCATGCCGCAGCGCGTAAATCGACAGTGTCCCGGATAGAAGTGCCTGCGAGAAAAACGCTTCCGTAAACCAAGGATTACACCGGGAATGCTTCTCGAGATAAAGCAGGTCGTATAAAGCCTTAAGCCGGGGAATATCGGCTACATCTAATTTATCACCCGCTATCACATCGTATCCGTTCTTGCTCAACAATTGACGGTCGCGCTTGATTAGCCACCTTGCTTTTGCATTGGGAGCTGCATACAGGTACACTTGCCGGCTCGGGACGAAGCGGGAGCCTTCCAGACGGAGAGCGTCGATCCAATCTGCATTCAAGCTGGGGACCAGCGAACGGAAAAGAATCGTATGTCCGGGAAAAGCAGCTTGTAACATCCGTAAGCCTTCCGATAGCTGAGCAGGGACCTGCTTCAGATACAAATTCGTAGAGAGCAGCCCGTTATTCACTTGTACGGTTTGGTTCATTCGTCCCGCCTTCAACAGGCAGCCGATGCCGTCCAGCAGCCGACCCAATAAGGATTCAAGAAGCGGGTGATTTAGCTTATACAGCTCTTCCTTAGCGTAAGTAATGTAGTGAGTGAAGGGGGAGCATACATAGCTGTTCTCGTATTCATTGACGTTGACGGTCACTGGAAAGAGCATATCGCCAAGGCGAAGCACATATAGACTCGTTGTTACATTCGCCACATAACGGGTCGCTGAATGCTCAAGCCACGGAAGAAGCAGCTCCGCCGCTCGACGTCCTTCAGACGTGTCGGGAAAAGGGATCCGATGGGATGTTTCACAATCATAAAGCTCGGCCATGGGAGCCTGCGAACATTCTAAACGCAAGTGGTGTGCTTCTCCTTCCAATAATGAGTTTTTGACTATAGTTACAAAGAGTACTATAATAAACGTAAATCTGTAACTGTAAGGAGGATTATGAGTGATCTATTATGTCAGACTTCGTATTCCAACTTTGAACCGTTAATTTCATACGTTCAAAGGCTCTGTTGCTGTAAACAGAGTAAACGGGATCAGTCTGCCCATTTCTCATAATCTTCATTTTAATACATTTTTGTATTGTGAAGAAAGGCGGATATTCTGCCTTTCTTTTTTTATGTAGATTATTGCTTCCCTTTTACGTGAAAGGGAGGTTTATTGGGTAACGGCTATAACGACATCATCCTCATCTAATAAAAGATGGGTCTTCTTCCCTTTACTCTGAATCACAGGCAAATAGCCTGTGATTTTTTTTGTTGCGAAAGGAAGGGATAACATGACCAAACAGCTAAAAAAAGCGGGACAAATGAGCGAGCTATTGTCTTCATTCCGATGCCCGATCTGCCACAGTGAATTGAGAGTTGTCGATCTAAAAAGTCTGGTGTGCGGCAAAAAACACACCTTTGACTTCGCAAAGCAAGGGTATCTGAACTTCATGACGAGGCCTGTAAGCAGCCCGTACACGAAATCATTATTTGAAGCAAGACACCGCATCATTACGGAAACCGGCTTATTCACTGCCTTGCATGAGACGGTTGCGGAAGTAGTAATGGAGCACACAGATGCTTCAGCACGCCGGTTCACTATGGCGGATTTAGGCTGTGGAGAAGGCTCTCATTTGCAAATGATTATAGACGGTTGTCAGGACCGAGACATTACAGGAATTGGTCTTGATCTATCCAAGGAAGCGGTGCTGATGGCATCGAAACGGCATGAAAGCCCGATTTGGCTAGTAGGCGACTTGGCGAAAACACCTTTCAATGACCAGTCAATGGATGCGCTTCTCACCATTTTATCTCCGTCGAACTACAGCGAGTGCAAGAGAATATTGGCTCGCGGCGGACTTGTCATGAAAGTCGTTCCTCGGGCTCATTATTTGAGAGAACTGCGCGAGGCGCTATTCCCGAACAGCAATAAACCGGTTTATAGAAATACAGAAACCGTGACTTTGTTTAAGCAGCATTTTCAGCTGTTGGATGTCGTTCCGGTAAAGTATACGCGAAAGCTGAGCAAGGAGACGCTCGACTCGTTGGTTCATATGACGCCGCTCTCCTGGTCTGCTGACAGCAACAGGGTCACTGCGTTTATCAATCAAGAGGAAGTCGAGATCACGGTCGACTTGGAGGTTTTGGTCGGCTGCAATCAATAGATGGCAATACAAGATTCAAACTGCACGCGAATTGGAGGTAGTGGACTATGGAAAAAGTATGTATAGAACTAGTAAATATAGAGCTATCGTTCTCAGAACGTACCGTATTGGATATAGAACGGCCGGTCCTTGACTATATAAATGAACGAAGCGATCACGAGGAAAGCAAAATCCGCTCTGCGCTGCATGCGATGGGATTTGCCGGAAACGATTTGAAAAAGAACGTCCGGCAGATCAGCGGCGGGGAAGCGATTCGACTGGTTTTGTGTCAGCTGTTTCTGGGCAGGTACAATGTGCTGGTATTGGATGAGCCGACCAATTTCCTGGACATTTACTGCAGGGAAGCACTGGAACGCTTCTTGAAGGCTTATGAAGGGACTGTGCTTCTCGTATCGCATGACCGGACGTTTGTTGACCGGGTAGCGGATCATGTTTACGTCATCGAGCAGCAGCAGGTGAAGCTGCTAAGATAGTCGTTTTTGTGAGGAAAAAAGGGGACGGTATGTGCCGTTTCCTTTTTTTTGCCTCGATGCAATTTTGATTCCGACGGACCCTTATATTCATTTGATCTCGAATATAGAAAGTAACTCTTCTTTGTAAGGAGGACTTAGATGGTGTCTAACGTATCGCACGCAAATCACCCCCAGCCCTTTACAATCTCAGAAATTTTCAAAGTACCGGAATTAAATGTATACGAGCAAATGGTGTGCATTGTCCTGAGCAGTATGCTCCAAAGCGGAGCCTCTCATCCAACGGTAGCGGATATCGCCGGCATAGGCCGAATGAGCTCCAAGCAAACGTCGGAGGCACTTCAAAGCTTAGTTGAAAAAAGAGTGATACCGCTCAGAGTGTTCCGCGATATACTGGGCGATTATGGCGACAGCCGCCTGTCCTGGGCTGCCAAGGGGATGTTGGTTTATTTGAAACAGCACGAAGGGAATACGTTAAGCGATCTGTACGAGGTGTCAAATGATGATGCAGACCATATCATGATGGAGCTTAAGGAGCTGCAGCGTTTCGGTTATTTGGACGAGCATCCCATTATGCAAGAATTGGATTAGCGGGAAATACAGGGTCCGAATCCATAGAATGGATCGAAATAAGTGCCGAATTGCAAAAATACTACCAATAGAACCAGCAATACACTAGAGACAAATCGTTAATTATTACTTTAAATAGATAAAGTGTGGTTCAACGAAACGGAGTGATAGAATGAGAAAGCCAGCAGCAGCGGCAAGTGCTACCCTGCTGACCGGAATCATTTCCGTCTTCCTTATCGTTCCTGCAAATGCAACGCATGCAGATAAAAGAATGATGGTTGTGAATAAGCAAGCAATTTCCGAAGTGTCATTGCCTAGCAGTACGTTTATTCAGAAGGAAAGCGGAAATAAGGTTGACAACTCGTTGAGCGATGAGATGAGGCTTACGCTGGAAAAGGAAAAAAAGGTTATGGTCCTAAGCGCAGCGCCTGCCGCCGCACCGGTAGCAGAAGCGCCTAAACCGCCTGAACAGCCTGCGCCGGCAAAGCCTGAGCCTACTCCTCCTCCGAAGTTGGAAACTCCTAAACCAAGCCCAACGACTGAAAAGAAGAGTATTTCAGACAGTGATAAGGAGTTACTTGCAAGGCTTGTTACAGCTGAAGCGAGAAATCAGCCCTATTTAGGTCAAGTGGCGGTAGCTGCCGTAGTTTTAAACAGGACGGAATCAGGTAAATTTCCGAAAACGGTGAAAGAAGTGATTAACGCCAATAACGGAAAGGTATACCAATTTTCCCCTGTCAAGAACGGTTCCATCAAAAAGCCTGCTACTCAATCGGCCATACGAGCGGTTGAGGAGGCATTGAATGGCAGCGATCCAACGAACGGATCCTTATATTTTGCCGAGTTAAAGAGCGCGGCACATGTACCTAACAAGAAAGCTAAAGTAACAGTTAAAATAGGTGACCACACGTTTTATAAATAAGAAGGGGATTGCCCCCTTACTCCTTCGTCTTATTGGTTAGTCTTTACATCCTCTCCACGAATCATGCTAATAGTTTATATACCTCTGAATCATCCCCCTAAGCCGGTATCTCGAATTCAAACAAAGGATACCGGATTTTCATTCCTTATCTCATTCGATCCAAAGCAAGCCGCAAACATAGCAATATATTGATAATTGAACGCAATCTGAATAAAGAATCCGAGTGTCCGCTTTGCTATAATCAAAACACCAACATAAAGCGCTTGTAGTTGATAAGCGTTGCTATGAAGCGGTGTGTTTACACATGGAATGGATAAACCGCGCTTTATACGAACGATAAGGGGGATGTATGGTTTGAAAAAGAGACTATCGGTTGTTCTGACTTCATTAACGGCATTAAGTATGCTTGCTGCCTGTTCAGGCGGGAAGCAGGTGCAGGAAAGCGCGAATCCAGGCGGGGCGCAAGCCGAGGCAAAGCCTGTAACCATTAAAATTTATCAATGGGTAGCCGTGTCCGATGACCAATGGCAGCAGTTATTCGTCGAGCCTGTGAAGAAGAAGTATCCTCATATTACTTTGGAGCAAGTGGTCAGAGGCAAAGGCAGCAATCCGGAAGAACTGGTAGCCTCCGGAGAATTCCCGGACGTATTCACCATTTCCAACGATGTCCGGTCATATTCTACGCTTGGATTGACACAGGATATGGGCCCGCTGATTAAGAAAGAGAATATCGATATCAGCAAGTTCGATCCCGCTTTTCTGGAAAGAAACAAAGTGGATGGCAAGACGGTTGCCTTCCCTTTATACAGCAGTCCAACCGCTTTGTATTACAATAAAGATATTTTCGATAAATTTGCTGTTTCTTATCCGAAGGACGGCATGCTGTGGGAGGATATCGTCAGCCTGGCCAAGCAGGTGACCAAATCCGATGCAGGCTTCCAGTATAAAGGGCTGCATCCTCAGAGTATTTTCGCTATGAAAGGCGGAGTGCCGATTGATCTGTTGGATGCCAATACCGATGCGCCTACTATTAATAATGACCAATGGAAGCAGCTGCTGACCCTATATGCCAGTCTGATGTCGATACCGGGGAATGAGCCGAAAGGCACGGCTTTTGCCGATGTGGTCAACGCATTCGTGAAGGACAAAAATACCGCGATGGTCATTTCCAACGTAATGCCTTCGCTGCAGGAAGCAACCAAGAACGGCTTGAACTGGGATATGGTGCAGCTGCCGAGCTATAAAGGCTACGAAGGGCTTAAAGGCTTGGGCGATACGATGTACATAGGCGTGAACAAAGTAAGCAAAAATCAGGACGATGCCATGAAAGTCGTCTCCGTGCTGACCTCGGATGAAGTTCAGACGGTGATGGCCAAGAAATACGGATATTATCCTGTATTGGCAAGCAAAGCCGTTAAAGATTCCTTCGGCGCCGAGATGGAGTTCCTGAAGGGCAAAAACGTGCAGGCGATCTACAAAGGTCAAATCGCGCCTTACAAACCAAGCTCCATGTACTCCGCCCACGCGGATGTTCGCAAAATCTTCAATGCCAAAGTGGCGGACACCGTAGCAGGCAAAAAAGACGTGAACACTGCGCTTCGGGAAGCGGAAGAGGAAATCGTCAAGATCATGCCGCAAATCAAGCAAAAATAACGTTTAACCATGAAGAAAGATTCAGCCCTTAGCGGACTGAATCTTTTTTGATGTTCATGCAATTAATCCTCCGATAGTCTTTGCTGCCGCCACAAGGCATCAAGCTCGGGGAGCAGAAGGACGCTCTCCTGCTCATTCGGATCCGTACGGGCGATAAGAGCGGTACAAGTTTCGGATTCGCTTGGATTGTAAGGGAGATGAGGCATTCCAGCGGGAATATACAGAAAATCCCCTTCCTCGAGCTCCATATGCAGCTCCAGCTTATCGCCATACCACATGGCGGACGTTCCCCGCAGCATGTAAATGGCCGTTTCATGGTTTTCATGGAGATGGGCTTGCGCTCTTTGCCCCGGCGGTATTGTCACCAGAAGCATGCATATGGCTTGAGAGCCGACGCTTTCCTTCGATATCGCTTCCCCGTAATCCAAGCCTTGCTTTCCATGATAAGTTCGATTGGCTCGAACAAGCCTGCACGTACGTTCTGAATCCATTTTCTCTGCACCTCCCTATGAACAAAATATTAGCGAATCGGCTTACGCATGCTTAAATAATGCCGACCGGTATCCTTTTGGATCGTGAAAGTATACTTTGGGACACTATAGATTTTTGGCAGAAGCTGTCATACTGGTTGGTGCGCTGACTGGAGAGGGGGAAACGACAAGACGATCCTGGTATTTGAAACGGAAGGGAGGGATGACCGCCCATCAGCTGCAATGATCGAAAGAAAACTTACTAAACTTGCAATTTGGCGAATGCACGAAAAAGGAGAACGCAATATGAATGCATCGATAGTTACCCGCAGAAAGGTTAGATTAGCTTTAGGCATGGCTTTCCTGCTGCTGTTTCACACGTTTACCTTCTTTATCCCGGTACCGTCCGCCCAGGCGGCAATCGATTTCTCTGTATCTGCAAAAGCGGATCCAGCCTCTGTTGAAGCCGGCTCCAAGGCTGATGTGTTTGTGAGCGTCAAGGCTTCGGAAAGTGCAGACGTATTAATGGATGTTGAATTTTTCAATTCCTCCTTACAGAATGTCGGTCAGCTGTTTCAAGACAACATTAAGCTCACAGCGGGAGTGGAGAAAACCGTTCCATTCCAATGGCGTGTTCCAGAGCAATTGCCGGAAGGAGAATATATCGTAAGCTTCGGCATTTTCGGAGCGGGCTGGGGAGGCCATATCAACAAGTGGTACCCCGGAGTTACTAAGATTACCGTGAAGAAAGGTACTCCATCGGTTAGCTTCACGACCGGCGCAGCGGTTGCGCCCGACAGTGTGCGTTCAGGCGGAGAGGTGAGCATCGACACTTCCGTCACGGCGAACGTGTATGCTGAAGCGCTGGTGGAAGTGAGCGTCATTCAGCCTGACGGCACTAAGGTTCTGACAAAGTTCGTCGATTCGTTTACAGCCAATCAGGCGAAGCATTTCCCTGTGAAGTGGACAGCCCAGGCGAATGCGCCTGCAGGTCAATATAAAGTGGGAATTGGCGTATACAGCCCCGATCGTACAAAGACCTATACGGTGAACGATTCCGCTGCACTGTTTACCGTCCACTCCGATACGCAGCCGGTGCCAACCGTACCGACGAACGTGAAAGCGATAGCTGCCGCTGATTCCATTACAGTGACTTGGGACTCGGCAGGACAAGCGACGGGCTATGATGTGGAGGTTGATGAAACAACGGTTAGTCATTTGGCGGGCACCTCGTATGTCCATAGCGGGCTTGCGCCCGATACGGAACACAAGTATAGAGTGCGGGCGAAGAATGGCACCGTGACTGGGGCCTGGAGTTCGGAAGTGGCGGCTAAAGTGCCTCCGGCTGCAAGCCAAGGATCAATCAAGGTTATCACAACGACCGGGCAAAACCAGAGTTCGCCTTCGATCACACCCGAGTTTAAAGTGACGAATACGGGAACAACAGCCATCGACCTGAAGAATTTGAAAATCAGATATTATTTCACCGCAGACTTTATTAATGAAGAAGAAAAATCGTTTGCCATCGGATTTTACAGTATGGTGAAGTGGAGCTCCATCCCTACGGCGAACGTTATTACCGATTTCGTGAAGATGCCGGTACCCGCTTCAAACGCGACGCATTACTTGGAAATCGGCTTTAAGGATAATGCGGGCGTCATTCAGCCGGGAGACGATCTCTTGTTCAGCGGCTGGATGAATAAAAGCGATTGGTCGTCCTTCGACCAGACGAACGATTACTCGTTCTTGAACTCGTCCACTGCCGCCGAGTCTACAAGAACGACCCTTTACAAGGATGGAGTGTTGGTATGGGGAACGGAACCCGCTCCCCTCGATATCCCGCCATTTCCAGCCCAAGTGAATTCCTCTTCGACAGATACATCCATTACGTTAAAGTGGGATGATGTACCGGGGGCGACAGGCTACGAGGTCTATGCTGATGGGGTTACGACCACCGTCACCGCTAATACGTTTGTATATGACTACTTGAAGCCAGGGACATTGCATACGTTCAAGCTTCGAACGATCAAAGGAAATGCAACTAGCCTCTGGAGCTCGCTATTTGCAGCCAAGACGACAGGCGAGCAGCAGCTGCCTGCACCTCTCGGCATTCGCGCGGAAAAGACGGAAAGCTCGATCAAGGTTACTTGGAAAGCTCTGCAGGAGCTGGTGACCGGATATGAAATAGAGGTTGATGGCGCCGTAGTCCCTACAGGGACGACCTTGTCATATACCCAGAGCGGGCTGGCCCCGGCATCGCTGCATACGTACCGTGTCAGAGCGGTAGACGGCTCAACATTAGGCCCATGGAGCGATACGATCAAAATCAATACGCTGCGGACCGTTGCAGGCACCTTCGATGTCGATTTTCGAATCGACCCGACTGAGGAAAGAGCGCCGATCAGCCCATACATTTATGGGGCCAATGAAGATTTGACGGGCACGGAGAATATTACGGCCCGGCGAGCGGGCGGCAACCGTTTCTCTGCTTACAATTGGGAAAACAATGCGTCGAACTCCGGCGATGACGATGGATTTGTCAACGACTCGTTCGTGCCATGGTATTATGGAGGCATTCCGGTATCGGAAAGCGCCAAGTGGGACATTCCGGGGATCGCGGCTATAGGCTTCCATCAGAAATCGCTGGCCAAGGGCGCCTACACCCTGTGGACGCTGCCAACCGCCGGCTATGCGGCCAAAGATAAATCTTCCACGCCGGTTACGCCGGCGGAAACGGCGCCTTCCAGCCGATGGGTGGATGTGAAGGCAGCCAAAGGCGCACCGTTCAGCTTGACGCCGGATATGACCGACAATGTGGCGTATAACGACGAGTTTGTCAACCTGCTGGTTAACAAGTTCGGACCTGCCTCTTCGGCTACAGGAATTAAAGGCTATGAGATCGATAACGAGCCGGGATTATGGAAAAAAACGCATGCTTATATGCATCCGGACATACCTAAAGGTGTCGAAGTACTCAACAAATCGATCGAGCTGGCGAAAGCGGTCAAGCATGTCGATCCGACAGCCGAAATGTTCGGTCCAGTTTCCTATAACTTCAGCGATGCCTATATGGTCGACAATAAGCCGGAGTGGGAACAAATCAAAGGAAATTATCGATGGTATTTGGATTACTACTTGGACAACATGGCCAGAGAATCGAGGAAAGAAGGTACCCGGCTGCTGGATGTGCTGGATATTCACTGGTACTCCGAAGAAGTAGGCGACGATATTCGAATTAACAGCACGTCGCTCGAAAGCCATACTGAGGAGACACACAAGGTGCGCGTGCAAGCTCCGAGATCGATGTGGGATCCGAGCTATCGCGAAAACACGTGGATCGGCGAATGGTACAGCGAGTTTCTCCCTCTGATCCCGGCTATGAAACAATCGGTGAACAAGTACAACCCGGGCACGAAGATCGCGTTCACCGAATACGATTTTGGCGGCAATCACCACGTTTCGGGCGGCATTGCACAGGCCGATACCCTTGGAATATTCGGCAAGCAAGGCCTGTATATGGCGAGCTACTGGAACATGATGGGGACAGTTAGACTGTCCCAAATTCCGTATGTTTCCTCTGGCTTCAAGATCTTTAACAATTATGACGGAAATAATTCGAAGTACGGCGACACCAAGGTCAAAGCGGATACCAATGATATTGAAAACAGCTCTATCTACAGCTCCGTTTTCCATGACAGCGACAATAATCTGCACATCATCGCGATCAACAAAAACTTCGAACATGCAATGAACGCTTCATTTTCCATCGGCGGGACGACGCAGTACCAATCGGCTAAAGTGTGGGCGTTTGATGAGAACAGTCCGCAAATTACCGAAAGAGAAGGCGCAGCTAATATTCAGAACAATAAGTTTATGTTATCAATTCCGAAATTGACTGTAGCGCATATTGTACTTTCTGCCAAGTAATAAGCAGCTCAAGCAAGGAACGGAAGAGGACTTCATCTTAGCGATGTACCGCGGAGGAGTCTTCTTTTGTTTTGGAAGCAAACAGCGATTTCCACCACCGTAATATAAAATGTCTTGGCCTGCTTGGTTTCTCCACTAAATAAGCGGTTCTCATGATATGCTCCAATTCTTTCGTATGCTGCTCATACTGCTTTTCCAATTCATACGGGTTGATCATCCAGCGGTCCCTCCCAAATCTTTAGCCGTATCGTAACATGGTAATTTACTTCGGTGTTATCTATAATTATTGATAGTTACTATCGGTTTTTTTGATGTTGGGAGGAAGACTTTATGGATATCGCATTTTATAAAACACTGCTTGAGGTCGCCAAGTGGCAAAATTATACGAAAGCCGCCGACATGCTGGGGTATGCGCAATCCAGCGTAACCTCACAAATCCAAAAGCTTGAACAGGAGTACAGCATTACGATATTCGAACGAATGAACAAAAAAATGCAGCCTACATCCGATGGCCTGGAGCTGCTCCGTTACGCTTCGCAGATCGTCAGCCTGTTCGAAGAATCGAAGATTACTATATCCGGAGCGACTAACGGCAGCTTCACCATTGGGATCAAATCCACGTTAGCGTCGTATCTGCTTCCCGACTATTTAGGCGTCTATAAGCAAAAGAACCCGGCCGTCCAAATTCAAATCAAGGAAGTGGCCGGAATGGGGTTGCTGCAGGCGCTGAAAGCAGGCGAATGCGACTTGGGATTTATAATCACCGATCAAACCGACCTGCCGGAGTATGTATGCCGGACGATCCGTGAGGAAGATTACGCGTGGATTGCGAAGCCGGACCATCCGCTGCTCGCCAAAGCTGCCGTGTATCCGGAAGATCTGAATGGGGAAGAAATGATTATGACCTCCGACAATTGCACGAGCCGATCATACTTTGAAACGATGCTGCGAGTGAACCATGTTCAGTACAGCAAAACGTACGATAATATGAATTTCGAAACGATCAAACGATATGTGATGCATGGATTAGGGATATCCCTTGTCCCCAAAACGATTATCGCTCCCGAGTTCGAAAATGGACAGCTGGCGATACTGCCGCTTCATTATCCATCGCTCGTGCTCAAGGTTCAGTTGGTGTATCATGAAAAGAAATATATTTCAAAAGCAATGAGAGCTTTTATTCAATCCGTTTGTCCGGAACGATGAGGGCAGGATGACGATTTCTGACAACCATGGTGTGGAGGAGTAGGTGACAGTTGAGCAGCATTACCATTGAAATGGTGAACAATGGCAATATCGAGCAGTGCAGAGAGCTGTGCAACGAGCTGATGGCTTTTCAACAATCCGCGGCTACCATAGCTCCTGAAACGTTCGATATCATGAATTTCGATACGAGAATGAAACGAAGCTATGAAAGCTCTCTAGACAGCCAGGTTATTGTCGTAAAAGACGCAGGGATTCCGGTCGGCTATGCATTTTCCACCATTGATTATGTGGATGCAAGTAAAAATTCCATACCGGAATGGGCGCCGGTACAAGATCCTGAGCGTGATAAAGGCTTTTATCCCGAGTGGGTTCGTCTGCCGCAAAAGATCGGCTGCTTAAGCAACCTGTACTTGCGAGACGGCTACCGCGATAAAGGACTCGGCTCCAAATTGTTCGAGATGTCGGTCGAATGGCTGGAAAGCTTTAACGACGTTCATTTGATCTTTATTTATGTGTCCAATGGAAACGATACCGCTCTCGATTTTTACCTGAGCCGCGGATTCACCTACAGTCACGACGTTTTTGGCGGCTTTATCAAGGCGGTTTATAAAAAGGCTGATTAACGTGCGCTTCGTGGTCACATTAAGTATGGGAGTTGATCCGTATGGAAATGCAGGGGAGCAGGATCCGGACTTTCTCCATTCGGAGACGCCGTTCTTCGTCGGACAGGCGGTAGCTTCACTAGCGGCGGACCCGAATGTCATGGATAAAACCGGCCAGCTGTTAAGCTCTTGGGACTTTTCCGACGAATACGGATTCAGCGACGCTGACGGACGCCGGCCGCACTGGGGACGCCACGCAAAGGAAAAAGGATACATTTAGGATGAAGGATCGACCGGATTCCAGGAGTCCGGTTGATTATTTTATTTCCTGCCGCATACGAATCTATTTGAAAACGGTTGTAAAGATATGAGAGAATGATAAATGATAGCATATTTTGCTAGCTTACATATGGGCGCAAAGTAATCAATCGAGAGGATGGATGATGCAATGAGAACGATTAAGCTGGGAACCAGTTCCTTAGAAGTTCCGGTTATTGCGGTAGGCTGCATGAGAATCAAATCGCTGAGCGGAAGTGAAGCCGAGCGTTTTGTCCAGACTGCGTTGGAGCAAGGGGCGAATTTCTTCGATCATGCGGACATTTACGGCGGCGGCACTTGCGAAGAAATATTTGCCGATGCGATCCATATGAACGACGATATTCGCGAGAACATCATCCTGCAATCCAAATGCGGTATTCGGAAGGGCATGTTCGACTTCTCCAAGGAGCATATTCTGGAATCGGTGGACGGCATTCTGAAGCGTTTGAAAACCGATTATTTGGATATTTTGCTCCTGCACCGTCCGGATGCTCTGGTCGAGCCGGAAGAGGTTGCTGAAGCTTTCGACCTGCTGGAAAGCTCGGGGAAAGTACTCCACTTCGGCGTTTCCAATCAGAATCCGATGCAGATTCAACTGCTGAAGAAGTTTGTGAAGCAGCCGATTGTAGCCAACCAGCTTCAATTAAGCATCACCAACGCTACCATGATTACGAACGGTGTCAATGTGAACATGGAGAACGATTCCGCTGTGAGCCGTGACGGCAGCGTGCTTGATTATTGCCGACTAAACGATATCACCATTCAACCGTGGTCGCCGTTCCAATACGGATTCTTCAAAGGCGTGTTCCTCGGAAGCGACGAGTTCCCTGAACTGAACAAGAAGATCGACGAGATCGCGGCCAAATATGAAGTGAGCAATACGACTATTGCGATGGCGTGGCTGTTGCGCCATCCAGCACGCATGCAACCGGTGACTGGGACTATGAGCCTCGAGCGGTTGATCGATTGCTGTAAAGCAAGCGATGTCCATTTAACACGTCAGGAATGGTATGAAATTTACCGGGCGGCAGGCAACATCCTCCCTTAAGTTGGGTTGTGCTAATAGTTTCTTATGAATTCAAGCAGCCTCTGGTCTTTATGGATCAGAGACTGCTTTTTTCATTTTTGGAATACTAATTAATTTCCATAATCTCCGCAGCTGATTCAGCTATATTTACACGAGTATACAGCAGCAGCTGGGATCACTGTACGGGAGGTTCCGTTTTTTGAGGAGCTGCATATCCTCTATAATATAAGAAGAATGACTTCATTGAAGCTATACTTGAATTGGAGTTTATCGGGGAAAAATGGGCTGAACCTGTCTCCGGAAGAGGGGAAGGTCTACCATCAAAGACTGCTGTTAAAAGGCTTGTCATTCTTTATATAGTTGATATATAGAAACGATATGTATCTTACAAGGCGTCCGCGTTTTATCGCAGATGCTTTTTTTGTAGCTCGGTCTACTGTACGTTCTGATCCTGCAAGAAGGTCGTAGAGCCTGTTGAATTAAAGACAAATTAAAGATTTGTCCTTAATTGTCCGATGGCGATATGATAGTAATGAGAGCATGATCAATATGTGGAAGGGGCTGTCCACAATCGACTATCCTATTGGCGGAACATTTGGAAAAGATATATGCCTTGCTGTCCATAAGATTGTACAAAGGAGGCGCTGGCGATGCGCTTCAAGGACCTATTCTCTATTATCGGACCGGATATGATCGGTCCCTCCAGCTCGCATACAGCCGGTGCTCTGCGCATAGGCTTGATTGCGAGACATCTTTTCGGGGAGCAGCCGGAACAAGCCGATGTAGCGCTATATCAATCGTTTGCAGATACGGGACGCGGGCACGGTACGGACGCAGCCATCGCTGCAGGACTGCTCGGATGGGCAACTGACGATTCACGCATCCCGCAGTCGCTTTCCTTGGCAGAGCAGCATGGACTGCATATAGAATTCCGCAAGGGAAGAGGCATGGCTCCTCATCCGAATACAGCGCAAATTCGCATGTCGGCCAAAGACCGTGTCATGCAAATCACCGGCACGTCCATCGGAGGGGGTAACGTTGAGATCGTGAACGTCGACGGGTTCGACGTTCGGTTTAGCGCCGCGTATCCGACCATGGTAATCTGGCATTCCGATAAGGTCGGCTTGCTGGCTGCCTTGACCCGGTGGTTCAGCCGATATGGAATCAACATCGGGTTCATGGATGTGGATCGAAACCGGCGAAGCGGGGATGCTCTAACGGTGATCGAAGCGGACGCCGTTTTCCCGATCGAGCTGGTGGAAGCGGTACGCCGGGTGAAAGGCGTTACCCGCGCGGTTACGTTCGATTTATCGGACCGCACCGATTCCGGGAATTCCGATAATTAAACTATTTTATCGTCTGGGGTGGCTTATGAGATTCGATACGCTTCAGAAGCTTACGCAGTTATGTCGTGAGGAAGGCAAGCCGATACACCGTCTGGTGATCGAGGAGCAATCTCAGGAATCGGGACGATCGGCTGAGAGCGAGTTGAAGAAGATGCTCGCCTATTATCGGATTATGAAAGAGGCGGTGTCCCGCGGGTTAACGCAGGATACACTTTCGCACAGCGGCTTGACGGGGAACGACGCTAAGCGGGTACGGAACTTACACGATACAGGACTCGGCCTGCTTGGACCGGTTGCCGGCCGGGCGCTGGCGAGCGCGCTCGCGGTTTCGGAAGTGAATGCGAGTATGGGGCGCATCGTCGCGACGCCGACGGCAGGCTCATGCGGGGTCATCCCAGGCGTCTTCGTCAGCGCTCAGGAGCATTTTGGCTGGACGGACGAATGGATGACGCACGGGCTATTTACCGCTGCGGGACTTGGGTATATTATCGCCAACCGGTCGTTCGTCTCCGGCGCCGAAGGGGGCTGCCAAGCGGAGATCGGCTCCGCGGTCGCTATGGCTGCGGGCGCATTAACCGAGCTTCGCGGAGGTACGCCGGAGCAGTCGGTTCACGCAGTCGGACTGGCGCTCAAAAATTCGCTCGGCCTTGTCTGTGATCCCGTCGGCGGCTTGGTTGAGGTTCCCTGCATTGTGCGTAATGGCTTCGGGGCCGTGTCGGCGATTACGGCGTCGGATATGGCGCTGGCCGGAGTTCGCAGCGTCATTCCGTCCGACGAGGTGATCGACGCTATGCTGGAGGTAGGAAGCGACATGTCGGAGAAATACAGGGAAACGGCGCGGGGAGGACTCGCAGCTACGCCAACAGGCAAACGGATAATGAAGGAGCTGTTTCCAGACAGTGACGACCCGTCAGATCCCGACCCCGATTCCGAATAAACTTAGTAAGACACTTAACAAAGCTGCAATGGGGAAGAAGGTCATCTCATGGCAGAAATCAATCTGCTGACGGGATGACCTTTTTGCTAGTTGAAGACATGAGCTAAGATAGAGTACCTTGATCTTGGCTATCCGAATGGTTCGCCTGCATATGTTCGAGACGAGCTTTATAAAGCTGTTCTTTCGCCGCTTGAACTTCTCTGTCTTGATTCACGTTGCTATGTCTTGCTTCGTTAAGGGCATGAAGTGCATGGTTCATAGCATTTTGGGCTTTAGTCCGTGCGCTCTGTTCTTGTCCGTTGGATGGTTGATCAGCCATTTCATAAACCTCCTTCGAGTATACAACATCGTTAATATGATCATAATGTGTATGTATTATGATTCATTTTTTTGGAATGAACGCTATGTAAGAAAAAAGAGCAGGGCACCATAATTCAACGATACCCTGCATTTTTCCACTGCTCTGTTACTCGTTCCGATCAGAGGCATCCGTGTTATTGTCAACACTGTCGCCCGCTTTATTGCCAAGCGCTGCACCGGCGATTCCGCCAATAACAGTGCCGACAGGTCCAAATGCGGAACCTACAATAGCGCCTACGGCTCCACCGCCTACAGTACCTACCGCTTCACCTGCATCGACATCAGCCATATTCGCTGAATCGAGATCCTCTGCTTCGTGTTGATTGCGATCATTGTGTTTAGCCATCGAAATCACTCCTTCTCTTAGTAATAGACCATGATCACTCAGTCTCAATGCTTATTTTGTCCATATGAAACAGAACCATTCTTTATAAAAATTATGAAGTCAGCATAAAATAAATAGGCAGTTCTTATCCTTTGGACGATGTGGCTTGTGCTGCCTGGAAAGATGATTGTACCTGACTGATTAACGTTTGGGCTTGGGCAATTTCATTGGACGCCTGCTTTAATGCTTCTTCACATAGGATTTGGTTAGCGGACGATTGCTCAATGGCTTGTGTAATACAATCCTTAGCCAGAGAAGCGATTGCTTCGGCTTTCTTTAATGAATTTACGTCGACTTGTTGCTGAGTCATAGTTGTTCCTCCTCGAAATGAATGTTGTCTGAAGACCTGTTTATCATTTTCAGCAGGTTTATCTTTTATTCTAGCGAACAAATGTTCTTATAGGGACAATTTCGCCTGCTAACAGGGTAGAGCGTTCAGAATGTTTTCAGTTTCATTATGAAATTGATTAAGAGGATAGCATAATCATAATTACTTTGCTTACTAAACCATACACAAAACAGATTTTTTACTTCAAAATTAAATGTTATACTTGTAAAAAAAATGTGAATTTTCGTAATATAACAACATTTTTAGGGACTCAAACTAAACTTTTTTTACGAATAATCTGGTATACTATCCTTAAAGAGCAAAAATTTAACATTGAATGATAGCGCTTACTTTTTAAAAGTAATAAAGCAAATAAAAAGAAGGGGGTATCTATTTATTGGAATCCATTCTAATGGATATACCTAAAACGTTGCCATGGATTGATGATGCTAAAAAGTACATTGATGATCACCTTACGGATCCTAATTTATCTTTGAAGCAAATCAGCCATCACTTTTCCATGAACCCGGTACAATTCAGCCGAATGTTCAAGGAGGGAGCAGGAGAGAAGTTCATTGACTACGTTACACGATTACGGATCGAGTTATCGATGAAGAAATTGGCTATGTCCTCCGACTCCATTCAGGAAATTGCCTGGCAAGTAGGGTATACCCATGTAGTGTCATTCATCCGAGCCTTCAAAAAAAGCACGGAATTAACTCCCGGCCATTTCCGTAAGGATTCAAGGGAAGCGGGGAGCATATAACCCCCATACATACTGTCTTTCTCAAAACCATAATGCACCTTTTTGAATGGACATTGGAAACCTCCAGGTGACCTGATGGATATTCTCAAAGGTGTATTTTATTTTTGTTATGCTTCGACACGGATCCGGAATAGGTGTAAAAAAACTGACGCCGATAAGTATCGACGTCAGCTCAGCTCTCTGTTCTGTTATGTCACATCTCTACAGTCTGTGGTCGATGAATCATGCTGCTGCTTCTTTTATTTCGTACGATCCGTGAATACGTCGACCGTTTGCGTGATACTTCCGCTTGTAGCCATAACGGTAAAGGAAACGATCTGGCTGCCGCCTGCTCCCGGTACGTATTTGTATACGGCGGTTCCGGCTTTTTTGTCGACAACGATCTCAATGGTTCCTGGATTTGCTGGATCCGACCATTTGGCATTATTAATGCTGAAGCGGGTACCGAACAAATCAGCTGCACGGTATACGGAATAGTTTTTGAATTCAAACGCTCCATACTGGTCTTTAAGCTTTATGTCGCCAAGCGTCTTCTTCAATTGAGTTACGCCGTTAGCAACGGAATCTCCGGAATGGATCGACAAGTTGTTGAGCAGGGATAACCAGACCGTTTTTGATTTTCCATTCTCCGCTAATGTGAAGGAAGCCACGTTCAGTGCATCCTTCTTCACTTGAACATTCGACAGATTGTATGGCTTATGTCCATTGCGGAAGGTAACGGCAACATTAGTCGTTCCTTCTTCCACACCGCGAAGGGCAATGGTATCGAAGGCAAGGGAATCCGATTTAGGTCGAGCTACCGGTACAGCGAATTTGTTTGTAGTGGATACACCTTGAATCAGGTTGTTAGGCAAACCGACATTTTCGCCTTTACTGTTTTTAGCGGAAACTTCAATTTTGCCGGCAAACCAGTTGGCCATCGCATCGGCCTCGGAAGTCGGTGCGACCAATCCAGGCAAAGCTAATTTAGATAAGTCAGACGCGACAGCGCCGGCTTCGAACGCACCCAAATACAAGTCATTCGTTGCGAACAATCCGTTGGCAAATGCTTTGACCTCATACGTCACTTTCTCTGCATCCTTGGAGTTCAACAGCTCGACTTCACGGGATACAGAAGACATTTCGTTTCTGCTCTTGCCGTCCATCTTGAACAGCGTAGCCGTCATTTTATACTCGCCTACGTTATCGTCGCCTGTGATCGGTGTGAAGGTTAAGTCGGCATCACGGATCGATTTAACGGACGTTTTGGATGCGGAGTACCCGTCTGCGCGAGTATCGTCACCAACGAAAGTAATCTTATGATTCGGTGAAGCCTTATCCGTATCCCACTGCCATGTAGGTGCGGTTGTGCTTGTTAGAGAGCCTTTGGTAAAGTACACGGCGTTCGTTACGGTTCCGGAAATTTGTTCGTAGCTGATATCGACCTCGTAGCCTGTGTAGTCCTTATCGAAATCATCGCCGTATTGGTCTTTAAATTTCAGCTTCATTTTGTTTTCAGTAATCATATTGTCAGTACTGACGTACAACGGAGTAAGGGACGGAACCATGAGCGGTTTCGGCTCGGAAGATACGTACACTTGGTTCGGATAGCGTTTTTCCCCAATCCAAGTACTGAAAGTAGCCGACTTGTTGTTCTTCTCAATCGTCGCCGTAATAGTCAGCGTTCCTGCTTTTTCATCGTTTTCCCTGGAGCCTTCAAGCCCGCCAATTTTAATTTTGCCTCTGCCTACGCCTTCGGTTTCAATAGATCTGCTTATTTTCACTCGGGCAGAACCGGAATCATCAATACGAATTTCGTTTGCAAATCTGACAATATCGTCAATGGATAATTCCTTGCCGTTTTTATCTTTTACAATGACAGGGAGGTAGACGTCCTCGTCACCCCAAGCTATCGAGGCGGCGCTTGGCTTGCCAAAGCTGATATCGAATGGCACATCGCTTGATACGATTTGCACTTTTTTCGTAGCGGTTTGTCCGCTGGAAGGCATTACGGAAAAGGTAACTTCATGCTCGCCAGGCAGCATGTCCGGATTGGCGGAAGCGGTTCTAATAATAAGATCAGGTCGGTTATCGCTATCCTCGTCTTCAAAGAAGCCGAAGCCTTTGTCGATCTTGATGCCGTTTTCCGTAATCGTGCCATCGAGTATTGCGTCCGCATCAGACACCAACAAGTTGGTTTGATCACGCAATAAATCCAGCTCAGTTACCAGCATTCCATATTGGTCATACGCTTTGTAGTCCAGATAGGCTTTGTCTCCGGCTTCGAGCTTCTTCTTGCCACTGATCAGCTTCAATTCACCCAGCTCAACCTTCGATACCAGCTGCTTGTCTCCAATCTTGAACGTTTTGTTGGCCTGTACGGTTTTCTCAGGAGTTAAGACCGTAACGGAAATGACATCATTGCGTTCCAAATCCGACGTGTTTATGGTGAATGATTGCTCCACGTTAGAAGCCTTTACCGTAAGATCTGAATTCACGCGAATGTCGAATCGCGCTGCCGGCAAATCGGTTTGCTCATTGTATTGGTTCAAAGCACGGAACGCGATAACGACCTCTTTGCCCAATGCTATCGTGTCAGAAGCCGTTGTAAATTCCAGCTTCGTTAATTTCTCGGTTTGTGCGGTTACGTCTGCAGAGCCTTTATCAACGGTTAAGCCTCCGTCCTTAACGGCTTCGAGCTTCACGTTGTAGACGCCTTCCGTCATTTTGGTATCGAGCGTCAATTCAACCTCGTTTTTATTGTCGTTCCATTTTGGCTTGGCTTCGATCTTGGTAGATCCACGGGTAACGCCGACCGTCAGCTTGGATGTATCTGCAATCGCTCCGTTCAGAGTGACCTTGATCGTTTTGGCTCCTGTCACTTCGGCTTTGTTGATCGATACTTTGGTGACTACCTCCGGTTTGGCAGCAGAAGCAAGCTGCTTTTTGGCTTCATAAGCGGAGAGCACAAGCAAATCGCGAGTGGCAGGGGTGGTTCCGTCAAATTTCCCGTTCGCTCCGTTAACCATCAGCTTCAGGTCAATGGCAACAGCTACATAGCCTTTAGCCCAATCGGATACGGTATCGTCCTTAACGCCTGCAGATGCTTTGACTTTCTCGTCCAGCTTCAGCCCTTTAACGAGGAAAGCAGCAAGCTGCTCCTTCGTCACTTCACCGCTTGGATTGAACAAGCCCTCTGCATAGCCATCCGTAATGCCGGCCTTGTAAATTGCCTCGATGAAGGGTAGAGCATACCCGTTAGCCGGATCGTCTGAAGTAACGTCTTGAAACGTCGACTTTTTGAGCGATGCATCGGTTTTGAGCTGGAACACGAGGGCAGCTACCTTGGCGAATTGCGCACGGTTCATTTTCTCCTTCAGACCGAACTTGCCTTCCTCGATCCCGTTAAAAATGCCTGCTTTCAGCATGTCATCATACTTTGCTTTTGTAGCTGCATCCAAGTCTTTCAGATCGCTGAACGCTGTAGAATCCTTCGGTGCGTCCGCAGCCAAAGCTGCGATAGGTAACATCGAGAATGCCATGCTTAACGACAAAACTGCAGAAAAGAAATTCTTCATTGAAATGACCCCTCCATTAAAAATGATGTCAATGTATACTACCGCTCCATCCAGTATGTACTTGCTTTTTCTTTATTTTTGAATAATCCATTCACTGCTTATGTAGAAAAATGCTATGCCTGCGTGTCCTCCTTTGCGTCTTTTGTATCTATGAATAAAGTGCAGGCATCGTCGGGTAGAAGAGGTAAATGCATGCAGCTTGTTTTCATAATTCTTTTGCTTGTAATAATAAATTACAAATGATAGCGTTTACAATATACAATTTTTAATTTTTAAAACAAGTTAATTTAAAACAAATCGATATTAACTTTGTACAAATAAAGTAAGTTGACTAACGTACAAGGTAATGAAGCGGCTATTTACATTTAGTTCCAGTCGGGGGCTTTCAAGCGGATTCGTAATAACTGTTAAAGCTGAAAACCAATTGCACAAAGAAAGCTAAAGCAGCCATTGTATGAAAGAGGGAAGAGGCAAGTTATCCTATTCGTGTCAGTGGACCGGACTATCGGCTATCTGGTGAGGATCCGGCAATTAAACGCAGGTTTATTCGTGATGGGGTAGACATGAGGTTAATTGAACATTGTTCATTAATAGTCCAATCCGGAATTAACAAACGGATTCATCTCCCTTAAAAGGATCTTTACAGCGTAAGTGCAGGTGACAAGCAGTCTTTAGTTAATATAAGGCTGATAGAAGAATTAAAATTGATTAGGAAATTGACTCCACCTATTTCGATTAATACCAATTTTTGGTGTTACAAAAGGATGTCCGGTTTCTCAAGCCGATCCGGTGTTATGCATGGTAAAAACAGGATTTACATATTGATGTATACAACATATAATGTTTAATATGCTTTGTACGCGTTATCGCAGCAAGAGGCTTGCACAAAATTAGGATAATAGTTGGATATTCATTTCGTCTCCAGCTGGATAGTTAGGATGATAGTGATAATTATCGTGATGGACAGGTCATTTCTGTGGCTAATGATCGTTTTGTAATAGCGTTAGAGATCGAGGGAGGAGATATTGTCATGACAGCGATTAAGGAGCTGCAGACACGGTTTGCTATTCCGGATCCGCATTTCGGTCCAGTGCCATTCTGGTGGTGGAGCGGTGAGGAAGTCACAGAGGAAAGGATTCGATGGCAGCTTCAAAAGTTTCGCGAAGGCGGGCTGCGCAACATTGGCATCATTCATCTGGCGCCAACCGGTCCGCAGTACGGATCTTGTGGAGACAGTCCGGTTTTTATGAGCGACGACTGGTGGGTTCTCTTCGAGGTGGCTTTGCGCGAAGCGGAACGGCTCGGTATGCGACTTTGGTTTTACGATCAGATCGGATTTTCAGGAGCCAACGAGCTGGCGCGTTTAGTTGCCTCTAATCCCGAGTTTTCCGGGTATCATTTGCGCCGTTATTTGCCTGAGGAAGAGCTTCCGGAAGGCGCGCAGCTGTTGCTTGAAACGCAAGCCTACCGCTATGCGGCGGTTCGACAGGGCTTTAACTGGCTGGATCCTCATGCCTCTGCGGCAATGCTGGACCGGGTACATGGTGAAATGGAGCGGCGATTTCCCAATGATCTAGGGAAGACGATTGCCGGCAGCTTTCAGGATGAACTGCCGCCATTACCCTTATGGTCGCCGGATGTACCTATACGGTATGCCGAGCTATTCGGGGAGGACGTCATCACGCTCCTGCCGGCTTTATTCGATGATGAACCAGGAGCTGATGAAGTTCGCCGCCGGGTTTATCGCATTGCAGCGGAGCTGGCCGAGCAAGCGCTGTTTATTCCACTTGGAAATTGGCACCGCAAATACGGCATGCTCATAGGATGCGATCAGGCCGGCCCTGCACGCCGAGTTGATCTTCATGCCGCTCAACGGCTCTACCTGGACTATTTCCGCACCCATCGCTGGTACAACGCTCCAGGAGCGGATATGGAAGGGGAAATCAAACCTCATTCGTCCATGGTCCATTTGAATGGAGGCACCAGAGTCTGGCTGGAAGCATTTCATTCCAGCGGCTGGGGCGGAACTTTCGAAGAGACGATGCATTGGCTCATTCCGTTCCTTCAAGCAGGGGTTACACTATTCAGCCCGCACGCAGTGTACTACTCGACTCGAGGAGGATGGTGGGAGTGGGCACCGCCCGATACCGGGTGGAGACAGCCTTACTTTGAGCATTACGGCATTTTTGCAGATACGGTGAGTCGTGTGTGCAGTCTGCTAAGCGTTGGCTCGCATGTATGCGATATTGCCGTTCATTATCCTTCCTATGCTGTTGTAGGGTATTTGTCTTTGGATGATATCAAGCCCCGTGAGCATCCCATGGCTGCTTCGAACCGAGACCCGAATAAGAAAGTGGCGCACCTCCGTGAGGTATATTTGGAAGTTACAGGGACTGTAAACCGACGTGATACAGCCATGCGTCCTGGCGTTCTGCGTAGCAGGCATCTGGATTTTGACGTAGTCGACGACTCGATTTTGCAGCAAGCCGATGTTCAAAACGGACGGCTCGCTATTTCGAATGAGGCATTCTCCGTTCTGGTATTGTGCGGTACGACTATCATGGATGCAGAAGCATCCCGGCAAGTGAACCGTATGTTGGAGCAAGGCGGCTTAGTTATAGGAGTAATGGTGCCAGAGGTGGAAAAATCTTCGCTGCCGGGAGCCATTTTTGTTCAAACAGCAGAAGAGATGGCGGCAATTATTGAGGAACGCTTGCCCAAGCGAGTGGAGGGACCGGGTATGTCGCTACAGCGGAGCACGGATGAGGCCGACGTCTTCCTGCTGCTCCCCGAGGATGGCAAGCTGCTTCGAATGCACCAGCCCGCGGATGAGTCAACGATGCTGCTGGACCGTGCGGAGTATCGGCTTTTGACGTCCGGCGTGCCTGAGCTCTGGGATCCTGTCAGCGGACGCATGGAGCCGATACCTTACATCCGTGAAGGCGAGTGGATTCGGGTGGAAGCTGGATTTAGCGATTGGCCTGCTGCGTTAATCGTTTGTCCTTTTAGAACTGCCGCCGATGTAACCAGAATACCGGAAGGATTAAAAGAGGCTGTTTCACAGCCATTGGCTATGCGTTTCCCAGCGCAACCTGGAGAGTGGCCGGTCAATGCCGGACGAACGATCCTATTGGAGGAGAACTGGCGAGTTCGGGTAGAATCTACACTGGACAACCGGTATGGAGATTTCGATCTGCATAGCACCCAACGTGGTATCATGCCGCCGGAAAGACGCGTTATGCAGGTACGCACGGAGCGTGATGGGGATTCGGGAATCGGGAACGGCTGGCATTTACCTGCTTATGATGATTCGGACTGGGATGAACGGTTATGGAGCGAGTCTGTCTATTGGCATGTATACAAGGGAGATTCGTTCCAGCCATCGGAAGCAAAGCCGCTTGTCTACAGCAATATTTTCGGGGATTTGGCGTTTCGATCGTGGGCAGGTCGGATGGGGCGCGTTCCGAGACGTTACCTTCATTTGGGTGACGCTGTAAAAGGAGAGACGGTTTGGGCACATACTCACGCAGTAGCCCCTAAGGCTGGACGCTATGGAGTGCGTGTGGAGAGCAACGCCGAAATCATAGGCTGGGTAAACGACTGTCCGATTGCATGGAGCGGCGGACCTGAAGAGAAAACAGCATGGATCGATCTGAAGGAAGGGCCAAATATGTTCTTGATCAAAGCCGAAGCGCTTTCAAACGGTTTGATTCGTGCGGGGTTTGAGATCAATGAGACTTTAAGCGAATCGCTGCCGAAATGGCTGTACGTAAGCAATCCGAATCCAAACGCCAGTTTGCAAAAATCATTGACAATCCCTGCCGGCAGCAAAGGTCCGGAAGGTCCAGCTTGTATTCGCGGCAAGGGGCCGAGTTGTCCTCGAGGTGAATGGCGTACATGTTTCGGAGCACGGAGACTTTAATCCATACATACGGCAAGGTCAAGAGGAGGTAGACGTTACCGAATTTTGTCGCGAAGGTGAAAATGTCGTTAGGTTCCTGATGCCGGAAGGTGAGGGCGTAGTGCTCGCCGATGGGCGAATTGAGCTATTGGATGGAAGTTCCTTGTCCTTCTGCACTGGACTTGATTGGAAAGATGAACGTGGGGAAGCTCCTGGTATTTTACATAAAAACGTGCTGCATTTTGCAGAAACGGAATCGCTATGGATCAATCCTCGTCCGCATCCATTGCCTGGCGTAGGTTGGCTTATGCCGGAGTCTGTACCCGTTTCACCGCCTGTGTCTTTTGCAGCGGACTTAGCTTCCATAGGCCAACCTGTATGGCTGCGATTTCCACTTCCAGTCGGTGCATGCGGTATGCGTCTGGAGACGACAGGGCAGGGGCGAGTGAGCGTTTGGATTGACGGCCAAGAAGTGCCTTTTGCCGGAGGAAGGGCTTCATTTCCGCCACAAGCAGCAGGGACAATCGCAGCCGTAAGGATCGAACCAGAGGGAACACAGACGGAAGCGGCTGTTCTAAGTGGTCCTGTACGTTTTGATGTCGTTCCTTATGAGGGGAAGCTTGGCGACTGGCGTACGGCACTGCAGCTTCCGCATCATAGCGGAGCTGTAGAGTATGAAACGACGCTTCACTTATCTGAAGCAAGTGAAGCAACGCTTGAGCTTGGTCATGTCAGAGGCACAGCTGAGGTATGGTTTGATGGCAAGCCGATCGGTATCCGTGTGTGGAGACCGTATCGATTCATGCTAGGATCAATATCGGCCGGGACGCATCGGCTTCGTATTCGTGTAACTAACACACTGGGTACTCATTATGAGAAAGGCCGCCCAACCAGCTTGGTCGGAGCCAATCCGGCGGTGACATATTGGGATCGCGAGCATCGGCCCGAATGGCAAGCTGCATTTCCGACCGGCGGTTTGTATGGGCCAGTGCGAGTTGTTTTAAAGTAATTTAATGAAAAAAAATAATTAATGAAAAAACATAATTAATGGAAAACATTATTAACGAAAATTAACTCAAACAAAACACAAACAAAACACAAACAAAACACATTGAAAAAACATAATTTATTAAAATTAACTCTCAAAACAATTAAAAATCCAAAACCCCAAAAATATAATATTTTGGGGTTTGGATGATTTTTACATTTGCACAAAACCCGTATTTTGTACATATGTCTGAAAGTCGGCTAAGTCAATAAGTTTTTGTATAAATGAATCGTGCTAGATTCATACTTATCTCTATTACAATCTGTGATTTATAGCCCATGATTATCCCCCCTTTGAATCGTAGTAACTCAGAATTATTCGAGCAATAACCACGAGATCTTGCTCATTGCACAACCTCGACTGCAGATCAATGCCGAAAGCCGTGTCTTAGTTGTTTAATAAGCTATCGTACCCGTTAGCTTAATTTCTTGAAAATTAAATAAAAAGATAAACAGAGAAAAAACAGACCTATAAAGAACATGACTCCACCTGTCACAACATTGGAGACTATATATCCCTCAGTAATAGTTAGAGCCGTGTTTGTATCTAAACTACCTCCTACCGACCTTATATATTCACCTGTTGAGTCTCTGGCTTGTTGGACACTATTGGATAATTTCAAGAATCCAATTAAAGTAATAATTATTGAAATGACAGATAAACCGAATTGATTTATATTTTTCACTTTTCCTCCCCCATCCCTATTAAATCTAATTCTCTGAATTGTTGTTGAACTACGTTACGTTAGCTTAATGCGCTGCCGATCGATTCCGACAACCACGTCTTATCATAAATAACAAGCAAGTAACAATAAACTTTCTATTCATAGGTTCACACTCCAGGCTAGAACATATGGAGTATTAAAGTTAATCCATGTGTTTTAGACGTTCATAACCTTCGCTTAGTTACATACATTTTCCCTGTTCCTTTAACGAAAAAACAGCCGGTCTTTATGAACCGGCTGTCGTCAGATTTTGAACTATCGTACCCGTTAGCGGAGCGATTAACTTACATAATCGGAGACCAACGGTAATAAATGATTTACAAAAATGAAGCTAAAGTATTGAGTAAAATTCTTTGCTGATACTTCTTCCCTTCCTCTAATGGTAACTTCATTCCATTTTTTCCAGATAGACTCCAGTTAAGATATATCTTAACATAGGTCATTCTTTTTAAGTTATGCAGAATGTCTAATTCCTCAAAAAAAACTGCTTCTGATAAATTAATGTTATTTAGTGCTAGATATTCGAATAAATAACCTTGAACCAGTTCGGAATAACGTTCTTTAGGCATCGATCCGTATATTCGGGCGATATCCCAAAATCGCGGTCCACAACTCATCGAATTCAGGTCAAAAATGACTATCTCCCCATTCGTATTAAATCCAATATTGCCTTTATGAAAATCATCATGAATGAGACCAAAATTTAGATCTTCGGTAGCACGTCTGAACGTTTCTGCTTTACTTAAATATAAAGCTACTGGATGGGTTTTACAAAAATTTTTTAGATCATCTCCGATCTCCCCGTTCGCCGCGTATTCCCATACTAGATGGAGCGCTTTATCTAGATCAGTGGTTTTGCTTTTATGGCTCGGAGGCAAATAGGAACGATACTTGTCTGATATCGGCAAAGAGTTTATTTTAGCTAAAAGTCGGAGAGCCAATTTCAATTCTGACGGCTCCTTAAAATCGGCTCCGATTTTAGACAATCGTTCAATGAATAGTATCTCTTCACCGGAAACATTCCTAAAAGCACCAAAAAATCGAGGAACAGGTACTCCATAACTAGCAAGGTAATGATAGTGCGCCTCTTCTCCGAGCTCTATCTTATTTAATCGTTTAGCAAACATTTCAATCTCGCTGACCTCTCCAGCCTCACTCTCGTATGTAAACACGGGAATTATTTTTTCTCCCTGGTATCCGTAGTTGTTACCTTCAATTTGTCGAATTTCTTTTATCCTAGTGCTTCGAATTCTTTTATTAACAGCACATTCAAGAATCGATTGTATTATCTCCGAATCTAAACCAAACATATTGATATACTTCCTTAATTCATCGTTTCTTTGATCGACCATTTAATCATCCTTTCTTCATCTAATAGTCATATAGTCGATACCATTTTACCATTATTTGCCTATATCATTTGGGAAAGCTTCATTAATATTTAAACTAGCCTGCCAGTTAGCGTAACGCGGCTGCCGATATGCCGGCAGCCGCGTCTTAGTTATTTATTAAACTATCGTACACGTTAGTTCAGTAACTTCATGGGAAAAAGATAATAAAAAGCCTGCTCTTGACGTATTGTCAAGAACAGGCTTGGATGTCAGTATTACAGTTTTACGACATTCTCCGCTTGAGGTCCACGTTGGCCTTTAACAACATTGAATTCAACGCGTTGCCCTTCATCCAAAGATTTGAATCCTTCGCCTTGAATGGCAGAAAAATGAACGAATACATCGTCGCCGTTTTCCCTTTGAATGAAGCCGGTGGTTTACCATGTTATGTAATTCGTCGGGAATGGGATAATGTTCTTATCAATTTCGGGAATGAGATAAAGTTCTTGTCATTGAAATTTGACAAGAACTTTATCCCATAAAACAAGAAAGCCGCGATTTACGCGGCATTTAACGAGATAATGTTCTTGTCACCCGACAGTTGTTGTTGTTTGATGAGTTGTTGTTTCGTCGTCCGCGACAAGTAAAGCGCCCTCAATGAGAGCGCTGTAATTTAGAGATTTTAAGCCTCAAGAGTTGTGTAATAGTACGTGACTGTTTTTCCAATGTTCCAGTTGTTGTAAATCACGTTTATTTTGTGAAACTGGGTACGTACTCATTAGGAAGTATTTGTTGTATTACTTGAAACTAATGTTTGTGTCGTACGACATCAAGGAGGCTCGTCTCTTGACTCGATAGAGGATCTCGCCCAGCTGAGTGCTAGTCTTCATGCTGGCCTTTCCGGATCTCGTCTTCGAGGCTGTTCGTACGTCCGAGGTCCGTTACGATAGCTTGCTCCACTGCCGGTGACAGATTCCCGGCGCGCTCCGTCCTTCTCCGTCCGTCGTTAGTACTTTGATCGGTAGAGACACTACAGGCATTCTCCCATCCATAGCGTCAGGATAGGCTTCAGCCCACTGATAGGCGTTCATACCGCCCATCGACGATACCGAGGATGGCGTGGCTGCCCATGCCCGACTACTAAAGTCGGGTTCCTAATCTTATCTCTGATAGGTTGCTTGCAAGCAATCGAAGTTTTTGAGTTGAGAGATAGATTTCATTATATTCTGGTACCGGGATCGTTCGAAAGCTAGGATTTGTTCCGATACTCATCTTTTCCGGCACTTTCGGCAACTGTTTACCAGTGTTTTACATGCGTTTGCGTATGGTGTCAGCTACGCTGGTACTGCCCCTAATTCAAAAAAACGCGGCTGTCTAGGACTTTCCTGTCCTGAGCTGCCGTCGTTTCTCATTGGATCAGTCATATTATTTCCTTTGGTGTCGTCTTCTACAACCCAATGATCAGCTGCAGGTTGGTTACGATGGTGGTTTTCGCTTAATTGACTGGAATTACAGTACAGATCGGTTAAACTACTTTCTTTTCAATTTATAAGTTTGCAAACCAAATGTAAAAGCAATGACCATAAGCATTGAAAGCAATATCCAATTCGGGGAATCAATCTTATATACAAAGGTTTGAACTAAAATCGCTATTACTCCAAGTAATAAAATTCCTAAAACAATTGGTCTCGCAGCAGTAATAATGTCTGTCTTTTTAGTACGATTCCTTATGAAGAAAAAAATGCCAGTCCATATAACTAAAAATCCAGCCAAGCTTAAAAGAAATAGTGTGATCATACCCACCTCCTTCTCTTTTAATAAAATAATACCACATTATGTTGTTCATCACATTATTTGATTGTGATTTCAAAATAGACCCGCTAATGGCGTGACGAAATTGCCCCCTTCCGTCCACCAAAGGGGATGTGGAGGGAGAAAGCCCCCCTGCACATCATAACTGGCCGTGTGGCATCGCATCTTTAATACTGAAAAGAACTGTTTTGTGTAACTTCGTAGTATGGAACAGGTAACCAATGGACGTTCAATGTAGTTCCATATGCACCAGTGTTCCAGTATCTTAAACTATCTGAAACCAATTTACATCCACCAGAGACAATAGCGCCTGCTGCTGCCGCTGCGAAAGTAGCTGGATTAGGGAACATTGCAGTTAATAAAGTAGCGACAGCGGCTTCTGCTGCATAACCAGTTGACAACTGACTGAGATTATATGCCAAATATTCTGTATCAGCTTTGTTCATTGTTAAGGCAACACCCCACCAATAGGTGTTTGAAAATCCTTTCGCTGCTATTATTACATTCGGATTAGCGACAACTAAATTGTTTTCAATGATACTAGTTCCTTGAGATAACGATGAATTTAAAATACCGATACCATTCTCAACGATTGCATATGATTCAGCACTCACTACATCTTTTCCGGCTGGATCAATATGCAAAAGGCCGTCTTCTCCTTTAGAAACATATGAATTAAGAAGATTGGTTTCTGCAACTAATTTACTGTCAAACTTTACAACATTACCAGTTGCCACTACATTAGTCGGTTGTCTCTCATTTTCATTAGAAGCTGTCTTGACAGTACTTTGTGGCTCAAAAGAAGAACTTGAAGAAGCAAAAGCTGGGATTGCAGCACCAAATACCATTGTTGTAGACAATACTACGGATAAAATTGTTTTTCTTTTCATTTAATAATTTTTAAATCCTTTCCAAATATAGATTGTATACCAATTACTATATTAAAATACCTCTATTTCCTAAATTAGGAAATAGTCTGATAGAACTAAAAAAATAACCCAACCTCCTTCTCATTGCTGCAGTATCTGCCCGATTGGAAGCCGAGGTCCAGGAATGAGAAAGGCTGCCTATTGGCGACTCAGATTGTCGGAATTAAATCCGGTGATCAAGCATCCTCCTGCCGGCATCAGGCAAGATAACCATTTCCGCGATCCGAACGTATTTTTCCAAGATGGAACTTGGTATATGCTAGTCGAAAATCGTCTGGGGGATAACGGAAAAATATTGTTTTATTGCCGGTGATCTTATCCATTGGGAATATGTAAAGGTATTCTGCGAAAGTAGCGGTGACATGGGATATATGTAGGAATGTCCCGATTTCTTTTCATTGAACGGCAAAGATGTTCTCCTCTTTTCACCCCAGGGTATCGGATTGCCGGATCAGCCAAACATCTCGGGATACTGTCTCGGCCGATTGGATTACGAGACGCTTGATATCTCACACGGGTGATTTTACGCAATTAAATTGGAGATGGATACGTGCGATCAACAAATCCCCCCCAAAAAATTCTCTTGTATTAACACATATTTGAAGTCCAGTCGAGATGGGAAGACGGCCAGGGAAATATAATAAAGTAAGTCTCCCTTGTCTCATGTATAACCATGAGACAAGGGAGACTTACGAATGTGTTCACACACGTCTGTTGTTGAAGTATAGGAGAACCATTGGAGTTAACTATCCTAAGATACGGGATTCATTAGTATCCATGAAACTTATCATTGTATTGCTAACTTACCTTTAGAACGGCAATGGTCATTCAAGAAGGTAGCGATTTCCTCAACATTGGGTATTGATTCTTGAGCCCCGGCACGTGACACAGCAATAGCTGAAGCGGCGCTAGCTCGCTGCAGAGCATCCTTAACCGTCATACCTTGTTGCCTGGCTACGATAAAGGATCCGATGAACGTATCGCCTGCAGCCGTTCGTAAAGACAGTTTCTTCCTGATGGTTCATATAGAGAGACCCTTTCTCGCCCAATGTGATGATAACTTCTTTGACTCCTAAGGCAATAATTTGGCTGGCGGCTTGTCTGACATTCGATAAATCTTCCTCTAGTCGTATAGAAGTAATATATTCGGCCTCGGATTCGTTCAAAATCATTATATCTACAATGGATATACATCCGCTTGGATCTCTGGTGCCGGTGCAGGATTGAAATAAGTTTGTACACCCCGCTGTTTTGCTGCTTCAAGAGCGTATCGTGTACAGGCCCATGGTATTTCGTTGTTTTACGTAATTAATAAAGAGGCAACCCCACACAATAAAAACTAGTTCCCAGCCTCCTTCGTTGTAAGGAATGAAATCACCGTTTTTGGCTCTCACTAACCAATATTGATTTGTTGCCAGCTTGTATTTTAAATCTTGCATGAGTTCGATGATAACCCTACTATCATCCGTCAACAATACCTCTTCTGTTTCGGTTTTAATGTATATTTGTTTCACTTTTTGTAAATCTCGGTCCTGCCCAGGCTCTTTGTCGCTCAAACAAAATACGTCGTGCATCATCATCGACATAGCTCCAAATTGAAAATGAAACAAATCCGATTACAAATAACAAGCAAGTAACAATAAACTTTCTATTCATAGGTTCACACTCCTGGCTAGAACATATGGAGTATTAAAGTTAATCCATGTGTTTTAGACGTTCATAACCTTCGCTTAGTTACATAATTTTCCCTGTTACTTTAACGAAAAAACAGCCGGTCTTTACGAACAGGCTGTCGTCAGATTATTTAACTATCGTACCCGTTAGCTTAATCCGCCGAATACCCATCGGGAATGAGTCAAGTTCTTGTCAATTTCGGGAATGGGATCAAGTTCTTGTCATTTTGTTTTGACAAGAACTTGATCCCATAAAATAAAAAATCCGCGATTTACGCGGCTATTAATGAGATCAAGTTCTTGTCACCCGACAACTGTTTTTGCAGTCGGTTGACGTGTTCTCTCGTTGCCTTCGAAATCGTGGCCCCAAATATCCTCGATCGCTGACCTTCTACAAACCGTTTTACTCCAAATCCTATACCTGCAAAAACAACGATCACTAACACGAAAACTATAATTTTATTCATCTGCTTGCTCCTTAAATAATTATTATGTCTGGATTATAGACGAAACTTTCATGAAGTGAATGACTCTTGTCTAACCGTTTTCGCTCCTTCGCTTACATTTCCGTAAGAATGCAACACCATTATGGAATTATCATTATTGTGATAGTATCATTCATCTCTTCTTTCGAATATCAATATACCGTTTCCATTTGCTCCGATTGTTTTTCCGTTTTAACTAATAAGAGAACATTCGTCGGGAATGAGTCAAGTTCTTGTCAATTTCGGGAATGAGATAAAGTTCTTATCAATTAGAATTGACAAGAACTTGACTCATAAAATAAAAAAAGCCGCGATTTACGCGGCTATTAATGAGACTATGATCTTGTCACCCGACAGCGCCTCATTCCCGGTATTTTATTAACAAAATAAACAAAACCGATCAATATTAGCCCAACTATCGTACGTTAGTTCTATGCACATATTAACACTTATCGGCATAAAAACTTTGACATTCTCAAGGATAAGCTCTAACAGTCAATGACTTTGTAACAATAGACGACGTGCATTTATAAAAACCAAAGTCTTAAAATGTGCATATTCATACGAGGCTCAAGATATTTTAATACTCTTAACTATCACCCGCTCCCCCTATCTAACCTGAGAAAATTCTTCATTAATTTGTAGGTCCTGCACGCATCGGATGAATAGAATGACTTTTCATCGGAACGCAAAGGAGGAATAGAAGGCCAATGGAATCTACCGGGTCTTGGGCGTTTGCGCCCTAGAGCCGGTGATTCGCTTGGCCTTCCCGACTGAACGAGCTGGGGGATCCAAATATTCTTTCAATACAGTTTCACTTGTTTAAGACCGAAATCATTGGAAAAGTGGAAATCAGAACTGCTGAGGGTTTCAAACAATGGGCTTGTAGCAAGACTAGTACCGTGACAATTAGAATACTTGTACATAACCTGAATTAGTTCATAAAAGGGGTGATGACTTTGGTTGATATGATAGGATCTCCTGGACCTCTAGGGCCGCCCGGACCGACTGGATTGACTGGATTGACTGGATTGACTGGATTGACTGGATTGACTGGATTGACTGGATTGACTGGAGCTACGGGGCTTACTGGAGCTACGGGACTTACTGGAGCTACGGGGCTTACTGGAGCTACAGGGCTTACTGGAGCTACGGGACCGACTGGACCGACTGGAGCTACGGGACCTACCGGACCGACTGGACCACCAGCATTTACACCTGCATTTGGGTCAATGTATGGATTTGAAACCGTACGACCAGTTATTGTTGGATCTCCTGTGTTGTATGATAGTTCTGATGGATCTGCTGTAAATACTTCGGTTAATATCTCAACTGGGGAAATAACGATTAATCTCAATGGTACGTATCAAATTAGTGCTAGTTTAGACGTGATAATTAGTGGAGGTCCTCTTGGTGGTGGGGAGAGTGTTGCATTTCAAGTTTTTAGAAACGCTGCTCCTCCTACTCTTGGACCCACATTTACTGTAGAAGCAATTAATGTTGACATCGACTCTGGAATATTCCGTACCGGTGTTGTTATTCAAGCCAATTTAATTTCAGGAAACGTGCTCACTGTTGTACCTGTAAGTACTGTAGATTTCCCTGAATACCGCTCTGCTGCTTTTTCTGTTCTAAGGATTTTCTAAATTTAATTACCCGATTTACGAAGCTATAACAACTAACGTATATATCGTCAATAATAGAAAGCCAAGGATCATTATGATCTCTTGGCTTTTAGTTTAAATGGTCATTCTATTGCTACCCTATTTTATCCGATACAATTGAGGCTCACCATACGGACCGAGACGAATATCTTTTATCGCTGTTTCATCAAGATAAAATAACCTTTCATGATTCTCTCCCACTTTTTCGATGAGTACGATTTGAGAAGCGCTGTTCTTCTTTTGCCATCGCTGATAAAAGACGCCCTTGTGAAAAGTACCATCAGTAAGCTCTACTTCCATCGGTTCCCCTGGTTTTATCTTACATTGATTTCTAACAATAATGTGATCGATTTGCAAAAGAGACACCTCATTCATCATTCAATAGCACCGTCACCACCGGGTTTCTTGTGGTGGGTTGTCTTCCTCGAATAATCCTTCTTCGAGAAAGGCCGAGCGTTTCCGAACCGCTTAAAAAGAATTTGATCTTTCGAGCGTGAATCTCATCCGCGGCGAAACGGTGGTTTTCCGTTTCGCAACCATCCGGTTTTCTCGGAGATCGCTCTCATTATTGGACGCAACGAAGCCGCAGCGAGACAGCTTGGGAGCCGCGCTCGTCGCCGAGTCCAAGGTGCCGAATCGTCTTCAGAAACTGCGGGGCATCAGCCTTCCTCGCCGCGTCACGTAACGGAGGCTTTGAGAAACTGCTCTCGGTATTGGACCCGAATCTGGTACTTCGAAACGACCCCGCATTCGCGCCAGTTGCAAATGCTCCGGTTGTTCGCAATTCAGATGGCCGTAACCAAGCAGGCCAAGCATTTCACCGATCGTGCCCAGAGCATGATATCGGTGCTCGTGAACGGATCGGTAGGTGTCATTACAGGCTACTTGGACCAACCGATTTTCATTCTCGAATTTACGGTTGGGGATGGCAAGATCACCGAGATTGGCATGATTGCCAACCAGGCACGCCTTCGCGAGTTCGACATCGCCGCTTTGAACGATTGATCGGCTGAAGAGATAAGGAACTGTAAAAACACTAAAATAAAACGTAAAAGCATAAAAAACGCACTGTCGCAATCATAGACAATGCGTTTTTTTCTTGATTTATCAGCAAATGCTGTTGAGACAATAGCTTTAGAAGATCCTCAACACAATATTGTCACTACGTTATCCTTCTCGTTCAGGTGAGCGAAGGCTGCCGGTTCGTCGGCAGCCTTTCGTATTGATGCTATCGTACCCGTTAGTGTAATGATCTTGCTTCACATTTCAACTTGTGATACGGTTCCCGCGTTGTCTGTAACGGCAATTTTTAAGGCCGTCCTTTTGCTGGACGGCCCTTGATTACGAAAAACGAACCCCAAATCGTTCCGGCCAGTTTAGACTTTTGCCTAGCAAACTTAAACTTCTCTTCTAACTCCGCGGGTACCTCCATCCCCTCGGAAAGCTTAAAACCAACGGCCCGCTTCTTAGGGTCATCTACCGTATACATGACATTGAGCCCAAGACCATCCTCATAAAAGACGTAGGTAAATTGGATATTTTCCACTTGAAAACGTGACGTCTCTAAAGGTTTGGCCGCAAACTCAACGCCTCGTTCCTCTTTCAAAATCCGGTTCACATAGTCAAGGTTCTCCTAGCAGGGGGTACGGGCGCTGGAGTCGAGGTCTGAAAGAGGCGTGTCGCAGCGCCGACCTAATTATCGTGGATTTGATTTGGACGCTTGGGGATGAAGCACACATCTTGGAACCCGTGGAGGCCGTGGACTACATTTTGCGAAAAACTGAAGCCCTGAGACGCCGGTATCGCTAACGCTACACAAGCCGCATGTTTCATCACTAGCCTGCCCGACGGCCGGGCTCATGCGGTACTCTAACCTTCTTCCGAACGGGTTTAACGGTGAAATCATTTTATTTTAAAGAAACCGGAGGCGTTGCCTCCGGTCCTCTTTAGGTTGTAAGTGTATCCGAAATTTTAGCAGGAATTTCTACCGAATTGCGTGGACGGCTCGGATACATCGACGTCAATATGCGGTAACTCGATTTCCACAAGGGAATGCTCTACCGCGAAATGAATATCGTCCCTTACCCGCGATGGTTGTCCGGAGTGATCTGCTTCTCCAAGAGCAACTCCGCAGCCTTCCGGAAATACTCCGAATCAAGATCGGACTTATCCAAGTATCTCTTCATGACGAATCCTTCATACAACATCCTCAGCTGAGCAGTCAGCTCTTCGGGTTGTCGTGCCCCGCCCTCCCTTGCAAGCTCTTGAACCCGAGTCCAGAAGCTCCTCTGAATGTCCAGCAATTTGACGTGAGCGGGGTGATCCCGATCCGGGAATTCAACCGCCGCGTTCAAGAACGGGCATCCCCGGTAATCCGGCATCCCCATCTGTTCGGTCACATCGCGAATGAGGGCGCCGAGCTGTTCCTTAGGGGAGCTCGGATACAGTTGCCTCAGTCTTTCCAGTTTTTCTACTTTTAGTTCATCCCTGGCTTCGAGATAGGCAACCGTCAGATCATCTTTCGTAGCGAAACTTCGATAGAAGCTTGCTTTGGCAACGTCGGATTCCTTGATAATCCGATCGATGCCGACCGCTCGTATTCCCTCCTTGTAAAACAATTCGGAGGCGACCCTCAGTATACGATCTCTAGCCGTTTCTTTATTCATCCTCAGCCCCCATCTCTATATGAATTTGGAAAAAGGTGTATTGACATGAGACAGATCTGTCTGTATCATGTCATTGTGATGAGACAGACAGATCTGTCTCGTGTATTATATCAAATCCTCTCGCCTCCAGTCAATTAAGCGAGTAGTGAGAAAGGGGAACTTTCTATGCCAAATACTACACTTTCGGACGCTTCCGCCCAGTTGGAGCGGACTCGCGCCCCCGTCTCCAAAGGAGACGGTCGCAGATCGCGTCTAATGCTGCCGGCTCTGCTTTTACCTGTATTTATGGCAGTGTCGAACACGTTCATCGTGAACGTGGCCACGCCTTCAATCCAGCAAGGGCTCGGGGCCAGCTTCGCCGATGTACAATTCATACTTACCGGGTATACGCTTACGTTCGCCGTTCTGCTGATTATAGGCGCCCGGCTAGGCGATCGATTTGGACGCCGGAGAATGCTGTTCATCGGAGTGGCCTTTTTCACAATCGCTTCTCTGTTCTGCGGCTTGTCTGCCCACGTCACGATGCTCATTGCGTCGCGCGTTTTGCAAGGTGTCGGTGCCGCTCTGTTTATGCCGCAGGTTTTATCCCTTATTCAAGCCAATTATACTCCGGAACGTCGAGGTGCGATCTTCGGCATGTATGGAGCGACCCAGGGAATCGCGGCGACGGCCGGTCAGATCATCGGCGGGCTGCTTCTCCGCATGAATTTGTGGGATCTGGATTGGAGAACGGTGTTCCTGATCAGCGTTCTGCTCGGAGCTCTGATATTGGCCCTGATTCCGTTTATTCCGGAATCCGGCTCGCCTGATCGCGCAGGACTGGATTGGATCGGAGCCGCTCTCGCCGCGGCCGGCTTGCTGATGCTCGTCTATCCGCTCGTGCAGGGACAGCGTGAAGGATGGCCCGCCGGCCTGGTCGTCAGTTTGCTCTTGTCGGCCCCTGTGTTGGTTTTGTTCGCCTGGTACGAACAGCGACTGTTGCGCTGCGGTCGTCTCCCATTTATGAATGTCGACCTCTTTAGGCATAAGGTGTTCACGTTCGGCATTCTCGTCGTGCTGCTGTTGATGTCAACGCAGGGTGCCTTCTTCCTTGTTGCCGCCTACATGCTTCAGCTTGGACTTCATTTCTCAGCTCTGCAAGCAGGCCTTGTAATCGGGTCGATGGGAATGGGCTATTTCCTCGCATCGCTGTTCTCTTCCCGAGTCGCCGCGAAGCTTGGAGCCCATGTACTGACTGTCGGTTCCATCTTGACGACAGCAGGTTACCTGCTGCTTAGTTGGGCGGTCCAAACGACCGGGATTTCATCCGATATTGGCGTATGGATCCCCGCTTTAGCTGTGCTCGGCATCGGTCAAGGCTTCGTCGCCGCGCCACTGACTAATATCGTTTTGGCGAAAATCCGCACAACGGACATCGGCTCCGCATCCGGTGTCATGACAACCAGCATACAGATCGCCTCTACGATCGGAATCGCCTTGATCGGCATCGTTTGGCTTAACGCTCTTGGAGCCCATACCGGCTCGGTCTCCGCCTATCCCGACGCGTTTAACATTTGCCTATATGTGCTGGCCGCCGCCACTGCGCTCATCCTGCCGCTGGCATTGATGCTGGCGAGGCGAAGCGGAGCCCGTCTTTCGTAAAAGAAAAGAAGCCCACCGCGCAACGAGGCCACTGAAGAACTTGCTTTATCTTTCCATCAGTCGCTAATGTAGGTCACAAAAAGGACATCCGTTTTGAGTTTCAGAGCGGATGTCCTTCTTAAATGTCCATGTACCCAGTCAGTTCCTATATTTCTAGCATAAATTGGGGCATCACGAATGAGGAGTTGATAGAATGGTACGTATCCTTGATAAAGCGGCCGTCTAGTCGCTTAGTCATTTCAACCCGGCTAAATCGTTTACTATTCGACGTACCTCGCAAAAATCCGGTATAGCATCGACCCCAATACGGATTCCAGTGAATTCCCAACCGAACCGGGTAGATCTGGTGGCAACCGTTGGTGTCCCCTGATCTCGCCCACACGCATGTCGGTCCCTTGAATCAAAGCCATTAGGATGGTTTGCCGGGTTTCGTCTTCGATCGCATTCAGCACCTTCTGATTGTTCTTAAATTCGATGGCGATAGCAGCCGCAAGTTCCTGACCTACGGAAATGCCCCCTTATCGTTTAATCGTTAAATTCTTTTTACGGATATAAGATACAACAATCTCGAACACTTCGCATATTGTGACGATTTGTTTGCAGTATTCTGAGTAACACTTCCCATCTTAGCGGAGAAGCTCGGCTGCGAAATGGTAACTTTTCCGGGCCATCACCTTTCCTTTTTCGATATGCCGCGAGAATGGACGGCCGCTCTGACGGATGTATTTCATCGGATTGCCGCATAAAAAGTTTCGCCGTCACTTATGGTACGGTTCCCCGTAATTAATCTTCAACTAAACATGCCCGTTAGCGTAACGAGGCCGCCGATTCATGCCGGCGGCCTTGTCACAGTTGTTTATTAATCTATCGTACCCATTAGTTCAAAGGCAGCAACAGTGCTCGAACGAGATTGCGTAGCGAAGATAAGGTATCCACGTCTATAACCCTTCCATCTGGTCCTAGCTTTTTAATGACAAACGGAACGGCGAGCGTTGCTTGCTCGGGAATCGCTGCACTCATTATCTTCAGAGTCAGTATCAATGATGCTAGCGCTGACGCGCCACCCTCAGCATGCGGGGATGCACTGATAACTGCTGTTGGCTTATTCATGAACTCGCCTGAGGAAACGACCCAATCGAGCGCGTTCTTGAGCGAGCCTGGTACTCCACGAGCATACTCCGGCGTACAGATTACGATCGCATTCGCTGACCGCAAATTTTCCCGCCATTCAACTACCGCCTTATGCGGTTCGGATTTGTCAGCATCTAAGTCAGGACTGAAATGTGGCAAGCTTTCCAGCTTATTGTATTGACGAAAATCCACACCTGTAGGCATCATTTCCTCCATAGATAAGAGCAGCCTCGAATTGGTAGACTCCTTGCGAAGACTTCCGGATATGCTTAGCACTACAAGACGTCGTTCTTCCATTCAGTTCCACGTCCTTTCAACTGATATCGCAAGTATAAACCATAACTATAATGTCATAGTCAATAGGTTTATGATTCCACCATCTCCTGCTGATCTATGGCAGCAGCCGAGTCTAAATTGTGATTATACTTACCCTCGAGCATGTCAAAAGGAACTGCCGAGAAAGCTGCTTGACGTTTATATTGATCTATTCGTTCAACTATCGTACCAGTTAGTTGAACGACATATCTAACTATTCTATTCCATATGCTTCATCAATCTCATATTCTCCATCGAGAATGCGGTCTATAAATACACTTGGGGACTTATTGAATTTTTTCCAATCTGCATCATGAAGTATATTTAAATTCTGGTGTTCAACGTCATAACTTCCAAGAGCTTTTTTTGATGGAATCCATACTAAAAAACCTAATGAATCGTAAGCATCAACGTCAAACAACAGATTTATCAAACGAATGCCTTCAAACTCCATTTCTGTAACATCCATAATTGAACAAAATTCGATAAAGTCCATATACTTCGAGCCAGGAAGTTCAACACGCTTTCTTTCCTCACCTAATTCTTTTATTATTGCACTTGGCAATCCAGAGCGTTTCAATTCCGTGATCTTATTATCCAAATCATGCAGTTCTTTCGGCTCATAAGAAGCAATTAAATCCATTATTTCTTTATTTTTTTGGCTTTTAGCAATTGAAAACGCGCGGTATCCATAATGGTTTTTTAATGTAGGGTCGGCTCCTTTCTCTAGCAAGAAACAAGTAATCTGTAAATGACCATATAAAGCAGCATTATGAAGCGGAGTATTGGTTTTGTCAGGGTGTTTATCAAAGACTTGATAATTAATGTCGGCCCCTTCCTCCGCCAAAAGTCGGACGATCTCTATTTTCCCTCTGCTGGCTGCAATTTGAAGAGCATGTCCCCCGTGCTTGTCTATATCTAGACCTGAACGGAGTAAGAATTTTATTTCATCAATAAGTCCATCATAAGCGGCTTTCCATAATGCGGATGTTCCGACATGAGATATTGCATTGATATCTGCCCCACGGTCAAGCACATATTGAATTTCTTCGATTCTTCCTCTCCCAGAAGCGCAGATAATTGATGGAAATGAAGGATGATTTATTTCTGCGCCATACTCAATCAACAATTTAACAATAGTAAAGTCATATTCTCTATAATAGCCCCATGCATATTCTAGATATGTAGCCGTTCCTGAGGCTCGATAATTCAAGTCGATGCCTGAAGCAAGTAATGATTTTACAGTCTCTACATCTTTATTTTTGAACGCATTTATCAATTCTTGATTCATCATGGAGTCTTCACCTTTCTAACATTATATTTATATTTATAACCAATTCGGTTCTCTCATTGAGTTATCCTGCCCGTTACTTCAATGACAATCAGGGAGCAGTCAGGCAAACTACTCCCTGAATATTATTCTGATACATGGACCATTTCCTTCGATCTAGGGGAGCAACATCTGAAGAGGCAGGTAAGTCGGTTGGTTGGGGATAGCAACCGTAACTAAACCACAACAACCAGTTTCACAATAAAGGCCATCGTAGGATGTAGGCAAGGTGATATACAATAATTTCCGTCCAAAGAAACTCCGATCTCTTTTGAAGCGTCTAATGAGATAAAATCCTCTCATGCAAAGGAGAACTTGTTATCGTGAGAACTGTGGTTTGGAGACGCTGTGTCCGAGTCGTACTGATGTCTGTCTGGTTGGCTGTTTTTTTCACGAGCCTTGTTTATCCGGTGAATTCCTCCCATGCTTTTGGTCAAAGTAAGTTTGAGCCGCCGAGTATCCCACCCGTTATTTCGCTTCTGGAGGATACGCCGCTTTATCCCGAGCAGGATGAATCCGAGGAGCCCTGGGCATTACTCAGTCCCCAGGATGTGGAGACCGTCGAAGCGGAGAACGAGTGGTATACCAAAGAGTCTGGTGAGAAAGTTTGGATTCGAGTCAAGACGACGTGGCTTGGGGAGCTGTGGATACACTTGGAGAAGGAGAAGATAGGTGTCATCAAGCCTATCGATTCCTATATTCTTCTATTGGGGCCGGCACAGTTGTACAGCCAACCGGCTCAGTCTTCCAAAACAGACGTCGTGCTTACCCCTCAAGTGGTTCATGCGAATGCGATTTTTGATTCTTCCTACTCCTATTTGACCAACAGTTACCGGATTGAAACCTCCTGGGTCGGCGATCAATGGCTTGTCTCCAATCCTTATATGCTGGTCAATGTAGAGGTTCTAAATCAAGAGATGGTACTGCCGACGGAAACTCTCTTTTTGGAGGAATACGATACAGCTTATCGGCTCCAGCGGCCATCGGATGCGAGATTCATTCCCCCGCAGAAAGTGTTCGCATTAGAAAGGACGGAGAATGGTGAATACCACGTACGTGGTGAGAATGGAGATACGTTCTGGATCCATCCGGCCTATGCCGAGCCTCTGGGTTCGAAGAAGATTAACGAGACCATCGAACTCACGAAACTGACCGAGCTGCATTTGTTCCCCCAGACATCGCACCCAATTTTCGGTCTGCTCAGCCCGCAGAAGGTGGAGGCTTTTGAGCAGTGGGATGATTCTGAGGGACACCGTTGGTATCGTATTCACAGCTGGAACGGGGATCTATGGATTCAGCCGGATAGCAGCTTATAAGCGGCCTGGGGTTTATGATAGACAGCCTTATAGCTAACCGCAATGGAGCGGTTAAGCAAGGGCTCTACGCCTATCGTTATATCCCCCAGCACTGCTACCACTAATTATTTATGAGTTTCCATGTAAGTATCTTGTCCGTAACTTTAACGATTCAGGAGCAGGTCGCCAGGCGCTTGCTCCTGTTTTTATGATTATACTATCGTACCCGTTAGCTTAACCCCATACAGAAAACAGCCATCTCCTCCCCAGCGGACGGAAATGGCTGTTATGACGGTACCGGGTGGCTGGACGTGTTTGCCGTCAGCGCGCCTTCGCGAGCTTCGTGCCACGAACTGATGCCGCTGCGTATACGACAAGCGCTGTCCAGATGAGCGCGAAGCCGATGAGAAGAACCGGCGAGACCGATTCCTTGAACACGAATACGCTCAGTAACAGCATGATCGTCGGCCCGATGTATTGTACGAAGCCGAGCGTGGACAGCGTCATCCGGGCGGCCGCTCGCGCAAAGAAAAGCAGCGGTAGCGCTGTTACCACGCCGGAAAGAAGCAGTTCGACAAACGTGGATACAGGTAGCGTCCATACCGTCGTCTTTCCCACGGTGGCCAAATAGATCCAGTAGCCGAGCGAAACAGGCAGGACTACAGCCGTCTCCGACAGCAAGCCTACAGAAGCGTCTTGTCCGATCTTCTTCTTCGCGAGGCCGTACAAGCCAAACGTCGCGGCCAGTGAGATTGAGATCCATGGGAACCGTCCGTAGTCGATGGCGATGATGAGCACCGCGGCGCCAGCGATGGCAATCGCGAGCCATTGGCCACGGTTTGGCTTCTCACGAAGGAAGATAACCGCAAGCAGCACGTTCAGCAACGGGTTCAAATAATAACCGAGACTTGTCTCGACGACATGGTCGTTGTTGACAGCCCAGATAAAGATGAGCCAATTAGCAGCGATCAGCAGTCCGCTAGCGGTGAGCGACAGCAGGAGCGAGCGGCTAGCCGCAACCCGCTTCAGGTCACCCCAGTGACGCTGGACGGTGACGAGAATACCCATGAAGACGAACGACCAGACAACCCGATGTGACAGAATCTCGCCTGCCGGCACATCGTTAAACAACTTCCAATAAAGCGGGAGAACTCCCCACATGATATACGCGATAATAGCATTGACCAACCCGTTGTTCATAATCAATTTCCCTCTTCTCACTCCGATGTCTTATCGGATTATACGCCTCAATTATCGTTTAAGTAAAGGGATTAATATTTTGGCCCAAAATAATATGTTACGGTATTGTATCACTTATTATAGGAAGGATGGCATCCCGTGAATATTGCTTCTGTACGCATCATTATCGTCTCGTCGAGTTCTATGAGATAATCTTAGGTATTTCGGCGGAACGCCCAAAAGGCAGTTTGTTGAGTTATCGTACCCGTTAGCTTAATCATTATGGGTATTTAAATTTAATAATCTCTCACCTAAGTCCACGAGCATCCGGTGATAAGCCTCATCATCTTCTAAAACTCTAAAATATAAGGGTTCGTTAAATGTTACATTAGAAAAAACAATTTCCTCGGACCCTAAAGATCCCTTCCATATAACCCCAATCATCGGGTCTTTCCATTTAGGATTTAGCGATTTTGCTTCCCCTGTGAAAGTCAATATTATCTCTCTATCTTTTATGAAACCATTAAACGGATGACTTGTACAATGTATTGTTGGTACTTCATCAATAAAAGGACGTTTTTCGAATATCAATTCGTTTATTTGCAATTCGCCATTTATATCTCTTTCGCTTTCAAGGGGATAAATCATTAGAAATTTTAAACAATGTTTTGATGATGAATAAAATGCTCGGTAATCTCTCATCTTATTTAGCTCCTTAAATAATGGGTAGAGTCTTTCAACTAATCTCCCGTTAGCGTAACACGGCTGCCGATTTATGCCGGCAGCCGCGTCTTGTTTGATTATTATATTATCGGTTATTTTTGGTATTCTCAAATCTGACCAATGTATTCCCTCTTATAACTGCAATTCCAATATCACCAATATTGAGTGACTCGAAGAGATCTGGATTATAAGTGGCTAATGTAATTATCTCTGTATCATCATTGATTACTGTAATCTCATATGATGTCACTTTATTTGCAGCGCCCATAACAGTAAATGTTTCTTTCTCTTTAAGAACTACTCTTGAGCGGAAACTTCTTTTAGGCTTTAAAAAGTAGATGAATAAGGGGATAGAAATTAACACGATAAACCCCAATATTCCAATAAGCATTTTTATCCTGACCACCTCAATTTACATCATCTTCCTCTATACTACATACAAGATATTATCGTCGTGTTGAGCTATTGTACCCGTTAGCGGAATCACACATTCAATAATTCCTTGGTCTTTTTTATTGAATATCGAGTGCTAGAAGTTCCAGTTTCACAGGAAAACTGTAACCCAATGATTCCAACAAAAGTAACTTATCCTTTTCTTGTTCATTTACCAACGTCTCAACATTAATTCGCCCGTGTTTTAGATGATATTCAAATGCCTTAGTTATTAGAAACTCACTAAGTCCCTTGTTTCCCCATCGTGGGATTACAAACAACCTTTCAACCGCACCAGTTTGCCAACACATAACGCTTCCAACAAGTTCCTCGCCTTCATACGCCCCAATGGTGTGTAATTCTGGTCCCCCCATCATCCATTCCAGCATATTGATGCTTCTATATACAACACCTTGATAAAACTGATTTTCAAGTTCAGTGTATTTTACTCGTTCCTCTTTTGTTTTCATGGGATGATGACGTATAGTAACACCACTTGGCATTTTGAATTTAGGAATGCATTCACTCAACGATTGCTTTGCAAAGTAATACTTTTGATAGGAAGAAAAACCTTGTTCTATGAAAAATTCTCTATCACCATCAAAATCATCCCACGCAACCAACTTTGTTTTCTTTCCAGGATTACGAATCGCTAAACAGATATCAACTAATGAAGGGTATATTATTTTCCTCACTTCATCAATTCGCTCAGAACCCTCTTCGTTAACATGAATCACAATTTCCATTACGTTGTGGTCATCAGCTATTCCTTGACGCACATATCCTACAGTGATGAGTTTACTATCTTCGTTGAATACACAGCTCATCTTTTGGTGCTCAAAATCTTTGTTGTGTTTAAAAAGTGCCCATGCTTTATGGCTTAGTTTCATTACACTATCCTCTAAATCCGAACTATAAGGTCGAACTATCATAGACATCCATACTCTCTCCCTTGCGAGTTTCATTCTCTACATAATACAAAATAAGTAAATATTTACAAGGTAATCTTTAATTAAAAGCAGTTTCATCCACACTGAGGAAAACTGCGCGTTAGTATAACGCGGCTGCTGATCCATACCGGCAGGCACGTCTTGGTTATTCATCGAACTAACGTTCTCCCGTTAGTTGAACGATTACTCGGAATAATGAAAATTTCTACAATCTCATTTAAACTCACTTGTTGATCATCTTCTAAGCTCAGAAGGAAAAATTAGCCCAACGGAATTAAAGCAAGAATTAGCAAAAGGTAAATCGGTTGTGGAAATTGCTGCATCTAAAAATGTATCTAGACAACAAGTGGTTGATGTCATTGCAAAAACACAGGTTGATTTACAAATTCAAGGCGAAAATAGTGGCGATGTTCCAAAAAGCAATCTTTCCAATGAACAACTGTTAAAAGCTGTTGAACCAAAAGTCTTGCAAATTATTGAACATAAAACGGAAACTTCGTCGAAGAAATAACAAGTCAAGGGTTTTTAAATTTCAAGACTACAGATTCAGAGCTTTATGATTGTGATTCGACAACCACCTTGGGGTTTTAGGCACTCCCCGTTTCACGGCTTACCAAGAGCAAGCTTAGAGGTCGGGCAGCTTCGTTTGCGAATGATTATTACCACGCTGCTGGTCGCCTTCAGTTGCACTAATTAAAAGACCTGCAGTAAACAAGAATGCACAGCCTATAATCCGCAGGGCGCGGATTTAGACAATTACGTTATTTTCAGCCTTATTTCCTCCAGTTGCACCTGCAATTTAACTAAGCAGCCCATTACAAATATTTCAAAAACTTTATACTAACTCTTGAAGTTTACGTAGCGTAATGTCTTATAATCAAACACACCGGTAAATACCTCGCGCGAAAAAGGGGATGATCACGAAACGAGAGTGGAAATTTCGGAAACATGCGAAATTGACGGGATTAACGTTTCGAACATAGTAATACCACATCCAGATCTCGTTGACCGTTCAAGACTTCGCCAAATTATTGAGCGCCATGAGGATGAGTCATTAGAAATATTTTGCCGAGCGGCGAGCGAGCTGGAATCCTCACCTCGACCGGCTTGATGATTATCTCGGCGATATCCGGATGAGCCGCCCCAAGGAGGAGAAAATATTATAAACGAACGATCCATAAAGTACACTACATTTGTTATAGAGCGTAATTATAGCGCTTCACCCGAGCGGGTATTCACCTCTTGGTCGGACCTGTCGGCTAAAGCCCGGTGGTACCCGAAGGCCGACGAGTTCGACTTCCGGGTCGGCGGACGAGAGATCAACCGCGGTAACCCGTCAGGCGGTCCGATCTTTACTTTCGACGCCTGCTATCAAAAGATCGTTCAGAACAGTCGCATCGTTTATACCTATACCCTGGACCAGGGGGAGACAAGGATTTCGGTCTCCTTGACGACGGCGGAAATTAAGCCAGTGAGTAACGGCACACAGCTCATCTACACCGAGCAAGGCGCCTTCCTCGATGGCCATAATACGCCAGAACAGCGCGAGTACGGAACAAAATTTATGCTGGACAAGCTGAGCGAGCAGCTGGAGAACGAATGATGAACGCTGTGAAAGGGAATGAGATACAAGCCGGCATTCGGGAATGGACAGGGCTCGCCGTACTAGCCCTGCCCGCTCTTCTTGTCTCGATCGACCTCTCCGTTATGATTCTCGCACTACCGCATATTGGTGCCGACCTCGGCGCCGACAGCGCCCAGCAGTTGTGGATCATTGACATCTACGGCTTCATGCTCGCAGGATTTTTAATCACTATGGGCACACTGGGAGACCGAATCGGCCGCCGCAAGCTGCTGTTGTTGGGCGGGTCAGCCTTTGTAATAGCCTCGATATTGGCAGCATTCTCCCGAAGCGCTGAGATGCTTATTTTGGCCCGCGCATTGCTTGGTATCGCCGGGGCGACCGTATCACCCTCGACACTAGCCTTGATAAGTAACATGTTTCGCGACCAAAAGCAGCGCTCCCTAGCCGTCGGCATATGGTTAATGTGCTCCATGGGCGGCATGGCACTTGGACCGGTAATTGGTGGTATCATGTTAGATCACTTCTGGTGGGGGGCGGTATTCCTGTTGGGCGTCCCGGTTAAGTTGCTTCTGGTAATAACCGGGCCGCTGCTACTGCCCGAGTACCGTCACCCTGAATCCGGGCGGATAGATTTGACGAGTGTCTTATTATCACTGGGCACCATTCTACCGGTCATATACGGCCTCAAGGAAATCGCCAAGCATGGTCTGCAAATAGTGCCTTTGCTGTTAATTTTGGCAGGTGCCGTCCTCGGCGCGGTGTTCATATCACGGCAGCGCAGTCTGTCGTCCCCTTTGCTGGACCTTCGCTTGTTTACGAGCCCCGGATTCAGCGCCGCATTGGGGGGCATGTTCGGTATTACGCTGACAGGTGCAACCATGCTCTTCGTCGCGCAGCACCTCCAGTTCGTACAAGGGTTGTCGCCCCTTGAGGCAGGGTTGTACATGCTCCCCGGAGTAATTGCGTCGATGGCCGGGATGTTCCTCTCGCCGCTCATCGCGCGCCGAATCCGCCCAGCCCGCCTTATCGGGACGGGTCTCTTTATCTCGGCAATTGGCTGTCTGCTGTTGACCCAAGTGGGGGTTGAGTCCGATCTCACGATTCTGGTGATCGGATATATCTTCTTTAACATAGGCTCTGCCCCGCTTCCGAGCCTATCAAGCGACTTAGTCATCGGCTCAGCCCCTCCCGAGAAGGCGGGATCGGCGGCCTCCATGTTGCAGACCAGTGGCGAATTCGCTTTCGCGCTGGGCATCGCGGTCCTAGGCAGCATTGGCACGATCATTTACCGCGATCAAGTCGCTAGTTCCATTCCTACCGACTTGCCGGCAGCCTCGGTACAAGCTTCCCGCGACAGCTTGGCCGGTGCTGTAACCGTAGCGGAAGGCCTCTCCGAGCAGATCGGGACGGCACTTCTCACCGGTGCCCGTGAAGCTTTTACAGGCGGGATGCACGCCGTTGCGGCAGCCAGCGGAGCAATTATGCTAGGTATCATCATCCTTGTCATGACGCAGCTCCGATATGTACAACCAATCGGAGAGACTCAGTCTAACCAAGCCGTTAGTATTCCCGAAGCAGTACCAGGCGCTGACGAAGAAACAAGTTAGTTGCACTGCATAGTTATACGATAAGTAAGATACCGTTGGGTAGTACGATTACATCTCTCTGGTTGAGAGAGATTCGAACCGTCGAATGGGTAAAACCCGGTCACGTTTGCAGTGTGACCTGGCTTTACCCCTGCTTCAACTTCATCCTTGTATAAACTTCCAGCCCCTTTCTGCACGTTCCTGTATTACATCTTGATAATTTTTAAATAGTTTTCCAGTATAGCCGTAATATATTCTTACAAAATCTACTCATTCATCATTTGCACTTCATAAAAAAACGAGTCTAAAATAACTTTAGACTCGTTTAGACATCCCCGAAGCCGTTATCCGTTAAATACTCTTTGATCGCTGTTTTGACAATGCTTCTAAATGATTAAAAATCAAAGATAAGGAAGCAGTTGCCGTGACGGTCTACTTCCTAGTCATTGCATTATCGTACCCGTTAGTTCAATAGCGCAATTAGTCTGGGACTGATGTAAATCTTTACAATAAGTGTTCTAACTCCTTAGATACCATTTCGAATCTTTTTATTCCTTCAACAGTGTCTAGATATATAAAAAATATATAATTGTGTAGGTATCTTAGTTTTGATAAAGAAATATGCTCTTTATCGACCTCGCTTTTTATATCTTTTTGTACCCTCAGTATCAAATCAAAATTCCCGTAAATGAAGTTAGCTGTTGGTTTAATAACAAGTGTGGAGTTGTTGAAACGGTCAAAGTATATCTGTAATTTTTGAATTTTTCTTTCGAAGAATGTGAGTAATGAAAATATATGCAGTAGTTGAGCTATCTAATTGGACAACTTCATCTTTTGAAAGTCCTTTCGCCTCATATTCTTTTTCAAACTGTCCTACCAGAAATCTCAACAACCTCCAATTCAAATCACCCAATAAACATCAGCCATGACAAATTCGTAAATTGGTTTGTAAAAAAGAAGTTATCTTCGTAATTCAGCATACTTCCTTTTCTTCTTTCCTCTTTTAAATATTTTAAAAAAGGTGCCCACCCACTTTCAAAAGTAGCTATCCGTTTAATTTCATTTCTTTCTTCGTATTATATTTTACTCCATTTCGTTGCGTTAACCTGTCTCTGCCGCATGGCGATCTGCTCCCTGGTTGTTATCCAACGTACCCGTTAGCGGAATGATCAACCTTTGGATAGTAAAATAGTATCTCCTAGTTCTCTCCTTTAGCCGATCTTAATAATCCTTTATTAGGAGTGTCACTAGGAGTGTCACTACAACTTCGAAACATTTCTAATTGAGGCGGACTATTATAAAAAAATATATTTCCACACTTATCGCATTGATACACTAACTTAGTGAGATTAATTGCTATCGATCTAATTCTCATTAATGCTTCTTCTTTATCTTCTGGAGTTGATCCAGTTTTTTCAACAGCATTATCAATTTCTTCTAAAAAATTAAACCAATCTTGGTCTGATATTAAGTATGCTTTATAGGACAAGTAATCGGTTTGATCATATATCGCATGACCACACTCACACAAGAATTTCATCCTATAACCGTCCACTATAGAATGATATCGTTTTCAAATTTATAAAATGTTCCGCATGTTTACAGTTGTTTCTTGGACAAACTGTGCAATTAATGTAGCAGTGTTTATGATAAATCGATATAAGATAAATGGAGTGATGTATTATGAGTTCTTATCTATGCATTACGGGCAGCACTGTGTTCCATAATGGAAATGGAATGTTCCCGTCGGTTGCCATCCAGGGTCTGCCTTGTGGAACGTTTGGGGCGGAAGCGGTCAAAACATACTGGGCGAGAACTGCTGCAATTTAAGTGTTGGAGACGTTTTCTTAATCAATCAAAAGAAGGCGGTTGTGTATTGTGTGACATGCCTTTAAACAGACATGTCCCCAAGAACATTCCGTAATTGGATCGAAAATCCTGGGGACAGCTTCAGTCCATTTCTTTCCATGACATTACTGCAAAACTATTAATCCTCGAATCTTACCGGTGCGCCATTTTCGGCGCTCAAGTAAACCTTATCTAACATTTGGGTAATCTTGAGTCCCTGTTGAGGCGTGCAAGATACCTCCTCGTCATTGACAATGGCATCCAGAAACGCTTGTCGGATGTTCGGCATCCGAGAAATGTTTATTTCATCAAAAGGGATGTCGTGAACGTCGCCGTCGATTTCCAAAAACACTTTATTGCTTGCAGCATTATCATCTCCAACTACTTTATGAAGGATCGCACCGCCCTTGGAGCCATAGATCCGTGTTGTGATCACCTCGTTCTCACGGTTGCCGGCCCAGGATGCTTCCAACTCAAGCATTGCCCCGTTTGTCATGCGAAACATAGCTACACCCATGTCTTCTAGCTCGAAATTTTGAAAGCCTCTGCGCGCTGCTTCCTCCTTGGAAACCTTGCTAAACGTGTTAGCCAGCACCCATTCCGGGTCCGGATATCCGCAAAACCACATGGCGCGGTCAAGCACATGAACGCCAAGATCAATGATAGCTCCGCCGCCGCATAGTTCTTTTCCAGAAGAAAGCGGATACCACCATGGTACCCCTCGTCTTCGTTGCCACAGCGTACGCACATAATAGATATCGCCAAGCTTGCCTTCGTCGATAACGGATTTTAACTTTTGGCATTCATGTTGAAAACGCTGATTGAAGTTGATCATCAACTTCTTGTTGTGCTTTTGAGCGGCTTCAAGCATTTTCCTACCTTCTGCCGCATTTCTTGCCATCGGCTTTTCGCATAGCACATGCACTCCCGCTTCCATAGCCTGGATGGCAAGCTTCATATGCAAGAAATTAGGAACTGCAAGGCTGATTGCATCCAGATTTTCCTCTCTCAGCATTTGATCGAAATCCGTATACTTTTTTGAAATGTTATATTTATCGCCTATTTCCTGCAGTTTTGATTCATTAACGTCGCACAGCACAATTTCTTTAACGGTGTCGCTTTTCGCATAGTCTTTAACGTGACTTGCTCCTACAGTTAAGCCGACAACACCTACTTTGAGTTTTCGGTCACTCAAGCTTATCCCCCCGTTACTGTATTGAAGAAGCATAAATAACGATAATTCTTAAGTCTTCCGGGCCGTTATTAATAAGACCGTGGCTGCCGTTTGCACGGCAGACGCTGATGTCGCCGGCCGACATCTCGTATTGTTTGCCGTCAAGCTCCATGATTCCTTGACCGGAAATGCAGTAATACCACTCTTCTACGGGAGCATCGCTCTTATGCTGGTGATAGCCGAAAGTCGAACCAGGTGGGATGATATCATCATGAATGAATTTGATGTATTGCTTATCACTTGATGACACTGCTTGAATAAGATCCTTTAGCTGAAAAGGACCTTTGCCGCCATGGCAATTTTGACGTGTTTCATAAGTTTGTGACTTGTTGTCGATAAAATCCGTTTTATTCATAGAAGCAACTCCTTTTTAAATCTAACTCAACGATAAATTAATCATATGTCTGAAGAATAGGAATGTAAATGTCAAAATGCGATATCAATTTATGAAAAATCGATATTCTAGTGCGCGTATGAAGGAGGCATTACAGACGGATCTGTGTCTTGTTTGACTAGCAACTTGGCTATCCCAAGCTCGACCCCTGGTCTTCCTCCAACCTTCTCCTTTACTTTCCCGGTCAGCTTGCTAGTTTCCGCTGTAGCGATATGGAGGCCGACTTCCTTAGCTCCATCTATGTTTTCGAGGTTTAGCATGTTAGACGGAACTGTTATGGTTCCGAACGCGGTCTTGATCTTCATTAACTTGCCCGGATCAGAAGAGATAAACGCTTCGGATGGTACCATGACAGTATAGATCGTGGCCTTCTCAACTTTCGGGATGTCTATGGATATGGTCTTGAAGAGTTGTTTTTCTGCCGGGTGTTACGGAAAGCATCTTCTAGGGTTTTTATATTGATTACAGTTCCGGCCTCGCCGGTTATATCGTCAAAGGTATGTGTGGCTGCCTTCACCACCGTACATTGTGCAGGTATCTTAGTTTTGATAAAGAAATATGCTTTAGTTCGACCTCGCTTTTTAAGTCTTTTTGTACCCTCATTATCAACTGCCATTCCCCTGGTGTCTTCCCCTCTCATCATAACGGCATGTGTAGCACCAACGGATTTAGGTATTCTTGAATTTTTTATTAATGAGGGAAGCCAGCCTGGACGAAGCGGGCACTATGAATTACGGCAATTATAGCTTTGACCCCAAAGAGCTCCGTTACCCAACAGATGGCATTCATAGGTGCGGCGAAAATCGATAAGTTTTGCTCCTCCATTAAAAATGGACAATGTTTGTGTAGCGATAATAGGATCAAGTTTGTGTCGTCAAATCGCGACCAAACTTGATCCTATAAATTAAAAAATCTCTAGTTAATAAGAGTTTTATGAAACAATGTTTGTGTCGTCTGACAAGCGTCGTCTTCTGTCTAATTGGCGTGCAGGGTTTTCTCTACAAAAATTGCGAATCCCGTAGGGACAACAGCAAGTAATTCTACACAGAAAAAAACTGCTGAAGAATTCCAGCTAGTGAGATCGCGCTAATCCCTTTGACAGCAAGCATAGATTTAGCAAAAGGGATGCGGTCTAAGACTGCCGTAATCTCTGCCTCTACGACTTGTAGCTGTTGGCAAGCTAGGTCGTATTCAGCGAGAAGCTGCGTTAAGTGGAGCTTGTACGCATGCGTTGCCCGCTTAGAACCAACAGAATGACGAGCAAGCGTAATTAGGGTCTGAGCCTTCTTGTTCCCGGGTTGACGTTGCATAACGGATTTCCAGCCCTTTACCACGTCCTGAGGCTAGCTTTTTCAATTCTTCAGGAGTCGGGAAAAGACGAAGTGTGGCCAATGAACCTCTACACATCAGGTTCTTAAACACTTGTCGCAGCTCAGGGAACACTACGTCAGCCCAACGATGGACTTGGTTCTTTGCACTAACGAGTCTTGTAACGACGGAATCTCGGTTTGAAAGTAAGACACGAAGTTCCTCAAACGCTTCAGGCGCGTTGCGAATGAACGAGTAGCAGCCATTTTTTACCATGTCTGCGATGACGAGAGCATCCTTTTGGTCGCTCTTCGATGGCGTATTGTCGCGGTTTTCCTTATTTATTCTTTTTCACGAGATGAGGATCAACAAGAACAACTTCAAATTGTTTCTCGGATAGCCATCTGGAGACGCTCAGCCAATAATGACCAGTCGGTTCCATGCCGATGATAGCGGTGTTAAGATTGTGGGCTGCTAGCAACGATTGGATCCAGCGAAGAAGGATCTGAAAACCTTCTTCGTCATTTGAGAAAGCTAGCGGATTGCCGATTACGATCCCACGGAAGTTTACTGCACGCGCGACGTGCGTTTGTTGTGCGATGTCGATTTCGACGACGAGATGCTGAGGGCTAATCTTTTCAATGAGTTGATTTTTGTTTCTCCTGTGCTTTAAACTTCATAGTAGAGCGTCCTCCTGGATGATGGGATTTTAAGGGCTATGACCCGTTGCGTACTCCCATCGTACCGAGGCGCTCGTTTTTTTGCAAAGCTCAAAATTAACGCTCTACAGGAATGCTGTCGCACCCGTTAGCGGAAAAGACCTCTTCTTGTTCTCTACGGTTCAGTATCTATGTGTTGGTTATAGCGTATATATAAAAGCCACTTATAGCAAGAATGATAAAGCCTCCAGAAATTTTTGTAACTAGTAGAATCGCACCCGATCGCTCACAATTTCACCTAACGCCCGTGAACATTTTCCCCATTTTGCCATAGTATCGTAACCGTTAGCGTAACGCTTACTTGTATCGTCTTTCATCAAATCTATTCTTTGCCAAAGTTCGTATGTCTTCGTCCTCATCATTTAGTAAAAAAGTTAGGACTTGAATTGTTGCTTTTTTATTGTAAACAATCCGTTTTCCAACCGAGCAATCTGAATCTTTAGCCAGTTTTAATTGCAAGTGCTCAGGCAGTCGATTTTTTGTTGCAACATTAAACCTGACCCTTTCATCCGCATCGTTAGCGAGAATCTCCATAATCTCATCAGGAATTGATTTATTATGTGCTACCCATTCACGCATATTAGGGTATCACTTCTAACCAAACCTCAGAAGGTGCTTCATCCCAAGCAGCTTTCAGGTACTCATCCCTCCAGCGCGGCCTTTTCATACATGTCATCGGTCAAGTCTAAACCGGTTACGCCATCGATATATTCCAGCCACAGATGGTATTCATTAACTTCGGCATTGAACTCGGCGTGATAACATGTCGGCCAGCGGAGGGCTTGCGAGAAAGTCGCTCCCAAGTCAGACGAATAGAGATCAAATTCCCGACGCCATGAACCCGGATCGCCGTAACGCTCCCATTTGTTCTGGATTTTCAGCACTATACGGTAAGGCAATTTTTCGCCATCCACGGTTTCGGCGATCCCCGTTACCAGGTACACATTTCCCACAGTTCCGCCCTCTAACGGCATAGTTTGGAAGTCAGTGGAGATGATATTCGTCTTGAACCGTTGGTTTAAAGCATAAATCAGCTTTTCAAGTTCAATATTCATTTATTCCTCCATTTTCTTCTTTGTCGATGAGGTAGCGCTTATTATCCTGGATATACTTGTTATCATTTTGCGGGGCATAGATACCCATCTAATGAGATAACTACAGCCGTTATACCAGCTGCTTAGATGATTATATCAAATGTGATCCCTTATTTTGGGGTGACTTTAGTTATAACTATCCTGCCCTTTAGCTTAATGACAGAAAGAGCAGTTGCCGGCGGCAAACTGCTCCTGGATGAAATTGATCTAACGTACCCTTTAGTGCAATCCGAATAATCTTTTGGAGGAATAGATTTTAAGTGTTTTAAAGCTTCATTAATAGCCTTCTCGACGTCATACCTTCCAGGTGAGCGCCGTCTCCAGCATTGATTTCAAAGATTCGGCCCTATACAGCTCCGGCTTTACCTTTAGTTTCGTGAACTCCTCACCGATATAGCGGATAAAATCATCACGGAGCCGGTCTAGCTGTTCCACCGTTAACAAATATAAATAAGCTTGTACATAACCGTAATCCGGGTACCACTCCCTGCTTTCCAGAAAAGCAAAAGATGAACGCTGGTACCACGCCGGGAACTCGCCTTCAAAGCCTCTGTAATCTCTTGATCCTCCCCGGACATAGCATAGAACCGGTTCTCTGATAGCAGACTTCTGTACTTCACGGTACCGCTACCCGGAAACGTGTTCGGAAGCTCATGAAAACGAAGCAGCTTGTCTTGCATGTCAACATAGACGTCCGGCCCAGCGTAACGCGGGTTAAACTGCCGCCTCACCGCAGCATGAGCGATTTCTTTCAGCAGGGCAAGAGCTTCTGTAGCTTCCTGCTTACCGGGGGAACCCGCGAAGAACAACCCCTGCTTGCCGGCGCGAATTTCAGCCCGGTCGATGGCGTCGTGAAGCGCGTCCGCAAATTGCTCCTTACTGTGCGCAGCCCACTTGGCAAATCGGTCAGTTAAATTTTTGCTTATGCCAAACTCCCTACGCAAAATATTGACAATGTCGACCCCGCCGCTCCCTTGAACTGTATTTAGTATTCAAGCAATAATCTTTCCAAGTTTTTGGCCTTATTAATGCTGACTATAACCTCGTCTGGGACAGTGTAGACAGCTGCCTGCTCTTTCTGCTTTAGATCGGAAATAAGTTGCTCCAGCTTTTCAAGTAAAGGTTGCTGCATTTTGACTCACCCTTTCTTGAATTCATTATTCCATCTTTTCCGAATTATAACGAAAATAGCGTATGCGAAAAATTTCAACACCCAAGCCTAGTCGTATCTTTATGTGATATGGTTCTCAGGATAGTTGCGTTGGCGAAACTGCTCCAAGGTTTATTTGAACTAACGTACCCTTTAGTTTTTGTTTTTCAGGTTATCAAGAGAATCAAACGATTCAGCAATTGTCTGTACTTGTTCTTCCGACAAATTTCTGTAATCATCTAGGATGAAATACATTCCGTTCATTTGGAATCTAAAGAATCTGTTTTTTGGTAAATTATCCTTACCATTAATCCATTCTCCAGTTACCCCATTAGCTAGTATGACTTTCTTAATTTGTACATCCTTAACCTCATCCCAAATCTTCTTGCGTTGTTCTAACGTCATGTATTTGTATTGAAGAATAAGTTTATTATCCCGATCCAAAATGGTAAGTGGATTATCTTCAACGGCTAATTTAGGCAGGTAAACATTCTCTAGGCCTTCTTTTTCCATAAGTTCTGATATTTGTGATAACTGCTCATTCGTATATTTTATGGCCTCTAGTTTCTCAGATTGACTTGGACTTTGAGTATTTGGCGGAGAAAGAGACGATGGTTTATTGTTGTTTTTAGCTTGTGCTGGGTCAGCCGGTGCTTGAGCGTTTTTCTCTACGTTATCCTTCGAACACCCACTTAAGATTAACACTCCAATAAATACAACCGGAATAATAATTTTTTTTGTTTATCCATTTGCGGAACCTCTTCATATCGTTCGTTATAAATATTTGACTAAAAATAGATATTAAATGTTGCATTCCAATTATTAAATAAATACTGCCCGTCACTAGTAAATAAAGCTGCCGTTCAACACAGCAGGTCTGTCATGATGATAATTATTGAGTTATCGTACCCGTTAGCGCAATGGTTCTTTGAACTATTAATATTCGCCATGAGCCAAGTTGTCAGAAACATAAATAAATGAGTAGCTACTTGTTAATATTAATGATGTGCTTATTAAGCACAAAAAAATTTTACAAAGGAGTCAAAAATGACTACCCAACAATCAAATCAAGCAAACAATCAAGCTAGTAATGCAGTATCACAGTCTCAACCAGCTAGTAATGCAGTATCACAGTCTCAACCAGCTAGTAATCAAGCAGCAACTTCAGCTAAAAATGAAGCGACACAAGCTCAGACTGCTGGTTCTACAAATCGTTCTGAGCAGAATTAGGTGGGATGCATGAAATGTGCTTATTGTGATAATTTCAGGCAGTTAAAAGGGAAAGAACATCGATGCTATGTATGCACTATAATTAAACCTTTGTCTCGTATGGGTCATAAGTAAAAAGTCCCCTCTAATGAGAGGACTTTCTGGGCTGTGGAGTTCCGATCCTCTCCCATTAAACTTAATAACGCACCTTTCTCACTAGGTTTCCAACCTTGTATGATTGCCTCCGAAATAATTAAAGCTATTTCAGCAGGCATCACGATTTTATTATTGAGTAATTCAACATTCGGAAACTCCACCCAAAATTCGCATCATGCTTATGCCGTTAGAAAATTAGATCAGGAGTTCAGTGGAGTTAGTTACATTATTCTTCCACAAAACGTCTGTAACGCAATAAGAGAATCTCATCGTTCTTTTCTTCAGTTGTTAGATATTGAACCCAATAACGCTCATATTCTGTCAGAATTTCTAAACGAGTGTTATTAAATTCTTGAATGTCCTCATTTAATTGGCCTGTGGGTAAACTATAGCTTCTAAGCACTCCTGCAAGTGCCTCTGTAACAAACTTAATATAAGGTTTATACACATCAATACTAAATAAGTAAAAATCGCTAATTATTGTTGCAGCGAAACCGCATTCAAGCTCCTCAGAGAAAAGTTCAAAACCTGTATGTGGATTTAATTCTTCATTTATTTTTAAATCATATCTATTAGCAATTTTTCTAAGTTCCTCTAATGACGGTACTGTTTCTTCCGCTGGCGCCATATTATTACTCCTTAAGTTTGATCGTCTTCCGCCGTTCCCAATTGATCTATAGTTCGCCGTTAGCGCAACGAAATTCCTCTTTTTTACAGATAATATCGGTGATCTTATAATTTGAGAAGCCTAAATATGAACCAACATCGAAAAGAAAATATTTTATTTTATCGTACCTTTTACTTTTTCAAACGGACAATAGGCTGAGCTAGCACATAGCCTGATGAAGGCATCCCTCAACGGTAAAGTATTTTTTAGCTTTGTATATCGGGTCTATCACGGCAGCCTTCCCACCCGTGTCAACCCATTTTTTCTTAAAGATATATCCCGTTCAGCAAAAATGAGTCATCTGCAGTACTTCCGATAAACACCCAATCCATTCTTGCCCTCCTCACTCTGAGCCAAATTCTAAAAATTAAATCCCCCTTTAGCCGGATGGTGCATTTTTAGAATTGAGATTAAGCTATCGTACCCGTTAGCTTAGTTTCCATATTTGTCGGTTCTTACAGGAATGCCATTTTCTTTGTGATTATTGAAATAATCTTCATAAGTAAACGAGCTGACTACTTCAATTTTTTAGTATCTGGATTATTTTCAAAAATGACAAGTTGTTCCCAACCACTCCCCTATGAATAACATTCTATTAGGTTTAATTTGTATTACTTTTCCACCTTGGTTATTAACATCTACGTTTGGTGCTGGTGATTGAATATATTCCTTATTCCTCAATTTAAACGCTATTACAATCAAACAAGCTAAAATTCCTAATAAATAGCTTTTGTGAAATTATCATTTGTCATTATCTACTCCACCCTTCTTCCATCAACCCGCCCATATAGTACCATATATTGGAATCCCTATCTATATCTTTATAGGTTCAGATTTTGCTCATATTTTGTACAGTGAACAGTATCGCAAATAAAAACGCTATTGCGCTAAACTCCCGAAATTATAAGGTCAGACGCGATGCAGTGACTGGGTTGTATATTCCGATCACTGAGCAATGGAAAAGGCTGGAGCATTATCGGCCGCAGCGAATGAAATCCATTCCACAGGCGCCATTCCAAAGCCATCTGATCTGCCTTGACATGTATGTCAGCATGCTGCTGCATTACCGAGAGTATCTTAACGCTGCAAAAAAGTAGAGGCATCGAGAACATGGTATTAGTGCCGTTTTTTTGGCAAAATCCAGGAGAAACGTATGCCTATCTGGCTGGTATGGAGCAGCTCGGTAAATATTAGGAAGTTCCCCCTCCATTTAACAAAATTTAATGTGAAATCTATTGTAAAAACCATTTTTTTGAAGTACAATACCAAGGAGAATGATTGAAAAAATCATATGTTTGATTTCTTCGATCATAAATTGCATATTTTTCGGATGGAGACGATGAGAAAATCCGGATGTGATACTTTCGCTTAGGCGGTGTATTCCTATCCGTTTTCTCATCGTTTTATTTATATAACAGAGGAGGAGCAGGGCGCAATGATAAGAAAGAGCTATGCTTGGATGATGGCAGCGGCAGTCGGATCCTTACTAACTGGGTGTGAAGGGGGATCAGGCAAAGAACCGTCCGCGGGCGTCGAGAACCGCCAGCTGGAACCGGTCACTTTGAAGCTGTATCAGAGCGGAAATTATTTGTCAGCGCAAGATTTTAACGATCTGATCCAAGAGCCGCTGAAAAAGAAGTACCCGCACATAACGATCGAGAACGTCGTCACCAAAAACGATTTGCCTGCACTGATCGCCGCCGGAGAACCAGCTGACTTTTTCGTTACATGGAACGGTAATATGGCAAGTTATAAAGACTTGGGCGTATATGAAGATATGACCGCTCCGGCCAAAAAACAACAATTGGATTTGGCGCGATTCGATCCCCAGGCGTTAGATGCGATCCGGTCAGTATCGGATCAAGGCGAGCTGTACGCTTTCCCGTACTCGGCCAATTTGAATGCGCTTTACTATAACAAGGACATATTCGACAAATTCGGTGTACCTTATCCGAAGGACGGCATGACATGGGAGGACACCATTGCCATAGCGGCCAAATTGACCCGCGCGGATAACGGCGTTCAGTATAAAGGCCTGGATGTCGACGGCGTGGCCCGCTTGACCTTTCCGCTTTCACTAACCAACGTCGACGTGAAAACGAATAAGGCTGCTGTCAACAGCGAGTCTTTCAAAAAAGCGTTCGATATCGGCAAGCAAATATACTCGATACCAGGCAATACCTTGGATAAAGGCGGGGCTGCATCCTGGAACCGGTTCATCAAAGATAAGACGACGGCGATGATCGCGACCGTGAACTTGTTTTTGCGATTCAAGGAAAATCCAGAGCTGAATTGGGACGTCGCTCAATTCCCCAGCTACAAGGACAAGCCGAACGTCTACGGTATGTATGACCTGCACGTCGTAATCCCTCTCAAAACAAGCAAGCATCGAGACGACCAGCTTCGTGTCATGGAAGTGCTGTTCTCCGAAGAAGTGCAGACGACCATGGTCAAAAAGACGGCGAAAGTGTCCGTATTGAAAGATCCGAAATATGCCCAATTGTTCGGACAAGATATCCCTGAGCTCAAGGGTAAAAATATAGCCGGAATATTCAAAAGCAAACCGGCGCCGTCTCCCGCCTTCTCGATACACGAATCCAAAGCTAGCGGCCTGTTGAATACGGAGTATGAACATGTAATGAACAACACGAAGGACGTCAATACCGCGCTACGGGATGCGGAACAAAGCATCAACCAATACATTTTGACGCAAGCTGGCAAGTAGTCTATTTACAAAAGGCGGGAACCCAATGAAGGCACCGAAATATATCGCGCATCGGGGACTGAGCATGCACGCTCCGGAAAACACGGTCCCATCGTTCGAACTGGCCGGCCGTTCCGGTTTCTGGGGGATCGAATGCGATACGTACTGCACGACCGACGGTCGTTGGATCGTTCATCACGATCGGACGGTCGACCGGATGACTGATGGGAGCGGGATGGTAAAAGATTTTACATTCGAGGAAATCCGCAAGCTAAACATCGTGGGGGGGCATTGCATCGAAGCGTATCCCGGTCTGCAAATCCCTACATTGGAGGAAGTGCTGGCCGTAAGCGAATCATACGGTATGCATGTGTTTATAGAAATCGAACAATATCATCGCGATACGGATCTGGAGCGGCTCGTGCAGCTTGTCGGCCAATGTGGTATGCTCGCACAGTGCAGTTTCATCTGCTTTAATGCCGACGATCTGAATAAAGTACGAATGATTGACGGCGATGTGCAGCTCGGTTACTTATCCGCTAAAGCGCCCGCCGCCGCAGACATGGAGCTCGTCCGACGATTGAAGCCGTCGTTTCTGAATTACTCCTACAAAACTGCTACGCCTGAGGAAGTAAGAAAGCTTTCAGAGACGGGGATCGATATATCCCTATGGACGATTAACGATAGGCAAGAAGCATTGCCATACATAGAGGCAGGGGCCACCTATGTTACGACGGATACGATTTTAACGGATAATGGATTTCAGCCGGATAAACAGTACTTCCCCTAGTAGAGTGCTTTCCTTAGTAAAAGCTGATTTGAATATTGCATTAAGATACTCCAGCTATGCAGGATTAGCTATTTTGTTATTGGCTTGCCCCCGACTCTATTCGCGTGGATATTACCAAAGAAGGAAGTGAGTCTTTAACAGAACCCGGTAAAGCTCATCTCTTGTGTGAATGGATATGTTTTTCCCGCCTCAGATGCAGCAGCATCAGGATCGCTGATCCCGCAAAGGCACCAGATACGAGCCATACGGGAATTCGCGGATCGAGATTGTACGCCCACCCGCCGATAATACCAGCCGGAGACGTCAGGAGCAGGATAAGCACGGACAACATGGAGAACATCTTCGCCCGCTTCTCGTCGTCGATCGCGTTCTGCACGGCGGCTTCCAGATAAGGCGAGCTGATCATCAGCCCCACCGCCGCCAAAATCGTGCTCAACCCGATCCAGACTAAATTGGATGTTGGCCACAGTACAAGCATCACATTGGAGATTACCGACAGGATGAACCCCGCCATCATGGAGCGGTTCGCCATATGCTCGGGAATCTTAGGCATCAGTAGCCACAGGGTTAGCAACATGATGACCGAGGACAACGCCGGGAAAAGCGATATCAACCCACTCCTCACATGAAGATAATCAGCCATGTAGAGCGATAGATACGTCGTTTTCATTGTGGCCTGGAAATTGAACAGGATATATACGCTGAAGATAAGCACGAGCGACTTTCTCAATAAAATGTCGCGGATCGCCCCTCCATAATCGATCAGGCTTTCCTTCAGGCAGAGCTCGCGGGTCTCCCGCATTTTTCTCAGTCCGATTTCAGTTTCGCGCGTCGTCAGATGCCGTCCCACGAACTGGAAGGTCATCATCAGAAACGCCAGCACATACATGATGCGGACGCCCGGCACCAATCCGTAATAGTCCACCAGCAGCCCGCCGAGGGGGGCGAACAAGCCGCCGATTACGCTAATAATCTGCAGTAGCGTGAATACATAGGTCCGATCGGCAGGCTTCGTGTCCTCGACGATCAGGCAGTAAAACGCCGTATGAGGCACCCGCTGAAATCCGTTGATGAGCGCGGCGGTTAGGAAGAACCACACGTTTTGCGAAACTGCCCACAGGATCGTCGCCAGACTCCAGCTGAGCAGGTCAAAATATAAAATGGCCGATTTGCGTCCCATCCGATCGGTCAAATAACCGCTGATAAACGAAGAAAACACCTGGACGACCAATCCGATGGTGGTGATCCACCCGATGCTAGTCTCGGCGATGCCGAGCTCGAACATATACAATGAGGCATATGTACTCACCATACTGTACGGAATGAGAAAACATGGTTCAAAAGCCAAGCAGCCTCTGCTGTTTCCCTTTAAACGCTGGAATAATAGACGCGACATACATTTCCTCCGGATTGATGAATGAAATAAAGCAAAGTGGGGCCGTTGAAAAACTATGGTGAGAGCGGTCACCAACACCTACAATAGCTGGATATGGTAGAGATCGTTTGTCGATACGTACCACTGGGGGTAGATAAAACTCTGTCAGAGGAATGAATGCCTCTTTCGAATCCTCAAATACATTGAGGCTGAATTTACTGTTCACTCCTTCCGGACAGTATACAAAACGAAGCCATTTCTTTCCCTCCTCCCCATCTTCATCTTCGTAAAAAGTGGACATTTCCGTTTTCTAAAACGTTGCTCTCTCTAACTCGGAAACCTCTTAACCGTCCTAATGTCCCATAAATTCCTTAGAAGCACAGTATTAAAAAAACATAAAAGCTGGGCTTAGTTACGTGCTGCCATTTTCGGGTCTGTGCTAAGAGTATTTTTTGGGGTAGCTCAACGCGGCTGCCGATCCATGCCGGCAGCCACCTCTCTATTTTTATGGAGCTATCGTACCCGTTAACGTAAAAATACTTCTGATCATTCCTAGGAACTAGGTTACAGCAATTGACCCGCCATAGAAACGCGATTACTTAAACTGCAAATATGGAGGCTCCGCACCATTTCCTCCTTTGGCTCCCATGCTTCCGCGGCTGACCTCATAGATCATCTGATATTGACCGTTTTCTTCACCTTTATGCCAACGTTCCGTAAACACCACATTATAAGTCTCCTTCCGGGCCGTTTCCTCTACTTTCGTTTCCCGCTCAACGTCATAGCCGCCAATTTTCAACTTAACTTGGCCCTCTTCTTTGGGAAACCGGTCAATAGTAGTGCCGTTACCGGAAGTGGCAAATTGTACAGCATCTTTTGCCGTAAATGGCGGCTTTGGCGGTGATGTCGCATAGATCGCACCAGCGATGAGAACAAACAGGAGAACAGGGACAGTGAAGGAGATCAACCGGGCTTTTATCTTAAGGCTCGGGATGGCACGAACGATGATTCGATCGCAACAGAAGAAAAGGATAGCTGCGACTCCCCCCATGATGCTGAAAAGTGAAGATTGAAGTACGAAGCCACAGCAAAACCCAAATGCGACATGAAGCAAACCGGATACTAACACCTCACCTGGGCCTTTCACTTTTAACCTCGCCGCAGCTGCTTCGAGGAGAGAAGAAACTAGACTTCCGTAGAGAAAGATGGTGGGAACTGCGTATAACGCAATCATGAAAACCCAAGACATATAATTTCCAGCCGCGTTCCAGCTGGCTCCTCCTAACACTATGTTAGGAAAGGACACCCAAAGAACAATTGCCCAGGAAGTAAAATAAGCGACTACCAGCTTGCGAACAAGCATCTGCCGTAAGTCCGACTGCGTCAAAAGATCACCCCATGAAAAGCTGCTAAAATAATAGTCTTTCAAAATAAATATATAATTGTTTTTTGAAGGAAACTGCCCGTTACCTCCACAAACGAACAAAGGACGCCTCGTAGGAGCTCCTCCACTATCTTACCCATTAGTTCAATCAGTTACCAGCATACCCCAATACCTTTCCTTTGATAGTGGCAACAGGCAAAGGACCAAAGATTTGACTGTCAATACTTCTCCACCACGTATCACCCATAACAAAGAGATGCCCTTCAGGAACTTTAACCTTATCCATTCCCATGTTAAAGTATTCTTTCATGGTCTTCAGGCATGAATCTCCGCATTGAGCTGAACCTGGCTTATTGACTGTCTTAAAATACTCTTCTTCTTCGAGTCCCCAACTGAGAGCCTTACCATAGAAGGTATCTAACCTTTTATCATTAACATAAACTTTGCCTTTTTTTATTTCAATTTCTTCCCCTGGAAGAGCTATAACCCTTGCAATATTATACTCGGGCGGATTTAGTTGCGGATATTTGTTATTATCAATTTTAGGTGTTTTATAGTAAATCACATCGCCCCGATTAATATCGTTTTGATTGAAATAGTTCGGGTCGACAGCTATTTTTCCTTTGTCTTTGGAGTTATATTCTAAGTTCCTACGTACCATTCCATCGTTATGATTTTCAATAGCGATAAGGTCCTGTGTCATTACAACTATCTTTGGCGACTCTTGAGTGATTAAATCAGTAATGCTGTACTCTTCGCAACCTATAACGAATAGAGAAAGGAATACAATCGCAATTGATTTCTTCATTGAGAGTCCCCCTTACTTTCATAATTCTCATTTATACGGAGTGTTCCTCAGTAAACCCCAATAATTTCCTGAACATCTGTTATTATCAGAAATGTTCAATCCTTAAAGAAAATGAAAACGAATGGCGTTAATCTGCCCGAATGTTAAAATAATATTTCCTCAAAATCTCGTCCACTGCCCAAAAAATGAATGAAATAATTGTGGAGGCAACTAAGAAATATAGGTCGAACATATTGAATTCAGTTAGATAAAATCTTGAATCAAGAACCATAATTAAACAAATTCCAAAAAATAAATGAACAATTAATGAAAAGAATTCTCTTCTTTTGCCCCTAACCTGATTGTTTAATATATCGGAAAGCATTGATATAGGAATCCCGTATATAAGTGTAACTGGGATTGCAATTATATAAGTAAAGATTAACCCAGGTATTTCCTTTATTGTACTTTCTTCTATGAGCATAAAACAAATTCCCACAATCGGAGCAGATATTATAATGGTACAAATAAAAGCCAATAATTTTCTTTTAAACACATAATTCCCACCTTACACATTCATCTTTTAAGCAATGTTATTCAGCTAACCTGAAAAATACCGATTCAGAATGTAGTTCATCAAAGACAAGGCAGTACTTTCCATATTTAACGGCTGTAATCAAGGTTTTGTTGCTGTAAACTGCCATAGATCAATGAAAAAAAATGCCCCATAGCAACGGGCTACAGGGCTAAGGTTTTTATTTAAAAGGGGGGTCAACTCTTATTATAGGCTATATTTATTAATGCAAGGTAAAATGATGATTTCAAGTTTATTACAAATTACTGTCAATCTTGTTATTGAAGTAATCTGCCCGTTACTTTAATGAACATCAAATAGAAGCTGTCCTATGGACAGTTCCAAACTATCGTACCCGTTAGCTTAATGCCAATTCCCACTTAGCACGGCTTCTAATGGATGAATGTCCTTGTCCCCCGACAATATCACGACGCAACCAATTTTGAGGCGGTGGGGGTAAGACCAGTCCGCCCAATGAGAAGTTGTGTTTTTTGCTCTTTGTATAATAGTTTCGTACGGCTTATTAGAGCTTCATTTACATTCGATGATACCCAGCAGATTAGGTGTATCCATCAACGCGGCACACGCTGCGAGCCAGGCGGGGTCTTCAGGGTAGAGCGCTGTACGGAGATAGGACCAGACGAGCGCTCGCAGCGCAGCCACGCGCTCGGGGTTTTCGTCGGTCGTTTCCTTCGCGTCGTACGCGGCTACCCCGCCTAGCCCATGCTCCGCTCCGAACAGCGTCAGCAGGCATTTGGGGCCGGGCTCAGGAAGTACGCATCAGAGCGCCAATCCTTGCGATCGGAAAACGCGGGGCTCCAGTCGTTATCACCCACGACGACGAGGGCTGGCGTTGTCATTGTGGCGAAGCTAGTTGTCTTCAAGACTGGGTAGTGCTCGGTTGCGAACGCACCGAGGTCCTCACCTTTGCCTGGCGCAGCCAACAGTACACCCACCTTGATCCGAGGGTCGGCCAGATTCACTTCCGTCCCGTCGACCGGATCAGTAACCCCCTGACCACACATCATGCCTACCGTATGCCCGCCCATTGAATGCCCGACTGCGGCGATCCGGCTTCGGTCTATGCGCCCACCGAGCCCCGGAACAGCAGCCTCGATCTGGTCAAGGTGATCGAGAATGTAGCGCATGTCCTCGGCTCGGGACCGCCAAAACAACGGTGCCTCTGGGTTATACGATTCACGCAGGCCCAGCGCCTTCGAGTCCAAGTGAGTGGGCTGGATAACGACGAAGCCGTGAGCTGCCCAGAAGTTTGCGAGGGGCCCGTAGCCGTGTAGGGATGACACGAAGTTCGAAGGCCCATGGCCGTGCGATAGAAGAATCACGGGCAGGTCGCTCCCCGTCGAGGGCGCGGAGACCTTGATCTGCAAATCCACAATCCGACCCGGGACCGAAAGCACAACGGGGCTGAAGGTTATAACAGGAGTGGAATCGTTGACAGGAATACCGGCAGCTTCAGTGAACGGCTTGCTCATGGAACGCTCTCCCTTTGGATTAGCCTGCATTAGTAACACTCTCCTTTTTTTAGGACCATCCTATTTTTAGGATGGTCCCTTCTTTGAGATCGCTGTGAACAATTATTCTTACTTGAATTCAATTCGGCCTAACGGATTGGTACTCTCTTCCAGAGCTTTGCGGGCTTCTATCCAGCTGGAATTGTCGAGGCCGAGCGCATCGCGAAGGTACGACCACGTAAGCTGCCGGAGCAAAGCAACTCGTTCGGGGTTCTCGTCCGTCGTCTCCGCGACGTTGTACCCGGAGATTCCGCCAAGTATATGTTCTGCCCCAAAGAGGGTGAGCAGGCTCTTGCTGCCCGGGCTCAGGAAGTAGGGGTCCGTGAACCAGTCAGGTCCCCGAGTGGACAGGTGGGATTGGTCATGATCCCCCGCGACCACAAGAGTCGGCGTCCTCATCTCAGAGAAGCTCGGGTGCATGAATGGGAAGTGCTCTGCCGCGAACGGAGTCAAGTCAGCTCCACCAAGGCCAGTCGTGGAAAGCAATACGCCCGCCTTGATCCGCGAGTCGGACATGTCCTCTCCCGGTTCGCCATTGGCATCGAGGACTCGCGCGCCGAGCAGCATGCTCACCGTTTGGCCTCCCCAGGAGTGTCCGGCTGCGGCAATACGGCTTCGGTCGAGACGTCCGCTGAGGCCTGGAACGGAAGCTTCAATAAGATCAAGTTGGTCAAGGATGAGCTTCAGGTCTTCGACGCGGAAACGCCAAATCAGTGGTGTACGGGGATCGTCAGGGGGAAGATTCAGCGTCCTCGAGTCGAGATGGGTGGGTTGAATGACCACGAAGCCGTGAGCAGCCCAGTAGTCGACTAACGGACCGTAGCTGTCCATCGACCAACCAAAGCCTTGCGAGAAAATAATAATAGGCAATTGGCTACCCGTCGCTGACGCTGATACCCGCACTTGCAAATCCTCACCACGACCCGGGGCCGATAGTACTACCGGCTTAAACGAGATAACTGGAGTAGACGTACTTACGTTCATTTGCATAATAGATGTTCCTTTCTTGGTCTTCTCAGCATTAGTCTAGTTGACGTATCAACCTCAAACAACAGTATCATATTGTAGTTGACGCGTCAACCATGCTATAATGATTCCATGAATAAGAGCGAACTGAACGAAGAAGAAATTCAATTATGGTATAAGTGGAAAGGCACCTTTCACAGCATCTTCGGTCGCGTAATCAAAGAGATGTCCGATCAAACCGGACTATCAGAGAGCGATTATGGAGTACTGGATCGGTTAGACCTTCTGGGGGACGGCAGCCTTCGCCAACAGGAGCTGGCCGAATCCATGGACTGGGATAAGAGCCGATTGTCGCATCATCTGACGCGGATGGAGAAACGCAGGCTGGTGATGAGGAAGCCATTAGACAACGATCGCGGTGTTCAGGTCATCATTACTCCCATTGGCAAATCAGCCTTAAATGATGCCCGTCCCATCGTCTCCATGGCCATACGCAAACATTTTCTGGATCAATTAACCGATCAAGACGTGGAGTCGATTACGAAGCTGGCGGAAAGAACAAAAAAAGGATCTGCTGCATCTTATAATGCCCCAACGCCATGACCGCGTATTTTTAAGCCCCTTCCACCAAAACGATGGAGGGGGCTTTTGCTTTCCAAAAGCAAAATTCCCTCCTCAAGGTACCGCAACATTCTCTGGCTTTAAAAGCAAGCAGTTTCTATTAAAAATCTTATAATACACGCTTCAAGTTCCGTGAGGTGGCGAGAAATGGAACGAAAATAACGCCCAGTATAGGCGGTTCAGATGCAGACAAATTCCTTTGATCCTATGTGGTTATTGAAGATAACTGCCTTTTAGCTTAATGACAGAAAGAGCAGCTGCCGCGGCGGCAAACTGCTCCTAGATGGGATCTAAAGTACCCGTTAGCTCAATCAACTTTCTCTTTTTGAGCCTTTTGAGGTTCTCTAAACGAACCGAAACTGCCTGTAATAAGCCCAATCAACCCAAAAGTAAATCCATATCCGGAAGACTCTTCAAAAGCCAACAAAACAATTACTCCGAATAGTATAATAAGTACACCTAAAAGTTGAACTTGAAGAGCACTTGGGTTGATAAAGTCCAATATTACACATACATAAAAGATTGCAATAACTATTAGAGTTAGAACGATTAGAAACACTAAGCCAAAACTAACCATCTTGACCTCCTCTGAATTCAAACAAATGCTTTCAACCACACCATTTCCTTAAGCAATCTTCTTAAGTATATTCGCCTTTGGACCAAGTATCAGTTTCTATTTACCCAGCTATTCTCACTATCCTGCCTTTAGCTAAATGAGGCCGCCCGATTAATCCGCGGAAGCCCAGATGTAATGTCGATCTATCGTACCCGTGAGCTCAAAGAAGTATATTATAGATTTCCAAGTTTTTTTAATATAAATGGTACCGAAACTAAGGCGATACCTGCAAGAACAAATAAAGAACCGTGGGCAATAAGTGAGGGTGTGGTTGCAGTTATAAGCATTCCTAGCTCATATATTGCTTCCCCGCGACCCTTGGTTGACAAAACAACAATTCCTTCTTTGATAACGTACAGCCCAATGAGTGGTATAAGCCATAATAGTTTTTTCAATGATAAAACGCCTCCATTTGTGGTTAATTTATTAATATAGACTTTTTATCTGGAAATTGTTTCATCATTCTCTTTTATTTAAATTTTGATGCATTCCAGATGGAAGCTGTTTTACAGCAGCTGCTTCCTGTTGTCGGTTGACAAAAAACACCGTTTCAAACGGCGCTCTCTGGGATAATAATTTTAAATTGTCAGCCTGGGGGCAGCTCCACACTATCGTACCCGTTAGTTCAATGACCTGCAGCATTACGAAACCATTGCCGCATTTCTTCTCCCGCTAGCTTATGAGGTGCACCTTCCGGACCTACATCAATCCAAGTTGTGTTGATCGTTTCAATCACAGTTGTCATTGGTTCCATCGCCATCTTGCCCATAAGTTCAATCATGCCCAATTCAGTAAAGGTATTAAAAGTTCCTATATATTACTTCAGAATAATCTAAATTGGGAATTTTATATTCACCTTTCGGACTTAATCTGTTGTCGTGTTCATTCCAAAATAAATTCGAGCCGAGTTTATTGATAATTTTCCTCTCTAGGTCACTTCGAGTCACTAAGTTTCTAGGATCATCGTTAATAGTCAAGATGAACCCTTCGTTTGTGAATATATCAACTTCGCAGGTTCCTTCGAAGTCAATTTCTTGAACTGGAATCAGTTGTTTATAAGCTTCGCCAAAATATGTTTTCCAATGCAGTCTAGGAATACATCTACCGAATCCCCAGCCAAGATAATTATTGCTGCTCTCATCATTACTATACAAGTGGCATTCTCCATACCAAGAATGCAAAAACTTACACAAGTCCAGCCAAATACTCTCAACTATACTAAATTCCTTTGAATTATTTATTAATCCCATTCCGTCATCAAAATGAATCCAGATTGTGTTATAAACTAAATCAGTTTCGGAAACTAAACTTTCTGGGCACCTTGTCCACTTGATATAGATTGAGAAGATCTGTTTGACTTTATATAAAGATGCGTATCCCCCATATCTATAGTCACCAGGTACCTTAGTGATAAATTCATTTGGATTATCAAATGAGAATTTCCCCTTATTCTTGCTAGTATAGTATTCAGATTTAGTTGGGTGGTATTTAGTCGGGAGCAGTCTAAGTTTTTCAAAAATGTAGTGTGCAACTTCCTCAGATCCCAAGAATTTTGTAGTCGTTATGTGCATTCCTAAGGTTTGTGGTCGACCTTTTTCAGCCATATTAATCTCCTTTTTACAGTTCGCTCTACGCATATCCATATTTATCACATTCAAATAAAAAAATATTCTGACATCATCACGATATAGTCCCTTAGTGCTTTATTCGAGACGAGATTAAAACTATCCTGCCCGTTAGCTTAATGGCTGCAGCCAGTCTACAACTTTATTTTCACGGTCTAATACTTTATTTTTCAGTCTATATTTTTCAGTCTAAAACTTTATTTACTACTGACAATAGAAAAAAGCCGAGCGAAAATCAGGAATGAATACCTGAAATTCGTCGCCTTAGATGTGTCCGACTTCACCCTTATGCAGTTTTCTTCTGGGTTCTTTCAGCTTTAAAACGTTCTTATTCGTCGGTTTTCCTTGCGGCAAACTTTAAGTCCTCAGCGGCAGACTTTATGTGCGGAGTGCAGAGTCACATGGATGATAAAGCAAACAGCGGCAGTCCAGGACGCGAAAAAGTCCTAAACTGCCGCTGCGCTATTCTACTTCTTTCGATTCCCGATGTTCAGCAAGTTTGTTATTCTCTTTACCTTCGCTTTTTTTCGAAGGGGTGTTCTCTTTTTGGCTTCGGGTGCGACTTCTTTAATGATTGCGTAATACTCCACATCTACGCTTTTATCCGTATTATTAAAAAATTTCAAAACCCAGCGACTCCTGCCATCCACCTTCGCCGGAAAAGAGTCTATCAAAATTGGGGTTGATAAAAACGTCTGCCAGCCTGCGCTGATTATTATCGTATCTCTAAATGTGGTTAAAGCAACGAATTCAGCAGTACCTGAAGGGACCGTCAGTCTTGGATAATCGAGGCGTACAAACCCATCTCCAAGGTCTTCCTTTATGCGTACTTTTTTGGGGTGAACAGTTATTCGTTGTACCTTTAATTTTCTCACAGTAAAATTCCAATTTTCAAAAAAATCAATAATCACTTGTAGTAAATGCAGTAACCGCCGATCGGAACGGTGAGTCTCGCTTGAAAGTTCTCCGTCTGGATATTCGAGAGTGAGAACCCTGATTCTTTTCGTACCAAAATAACCTCTCGATCGATAAATTGAACGTCGAAGCCGTTACTGCTAGGGACCATAACGTTCGTATTTTGGTGATGGCAAGCACCTCGTAACGCATGCCTCTTCTTCTCAGCTCTTTGAGAAAAATCGTAACAAAGTCATATTCCGCAGCCGCCTTGCCGGGATTTTGAGGGAATAGCAGCTTCTAAATCGCGGCTTCTTGAAGACCGAAGATATCCGGTTTTTTCTAGCGATTTGATCCGCGATCGCCCTTGCCGATACCGGAAAATTCGTTGTTTGAAACTGTCTGTAGATTTCGGCAATGCACAGGGGAGATGCAGGGGAGTCGTGCGATTGCAGGCGCCAGGCTTGCTCCGAAATAGATGTTCTATGTTATTATCGAGATGCTTTTCGATGAGGACATCGCAATCAACCTCCTCTTCTCTGATACTTCTAAAATATGATGACAACCTTGTTTAGTTTGTATGATTGTCCAGCTCGATTTGCCCGACACGTAATAATTAAAATACTCATTGCTAGATATGAAGACATCTATCTTCAATCCCGCCGTCTGAAACCCGGCATGGTGGTTTGCACTCAAAGCCCGCGCTTCGTACACTTTATCGGGTGTTATCAAGTTCTTGTCATTTCAATTTGACAAGAACTTGATAACATAAAAACAAAAAGCCGCGATATACGCGGTTTTCAAGTTATTATGAGGGAATCTTTATACGTCTCTTCTAACTTATATCGATCCACGATGAAACACTACATTCATACCAAATGGTAAAAATAGTATCACAAATTTCTTCAAATGTTCTTGTCGTCCCTAGAAATTGAACAGCGACAACCCTAGGACGAGAAAATAAAGTCCTAGACTGTCGCTGTTTTATTCAACTAACGTACCCGTTAGCTTAACCCCATACAGAATACAGCCATCTCCTCCCCAGCGGACGGAAATGGCTGTTATGACGGTACCGGGTGGCTGGACGTGTTTGCCGTCAGCGCGCCTTCGCGAGTTTCGTGCCGCGAACTGATGCCGCAGCGTATACGACAAGCGCTGTCCAGATGAGCGCGAAGCCGATGAGAAGAACCGGCGAGACCGATTCCTTGAACAGGAATACGCTCAGTAACAGCATGATCGTCGGCCCGATGTATTGTACGAAGCCGAGCGTGGACAGCGCCATCCGGGCCTTATCTTTGTGCTGCCACCTTCTGCCCTTCCTTCAACTGATGCTGGCCTGCCACCACCAGTTGTTCGCCTTCCTGTGTGGATACCATCCCCATAACAAGCCGAAAACTATACATCCGATTATTGATTAAAACCATATCACAGATTGATTCAGCTTGCTGCTCACGATGTCCCCGACCAGTTCGGAATAGGCTTGCCAGATCGAATAATATTGTGCGGTTGTGACTAACGATTCGGTGATGACGGTTAGCGGTAGACGTGCTTGGCGCGCTACATCAATGGGTTCTACCCCTATCCCCCTCAGGCTAGTCCAGAAACCTGACGTGATCTTGATGCGTTCTGCGGAAGGATCGTTCATGGTTGTCGACCTTCAAGGACAAAGTCAAATTGCAATAATCCACGATGCCCGCAGACCATTGATACTTCTGATTATAGCCTAACCGGCGGAGTGAGGCCACCCGGTTAATTAATTGCGGTGGCCTCATGATATGTTTTCTGCGCTATCGTTGAACACTCCCGCCAAGAAATTCATGGCAATAGATATCGGATATTTTTTCCAGCACACGCTGCGCATGCTCTGTAAATTTCAAGTCTGCAATCCGATCTTTAAACAGAAACGCGCCGGTCTCATTGTTATGTCTGCCGAGGGCTCCCTCAAATAATAGATTAGCGCCATGAGTAGGCGGAGAGGAAAAAATCTTCATAAACAGTTCAAACCATGCGGTCAGTCCGGAATCTTTTCCTTTTCTTAGAGTGTTGTTAATTCCCGGGTCAACGCTGCGGATCTTGATGCCTTCTTTGGCAAGTTGCGGTGCCACGGCTTGAGTCCACAACGAAAGCGCCAGCTTTGAAGTTGCATAAGGGCCAAACATTTTGCGGAAGGTTTTGGGATGCTCTAAGTTTTCGATCGTAAACTCCTTCGTAAATCTAAACACCTGTGATGAAGTGTTAATCACCGTTTTTAAGCGGCCGTTTTTCAACAGCTCCTTCAATTCCATCAGAATAATATAAGGAACGACCGTCAACAATTCATAATGCATTTCGCGACCTTGTTTCGAATAGCGCAGCTCACTTAAGCCTCCTCCGGCGTTGTTGAACAAAATATCGATCCGTTGCTCCTTGCTTTTGATTTCTTCCAAAGTGTATCTTAAGCTGCCATAATCGGTAAGATCCTTCACTTTATAGGCTCGGAGCCATCTTTCTTTGAGATGATTTTGAATAAATCTATCGTCTGCTGGAAAATCCGACCGGTTCAAAGCAATCACGTGCCAGTTCTCCGACAGCAATTTTCGGGTCAATGCCAGCCCGATCCCACTACTTGCGCCTGTAATCAGTGCGATATGTTCTCGCTGGTTCGTATTCAATGAATGCCCTCCTCATATTCCAGAATATTCACCGGTTATTTGCGCACATCAGTCGGAGGCAGGGTATTTAATTCTCCGTAGCTGGCGCGAACGCCAAATTCAGCGGCTCATGAGCGGAAGCCCCTAGCCAGTTGCGAACGGAGAGTGCTCAGATCTGGGAGCCGCCTCCGTCGACGGGGAACTCAGCCCCGGTGGTATAGGTGGCCTCAAATGCCAGGAATGCAACGACCTTGGCGACCTCGACTGGATCGCCGAAACGCAGCATTGGGATCTGCTGTCTCATCTGTGCTTTTGTCTGCTCGGCACTTTCTTTCGGCATAGACTTTTCCATGATACCTGTGTCAATGATGCCGGGACTGACTGCGTTGACGCGAATATTTCGAGGTAATAACTCACGTGCCAGACCTCGAGTCATGGAGCGCAGCGCCGCCTTACTAGCTGAGTATGCACTGAGCATCGGGATCCCCACTACGTTCACGATTGAGGTGGTAAGGACTACCCCACTACCTGTACCTAGCAACGGGGCGAGTTTCTGCACGGTGAAGTACGGTCCTTTGGCGTTGATTGTAAGTATCTCGTCGTACTTTTCTTCGGTCATTATCTCGAAAGGGACAAACCCTGTGACACCAGCGTTAACGAACAGGGCATCTATTGTTCCAAATTCAGCCTTCACTCGATCGGCTAACGCGGCGATATCCTTTAATGAGGCGGCATCGCTTAAGAACGCGATTGCGTTGTTGCCGAGTTGTTCACGAGCCGCATCCAGCGTCGCCTGAGTACGTCCAGTAATCAGAACGTGTGCGCCTTCATCCACTAACAACTTCGCCGTCGCAAGGCCGATTCCGCTACTACCTCCCGTGATCACGACCTTTTTGTCAGAGAATTTGCCCTTACTGAATTGTTCCATTTGAATCGTCCTCCCTTTGTATAATCCGTAATCGGATGATTAGGTACAGGAGCGATTATACAACAATAAATTTAATAAGTAAACGAAATTAATTAATTTAGTTCATTTAATAATTTAAATACATAAAAGACAGCAAATTTGTTATAATGAGTTTCATAGGCATCAAAGGGAGGCACTTATCCGTGAGAAAAGCAGTGAGTGTAGATACATATGTGGAGAAAATAAAACCCATTATAAGAAAAACAAAATTCAGCCAACTGAAAGTCGATGATCTCGCAAAATATATGGATATCAGCAAAGTGACACTCTATAAGCATTTTTCCTCCAAAGACGACATCATTGAACAAGTCGTGGATTATTATATTGATTATTCGAAGAAGGCTGACACCGTTGTCAAAGACGATTCCGTCTCTTTTTTGGATCGTTTTCAACTAACATTCTTACAATCTTTGATGTGTGCCACGTATATCTCTGATTTGTTTTTGCAAGACCTGAAGGAATTTTATCCACACCATTTTGAGAATCTGTCCGTTGCCCTACAAAATCGGAATAAAAGCTTACAAACTTTTTTTGAATCCGGTATGGAGCAACAGATTTTCAACAGATTGAATGCCGTTTTGTTTATGGTTCAAGATGACGCTGTGCTGCGGCGCTTTATTGAGCCGTCATTTTCGATTCAGTATGATATCACTTTGAAACAAGCGATTATGGATTTCTACTACATGAAGCAGTATCAATTGCTAAAACCTGAATATCTGAAGATCATAGACAATTCCAATATTGAAAGGAGGATCGTTAATATTTTGCAAGCCATTTCATAAGTGAAGAGTCCATATCCGATTCCGTTGTGGACTACATTTCTAGACGTCTTCCCATAAGAGTTGAGTGTTACGCTGAAAGTGAAAGGACGAAGCATGAGCACCTTGATGAATGTAACCTCCCATGATAAATGTAAGGCGGACGCTAAAACTAAGAACAACGAATAAAAGTTATCATAATCAGTAATTGCCTACAGACAATCACGCCGCTCCTCGGCACCATCAGAAGGATGAAAATGAGGATACGTCGAAGGGCGTCAAGAAAAAAGGAATTCCCCTTTAGGAATCCCTTCGCTATAAAAATTATAGTGTTCGACTTACATCCTCTTGTCTCTCCTAGTGCAGTATTGGCGTAATTCAACGGCAAAGTTATCTCAGGCTTTGCCGTTGAATATTACACCACTAATTTTTTTGACTTACAGCACGGCCGGGTGGACATATTGCCTGGGCGATTTCTCTATCCGAACCGAATCCAATGCAAACAATAAATGAAGGAATCACTCGCTGGCGCGGAGACAATTACGGATTAGTAATTCGTTTGAGGGGTGTAACCGCCTCCCTCTTACCCAGCTAAGGCAAGGTCTGTAGATGATTGAACAAGCACTGTCCTTTACGTCAATGGAATCAAGTTCTTGTCCTCATAATGGATAAACTTTGATTCCTTAAATCCCGCTACGTTATCGCTATCTTAGTTTTGAAGACACACTCTAGTGGAAACGTACCGCCAGCTCATTTTCGTGCCGTATGCTATTGCAGGAATGTTAGTATAAAGATGACGGTTCAGTCGGCTGGATCGGGCCACCAGCGCCATTTCGAACCCTCAAGGCCAATGCACGTCCGGCGTCATCTCCCCGTCCAGCAAGCCGGTGATCGTCTCGCCGTCGCTCACCGGAACATCCGCTTCAAACAAGTAGGCTGCGGCATTGAATGCATGCCGTGACACGTCGTTCAGATCCAATGTATGAAAGTGGTACTAAACATCCGAAAGTCCGGGAGCGAAGAGGCCGAGCGAATCGATCAAGCTGTCTTCGGTCCCATGAACCGTTGTTCGCCGGCATTGGGTGCCCAATCATTATTATGACGGCAGCATTCGATGAATTACTGCGAATTCATGAGTCTGAGTGAGGAAATTTGTTTATGATTCGGGTCTCCTCTTGTCATTTAGTTGCAATGCATCATCTTCCGAAAACCTGAAGATGATGCATTTTAGTCGTTTGCAATCAGGTTCAACTCCAATTCATTTAATGGATGCCTTTTTAGACCTCATCCCAGGATACTCTCCGGCACCTTGACTGCTGGCATTCATTCGCATCTTCAATAGCGACACCACCACGATCGCAATAGCGACTCCAACCATCCCGACCCATGTGATCGATGACAAGGTCACCCGGTCGACCAGGATGCCTCCGATTCCAGCACCCGCAGCCATGGACAATTGCATCATGGATTGGTTCAGGCTCAGCATGATTCCAGAATAATTCGGTTCAATCCGAACCAGATTGAATTGTTGCGTTGGACCGGAGGACCAAGCCGCAAATGACCACAAGATCAGGAGGATGACAATCGGCAGCCACGAGTGCGTATAGGTAACGGTTAGAGAGAGGAGAAGCAGCGCTATGACATGCAAGAGCATTCCCCCTGACAGTGTCGGGAATACCCCCCATTTATCCGTGCTGAAACCGCCGAATTTGGATCCGACCAGGCTAGCGATGCCGAACGCCAACAGCACTCCGCTCAGCATTCCTTCTTTCAATCCGGCAACATCAAGTAGATACGGTGAAATGTAGGTGTAGGCGATCGAGTATCCGCCGAGCCAGAAAAAGGTAATCGCTAGCCCTAACGCTACGTTTCCATTTTTCAAGAAGGCAAGTTGCTCGGATAACGGAATCGGTTTATCCCCTTGAACTCGAGGGATGATGGCGTACAGAAAGAACATAGCCACCAGACCGGCCAGTGCCAATATGCCAAAAACGGATTTCCATCCGAATAGTGCTGCAACGATACGTCCAAGAGGCACGCCGATAATCAAGGAAGCCGTAAAGCCCATCACCACGGTAGCAATCGCGCTGGCTTGTTTGCTAGGGGCGGCGGTTTTTGCGGCAACGTCCAAGGCGGTTACCACGACCATTCCCGCGCCTAGAGCCATGATGACCCGAGCTGCGAGAAACGATGAATAGCCAGGCAAAACGAAAGACAGAATATTCCCAATTACGAAGATACCCAGCCCCCAAACCAGCAGTTTTTGTCTTTCCACCTTAGCAGTCAACGCCATGAGGATCGGGGTGCTAATGGCGTACACAAAGGAAAAAATCGTGACCAACTGCCCCGCAGAAGTAACGGAAATACCCATTGTATCCGAGATCTTATCCAAGATGCCGGAAATAACATACTCGGATGTACCCACCAAAAAAGTAACTAAAGCCAATAAATAGATTCTCCACGTGTTAGACAATACATTCACTTCTCCTTTATTTGTTGTTTTAATCGTTACCGATATGAGGATTCTTTTATATATTAACATATCGTAATATGTCGATTTGTTAGGGTAAAAAAAACTGATTACGTTTGAGGTATTCAGTTCAGATTAGAGTTTCTGATTTAAGAAAGCAGCTATGTCGCTTATTTTCTCTTCGTTTCGTTTGTAGTACGTATATTTGCCGATCCGTTCGGTTCGAATCAGTCCGGCCCGTTGTAGAATAGACAAATACTGCGAAGCCGTTGACTGTGTCATGTTCAACTTATCCGTCACTTGACTGACACATACCCCGATTTCCCTCATATCCACTCCTTCATGGGGCACAAAATGTTTTTCGGGCTCCTTAAGCCACTGTAAAATCTGTAACCTCGACTCGTTAGACAACGCCTTGAACACTTCAATTGGATCCATGTCATTTATTATATCTACATTTTCCGATATGTCAATAACATGTTATTCTTGAAGCGTTTACGAGGAGTTATAGACTTAATCCAATATTTTTTATTCCGATACTCACCGTTTTCGGTTGTTTTTATGATCCCTGCTCCTTCTACCCTCGTAACTTTATTACTCGACGGCGATGCCGGCTGCTCTTAAATGCCCGTATGCAACGATTTTACTAAATTGAGATGAAACTTCATCTGCAGGAAGGGGTTTACCGTTTTTGATCCACCAAATTACAATCCCCATGAAAGACGATCCGAGGTATTCGATCAGCAATTCCTTGGATATCGCTAATGAAGAGTTTCCCTGAGCAGGTATCCACCCCTCAATTAATTTATCTTTAATGATATTCTCCATTTTCGCTTGAAACTGATAGATTCTATTCTCTTCAATTAACATGGAATGGTAAAAGGTCATATTTAGAGAAATATGTTCCAAAACAGTTTGCATGACTGTCTCGAGTACAGAAATACTGAAAGGATTCATGCTGATGGGACAAAGAACGACTGCATCCTTTAATTCGCTCAACAGTTCATTCATACATGTATCTAATAAATCAGGTTTGTTTTGGTAGTGAAGATAAAAAGTGTTTCGATTGATCATAGACCGATCGGCAATATCCTGGATCGTTATCGCTTCATATCCCTTTTCCTGAATAAGCTCATAAAACGCCTTTCGAATCGATTGTTTCGTGCGCAGTATTCTAAGGTCGGTTTTCTTGTTCATTGTTTTCGTTCACCCCTAAATTTATTTAGAGTCGATAAGCGACAAAGTTTGTTGAGTTGTCTGTTATACTTCAAAACTAAAAATATTGAATATTGAGCGTTATATTAACCTCCATTATAATGAGCAACAGATAAATAAACAACTAATTGTTCATTATTTATCAAATGACTAAGAACTCTAAGGAGGATTATCCAATGACATTCAACCATCAAAATGAGCTTGTTCGTAAGGCAGTCGCCGTGCTGGAAAGTTTTGAGAGCGGCAACCTCGAAGCGATTACGGCTTACGTTCATCCAGATCAATATATTCAGCACAACCAGGCCTTACCCGATGGTCGTGAAGCCATGCTTGGTGCACTTGATCATTTAAAGGAAATTGGTACAAAGGTAAGCATTAAGCGTACTTTAGTCGACGGAGATTATGTGGCTCTTCATTCTGTATATGATTTTCACGGCCCTAAAATTGCCTTTGATATCTTCCGTTTTGAGAATGGACTAATCGTCGAGCATTGGGACAATTTGCAAGAGATGGAGGAAAAGACACCAAGCAATCATACGATGATTGACGGACCGGTTACGATTAAGGATATCGACAAGACGGATGCCAACAAAGCATTTGTCAAAAGTTATGTTGAAAACATCTTGCTTGGGAAGAACCCCTACCTGCTTGCCTCTTACTTTGATGGAGATAACTACATTCAGCATAGCCCGCATATTACGGACGGTCTTTCCGGTCTTTACGCTGCTTTGCAGGCTCTGAAGGAGAAAAATATTGAGTTTCAATATACTCATGTCCATCAAGTAATCGGGCAAGGCGATTTTGTTCTTACAGTGAGTGAAGGTCTATTTGATGGTCAGCATACCGCTTTCTACGATTTGTTCCGCGTAGAGGATGGAAAGATCGTTGAGCATTGGGACGTAATCGAGGCCATCTTGCCGGCAGAAAAACGAAAAAATTCGAACAGTAGATTTTGAGTTTGTGTAGCTGAATCGCAAGAAAGACATCGCCGAATTTAATTACGGTGATGTCTTTCGCTTCACGAATGTACTTGAATGGTAAATTTTATAGTCCAATGGATACAGAAGCGTTGCTTCAGCAACGCTATTTTCGTTCATTGCAATGAAGTTGCCGTATGACGAGGGGGAGAGGATCATTAAAATACTTACACAAAAAATGATGTGGCTTGGATTAGTGCTCGTCCTGATCGTGTTGACCGTATTCGGGGTAGTGATGATGGGATCGGTGCTTGGATCGAAGCCAAAGGAGCTCCCGGTGGCCGGAACTGTTGCAGCTGCTGCTTGGGCAGATCGGACAGCAAACAGAGCAAATTCAAATTCCAGTTGAATCGGCTAAAGCTTTAATGACACCGGTGAACGTTCAGGAGGAAGTCGTGCATCCACCGGGGTTGAATAATGCGTCGGGGAATGCGCCGGGTTTGTTGATCCAGATCTTGTGGATCGGCAGCCTGGTGACCGGAGTAGTCTTGTTCCTGGCTAGCCAGAAGGCGGTCGCCGCGGGTTCAAGAAAATGGACAGTTAGCGCGCTGTAAGCTATTGGAGGAATGACGATTGCCGGCATAGCGTCGGGCTTCACCATATGGATGGCTTCGTCGTGGTTCGGCATGAACTGGCGAACGCGGGCCGCTGCATGAGCTCAAGATATTGCTCGCATGCTCTGGAAGCATCATTTGCGATGATTCCCTTCCCCCTCTTTCATCCTATTTTACGTAAGAAGTGATGCGCCTATGGGTGCCCATCTCATTTTATATTCGCTCAAGCATAACTTAGTATGTGGGAAGGAGATGATCTCTTTTGAAAGAGAAACGAATCCTTTTCTTTTAAGTATTGATTGCAATTGCTTCAGAGTTAAATCACACCTATTTCCCTCCAGATAAAATTGCAATCGGGAATGATATAAGGTTCTTGTCAAAATCGGCAGTGATATAAAGTTCTTGTCACCCGACAATAATAAAGCATTTGTATATAACAACTCGCTTTGAGAAGTGTAGAATCTACTGAGAAATACCACATTCTGTCCCAGTTAATTGAATAATGCTGCTATAAATAATAGAAGTCGCTCAGTTAAAATGAACGACTTCTATTATTTATTATTTTGTTTCGAATTGCTCAAATGTTTTTGTCCGTTGCCGCTCCACAGATAATCGTCAACCACAACATGTATCGACGTATCGTCTAATAAAGCTTTGATGATGATTAGGAAAACCGATTTCGCTAGACTCTGAGATTTTTATCAATCAGTTTTAGGGTTTGAGCGGAACTCTTCATCCCACCCGAACATCATTATTGGTGTATTTCAATTCGTCGTTTTTTACATTCTACTTCCCTCTCCTTTAACACCTGCTCGATCCTCCACAACATTTCTGTGAATGAATGTAGTTTAACACGATTTCATATGTATTTTTGCTTTCGATTGAAACAATGTCTTCATCCCTCTTTCAGTTCGGGGTTGCACCCGCAATCTGGAGGTCGCCCTCACCTGTTGCCTGCTTTCTCATCGCCCTAGGTCTATATCGCCCGATTTGCAGTGCTCTTCTCCCCACCCTTTTGCAGCTGATACATCCGGTAGTATCGGCCCTGCAGCTGCATGAGCTGCTCATGATTGCCGCGCTCTACGATTTCCCCGCGATGCAGGACGAGAATCAGATCCGCCTCCCGTATGGTCGATAGACGGTGGGCGATAACGAAGGTCGTACGCCCTTCGCTGACTACTTTCAGCGCTTGCTGAATCAGGCCCTCCGTCTCGCTATCTATGCTGGCCGTCGCCTCGTCCAGAATCAGAATCGCGGGATCGAAGGCCAGCGCGCGGGCAAATGAAATCAGCTGCCGCTGGCCTGCCGACAACGTGCTTCCGCGCTCCACAACTGGCTCGTCGTATCCGTCGGGCAGCTTCTCGATGAAGCCAGCTGCTCCGACATCCACCAATGCCTGCTTGACCTTGCTCTCATCAATGTCCTTGTTGTGCAGACTTACGTTAAACTTGATGTCCCCTGCAAACAAGAACGGATCCTGGAGTACGATGCCCATATGCTTACGGAGCTGCTGCTTGGACATTCCGGCAATGCTTTTGCCGTCGATACGAATCTCACCTTCCGTCGGCTCGTAAAAGCCCAGCAGCAAGTTCATGATAGAGCTTTTGCCAGAGCCTGTATGTCCTACAAGAGCCACCGTCTCGCCTTTGTTGGCTTCGAATGTGATGTTACGAAGCACCGGCTCCCCCTCCTTGTAGGCAAAGCTAATGTTGTCAAACGCAACATGCCCTTCCGGTCTCGCCACTCCGACAGCATCCTCCAGCTCCCTGCCTTCCAGATTGAGCAGATGAAACACTTTTTCGGCGGATACAATAGCCCTTTGGGCATTCATCAGCTGATCGAAGATGCCGATGATCGGTTGAAAAAAGCGGCCCAAATAATCGATAAACGCATAAAAAACACCGAACGAAATGGCCGTATGCAATGATTGGCCGCCGAAATACCAGATCGTCCCTGCCGTAAACAAGGCTCCGATCAAGCCGGTGAAGTTGCGTGAGGAAAGGGAGAATACCCGGAACTGCTTGACGTTGTTGCGGTACCGGTCCTCGTTCAGCTCCTCGAATTCGTCCAAACGGGCTTTCTCCTGGCGAAACGCCTGCAGGATCGGCATCACTGCGATAGACTCGCTGATCATCGCATTCATATCGCTTAAGCGTGCCCGCATGACAGTCACATACTTTTTGGAAAACTTCAAATGCACCACCATGACGACTGCAAACAGCGGGATGAACACCAGCGTGACGAGCGCGAGACGGACGTCAAGCAAGAACAGCGCTATATAAATGCCGACAATATTGATGGTACTGACTACGAAAGTAGCCATAAAGCTCATGAACAGGTCCCGTATCGCCTCCGTATCGTTCGCGATTCGAGATACAACCTGTCCAATAGGCGTACTGTCAAAATACCGGATGGGGATACGCTGAATATGCCGCATCAGATCCATACGCATCCGTTGGATAATCCGGAGAGCGGTCGACTGCAGGGTGAATGCCTGTACGTAATGAAGGAGACTGGCCGTAACGAGCAAACCGACGAACAGAGACAGCCATCGGATCACCGCGCCTACGTCATACCGGTAGAGCGATGCCACCTCGGCTCCGCTTAGCCTGCGTGCAGGAATTATCTCTGGAGCGGCCCCTTCGCGAACGACTTGCACCAGCACCTGCTGCGATCCCTCCAGCCCGCTGGAATCGGGTGCAAGAGACCAGCTGCCGTCAAATCGGGACATTGTATTAATTAAATACATCCCTCTCTCCAGCTGCATGAACCTCACTTCTTTCCACTGCGCCCAGCTCGTAATAGAGGAGCCTGCCGAAGAATCGGCAGCCAGCCAGTCGGCTCTGCTGTATCGTTTCCCGTTCAGTTCGACTGTGCGTAGACCCTCCGGGACTTGCTGCCCGACATCCCCCTCATACCATGGCAGCTGAACGCTGTTAATATGCTTATCGATAATCGTCTTGGCAATATAAGGCCCTGCCAGCTCGGCTCCAACCGCACAGCAGAGCACCAGCAGCGCAGCTGCTATCCGCATCTTGTACAGCATGGCGTAGGACATTAACCGCCTTACAACCGTTGGTTTCGGAGTCATGATTCACTTCCTTCTCTTTTCTTTTCCAAACAAATAACGGTTCAGCCCGTTCAAGCCTCCGCCAGATTCGCTTCTAATTGCTGATGGTCGAACTGCTCCTTGTACCAGCCTCCGAGCAGCATTAACTGTTCGTGTGTGCCTTCCTCTACTATCCGCCCTTCATCCAACACGATAATCCAGTCCGCATGCATAACCGCAGATAACCGGTGCGTTGCAATGAATGTCGTTTTGCCCGTCCTTTCTATGCGCAGGTTGGCCAAAATCGCACTTTCCGTACGCGCATCAACAGCCGAGAGCGAATCGTCCAGAATCAAAATTTCCGGATCGATTAGCAAGGCGCGCGCTATGCTTACCCGCTGCTTTTGCCCACCGGACAGCATAACCCCGTTCTCGCCGACGATCGTATCCAAGCCATCGGGAAGGTGCCCAATGTCCTGTTGGAACGAAGCCATCTCGATCGCTTTCCATATGTCTCTCTCCTCCGCCCCCGGCCTGCCGAGAGCGATATTGTCCCAGATCGGCTTCGACAGCAGCAAGTGCTCCTGAGGTACGTACCCAATCCACCCCCGGAGCTGGGACAGCGCGATTTGTTCTATAGGAGTTTGTGAAAGGAACAAGCGGCCCGGTTCTATAGGGTACTGCCGTAGCAGCTGCTTCAGCAGCGTACTTTTACCGCTACCGGTTCGGCCAACAATACCAAGCGTCTGTCCTCGCTCAAGTCGGAACGATATTTCATTCAGGCTGTCCGTACCGGATCCGGGATAACGGAAGGATAGCCGCTCGAGAACGATGGACCCCGGAAACGGCAAGGAAACCGTTGGCGACGCATCCTGGACGTCGGGCTGCTGCTCAAAGCTCTTCGACAAACGGTCAACCGAAGCGGTCCCCCGCTGCAAAATATTAATAAACTCGCCGAAAGCGATCATAGGCCAAATCAGCATGCCCAAATAAATGTTGAACGAAATGAGCTGACCGAGCGATATTTGGTTATGAAATACGAGATAGGCTCCATACCCGATACCGATTGCGTAGCTTAACCCCACAATTAGAGAAATTGATGGGTGGAACAAGGCATTGACCGCCGCCACACGGATATTTTTCTCCATGACGTCCCTGGTCACTCTATCAAAGGTGTCTATGTCGTGCTCCTCCTGTACATAGGAACGGATGACCCTCATACCGGAGATCGATTCCAGTGCCTGATCGTTCATCCTGCCGAACGAGGTTTGAGCGGCGACGAAACGTTTACGCATCTGTTTGCCCAGCATGCTTATAACCAATGCAAGGAAAGGCATCGGAATTAACGCCGCCAACATCAGTTTGTAGCTAATCAGGGAAATCATCGTCACCAGGACCACAGCCGTTCCGACCAGCGTATTGACCAGCGTCATAACGCCATAACCCGCCGTTTGGCTTATAGCCAATACGTCGTTCGTAGCCAGCGCCATCAACTCCCCCGTACTATTGCGTTGAAAAAAAGAGGGCGACATCTTCGTCAGATGCTTCAGAAGTCGGCCCCTCAGCAGCTTTTCCAGCAAAATCGAGTTGCCGAACAGCGTCGTCACCCAAATATAAACCATCACATACAAGAGCAGCGCCAAACCGATCAGCAGCAGGACGCTTTGACGGAGCTCTTCTCCGGTCAACGTTCCGGTACGGATTTGGTCGATGACGTTGCCTATCATTTTGGGCGGAATGATATTCAATATGTTGACTAAAGCCATCAGAGCAATGGCCATTGCATATTTCCCCCACTGCTGCTTAAAAAACCACGACAATCTCGTAATAAAGGACATGTTTCCCCTCCTAAGAGTTAAGGCCAAATATATTCCCAAAAAAGCAATTCTCTTCTTACCATACCATAATTTATTGAGAGAGCGCATTGGATTTTATCGTTATGAGAAAAAACTCCTATCGACGTCCTTGCACAGAGGTCCGCAATGAATTTTCCGCTTCATCTTACTTTTGTCGAAGTCACTGTTTTTAGGACAATCCGCTTGTGGAAGCCGTGTTGCTAAACGGCGGAACCGGCACCAGACAGGACACGACTTATGAGGCGGTTCGCGATCTTCTTGACAAAGAGCTGCAGGGCATCGGCGAAATCTTCCGCTTTCTAAGCTATACCGAGGACATTGGCGCTGCTGCCATCCTGAGCCGCGCAGTCGCCGGAGTATATAAAGATAAGGCTATTTTTTCTATGCCTGGATCGTCCGGGGCTGTTAAGCTCGCTCTCATGAAAATCATCGTTCCCGAACTTAGGCATGTCATGCATCAAATTTATAAGGATTTAATAGGAAAGCAGTAGCGATACTGCTTTTTTGTTTACTTGCTTATCTTTTTCATCGATATGCTGTTCGGATTTTAATCTTCTTTTCAGTTTATTTGTTAACATAATAAAAATCCTTCCTTTTCACTTTTTATCGCGAAAAAGAAGGAAGCCATCGTCTACATTCGCCAGTACGGGCGTTATGCCCAAGTATCGAATCATCAGCTTGTATTGCCGTGTACGTATGCACCGCATTACTTACTTTATTTTTTGCTGCTGTCTAAATTGGATAGGCGTTGTTCCAAATACCTTCTTGAACGTTGTGAAGAAGTGGCTTTTCGTTTGGAAACCAGCCTGTTCTGCAACTTCCGCTACAGTTAAATCAGTGCTTAAAAGAAGTTCCTTTACCCGGTCCAAACGCTGACTTGAAATAAAGTCCGATATCGGGCAATCCATCCATTCCTTAAACACGGCCCGAAGATAGCTGACTGAGACCGATGTATGATCGGCAATGGAATCCACACTCAGCATGGGGTTATGTAGATTATTCCGAATATATTGAACGGCTTCTGTAACAATTTCTTCTTTTCGATTATTAGTTGACCGCTGTTTTAAATCGTCAACAATTTGATGCAGGAACGTTTCAATCCAATCGAATGCTTCATTTAAATGATGGAATTGATTTAGTGTATGCTCAATTCCTTCCATTCCTTTTACAGTGTTTAGCTTTTTAAAACTTTTCATCAACTCATATATTAAATGTACAAGCTGCATTTTGCATTCCGAATAAGTCATTCCCTTCATATCCCCAGCCAGCTGCTCCAAATATCCTTTAACAGCTAGCAAGTTACCGATACGCACAGATGCAACGAGCTCTCGTATCACATCTTCATCAAGATAATTTGGCCTATCCTCAAACTGCTTTAGATCACTCTCCGAATATACACGGTCTTTGCCATCAATAAAATTAAGCATGGATGCCTCCATAACCAATTCGTAGCTCTGGAGCAGTGCTTCATCCGAAGCCTTAGGATCGCTGACCGCTGCAACAACTCCGATATGCAGCCATTGGTCAATATTTGATTTGATTTCTTGAAGCATAGCATCGATTTTTTCTTTCTTCTTTGTGTCAGGGAATATTAGAACGGTGTGATCGATTCCAATATCGACTGCCTCTCCGGCTAAGCCATATTGTCTCATGACCTCATTAGCTATATTGCCCATCGCGTACTTCATTAGCTTTCTTGAAGGAAAATCATATTTATCACAGAATGCAGCATAATACCGGATCCTTAACACCGCTAATCGGATCGAACCCGCGGCAAGCACCGGTATCTCTTGAAACCACTCTTTTTTATAACGTTCCGAAAGCGAGCCGTTAAGTATCCATTGGCGCAACCGCTCCTCCTTGATTAATGATTTACTATCTTTGATAGAACGATCCATTTGCTCCACTTTGTTAATAAGCGATTCGATACCGGAAGTGATGCTTACTGTGGTTTCCACGGTGTTGGAAGGGACATAGGGCTGACCGATACGCACTTGAATAGCTTGCAGCATAGTACCTATGGGGCGTATATTGGTTCTGGAATACCAATAAAGTATCATCCAGATAATCAGAACAAGCAGACTGAAGCAAAGTAAAATCGTCCATCTGGTGACGGAAATACTTTGATTTAACGTTTCAAGCGAGGTTAGATGAAAGATCTTCCAACCCGAAATACTTAGCGTCTGATAACGTAATGACCACTCCTCGCCATCAACCGAAAAATGAGATTTCCCTAAGTTACAGTTTAAACTTAACGTTCTTACCTTCTTGAGCATTTCATCCGAAACATTCCCCAGCATCAATTCCCCTTCCCCGTTCAGTATGAACACATCATTCGCGATTTGCTTATTCATCTGCAGGATGTACTGCTGCAGCTTTTCCTTATCCAGCAGCACCGCCAATTTACTGTTGTTCTCCCCTCTATCAATTACATCTCGCACGACCAATAACAAATAACTTTTGCCTTGAATCTCGTAATTTCGCAGGTTTAGGTTTTGACTCTTTTCCGATCGGGCTTGTTCAAGAAATTCTTTGTTCTCCTCGTCAGTTAACTTAGTCAGACCTTTATCCGAAGCGTACATACGGTTAATGGAGGGATTAATCACATTTACGGATTGAATAAATGGCTCAATACCCAAGTAATCCGTCAAGCTCAACTCCATTTGTTTAAAAACCCAATAGTCAACCTCCGAAGCGGTCATCCAACCGTTTACATTCTGATCCCGAAAAATACGGACGGAATATAATTTAAGTTTTCGCAGCGTGAAGTCGGTGTTGTCCTTAACTTGCGCAATACGCTGCAGAGTCAGGCGGTCAATTTCAGTTATTGCATTATTAGTCAATTGCCTAGTTAAAATATAAGAAAATATATAAATGGTCACAGTGAACGCTAAGGCCATATATATAAACATTCGTAAATGCAATTGCTGCGGCAGCAGACCACGAAGCATTGTCATCCCTCCTTGTCGCCGATGTATCTTATCTAAAGGTATTCCTCCATTAGCTTATCGTCAAGTTTGTATTGGACCGGGATTAACAAAAACCCTGCGGATCTTTAGGACTTGTAATCCGCAGGGTTTTAAGCGCTATAAATTGTCAGTCCTCAATCCTATTTAACTCTTTGAAAACGAATATATCATAACTTCCTCTACAGCCGCGTGATTGGTGGTTCAACATACTTTGAGGTTTGTATCAATTCCTTCAGCTTATTTTCATAAGCATCGGCGTCCAGGGGCAATACAATCTTGCTTTCAGTGAATGAAGATTGCATAATGGCGTTGGCTAAAGTCAACCCATTGATTCCTTCTGTACCGTGAGCTACTAACTCGCCGCCTCCATTTTGAATAGCGTTAATAAACTTTTCGATAACAACGAGATGCCCTTTAGGCTGAGTTATTTCTACAGGAATTTCTGTATACCAGCTTTCAACATTGCCGAATTTGCTTTTTGATTGCAGAATGAAATCAAATACGGACATCTGATTTTGATACATGACAAGCTTTTCATTCTCATAAACCAGCTTGCCGTGTTCTCCTACAATTTCAAAACGGTTTGTTCCGGGCGTCTCGGCCGTGGTTGCAATAAAATGTCCAATCATTCCATTCTCATGTTCAAAGTAGGCCGTCACTTCGTCTTCAACTTCAATATTGTGATATTTCCCAATGTTAACAAAACCGCTGATCTTCGCAGGCATTCCGAATAACCATTGATAAAGATCCATATTATGCGGACATTGGTTGGTCAGAATTCCCCCGCCTTCTCCGGCCCAAGTCGCCCGCCAGTCGCCGCTATCGTAATAAAACTGCGGGCGAAACCACTGTGTATTGATCCAAGTAACACGAATCAGCTTGCCGAGCTTCCCACTTTGGACAATTTCCTTTAACTTCTTATGAAACGGATACGTTCTTTCCTGAAACATTATGGCGAAGACAAGCTCAGGGTAGGTCTCTTTAGCTCTTTCATAAGCAGCTATCATTTTCTTCGCATCGTTTAAGTGGACAGCGATAGGCTTCTCGCAAAGCACGTGAATTCCTCTGTTAAATGCATCGATAGCAACTGAAGGATGATCATAATGGGGTGTCGCCACCGTAATAGCTTCAAGACCCGGTTTGTCGAGAAGTTCTGTGTGGCTATAATAAGCCGGTATTTGCAGCTCCTCGGCAAATTTATCAGCTCTGTCCTTAATTACATCACAAACACCGACAATTTCGACCTTTCCGGCAGTCTGGAGCTGCCGTAGATATTTGATATGACCCGATCCCATTGCCCCGACTCCAACGATGGCTATTTTTACACTTTTATTCATAGTCATTTCTAACTCCTCCTCGTTTTAAACGAACTCTCGGATGTATTGTATAAATGCTGGCAGTACAACTTCCGGTTCTTCAAGCTCAGGATGCCACTTCTTTTCCCACTCCAACGATAAGTATCCTGTGTAACCATATTTCTTTAACAATTCAATATTATTCTTAATGGGAACTTCCCCATCGCCAATGAAACATAGCTGGAATTGGCCGTTGACCTTTTTGGTATCTTTAACATGGACATGCTCGATATAGGGAGAGATCTTCTCGATAAACGGTTCAATGGTATTGCCGTATCTTTTGTACGTATGCTCCATATCCCACAGCACGCCCAAGTTGGCACTGTTAACCTTCTCCAGTACAGGCAGCATATTATCCAGATCGGAGAAGTCCCCATGGGTTTCCAAAAGGATGCGGACATTTCTTTCCGAGCCATAGTCACAAAGCTCTTGTAAGCCTCTTGAAATCCTCTCAATAATTTGCTCCTTTTGGAAAGGATCCGGCACCTTATTCCCAAAAACTCTTATATAGGGTACGTCTAGCTTTTGTGCTAGATCTATATGTGCTGTCCCTTCTGCAATAAAATCATCGAATTTATCAAGGTCATGGAATTGGCAGGATGTATTTAAACCGATTATTTTTATCTGCATTGAATGAAGTTGCTCCAAAGTTTTTTCCAGATTCTCAGGGAGAAAGGGCCTTGCCTTGGGCAGGAACATTTCCCCTTCCATGCCTCTGATCTCAATCCCGTCGTATTTTAAACGTGTGGTTTCGTTCAAAATTTGTTCCCAGGTCCAATTCGGGCAAGACAATGTGGTATAAGCTATTTTCATTCCAATACCGCCTCTCAGCATTATTTTTTGGTTGAATTTCTCTTTACGTATGACTCTGACATCTCCTGAACAATTTTAGTAAAATTCGGTTCCGTTTTTAACTGGTTGACGAACGCATCCCATTTTTCTATCGGTTCCTTGCCCATAATCACGTGCAGCTTCATATCGGTAATTTTTTTGTTGTATTCCGGCCAGAACTTAATCCAGGCCTCGGAATCCACACCGACCGACGGATCATTAACCGCATTTTTTGCCCGCTCATCCATTATTTTTACATGACGGTCATAGTACTCCTTCGGAATTCCCGGAACATACGCTTTTAGATATTTGATGTAGCTAAGAAAAATTTGACCAAACGCTTGTTGGGATACATTGTCCTTTACAGCCTGTTCCGTAGGGATTTTAAAGCCGTCTTTTTCAATGAAATGAACGTCTTTAAAGCCGAAATTCGCAAGATCCGATCCTTCAGCGGAAGCCCCGTAATCCATGAATTCCATAATTTTCTTCAACTTCGCTTCAGGAACGGTCTTGGGAATCAGAAACATTCCAAAAGAGCCGATTTCTGTCTCGCTCACTCCGTTTAATGAAACAATCGGCTCCATATAAGCGTCAGGCTTTTGCTTTCTAAGCTCGGCTGTTATATTCCAAACCTGATCTATGGCTTGTGTGGCGACACCTGCCTTCCCTGCCTTTAACATATCCAGGATTTGACTCGGTTTAAGCATCAGGAAATCTTCGGGAATCAGCTTTTCTTTATACAATTTATTGGCGTACATAAGCGCGTCTTTTTCTGTTGATAAGTAAACAGTAGGAACCAGCTTTCCATCCTGCACTTTCCAGTCGCCTATAGTTTTATTAAAAACGTTCTCGAAAGCTCTTATATTTAAAATGACTCCATACGTATCATTTTTCCCGTTTCCGTCGGGGTCGTTATTGGTAAATGCCTTCATCGCTTCGTAGAGTTCATCCATGTTGGTCGGCATTTTTAAGCCCAGTTTATCAAGCCAATCTCTGCGGATGCTTAACCCGTTCTGGCCATAGACCGGTCTTACCCGGGGTATACCATAGTTATGTCCATCCGCGTAGGCCAAATTTTTCCAAGTTTCTTCAGGAAACTTTGCTAAATTCGGATAATTTTTATACAAATTGGTCAGGTCCCAAAAGGCTCCTTGAGCTGCCATCCCCTTAATAACCGATGAATTGAGCGGGTCGGTTGTCAAGATTAAATCCGGCAGCTCACCGGAGGCCAACGTTACATTTAATTTATCCGTATAGTTGTTGGATGATGTCCAGGCAATGTTCAGCTTGGTATTCGTCCGTTTTTCGATTTCTTTTATTATTGGGTTGTCTTCTGAGGGTGGTTCTTGCGAATAAAAGGACGACAATATGCTGATTTGAGTTGGTTTTCCCTGTTTCCCCCCCTCTTGTTCCACTGAATTTGCTTGTTCTCCCCCGCCTCCTCCGCATGCAGCTAACAATAAAGCTAATGAGACTTGCAGGGAACACAGTTTAATTACTGCATTTTTCTTGCTCATACTAGTACCTCCATTTGTAAATTTATATTCATTCCTTCACAGAACCTACCATGACGCCTTTGGCGAAATGCTTCTGCAGGAAAGGATACACCATAATAATAGGTACTGTTGCCACAATAACTGCGGCCATTTTAAGAGTTTCCTGAGGCAAGGTTTGCTCGGAGGAAATTTGTTGCGCTAATTCCCCACCTACGCTGGTTGATGAATCGATAAGCATATGCTGCAGCAATACTTGTAAAGGCCACTTTTTGAAATCGTTCAAATAAAGAATCGCGGAAAAAAATACGTTCCAATAAGCAACCGCATAAAATAGACCGAAGGCCGCCAGAGAGGGCAAAGAGATCGGCAGGATCACTCTCATCCAAATTCCTAAATCGTTGCATCCATCGATATTGGCCGCTTCTTCCAAGCCGGGTGGAATGCTATCGTAGAAGCTTTTCATAAGAAATGTATAATAAGCTGTTGTCAGTACAGGTATGATTAGTGCCCACATGCTGTTGATCAGCCCTAAGTTCTTCACAAGCAGATATGGTGGGATGATACCGGGGTTAAAAAGCATCGCAATCACAATAAGCATCAACATGACTTTTCTTCCCATCAATCTTTTCCTCGATAAGGCATAAGCAAAGCTTGAGGTTACAGCAAGACTCAATACAGTGCCGACTGTAGCCAAAAAGGCACTATTTCCCATCGCTCTAATAAACGTATTGGTTGACAACAGGTATTGATAATTAATTAGCGACCATTTCTCCGGGATCAGGATGAGACCGGCAGTCCGGATGTATTCAGAGGGGTCGGTAAAGGATATAACCAGAATGTAAAGGAATGGCAGGATCGTGACTACTCCAGCTATAATCAGCATGGACACAACGGCTGCATCTGCTAATCTACTGCTCCATTTATTGTTCAATGTCTCCACCCCCTCAATATAGGCCTTCCTTGCCATATGTCTTAGCCAATTTGTTAGCTGCAATTACCAATATAAGTCCTACAACAGACTTAAACAGTCCAACCGCCGTAGTGAAGCTAAACTGTCCATTTTGTATGCCCATCCTGTACACGTAGGTTTCGAATACATCGGCAACATCAGTCACTGCACTGTTCATCATGAGATAAACCTGCTCAAAGCCTACATCCAGAACATGGCCCATTCTTAGAATTAATAATGTAATAACTACATTTTGTATGGCAGGCATCGTGATATGCTTCACCTGCTGGAGTCGGTTAGCCCCATCCATCTTAGCCGCTTCATAAAGCGCAGGATCGACCCCGGCTATGGCTGCCAAAAAAATGACGGTGCCCCAGCCTGCTTCCTTCCATATGGACTGCAGGGTCAGCATCACCCAAAAGTAATTTTCGTTCGTTAAGAAGTCTATCTTAGAGTAACCCATCATGTGAATGACGCCATTTACAATGCCTCCGGATTGGGAAAACAACAGGAACGTGATCCCCGCAACGATCACCCAGGAAAAGAAATGTGGCAAATATACGATGCTTTGGATAGTTCTTTTGAACTTGCTGTTTCTTGCTTCATTGAGAAGCAAAGAAAGAATGATGGGTGCAGGGAAGAAAAAAACTAGGTTTAAAACACTAATGACCATTGTATTTCTTAATAATTTCAAGAATTCGCTGCTACTGAAAAACCTTTCGAAGTTTTCGAAGCCCACCCACTTACTATGCAGGATTCCTTTAAACGGCGAGTACTCCTGAAAAGCAATGACTACTCCGCCAATGGGAATATACTTAAAAATCAAAAAATACAATATTCCAGGTGCGGCGAGAAGATATAAATATTTGTCTCGGCTAAGACGGGTCAGGACAGTATTTATCTTCCCTTTTTTAACAGAATGGATTTGTGTTAATTGCTTATCTCCTAAAGTAGTTTGTTGCAAATCTCTTCACCTCTCTTTAATAGATAGAACCAAAAGCATTTGCTGCAGCGCCACTATGAAGAACTACGCACATCGTACGTTAACTTCCATATGTTGTATAGTTCTTAATCTCATCCAGCAGTTCTATTTATGGTTCTCCACTTAATTATCAAGTCCTTAAATTAACTTTCGGCACATTCGTTTACTAGTTTGTTTCGGGAGCCAGCCGCTTTCCCAGCAAGCAATACCTGTACATTCACTATTTTTTTGGAAGGATAGCGGTGTAATGGCAAGTAGTGTTATTACACAACAAACAGCCCCAATTTAGATCAAGTTGGGGCTGTTCAGAAGTCTCGAGTTTTCGCCTTCCTTCAAATAAAATCACCATAATCTTTTTGTAACCGTTTTTACAAAATGGTTGCTCTACACAAAATGATTGTTCTGATAGGAACACAAAATCCGCCGCAAGCCTATGGGCCTGCGGCGCCGAAGAAGGCATTCTCACTTCTCTTATCTGTTACGCAGCATGTTCAGCAATACTCTAATCGCCTCTGCTCGTGTTGCTTGATCGCCGGGGGCGAATTGGTTCCCTCCTTTGCCTTCAATAATGCCCCGCTTGCACATGGTCGCCACGGCACCCCTCGCCCAGTCAGGAATAGCCGTGTCATCCGCAAACCCTGTGGTGTCAGCCTTTTCGCCTGACTGGCCCATGGCGTTGGCGATCATCTTGACCATCTCACTACGGGTAATCTCGGCATCAGGTCGGAACGAACCATCCTCGTAACCGGAAATGATCCCTACTTGCACCGCTTGCGCCACGGAATTCAGCGCCCATGCACCGATCTTCTCCTTATCGGTGAACGTTAGTGGCGTGCTGTAGAGGCGGTTCTCTTGCGGCTTTAGCGCATTGATAAGCATGGTGGCAAACTCGGCGCGTGTTACGGTTCGATCCGGCTTGAACGTACCGTCCGGATAACCGCTGACGATTCCCAGGTCAATCGCTTGTTTGACATCGGACTCCGCCCAGTGTTCCGCCAGGTCACTCAAGTTGACCGTCGGTTTCGGAGCGGGCAGGCTTACCGCCTGATCGACGCCGAATACTGCAAACTTGGCAACGTTGTTCACCTTCACCGTAATAGAAGTGGCCCCATTGACTTGTCCGCCTAATTCCCTCCAGATTTTTCGCTCTTCGTCATAGGTGAATACAGTCGGCTTTTGACCCTTCTTTATTTTGGTTGGATCGAAACTAATGGTCAGAGTAATCTCCTTGTCGAAAATCCCTAGGAAATCCTTCCGAATCTCGAACACCGGACTGACCAGCGCATCTTTGCCTGCAAGCAGCTTTTGTGTGTCTGTTATCTTGCTGATGATAAGCTGAAATTCCTTTCTGGAAGCGCCGGCAGGGATCTCGATCTTAATCTCATCACCTATGCCAAATTCGCCCTTCTTATCTGCTGGAACTGCAAATTGGCTGCTATTCGCCGGAATAACTCCTTCGCTCGTTGGTATTGATGGTGAACTGCCATCGGAAGAATCCCCATCAAACGAACCTCCTCCAGAAGAACCGCCCGAATTTTTAACCGTCCATTGCGCATATAGAGTCAGATTCGCCCCGCCCATTATGAATACCTGGCCTTCAGTGTAACTGGCTCCGCTACCATCCGCCCGTACATTCCAGCCGGCAAAGAGATAGCCCGGCTTCTTCAGATTGCCGGTATTGCCATAGACAGATACCGTGACGCCTTGATCATAGTCGCTGTCATCTACCGGCACGTGACCGCTTGCCGCGCCGTTGCCGTTATAGGTCACTCTGTAGGACGGCGTTCCGAATATCGCCGTGATCACTACCGCCTCGTCTGGCATGGTGAAGGTATTGCCAGTCACATTCAGCCTACTAGGACTATTCACCTTCCAGCCCTTGAAGAGCTGGCCCGGACCTGGCGTGGCGGTTAAGGTAATCGCCATATCCTTGACCGCCGACGATACATTAGCGCTGGCAGTGCCGTGTCCCTCGGTTGCCACTGTAATACTATGGCTGGTCAAAGCAAAGCTATCCACCACATTGACACTGAACACAGCCGGATTCCCCTGATTAAACAGAATAGAGAAGTCCGCTTTATCACCGCGCTTCAACCCCAATGCGGCCATAGTCTCGCGTTTGATGGTCAACATATCCCCGCCGATCGTATAATCATCCGTTCCCAATGTGCCATTGTGTACGGCACCTGCTACAGTTGCTGCGTATACCACCCCGGTCACAGACTGGGCTTCGTTCCATATGATGCTGGTGCTTACATCCCCGGGAACATAGAGATCATAGGTGGCCTGTTCAGGACTAACATCCGCGTCTTTCTTGGAGACGGTAATGGTGAAGTCCTTGGAGTAGTTCACGCCGATCTCGCTTCCTTCTTCAATCGTAGCGGTGACAATGACTGTTCCCGCTCTTGTGGCGGACAGCACATTCCCATCCAGGGTAGCTCTTGTTTGCCCGGCATCCTTGATGCTCCAGGTGATACTCTTCCGCGTTGCCCAATCCGGTGAGACTGTTCCGTAGAGAGTCAGCTCCTGTCCTGCCTGCACTGCTGCAGGGACATCAGAAATGTCCGACACCGAGTGGAATGTAGTGTCATAAAGGTTGCGCAACTCAATCTTAAACCGCTGGTTGTCTTTCCCCTCGTCATCGGCCAACCGTATAACTGCGTTGTTTCCTTTGGACGCTTCATTGACCGTAATCACCTTTCCATTGCTTTTGTTGATCACTTTGTAATAATCGCCCTCCTTTTCCAGACGCCACTGTTCAGTATCGGAGGGAGTGGGGGCAGCTTCAATAGTCTGATTTAGAATAAGTTCTTGGATATCCGAATCAGGCTTGATATCGAGGAAGCGTGCTCCACGCATAACTAGGATCCGGTAATAGCCTGTTCCCAGATCCAGGAATCGCATCAATTGACTATTGGTATCGCCATTGGAATATTGGATAACGGCTGCTCCCTGATTATACTTCTCACCTGCCACACTCAGCGCTTTGCCGCTATGCTTCGGCTGGATCTTCACCATTTTCTCGGGGGTAAGTTCCCTGGCCGTCGTGCTCATGAATCCACCGCTGAATTTATCCAGGATCAGGCTGTCTATATTGAGCTGTCCGGTATCCCCTTCCTCACGGCGGAATTCAATGCTATTCTTCCCGGCCTCCAGATTGACCGTCTCTGTCGCGTCCATCCAGGTATCCCAATTCGCTGTCGGCGGTAAGGAAACTTGCTTGACCCGTTTGCCGTTCACATACATGCTCATGGTTCGATTCGACGACTGTACACCTGAATAACGCAAGGTTGACGTATAGGCCGCTGTATAGGGGACATTCACTTCAAACCCTATAGAATCCCCTTGTTTCTGGAATAAGCCGACATAACCGTTGCCTTCAAACCATAGACGGTCTCTTCCGATCCCCACCGTGCCTGAGAGGGCAGCTGCTTCCGCCTGATATTTCCATGGAGTGCGTTTATTCAAATGAATATGATCGATATGGATGACATCTGAATCTCCCGCTGCACTCTTATAGGTGATGCTGTTTTTCCCTTTGTTCAGGCGAACGGTTACAATCTGTTCCTTCCACACCTTGGCTCCTCCGGAGTAGGGAAGGACCATGTCCTGCACAGGCGTGCCATTCACCTCCAGCGACAATGTTTTGCCGCCCTGCTCCGTGGCGTACCGCAGCTTGAGATCATAGAAGGCCGCATACTCGGTATCCACAGAGAATTCCACGGACGAGTTCACATGGGACAGACCGCTCACATAACCGATTCCCGTATTCCCATCCTGAGCCTGAACGATCCTGGCATGCGCCCCGCCTGTCGTTTTGGCGGATTCCGCCTCATACGTCCAGGTCGCCGCTTCGGTAACAGTGATATAATCCAGATTGACAATCGCCGTATCACCGCTGTCATACTTATAGGTGATAACATTGCTTCCCTCTTTCAGGAATACATTGTCATATCTGTCGGCCCACTTGTCCCATTCCTTCAGACCGAAGAAATTCGCTTGTTTGATCTTGGTGCCATTCACATACATGGTCAAGGTTCGATCGTCCTCCGTTCCAGCGCCATATGCCAGCTTGACCGAAAAGCTGCCCGCGTGAGGAGCGTTTACTGTAAAGCTGATCGCCGCGTTTGGCTTCGTGAACCCTCTGACAAAGCCTGAACCGCTATATCCCGTATGATCTTGAGCAATTCCCGTGCCGCCGGACAACTCTGCGCCCTCCGCTTCATACAAGACACTTTTCTTGGCAATGATTGCGTCCAGCCCCAAAGCGCTTTTGCCGGAAAGACGTAAGATGTTGCTACCGGCATTCAGCCGGATGTTGTGAACCGTTTTTAAGTCGAAGTTCAGCTTGTTCTCCGGCCCGGCATTAGACGGGAATACAAGCGCGGTAGGAGCCTCCTGGTTCACGCCAAGTGTCATGGTGACCGGTTCTGTCGTATTGTTGTTGTATCGGAAATCTAGCGAGTAAATCCCCCCAGTATTCGTGTCGACTGTAAACTCTACATAGTCGCTGTCATTGCCATTGCTGTACCGGGCATATCGGCCGGACGAGGCATAGATGCTGTTCATGGTTGCTCTTGCAGCCCCTGATAATTGCGCGTCTTCCGCTTCATAGATTTCGCTCTTCTCCTCCCCGGAGGGGCGGCTAAGCACGGTGCCGGGGTTGGACGGGATGCCCAGATTGATGAAGTCATTGTCGTCCCAATTGATCCGCTGGGCGCGAACCTCTCTATTCTTGCCGCCTTGACTATGGGTCGGTATGCCATGGTATGTAATCCAGTCCTCTGTGCCATCTTCGGATTTCAGGAATAACGGCGAGCCTGTCGAGTAAGAACCGTTTTCATCCGAACGTTTCATGATCGGCTCGGGATGTTTATTCCATGCTGCTTCATTCTCCACACTTTGGGCCAGATCAGCCCAGGATAGGCCGACAGCATAGTTATCATGCGTGTAGCTGCTGGCGGAATAGGCAAAATAAACTTTACCGTTTCGCTCCACCACAGCTGCGCCTTCATTAACATTATCAACATACTTCTCCCAGTCGTAGGTCGGCCTGGCTAACGTAATCTCTTCGCCTTCCAATGTCCAAGGGTTTTTCATTTTGACAATCGTGGGACATTCATCAAATCTCTCTTTTCCCGTTTTTGGATCTATAAAATAGAAATATTTGGTGTAAGTAAGGTATCTCTGCCCATTGATGGTGACAAAGCCAGTAGGCAGTCCATAGCTTTGCGTATTCAGTAATCCCTGTTGGGGTGTAAGTCCGTCTCCATTATCATAGGTTCCCTTCAGTTCCCAGGTCCCTTCAAATGGATCGGGCGAGCTGTTCTCCAGAACATAGGAGCTGGGGTGGCCGTAAGCAAAGCGCCCCGCTTTATCACTAATTTTCGGACCGGAAGCGAAATAGATGTACCATTTGCCATCGATCCTGTGCGCATCGGGACCCCATATAAATTCCAGGTTTTCAGGTAACTTCCATACCTCTTTACTCTTCGCGGTGGAAACGCCAAGAATGGTTTCATGCCGTTTCAATACAACATTGCCATCGCCTGCCGCCGAATAATAGTATCCATCGTCTTGCCGTTCAATGGTAGGATCGGCTCCTTTCATCAGCGGGTTAAGATAATGGGATGATACATCCGCATAGGCGATATTGGTCAGCATCATTACGAGCAGTACCGCTAGGGACACAGCAAACAAACCAATTCTCCTCATTGCAACAATTTCCTCCTTAGGGATTTTTATTTGGAGCTTTTTGACAGACAGGAAATGATCGCTCAACAATAAAGCGCTTTCATTCTCACTAGCCTCGCTCCATGGATGCTTACACTGTACTGTGATCCCTCCATTCCAGGCCTTAAGAATCTTTAGGTCTTTCTGTACGATTTTTGTTTTTTACCTGAATCCTCTCTCAAACGGACTGTCCGACTGCGGGGTGATCGAGTAGAAGACTTCATGTCCGTACCGGAGCTTCTTTGGCATTAGTATCTTGTTTACGCTTATACGCAAAAGGAAGATAAGCACATTTGGAAGAAGTTGATGTCCAGCATTGTATTTGATAATCTTGCAGCTCTTTGCCGTGGCTCGTATAAAACTCAATACGATTAAATTTCACACTGTTTTGTAAATCAACAGTAACCACCATCTGTTAGATAAGAGGTACTAAACGAACTGTCTAATGTATTTGAAGCGGTTACTCCCTTATTTGCTGCAAGATTGACGCTTGAGTCCCAAGATAAGGAGGTAACGGTGTCGCGCGATCTGTATTTACCAAACTGAATCGTCAACGTAAATATCCTGATAGACAATCTTTCCCCCCTGTCCCGGTTTGTACATACATCTGTGCAGAACTCAATAATCCAACCCAAGAGAGATTCAGGCTCCCCTCCAATTTAGTATAATTCTGGTCGTTGATAACAATCCGATTCATACTCATACTTATAACATAAATAAAATAAGCCGCGTTTTAAGCGGCTTGTAATGTAATCAGGTTCTTGTCATCCGACATCGGCATAAATGTATGTCGGACGACACAAACATTATCCCATAATTGTTTTGATCTTCTTTTCACAGGAATCCATATTTCATGTGCTGTGACATCTGTTGCGTCATTCAAATCAAATTCGATCGGCTTAGCAAGTCATAACCTGACGAAGGTAACCATTCAGCATAAATTCGCTCCCATGTTTTCAATAGGGATTCGGGCTGTGGACCTGAAGTTTTGAAAACAACCCAAGTCGCTGCCGGAATGATATGCATTGTAAACTCATGTGGAGCATCTTTCCAAGAAGTTAGCGATTTCCTCAACATTAGGTATTGATTCTTGTGCCCCGGCACGTGACACAGCAATAGCTGAAGCGGCGCTAGCTCGCTGCAGAGCATCCTTAATCGTCATACCTTGTTGCCTGGCTACGATAAAGGATCCGATGAACGTATCGCCTGCAGCCGTTGTATCCACGACTTGTACAGGATAAGCTGACGTAAAGACAGCTTCTTCCTGATGGTTCATATAGAGAGACCCTTTCTCGCCCAATGTGATGATAACTTCTTTGACTCCCAAGGCAATAATCTGGCTTGCAGCTTGTCTGATGTTCGATAAATCATCCTCTAATCGTATAGAAGTAATGAATTCGGCCTCGGATTCATTCAAGATCATTACATCTATTAATGGAAATACAACCTCTTCGATCTCTGATGCCGGTGCAGGATTGTAATAGGTTTGTACTCCCCGCTGTTTTGCCGCCTCAAGAGCGTATCGCGTACAGGCCCACGGTATTTCGTTCTGTACAAGTAATACCGATGAGGAGTCGAACAATTCCGGCAGCCCTTGCAAGTCTTCAACCGTCAAGCACCCATTCGCGCCCTCACTTAGAAAAACGTTGTTTTGGCCTGTCTCGTCTACAACTACAAAGGATGTACCAATGTCGCTATCCTTCCATAAGACCCGATCTGTATTTACTTGATACTTCTTAATGCCAAACAAGATATCTCTGCTGTAAAAATCATTGCCAACCGCCCCGATTAAAGTGACATTCCCGCCCGAAAGAGCTGCCGCAACCGCCTGGTTGGCTCCCTTACCGCCGGATTTCGTCTCTGTTTTATAGCTTTGAACCGTTTCTCCCAGCTGTGGAAGCTTTCGAATATAACATACAAAATCCATGTTAATACTTCCAACGACCACTATGTTTAACACTGTCCGTTCCATTTCCTTCTCTAATGAACACACGGTAACCGTAAGCGGATAGGCGCAGATGTTGTTCGACGGGAGCCCCGTCCAGATCGGTGAGACACTCTTTGAATAGGATGCTCTGCTCTTGATCGGTGAAATTATGAAGGAAGATGTAATCCCGGACACCGTCCGTACGCACCTGCGCATTGACGCCTTCCGCCCAGTCCGCCTGGAGTGCTCGACTCAACCTGCAACGGGCTGCCATCGCACGATAAAAGCCGTCCAGAAACGGAGCTTCGGTCCGCGCCGCTATATAATAGACCTCTCCGTCTCCAAATCGATTTACGGTCAGCGCGGGATACCCTTGATAGAAATCCTCCTCGTACTCCGCAAGAACTTCCGCCGTCTCGACATGAATCAGATCGCACAACAGCGATACCGAATACGATCCCATAAAGCCGTCCAATCCATCCTCCTTCATAACAAGTGAATTGCAATCTTCAGGATACAGCGCATCAAGCTCTTCCGACCATACCCCGGCCAGCTTGCGGAGCGGTCCTGGGAATCCGTTCAGGAAGCAGAGATCATTCTCGTCGACAATTCCGCTCCAATACGTCAGGACAAGCGTGCCTCCTGAACGGACGAAGGCCTCGAGCCGCTCAGCTGTCCCCTGCTTCAACATATAAAGCATCGGAGCAATCACGAGCTTATAGCGATCCAACGGACGATCCATGGCTATAATGTCCACCGGAATCCCTTGCTTCCAGAATGCCTCGTAATGGCGCAGTACCTCCTGATCGTAGCTAAGATTCGGCTTTCGCGGCCCTGCGGCTCCTTCCACCGCCCATTTATTTTCGGTGTCGTAAATGAGAGCGACTTCCGCCGGCACATTAGTACCTGTAACTGGCTCCAGCCCTTCCAGGCAAGCGCCTAATTCTGCCACATCGCGAAACACTCTCGTATGCTCATGCCCGCTATGGTCGACAACGGCACCGTGAAACTTTTCCGAACTACCTCTACTCTTGCGCCATTGAAAATATAGCACCGAGTCGGAACCGTGGGCGACCGCTTGAATAGAGGACAACGCGTGCATACCGGGCCGCTTCAACTTGGCAACCTCCTGCCAGTTCGCCATGCTGGGGGTGCTTTCCATCAGCAGAAAAGGTTTCCCGGGCTTGAACGAACGGTACCGGTCGTGGGTGAACGCCGTACGGCAGGCTGTCTGCCAGTCGGGACTCTTGCCATGCCAATACGGATAGCTGTCCCACGAGACAATATCAACATGCTCCGCCATTCGTTCATAATTGATGACGCACCCGCCAAGGAAATTCGTAGTGATGGGAATGTCGGGGGTAAGGCGCTTCAATGGCTCGATCTCCTGAAGCATAAAATCAATACTCTGATCGGTGACAAACCGTTTCCAGTCCAGTTGCAACCCGTGCAGCATATATTCCCCGATAGGGGAGGGCGACTCTATTTCCTCCCAGTCGGTATAGTTATGGCTCCAAAAGGTCGTATACCACGCCTGGTTCAAACGGTCCAAATCGTCCCCGTATTTCTTCCGCAGCCATTCACGAAATGCCGCTTGGCATAAATCGCAGTGGCACTCCCCATTGTATTCGTTGGAGATATGCCACAGCAGCAAGCCAGGATGATTGCGGTAACGTTCCGCCAAAAGCGTATTGATGGTCCTGACCTTCTCCCGATATACAGTCGACGTATAACAATGGTTATGCCGGGTTCCGTACAAATTTCGCACCCGTTCCGGTCTGACCCGCAGCACCTCCGGGTATTTCCGGGCCAGCCATGCCGGCCGCGCACCGCTGGGCGTGCCCAGGATGAAAGAGATGCCGTTGCGGTTCAGCTTATCGATGATTATATCGAGCCATCCGAACTCGAATTGCCCTTCTTTCGGCTCCAGGCTGGACCAAGAGAACATGCCCATGGTCATGACATTGCACTTGGCAAGATGCATGAGGCGCATATCCTCATCCCAGACATCAGGCATATGAATCCACTGCTCGGGATTGTAATCCGCCCCGTGCAGCATCCGGTTCAGTTGCGGAAAAAGTGGTTTACGTTGACTCATTTTTATATCCCTACCTTCAATGACATCGAATTTCAAAGATCCGGGCATGATCCAAGCCGTTGGTTTCCAGAACTTCAAGACGGAGCTTACACACCTGATTTAACTGGACCTGACAAGTAACTTGCCGCTGATAATTATCCTGAATATGCATCACTTGACAGCCATCTTCAGGGGAATCCGCTAAATATGCCAACACCCGAAACTCCTTCAAGGTTTCCGGCTGCGGCCCCCATACATTCTGCTGATGCAGATAGTCTTCGTGTGTCAGCGTTAGCCTCCGGTGCATGCCCGTATCAAGCACGACGGTGATTTCACAGATCGATACCGGTGCGTTCCACTCCATCTCGATCCAAGGCTCCCGGTCTTCCGGCAGTGCCATCCAGCGATGGGTGCCGGGAACGGTCAGATTAGGCCTAACCCCTCTCTCTCCGTGTATGGAACGGGTATGTCCATCGATGACATTCGATGCCAGCCCCTCCGGCTGCTCGGATGACGCCCGGACCATAGCCCGACTCGCCAGATTGGCATCCGCCTGAATACCAGGCAAGTAAGCATCCTGCCGAATCAATTGCTGCTGCGTGTTCCAGATCAACTCCCGGTCTTGCCATGCTTGATCCAGCTTAATCCCATTGCGAATCGCCATCGCGGCGAACGTACCTGCACCCTGTCCCATCACGCCGCAGGTCGCCATAACTCGGGTGCTTGAAAAAGCGATATGCGTAGCTGATATGTTCCGTCCAACAAACATCAGATTGTCCACATTGGCGCTGATCAAGGCCCTGAGCGGAATGCCGTACACATAGTTGGTCACAGGCTGGCTGCTTGGCTCCCGGTCTTTTGCTTCGATCCCCTGTGGAGGATGCGTATCCATCGGCCACCCGCCATACGCTATCACATCTTCAAAGTGGACGGCTTCTTCCAAATCCGATTGCGTTAGGAGATGCTTGCCGATAAACCGGCGGGACTCCCGCTTGCCAGGGACGAAGCCGAACCAGTCCAAAGCCCAGTTCTCCGACTCCGGATGGTTGCCACTGTTTTTGATATGATCCCAGACACCCATCATGATGGCAAGCAATTCATCGCGGATCGCTTCGTTATCGGCAATCGTATCCAGCAAACCCCCGAACTCTACCCACCAGTATCCGTATTCCCATGAAGAGTGGCTACGGAACTTCAAATCCTCTTCCGTAAACTTTTTCGCCCATACGGGCGGGATAAACCTCATCGGTTTGCCCATATCCCGGGTCGTAAACAACAACGAGGAACCAAGACGGTACGGATCGGCTTCTTCTCCTGCATGGGACTCCCCGAATTGCCTGGAGGATTCCCGACCTGTCGTGAACAACGCTCCCGCTTCTTTGCCGAGTCGGCCGTCTCCTGTACAGTCCATGAAGATGCCGGCAAAGATTTCAAAGTGATGCTCTGTGCTTTCCCTAGCAGCCAGTACGGACAGAATCCGACTGCCCTCCATCTGTACGCCGGTCACCACCGTATTGAGCATCAACGTCAGGTTCGGCTCCGCTCTGCACTTTTCATATAAGATGAGATCGAACATTGATGAGCTTCGCTGTGGATTGCGGACAGCACATTCAAGTAGAATTTCTTCCAGTATGCCGCCTTCCCTCGCTTCCGTCTCCAGAGCCTGTCTCCGCTTGGAATTCGCCGCTCCGACGATATGCATGCGAATCTCCGACGATGCATTACCGCCTAAAACGGGCCGATCCTGACATATCACAACCTTAGCACCGTTGCGGGCAGCCGCCAGTGCAGCCACCACGCCAGAAATCCCGCCGCCTGCAACCAGTACATCTGTATGCATTTGCATGTGAACCCCTCCATTTTTCAACCTTTGATCGCTCCTAACAGCATGCCCTTGGTAAAATGTTTCTGCAAGAATGGGTACAGGACAATGATCGGCAAGGATGCTGCGATTACAGCTGCCATTTGCACCGTTTCGGTGGGCATCAAATTTTCGGCATTCTCCAATGGTTTCTGTGTCTGCACCAGGATATCCCTTACAATCACTTGCAATGGGAACCAATTTCTATCTGTCATATACATAATGGCTTGAAAAAACTCATTCCAATGACCGACGGTATAAAACAATCCGATGGTCGTTAAGGATGGAACCGACAACGGTACAACAATCTTCAGCAAAATGCTCAGTTCCTTGGCTCCATCCATCCGTGCGGATTCGAATAATTCCTCCGGCAGGTTTTCAAAAAAACTTTTCATGATGAGAATGTTAAACGTCCAAATTGCATTGGGCAATATCATGGACCACATGGAGTTTAGTAATCCTAAATACTTCACAACAATATAAGTAGGAATCAATCCTCCGTTGAACAGCATCGTAAAGACAACCATGAGAAGAAAGAAACTTCGACCAGGCATCTTCTTCCGGCTCAGCGGATATGCCATGAGAAGCGTCAAGACCAAATTGACGGCCGTTCCTATAACCGTCAATAAAACCGTAACCCATAACGAGCGTGGGATTCCTGTTGTCGTAAACAGCTCTCTGTACGCAGTTAGATCAATTTTTCTTGGAATGAAAACGAATCCTCCGTTTTTCAGCACCTCGGAGAAGGGTGTAATCGATACGGAAACCACGTACATGATCGGAATGACGGCAAGCAAGCCTGCCAAAGCCAATATGACCATCACTGCTCCGTCAAATAGCTTTTCATCCCAGCGTTTTACCATATATTTTCCCCCCATTGCTTCGCAAGTCGGTTAGAAAGCAAGATCAGTATCATACCTACGAAAGATTTTAACAATCCGACAGCCGCCGCCAGACTGAAATTCAGTTGCTGCAAACCCGTCCGGAATACCCATGTGTCCAATATATCCGCAACCGGATATACCTGAACATTGTATAAAATGTAGATTTGATCGAATCCCGCATCCAGAATGTGCCCAAGCTTCAGAATCAGAAGCATGACCATGACCGAGCGGATCCCGGGCAACGTAATATGCCATATCATTCGAAACCTTCCTGCCCCGTCCACCTTGGCGGCTTCGTACAGCGTCGGATCAATGCCGGTCATAGCTGCCAAATAAATGATGGCGCCCCACCCCAAGTCTTTCCAAATCTCCGAACCAACAAGTACGCCCCGAAACAACTCAGTTGAGGTAAGGAAATTGATCGGGCTGCCACCCGAATCCTTAATCCACTGGTTTACCAGGCCCGAATTTTCGGACAGAAGTGCAAGGAGAATCCCGTATATAATCACCCAGGAAAAAAAGTGAGGCATATAGGTTAACGTTTGTATAAACGAATTGAACCATCGAACGCGGCATTCATTAAGCAGGACCGCAAAAATGATCGGAGGCACGATTCCGAAAATCAGCTTATAGAAACTGATAATAAACGTGTTGGACATGACCTGTGTGAAGTAAGGCGATTCATAGAACATCTTGAAATATTTGTACCAAGGATCTGCCCACCCACTAAATAAAATACCGTCAGAGAAATTAAAATCTTTGAATGCGATGATAATTCCATACATAGGAATATACTTAAAAATAATGTAATAAATGAGTCCCGGCAGCAGCATGAAGTAAAGGGCCCGATTGTTCCATACCACGTTCCCTAGCCGTTTCGTCTGAAGCCCTTTTACTACTGCCTCTTTATTTACCGGCAAACTTCCTTGATCCATCGTTGGTTCCCTCCTTATACCTTCTACAGCGTTACGGCACTTCATACGTGACGAACGGAGCCATTATTCCTTGCTCATCCACGTATCAATTCTTTCGTTTCCACATGGAACTCCAAACGCCCCTTTATAAGTTTCACTCGAATCTTTATCGCGACGTAATATTAGAGGTTACCCGGTATATAAGTCCAATTCCCACAGGTGAAATAAACCATCTGTTCACAAGCGGTATCGAATCATCTACTGGTTATCTATCAGCTATCCCAATGGGGGCCTTCACCTAGACCGCTGCAAGCCTTCAGGATGCCTCGGTTATGGCGCCGTCAACCGCTTTTCCGGAATATACGGGTTTAGGAATGAGCTTGCCCGTATCCGTTACCTGAATGATGCATGGCCTCGATACCATTGCAAACTTATTTATCTTATTGAAAGTACCAAAAAGCGAAGAACCGAGAAGAATCGGCTCTTCGCCTCAAAGATTCATTGCATATTGCCACAAAGACTAATTGCTCTATTTACCGTAACCCAACTCATTTAATTGCTTGGTCGCCGAGTTCAGAAAAGTCTTATAGTTCATCGTCGTTTCAAGGCTTTTCAGGAAGTCATCGTATTGACTCATCGGCCGCTTTCCATAAGCGAACTTCGTGATTTCTTCCGAAATGTACCGGCTGGCATCGGCATCATTGTAACCATCCGGATAGCTCAGGAAGCCGTTAAGCGACTGAATACGGGGTTGTTTGTTCGCGAAATCGATAAATGGAAATTGAGAAGCAAACTTGATCGACAAATAATCAAGGTCCGGCCGACCGGTGAATTGGTACATGTAGGTAAACCCAGCTTCAGAGGCCATAAGCGGAGTCGGGACAACCTTGCCGTTTTCCATATTATAGTGTTTGCCCTCCACGCCAAACTGGACAAGCTTCGAGCCTTCTCCGCCGGAGATATAGTTCAAAAGGTCGAACACTCTCTGCAGTTTCGCTTTGTCCTTCTCCAGCGCCTTCGGAATCGCCATCAATCCGGCTGCTTTACCGATATCCAATGACCCAGAGAACTGTCCTGCGGGACCCTTCGGTGCTTGCAACTGCACCCATTCGGCATTCGGATTTACTTTCTTGATTTGCTCGACGTACTGTTCATTGGTCAAATTTGTCCATTCCGTCCAGATGATTCCCACTTGCCCCTTGATGGCCTTGTCCCTGGGCTGCGTCCCCGTGTTCAATACATAATCCGGATCAACCGAACCGCTGGCAGTGAATTTCGCAATAAAGGCCAATGCATCCTTCATACCCGGGTCATATAACGATTGGACGACCTTACCGTCTTTGACGAAAAATTCACCCGGATTAGGGACACCATATCCTCCAAATACAGGGGAGAAAGCGGACAACAAGTTGACGCCTGTGAGTCCCATCAGGCCTGTGATACCATAAGTATCATTCTTTCCGTTGCCGTCCGGGTCCTTCTCCGTGAACGCTTTGGACACGGCCAGCAGTTCATCGAGAGTTTCAGGCGGCTTCAATTGCAACTTGTTCAGCCAATCTTTGCGGATCCAGTAAGATGCTTTCGGGGCTTGCGGTGCTTGGGCAACTGCATACACTTTGCCGTTAACCATACCTTTCTTCAGGCTGGAATCTCCGATGAAGGTTTGGACCGGCTTAAGTTCTTTCTCGAAATAGGGAGTCAGATCGAGCAGAAGCCCTTGTTCCGACAACTGCTTCAACGAAACCTTGTCAACGGCAAACAAATCCGGGTAATTGCCTGACGCCATCCGGACATTCAGCTGATTGCCATAATCAGTGGCATAAGCCGTCAAGTTGATATCAGCATTCAGCGCCTTGTTCAGATTCTCCCGAACGAAGTCTTTCTCTGGAGCGGGCAGGCCGGCCCCGCTTGTTATAATATCCAGTTTGACCTTCTTCGATGATTCTTGAGCCGCACCGTTTTCCTTGGTTTCGTCTCCACAGGCTGCAAGCAAGCTGCTAAAAAGTGCAATGGAGGTCGCGGATAACACGATCTTTTTATATTTATACATCGATATCCCCCTTCTTTCCTTAATCGGATTATAGATTGGAATCGCAGAAGGGAGATGAATCCCTGCAGTAGACGCTGCTCCCTTTCTGTAACACATCTTTATCATACCACCGTACCTGAAGGCGGATAAGAAACAGATTTAGTGACCTCTTATACAAAATTAAGCCGGTAAAAACAAATCGGCCCCTCTCCGCAAGCAGGAAAGGGGCGCGAAAATCTATCCATTGGACATGTTATTCTTTCTGAACTCACTGGGCGTCTGTTCTGTCCAGCGCTTAAAAATTTTTACAAAATACGCGGCATTCGCAAATCCGACCCTTTCTGCAATTTCCCCGACGGTTAATGTAGATTGGAGCAAATAAAACCGGGCTTGATCAATCCTCACTTTATGCAAGTATTGGATTAATGTGCAGCCCATTTTTTTACTGAATAAGCCGCTTAAATAGTGCTCATCCAAGGTGACTTGCTCTGCCATCGATTTCAACGTGATTTCCTTATCGTAATGGCTTTGGATATAATCCACAATCCTGTTGATCTCGGGATGGGCCGATGGCAATGTTGTCGACTTTATCCATTTTGTTATCCAGTCATCGATTCTGTCTTCTAGCACATGGCGAAGTTCTTCATGGTTTGCTGCGGACAACCAATCATCGGTTTGAGCTTTCCCATGACCCGATATAGCAGCAAACCTATCGTCCAATCGTTCCGCCGTCTCCACAACAATGGTCATGCTTACATGGTTCTTTTTCATTTCGTCGAACATGACATTCAACTGGCGGATGCAAATATTCTTATCCCTGCGCTCAAACGCATGTAATATTTCGCGTTCCATGTTCCATAGCGCTTGTGAGGATATACCTGGCTGTTGGATGATGGAATCCGTTTCTGAATAGGCTGTCACACTTTTGCTGCTTTCATACCAGGATCTCTCGATGAGCCTGATCATACCTCCCCAAGTAGTCTCCAATTCGGATATAGGTACGGAAGAGGCCCACACGACTGAATATGCCATTGCCCCGTTCTCGGCGGGAGCACGCACAACAGGAAGCTCGGAACGTGGAACCCAGGAAAAAAACGTGGTGCAGCCATGGATTCTGAATTTGTGAATGACCGATGTTTCGATGGAATGAATCAACCCGTTACGAGTCAGATCCTCCTCACCTATCCCGCCGGTCCCATGCAATACTAAACAAAGATCTGCATGTGTAAAGCCGCTTGCGGAGATGCGCTGCAGCAAGACACTCCTTTCCGGGTCCGCTTCATCCATACCGTGGATCTGCCTCCACGTATAGCGGTACAGTAATTCGAAATCACGATACGATATTTGCCGAGCAGGTATGGCGGCTTTGCTTAATTCCCGGCTGACCTTCTCCAACATCTGGCGCATCGTATCGACATTCAGCGAGAGCTTCAAAATATAGTTAGTCGCACCATACTCAAGCGCTTGTCTGGCCAATTCGAATTCATTCACGGCGGTCAGCATGACGAATGGACCCTCAAAGCCTTGCAGACGTGCCTTCTGGAGGAGCTCGATCCCATCCATGAGCGGCATCATAATATCGCACAGAATGAAATGAGGAGACTCTTCGCGAATCACCTCAAGCGCTTCAATCCCGTTGTTGGCCTCACCTGTAATAACGAACCCCATTTCCTCCCAATCAATAATTTCTTTAATTAATCGCCTGACACGTGTCTCATCTTCAACCAACAGCACTTTCCACATGAAATCATTCTCCCTTCCCATACGGTTCCGAAAGAAGCAGCGGGAATTTCAAACGAACTAGAGTTCCTTGGCCGCTTGAACTCGCCTCGAGCTGGCCGTCTGATTTAAAAAGCAGCTGCAACCGTTCCCGCAGATTGTTGATTCCGATCCCTTTGCTCTTACGTAACGGTTGATGATTGGCGGATGCCTTCATCCCTATCCCGTTGTCCTCCACTTCCATGATCAGCGATTGATGTTCTTTCACTACCCGGATGGTTATGGAGCCTTCTTGCTGCATCTGAGCAAAGCCGTGATAGAACGAATTCTCGACCAGTGGCTGCAAACTCAGCTTGGGAACAAGCGCGTAACGAAGCGATTCGTCATATTCGTAACGGACATTGACATAACTGTCAAATCTGAAGTTCTGAATGCGCACATACGCCTTCACTAGTGTTAATTCCTCGTCCAGATGGATCAAATCGGTTTGAACGTTTAAGCTGGATTCCAACAGTTCGCCCAGGCAAACACAAATCTCCGCAATCTCGGTATCCTTGCGTCCTAGGGCGGTCCATTTGATCGCATTCAACGTATTTAAGAGAAAATGAGGATTCATTTGAGCGAGCAGCATCTGGAACCTGGATGCTTCCTTTTCCCTTTCCTCCACTTTTAATTTTTGTATCAAGTGACGGATATCGCTACTCATTCGATTGAAGGTTGTTCCTAATTCACGTACCTCACCGGTGCCCAGCTTTTCGGGCAAAGACGACCTAAACTCATTTCTCACAATGACGGACATATGATGCTGAAGAAGTTGCAACGGACGTGTAATTCGATGGGAGATGATAAAGGTGATCACGATGAATAATAAGACAAAGGAGGCGAGAATGACGACCAACCTGTGCTTCACTTGATCGATGTCCCCGAAAAATGTATGAAGCGGAAAACTGTTAATCACATACCATTGATAGGAAGGCAAGTAGACCGCATGCATCAACTCTTGGCCATTCGTCCAAAAACCTCCGGTTGCCGCTTGCCTCCGAACAACCTCTGCAGCCGGATCGGAAATAAATGCTGCCGGACTTGTCTTGGTAACAATACCCCCCGATTGATTCATTATGAAATATTCTTGTCTGATCGTAAAAAAACGGTGCATGGCGTTCAGCCATTCCACATAATCGAAGCTGAGCAATATACGACCATCCAAGTTTCCGTCTGGGCCAAACATATCAACCGTAAGTGTATACATGTCCCGGAGGCTTTTTCCGATCATTTGGTTGTTCTGCTTTTCGAAGCCTTCTGAATTTTTCCACCAATCTTCACTGGCAAGATCTGTATAATTGATTTTACTTCCAAAAGTAGTAATGACCTCCTGATGGCGGTGGTCGATCAGCGAATAATATACATGGGTGGGTAGCGGAGTAAATCCGTCCTGCAACCGCTTTTCCTGCAATCGCTCCGTCACATATAACTGTCGTGTTTCAGTGTTTATTGAATCATCACGGAGTGCCGCTTGAAGTTCTTTATCATTACTTAGTACCAAAGACTCTCTAAAAAGCGCGACCCTGATATTTTCCATGCTTTCTTTCACATAGCCCAACTGCGCATAACTTTGGGAGCTTATCTTTTCTTTCAACGTGCTTTCAAGCTCCCTGAAGTAATACATGACAAAGGACGCGGCAGGCAATAAAATAAAGAATAGAAACGAAACGAAGAACCGGTATTTGATTTTCTGCGGAAACCAAAACAATAACCATCGCTTCATCGCTACGGCCCCCTCGCTCAACTCATTGATTAAATTATATAATATAGTCACATAGTAACATCAAAACATACGAATAGGTAAGGAACATTTTTCATTACAAATTCTACATATTTAACTATGTCAGTTGATTAACCAGGTACCCCAATAATAATCTCTTTCATTCCTTTTATGATTTTACTATCAAGATCTATTGCATTTTTCATTCTTCATGGATAAGATAACTCTTTTCCGATATAGGCAGTATGATGAGCTTTTTGCATTCTGAGAAAAAGATAAATTTCATTAAATCCTTCAATTGGGCATTAATCTGAAATTGAAATCGAAATATATAGTTTTTTCGTAGCATCCTTGACTAAACTAACGGGAAACGATAATTGAACAACAACAGCGGCAGTCTAAGACTTTATTTATCAAGTCTTGTTCTGTCGCTGCTTATTTATTGGACCCAGTCTTCTAAAACGTTGTTAACTCAACGACTCTAGTCTAAGACTTTATTTTTACAGTACAGTTATGTTCAATAGAATGTTTATGGTAAAAAGCAGGAACCTTAACGCGCTGTCTGCGATCCCAGCGGATTAACCAACTGTCTGATCGCTTGCTCGTTTTCCTTTATGTAAATAATTAAAGCTTTCTCAATTCACGCAGAATATTTTCGGGATCCAACCGCTGCATAAAGTCTGGATTCACGTAGGCGGAACGGATAATGCCGGATTCATCGATCATAAAGGTGGAAGGAATCGGCAGGATCCAGCGGTTCGTCGCGTTGTATTCCGCCAAGTCCATGCCAATTTGTTTCATAATGTCCTTAATGTAATCTGGAACGTCGTAAAGAATGTTATAGAATGCGGCCACGAGACCGTGTGTGTCGCTTAGCACTTGGAAAGTCAGCTCTTCTTTCTCCTGCTGGGAAAGCGTGTTGTCCGGGCTTTGCGGGCTGACCGCGATCAGCTGGCCCCCAAGGGCTTCGATGTCAGGCAGTAGCTTCTGATAGGCCTTAAGCTGACTGTTGCAGAACGGACACCATCCGCCCCTGTAGAATGTCAGAACAACAGGCCCTTTGGACAGTTCTTCATAAAGACTAATCGTTTCTCCCAAAGCATTCTTGAGTGTAAAATCCTTCGCCTTCTGCCCCTCCTGCCGGCCGTAAGCAATACCAGATTCCTGCTGCTCTCGGATCTGACGAAACATCTCCGTTTGAATCTGCAAAGGGGTATGCGCGATAAATTCCTGTTTAGCTCCCTCTAAAGCTCGAGTTAATGACATGTTTTATAGCTCCTTATTAAAATATTACTGGTTAATCGCCAGATTATAACTTAGTTAGTGATGCTTCATTTGGCAGACATCTTGGCTGGCGAGGTGAATGCCGCGATCCTGTCTTGCCTTCGTAAATGGATGATTTGGGCTGTTAGGCCAATGATGAGAATGACGAAGAGACTGGCTTGAGCGCCGAGGAGAATTGGCGAATTCAGATCGGCGACTATGGGGTGGCCGTCTGGAACACGGGTCAGGGTTTCGGTAACGGTCGGCAGCATCAGCAGAAACGCTGTCAGGCTGAGGAAAATTGTTTCAAGGTACTTGGCCGCACGCTTAAAGCTCGAAACACGCCTGATGCCGTATCCGGCGAGCAGCAGCAGGATCGTTGCCGTGCCAATGACATAGCTGACCGACTGATGTGCGATGGGAAATACCGTGATAGCGCCAATCAGCATCGAAAAGAAGTAGATGACACCAGACCTTGACCGAGGAACAATCCGTCCATAGCGAGCAAACATATATATAGCCAGCGGAATGGCGGGCAAGCTGCTGAGCGTATGCACCCAGCCAAGTGATGAAATTCCAAACATAATTGTCTCCTTCCAGTCCTTAAGGACAAGGGTGATTTGTTCTGTCTTGTCCCGAGCCGATACTAGAGGTTAACAGCATCTCTCATATCGTGTCGGTGGGGCTTAAGATGGATCGGCCATGCGCCTTCCGCGAAAGCTCAAGGTCTTCCACGGGGCTGAAACAAGGAAATTGAACGCACCTAATCCGGCATAGCAGCTACATTGATAATTGATCATAGTATACCTACTAGTAGGTAGGTTAAAAAGAAATGATGTGTGCCTGAACCATCGACGGGAAGCAGTGTTCGTTTCGCAATCATCCATCGCCATGACGTTCGTTCAAGTTTCCAGAAGTTCACTACGGTGCCATGCTCCGGTATCCCATTGACACGCCATGATTTTGCGACTCATGCGGCTGGCTGTCATGATCCAAATGGAACTTGGCGGATGAGATACGATTAGTTCGTAAATAGCGATCTTATCCTCAAAATGGTTATGTTCACCTCCTTTCATCTCGATCATGACTGCAACCATCGCCATCGCGGCTTTCATCACAAAGGGAAGCGCGAAGCGAGTCGTTCCAAGAGCGTGTCTGTCACGACGCCGAATATCTTCGGATCGCCATAAGCCCGCGCCGAAAGCATCGCGCCGTGAACCGTAGCCATGAACGTTTCGGCCTCGTCACGAGGGGTATTCATCAGTTGAAATTGCCCGTGCAGCGCACCGCGCTCCAGCACGGATGTCAACCACGCCGACAGGTAGCAGAAATGCGCCCGGACCTCTAGCGCAACTTCCTCGGGTAGGACCGGGAGCTGGCTTGCCAACAACGCGCAGACACAAAACGGAGCGCTGGCGTCCGTGATACAGGCTTCCCAATAACCAGTGTAGTTCCGAAGCTGTTCGAGCGGATCGGATACTTGAAGTTCGAGATTCGCCATCCCTGCTTCAGCTTCTTTCCGATACCTCGCAACTAGCGTTCGGACCAGATCGACCTTGCTAGGAAAGTGGTGATGGATGCTCGCCTTTCGAATCCCAACCACATCAGCGATGTCGGCATAACTAAATCCGTTGTAGCCGCCAGTGACGATCAGAGAACGCGCACAAGCCAGAATGTTGTCAAAAGTAGTAGATAAATTGTCCATAACCACAGTCTACCTTCTAGTAGGTACTTTGTCAAATAGCATAGTCGTTACGCTAATGGAAAACTTTAGCTTAATAACATCAGCGGCAGTCTAAGACTTTTGGCCCAAAATTGTAATCGGAAAGGACCAAAGCGGGGCTGCTGCAGTTGACGGTATGGTTTAATTTCTTTAACTGATCCATGTCACAACCATTTTATGCAGCGGAGTCACCCCGAGTTCAATGATCTCTAGCGGTCGCTGGAAAATAAAAACCCTCATGTCCCGATGGACAGAGGGTTTTGTACTACAGGATATCGTTAAGGTGGAGTCGACAATAATATCCTAATCATAATATAACCTTACGTATTTAACCTGATACAGCGTATTTTTGAACAATATTGTTTCAGTCCATCCCAATGCCCCCAGATACACCCGATGCATCTTTTCGGTTGTTTGGGTTTTATACTAATGGTCAAAATCTCATCATCCCTTAATCTAGAAATCAAAAACTAGGCTTCTACTAGCTCAGGTCTCTTTAATTGAAGTGGAGGAGGTATCAACCAACCTTTTTCCTTTGTTACTCGTAAAATCCTTAAGCCGAGGGCAGCTTTTGTTGTATGATATTTAGCAAATAAGGTTCCAATATCTTCTCTTGTGGATTTACCCATAACCATACTGCAAGCAACTAGGCCCATGGAAGTATCTGCTCCAATCATAGCAGCAATTTCTTGGTCGGAAAACCGAGCACCAACAGGAATTTCTTCAAGCTTTGCTTCTGGTCTATTAGGTAAAGGAGGAGAAGAAGCAATTCCATTATGGTTAAGTATTGTGTCGCATTCACTTACTTCTAATTCAGCTTGATCGATCAAATCACCCAATAGTTTTTTCAGGTCTTTGTCGCCAGCATGGTACTGATAAGCCCGATATGCAGATATACAACCTTTTGCCTTCATTGAAAATTGCCAAAGATCATGGATTTCGCCATAGTGTAAAGGCTCATCTTTTTGGTTGATACCGCTTAAAATACCCACTGTAACAGCTCCTCTTTGTTTAATTGAATCGAAAGTTATTTTCTCTAAGGGGTGCTCCTTTTATTCCTACAGAGCTACAGTTTCCCATCAGATAAAACAAAAAAACCCTTCCGATGAGAGAGGGTCTTTGTTCCATTCATTAAGGTCAATAATACACGACCTTATTTCTCGGGATTTCTCGATCGGTTTCTTAACCCAGCCAATCCTAAAAGGCCCGCTAACCCTAGCCAACCCTAATTCCTATTATTATCGTTGTTTGTTGTTGCGTAAGCTTGCGTTGTATTGTTACTTCCGTTGCCATTGTTATAGCTATTGTTATTATTGTTTCCTTCTGCTAATACGGGGATAGACAAAAACAGGCTAAACGTAAGAATCATTGTTGCAATAATCAATTTTCTCATTTTTTTGACTCCTCCTTTCACGGCAAAAGCGCGTAAACTCCACTGGATGCTTCCCGTCGGCTCTTAATGAGATAAAGTTCTTGTCACCCGACAGCTGTGGAATTCTAGTCCCCTCCTGTCGAATGAGAAGAACAGTTTGCCGCTGTTCCGCATCAGCTATACACTATTATCGATACATGAAACCAACCGTTTTTCCACATCCGCTGCAATACTCCTCAAAGCCTCAAAGGATTCATTTTCAACCATACCGATAAGAGATGACGGTTTAGGCATGCCGATTTTCGTTTGTCCTTCATGCTCATAAACCGCTAGTTTACATGGTAAAAAATAACCGGCCAAATGATTTTCACTCAAAACTCGTTTGGCCTCAACAGGGTTACATACCTCCAGGATCTCATATTTTTGATGAAACTCAAGCCCCTTTTCATTTAACTTATCCTGTATACTGAATCTCCACAGAACACCGAATTGCTCACTCTTTAAGTTCTCTTCTAGTGCATGGATCGCTTCTTCGACAGTTTTATTTGAAGCAACGGTATAGTGGAACATGATAGCCCTCCTAATATTTAAAAATTGAAATTCTGTTTTATAATCCTCAGTATATAACTCGGTATTATGGAGATTAGGCCTATGAACATTCTACATCATTTATTTACGGAAAATTTCCTACTTGCAGCACTAAGCTAACAACCGACCAATCCAATACTCTTTTCGCTCATGTGATCAAGTCTTGCCCTTCAGACCACTATGTGAACGAGTTTCATCCGGTATTTGAAACCTATGTTGAGTACCATCAAAAGAAATATTCCTAATTTATTATTCCAATCTTATGAAAAACTATGTTACAAAATTAGAGAACCATCAGTCTCATCAACTGATGGTTCTCATTATTTCTTTATTTTTCCCTGCCACGCCATAATCCCGCCTTGGAGTTGAGCCATCTGCGTGCGTATAGCCTTGTTTGCTCAATATACCGGCTGCTTGCTTACTCCTCATACCACTCCGACAGTACAAGTAGACGTTTTTATCCTTAGGAATTTCAAATACTTTATTTTTCAGTTGTGACATAGGCATATTAATTGCGCCAGGAATATGACCCGTATAGAACTCACCGGCCTCGCGTACATCAATGAGAATCGGATTCTTTTGACTCTGAAGCTCTTGTCCGAAGTCTTTGTAGCTTAATGTCCGCAATCCCTTTGTCGGAGCTAACCTTGAGTATAGAAACCATACTGCGACAATGATCAATGCAACATTAATAATAGCTGATGTATCCACTTGTCACTCTCCCCATGCCGTTATCTGCTTTTCACTAAGAGCTCCATGGCTTCTTTGACTACTTGGCTGGTATCTTTTCCTGCATCTTTTTGCTCCAGAATACATTGCTCCAAGTTGACAGCTACAATATACGCAATGGCTTTATCTGACGCGCTGCGAATGGCTGAGAGCTGACTTACAACATCCTTGCAGTTCTTCCCCTCTTCCATCATATTAAGAACACCCCGCATCTGGCCTTCCATCCGTTTCAATCTTCTTTTTACATCATCATCATAGATCATTTCATTCACCCTTTCCTTATACATGTATGGGTATATTATAGCCTTGATTATCGCAGCTAAAAATAAGAAAGGAGTGAATTATTGTTTGGCCTTAAATAAACAAGTTTACTTTCCCTTCAGAAGCATCTCCAAGATAAGCAGCAACGCCGGCATATTCGATTCCATCGAGCAGCTCTTCTTTTTGCAAACCCAGAAGGTCCATGGTCATAGTACAAGCCACAAGCTTAACTCCTTGCTCTTGTGCAAGCACAATCAATTGAGGCAAGCTCAGCGCGTTATGCTTCTTTATTACGTGCTTAATCATCTGTGGGCCCATTCCAGCAAAGTTCATCTTCGACAGACCAAGCTTGTTGGCACCACGCGGCATCATTTTGCCGAACATTCTTTCCAGGAAGCCCTTCTTTACAGCAACCGGTTCGTCTTTTCTAAGGGCATTCAAGCCCCAGAAGGTAAAGAAGATCGTTACCTCATGATCATAAGCAGCAGCCCCGTTCGCAATAATAAAGGCGGCGATGGCTTTATCCAATTCTCCGCTAAAAAGTACGATCGTAGATTTTTCTTTCTGTGTCATGTAACATTTCTCCATTTCATTTTCGTTCTATATACATATACTTGTATGGGTATAGTTCGCTTTAAAAATAAAAGGACCGTTAACGTCCTGTATTGTCAATCCATACAAAGCTAGATAAATTAGTAAAACCGGATTTTTGAAGGTTCCTTGCCGCTTTTTTTATTTTGTAATCTGACGAAGAGACGATCACAATTTCGTCTGTTTGGCTCAGCTCTTTCTTCCTTACGTGCGGCAGTCTGCCTATATAAATGTTAATGGCACCGGGGAGATGCTGCTTATAATAATCCATAGGGTGCCTAACATCCAGAACTTTGACTTTTGGGTCCTTTATTTTCTCATACAAAAGTGCTTCAACGATAGGTTTAAGGCCCTTCACAGGCATGATTCTCTTTTAAAAGAGAACCACGAGTGCTAACACGAGTGAATACACAATCCAATTCAATGAACACGCCCTCCTTCGTTCAAAGGGTATGATTATCTGATATACCCTATAGGGTATTCAATCAAGTGTATTTTTTACCTTTTTATATCCTTACAACAAGTTTAGCAGTTGTTGCTTCCTTCTGAATCCATTCCCGCGATAATATCTTTAAAGGGATGTCCATAGCTTCGTTTGAGGAAAAGATGATTACTTTTGATGCAATGCAGGAGAATGAAAATATGGGAATTCCTAAAAAGGAATGACACATTGATGTCATTCCTTTTTCCTTATTAGGCCTTTTTAATCCAGAACTTAAATACACCATCTTCTTCTGTATCTTGTACTAGTTCATGTCCCGTACTTTTAGCCCACGAGGCCAAATCATTTTTTGCCCCTTTATCTGTGGCATGTACTTCCAAAACCTGCCCCGATCCCAATTCATCTATAGTCTTTTTGGTCCTTACAATAGGCATAGGACAAGCCAACCCTTTAGCATCCAATACTTTATGACTGTTCATTTCGATTTCCTCCTTATTTATCGTGAACGGCACAGCGGTTCGGGCCAATTTCCATCTCGCGCTGTTCCTCTTCGTTCGGGCTGATTTTCCCCATATTCGTTTGACGTATTTCTTGATACGCATTAGGCTGTGGAGGCAGGTTTTCCGTAACTGTCTTACGGAACTCTCCCTCATCTTGAATGTTTAAGCCTGGATTATTGCTGTAAAGTTCACTTAGACGACCGGATACAAGTCCGTTTGATCCAAGCTCTGTTACTTTACCGAAGTGAGCAGGGAGCACGACTAGATCATCAGACAGATTCTTATAACGGCTGTAGAGAGTCTCACGAAGATCACCTACCCAGTCTTCAGCAAGACCCGCCAAGTCAGGGCGTCCAATTGATTCCACAAATAAAATGTCTCCGGAAAGCAAGTACTTGTTATCCACGATGAAAGACGTAGACCCAATAGTATGACCTGGGGAATAAATAGGCTGTACTGCAATCGCTTCATTGCCTACGTAAATATTGTTTCCTTCTTCCAACGGTGTATAGCTAAACGTAACTTCAGTCGCATCCTTAGGCGGCAAATGATAGGTTGCTCCATATTTCACTGCCATAGCATGTCCTCCGGAGATATGGTCCGCATGAAGATGCGTATCGATGGTATGAATAAGCTTTGCATTCTTTTCTTTCAAAAATCTTTCATATTGGTCTATCATCCGGTTGGTGTCGATAATCGCTGCTTCTCCGTTCGATAGTACCATATAGGACAGGCAGCCTTTGCCGATGCGAACAAATTGATAAAGCTCTCCCCCGCTCGATAGGTCGGCTACTTTCACCGGTTCAAGGTACTCGCTCCATGATTTCATGCCGCCCTCAAGATAAGAAACATTGCTTCTCCCTGCCTGCGCAATTTGCTTGGCAACAAATATGGAAGAGCCTTCTTTGGCGCATACTACCAATACTTCCTTGCCATCCGGAATTTTCTCAAGTGCCGGATCTACTCCATCGATCAGATCGAAGTAAGGTATGTTGATGATCTCGATGCTTTTTCCTTCGATCTTCCAATCCATAAAATCCGTTTCATTGCGAACATCCAGGATAAACAACTCTTCATTGTTAAGAATCTTTCTGGTCACTTCTTTGGAAGTCATTTTGTGAATCGTGCTGGTTGTCATCTTTACCCCTCCCAATCTTAATTAGAATGTAAGTGTTACATTGGCATCTTGAGCAAAATCAAGGAAGGTAACGGCCCCGCCGACATCAATACCTTCAATAAAGTCCTCCTTCTGCAAATTCATGACATCCATGGTCATTTGGCATGCGATGATTTTCACGCCCAATTCCTGAGCCAGTTCGACCAACTGAGGAATGGAGGGAACATTAGCCCTCTTAAAGCCCTGCTCAAAATGCTCTTTGCCTGCTGGCATTGGAAGCTGCTGGTATGCTTGCTTGTGGATCAAATTCAGGCCTTCAAATGTGAAAAAGATGGCTACCTCCGTATCTGTCGCGGCTGCTGCTGTTGCGATGTTGAACACCTTGTATGCGTCAAATAATCCCCCATTGCTTGCAATGATTGCGAGTTTGTTCGCCATGTTTTTATTCCTCCGTTTTTTGAATGATCTAGAATTAATCCTTGTCTACTTCACCAGTCCACTCTGCCATCCCAGGCAGCACATTCTTGACATTCGTAAAGCCTTTTTCAGCTAAGGCTTGACAAGCCATATCACTGCGGCTACCGGTTCGGCAAACGACGTAATACTCTTCATCGGGATTCAACTCTTTCATTCTTTGCTCGAGCTCTCCTGCCGGTATGGATTTCGCCCCAGGCATGCGACCGAATGCATACTCTGCCGGCTCCCGAACGTCCAGAATGTTTATCTTCTCACCACTCGCCAATTTCGACTTGATCACATCAAGTGAAGCTGTATGGGGATACTTGGCTTCCGCCTTTACTTCAGACGGATCCGCCTTACGGATAAAGTGACGATACACTTCGCCTTCTTCCTTTAAACCAATAAACTGATGTCCTGTGCGCTTGGCCCAGTTTTGAAGATCGGCAACCGAGCCTTTATCTGTTGCTCTTACCTCCAGAACCTCACCTGTTTTTAACTCTTCCATGGCTTTTTTGGTATGAACCACAGGCATGGGACATGCCAAGCCTTCACATTCCAATGTTCGATCTGCTTGTAGAGTACTCATGTTTAGCCTTCCTTTCCAAGGTATAATTATTTGCCAAATTTCACTTGTCCGGGCCAAATAGACATACCCCCCGGCATATTGACCACTTTATAACCCAATGTCGAGAGAAGATCACAGGCCACCCCGCTGCGGTTCCCGCTGCGGCAAACCACAACCGTTTCTCGATCTTTGCTTAGCTCGTTGTGTCTTCCTTGCAACTCACCCAGAGGAATGTGTCTTGCTTCAGGAATATGCCCGGACTCCCATTCATCGTGCTCCCGAACATCAAGAATTTCGAACTTTTCTCCTTTTTGGATTCGTTCAGCTACTTCATGAGGCAATTGTTCACGCATGGTATCTCCTCCATTAGGTTAAAATATCAATCCATATTTTTATGACAGTAGCCACGATAAGTGCGGCCAATATCCATTGAAGAACTTTCGTATTTAACTTCTTACTAATTTTCGCTCCGATCGGCGAAGCAATCGTACTGGCAATGACCATAACGATGGACGGGATCAGGAGCATGTGGCCACCCATAAATTTCCCTACCGTAGAGCCGATAGAAGAAATGAAGGTAATTGCGAGTGATGAGGCAATGGCCACGCGAGTCGGTATTTTCAAAATGACTAACATGACCGGAACGGTAATGAACGCTCCTGCCGCTCCGACAATTCCAGAAAGAATCCCGATAACGGCGGCCAATATGGCAGCGAGAGGCTTATTAAACTGCAGTTTTGTATAGTCAGCATCTTCATTAGCTTTTTTGGGCAGGAACATCATGATACCTGCAACGAGCGCAAGGATAGCATAAACAAGATTGATTACATCATCCGGCAGGAATTTAGATCCGTATCCCCCAGCGAAGCTTCCAACCACAATCGCGATACCCATGGATAAAACTAAGGATTTATTGATGTAGCCCCCTTTGCGGAAAGCGAACATACCAGCTAAGGTTGCGAAAAATACTTGAACCGCACTGATTGCTGAGACTTCTTGAGCGGTAAAGGCTAGAAATCCTAAGGCCGGCGGGATATACAGCAGCATTGGATATTTGATTATGGACCCGCCGATACCGACCATCCCTGAAATCAAGGAACCGACAAAACCGATGACGAATAGCGTGATAATCCAACCGATATCCATGGCGACTCCTTTCTTGGGTTAATTTGTTCTTTAACGGCATCCAATATACCCCATGGGGTATAATTTTAAGTAAAAAAAATTGGTTATGATACCCACCTCATTACCATGCTTTAAAAAACTTGAGAGTTGGAATATCCATAACCTGATGACTTTTGGCTGTCTTCTGATTTGATTCGATGTTTACCTTCGCTATCGTAATTTCATCGCCAAATTTGTCATCAATTTCGTTTAAAACGGGAGACAGCATTCGGTAAGGTCCGCACCAGTCGGCATAAAAATCAACAATTACCAGCTTGTTGGGATCCAGGACAACTTGGTTGAAGTTTTGATCACTTACATTCAAGATGGCCATATTAACAGCATTCCTTTCATTATTTTTGTTTATACATATACCCGTATGGGTATGCGATTACTATAACTCATTTGAGTTTTTCCGTCAACACCACTTGTATTAAGGAGGGAAATCTACTTTTTATCCATTTTCACTCAAGGATTCTCCTTGAGTGTCGTTTGAAATTTACGGCATTCGCGAGGGAAGAGTTCATTCTTACATATTAGGACGCGAAGCGAAAAGGCAACATTAGAGTTATTTGTTCGATCCGGCTTCTCACCTATCACACAGAAAAGTACGGTGGGCTTATGGCCCGAAACTAGCCCTGAAAATCTTTCATCAAAGCAAAGAATCGATCGTCCTGATGACAAATATAAGGGAGAAATGGAGCGGTTCACACCCTCTTTTGCGCAGTCGTGTATAAACAACAGAACCACTATTTTAAGGAGTGGTAACTTGGGATACGATTTCTCCAAGCCTCTTCATGGAAGAGCTGCGTTTTCCTGCATTGATTTACGCTCTTCGGCACAGGGACCGTAAAACCCGACCCGATGCGTGTATGATCGTAGTAGTGCATGTGGTCGCATCTACACTGGCCACACTAGTAATGGTGCCGTTGCCAAGGGCAATGCAACTCTCATTAAAGCTGGTTACAGCTTCGTTATTGTAATTGGAAATGAAGCGCTTACATGTCGAACTGACGGTTAGCGCAGCGGTTAATGGGACATCGGACACCGATGGAGCGATATACGAATACGTATACGACGTAACCGTCGGTAAAAGGGCGTGTTGAACGGTCCCTCCTGTAAAACCAGAACGCTCAGCGTATGATCGCACCGTCATGATCAATATTTCCTCAAACCGAATACGGCTCCTTCCGATTTCAATGCCAGTGAATGATGAGTGCCAGCCGAAATCATGACGACGCCATTCATGCCCGCTGGAACACTAGCTTGCCTACATTACTTAACCGGTGTTGACGGCAGTAAGTCGACGGTCACACTAGATGCATACGGCATTCAACAGGGAACAACCATTCCGCTGTGTACTATATCCCCTGGTTCTCACACACGCCCAAGCAGCCCTGAAAACTAGATACGAAACGATGCGTGTAATGAGCAAGTAATTCTATGACATTTAATTTCATAAAAATGAGATTGTTTTCATTCCCATGGCAATTTGAATAAGTTTCATATGGTGGATGCATCTTAATATAGGTACAAAATATGACCAAGTTTAAAAGTTGGTGGAGGCGATTACGATGGTAGTCTCCTCTTCCCCGTCGTTCAAACTGTTATCGGGAGGTTAGCACTTGGAGCATCCAATGGAAGATACCATGGCGGATAACTATATGCCCATTACGTCCATACGAAGCGGCGTTGCAGACGAGGTCAGCTCCGATCTTTGCTGCTGCACCATTCAGATCGTCAACATCGTTTTAGCTGGTACCAGCGAAGAATGGGTATTGATCGATACCGGAATGCCGCACGCGGCCGAACGGATTGTCGATATAGCCGAACAACGATTTGGATCTGGAGCAAGGCCCAAAGCAATCATTTTAACTCATGGTCATTTCGATCATGTCGGTAGTGTTGTTAGGCTCGTGGAAACATGGAACGTGCCCGTTTACGCACACGAACTGGAACTGCCCTATTTGACCGGCAAATCAAGCTATCCGGAACCCGACGGATCGGTGGAAGGCGGACTTATTGCGAAGCTGTCGCCATTTTTCCCGAATGAGCCGATCAATTTATCGAGTCATGTTCATGCTTTGCCATCCGACGGGACGATTCCGGGAATGCACGGTTGGCGATGGATACATACGCCTGGCCATACTCCGGGTCATATATCCCTCTTCCGTGATTCGGACAGGTCACTTCTTGCGGGAGACTCGTTCGTTACGGTAGAGCAGGATTCGCTATACAAGGTCATGACCCAAAAGAAGCAGTTGACCGGCCCGCCCGTATATTTTACGACCGACTGGCAAGCAGCTTGGCAATCCGTCAAAAAGCTTGAACAGTTAAAGCCTGCTTTAGCGATAACCGGGCATGGCGTACCGATGCTTGGTGATGAATTGACTGAGGGGCTCACTGCATTAGCTCACGATTTCGAGCGGATAGCAATTCCGGATTATGGACGCTATGTTCACGGTGCACATTAGCGCCACTTTGTACACATCGTTCCAACGCCGTTGATTAAACAATGAATAGGCAGGTAGATCGGCATGGTTTTTTCCAGCTTCGTGTTTCTTTATGGTTTTCTTCCGTTAGTGCTGCTGCTTTATTTCATCGCAGGAAAGGAATGGAAAAATACGGTGCTGCTGCTGTTCTCTCTTCTGTTTTATGCTTGGGGAGAACCGGCAGGCGTTTTCATTTTGCTGGTGAATGTTGCTGCGGGCTGGATCGGCGGACGATGGATCGAACGGGCAGGACGAACATCGATCGGCAAGCTGCTTCTGCTTGGTTCGGTCGCTTTTCAGGTTCTATTTCTTGTTTACTACAAATATCTCGGGTTTGCTATCGAAACAATTCAATCGGTTACATCCCTATCTTTATCGTATTCGCCGCCATCGCTTCCAATAGGGATTTCTTTCTTTACATTTCATGTCATATCTTACCTGGTGGACGTGTATCGCCGGGAAGCTCCGGCCTTATCGTCTTATTCCACTCTATTGCTGTATATAGCGTTATTCCCCCAACTGGTGGCTGGTCCGATCATTCGTTATGCCGATATTCAGTTTCAGCTTAAAGAACGGAATATTACAGCAGATGGATTTAGTCAAGGCATCGTCCGATTCGTTACAGGACTCGGAAAAAAGGTCATTGTTGCCAACTCCTTGGCCGAAACTGCTCCTCTGCTGCTCGACAGTCCGATTGAACAATTGACCGTGGCGGGAGCATGGCTCGGCATATTCGCATTCGCTTTGCAAATTTATTTCGATTTCTCCGGCTATTCGGATATGGCGATCGGTCTTGGAAAAATGTTCGGTTTTACATTCAAGGAAAATTTCGACTATCCTTACGTTTCGACTAGTGTAGCGGAATTTTGGCGGCGGTGGAACATGTCAGTCGGCCGGTTTTTCAGGGATTATGTGTACATTCCGATGGGAGGAAACCGGAAGCGCGCAATGTTCAATATGTTTATTGTCTGGTTTTTGACAGGGCTATGGCACGGGGCGAGCTGGAATTTCGTCGTTTGGGGATTGTACTTCGGTCTAATGATCACTCTGGAAAAAAGCTTCCTGCAGAAGTTGCTTTCCATCCTGCCTACGTTCGTATCACGAATGTATTTCGCGGTTGCTGTGCTTATCGGATGGGTGTTTTTCTATTTCGAATCGCTCGGTCACGGAACCAAGTATTTGCGGGCAATGTTCGGCCTTGCTCCTATACCGGCAGCCGATGCGGCCTTTTTCATCCATTTGCAAAACCATATCGTCCTTCTCACACTGGCCGCTATTGCCGCGACACCCATTCCAATCCGCTTGCATCGTCTGTTGGAAGAACGTCTGCAGCCACGTTTGGCCCGTTCCTTCTACAATGAAATTGCATTACCGGTTGGAGCGTTGGTCATGCTGGTCGTATCGGCCCTACTGCTAGTAGGTAAAACGTATTCGCCTTTTTTCTATTTCCGATTTTGATAAAACGGAGGGAATGTCATGCGACTAGGACATTATTTGCAAATAGGCTTCTTCCTCCTGTTTGTATATGCAGGGACCGGATTCATGTGGACGCCGGAGGGAAGCAAGTCTGTATCCGAAAAGGAAAATCGCGGTCTGTCGCAATTGCCACAATGGTCAGGCAGCTCCATATGGTCAGGGCAATATTGGCGAGGGATCGAAAATTATGTCGCTGACCACGTGCCGTACCGCGATGCGCTCGTTGGCATCAGCAAGAAGATTGCTTCATGGCAAGGCATGTCCGGTACCGAAAACACGGTCATACTTGCCTCCAAAGCCGATAACATGGCTCAAGTAATGAAGTCAGCTTCCTCCGAAGAAGTTGCGTCTTCGCAAGCAACGACTTCCCTGAATGAAGCAAGCGCGAGTATTCCAAGCGCAGGTAACATTTCGCCGGTTGAAAGTCATCCGGAGCCCAGTGCGCGAAAATCGGAGCAAACGAGCCATCTTGCGGGTAAAGTACTGATCATCGATGATCGTGCCGTGAACTTGTTCAGTTATGTTTCTACAGCGGGAAAGCTGTACGCGGATACGATCAATCGGCTTCGTGACCATGTCGCCGATCAGCTTGGTTCGGACGTTTCCGTTTCGGTGCTCATCGCTCCGACCGGGGCGGAATTTTTGCAAAGCGAGACATTGAAGAAACTGTCCTCTTCCCAGCAGGAAGCGATAGTCGATGTATACCGGAAATTGAAGCCGGGAATAAAGACCGTGGACGCGCTTGCCTTGATGCAAAATCATATAGACGAAGATCTATATTTCCGAACCGACCATCACTGGACGGCGACAGGTGCTTATTACGGCTATGCAGCCTACATGAAAGCGACAGGACTATCTCCCGTAGCATTGAAGACCTATGCCAAAGAGGAAGTTCCCGGCTTCTTGGGCTCGCTTTATTCAGCAACATTGCACAAAAAACTGGAGAAACGGCCCGATACGATCGTCGTTTATAAACCATTTGTAAAACACGATTATACCGTTCATTATGCCGGACCGCTCAAAATGGATCTGCTCGATATGAATCATGCGCATAGGATGAACAAATACCGGATTTTTTTAAGCGGTGATCGCCCTTGGGGGCAGATCACAACGGAAGTCAATAACGGAAAGCGGCTCGCTGTGATCAAGGATTCATATGGCAATGCCTTGATTCCATTCCTTCTCCCTCATTTCAGTGAAATTTACGTTATCGATCCGCGGCAGTTCAACAAGCCGCTAATCCCGTTTTTGCAGCAGCATAACATTCTGGAGCTGCTGTTCGTTAACAATTCTGAGGTGTTGACCGATACGCATTTTATGCAGTTGGTCGGGGCTATGGGAGATGCCGGCTGAATCAGATCACGTCTCAATCCTCGGCTTAGCCGGGTCACAGTCCGGATTCGGAACCAAGCCGCTGTGTTCGCATATAGCCTGCCATTTCGATGCTTTTCAAATAAAACTGCTGAAAATGAACCTCGAACATGCGGCTTTTATCGATCAGCCGTTTCTCGACCATATCCAGATCGCTGGCGATGGCAGCAGCGTGACCGATTGCATCGGATAGCCATAGTAAATCATGGTGCACTGCGTCGAATTGCGGAACCTGATTACCGGCAGCCAACGAGTTCAATATGTGCAAATATTCCTCAAGCTCATTCACCATATGGTTGATAAACGTCGGCGTCAATCCGATCGTTACTTTGCCGGTCAGCAGCCGTTTCAATAAGTCCAGCTTGAACATACGAAACTGATTCGTCAAATCAAGCGCTTGCTGATTAAGGGTCGCAAGCTCCCCACCGGATAATTGACGCCGGGAAAACTCCAGCAACCGGTCGAATGAATGGATAAATTGTTGAGCCGATTGGATCGACGGGGTTTCTTTTGGAGAAAGCGTGTTCAAAATAAATCTGGCGTGGTCCCCCAATATTTGCAGCCAGAACCTGTGCTCGAACAGCGCAGCTTGATGACGTTTCCTCTTCCCGACCATATTGACGATTCTCTTACATGTAATTATTCACCATGGAGCACATAACGTAAAATAGCAGATGCGAAGGAGAAAGTAATGAGCAGGCAGAAACTTCAAGACCGACTGAGAATGAAGAAGGTTGAGCCAAGTCATGGAGAGCAATTCAATGACTTGCTGCGTTACGTTTTCCAAGTAACGAATCATGATCTGCTTACATTCGGCTGGGGGAATCGGGAGATTGCACAGGCGAAACTTCCTGTACTCAAACAGGCAGATGTACTTGGCTGGTTCGATGGTGATAAACTGATTTCCCAGCTGGCGGTATATCCGTTCCAGGTTAATATTTTTGGGAAGATCTATGATATGGGCGGCTTAACGGGTGTCGGTACCTACCCCGAATATGCCAATCTAGGATTGATGAGCCAATTAATGCGCACATCACTCGCGAATATGCGCGAACGGCAGCAGTCAATATCTTATTTGTATCCTTATTCCATCCCATATTATCGCCGCAAAGGTTGGGAGATCATTTCTGACAAGATCTCGTTTGAGGTAAAGGATACCCAATTGCCGAAGCTGAAGATAGTACATGGCAATGTGGAACGGCTGTCGATCGATCACCCTGATATTCGTAATGTTTACCGTCGTTTCGCCCTGAACCATCACGGCGCGATGCTTCGGAGCGAATTGGCATGGGAAGAATACTTGCGTTGGGACCTGGATGATTTGACTGTTGCCGTTTATTATGATGAAGATCAGCAGCCTCAGGGTTATCTGCTCTATTGGATCGCCGAGGAGGTCTTTCATATGAAAGAAATGGTATACATGGACGGTGAGGCGCGAGCAGGTCTATGGAATTTTATCAGCGCCCATTTCTCAATGATAACGCGTGTCAAAGGTCATATTTTCACAACAGAGCCTCTTGCCTTCCTACTGGAAGACAGTGACATCAAGGAGACCATCTCTCCCTACTATATGGCACGAATTGTCGATATTCACCACTTCGTAAAACATTATCCGTTCCTCCCCCAGGTCGTGGATTGCCAGTTGACTTTTACGCTGCATGACCCGATGTTGGAGTGGAATCAAGGGAAATTCACACTAAATGTGGATGAGCAAGGTCGCGGGAAATTGGTGGAAGGCCGCGGAAACCCGGAGGTGGCCTTTGATATACAGACATTGACTACGATGCTGATGGGATATAAACGTCCGGCATATTTGGCACGGGTAGGCCGCTTCCAGGCGCAATGGAAAACAATCGAGCTGTTGGAGAAGCTGATAGAGCGCCAGATCCCGTATTTCTCTGATTACTTTTGATGGTTAAATCGACTATAGATGAATGCAAATATAGTAACAGAACCAGCTCTTAAATTAGTTGCTCCTATGTCCATATTTGCTCTCCAAAACAGAATCGGATATCGTTCCGATTTGTTATTTTAGTAATTCTAAGCCCTCAAAACAACAAAAAAGCCCTCTATCCTGATGGATAAAAGGCTTAACGGATACTATACACAAGCGGTGGGACTATAATATCCTTTATTGATTATACCCACAGTCCACAAGTTCATACACGAACAGCCTCATCATCTAATTTAGCTTCCTTTTTCCAACTCCCTACAAATTCGTTCTGGAGATTCTTGCGGATCCGCACAAGCAAATCTTGCAAGAAAATCAAACCAGTATTGTTCAAAAGTAACAGTCTCGCCATGAACAACGCGAAATGATAAATAACGATGCCATAATCGGGCCCGGAGTTCTTCCAAGCTAATGCCTGACTCCATGGGAAGCACTTTCTAAAACTGCTTCTTCTGCAAGAAAATGTTGAATGCCTAATCTTAGAGTTCGTGTTCCTGTAAGGAATTATTAACTATGTTTGAATACGGTACTCAGGTTTTATTACCGATGTTTTGTCTTCCAAATTACAAATTGAACACAAAAGTTGAAAGTTTGTTGGATCATTTGTCCCACCTTTCGTAACAAGTGAATCTCATTAAAAGGTATGGACATCATGGTGAATTGAGACCTGTCTACAAACTGAGGGTTGCTTCGAATATTTCTGGAACAAATTGCACATTCTGATACGGTAAACAAAGGAGGGTATTAATTCATGTGGGTTCTTTGGCTGTACCTATTGAACACAGTTTTTATGTTAATCGTAGCTCTAATTGAGGCTCGGAGACCGGCCAAGTCTTTAAACTGGCTTACCATTTGCCTCATTCTGCCCATAATTGGTTTTGTGCTCTATCTCATCACATCGAATCCTATACAAATTCAACGTAAAAGACTGACTTCACAGAACAATGAATCGGACAAGCTGCCTGGTTCATTTAACCGCTCGGCTTCGGTCATTGCTCATGCTTTGCGCAACCTATCCGTTCAGGGACTTCGGGTTTGCCAGGTTCAGGTGCTTACGAATGGAATTGAAACCTATGAGAATCTTATACGATCCATACAAAACGCCCAAAAGTCAATTGATTTGGAATATTACATTTTTCGGAATGATAATATTGGCAGGCGAATTACGGAACTACTGATAGAACGGGCGGAGTCAGGTGTAAAGGTTCGTTTTCTCAGAGACGGCTGGGGGAGCCGGAAATATCCACGGAAACAATTGAATAGGATGCTAGATGCAGGGATTGAATGCCGGACCATATTTCCTTTGCGCTCTCCATGGATATTTGCGAATTTAACTTACCGGGATCATTGTAAAATCGTCATTATCGATGGCAAGGAGGCTTTTACAGGCGGTATTAATGTCGGAGATGAGTATACAGGATCGAAACCAAACATTGGGTTTTGGCGTGATACTCATATACGAATCGTAGGTGAATCCTCAGCCGATTTACATACGATTTTTCAAGTCCATTGGAATATTTCCGTAGCGGAACAGACGAACCAACAAGTCAAAAAAATGCGAATGCCCGCTAATCGTACACGACCCATATCACAAACCATTGTTTCCCCTGAGAGGTCAGCACTGTTAACGCAAGAATGGGCTTCTGAGCTAGGGACAAAAGGTACTGACGAAGTCACTCTCGCTGATAAACGTGCGTTACATCATGCGTACGTACAGACATTTGAAGGCAATCCTGGAATCCCTACTCCAATCATCAGGGAAGTCTATTTCAATTGCCTAACTCAAGCAGTTCAAAGCATTAATATCTCTACCCCTTACTTTGTGCCCGACGCGGATATCATCATGGCGATAAAAACAGCAGTGGCACGCGGTGTTCGTGTAAGGCTATTGGTCCCTCGCCAAGTTGAACTCTCAACCATGATCGTGGGCGCAGCAAGCCGGACCTATTACGGTGATTTGTTGGAAGCTGGAGTTCATATCTATCAGTACAACAAAGGTATGCTGCATGCAAAGGTGATGATCATCGATGGAGAGATTGCTACTGTGGGCTCCGCCAACTTTGATATGAGAAGTATGCGCCTGAACTATGAGGTTTGTGATGTTATTTACAGTTCCGACGTGGCAAGAAAACTAGCAGAGCAATTCGAGCAAGATCTCACTGACTCCTTACCCTTGCGTATGGAAGATGTGCTACAGCGGTCCCCTGTACAACGCGTTCTAGATCAAGGTGCCCGCCTGCTAGCCCCACTTTTATAATGGCGTTCGGGTGTCCAATCCGGCCTTGGATATTTAATTATCTCTAAGTGTAGATACCTTCGTCCCATCTTTTAGCCGCAGTCCATACATGTCATGTGCCTCTGTATTCGCAAAGTCCAGATCTGATTCTGCTTTGGGCTTAAACCCAGAACACGCATAATTTATTGAATAGACTACTAATGTAAGGGACATCCACCACCCTCCATTCTGCCATGGAGGGCTTTTTTTAGTTATTCGCCCTAGGCATGTATACATTACAAAAAGTAATCTGTCGCATACTATAGATTTATTTTCTCGTGGTAAGGAACAAAATCCCCTCAACAACCTCTCCCCTAGAAAATGTCGAAGAATAATTAAAAATCTTATTTTTTTCATTATTCCTGCTTGCTTATACGTTATTTTGAACACGATTAAAGGAGTATCCAGCTGTTCCCCTGCTCCACACCAGACGAGCCGTATCCCAGCATCCTGTTTTCCATCTAATTGAATTCATGTGGAATTTCTAAGCTTAACAGCCCATTACTTCGATAATATGGAGCACGATCGTTCCCGTTAACGAAAGGTTACCCAACGCTAGCCCTCTCGGTTATATTCATCTATCTCGTAAGTGAGCTGGAAATCCGACTTCGTAAGTTGAGTGACGTTACTTTGGATGAAAAAAACAGGGCTGAAGACACGGTCGAAAAATGTCGAAATAATTAATAAGAACCATATTAGCCAGTCCACGCTTGGCATATAATGGAATCAATCTTCCGGAAGAGGAATTCGTCTAACAACTAAAGGAGTGCTATAAGAAACATGGCTTGGGCCAAAAACATCTATTGGAATTACAGAATATGGCCAAAAATTGTAATCGTTACATTGGTCCTGTTATCAGTCGCTTTTATTACAGCGTGGGCCGCATTAGCTGCGCCATTGCCGTCGGGAAAACAAAAAGCCACCTGGTTGTGGGATACTTCGCTAATAACCACAATCACCGGACGCAATCAAATTATTCAGTTTGTCAAAAATCAGCAAATCTCCCGCATCTATCTTCAAGTCAACCCTGATGTTCCAAAGAATGCCTACCGCAGCATGATCAAGACCGCCGCCGAAAATGGCATTGAAGTGTACGCGCTTGATGGCGCTCCCTATTGGGTGCTCCCCGAAAATCGCGGACGGATCACAAGCCTGATCGGCTGGGTAAAGACGTACAACGCTTCCGTCGCCAAGAACGAACGCTTCTCCGGCATTCAACTCGACGTCGAGCCTTATCTACTTGCGGAATGGTCAACCGACCAAAGTGGCATGGCGAAAATATGGCTTGATGCGCTTACCTATTTTCACGACGAAATGAAAAAAACTCCCGCCTTATCGACCTCCGCAGCGCTGCCGTTCTGGCTCGACAGCGTATTGCTTAGCAGCGGAGTCGCATTAGGTGAAGCTTTGATTGCCAAGCTCGACGAGGTTGCCCTCATGTCTTATCGGGATCGAGGTGACGCGGTAGCGGACCTCGTCAAGGAGGAACTTGCCTGGGGCGACAAGTACGGCAAGAAGGTGTGGCTCAGCCTCGAAACGAATGCTGTTCCGGATACTCCGTACATCACGTTCTATGAAGAGGGGAAAGTAGAGATGGACCTTCAAATATCTCGAATCGATGAGCTGGTGAAAGCTCACCCGTCGTATGCTGGCATCGCCGTGCACGATTACACAGGCTGGCGCAGCCTGAAAAACTAAAAGGACAGAGGTCTTAGTGTCTTTAAGCAGCACCTGAGTTGCAGACGATTGTGCTGCTGTCTCTGGTGCTTTTTGGTGTTGCATTGCCGATTACCTAAGTGGACAAGCTAATGCTTACGACTGCCTTTATAGCTTGTATTTTACAATTTCAACAATCTACGTCCGATCTTATCATTTGATGAACTTCAATCGAGTTATTCATAATCTTACTCCAAATTTTCATTTCCTCACTCTTTCCTTTATGGATGTTCTCTTCCTGGGACAATAACTTTCTGATTATCGATACAATAATATTGATGGCTGTAAGCGCTAGGTAATAAGGAAAACTAGCAATTGGGATAACCTGCGAGGATAGACTTCCAATTTCGGTTTTAAGGGGATTAACCCTCGACTTAACCCCACAGGATTGGGCTTCTCAAGCATTCTCATGCCACATGCAATATTCCATCTATTGGCTTCGGATGGCCCTATGCCATTCTTTTGAATTGGATCTGAACAATGCTTCTGATAAGTCTAAAACATCAATTCCTAATGAGAGTCCTTCAATGTAAATTTGTTTAATTTCTTTTTTCTCTGTAGCCGCCAAATCTTATGTATGCTTTATAAGAAAAAGCCCTGAGGGTGCCTCAGGGCTTTGTTCTATATAGAATTTCTACTCTATGTCATTCTATAGGTTTGTTTATTAAATCTACGTCTTGTCCTCCAATTGCGCACATTTGAATGAGACGGCATGTCAGGGTGAGGCTATCCTCGTATAAAATACATTCCGTATCGATATGTCAGGAGCATCGTTCCATTTGCTCCCATCGAGCGATCTTACCCGAACCGATTTCCAAAGTCATCATTTGCCGCAGTTTTTCTTGTCACTTCACTATCCTTCCTTTATGGAAAATTGTCAGTGCTGCCCAGTTAAATCCCTTATAAGTAAGTTATTATATTTAGCTGCATGCTTTTGCTCATCAAGAATTATTCCATAAACCGTATCTCTATAAATCCCAGAAGGTAATCCAAACCATATCCTCCGATACTTCTCAACTGCTGACAATTCACCTTGAAAAGCTTTTTGTAACCCCAGTATATACGATTTTACTTGTTCCGGCTCTTCATTACTAACGCCTGTCACTTGGTAACCGGTTAGGTCATCTGTCGGAACATTTGGTTATGTCCCCGTTCATCATTTCGAATGGTAGCGATGACAGAAGCTTGTTCGGGATTAGGTGCAAGTCTTATTAGTTGATCATAGAATAACTCATCATTCCGTTCTCCTTGAACTGATTCTCTTATTAATTCAAGTGCTTGTTGGGTAGAAATAGCCCAAATTGGAGTAAAAGCAGATCTATTCCAGATCGTGTTTATCCAGTACATGAAGAACCTCCATTCTTACTAGCATTAATTGACATATCATCCTATGCTTATGCCTATTAAGGTGTCACAATAATGTTATGCAGGATTCCAGTAATGAATGGTTACTTGTAGTTTGAATTAGAAGCTCAAGCTCGTTTTTTTCATTGAATGCCATCGGTTCTATAGGTTGTTTGTGCTATGAATTAAATTCCCAAGGCACATTCAATCCCGTCTCTACCCCTTAATGTAATTTTCTGTGCTTCTGAGAAGTAGAAGGTTTTTGATCTGTTTTACTTTTTCTTGGGAACAGCAGCTCGATCTGGGTGCCTTCGTTAATGGCGGAATCGACACGGATGACGCCCCCGTGCACGTTCACAATCCATTTAGCGATGGACAAACCGAGCCCTGTCCCGCCTTCTGCTCGAGATCTCGCCTTATCACCGCGGTAGAAACGATCGAATATATGAGGGAGATCTTCCGTAGTAATGCCGATGCCATTATCTTTTACACGCATACAAACGGAATTCCCTTGATAACAGCCGCTGATTTCGATCGTTCCGGAGGACGGAGTATATTTTAATGCGTTATCCAAAAGGATGATCAGCAGCTGCCTGATTCTTCCCTCATCCCCCCACAGAGTCAACGGCTGCTTAACATCAGTTACAATATGAATGTTCTTCGTACTTGCCAATAGCTCGAATCGTTCCGACAATTCTTCTATTAATGCATCCAAAGCTATTTGGGATGAGGAAATTTCCAGCTGGTTCGAGTCAGAACGGGCTAGCGTCAGAAGATCGTCCAGAAGCTTGCTCATTCGCTTACTTTCTTTTAATACCACTGCGATATGTGGACTTTCCTGCTCGATAGAATGATCCGGGTACCGGAGAAGCAGCTCGGTTTGCGCGTGGATGACTGCCGTCGGCGTTCGCAGCTCATGTGAGGCATCAGCTACAAAGCGTTGTTGCTTTTCCCATGCTTGCTGGATCGGAATTAATGCACGCCCGGCCAGAAACAGCCCCGCAAAGGCAGATATGACCGCGCCGACTACCATTCCAGCAGCTATATCCAAAAGAAGAGAACGAAGGGTATGCTGCACATCTTCCAGACTTCGGACAATTTCGACGGAGGCTATCGAGCTGTGGCTCTGGCTTTGGACCGGGAACTGCACCACACGATAGCTATGTTGGTCTACTCGTACCGTTCGTACGGCTGCCGAATCGGAAGCGGCTCTAAGCTGATCGGCCAATTCACTGAAAAAAGCTTGCTTGGGCGATTGTCCTACCAGCTGTCCCTGGGCATCCCAAAAAAGGTATACCGTTCTTTCATCCTTCTGAAGATCAACCCGGTCCGAACGAAGCAGATCATTCAAATTCCGATAGGAATGGATTCGTTTTTCCGCTTGTTGCAAAATTTCATCCGTTTCATGTAACAACCGTGATTGCATATGCCAATAAAACAAGGAACTTAACACACACAGAATAACCAAAAAAACCAACGTATTAAGAATGGCAAGGCGCCATCTTGTGTTCTTAAACATGAAATACATAGCCGGCCCCCCGTACCGTTCTAAGCAGCGAGTCTGCACCATGCGCCGCAAGCTTTTTGCGAAGAAGATGGACATATACGTCGATAGCCGATGTGGCCGCACCTGAATCAAAGCCCCACACACGATCAAAGATTTGCTCGCGTGTTAAAATGCGGTCCTTATTGCATAAGAAAAATTCCAACAGCGCATACTCGGTCGCCGTCAAATGCAATGGGGTTTCCCCGTTAAAAGCATCTCGCAACCCGGGAACCAACCGGATCGGTCCGCAGATCAGATCTCCTTCCTGTCCGATCGTGCCCCGCCTCCGGAGCACCGCCCTAGTCCGTGCCATAAGCTCGGAGACAGCAAAAGGCTTCGTCAAATAATCGTCGGCTCCCGCATCCAGGCCAGCCACTCGATCCTCCACCGCATCCTTTGCCGTTAGTAAAATGATGGGAATCAACATCCCTTGCGACCTTAGCTGCCGGACGATTTCGACGCCGCTCATCCCGGGTAGCATCACATCGAGCACTATTAAATCATGTATGGCTTGCTGAGCCAAATAATATCCTTCGTCGCCGCTTTCGGCCGTATCCGTCAAGAAAGATTCGCCTTCAAAAATGTCTCGTATTACGGCAAGCAGGGATATATCGTCTTCCACTATAAGCACACGCATACCGGATTCCCCCCTTATCAGAAATCGTTACATCCATAGTATCAGAAAGACCGATTTTAAGAAAATTTAAATAATCCCCTATTATAATTAAGCTCATCGGCAGAGAAAATTAACGATAATCGGATTGGAGAGACTCCTAATGGCCAAATTGAATAAGAAATGGGTAGTTCTGTGTTCAACAGCTATAGCGGCCGTATATGCAGCTGGATATATGGCAACGGAAACCCAAGCTTCGATAGATCAATCCGCGCCTTATGTCCAGACGGATAAAAGCGATATGGTCCGAGGTTCAACAAAAAGCAGCGGACAAACACCCGATACAAGTGCCAATGTATCCAGCAGTAAATACAAAGACGGCACTTATACAGGGATGGGAAGAAACCGCAGGGGCTCAATTCAGGTCGAGGTAACGGTGAAGAACGACAACATCACGGACGTTGAGATAAGTGACTTTGCCATGCATTATTCGGAAAGAGACGTTGCCGGACTGCCCAAGGAAGTATTGCAAAAGCAAAGTGCCCAAGTGAAGAACGTTTCCGGTGCGACCTACAGTACGCAGGCCTTCCAAGATGCCGTTCAAGATGCACTCACCCAGGCAAAGAATGCTTAAATAAGAACTTTTAATGAGGTAATGCCATGAAGAAAACTAAGTTATGTATGGATACCGTCGTTGATATTCAAGTAGTTACTGAAGGGATTGAGGGATCCTTGATGGTCGAAAGAAGCATTGAACGGGCTTTCGAGATGTTCCGGCAAGTCGAGCTTGCTTGCAGCCGTTTCGATCCCGATAGTGAGCTAATGAGAGTATGCCGTCATGTCGAAACCCCCGTTAGAGTAAGTCCGTTCTTATTCGAGCCTCTAAAGTTTGCTCTAGAGATTGCTGAATGGACGAACGGCGTATTCGATCCTACTGTGGGCAAGCTGATGGAGGAACGTGGGTTTAACCGCCGCTACTTGACAGGGGATATCGTGGAGAGTACAGCATCCGGTTTTGCGACCTTTCGGGATATCGTCTTGAATGAGCCGGAACAGACCATCTGCTTGCTGCAACCGGCCGTGCTTGACCTGGGAGCGGTGGCCAAAGGGTTTGCCATCGACTTGGCAGCAAATGAATTAGGGAGCTTCCCTGGTTTTTTAATCAATGCCGGTGGGGATATCTATGCGGGGGGACAGGATGAGTCGGCGGAGCCGTGGACCGTAGGAATCCGTCATCCCATGAATCGGCAAGACGTTATCTATACGGTATCCATTTCCAATGAAGCCATTTGTACCTCGGGAAGCTACGAACGCAAGAGTCCAAAAGGTATAGGGCAGCATCATTTGATTCACCCCCAAACCAAGCTTTCGCCGTCCGGCCTGGTGAGCAGCAGCGTTATCGCGCCGTATGCCATGTTGGCCGATGCCCTTTCCACGGTATCGTTCCTTTTAGGGATTGATGGTGCACTGAAACTGATCGAACAAGTGAAGCTTAAAGGCATTTTCATCAATTCATCTATGCAAATCATAAAAGCAGGTGAGATATAAGTGACTGCAAAACAATGGTTTCAATCCCCAAAGGGCTATGTAGCAATGACTTTGACCGCCTATCTTGTTATAGCGTCTCTAGGCTCTCATAGCGCCGCGGGCATCATGAATGGACTTTTCGCTGTAGCTGCTGCGCTAGTTGTCGATTATTTGTGCTCCTGGGCGGAGAAGCGCAAGCGAATCGTGCTGGACGGTGCTGTGATCACAGGGCTCATTATTTCCTTGGTCCTAAGCAGTACGGCCTCTTGGCTTATTCTATCGGCTACAACGGTTATGGCCGTGCTCTCCAAGCATCTTCTCGTGAATAAGAAGAAGCCGGTTTTAAATCCGGCGGCGTTAGGCTTGCTTCTTGCCATTCCGCTGTTTCATGCCGGGCAAAGCTGGTGGGGAGCTTTCGGCGACCTCCCTGTATGGACCATCCTCTTTTTGCTGATAGGAGGTTATATGATAACGAACCGTGTTCAGAAGTATCCTCAAATTTTCGCATTTTTTGCGGTATTCTTTCTTTTGCTTCTGGTCATGGGCCTTCTCCATATAGGAGATGCTTCTGACGCGCTCCGGCCGCCTTTTATCAATGCGACGTTGTTTTTCGGGTTTTTCATGCTTACCGACCCGCCTACTTCCCCCGCGAAAGTCAAGGACCAGATAGTTTTTGGTATTGTAACGGCGGTGACGGGAGCAGTCGTATATGCGATTTTCGGCGGATTGACCTACTTGTTCATCGGACTGCTTGCAGGCAACATGTACCATTGGCTTAATGCTCGCTTACCGCTGCAAGTATCGAAGAAAAACCAGGCCGGGGTGCCAGGACAATAAAAGAGTATGCTGTAATCAAACCATTCTAAACTAACATTGCTTACTAAATGATATATTTGAATTCAATGCTCTGGAAATCGTGGAAATGCTAGAGAACAAGGAGGACTCGGTTAAAACCGCGTTTTATTGATCTCGAAAGCGATTCTTACGTGGTATATACTAGAATCCAATCTCATGAAATACTGCGGTTTACGAGCCTATTCAATGAGATAATGTTCATGTCACCCGACATCGGTTGACATGAACTTGGGTTTCATGAATGCTGATGTCGGATCACGTTACCAGTTGTTAACGGCATAGGCCGACAGCACCTGCTCGTTCCATACTATATGCCAACTCCCCTGATGTTCTGCGACCGTTACCTGCGTGGACTGGCTTCCGATCTACTCTCCAAAGTCGTCAAAATAAGCACTTTTATACAAACTGCACATTGCCGCGAATTTGGCTCTAAACGCAAAGCACCCCGCAGCATTTAATCAGGCGCGAGGTGCTTCCCAGTGTGATTGAAATTTTTTTCCATTGTAACACGTGTTCTTTCCTTTATGGGGCGAATACAACCGTTGCAACGCAGCAAAGCCGTACTACTCGATAAAATCTACTTTTTGCAGCAATCTCTTCAGCATCGTTGCTGCTTGGGCCAGGGTTGCAAACTGCTGCGGCTCGAAACGTCCGCCGTCCAACCGGCGATAATTCCCGCTTCCACCGATCCGGCGACTGCAGACTGCGCCCAGGCCGAGATCGATTCGCGATCGGCGAACGTGGCAAGCGACTGGCTGCTCCCCGGCAAATTTAGTTTACCGGAAACAAAAGCAAACGATCTGGCGATCATTACCGCCATCTGCTCACGTGTAATCCTGAAAACAACCCAAGTCGCTGCCGGAATGATATGCATTGTAAACTCATGTGGAGCATCTTTCCAAGAAGTTAGCGATTTCCTCAACATTAGGTATTGATTCTTGAGCCCCGGCACGTGACACAGCAATAGCTGAAGCGGCGCTAGCTCGCTGCAGAGCATCCTTAACCGTCATACCTTGTTGCCTCGCTACGATAAAGGATCCGATGAACGTATCGCCTGCAGCCGTTGTATCCACGACTTGTACAGGATAAGCTGACGTAAAGAGAGCTTCTTCCTGATGGTTCATATAGAGAGACCCTTTCTCGCCCAATGTGATGATAACTTCTTTGACTCCCAAGGCAATAATCTGGCTGGCGGCTTGTCTGACGTTCGATAAATCATCCTCTATTCGTATAGAAGTAATGAATTCGGCCTCGGATTCGTTCAAGATCATTACATCTATTAATGGAAATACAACCTCTTCGATCTCTGATGCCGGTGCAGGATTGAAATAGGTTTGTACTCCCCGCTGTTTTGCCGTCTCAAGAGCGTATCGCGTACAGGCCCACGGTATTTCGTTCTGTACAAGTAATACCGACGAGGAGTCGAACAATTCCGTCAGCCCTTGCAAGTCTTCAACCGTCAAGCACCCATTCGCGCCTTCGCTTAGAAAAACATTGTTTTGGCCTGACTCGTCTACAACTACAAAGGCTGTACCAATGTCGCTATCCTTCCATAAGACCCGATCTGTATTTACTTGGTACTTCTTAATGCCAAACAAGATATCTCTGCTGTAAAAATCATTGCCAACCGCCCCGATTAAAGTGACATTCCCGCCCGAAAGAGCTGCCGCAACCGCCTGGTTGGCTCCCTTACCGCCGGATTTCGTCTCCGTTTTATAGCTTTGAACCGTTTCCCCCGGCTGTGGAAGCTTTCGAATATAACATACAAAATCCATGTTAATACTTCCAACGACCACTATGTTTCCCATTGAATTTACCTCCCATAGGCCCAGCGGATAGTGAACTATCAGTCGCAACCCGGATTCATTGGGTCGCTTCCATTCATGGAACTATTCTTTCGATCCTGTATTTGCGATACCGTTGACAAAATAACGCTGCAGCGGCAGCAAAACAAGGACAGGCACGATTACGGCGATGATGATGCCGGCAAACATTTCATTCCAATAGGTTGCAAACTCGGTGACAAAATCGCTCAACGCAACCTGGATAACTTTATACTCTTTCGACCGGGTTGCAATCAACGGCCACATGAAGGATTCCCACTGGTGGATAAAGATTAACAATCCGGCACTGACCGTTACAGGCTTACACAACGGCAGGATGATTCCCGCATAAATTTTGAACCATGAAGCTCCGTCCATCCGGGCCGATTCGATAAGCGCCTTAGGAAGGTCAAGGAAAAACTGCCGGTAAAGGAAAATGACCAAACCATTAGCCAAACCGGGAACAATAATGCCGGAGTAGGTATCAATCCACCCCAGGCTGTCAACCAGGCCGTACAAAGGGATAGCGATAACCTCAAACGGTATCATGAATGTCAGAATAACGAGGAAAAACAATAAATTTCTTCCTTTAAATTCGAAATAGACAAAAGCAAAGGCAGCCATCGAAGCGATAATCAAGCCGATTACAACATTCACAACGGAAACGTAGAACGTGTTAAAGAAAATCCGCCCGAAGCCTCTTTCTACAAATAAGGAAACGTAAGCATCAAAAGTAATTTCAGTCGGCACAAACGTTCTCCAAGATACTGGAGACATATAGCGAAAGATCTCGTCCAGAGGCCGCAGCGATGAGACCAACGCAAACCCCAGAGGGAGCAGAATCACTAACCCCAGAAGGATGTGTGCGATATACAGTAATGGGATCGTACCTTGATTGCGTTTCATGGGATCTCCTCTCTAATGTTTGGCCCTTAGAAATTTGAATTGCATAGCAACGATACTTAAAGTTAAAAGGAGCAAAATAATAACAATCGCTGAGGCCCTGCCTGAATCGGAGTAAAGAAAAGCGCTGTTGTAGCTTTCCAGCATCAGGACATTCGTGCTGTGTTCCGGTCCGCCCTGGGTGAGAATATACATGGGGGAAAACAGCAGGAAATTGGAAACCGTTACCGATACAGCGACAAAGGTTATGGACCGCTTCATCATCGGAAACGTGACCTGTTTAAACTGCTCCCAACGCGATGCCCCATCTATGGATGACGCCTCGTATAGCGACACAGGAACCTCCTGCAGGCCGGCAAGAAAAAAGATAGCCCAATACCCGATACCTTTCCAAGTTGCGATGCCGATTATTGAAGCAAGAGCTTGTTTGGAGCCCGTTAGAAAAGGCTGCTGCTCTAAGCCCAAGCCGACCAGCATGGAGTTGACGACTCCTTGTTCAGGACTCAGCATGATGTTCCATAAGATACACGCGGTAGAGACCGAAACGGCTACGGGAACAAAATGAATCCCTCTAAACAGCCCGATATGCTTGAGCTTGGCATTTAGTAATAGCGCCAGCATAAAAGCAAGAATGACCTGAATCGGATTGATGAATACATTGAATAACAACGTAATTTTCAAAGAGTTCCAAAAAACCGGATCGCTGAACAGGAAGCTATAATTGTTCAAACCGATGAATGCTTCACTATCACTTAGAAAAGATGGTGCATAAAAGCTGTCCTCCAAGCCCTTAAACACCGGATACAGCTTAAACATTAGCAAGCCGAGCATGGCTGGAAATAAGAAGATATAAGGGGTGATTCTCTCTATTCTGATGTCATTCACCTTCAGTCATCTTTAGTTCAATAGTTCTGAATGAAGGGTCGGGATTGTTCACCCTCATCCCCAGAACGGTTATTTACTTCACCACGGATTGATATTTCTTTAACTGACTATCGATTAATGTTGCGGCATCATCTAAGGCTTTCTTCGGATCGGAACCGTTTTTTATATCCTCGAATGCCTTGTTAACATTGTTTTCCCACTCCAAGTACCCTGGCGTTTTGGGGCGTGCAGCTGCTGTTTCGCGCGCTTCGCCTGCAGCTAATTTCATAATGCTGTTGGGGAAATCTTTATATTTAGGGTCTTTATCGATCTGATCCAGCAGCTCCAGACTCGCTGGCAGCGCCCCGTTTTCATCAAACCAAATTTGCGAGCCTTTTCCTAACGTTAAATACTTGACAAACTTGGCTGCCGCTTCTTTTTTCGTGGAATATTTGGAGATGCCTACATGCCAGCTGCCTGTAGGAGTGGCAATCTTACCCCCGGCAAAATAAGGATGAGGAGCTATCCCGTAATTCATCCCGGCATCTTTAATACGAGGCATATTCTGGGTTGAAGCCAAGAACATCGCCACTTTACCGGAAATAAAGTAATCCAGAGCTTCCTCCCGCTTGATTTTTGGACTAATCTTCTCTTTATTGAACAGGTCTGAGTAGAACTGGAACGCGCTCACCATTTCCGGTGAATTCGTGTAGCCTGTAGCGGTTAGACCGTTGTCGCTCAGCACCTTCGCATTTTTACTTTGTCCAAGCGAAATGAGCTGATAGGCCTTGCCAACCTGATCGAAACTGAAACCATAGACGTCATTTTGATTGTCGCCGTTCGTATCCTTGGATAATTTCCTGGCAACTTCCACTACATTCTCCCACGTCATCCGATATTCCAATTGATCCGATGGAAACGCAATGCCTGCTTTCTGGAACAAATCTTTATTATAAAACAGCACGACGCTGGAGGTATTCATCGGCGCCGCCATTAATTGTCCTTGATAGGAGCCTGCCTCTGTCGCCGACGTTATCCATTTCTGCTTCGCGTCAGCGCCTATCAGAGCATCGAGCGGCTCCAAATAACCTTTTAACGAATAACCCATTGTTAGCGGAACATCGACAGAGATAACATCCAGATCCTGTGCTTTGGAAGCAAGCTTAATTTCAATGGTTTCCGTCAGTTTGGTCGAAGGACTGAGCTGCAGATTCACCTTGATATTGGGATTTTCCTTCTCAAATTCTTCGATAACCTTCTTAATAGGCTTTTCCCAGATAGAGTTAGCCAAGTACGAAATTTCAGTCGTGCCTGAAGAGCTAGCCTCTTGCTGGACGGACTGAGAATCTTTACCCGGGGTCCCGGAGCATCCTGCAGATAGCAGTAGAGCAAGCGAACAAACGACACCAGCTTGTATTTTTTTCAAAGTAAAAGCCCCCTTCTATAAATGCGTGTGTATCAGCAGAACACTCTTTCTTTCAACAGCTTCAGGAAGGATTCGCGGTTCACCTCAAGACAAACCTCAACATTCCCAGCCTCATTGAGCTCCCCAACCGTGATTCCCGTCGGATGTCGATGATCGTAATCAACGCGGATGCTCATCCTGCGGGTCGTTACAAGCTGGCGGTCTATCAGCAGCGCAACAGCTAAAGGATCGTGCATAAATGTGAAATCCCTCTTTCGGTAATCCATATACCCTTCAATTTGCTTGGTCAAAGTAACGGCCAACGGGGTTGCCGAGGCTGTCAAATCGTCTTTATCCTGTCTCGTAATGGCAACCTGCCTCGTTACATCCAGCCCTACCATAAGGATTGGTGCCCCACTGGAGAACACCAGCGACGCTGCCTCGGGATCGCATTTCACATTATGCTCGATGGGAGGGAGCTCCACTGCGCTGCTGCCTAACCGAACGACACCGCCCATCATGACGATTTCCTTGACGTGCCTCACTAGACGCGGCTCTCGAATAATAGCTGCAGCGATATTTGTCAGCGGCCCGATGGTCACCAAAGTGATTTGATCCGGGTTATTCATTACCGTTTCAATGATAAAATCAACGGCATGCTTACCGTCGTTCCTACCCTGATCGTCAATGTCCAACCCTTCTCCCTCAATCCCTGCCCAGAACACCTCACGGTTGTGCAATAATGTCTGTACAACTCCGGGATACACCTCGACCTCGCTGTCACCGGACAAGGCCATGATTTTCTTGGCAATTTCCGCACGGACATGTACGTTACCGTATACGGTTGTCACTCCTTCAAGCTTGATTTCCGGCGATCTTAGCGCAAGCGATAATGCGACGGCATCATCCGAATCCGTTCCGATATCCGTATCGAGTATTATGCGATTCATTACTGGAGTCCCCCTATTTGTTTTGAGATGCTTCCGATTCATAATTTAAGTATAGGTTGTATAGGGGGAGGCGAAAACGGATGATATTTTAAGATCTTAGAGGACAATCTAAAGATTGTGCCTATTCTCGACCCGACATGGCGCGATACTCTTGCGGCGATACGTTATAATAGCTTTTAAACAATTTTGTAAAATAGGGGGTATATTGATAACCCAGCAGGGCGGAGATTTCATAGATTTTGGCCTTTGAATTTCTCAACAAGTAGGCAGCCTTCTCCATACGGTACCGGTAAATATATTCGCTCAAGTTCTCGCCGGTTTCTTGTTTGTACGCAACCGACAAATAAGACGGATGAAGATGGACGTGGTCGCTGATGGCCTGCAGGGTTACATTCTCGGAGAGATGGCGCTCTATATATTGATGAATTTGCAATACAAGTGAGCTCTTACTCACGTTACCGCCAACGGCAACGCGTTCTTTAAGCCGATTCAGCACCTGAGCCGCCCAAGCATGAAGCAGCTTCACGGTACGAAACACAGGGCTGTTAATCCCTCTCATATAGGGCTCCTCTATCACATCCGCCATTTGCAGTCCATACATGTGAATCACGTAGGTGTAGGCATTCGATAAAGCAAAATACACTTCCGATAAATATTCCGCGGAGTCCATTCCATTGCTGCTCAGCTCTTCAAAAATATAGTTCAATCTCTCCTGTGCATCCTGCCACCGGCCGGTCTCTATCAGCTGTAAAACGGTAGGAGGTTCGTACAACCGCTGGAGAGGCCTCAGTGGTGTATGCGGAGCTTGGTCCCACAAACGTTGAAACAACTCCTGTTCGCTTTCGGGCAGCCTTCTGAACAGCGTCAGAGCTTTTTGATACAGCTCGGTAAGTCCTTGGGGGAAAGCTTCAAAGTCACTGACAATGACTGAGATTTTTCCTTGAAGATATATCGTTATATAATGCTGTAATTGCGGGATCAACTGCTCCAGCTTTTTTCGGGAGGCATCCAGCAAATCATTGTTTTTTGTTTTTACTAAGAAAGCCAGATAATGACTGTCGTCTTTGCAGGACCAAACTTCAAAAAATTCTTGGAACACTTCCTCTGTAATATTAACGATTGCATATTCAAATAAGGAAATGTCCCGCTCATCATATTCCAAAAAGCGATTTTCAATTCTTAGCAGCATCAAAGCTGCCTTATCCCCTGATGAGAAAGGAATACTTAACCTTTCCATTTCTTCGGTCAATATCCCCGGGGTCTGCTTTCCCCCTTTAAGTAATTCGAGCAGTAGAGATGCTTGTAAGCGCACGATATGAGAACGAAGCGTTTCCTGCGCTTTTTTGTTGGAAACCACGGCTTCCCTCTTTTGTTGTAGCCTTTCAGCCGTTTGAAGAATGGTTTGCAGCAGCTCATCTTTCTTGACCGGCTTTAACAGGTACGCCGCTGCGTTGGTTTTTAACGCCTGTTGTGCATATTCGAACTCAGCATAGCCTGATAAAAGGATACATTCGATATCCATCTGTTTCTGTTTGATATACTCGCACAATTCAAGCCCTGTCATTCCCGGCATGCGAATGTCGGTGACAACAATATCGACAGGGAATTGCTCAATGATCTGAACGGCCTCTTGCCCAGAGGCAGCTGTATATACGCAATCAAAGTTTGTAGTTTTCCTTATAAATAAAGTCAAATCCTCCAAAATAACAGGTTCATCGTCAACCAGAAGCAATCGAATCATGATGAGTCCCCTTTCTCCAGTAAATAGTCACACTAAGTCCTGCCAGATTTGATGATGGTTGCAATTCCAGTCCGGATTGTTCACCAAACCAGTACTTTAAACGCTGCTGCACATTCCAAAGTCCATATCCGGTTGTTTCATCCATAGGACTATTAAGTTGTTCCGTTAACAGATGCAGCCTATCTGCTGTAAGACCAACGCCGTTATCTTCAATCGTTATGCGGGTGTAATCCTCTGTAAGCTCTCCGGTAATCTGAATGACGCCTCCCCCCATCTTGGGTTCCAAGCCATGAACTATCGCATTTTCTACAATGGGCTGTATAAGGAGCCTTGGCAAACGCAAGTTCATCATTTCCTCAGGAATTATCATTTCGTATTGAATCCGCTGCATTCTTAACAAATGAATTTCCAAATAGTTTTTCACTAATTTCAGCTCATCTACGAGACAGGTATGGGGGTCGTCAAGCCGGGTGATATAACGATAATAATCACTGAGATTGTAAGCCATGGCGATAACAGGCTCATTGCGGCCAAGACTTGCAGAGCTAATGATGAAGTTAAGACAGTTGTACAAAAAATGTGGATTAATTTGAGCTTGCAGCTGTTTCAATGTAGCCAGGCGGGACCGGTTTTTTTCTTCATATACATCCTCAATCAGGTGTTGAATTTGCCCTGCCATATCATTGAATCGAACAACCACAAAATCAAATTCATTATGAAACCATCGATTCAGCCTCACGTTAAAGTCGCCGTTCTGAAATCTTTTCAAGACAGCAGTGAGTGCGTGAAGGGGAGCCTGAACATGCTTATACAGCAGGAAGGAAACCAGTATTCCTACCGCTAGCAAGAGGATAATAAAACCATAGAAAAAGTTTCGAATCTTGGTGATGGGAGCTAATATTTGCTCCAGCGGTGTGTAATCGACAACATAATACCCAAGCGCTTGTGAATAGACGTAGTTTATAAGATAGCTTTTTTTACCTACTTCCGTAACAAAGTCACCCTTTTCCCCCAAAGTATTTTGAAAAAGAAAATTCACCACAGCATCGGTAGTTTGTTTATCCGAGGTACGGTTATAGCTGATATGATTTTGTCGGTCAACCATGAAGGGATCGCCTTTGCTGCCCGTCTTCAACTGATCCAATAGAGAGGTAATATTTTGCTCATAAAACGCCATTTCTACAATAACCACACTTTGATCCAGCTTCCCGCTTTCATTTATCGGCCCCCCTGCATAGTAAACAAAAGATGACATATCCGGGCGGTCAGGGTCCGATCTGTAGCTCCAATTGGTATTTCTTATATTTTTGTCTAGCTGCTGCTCATCATAAGGGATTTGTCGTAACGTGGTCGATAAAGTTTTTTGTACAGAGGGAAAGTACAGTGTAATATCGTTATACCAACTGCTGGCGGAGCTCTGAAGAGTCAGTTTTTCCTGAACAGTCGATTCGATCTGACTGGATAGCTGTTGTTTGCCGTTCAACATGGTTCTTTCCATACCCAATATCGTTGTATCTCTAGTAAGTGTAATCGCATTCATAGCTAAGCTTAAAGCTATCGAATCCAATTGTTTACGGAAAAACTCCAGCTGATTGCTCTTTTCTTTTTGCAGAAGCCCTTCTACGACACGAACGCTAACCTGATTCGATAAGCCATAAAGGAGTAAGATGGGTATTAGAAAAATGAAGATAACGGCGTTCATTTTTGAAAAAATATTTTTTTTGATTATCATGTAGTATCCCCTTTTACCGTGCATGATCTTTAATCCTTAAATAGTCGAAGAACACGACGCCATTATATGAGTTTATAAAGTCAAAAACAAGACATCCATGATAATTCATAGCTCCCGGCTATACATTTATGTTACCATAATGCTCATTCCGATAGTTCAGGGAATGGTACTGGGAATATTGTCCGGTTATAATCAACAAACATCGGTTAATCGTTTTCTAAAACCGAATCTTAAACAAGCGTTGTATTTCCTGAGCTCCATAATCCATTATTAAGGAGTGGATAACAATGAAAAACTGACCTCTTAAGGTCAGTCGGATTGTCGAAAAATTCCTCTATTTGAACTGCACCCCAATTATTAGACACAATCTAACAATTGGAGGAACTTTTTTATTGGCAAGTTTTTTCCGAAAGGGAAATTTCTGGAACCGCAAGCTTATTTAACTGGGAAAGCGGCTCCGTCTACCGTTTTACAGTGGAAACGGGTATTAGAAGAACAAGGTGAAGACGCCCTCAATTCAATAAAAAAGGGGCGTCTATCGAGGAAGAAGGAAAATAACTCGAACACTACCTTAAAAAAGTTGCATTACTCCAGTTGTCTCAGATTCCATGGATGAACGACTGGCGCGGGGAAGCTTACGTTGTTTCAATTTGGAGACCGTGGCAGCAGCCGTCGCTCCTGATGCTGACCAGATCAAAGTCGGACCGCTTCCTTTGGAGGTGTTGACACTCATTTCGTCAAATTATTATTTTACGTAATTAAAATAATGATGCGTCTAATGCCCGAATGTCTACGGATGGGTCATATATGTTTCGGTAGTTCTGAGATCGTTGCCGGAATAGAGCAGCCGTCTCTACATCACCGATTTACTCTGCAAAAACGGAAATACACCAGTCGGCAAACACATTTCCAGCGTGTAGGATACGTTTTCCGGCACATAGCCCAGTATACGGAAAGACTCTACTGATTTCGGGGCACCTGCCGATGTATCCATATCTCGATTCAGCAGCTCCCCCTGCGATGATAAATGTCGATGCGTACTTCAGCTTAGGAGCCGTTCTTGATTGTAGACTCTTCGATCGCTTTGTTCATCGCTTCATCCAGTTTCCGAAGCGCTGTGTTAACATCCACGTTCTTATACATGACATCTTCGTACGTTACGTTCATCAGCATGTTAGCATCGAATATCACAGGAACCATTGGCATCGAGTATTGGATCTTGAACAGTGATTGTATATTTTTCCCTTGCAGCGCAGGATTGTCGCCGCCAAGGCTTTTCCTGACCTTATCGTCGGTAAGCGATGGAATATAGCCGCTCTTGGCTAGCGTTGTTTGCATCTCCTCCGAGGTCAAATAATTGATGACGTCGAATGCCGCATCCTGATGCTTGCTCTGTGCGGATATGGACCAGACGAACTGATCCAAATTAGGACCCTTTTTGGAACCGCTGTCAAAAACCGGCGTCGTTACAATATCCCAGTTGAAGCTATTCCCATTTCTTTGCATTATGTTAACATTCTTTTGGAGAGCGTCCCACCAAACCATCGACATCGCCTGAACCTTCTTATCCATCATAGTCGGGTTAATGTTCCAGAATTCATTAATGTTCGCAGGAAGGTTGCCCGGGATCGAATAGATGTCCTTCATCGTATCAAAAATCGTCTTCCAGCCTTCGGTGTTGACAGCCGACTTGCCCGTCTTCGGATCGACCCACTGCTGGTCAAGCTGGGCTGATAGCACGTACGGGCGTCCCGGATTTAGCCCCAAATATTGAATTCCTTCAATCGTATTTGTCAATCGCTTTGCCATCTCCGCAGCCTCTTTCCAGGTAAGCCCGTCAACGGGATATGGAACCCCGAACTTGTCGAATAAATCTTTATTGTACATGAGCGTTTGCAAATTTAGAAAATAGGGAAGAGCCACCAGACCTTTGCCGCCGTTGTACATCTTTAATGCTTCAATCGCCTGCGTATTGAATTTCGATGTATCCACTTTATTCTTTTTGAGCAGCTCGGACAAATCCATCGAAATTTTCATATCCTGCAATATTCGGACCGTAGCGTAATTGGTCATCGTAATATCGGGAATGACTCCAGCGGACATAAACTTCTGGAACGTCGCATCCTGATTGAGACCTTCCGACGGCAACACGTTAAACGAAATATGAGGAAACTTGCGTGTAACCGGATCGATAATATTCTTCTGAATAGCATCCTTATCGAATGCAGGCATGGAGTACAGCGTCAGCGTTACCGGTTCCGTGCTTTTGGGCTTATCAGCAGCATCTCCAGCAGGCTCACTCGATTTACCACTGCAGCCGGCTGCCAAACCAATAAGCATAACAGAAGCCAAACTTATTTTGCACAGTTTTCCATACATATGTAAATTACCTCCTTAAATTGTTTATAGCCTCTCGGAATTCGCCGAGGCTTATAATTTTCCGGTAAATGAATTCAGCGGCCCAGCGCCGACATCGGAGAGCGTGCAGCAGCACGCCGATGTTGACTGGGCCTTGCGCAGCCGTAATCTCGGCCTCTACGCTGTAAGTCTTCCAAGCGGGTTCGCCGTCGACCGCTTCGCCACTCGTTGATTTGCTGTGCGGTATCGGCCGTTCTCTATTTTAAGACCTCTTGGATCTATTGTTGGAACAAATAGTTTCGGGCCGCGCGTTTCACCGGATATTTGTCGTTTTCCGGCAAAGTCGGATCTTGAGTGCGTATCACCCACGTGCAAAGCTCAGCGAGCATTTCACGTTCAACCTCTCCGTACTCGACACGTCCATACAAATTGTCCAGCTCCAACGGATCGTTCTCAATATCGTACAATTCTCCATTTCCGCACATATCGAGATTGATCTTCCATTTCCCCTTACGCACCGTACGCAGCCAGCCGGATTGGGTATACAAATTCAACTCGTTGAATTCCACTACGCCGTTCGTAATGCTCCCTGTGCCGCTAAAATCATACGTCTCGTCGTCAGCATGATAAAGCCCGCCATATCCGTGCTCGGCGTATACACTGGCGAACTCCCTTTGCGGATAAGCCCCGCCGGTCAACATTGGCCATAAGCTGCGGCCCTGTACGCCAGCAGGTATGGAGGCTCCCATCGCCTCGCACAACGTGGGCATTACATCCGCCAAAGATATATGAGCCGGGTGCGGCCCGTCGCATGCCTTTATACCTGCGCCATAAAATTGAAGCGGTATACGGGTTAAGATGTCAGGCGCCTCCGGTCCCTTCTTGATTAGCTCATATTCTCCTAGAAAATCGCCGTGGTCGGACATAAACACGATAAGCGTTTGATCGAGCAGGCCGTGCATTTGTAGAAATTCCACAAAACGTTTTACTTGATCATCGATGAAACGCATCATTCCCAGGTAGTTGGAGCGGGCTCTCGGAATACGCTCCCGGTAATCCGGCAGAAAATGTTCAATCTGCGCGCCGTAAAATGTCCATTTCGCCCCTTTACCCATACGTTCCTTTTCTCCGGCTACAAGCGGTGGCAGCGATTCCGGCGGGAACATCGAATAATAGGGCTCGGGCGCTTGGTAAGGATTGTGTGGCTCAGGAAAGCTTAGCCACATAAAGAACGGGTTGCCGTCCAAGCTCTGAATCCAATTTTGAGCAGAGGATACAGCGCGGTAAGGAAGCTGGCATTCGAGCGGAAATGGCGTCGGCTCCATGCTTACTTGCGACAACGTTTTAAGCCATGCGTCATACGCCATTTCCTCCTCGGTACGGTTCGGTCCGAAGCCGCCCCAGTGCCCGAGAAGCAGACTAAAGTCCGCTTTCTCCTTCGGATCGATGTAGCTGTGGTTTTTCCCGATGAGTGCCGTTGAATAGCCTTGCTCCTTGGCGGTATCAAACAAATCCTTGGTAAACAACGCTTTACCTAAATGCATATTCGTGTTCACCCGATGTGCGCTTGCATAACGGCCCGTTAGGAAGCTGGTGCGGGCAGGACCGCAGATCGGCATCGTTGTATACGCTTTGTTGAACCAAATCCCCTCACCGGCAAGATGGTCAAGAAACGGAGTTGTATCGAGAGGATAACCCTCTAATGCTCGAGCATCCGCCCTTTGCTGGTCAGTCATAATAACGATTACATTTCTTTTGCTGTCGAGCATAGCTTCTCTCCTGTTCTGTATATGCGGTTACTTTATATCCTGAATCGCTAGATTCATAGTCTCTTCCAACTTACGCAGAGCGAAATTAATGTCCACGTTTTTGAAATTCAATGGCATAAACCGACGATGCCCTGAACTCGAATTCCCAGCTGGAGCCGGTGCGTTGAATTTCTGTATGGGCAATCTTGATCAACTCCGGCTCAAAAACAGAGTTGATATCGTCGATGCTTTCTCCGGTTATTTCATAAAGCTGCGCGGTGTGATGCGTTTCAAGGCCGTTTATCTCGAGCTCTGTCCTGACAGCTTGAAGGCTGCGGTTTACGACAAACACTGTGGCTTTATCCATCGATTCGTTCATGCATGCAACGACGTCAAGTACTGGCAATCCGTCCATATTTACTCGGGCGTTCGGAGCTTTGACGCTGAACTCGCCGCATTGCACATCGGTATGCGCCACAAAACGAATATCCCGATTCGCGTACAGCTGCATCACATAATAAGTCGGTGTGCCATAAACGGTAAGCGGCTTTCCGCTCCAGCCCGGAGCTTTGCCCCTGAACTGGTCCGCATAAAAGTCGCCGACTCGGATACACCCGCCCAGCCAGCCGTTTACGAGATCGGAGTAGCTGCCGACTTGCACCATATCGCTGTTGCGGATAAACGTGTTCAGATTCGCGGCGTTTGCGGCGGCGGCTTCCAGCGTATGCTCCATCGGCAAGCCTTTGCGTATTGTGTTCGGATAGTACATCGTGTTGTACTCCGTCAAGGCGAGCTTGACATGATTATGTCTTTGGCTGCTTCGAATCAGATCGGCCGCCCGAGTGATAACCTCATGGGTACGCTCCGCAAAAGACATGATCGCCTTGAATCTCTCTTCGCGCGGGGTTGCCGCATTCATGCCAAACCGATTGTATCCGTGATAAATATGGATCGTTAAGAAATCCATAAACTCTCCGGCAATCTCGAGCATCGGCCTGTTCCATTCCGACCTTGTATCCCCGCAAGCCATCAGGCAAATAGACCCGTCGGCAGCTTTCATCGCTTTAGCGAATTCAACGTAGCGATGGGCGAACTTCTCCGCCGTACAATGCCCGACCTGCCAAGGGCCGTAAATTTCATTCCCGACTTCCCAATATTTTACACCGTACGGCTCCGGATACCCATTCGCTGCGCGCAATGCCCCCATCGGCGTTTCCGGTCCTCCGTTGCAATATTCCACCCATTGGGCAGCTTCTTCCGGAGTACCGGATCCAGCGTTTACGCAAATGAGCGGCTCCACATTCAAATCCCGGCAAAACTGAATAAATTCGTCTGTGCCGAACGTTTTGGCCGTCCAGCCTCCCCAGGCCTCATTGATCATATTCGGCCGTTCGAGGACAGGTCCGACTGCGTGCCGCCAGTGGTAGGCGCTTATATAATTGCCCGCAAGCCGCATCATGCCGGCATTCAGCTCGCGGGACATCTCGAATACTTCCCGCTTTACGTTTCCGACACTGTCACAAGGCAATAGGCTCACATGATCCAGCCACAAGTATCCAGTCGCAATGCTGTCTCTCCAACGCTCGTGCGTCGATGGGACGTATATCCGCAATTCCGCGTCCATACAGGAATCCGTTACCTCGAAGGTTGCGTCGTACTCCTGCCAGTTATGGCTACTCAATTCAAGCTGGCAGCCTCCGAGTATCTCTCCGCTTTTGCAGGATGCGATTTCCACCAAAAGCGTCCGAAGCTCGATTGAAGCTCTCGCGCCCACTTTCAGCTGATAAGAGATTCCGCCTTTTACGGCAATCCGTTGGGTGATCCCCGCATAACACCCATCCTCGCTAAATATCCGGATCGTCTGGCTGTGACCGGAATGCTTGGAGGCCGCCGGCTCGAGCCTATACTTCGTATTTCTGCCGTTCGTGTAAGGATACCAGCTGCCCGATACCCCGTCGTGCTTTTCCCCGCTTTCAAAATCCATATCCTTAATTGAATAGGCCAGCATCGCTTCCATATGGTCGCGAATGTCCTCCACAAAATGTCCGAAAATATAAGGATTCACCGGATTGTCGCCGACCCTGCCACAATTCACGCTAATTTTTGCCCTGTCTATCATAGTAGTAAGCTCCTTTAACTAAATGTATTTCCATCCTCTTTGGTCGCGTTCTTCACGACGTTTACTCGCCGCTGCCCTCATCGCTGGAGTCAGAACCGCTCTGGTCCGTTTTGAACGAAGTTTTCAAAGCTCTCACATCATACAAATTCGCTTTCGAACTGCTGATATCAAAAGCTGTCACAGCATCGTACACGACAACACAACCGCTCGAGTAAAATCCAACTTTTCCTGGTTTGCCGGCAAACGGGTCCTCGAGGCTGAATTTCAGCTCATGGTTCACCCACATATTAATGCGGCCATCCATGCGGACCGTCCTGAAAAAATTTTGAGAGCTGATCTCCTCGCGCAGCGCAAACGAGAACGGGCGGTTATTCGACGCCGGAACCTCATATTCAAACTCTGCTTCAGACCATTTTTCAGCCGCATCATCCCAACGGTTAAACCCGAAAGCATTCGAAGCCGGGTCTGGCAGCTGGAAAGACGCATCCAGATAATCGAACCTTCCGGAGGTCCATAATATTTTCGCTTCGGATATTTCCGCAGCGCCACGCAAGTTGTATTCGTATCGTTTTTGAAGTTTGCCTTCATAATTCGAGTGTCCGTATATGGTGTACCGGGCGGCCGGTGCGGATTGCAGCAGCTTCTCTTTGCCATTCTTGACGAGCAGGACATCAAACTTCTTGGCTGCATAATCCGTATACGCGGCAACGTAATTGTTCTCGTCGATGTAGCTGAGAACTATTCCGGCTTTGCCGGATTCCGGCAACTTGACGGTGTCGATATATGCCGAGAACTCATGCTCCGGGACAAGGTCGCCTTTGACCGCAATCGATTTATCGGTTGGAGCAGATTTCAATCCCTTGTCCGTCACGGACCAAGAATCGCCCTTCCATCCGTCCATTCGGCTTTTATATTCACTCCAGCCGATCGTCAAGGTGACATTGTCCATTTGCACATGAGAATTTTGCGCAACGAGCCCGAGCCTGCCGGGGCTTGCGATTCGCTTGTCCTCCAGTACGGGCAAGTCGTCGTTCAACTTATAGTGATCCAGCTCCGCATACAGCCTCGAGCTATTCTTATAAACCTTCAGCGTATGGTACTGCTCCCCGAAGCCCGCTACCCTTTCGTCGTTCTCCAAAAACCTGAACGTATGCGGCAACTCCATCCGTATCAGTTCGGACACTCCGTCGAACGTGCTCTCCAGGATCAAGCTGCTTTCGTCTCGATCGATGTAAAGACGCGCTTTGTTGTTCTCGTTCTTGTGCCAAACGGTAATCCCAGCACGGCCTTGCTTCCCCGCTTGCCCCTCATCGAACCGGATATTCGTCTCCAGAAAGTAGTTCTCGGGCTCAAAATTACGCAGCAGCAGCTCCTCCCTCCCGCCTGCGGCATTGATATGCAAAGCGTCTTTGTCTATATCGACACTGTTCGACACATCCGAGTAAATCTTCAGGCTTTCAGCTGAATCAAAGTGATCCTGAAAGGTCGGCATGAAGGCGTCGAAATGAAGGTTTGGCGAATTGCCAGAGGTTACCCCGTCCGTGACCATTTCGTCTCCCCAGAAATAAATGCGGTCCTTGCCTTGGCCGTTAATGCTGTTCCAGAAAGCTTTGTACACGCCCCACGTTTCAAACCCGTTCGGGCCTTTGATCACGTTTGGCTGCGTTGGACCGACGATGTCAGCCTCGACCGGTTCGCCGTTCGTATCATACAAGCCGAAGTCTAGATGGTTGAATTCACCTTTCTTTCCTGCTTCCGCCGCAATGACATTTTTACCCTTTTTCAAGACGCCAGCCGGCACTTCTATAAATTGATAAGCACGGTTCGAGCCGTTCACGCTCACCATTTCCTTGCCATTGATATATATTTTTCCTTCGCCTTGAAGCCGGTGTCTGAGCACAGCCGTTTCCGGAACACGATCCAGTGTAAATGTGCGCCTCACCCAAATTTGCCTTGGCCCTGTCAGCGCTCCCCAAATCGGGCTGTTGCTCGTCGCTCCTCCGTTGTAGATGGTCGGTATGCGGGCACGGTATTGGGTCGGGTAGCCGAAGCCGCCTTCCCCTTTTTTCCATTTGGAAGCATCGTACTCCGTCTCGTTCCAGCCCTTACCGGGAGCCTCAAAGGTGTATACGTAAGGCTGAGAGCCGTGTTCGGCCGTAGGCAGGATCACTTTATAGTTCAGGATCAGCCGCTCGATATTCCGGGCAAGCAGCTTGCCGGGGTACTTGCTTGCGTTTGTGAAGCGGTCGTAATGATCCGCTTGGGCAACGCCCGTTTCATATAGCCCGGATTCCGGGAACATCTGGTTTGCAGCGTACAGCAAGTAATATTGGCCGTTATGATAGTACATCTCCGGACCTTCAAAGTTGACGAAGTTCAAATTGCCCCAATGACCCGGCTGAGTATGGAGCAATTCTTTTCCAATGCCTCGCGCCTGATTTCCCTGTTCATTAAAAAAGGACTGCACCTTCCCCAACCAAGCCGCCGCCTTAAACTCGACCACCTTGTCTCCCGTGTTCGGATCCGGTTCATTCGGATTGCGCTTTCGTATATAAATCAAATCCCCGTTATGCGCCACAAAAAATTGCAAATCGATGCCGGTGTCGAACTGCCTGTCCAGAAAACTGTGCTTGAAGTCAGGTTTTTCCGTATGCATCGTTGCAGGGTTGCCATGCAGCAAATTATTGCTGTTGAAGCCGTAATTCATGACGCCGTTATGATACAGGAAATCGGATGCTCCATAACTGGAGAAGGTGGCATCTTGGTCTGCATACCCGGGAAGCGTTTTACGGTCCGTCGATATAAAGCGGATCGGGCCCTCCCAATGCACCATATCCTTGGACCGGTACAAATTCCCTTCCGTTCCTGTTCCAGCCGCATAATAATATTTTTCAATAGTCCCGTCATAAAGAGGCACCTTCTTCCCCTTGTTCGGACCGGAGGCGATGACGAACAAATTGTCGAGAATTTTGGACTGGGACCCTGCGGCCGCTTGCTGCTTCCCAATTAAAACATCTTCTATCCTCTTCACTCCCTCCGATTCAATGTGCTTTTCAAATAAGTTAACGTTAATGTCAAAATGGGTAACGGCAATTCCTATAGAAGTCAACATCATCCCTGCGGATAATAAAATGAGATACCGCTTTTTCATCGTGCACCTCTTGCTCCAGCATCATTATTTCAGCGGCATTTACCTATAGATTCATCTTATGGGAGGATTACAGGGTGAACAATGAGCAATAAGGATATTGTATTGAGAATTATGGACATTATGTTTCGCGGAGAATGTGCGGTATGCTAAAATATCAATCACTAACAGCTTATATATGGCGGTGATTAATGTGGTGATGCTGACAGGGCTGAATGGGCCAATGTACCATTTTCCGGTATCCGATGAAAACCCGATCAATATCTCATTTATTGGTACCAACTATTGTCGTCCGGACTATGAAAGAATCCGTAAACGGGCAAGAATCACTGTGTTGGCATATGTTTTATCGGGAAAAGGCAGGACGGCAGTGAACAATTCGGAAGCATTCGAGGCGAAAAAAGGGGATGTATTTATTTTACCCGAAGGCGCTTATCACAAAGTGAACGCAGATCCTGGGAGCGAAGAGCAATGGTCTTATATTTGGTTCAATATCAAAGGCAAACTAGCTCTTGAGCTGCTTCACGCATACAAGCTGTCGGACAGGATTGTGATCCCAAATACGCCTGTTGAGCACCTATTCCAGAAAAGCCTGAATCTCGCCCAAATCAAGAATGATAGGGAGATGCACAACGAACTGCCTGTCCTTTTCCATCAGATCGCCATAACTCTTTCCACGATGGAAAATCACAGGATCCTTTCATATTCCGCCGATGTCAATAAAATCAAAAATTATCTTGACAATACGGTATATCATTCCTTTGATTCGTTGGTCATGTCCAAGCAGATCGGATTGTCCTTCAAGCAGATCAACCGCCTGTTTAAAAAGGAGGTCGGCACGACAGCCTATCACTATTTGCTTTCGAAAAAAATCGAATCAGCAAAAATGATGCTCCAAGAAACCGAGCTCACGATAAGTGAAATCTCCTACCAGCTCGGATACAGCGATCCCACTTATTTTTGGGCTTTGTTCAAAAAAAAGACGGGCTTTCCGCCCGGGTTATTTAGATCGAAGTTTAAATGATTAAAGAAAATTCACCCGGTATTTTCCAGTGACTTGAGGGAATCGAATTTTATTGGTGAAATCTCCCTTCGAAGCTTGGGACTGTTCCGGTACAAATATTGGTTGATATTCCATGTTATGTAACTATCGTCGGGTTTTCTGGATCGGGGTTGCACATCATCTCCGTTAAATTGCTTGGTATAATCTGTATGACACTCCCATTAATAAAAAAAAGCCGCGATATATGTGACTATGAAAAGGATGATGTTTGTGTCCATTGGACGACACAAACATTATCCCATAATCTCCGGTCGATTTTAAGGGTTTTGATGCCGGTCGGATCGATATGAATGCGTTAGCCCTGTTCTCAATAATTGTCCTCAGTCCTTTCTTCCCTGTACATGCCGGAATGTATCAGATCTACTTTGAACTGTACGGATTTGAGTGTATAGTTTGGCAGCGGACGCTTTCCGTTATCCGTAAGCTTGCTCCATGATTCGAAATCCTGCCTATAGAGCACGTGCTCCAGTCCAAGCACATCCCGTCCTTTTTCTTTGCCGGATTTGTAGGACGATTCGACCTGACGCCTGATTTCCTTCTCCGCCATTTGCTTAATCAGATCGGGCTCCCCCTCCTTTATCAACTCGTTAATACGGCAATCGACGCTGCCGCTGACGGTGAAGGTCGGTGTCTCACCTTCCATTTTGGTTTTAAAAACGGAATCCGGATTTTTACAAACTAAAGAGCCAATAGGTCTGCCATCGCCAGAAACGGTCAATGTGATCCGCATCGTCTTGGTTTCCGTCCATCTTACGCCCATCATGCTGTCAGCTTCGAAAAAAGCTGCACTTCCTTCCTTATTGATGGCGAACACCCCATCGTTGTAAAGCATGGGCTGAGGTTTACGATCTTCTATCCATGACTCGCTCGTAATCCCGATCGAAGGCAAGAGAACCATCTTACCTGGCTCTTGCAAAAGTGATACAAAGGTTTGAAACCTCAGTGGCCTTATCGTCGAGTTCTGGGCATAGTTCATCTCCGGATGATGTAAAATGGTGGATAGTGGGGACAGGTTAAAAAATGAATTCTTGTTGAAAATGTTCGTAATTGGCTGCCTGGTTCCGTAAATCCATTGGGAAAACCGGATTTCCCTGAAACGAATCATGCTATCGAAATCCTCTTTTTTCAGGCCTCTCTTAAGCAACCCTTCTCCAATCACAACAGCGGATACATGGCCCCAAAACATTTGCTGCTGTGCCGCTTTCGTCACTTCATTAAATGCGGCTCCAAGGGTAATGCCCTCGCCTCGACCGACGAATACCGGGGACTGTTGGGTAGGCTTCCCTCCCCCTTCCTGTTTGGCAACGTTCGCAAAATCGAGCAACTGCACGTACACGATATATTGTCCTTCTTCATAATCCAGTCCGACCGCCGTCGTATAGTTGATATCTTGAATCGTCTTAACATCCCAGCAGCCGGCAAGCATTAGAAGGCAGCCCATCATTGCTGCCAGCTTTAAAGAAACGTTTCGCATAAGGCGCCTCCTTACCTGGTCGGATCCTTTGTTTCCAGAATACCGGGCCTCTTTTTTTGCAATCTTAACGGTTTCGTCAGTAAGGCCTGAAGCCATTCGCGGAAAATTGGCGGGGAAAGCGGAGAGAGATAGGAAGCTCCAAACGACCGTTGAACCGACAAGTACAACACGGTTGCGAGAATGCTGAGGAAAAAACCGTACATGCCCAACATCGAGCTAAATGTTAGTATGAATATTCTCAGAACAGAGACGGTCCCGTTTAACGATTGGTTTACCAGAGTAAAGGAAGCCACTGACGTTATTGCCGAAATGACTAAGGTGGTCGGTGCGGTTATTCCCGCACGAATAGCCGCATCTCCTACGATGAGACCGCCAACTACCGCTACGGTCTGCCCAACGGCTCTAGGCAGCCGCAGACCAGCTTCCCTGAACAGCTCAAATAACCCTAGCATAAAGTAAAAATCTAAGGCTCCAGACACCGGAAGGCCCAGCTTGGAGGAAACGATGGTTGCGAGCAGCGGGAAAGGAATCTGATCCAGGTTAAACGAAGACACAGCTACCCAAAAGCCTGGGAGCAGGATGGATATGAAGAGCCCCATTATTCGCAAAATGCGCTCCAAAACGACAAAATAAAACGGCAAATACAGGTCTTCTGGGGATTTTATTAACAGGGTCAAATTAGCTGGGCCGATAATAGCCATCGGCGAGCCGTCGACTACGATGGCAAATCGCCCACGAACCAGGCAGTCAGCGATGAAATCCGGTCTCCCAATATAATCGAACATGGGAAATAACGGATATTTCGTATCAGCCAGCAGCTCCTCCAGTTGAGAGCTACCAAACAAGGCGTCGATATCAAGGCTCTGAAGCCTTTGTCTCGCTTCTTCTACAATAGCCGGGCGAATCACATCGTCCATATACAGCAAGGAAACGCGTGTCTTGCTTCTCCTTCCAACCACGAACGACTCGTTGCATAAATTATTGCTGCGCAGCCGCTTCCTGACTAGCGCAACATTCATGCTTAGCTCCTCGGTAAAAGCATCCCGGGGTCCTTTAACCGATACCTCGGTGCTTGATTCTTCCGGCGTTCTATGCGGCAGGTTTGCCACATCCAAAGAGTACAATTCGCGTTCAGCGGTAAAAAACAAAACCAAATGCCCGGAATATATAAGGGTAACCGCGTCCTCGAACCTATCGAGAGATATGGATGCCAGATCGAGTATTTTCTCCGGCAAATGTCTCTCTTCTCCCTCCGGAACCTGAACTTTTAACGAGGTTTCGAGAGCGGGAAGCACATAATCGTTGATTGGCTTCGTATCTGCCATCCCTTCGCAATAGATAAGCAGCACCTTATGAAGATTAGGCGGCTCTCCTAACGTATGTAGATGAATTTTGACATCTGCCGACTTTGAAAAAAACGTGCGAAGGTTTTGCTCATTCCAATGTTCCATCGTCAGTCCCCCATGTGTTACTGCATCGCAGCCTATGAAGAGGTTTTTATTTTCTCCTTGCGGCCTGCCAAGACAAGTATCCCTATCACAACGGTCAGAAACAGCCAGACAGCTAACGCTCCTGGATAAAACACTTGCTTGAGCAGCCGCATGAATACCATGTCACTCAGCGGGATTAAATTGACCAGAACCATGATACCCGCTACAACCGCCAGGAAACGTATCCGGTTCCGCCTCTGTTTGAACGAAATGATATCGGCAACAAGAAACAACATCAGCGAAACCCTTATAAAGGCACCAGACATCCATTGATAAACTGAAAAGAAGTCTAAGTGAGAAATGAATTTGCCGATGGAAACCATACGCCATTGCTCAAATGCGGGGTACCTTATATGAGCGGCCTCGAACGGTCCGAACATCGCTATAGCGCCCATGAGAGGCCCTATGGTTAGACCTAATAAAATAAAAGTCAAGACTAAAAACGGGATCAGCCTTATATCGGTTTTTACATGATGCCGGAAAAACAACAAGAGCATTAGCTCCCCTATGGCTTCACCCATATAAGGCATGGCATGCAGGGTCGGGCTCATTCCGTGTGTAAATAGCGGAGTCAGAAAGGAATAATCTTTATTTTGAACATTGGCAGTCATCACAAAAAATCCGAGCACGACAACAAAAGGAAGCAGGATTCCCGCGCAGATGGCGATTGCCTCGATTCCAGCAGCTGCAGCAAAAAAACAAAGAATCACAAACGAAAGGACGGTTACCCAAATCGGTGTCAGAGGTAAATAAGTAGTATGAGTCCACATAGCCGTATCTCTTATCGATGCGAAAATGGATACTAGCAAAAAGAGCAGAATAGGGATGGCAACGGTTATCGATGCCATTTTTCCATAACGCCTCTGAATCCAGCACGTGATGGACAGATGACTATCCGTTTTCTTCAATATGCCATTCCATACGGCAGTCCATAGAAAAGCCGGAATGATCATGATAATGACGACCATCCATGAATCGCGCTTGGCCGTCTCCAGCAAGAAAGGCAGCAGGAGGACGTGATTGTTCTCACCGATGACCAGCATCAGCATCATGAAGACTTGAAGAACGGATATCGGTCTTTTCGCCACATGGATACCCCCTGCATCGTTTTTACTCAAGAGGTAGTATGTGGAATATCAGGAAAAGTATACACCCTACCGTCCCTCTACCGTATTACACGTAGTAATGACAAGAACAAAAAATCCGCGATTTAGGGACTGTTGACAAACTAAGGCTGGGATTATTTACCCTAGCCGTACTTTGTCAACAGTCCCGTTCACGCGGTATTTAATCGGAACATATTCTTGTATCGGCGAATCGAGTCGGTTTCCTATAACTTACCTCAGTTTCGCAACTTTTTAGAAGAGATTCTTCAGCGGCTTATAATAGAACAGTTTTAATTATGATTTCGCTCATCAAGTTATCCTCTCTGTGCCTTTTTTTACACTTACTCCCTAGAGAAGCGAAGCCTGGTGACATATAAGAGCCCCACTTTCAAGATGTTTCTATTACATATCAATCGCGATTTACTTCGGCAATTAATGAGATAATGTTCTTGTCACCCGACATTTGCACTCGCTCACCCTTCACAAAAAAAACGAGTCATTTATACTTTTATGCTTATGCAATAATAAAATCCATTCAGATACCACAATTTATTCGATGCTAAAAAGCAGCCCACGTGTATGAGCTGCTTCGTTAAATTGGATAGTTTTAAGTTTATTTAGCGGAAAGCTCACTTTCAGTAACCCATTTATGATTTTTAACTGGGGATCCACCGGTTGTCGGCATATAATCCACCACATAAACAGTTGTTTGCTGCGCAGAATCAATCGTTGCCTTGGCCCCATTCATGCCCTTCATATGATCAGCCATTAACGTTACTTCTGAGCCTTTGGCAAATGGCTTGTCACCCGCATTCTTAATTTCCTCTTGAACAATCCACTTATGATTCGTAACCTTTTCCCCCCCTGTTGTCGGAACGTACGAAACGGTATAAATCGTAGTATCATATGCGCCAACAATGGTTGCAGTCGCACCTTTCATACCGGGCATATGGTCATTAAGTACGACCGCTTGACTTCCCACTTTAAACTTCGGATTTTTAGCTTCTTTAAGACCTTCAGGAAGCTTGTCTGAAGATGAATGTTCCATGTCCATTCCTGTATGATTCATATTCGTTCCTTGTTGACTGTTGTTTGCAGCTTGTCCTTGATCTGAACTTTTACCGCAAGCACTAAGAGCAACAGCCAGTATCACAATGGCACCGAGTAAAGCTATCTTCTTTTTCATTACATTAACCCCTTTCACAGCGATGATTTTTGTTGCAATACTATTGTAATAAACAGTTGTGTAGATCTTGTGAGAAAGATGATTTGATCCCTCAAAAATAAGGTACGCCATCTTTATTCACAAACAGAACCGGTCCATTATTCGGGTGATGAATCAAATCTGAGCTTACTAGGGCCGTTTGCCAATCTTTCGGGTTCGCAAGAACAACGCCGCCAGGTCTGTTTGCATCACTGGTTGCCATCCACGTTTTCGAAATCAGCACGCAGCCTCCATCGAGTCGCTTGTGTTGATGCGAGTCGTGTTTTCGAAGCAATTTGCGGCATTGATACCGTGCTGGCTGGACCTTGCGCCGTTCCTTCATCCGTGTTATAGCAGGTCAGAAATTTAGAATTACATTAGATAATACAGGCCAAGTTGAACATGACTTTGAAATCGTTGGAACGAACATACATATTCACGCAGCACCCAGTAATAAAAGCACAATGATTATAAGTCTTGATAAAGCAGGATATTATCAAGTGATCTGCACTCTACCAGGCCATAAAGAAGCCGGAATGAGCGCTTCCATTCAAGTTACAAAATCTTAGCCAACGAAAAATTACCTGATGATGATTCCTTTCTCCTTCCCGCTCATCCATAAGGTTTGTATTAAATAAAAATAAACCCGGCCAGAGCGACCGGTTTATTAAAAATATTACTTTAGTAATTCACTTATTTCTGTTAGATTTTCTGCAAAGCCAACAAATACCTTACTCTGAATCACAATTGTCGGAACAATCTGTTTTCCCGTTAAGTCAAAGACTTCTCTTGGATAATTTTCATTTTCTTCGCAGTTATATTCGATGTAAGGAACCTGATGTTCATTGAAGTAGCGTTTGGCGTGATTGCAGTCGCTGCACGTCGGTATCGTATAAATTTTTAAGGGTTCTGTCATCGCTTATCACTCCTTAATATGAATGGAACGGCCATTATTTCGTCTCTCCTTCATTTGATCAATTTGCTCATGATTTCAAGCATTTCATCGACGACGTTCTTCTCTTCGTCACTCTGCTGTGTACGATGGATGATGCAGCATTTCAAATGATTCAACAGAAGCAGTGTGCCTACCCCATTAAGGGCATTATGTATAGCAGCTATTTGAGTGAGTACATGATCACAATAATCATTTCGTTCTACTAGCCTCTGTACGCCGCGTACCTGCCCTTCGATACGGTTCAATCTAATTTGAATAGCCGATATTTCTTTCAGATTCAGTTGTATTTTTCGTTTACGTAATTGAGGCGATGCCATTGATTCATTTGAATTCATTTCCATCACCTCCACGTTTGTAGTATACTCCAGTACCCTATATATAGTCAATAAATATTTTAGTATACCCCCGTACTGTATAATTTAGAAAATAAAAAAAGCAGCATTTCTGCTGCTCGATCATGGTTTTCAAGTTATTTCATCAATTTATTCATTGTGGTCATAAGTTCCGTCAACACTTCTATATCGCCTTCTTGTATCCGCTCAACGACGCAGCTTTTCATGTGATGCTCAAGCAAGAGCTTTCCAACGCCATTCAGAGCCGATTGAACCGAAGCAATCTGGTTCAGCACATCGTCACAGTAGGTGTCCTTTTCAATGAGTCCCTTAAGGCCACGAACCTGCCCTTCGATCCGATTCAAACGGCTGATCAAATTGTGCTTTGCTTTCTCGGAATGATGGCTCTTCCGCGCGCCCTCTCCATGAGAGCAGCAACCCGACTCTTGATCTGTAGTATGGTCCAAAAGTATAGTTTCTTCGCTCATATCATTCCCTCCCTTTATTGCTATTATAACATACCCCTTACCCCTATACAAAGGCATTAATGGATCTGCGGTATACACTGGAATGCCCATTAATAAGGAAAGCTCCAGCCAAATCCAATTTGGCTGGAGTGCGAGCTTTCAATTACATAGCTACAGGCTCGTTTGTTTCCCCCTGTTTGGGAGAACGGATAAACAGAAATGCCAGGATAGCACCTGCAAATGCTACGATACCAGACCATAAAAACGCTTGCTGGAATCCTTCATTCAATGCAGCAATCTGGTCAGCACCAGTTTGGGAAGCTGTACTTGATGCAGCAATCGCAACCATGATGGCCAGACTTATCGCAGAGCCGATCTGGTAGCTTGTATTGGCAAGCCCGGATGCGAGCCCTGCCTCTTCCGGCTTGGCTCCCGACATGGCAGACATGGTTGCCGGAATATAAGCAAGCGACATACCGAGCGCACCTAGCAGTGAGGCTGGGAGTACGTGTGTTACGAAATTACCATCAACCGGCGTATTTGCTGCAAAAAGTAATAACGATCCTCCAAGGGCAATCAATCCGATGACCAAATTGGCTTTCACGCCAAACTTTCCGATTAATTTGCCGGTAATGAAAACCATGAAGATGGCAATGAGTATGGTCATAGGCAATAAACCGAGCCCACCGGCGAAAGCAGAAAATTTCAATACTTGTTGCAAGTAGAGATTGAGGAAAAACCATAACGGAATCCATCCGCCGGATAGCATAATGAGTGCGATATTACCTGCAGCCAAGTTTGGTGCCTTAAAGATCCCGAGCGGAACAAGTGGCTCTTTTTTTACGGCCTGAATGATTAAGAACAGGATAAACAACACGGCCCCCGAAACTAGTGTCCATATGGTGGACGGTGCGCTCCATCCATTGTGCTCTGCTGTTACAATGCCGTACACCACCAATACCAATGATGCTGTTACGAAAATAGATCCGATAATGTCGATACTCCCTTTTCTTCGTATCCCTTTCGATAAAAGTCCAGGGGATACAAGCAAGGCGAGGATGCCGACCGGTACGTTAATCAGAAACGTCCATTGCCAGCTTAACCACTCGGTTATGACACCTCCTAGAAATACGCCAGCCGATCCGCCGGCAGCAGCCGAAGCGCCCCAAAACCCTAATGCTTTACCTAATTCTTTGGGGCTTCCACTAAACAGCATCATGACGATGGTTAATGCTGAGGGGGCAATTAATGCGGAACCGAATCCTTGTAATGCACGCCCGATGTTAAGCGACTCCTCATTCCAAGCCACTCCAGCAAGTAAGGAGGCTAACGTTAGGATCGAAAAACCCCACATGAACATGCGCCGCTGCCCAAATAGATCGGACAAACGACCACCCAGTAATAACAAACCGCCAAAGAAAATGACATATGCATTAAATACCCACTGCAAACTAGCCTGCGTATATCCGAGAGCTTCTTTAATGGCCGGTAGCGCAACTCCAATAATCGAGGTGTCCATAATAACCATAAAATTTGCAAGGCATAACAAAGCCAGTGCTTTCCAACGCCTTGGATCCGGTTGAGAAAGTGCTTGAGCTTGATTCTTCATAAATATACCCTCCTTTAATTACGAATCGTCCAGTTAATTTTGGAAGCTAATTTGCTCCGACGGCCGTCAAAAGCGAGATCAAAATTGTTCCAAAATTTCCCGTGCTGACAACTTTATAGTATAGCCCCCTACCCTATATTGTCAATCCGTTTTTTTTCTCTGCTTGAATTTTTAGTACGATTCGCGTTTTCGTGGATGCAGGGTATTCTCCAGCTTCTCCTCAATTGCTTGAATGAGCGACGACAAGGTCGTCTGCACAACTGTCGGTATCTCGGGTGTATTTTCCGACCGGCTCGGCCGAAGAGCTCTATTAACCGCTGGATATGGGTTATACGGACTTGTATATATAGGATTTGCCGAAGTAAATACAACGATCGGCCTCGTTACTCTATTTACGCTTTACGACTGTATTCCGCCCTTACCCTAGGAGTTGAAAAGGCTCTGGTTGTTGATCTTGCGAATCCGGAAAGTAAAGGAACTGCTATTGGGTTTTTTGCCATGATTACGGGGATTGGCTGTTTTCCTGCTTCATTGCTCACAGCTGGTTATGGAAGATATTTGGTGCTGAAGCTTCGTTCTTAATAAATGGGATCATCGCGGGGTACTTGTAATTCTCGCGGTGCCGTGGGGTTGGCTTATCGATAAGAAAACACCCGATTTGTACGATTGGATTGAAAACGCCATTTGCATTGTAGGTGTATCCATTATGCTAGGGGCTCCTAGTAGTTAATAATTTTCATCGGTTATGTTATGGAATGCCATATACCTAACATAACAACCCAAAATCCTGACCCGACTTTTCAGGTGGTTGTTTTCGATTTTAAAAATGGGAACTATACCAAAACTAAAACCGGCTTGCCAAAGGCACATGAGGTTATTTTAAAATGGAATGATGACATTGTTAAAAAAAAAAGTTGGCTTTAAGAACAATACTTCGCAGAACCCTTATTCTGCGAAGTAAATACTTTTATAGATTCTTTCTTCTCAACAAATTCGCTTTCTTTTATGATGGTTTTAGATAATAATTTTAGATTTTGCCGCGACATATGTATCGGATAATTTCGTCCTAACTTTATCGTAAAAAGGCAAGAAAATAAAAAGAAAACCACAACACGATGGTTAGTCGCATTGTGGTCTATTCGTTTTTATGTTTTATTCAATTAATGACACTTGGTTCGAGATTAACAACTCTCTAATTTGTTGTAATATTAACAGATCATCTGCGCCATGTTCATACCCACTCATTAACTTATTCAGACTTCCATTAATAAAGTGCAGATTAAATGGTGGTTCGGCCCCATTACGTCCATAAAAATGATCCGCAACTCCATTTAGGGAAGTACCATAATAACCACCTGGGCCGTTCATAGCTTCTCCTAATGCACAATAGAAGGTCTTTACATCCGTTACATAAGTCATATCCAAATAAAAATCATTTTTTTCTGATCTTCCTCTTGCGGCTTATTAAAACCACTGTGTACCCGGATTACTTCTAACCATCCTAATAGTTGTTCCGATGATAGATTTTCCCATGTGTTTTTCATTGTTGGTTTTGCAACTACCCATTGCTTCCAGATTTTCATGGCCTCATCAGATGGTAAATTAGAGAATCCACCAGATACTTCCAGATTAAACCTTTCTTGAGGAATAGCGCGCTTATGAAAGAAATAAGGCTTATGCAGAAAAAAGGAATGTGAGTTTAATTTATTGCCTTCTTGATCCAACATATAAAGGTTAATTTCTTTCATACTAGACTTCGTAGCTAAATAATGCTGTATGTAAGTATCAGACAATTTTAATCCTGCTATAGTTAGGTCGTACTCGTTGTAGTCTCTGCTTATTCCTTCCTCTGAAAATCCTAAAATATCAGTGCAATCCCCTATCATAAGATCACTTTCGGTATCAATTATTATGTACCTAATCATGGAAACCTCCAAATATGGCTTACCGCTCTCCAGAGAGATTCAGTTAACATTACATGTTCTTGTCCTCCAACTGTTGCGGATCGAGGGATAAGTGTTTTCCTATGGCTGAATAAGCTAAGCGGTTTTATTCTCCTCCTCTTTAGCGATAACCTCCCTTGCTGCTTCTATGAAAGACAATATGATTGGTGAAAGCCACTTGTCTTTATGCCATAACATCTGTGTATACACGTGTAAGTCCGGAATTTGCCATGGAAGAGCAACAAGTTCGCCCCGTTCAACTTCGGCTTTAGCTACTATTTCAGGAAGAAAGGCAATACCGATCCCCGAAATTGCACATTGTTTAATGGCTTCTGCACTTTGAAACTCTAAATAAGTAATAGTATCAATGCCCTCTTTCTCGAATGACCGGTCAAACATGGTTCGATAGGGACAACCCTTTTCGTTAGTCAGGAACACTTCTCCATGAAAATCTTCCAGCTGTAGTACAGTTAGCTTTGCAAGTGGGTGGTCTGGAGCGGCGAAAAAACAGAACGTTTCTTCCAGCAATGGTTCCACTTCAAGTCCCGTTGAGCGAATGGATTCGTCCAGCATAAAGACAACATCCGCGGCTCCTTCAAAGAGCGTTTGCTTGAGATGCTGGTTGGAAACGGAGCGGAAGATGAGACGAACACCCGGATGCTGTGAACGAAATAGTTGAAAGACAGCTGGAAGCCTATAGGCGCAAATAACCTCGTTGGCACTGATCGTTAAGGTTCCGCTTAGAATTTCATTGTCATGAACGATGCTGCGAGCTTCATCCAATTTGTTTAGAACGCCTTGGACATGAATTAAAAAGCGTTTACCCGCAGTTGTGAGAACGAGCTGCTTGCCCAACCGGTCAAAGAGACGAACACCAAGCTCATCCTCCAATCCTTTAATTTGCATCGTGACGTTGGAGGGTACGTAGTTCAGCACTTCCGCAGCTCGACTGAAATTTAAAGTTGATGCAACTGTGCGGAATGTATGCAGTTGGCGCAATTCCATCATACAACCCTCCTTTTACTTTCAATATTATTGAACATAGCTTTGAATTTCATTCACTTTTATTGAGAATATCACGGGTCTATACTAAGTACAAGAAATACATTCTTACTAAATGGTTTCATTTTGAAGGGAGCGACAATACGATGGATTATGAGATTTTCGATTTGGGTGACGTTACCTTGCAATCAGGAGCGATGTTACCGAATGCTTTTCTTGCTTATAAGACTTATGGAAGCTTGAATGAAAAGAAAGATAATGTCATCGTCTATCCAACTGCTTTTGGCGACCAGCATGTTCAGAATGAATGGTTGATTGGAGACGGCATGGCACTAGATCCGCAGAAATATTTCATAATCGTTCCAAATTTGCTGGGTAACGGATTATCTTCATCTCCTAGTAACACGCCTCCCCCATTCGACCGGGCTAATTTTCCGCAGGTAACCATCTTTGACAACGTTAAAATACAGCATCGGCTGGTGACCGAAAAATTCGGCATTCAAAAGATTGCTCTCGTGGTTGGATGGTCAATGGGAGGCATTCAATCATTTCAATGGGGAGCAAGTTATCCCGATATGGTGGAACGAATTGCACCTTTCGCCGGAGTTGCCAAGACTTGGCCCCATACGTTTGTGGTCCTGGACGGAATGAAAGCTCCGCTCATGGCCGCAGTTGGCTTCGATTCAAGTAGACTAAACCAGTTGACTTCTGCAGACATGCGCGCCGTAGGCCGTGCCTATGCGGGATGGGGCTTATCGCAGGCGTTTTATAGAGAGGAACTTTACCGTGAACTGGGATATGACTCATTGGCGGATTTTGTGGCTGGCGTCTGGGAAGATAGCTTTATGAAGATGGATCCGCACAATGTCCTAGCCATGTTATGGACAGGCCAATTTGCAGATATTAGTGCAAACTCTACCTATAATGGAGATTTCGATAAGGCGCTCAAAAGTATTAAAGCGCTTGCCTGCATTATGCCAGGGAGCACGGATCTCTTCTGTACGGCGGACGATAACGAATACGAGGCTAAGCTTATACCTAATGCAGTTTTTAATCCTATCGAATCGATCTGGGGCCATTTTGCAGGTCGCGGAATCAACAGTTCCGATAATAAATTTATTGATGACAACCTAAAACGCTTGTTGGCGCTTAGTACAAACAGTTAGATCATCATTAGGGTTCAATTTGCTGCGCGGTTTGAGATGAAAACAGCATAGCTTTCTACCCGATTGGACGCTAAAAAGGAAACAAACACGAAATACCATCGAATAAACGAAGGTGTTTCGTGTGCGCCTTTTTACCATTAAATTTTCAACTTGGAAACATATTGATCGATATTTTTAATGATCAACTAATTTTTATCCATTGGATTCCCATAAACCACGATTTGTTTACCTTGATGCTTTCTCTATTTGCAACAGGACATGATTACGGAATTGCTCAGGAGGGATGCCATGTATTTCCTAAAAACTTTGTTGAAGGATAATTTATTTAACATAGAGGTCAGATATTTCCAGGTGATAATCACTTTTATTATAATAAAGAGGGGCACATACGTAGTACCCCCCTCACCTATTTAGAAACAATATTCTTCTTCGTGTATATAAGCATCTAAACGCCAATTGCTTTTAAGAATGCGTTCTTGAGCAGCTTCTGCCTCTGCCCAATCATTATATGGACCAAAAGTTTCAACATATCCATCAGAATCTGATGCAGTCACAAAAAATTTCCAAATGTTACAGCCTGAACTAAAAGATTGTTGTGTAACTGTGTTGTTTTTTGCAAAAGCAGCGCTTGGAAGAGTAAGAATTACAGCACATAATGAGAGAACTAATAGTTTCTTTAACAAAAGTGCACACCTCCAATTAGTATAATCATTCATTATTGTAATATATTTCCTTATTAACAACAATAGGAACAATAAAGAAATTCTTATAGCACGGCTCTTTTATTTTCATCTCTATAAAACAAAGTTCAAATACACGGACTCCTTAACATACCATTTTTTGACCAGTTTCTTGCTTTACTACATCACGTTTTACGGGCGCATCAAGAAAAACTAAAAAGCATGAGCCGGGTACAGTACCGAACTCATGCCTTACAGGCTGCATAACATTAATGTCTAACTTTTTGGGGTCACTTCGAAAATCTCCGGACTAACCTAGGGGCTTTTCAATGTGTATTCTAAGGGGTGCACTTCATGGAGTCGTCATTTGCATTGTAGGTGTATCCGTCATGCTATGGGCTCCTAGCAGTCAATAATTTCATCGGACTTATTCTAAGACTTTTTGCTTCAATCAAAGCATGGACCAGTTATCGACTGTAAATCCTTGAGAGGAGCCGGATAAGCTAATTTGCAACAGTAAGTTACGCTAACGTACCCGTTAGCTCAATGCCTGCTTCCATGGTTTCGATGCCGTGAGTAGTTCATTTTCACTTTCTAAGTACCTAAGAGTCCGTTCAATATCTTCTTCACTATAACTTCGTACAATTATCATGTGAGCGATGAATAAGCCAGGAGGATCAATATTAGCCCGGGAAAGATTATTTTTTAATCTGTCAGGCGTATACAAGATACTCCAGCGATTGCTCCCATCGTCGAAAGTCATAGTTATTTCAACCCAATTCCATTCATCACGCGAACCTATAGGATCATCATCGAAATGCCAACTCAATAATTTCAATGGTACCTCCATTGTGCAAACCTCGTACCCGTTAGTTTAATTCTGAAAACATTAAGGTAAAACATGATAAGACGAAAGAACTAACAACGTAATGAACCCTAACGCTGATGATACTGCAACTCGGGGTAGCGAACGCTGCAGCCCGGTTATTGGCCTAACGTATTTTTGTTAAAGTGTCAGCACTTCCCCTTAACCGTTCTTCCAAAATCAAGCGCAGCTCATTAGGAATCCGTTCAAACTCGACCCCTTTCCCCAAAAACAAAAGCCAATCCGCAAAATACTCTAGCGCCTCAACATCGGTCACATCCAGTTGAGCATTGAAAATCCCACTCGACTGGAACATCCCTGTAAAGGACAAAATAATCCCCGGCGGGTGCAAGCGCTTAAAGCGCTGAATCCCAGTCGTATCAAGCTTTACAATCAGATTGGACTCACGTCCGCCAAACCGTTTTTTGCTTAAAATCTCTTGCTCAGACCGCCTCATCTTCTGCTCAGAAATTGCCGAATCCCGCAGCATCTCAACAGGCAAATAACGAAACTCATCGGTATCAAGATCATAAACCTCGACCAGCCAACGAGCGTTTGAGTTAAAAATATGAATCAAAAAAACATCCATCAACTGCGGCCATCCAGGACTCTGCTCATACGTCAAGCGCAAGTGCTTGTCCCGCGCGGCAAGCGAAATCAGCTGGTTTAACTCCGCAGGCGCCGCATCATCGAGTTCCAAAAGATTCGGATTAGCAGGATTTGTATTTTCAAAAAGCAAGATATTATTCAGCTCGATCAGCTCGTCGTGCTGGGTTTGCGACGCGATGCCGATGAGTTTTTCAGTGATGGAGCGGCGATTTTGCAAATAAGGCAGCTGCGAATTTTTCGAGGCGATAAAGCTGATAAATATCGCTTTCAGCTCTTCTGGCGTGAAACGGACGGCGGACAGATACTGATTTTGCAGGACATTGTAGCCGCCCCCGCGCCCAAGCTCGGTCGTCAGCGGAAAACCCATCGCCTGAATCTCGTTTATGTCGCGGATCGCCGTCGCGCGAGAAATCTTGAACTCCCGCTGAATCTCTGCAATCGTAAAATGCGCGCGATTATTGATGAAGCGCATGATCAGGTTCACTCGTTCTGTCTTTTTCATGATTTTATTGTATCAGAAATGTAGCATCAGTACCGATTTTGATTCTGTTTTTGCAATACTTTTTGATATTCGATAAAAGGTATCGTCTTTTGATACATTTAGAGAATAGTATCAATCTTGTAAAAACAAATCCGCTAAGGAGAGATTAAGATGTCTAACTACTCCATCCAAACCATCTCAGAAAACTACAAAATGACTGCTTTCGGTGTTTTACTTGAAGACTACAACGACTGGGCAGGCAATGCAGCAAAAACTGCAGCAAAAAAAGCTGAAATCACTGAAAACGGCAAGCTTGCCGAACTTCTCGCGCTCGCTGACGGGCAAGAATACCAAATCAACTACGTCATCGACGGCAAGGCTTGGCGCGGCTTCGGCGTGATGGGTGCATACGACGTGGAAGGTGCGGTCGTCCTTGACTTCCTTGCTGGGGACTACCTCGTGGTGCCTGGCACAGGCGCTGACAAAGACCGCATTACTGACGAAATAACAGGCAAAGTTTTCGGTGGCCTGCTGCAAGAAATCACAGACTACAAATACGTTGGTCCTGGTAACTCAACTTTCGTCAAAGCAGCTGAAGACGGTACATTCTACGGCGAAATGTGGCTTCGTGCAAAAAAAGTAGCAGGCTAATCTCAGTCAAAGGAGCACTCCCATGGCAAATTACACAGTTGAACATAAGAAATCATTTACATTGACCGCTTATGGTTTTTCAATTCAATCCAATTTCCAAGACGCGCCAGCTTTGCAGAAGGAAAAAGCAGAGTTTTGGGGTGGACTCAAGGCTGACGGGCGTTTTGATAAGCTCAAAGCGGCCGCAAAAGATGATCGCGAATGGTCAGTCAACGAGGTTTATCAAGGCAGACCGTGGAATTATTTCGCGGTAGAAGCTAGCAAATCGGTGGCTGACGCAACACGCATCATCGAGTTTCCAGAGAGCGAGTACATAGTGCTCGCAGGAACCGGCGACAAGGAAACTTTGTTTGATCAGTTGACTTATCGTGCTTTTGGCGAAGTCTTGTCTCAAATCACTGACTATGCTTACATCGGCGGTCCCAATGCGACTTATCGCAAAGAAAACGGTGACGGCACTTTCTACGGCGAATTTTGGGTTCCTGTGGTTAAAAAATAGTAGGATTGGATTTGACCAAAGGGCCACCCCGAAACACACGCGGATGGCCCTTTTTGATTAAGACACCTTTCTTATCTAACAATAATAGAAAAGAACTCTCTTCTCTTTGGGGAACGGAGTGCTCATAATAGTCAAAGTGGAGATATTTATCGAAGGCTTTAATTTTTTCACTATCCATTAAATACTCTAATTGTTGTTTATTAATCTAAAGTGCCGCTCAACTCCCATTAGTGGTGAAGTATACGTTGATCTACGCTGTTAAAACTATTCAGGACGCAGTGACAGATCACGAAAATTAACCCAGCCATAGGGGTTGATTTTTTCTGTTCCGAGCAGGCTCGGATGGTAAAAGGCAGCATGCCGCAAATGGTAAAGAAAATGCAGCGCATCATGACGCAGCAGTAAAGTTTCCACTTCCTGCAAAAGTACGGATCGGGCAGCAGAATCCGTTTCATGGGCGATGGCAGCATATCTTTGATCAAGCTCGTTTAACAATACCGGTTCAACGAAGCGTTGAACCCCATAGTTTTCATGGAGCAGTACATGCAGCAGCGACCACTCCCGATTATTCGTTGTAATAGCGTTAAGCAGCACAATATCCGCAGCATCTATCGCTCCAGGTCGACTGAAATGTTCATAAGGCAGAACGTGAATGTGTACAGTGATGCTTGCGGATGCACACCGTTGCTGAATCCACTGAGCCGTCTGCTCAAGCGAATTGTTCAAGATGGAGTGCGTGTACAGCTGAAGCGAGGTTTGATAACCATCGGTTCGTAAAGAAACCATCGTATCTACTGTATCCATTTCCTGCTCTGTCTCTTCGTTCTCGTTCTCGGTCTCATTCTCTACCGATAAATGAGCCGCAATAGCAGCACTCCAATCTGGAAAAAAGCTGTAAGCTGCTCCGATCCGATTACCTCCAAGCTCCGCCACGCACTGTTCGGGCTGCAAAAGTTTACGCAGCCTGTGCCGCATAGCAGGATCCTGTAATGGTCCTTGCTTGCGGCCGTTCATGATCATGAACGTGCAGCCTCCCTCCGTTTGCTCCATAATCGTGGTCCCCGTTGGAGCAAGCGCATGAATTTGGAACGGGTGCGTGTAGAGAATAGGTTCTCCACCTAAACCACCATCGGGCATTTTTTGTGTGAGCAGCTCCTTCAATATCCAAATTTCAACCTTATCCAATTGTGCCCTCTCCCGGTAGTAGTCCGCGAATGCCTCCAGAACCACCATCTCCGCGTCATTACGTAACAGCTTAAACGGTCCAGTTCCAATCGGTAACCGCTCATTATTTCCGTGAGTCTGACATGGAATAATGGATGCCTTGGGTGCAGCTAGATAATGCAGCAGTAAAGAGCTTGGTGCATCCAGTTGAATACGCACTGCATACCGATGTGTGGCTTCTATATTCCGAATATGAAGTAGCTTCCATTCACTGCACAGATTATCCCGTTCCTGATTTACGCAATGCGAATCCAACTTGCTAAGGCGCATGAGCGTATGATGGACATCTGCTGAGGTCAGCTCTTTTTTATTATGAAAAAGGACGCCTTTGCGCAAATAAAACATCCATACGGTTCCATCCCTATTCTGCTCCCAGTGCACAGCAAGCCGGGGTACAAAAACTGCATGTGAACAATCCCATTCAACAAGTGTGTCAAAAAGCTGACCGATCATATGTAGCTCTGTCCTGAGGGTTGCGTTGATCGGATCCAGTAAAGGCATTTCCCGGTAAAAAGGAAGCCGCAGCAAATCGATGTGCCCCTTCTTATATGCCGTGGTTTGGATGCCAAAATGCTTATAGATCGATTCTGTTATTTGTTGTTGAAGAGGTGAGCTCGGATCATACTTGCGCATAAGCTCCATCGCTTGTGAATACTGACCTTTGTCTATTTTGGTCTGGGCCCATGAGCTTATTACGTTATTCGATTCCATGTTAAATGTAATGATGGAACGATTCCCCCTACCCCGCCCAGGCTGCCACTCGATCCACCCTAGCTCCTGACATTGCTTCACAATCAGCTTCACGTTACGTGGTGTACAGCACAACACTTCTGCGAGCTGCTCTAGTGAAACCTCTACAGGCTCTTTTTCTGCATAGCCATAAAACTCCCTTAACTTCAAGTAGTGATAAGCAATTTGCATATAGATCTCCTTAAACAGGGTGATGATTTAAAAAGGGGAAATTATTTTATTAAAATACTACTCTTTTTAACCCCTTTTTACAAGGTTACTATGGAGCTACCAACAGCCTTGTTAGAGAAGGGAAGTAACTATTATGGATGCAGAAAAGAAAGTTAAGAACAATAGCAACAAACAGGTACTGTCGATGATTCGTGCGCTTTCGATTACAGCAGCCGTCTTCGTAACACTATTGTGGTCCTCCTCTTACATTTTGAATCAATATGCGTTTGTTGAGGGCGTAGGTCCCTATACCCTTGCAGGCATGCGCTACAGCGCAGCGGCATTTACCTTATGGGTGGTGCTGCGGCTTCGTGATCAAAAGCACGCTCAGCGAAAAAGAGGACATGAGGTTCAAAGCGTTAATAGAAAATTATCACAAGGGAAATGGAAGCTGACCTGGAAAGACAATTTGTTTCTCGGAATTACCGGGTTTATTCTGGCACAAGGACTTCAGTATGCAGGCCAGTTTTATTTGACCCCTATGCAATCCAACATGTTCTTATCGGTGGGAAATATGCTGTTCCTGCTCCTTATTGACGCGTTTTGGCTGCGTGAGTTGAATAACCGCGCCACCTTCCTGGCTGTTCTCGCTGCTATGGCCGGCATCGTCATTTACTATTATCCATGGCATTTAGCCCAAAGCAGTCTGATCGGCATCGTCTTGATCCTGATATCCTGTGTTGGTAACGTTGTGCACTTGACCTATTCCCGTTATTTGCTTACCCGAAAACAAACAGCCCCTTCTGCACTCGTTCTTACACCAATGCTAATCGGGGCTGCAGGTATGCTATTAGCTGGATTCATACTAGAGGGTATCCCGCCTTACTCTTTAAAGCTGATGCTCATTCTGATATGGCTTGGACCCATCAATGGAGCACTAGCCTTTACACTTTGGGCTTGGTCCCAAAAGCAGCTGCGCGCCTATGAAAGTAGCCTCATTAATAATTTAATGCTACTGGAAGTTGCCCTGATGGATATTTTGTTTCTCGGACGCAGTATTACCTATTTGCAAGCAGGCTCATTATGTATCACCGGAACGGCCATTGTTGCTGTGCAGCTTGCGCCGTTGTTGAAAAAGCCTAAACAATTGCCAAGTGAATCCGATAAATAGAAGCTGGAGTTTTTCCACTATTTGAGGTACCAAGAGGAAAAGTTGGAGAGAATAAAACGCCGTGATAGCCGTTACTACGTGGGTAAACGGCCTACTGGTGTTTGGCAGAGAGTTCTTGTTTTCATCGTGTAGAGTGTGTGGTGACGTGATATTCTAAGAAATCAGCCGTCTGATCACTGGGGTATTGAACGGCATGGAAATACGAAAAGGCTCCCCGATAAGTGGAAGCCTCTTTGTTTTACTAGAACTACTGATATCTGAAATTGGACTAGGCGTCAATGGCCATCGATTTCTTATAGGATACCGCAATCAAGGAATTTCGGCATTAGAATGATACTTTCACCGTACATGATCTTAAACCATCCTGCCTTTTAGCTTAATGAGGTAGCCGCTTGGACAGTGGCGGCCTCTATGAAGCGTTGAACTATCGTACCCGTTAGCTTAATTCCGAAATCCCTCGGGCAGACCGAGGGGCGATAGCCCCAATGTTTGAATATGGTGTTATCTGAGATGGATACGCCATCTAGGAGACACTAACATTTCTTTTACTTAATAACAACCATAATCATACCATAAATTGGAACTGTCCTGACTGTTATTTTAATGAAAAAAGGGAGAAGATGCCACAGAGGCAAACTGCTCTAGATCACTCAGCTAACCTACCCGTTAGCTTAACGATCGATCTCAAAATTATATCAATGCTTGACATTATCGATTACTCTGAAATCTTCACATTATTATGATGTCATGGTAATTGTACCGCAGGGCAAACTGCTCCAACGTTCTTACGTTATCTGAATAACTATAAAGGCATTAGAGGTCAGCTACTGGTACATGTCCCGTCATCCAGTTTAGCTCGCTATCAAGCATAAATCGAATATGCCATCCTTTCTCTGACCTAGGCCATTGATAAAATTTTGCGACACACTCATATAAAACTTCTACGCTTTCCTTCGATTTGTTTTTCAACACGTTATTCATAATGAGAATAAGATCATTCGGTTGATTATTAACGCCTTCCAGCACCTTCATAAACCATTTATGATAAGGATAGACAACCTCGTTATAGGCCAAAATGAGCCGCCCCGCAAATAAAACGAAATTAGTCACTGAGAATTCAATCACATAGGGCTCGTTCTTTTTTAAACCTTCATAGAACATCCATCTCCAACCTTCAAATTGTGCGTGGAATTTTTCCATCGTTTCGTTTTTCCGCTCAATTGGATAGCGAGATGCCGCTTGTACCAACTCTTCTAAGCCAATTATTTCGCTATAACTCACTATTGCATCCTTGAAGGCAAACCGAGCTGGTTCGCTACCTGATTCGGCTACTTTTTTAATGTACGAAATCGAAGTGTATTTTCCATCCACATAGCCACCATCATAAGGCGTTGACTCCGTTTCATGGTAATGTATATCCCCGCTTTCTAATAACGCATAATATCTCTCATCCGAAACGACCAACATAAGGTCTATATCCGAATCTTCTTTTGCAAAACCATGCGCAACGGAGCCGCCTACAATGACAGCCAATATTTCTTCCTTAACTTTGAGTTTATTTGTAACCATTTCGATAGCAGTTTGGTGATGTGGATACATCAGAATAGCCCCTTTAACTTGAGATTATGGTTGCACCTTCCGGTTTTTGTAATAGTAAATTTTGTCTTCTTCCGTAATTTGCCGCAGTACTTTACAAGGGTTGCCTACTGCAACCACATTTGGAGGAATATCCTTTGTGACAATGCTACCTGCGCCTATTACACTGTTCTTTCCTATAGTTACGCCGGGATTAATGACTGCACCGCTCCCAATCCATACATTGTCTTCAATGATAACTGGAAATGCATACATTTGCCCAGTTGCACGCAATTCTGCATCAATGGGATGTCCGGTCGTAGATATCGTCACATTAGGAGCGAATAAGACTCCATTTCCAATCTTAACCGTTGTATCATCCACGATTGTAAGATTAAAGTTTGCATAGACATTGTTACCAATAAACGTGTTAGAGCCATAGGCAAAGTGGATAGGTGGTTCAATCCAGCAATTTATGCCCAAGCTTCCAAAAAGTTGCTTAGCCAATTCTTCACGTTTGGCCACCTGGGACGGTCTTGTTTGGTTAAAGTCATATACCAGCTCTTTTCCCCTGAGTCGTTCCTCTGGCAAGCCTTCTCCCATGTCCGTAAACAATAAACCATTTTTTATATTTTCACGTTGTGTCACTTCTAACGTTCCTTTCTACATATATGTATTTTTACTCTCATTTGTTAAGTGTAACAAACTACAATAACTATTCAAAGAACAACTGGTGAACCCAGAAACCTCTGTAGATTGTTAGCGAGCCGATTCCTTCTATTAGTTTCACCTCCCCGCGCTAAACTGCCCGTTAGCTTAATCCCCGACGGTCAATCATAAAACGAAAAAGCCGCGACCTACGCGGCTCTTAATGACATCAAGTTCTTGTCACCCGACACCTTTCCACCACCCAGTTATAACATCTGGAAGATCGTGTCCTGCATCCCTCCGCGTTTGCAGAGCATGAAAGTTAATCCGTTCTGGTAATTTAGTAAGGGATTCACCTATTTTTATAAATACGATTTCAGTCTAGTCCGTATTTAGTTATCTGTCCAACCCCTCCAATAGACTCTAAGCATAAGATGAGATGTGCTAAAATCATGGGAGGTGTTTTGCGGATGGGTATAAAAACCAAGCAGGGTCAAAAGAAAACGATTATTGTTTGGAAGAAGAAAAAATCAAAGAAAAAACGTCATGTTATAAAGATGAAATTAAAACCTTCAGCGTTTAGGGCTGTCAATGCTACTGCTGACCAAACAGTTACTGCCAATACTCCTGTAGCCCCAGTTCAGTATCCAAATCAAATATTTGACTTAAACAATGAATATAACCCAGCTACATCGACCTTTACTCCAAAGCAAGATGGAAAATATTTAATTATTGCTAGTGTTTCATTTTTCCCTGCTGATGTGTCGACAAACTATAGATTGGTATTAAATATTCGCGTAAACAATAATCCTGTAGTAACTGATGACGAATTTTTTGGTGCCAATCCAGTTCCAACCGGTGATCAAATAAGTGTTTCTGGTATCTTAAAATTAAAAAAATGTGACAAAGTGACAATCTCCCTCTTCCCTACCACCAATGGTATAATTGCTGCAGAACCGAGGGGTACTCACTTTGAGGCATCAAGACTAGCTTAGTAACCCATTAGGGTGGCACTTTTTGGGAAGAGGAATCCAGCTAAAGAATGTGTGTTATTAAGAATCAATAACTCCTAATTAAACTAAACTGCACGTTAGAGTGCTTTTAATGAAAAAGGCACAACCTCATCTTTTTCATGAGATTGTGCCCTTTTTTCTGTCTGATTTCTTGGACAGGGTATTGGTGACGAGGGGATCGGTACTTAGATAGTACTTATCAAAAGGCCCCCCTACAAATACTATTTTGTGCTTGTTCTTAGCGATTATATCCACATTGTTATTGAACTCATTTATTGTGTATTCAACTTTGTAAAATGTGTTGTCGTGTCCTCTTCTCTTTCCAATTCGACTTTCTATTGTGTCTAAGAATGGGCTATCCTCGAGCATTACTTCCTTTTTTAATAAGATTTTCCCGTTTTTAGAATCTATCATTTTATTGATCTCATTTTTATGCATTTGCAAGCCAATAAACCATATTATTCCACCGAAAATTAACAAAATGATTATAATTACAACCGCAAGTATACCGCCAGCTTTGTGATTTCCAAAGTTTTCTAATGTTTATACGTTCCAAACTATAGGTAGTTACGAAGCGGCTGCCGATCCGTGCCGGAAGCTGGTCGCAGTTGTTTATTGAACTATCGTACCCGTTAGCTTAACGACGATAGCATTTTTTTAAACAACGCTTAAGCGTTCATTTCTTGAGTTCGTAATGGAGCACAACGTTACCTGATTGGAATGCTCTTGCCTCTACAAGAGAAAGACCGAACTGGTTTACATGCTGGAATAACGGTTTACCTTCCCCAGCGACAACAGGTGTCATGATAAAAAGATAATCATCAATCAAACCAGCTTCTGCAAGTTGCTGTACGATAGACCCACTTCCCATTACCAGAATGTCCGAACCGTCTTCTTCTTTTAGACGACGGGCGTTATTCAAGAGATCTCCATTTATAATTTTCGTATTCTCCCAGTTCGCTTCCTTTAGATTTTTGGAGAATACGATTTTTTTCATTTGCGTTAATTCTTCGGCAACTGCCTTCAACTGCACAGGGGCATTGGGATCATTCAAAAACGGCACCCAACTGCGCTCAAAGCCCTGATAAGTGATTCTCCCTAATATTAGCGTATCCATGCTGCCGCCGCTTTCATGAACGGCTTTATCCACCTCCGGGTCGTGTACAAACCAATCCATTCCAAAATTTGCATTATTCAAGCTGGCGAAATAGCCATCAATCGAAACCCTGTTTAACATTTTGATTTTTCTCATTTGTTGTCACTCCTTGACTTTAAGTTGATTAAATTGTACTTCTATTTACGCTGTTTATACTTGTAAAAAGCCGTCCATTCATTCTAAAACATTAAGATGAATTCGAGAGTTTCAGTGAGTTTTCGGTGCTGCGATGCCCATCATATTTGCCGCTTCACGTCTGCCACTTCACAAGCATGATTGCACGCTTCGAAGGTAAATCACTTTTTCCATTTTGGACGTACAGGACGATCAACTTAGAACTCCTTAACCTCCAATAAAAAACTCCTATCCTTATGCAATCATAAGAGATAGGAGCTGCAAAATTGTGTTAAACCGTCACTATGCTATAAATAAGAAGCGCCTGCTTCGTCACTATGAAATTCGCTTACTTTCATCATAATGCTTTTTGGACTTACCCAGGAAAACGCTTTGATGTCACGGATAAAATGTGACTGGTCGAAATAGTTAAGCGCGCAGGCTATATCTACAAGCCGCTCAAAGCCCCCCGACTTCATCATCTGCAACGCCTCATTAATGCGCACAATCCTGATATACAGTTGAGGTGACATACCTACAACACGAGAAAATCGCTTCTGTAACTGCCGCTCCGAGATATGAAAAGCGGCCACGATATCTTTCACTGAAATGGAAGAAACCCGTTCTCGAATAAATTCCAACGTCTGTTCAATCAATTCATCTCGTTTATTCGTTCCTTCCATTTTCTTCTTTAGAAATGTACAAAGATAGGAAGTCCGCTCTTCGTCCGTCGATGCCGATTTCAACTGATTTTCGAGTTCAATTGCACCGAATTGACCGGAAAGCAGGAAGCCTTGATGGAGGGAGTTAGCTTCCCATCCGAACAAAGAATAAAGAGCATGCGGCTTTAACACAACCTGTATCGATGAAAACGGTTTGTTCTTAAAACGCATGATACTTGGTTCGGAGCCTTGTCCATGCAGGAAGAATGAAGGAATATTAGAAATCTGAGCAGTGCGAACCGAAATGCTATCGATGGCAGACAATCCATCGACAGCAATCTGGTATACAATGCCGGGAAATCCTTTTGGACAGACCTTTACGTCTAGCGATTCGTATCCCTGATACGTCGTAATGCGAAAGCATTCGATATCGCGTTTTAGCGACTCGGGCGGCGGTAAAACCGTGAAATTGAAAGTACTCATAACGAATTCGACCTCACTGATAATGACCCTTCGATGTAATAATATGGATGGTTCAATAAATCTATTCTATCAGAAAGATGTCCGTTATACGATGTTTTGCTAATAACGCGTATTCCTTTAGTTATTACGCTATTCTGCACTTTATTTTTCAGTCTAATGTAGTGTAGTTCTTAAGATCAAAAATAACAAATGCTAGCATGCCGTTTAAAGCTAATCATTAATTTCCATACCGTTCCTCATTCCGTCACTCGATACCCACCCTTTAATAGTCATATATTTAGACGAATTCCTTTTTAGAGAGGTTCCATCTTTATCCCTGCACAATAAGAATAAGCAACCTTACGGGAATGGCGGGTATCCGAACTCAATATCAAGTTATTTTTCAAAATTTACGCTTCCGAATCCATGAGACCGATGAATTCCCGGATCGGCTTTCGTCTATATAAACGAAGGCATAAATGAACACAAACTAATTTGACGAAGAGGTGTTTTGAAAATGGCATTAACGTCCACATTCACGAGCTTCAACCTGCCTGTAAAAAACGTAGAACAATCGAAAGCGTTCTTCACCGGACTCGGATTCGAGCTCAACCCGCAATTCCCTGAGAACGAGAATTCCGTAGCCATCGTGATCGGCGACAACCTGCAGGTCATGCTGATCAATCAAGCATTCTTTAATACGCTCACGGAGAAGGAATCCGTCGATACGAGCAAGTATGCGCAGATGACGATCGCATTGGCCTTCGAGAGCCGGGAAAAGGTCGATGAAATCGTGAATACCGCGGTCTCCTTGGGCGGGAAATTGCACGCTGAACCTGAAGATCATGGGTTCATGTATCATTGGGGTTTCGTTGACTTGGACGGCCATCTGTGGGCCATTAACTACATGAACATGGATGCGGCACAAGGTTAAGGCTAACGGAGAGCACGCTCGTACTAGGGTTCAAAAAGAAAGACGCCGGGCATCTTTCCCGGCGTCTTCTTCGCGATGATTAGTTTTGTTCGGTATAGGCTTTGAAATTGTCCATGATCGCTTGCGAGCCTGCTTGCTGGAACTCGACGGGATTGGTGTAAAAAGAAAATAAACCATCAGACTGAAAATTATCAAGATTTAAATTTAAAAACTATTGTTAAGCTATCGTTCCCCGTTAGCATCACGGTTATTTATAATACGGTTCACCACGTTTGATCTTAAACTATCCTCCCTCTATGGAGAATCGTTTTTCTCTTAAATACGCTTGTTTTCTTAGATTTTGAACACCAAAGAGAATTCGAACCAGCTTACCGCAAAGCGCAATGAGCGATTGCATTTTTTCAACGGGTTGGCTAGCCGTTTTGTGTAATACTGATGCAATGCCTTAAAGGCACGTTTCTTTGCTACCAGCGGCATCATGACGCGAAATAGCATTAATTCTCACATTATATACATAGTAGATACTTTTTTTAAAACTTAAATACAAATCTATCATATATAAAAATAGAGGATGTATGCTCTCATATTGAACATATTAACCTCTAATCATTATAGTATAATTAATGAAAAATATAGTATTAGACTGGGAACGGCATTAAGCTAAAGGGCAGAATTGTTTAATTTACCATCCTTCGTTAAATTAAATTTGTATTAGGTCAGGCCAGGACTGTGCACATTAGCAATCCATGAGAAACCGGGCATGATGTTGGATGATAAAATGTAGACATAAAGGAGGATGCATATGGAGCGTGTATTCCTGATGATGAATGTGCGAGAAAACCAAGGAGGAGAGTCAGTCGCATGGCAAAGATCGTTTTCGCGTTGAACCAGTCTCTGGACGGGTTCGTCGACCACGACCACCCGGCATTTCAGCCCGACCCCGTGCTATTCCGTCATTTCATCGACGACGTGCGCGGCCTGGCGGGCATCCTGTACGGGCGCCGCATGTACGAGACTATGCGGTATTGGGACGTAGACCAGTTTGAATGGGGTGCGCCGGAACGGGAATACGCAGCGGCGTGGCAAAGCAAACCGAAGTGGGTGGTGTCGAGGACATTAAAGTCCGTCGGTCCGAACGCTTCTCTGATCGAGGGCGACCTCGCAGCGGCCATACGTGGGCTGAAGGCTCAGCATGAAGGGGAGATTGAAGTTGCCGGGCCGGAGTTGGCGCACAGTCTAACGGAGCTCGGTCTTGTTGACGAGTATCGACTCTATCTCCATCCAGTCGTGCTGGGTCACGGCAAGCCGTTCTTCGCCGGTCCGCGGCCGCCGCTGCGCCTCGTGGCAAGCGATCGAATTGGCGAGAAGGTGATCAGGTTGACCTACGTTCCAGCTTAGTTGTGCGGTTGACCCAGCGACCTAAAGGGCACGTTACTTTAATAGGGATTCTCCGGCTGTAGCGGCAGTCAGAGGATCCCTTATTCTTTGAAATTTGTTCAGTTATGCGAAATGACATAGTTATTTATGGGATTGACGATTGACCTAACGGATACGATAGTTCAATAAACCTGCAGCAGTCTAGGACTTTATTTTTCCGGTCCAAGGCTTCGGCTGGTTTTATAATGGAGTCAGTCTAATACTTATTTTTCGGAGCCTAACGGTTTTGCAATTCAGAATTCCGCGTAGGTTCAACAAATCCAGTCTAAAACTATATTTTCTTCGGACAATTGGAGCTTTCCGCGTCGAACGTTTCAATGACCTTCGTCTATTTTCCTTTATCGACGAAAGCAATATCCACTCTTCTTCCGTCTTCCATGGTGTAGCCGATCGCCTCATGCCGATTCACAACATCGTAGACGCCGCCAAAATCAAAGCCCATGCTGCCATCCTTCGCTTCCATTCGTGTCAGAAGCTTGCCCCCGACCCGCAGATCGTTTTCGGCTATCGGCGCATGTAAGTCCTCGGACGCTTGATTCCACTTCGTGATGTGATCAGGCTCGGTCCAATAGCGCCATACCTTCTCGACATGGGTTTGAATGACGGCTTGCACGGTTACCTTCGTCGGTTGACTCGAAATTCATTGGTCAATTCGCTCAGGCAACCCAAATCGCGAAAATAATGGCGTATGAATGAAGTTTTGAACGTGCAGGATTTGATTTTCTTTGGTTTCGATGACGTGGATGCCCCAGGGTACCAGGCCAGAGCCCTCTTTGCACGGCATATACTGGGCCAACGCCGGATAACCGCCATTCACCGTAATGGGCACAAATCGCGAACCTTCGCAATGCCAGCGAGTAAGAGAATAGAAGGCGGACAAATCTTCCTTGCCGCGGATCCACATCTCGAAGGGCGGCATCGACATGCAGCCTTCCTCGTGGAACAACGCGACGAGCGCAGCAATATCGAATTGCTCGAAGGCCTCCACATACCGGGACAGCAGCTGCTGCTCCGGTTGAACGTCCATGCTGCTGAGCTCATCCGAGCGAAGCTGCGCCCGGTCCATCGTCTCTCGGGCTCTTTGCAAGGCGCTGTTCACCGCTGCCGGCGACATCGCCAACGTTTCCGCGATCTGCTTGGAGGACCATTCAAATACATCCTTCAAAATGAGTACCGCGCGCTGCCGCGGAGGCAAGGTCTGCAGGAGAGCGATGAAGCACAGTTGAAGGGTATCTCTGCGGACGAGCCGATCCTCCGGATTGCCCCCAAAGTCGGGAGACGGCCAGATCCAGGCAGAGTCCGGAAGCGTGTCGCGCGGCTCGACGATGGCGACGGCCGGATCGAACAGGTCAACGGGAAGCGCTCGGCGTTTGGATTGTCTCAGCTTGTCCAAGCACAGGTTGGAGGCAATCCGATAGACCCAAGTTTTGAACGAGGAATCCTGTCTGAACGTGCTCCAGCTCTGCCAGACCCGAATACTCGTCTCCTGAACAGCATCATCCGCATCGTCCATGGAGCCCAGCATTCGGTAACAGAACGAGGTTAAGCCTGGCTTCAAGCTTGCAAATAATGGTTCGTCAAATGCGGTCTCGTTCATCGCGGCCTCCCTTAAAGATCTCCCCGAAGGGAAGTACCTTCATTATATGCAATGAAGCGGACAGCCGCAATAGAATGAATAGGCAGGATTATGGGTTCATTTATCATGGGCCTTCGAGGACTTGGTAGTGGATGCTGTGACACTTTCCCATAAGGAACTTCCTGAGAGCTTTGACGGTTATGAAATCCTTCAGATTTCAGACTTAATTGAAAAAACATTTGGTTCTGAGCAAAACGTGCTAATCAATTTAATTAGGAAACAGGAATATGACGTCGTACTTTTTACAGGGGATTATATAGAAGATGATAGTGATAATCTAAAACCGCTTGAAGATTTACCCAAGGGTATGCCGAAAGGCAAAGAAATGTATTATATCCTCGGCGATAAGGATGAAAATAATAGTATTACGCCGCTTGTCGCAGGCAACCGATTCTATGATCTATTTACACTGTACGGCGTTAAACCGTTATAGCCCGGTCAAAAAATCACGAAAAACGGACAATCGATCTGGCTAAAGACCAATCCCTATCCGGGCATAACTGAAATCTTCGACGGTAACCCGTCACAGGAATTAATTGACGCTAAAAAAGCGTTTGATGAGGAATATAACACCACTTCCGATCCGTTTACGATCGAGGTATCCCACCGGCCGACGGATATTGATGTCGAGGAAGATTTCGTTCATGATTACCGTACGAGAATTCTAAAAGAAACCGATAAGGAGTGGATTGATTGGGCCTCAGCATTAATGGACATACGCGCGGAGGACAAATCTATTTGCCGTTCATCGGCCCTTTATTTGCACCGAGCTATGGCTTCTTTCCCGGCAAGGTAAATGTAGCGGGCGTTAATACCATAAATGGACATACGCAGTATCTTACCCCTGGACTCGGCTTAAGCGGCACCGCTTTTGCAATGCTTCGCCTCTTTAACACGCCGAGCGTCGGATTGATTACTTTAAGAGGGGAGTAACCCAAAAAGATTTACATGAATCCTCTCGCATCTCGAGATACCTATTAAGCCAGACCTTGCATTCTGTTGTAAAATAAATCTCTTTTTGTTTTGAGCCTTTTCCGTTTACTATAGCTGAATAATGTTCCATTTAGTCTATGCATCTCTCCGACACGATTCCAGTACAATATAAAACTCCATAAAGGCATGCTCAGGTGGAGATTCACAGGTGATTTTAATTTAAAAGAGGCTCCCACTAACCTCTTTTGTTATTCAACACTAGCCTCATTAATGTATTTCTTGAGTGAGCCAAAGATCAGGAACATCCGATGATCGGATTCGTTATCAACACATTCCCCTATTATTTCCTTACAGTCTCACGATATTCCATAGGCGTCACTCCGGTAGATTTCTTGAAAAATCGAGTAAACGAGTGCGGGGTTTCATACCCTACCTGTGCGCCTACTTCCGCAATCTTCAGCTCGTCTTTCTTGAGCAAATATTTGGCTTTATCGATTCTAGCTTCATCGATGTACTCAGATAGATTGACCCCGCTTTCCTGTTTAAAAAGCCGTGATAAATAGGACGGATTGAAGTGGGTCACGCTGGCTAAACGTACAAGAGTTAAATCTTCACCTAGATGCTCCTCAATGAACGAGCGGACCTTCCCTATCACTGCAGCCGCTCTATTGCGTTCTACACTCAATCGCAGATCGAATAAAGACTCTGCGATCTGATTCAAGAATGCAAAGCTGTCTTGCCAAGACGAATGCCTGTCTCTCTGCATAAGACCAGTTGTTCCAATCTTATCGTGAAGCTCCCAACGGTTAATGTAAGATAATAATAAGAGCGCAATCGTGTAGTACAGTTCCAAGGCAAAGGGGCTCACGTTCCCGCGTTCATCGAACGCCGTTTCCGTCAATTCGCTAAACAGATAGAAAAACCCCTCTCGATTTCCACCTTCAAGATGAATGGCGAGCAACTCCGCCTTGTCTTTCAGTGTCCTTGAGCTGGCAGCGGTTTCAATCGCTTCGATGTTAATCGTGTGTACCATCTGGGCACCGTCTCCTGCTCGCCTGTACTGCTGGCTTCTAATTCGGTCGTACATCTCTGATAGCCCCTTCCATTCGCAGGAATCGGTGCAGAGCGTAACGGCAAAAGTGATCCCCATTGAATCATGACAAGCTTGCTGGATAAGCTCGAATTGCCCTTCTAGAAATTTTACCGTGCGGGCATAGGCTTCTTCCATTTCCTTTCCACAAGTAGGCTTCGGTTGAACGAGCCAAACGAGGCGGCCGAATTGATCTATAATTCCAAGACTATCCGTTCGTTCTGCCAGGAATGTCTCTGCCAGAAATTTGACTGCAAGCGCCGCCTCTTGACTCTCAGCAAACGAACGGTGCATATTCGTACGTTGCAGATCGCCTACGGCCACAAGGATGGGCAAAGCCGGGTCAAGTATAATACCTAACTTGCAGAAATCAACTTTCAGCTCCTCCGGTGCCCGTGTTCCCTGAAGCAAATAGCGGAAATAATTGCCTTGAGCAAGCGTTTCGAGTGTGGTAAGCTGCTCCCTCGATTGCTGGACTAAATTATGAAACTTTAGACTGTTCTCCAGCTCATGAATCGCATCGGTTACCGCTTTAATAATCTTATCGTATTCTTCGCTCTTTAGGAGATAAGTAACTCCGGGGGTTTGTATCGCCTGGTAAACATAATCAAAGTCATTATACCCGGTTAGAAAAATGATTTTACAATGCAGCCAATTACTCCTTATATTTCTCATTAGATCAAGGCCATCCATCCCGGGCATTCGGATATCGGACAACACAATATCAACTCTCGTTGTATTCAGCAAATCCAGCGCTTCTTCGCCGGAATAGGCTTTATACAAATCAAGATTCAGACTCAGTTGGCTAAATACATCAAACAGCCCGTCTGTAATAATTTCCTCATCATCAACAATCAGCATCCTTATCATGAGCGTCAGCCCCTTTCAATGGAATAGAAATGATTGCTTTCAATCCCCCAAGCTCACCTCGGCTTAATCGCAGACCGAATGCTTCACCGAATGTTATTTTAAGTCGGCGGTGAATATTCACCAAGCCTGTCGTCTCCGCATGCTCGTCACTGTTATCCAGAGTATCCGAGATACACTCCAATGCCCTATCCGTCAAGCTATCACCGTTATCTTCCACAACAATACGTATCTCTGTCTCATCCAACTCGAAGCGAATGACTATCCATCCGCTGCGCTTCATTTGTTCCAAACTGTGTTCAAATGCATTCTCTATAATGGGCTGCACAATTAAACGTGGTACTGACACCTTTTCGATTTCCAGCGGGAGAGGGTCGAATTGCACCCGGATACGCCGTGAGAAGCGCAATTCCTGAATCTCCGTGTACATTCTGGCATGGTGAATTTCTTGTTTCAGCAGTACTTCGTCAGAAGCATTCCGGGTAACGAACTGAAAATATTCGCCAAGCTGTGTTGCGAACTGCCCGATTCGTTCAACATCTTTAATCTTTGCCATCGTCCTCAGGATGAAGAAGCTGTTGTATAAAAAATGAGGATTAATCTGCGATTGAAGCTGCTTCAACTCTGCCCGTTGAGTCATAATTTTCTGCTTGTAGACCTGATCGATCAAAGAACGAAGATTACTAACCATCTGGTTAAATCGGTTATACAAGTATCCGAGCTCATCCTTAGACTCGTGCTGGATGTTCACATCAAGATCCCCATTTTCAATACGCCGAAAACTTTTAACAAGCGTTAACAACGGTTTGTGAATAAATTTATAGGTGGAAATTGCATAAATCGCAATGATGATAATTGCTACAAAAACAAATAACCATGCCCATATATAAAATTTCTCCAGCGGCTTTTTAATAATTTGTTCTGGAATAAATCGGTAAATGGACATATTTAAATAATCAGAGCTTGCAAATGCGGTATAATAGCGATTTCCCGAGATGGTGAAAGTCCCCGTACCATGAATTGGATTTTCTCTTACTTGTTTAATGGCAGCCGGTATATCCAGCCATAAGTGTTCTAAAGATCCACTCGTGAGAATGACACCAGACTTGTCAGTAGTCATCAATGTCCCGCTGCCGGGATAGGTGTTGAACTGGTTAAGGGCTTCCTGCAGCCTCTCTTGATCCAGCTCAATTTCAATGATAAACAATGGTTGATTCCCGTTGGTCACACTTTGCCTTGCCGCACCTAGAAATAAGCGGCCATTCCACTCAATCATCTGGTTATTTCTACTGCTTAATTCGGAGCGTAAGGCATTATGCCGTTCTGCATCAAATTCGCTTGGGCCATTAGCAGAAGAGATCGTTTTGGATAGCGTGTAAATATGTGCACTAACATTTCTGATATATGGACTACTGTTTTGAATTGCATAGAGCCGTTTACGCAGCGAGTTAATTTTTTCAGTACGTTTAAACACATCCATCGTATCCCAGGTCAGCGTCAGCTCGTTGAGATCTTCATCCTCAATAACCCCAAACTGCAGCAGTTTCATCCGTTCTACCTCTTTCTCAAGGTCGCTTACATAGAAGGTGAGCTGGGATACCGCCGTTTTTGAGATATCTTCGCTTGCAGTCTGTACGATCCAGTTATAAAGATAGACGCCAAATATTAGAATGGGCAGAATGATAATCAAAAAAGTACTGAGCAGCCGAAGGAAAATCGTGTTTCGCAGAGCGAATGGTTGGTGGTTGATCAAGGTACAAGCTCCCAACTTTTTTTCTTCCATTATAGCCTGAAGCTTATAAGTTTCCTAAGCATTTTCGATACGAAGCCATCCAACCTTTACCCCTTAACACTACCAAGGACAATCCCTTTAACAAAATACTTCTGCAGGAATGGGTACGCCAAAATAATGGGAAGGGAGCCCAAGAAGATCTGTGATGCTTTCAGCGTTCTATCGGAAATGAGGGCCATATTTAATGCTTCGTCGCGTGACATATTAGTTAAATTTTGTTGAATGACAATCGTCTGAATATAGCTTTGCAGCGGGTAATGACTAGGGTCTCCCATAAGGAGAAGGCCGTCAAACCAACTGTTCCAATGTTCCACCATGGAGAATAAGGCTAGCGTTGCGAGAGCAGGTTTGGATACCGGCACGTAAATTTTCCAGAGTGTTGTCCAGTAGCTGGCACCGTCCATGACCGCTGCCTCCTCCAGCTCCTTTGGCACCTCTCGGAAAAAATTAAGTAGTAGGACAACGCTGAAAACTGGGACCGCGCCAGGCAGCACGAGCGCCCAAATCGAATCAAGGAGATTGTACTGCTTAATCGTCGAGTACCAAGGGATCAAACCGCCGTGAAAGAGCATGGTCAAGAAGAAGATCCAAGCATATGCCATTCGCAGGCGAAACACCTTCGATTCCTTGGATAACGGAAATGCAACGAGGATAGTCAGGACCAAATTTAAGGGCGTCCCGATTGCAATGCGCTCCATGGAAACAAGCATGGATTGCCAAAATGCTTCCCGACTGGCCGTATATTTATAAGAGGCTAATGTGAAATCTACCGGCCAAAGTTTTACATGACCTGCTGCCGCTGCTGTACTTGAACTAAACGAAACGGCAACGACGTGTATTAACGGAAGGACACAAATCAACGATACGAAGATGAGAAAAGATACATTCAGAACGGAAAACCACTCGAATCGTCTCCGACTGTCAGGTATCCGGATAGATGTGTCAGACACAGAACTTGATGATGGTTGGACCACTGTCTTCCTTCCTCCTAGAAAATTCTATATTTTGCAAACCGATAAGCCACAAAGTACGAACTTGAAATCAATATAAGCGATACTAATGACTTAAATAATCCAACTGCCGTTGCCACACCATATTGAGCATCCAACAATCCGATTCTGTATACAAAAGTATCTAGTATATCGCCGCTTTCATACACTTGAGGGCTATACAAATTGAACACTTGTTCGAAGCCTGCATTCAGAAGCTGCCCTAGACTCAGAACAGTCAACAGTACGATTACCATACGCATTCCGGGAATAGTGATATGCCAAATCTTATGCCAGCGGTTTGCGCCGTCGATCGTAGCGGATTCGTATAAACCAGGGTCAATTCCCGTAATAGCCGCCAAATAGACGATCGTGCCATAACCAAAATTTTTCCATATATCCGATGATACCAGCGTAAACGGAAACCATTGATTGTCCCCGAGGAAAAATATCTTATTTATGCCAAAAGCGCCCAATAATTGGTTAACAATACCGCTAGAAGGCGATAAAATATCGATGAGTATGCCGCCTAGAACTACCCAGGAAAGAAAGTAAGGTAAATAAATAGTAGTTTGAACACTTCTTTTAATCACCTCATTCTTCAATTCATTGAGAAGAATGGCAAATATGATCGGCACGATTAAGCCTAGAATAAGCTTAAGACCTGAAATAAAGAGGGTATTCCACAAGACCTGACTAAAGCTAGGCAAGTTCATAACATATCTGAAATTATCCAATCCTACCCATCGCTGGTCACCAAACAAGCCTTTTGCAGGAATGAACTTTTGAAATGCGATGATGATACCCGCCATAGGGACATATGAGAATAGCACGATTAGTACTAATCCCGGTAACATCATCAAATGCAGTGGAAGCTCTCTCCACATTTTTTTTGTTCCCATATCCAACCTCCATTATGTCATGCATAAAAAGCAGAGGAAGGATAATGAACCCATCCTCTGCCCGATTCTACTTCTTCGTTGATTTATACCATTCATTTACTTCATTCGTAATTTGCTCTCCGCCCAGCTTGGTCCAGTCTTTCACAAACTTATCGAATTCATCCATAGAGCCACCCATAATGATTTTGGTGTACGTCTCATTCATTAATTTTTCTAAAGTCGATTTCCGATCAACCATCGTAGGCGTAGGCGCGCCAACAAATTTATCCATCAGAAACTGGTTATTTTTATCGTATTGGTCAACAACCCCTTCTGAGCCCTCCGGGCCATAAATCCGTTCCCAACCCCACAGTGCAAACCCTTCTTTAGAGCCCGAATTAAAAGCTTCTATCTTTCCTTGAATGGTTTTTGCTTCCCCTTTCAAGGTCGAGAAGTTATTCGCTTTACGTGCCGCATCGATCGCTCTGAATGCCTCTACATTTTTCTTTACAGGGCTCGGGGTCACCGGTGAAAGTTGCCATACGCTCTCTGCTTCAGGCGGTGCATAGTATTTGTCAAACTCCGCAGTCGTGCCAAAATTTTTCTCCAGATGCAGGTTAAATAGCTTGATAACCGCCTCAGGATGCTTGAATCCCTTTTTAACCGCAAAAAACTTGCTTGTGCTGAACCTCAAAGGAACTTTAGGCGTATCGCCGGACTCCGAAACAATCGGATATGCCCGCCATTGTGCATTCGGGTCGTTGTTGCGGTTCAGTTGAAGTGGCCAGATGGAATTCCACTGTTCGCCGTATTCCATTCCGATCTTACCTGCGGCTATGTGCTCTGATACCTTACCGCCATCTTTAATGCCGAATTCCTGATCCAATTCTCCATTCTTAAACATGTTCTGGAGTGCTTGAAGCGCTTTCTTAACCTCTGGCTGAATACCGCCAAAAACCAGCTTTCCGGATGCATCGGTAAGCCACATATTCGGATAAGCCTTATACCCGGCCATGAACCCTTCTAACCCTATTGCTCCACCCCACAAGCTTTTGGTTAAACCGAGGCCATATGTATCTTTTTTTCCGTTGCCATCCGGATCCTTCTCTGCAAAAGCTTTAGAAATTGCTAGTACGTCAACCATTGTTTTTGGCGGCTGCAATCCCAACTTGTTAAGCCAATCCGTACGAATCCAGATAAACATAGCTCGTTCAAGTGAGGAATCGACCTGCGGGATTGCCATCAGCTTACCTTCAATCGTAGCGGCATCGAATGGGCTGTTTCCCTCTTGCGATAAGATTTCTTTTGTTAGGGGAGAAGCATACTGCTTATATAAGGCTGTCATATCTTCAATTTGGCCGGAATCCGCCAATTGCTTTAATTGGGTCGCGTTCACTGGAATAACATCGGGCAGATCGCCGGAGGCTAGTGTTACATTCAGTTTTTGCAAATATTGCTCTGAGGTATCGCTCCCTTTTACGACCCATCTATTTTTAATACTGATGCCCAACTGCTCCTTATATAAACGGGTCCAGCGGTTGTCTTCGAACGTTTCTCCCTTTAGCACACCGAGTACGTTATTTTCTACAACGTCACTGAGGTTCCTGACAAACGACACTTCAATCGGTGGATCATACTTGCCAAGCGGTTCTGCATGTACAACTTTCACATCGTTATTTCCGGCCGTGCTCACCGCTTCATTCTGCCCAGTACTCGTTGAATCGTCTTGGCTGCTGCATGCCGATAAAAGTGTTGTGAAGGCGAGTAAGGAAACAGACACCGCTTTCATTTTGTGTTTACTTAGCTTCATGTACATCCCCCTATATCGATTTTCTAAAGTATCACTACAGTGACGCTGTTCATGTTTTCATTATAGGGTCGGCACATCATCCAAACAATGTACAACTCTTTACTTTACTTACCAAATCTTGTCATAATGTAAGCGTAATCATTTTGTGCATTAGAACCTCAACCATCTTCTCTACTTTTAATGATTAAGTGCTTGGACTGTCTTCCTTCGGAGCAGCTGCGGCCAACAGGGTCCTAAAAAACATGGATACGCCTCAGCTATTCCTATCTGAATGAGCAGTTATTGAGAGTGTATATCTTTATTACGAGAAACGGGGTATATGATACTTATCGTCACTAATCAGAGTGGTGTTGGTCTATGAGGAGATGCTGCAGCGAATTCAAGAGCGTTTACAAAAGGATATGTTGAAGGGTTACCTGAAGCGAAGATTGATGATATTACTTACTGCCCGCATAAACCCAAAGAGGGTTGTGGATGCAGTAAACCCATGCCTTGAGTATTAGAGTGCTCCTCACCTTCCTGCAGAATGTGGCGGCGATCGGAAAGAACGATATCCGGGAGTTGTCCCGCTTCCACATGGAGGCGTTTCAGACAGAACCGGAACAGCGATACGCAGGCGAAAAAGGTCGTCATTTTCAGGTGACATCCTCGTTTTAATTTTGATGAGAACTGCTTTCCACTTATTTGTTTCTGTTGTTATAAAGTAAAATGAGGGATTTTCACTGCAAAGATAATACATCAATAGCCCATTCCATACAATTCTTATTCCATATTTCAAATAGTAAGTCCATAGTTCCTGCGGTAGAGTTCTGAAGTGTTCAGCAATACTTGGAATCGTTGTTACTACATTAATATTACGTGTTATTGCATATGCAAAATAAAAGAGGGCTACCCACCATCCCCATTTTTTACCGAACCACATTCCTACACTCGCGGCAACACCTAATAAGGCTAAGAACCCTATTCCAACGACTACCCAACTCCCCTATTATACAACAATTGTTAATATTATACATATCAAAAAGGAGCTGCCTACGTGGCAACTCCATGCTGTCGTACCCGTTAGTTCAATCTAGACGGATGTAAATCTTGTTTATTGCCTAATCAATAAGAAATTTGAATCCGAGTATTATTCAAAGCGGTTAGGTCTCACGTGATATCTTAAGCTTTCTGAAAAGCATGCGAGTAAAATACGTCACTATGCATATGCTTGATTTTGTCCCAGTTGCCAGGATTCATCATGTCTGGTGAGCGGTGCTCCAGAATGGCCTGATATAGTAGGGTTTTTTGTTCCAAATGGGCAACGTGCTGTTTGGCTTCTTCAAGTTTAGCGATTGCCTCCTCATTATGCTCCATCATGAGTGCATAGCGCTGCGGGAGGGTCGTATCCCCTTCAAGACAGAGATCAATGTACTTTTTGATAACTTCAATCGGCATTCCGGATTGCTTGAGGCATTTGATACCATACAACCAGTTGATCGATTCATCGTCAAACATCCGAATATTGTTTTGATTACGCTGTACGCTTGGCACCAGACCTTTATCCGTGTAAAAGCGTACTGCGTGCTCGGTGAGTCCCGTAATTCGAGCGGCTTCTTTGACTGTATGCATGTGAAATCCCCCTTGGAAAATAAATAGTAAAACGAACTTGACTTCGTGTAACACGAAGGTTCTAAGCTTAGTGTAACGCAAACGGGGCGTAACTGGAATCCTCGGTGCAGCACCCGATTTAGGGTTAGCGCCGTTTGCTGTTATACATTTGAACACTGGGAGGAATTACAATGCAATCCGTAACATTAAACAATGGTGTGAAAATGCCAATCATCGGCTTCGGTGTTTACCAAGTTCCTGATGCTGAAGAATGCGAGAAAGCCGTATACGAAGCGCTGATGGCTGGTTACCGCCTAATCGATACTGCCTCCGGTTATCTGAATGAGGAAGCGGTGGGCCGTGCGATCAAGCGCAGCGGTATACCGCGTAAGGAGCTGTTCATCACAACCAAGCTTTGGGTTCAGGATGCCAGCTACGAGAGCGCCAAGCTGGCGTTTGCCAAATCCCTGAAGAAGCTCCAGCTCGACTATCTGGATTTATACCTTATTCACCAGCCTTTCGGTGATTACTACGGCGCTTGGCGTGCGATGGAAGAGCTGTACCGTGAAGGCAAAATCAAGGCAATCGGGGTCAGCAATTTCCTGCCTGACCGTTTGATGGACCTTATCGTGCATAACGAAATCGTGCCTGCCGTCAATCAGGTCGAAACGCACCCGTTCTACCACCAGATCGAGAGCGCCGCTTTTATGAAAGAGCAGGGAGTACAGCACCAGTCTTGGGCGCCTTTGGCTGAAGGACTTAACAACTTGTTTGGGAACGAAGTGCTGGCCTCCATCGCAGAAAAACACAACAAGTCCGTCGCCCAAGTCGTGCTTCGCTGGCTTGTTCAGCGTGGAGTCGTTGTAATTCCGAAGTCGGTGAAAAAAGAACGGATCGTCGAAAACTTTAACATTTTCGATTTTGAATTGAGCGCGGACAACATCGAACAAATTTCCACTCTCGATACGCGGAAAAGTCTTTTCTTATCGTACCGCGATCCGGAAGTCGCCAAGATGATGGGGAACTGGAAAGTCGATCTGTAAACTTGATTAAGCGTAAACTCATCATGCATTTATCCTCATCTGTAAAGAAAGGACAGGGCAATCTCCCTGTCCTTCTTTACTTAGATTGTAAAAATAGTAAAACTGCTATCGGTGGACCGAATCTATATACCACCGATACTTCCATAACTAAACTCCCGTTAGCTAAACAATAACTACGATGGACAGTAATCAACAAGGCCCCCTATATGTTAAGTTACCTGAACTTCCAATCAATATCTCTTCGTACTCTGTTTTCGTAAAATAATCAGCTGTATTTAATTCAATAATTTCATTTGTTGTGTATTTATAAACTGTAATTCGGTCATCACGAATATCCGTCTACGCCGATGTTTTATGTTTAACATACCAGTTGCGGTGAATTAAGGTCGAACATAGCGATGAGTACGACTGATGAACGTAAAGAAAAAGACACCCCATTGTGGTGTCTTCAAGCACTACCGGATTAATCTTCTAATTGAATTTCGATACGTGCAAGGACACCAGCGGGATTATTTTCGCTTCTGTTTGCATTTGACGGGAAATTAAAAGCGGCTATCACAATATCATTCGTACCTCTCCGAAGGAAACGCCTAATATTAAACGATCTTCCCGGATTAAAGAATGAAACATTGCCCTGCGGATTGTCGATAACTACCGACCGTCCATTTATTAAAACGATGGCAAAGTTATCAACGGACAGGAATAATCTAGCTCTCTCAATATCGTCTCTAATCGTAAATCTTCTGGCGACCACAGCAGCAGGACCATTAGGGTCATTTCTTCCCCAAACGTACGATTCACCTGCTTGCGGCGCTACCCATGCCGGATTTCGCTCGATTTCAAGTGCGTTTACCCAATTTCGATTCGTACTTATTCTTCTAGTACTTTGAGTAATAATAACCGATTTTTGTCCATCCAATGATCTTTGTGTGGCAGCCATCATTCTCATTACTTTTGCAACTATATTCGTCCGGATTCCCTTATGTCTTACAGTTGATTCTACTTGTTTGACCGTATAATTTGCCTTTTTTATCACTGTTCTTTTGTACATTTCATGCGTCCCCCTTTGTATAAGCGAATCTATATTATATATATGAGTTTATGGATTGATGGATATGGACAAGTGATTATAGTTAATCGCTCAATTCCTCAAATGAAAATAGACCCCGTAAAAACGGAAGTCTGTCTCACATTATGCTTGATGACAATAGAATCAAACATGCCTGCATGCACTGAATTCCCTACGTTAAACTACCCGTTTGTTGAGCGAAGGGCTGCCACGCGGCAGCCCTTCGGCATTGAACTATCGTACCCGTGAGCTTAATAATAACTCATCATCAGTTGGTAAACCTCCCAGTCGACTTCTTTGATAATGATTAAATGGTCCTTGTATCATTTATGTTGCGGTTTCTTTTATAAGATTCGCTTCTGCTGCCAGAAGTAGAGTATAGTAGGAGTTGAAAATATATTTTAGGAGGCTACAGCCATGTCACAGGAGATTTGGATTAACCTGCCGGTCAAAGATGTTGAGAGGTCAACTGCTTTTTTCAATGAGATTGGATTCCATGCGGTGAGCGTTGGTAACGAGAGAGCCAAGCTTACCATAGGCCAAACAACGATTCTGCTGTTCCCGGATGCGGCCTTTGAGAAATTTACAGGTTCAAAAACCGCAGATACTTCACATAGCGCAGAGGTAATATTTTCCATCGGAGCTGAAAGCAGAGAAGAAGTAGATGCATTTATTCAAAAAGTAGAGTTTGCCGGAGGAAGCATCTTTGGCAAGCCGAGTGAAATTGAGGGCTGGATGTACGGCGCAGGATTTGCCGACCTGGACGGTCACCGCTGGAATTTGCTGTATATGGATAAGAGCAAAATGCCGAAACGCTAATATGAAAGCGCCGGTCACCTGCTTAAGGTCACCGGCGTTTTTTACACCCCGTATAACCTCATATCTGTCATTCAACTCAAAACGTTGCTTAGAAGGTAATATTCGTTGGTGAAACTATTACAAATCACCTGGGTTAGCCGATGTTAATTTATTGGTCTTACATAAACTAGATTAACACATATTGGAACTAAACTGCCCGTTACTTTAATGAAAAAGCAGCCGATCATGCTGAACGGCTGCGTCGTAACATTATTGGAACTATCGTACCCTTTAACTGAATACACAAGCCCTTTTCGCAATGGATACTGCCAAATTTGCCCCTGGCGGCTGATTTACTTTCCGTGAAACACTGAAAAAATAAGCTCGAACCGGGTGGAGCGAGCTTATTTTTTCTTTGATTTGATTAGTTTTCTATATCGTTGATTTTTGGATCCACCAACTGTAGTTGAACTATCGTTCCCAGTTAGTTCAAAATCGATAGGGACTGATTAGGGATATATTTTTTCACCTTTTTCAAGCATCGCTACAAACTGTTGAATTCGTTTCGCCCGGGTTTCTTGCTTCTTGGCATTATGGATTCTGAACAGGATTGCATATTTATTTTGACTATTCAACGTATCATAAAATGCCTTCGCTTTGACATTACGCTCAAGTTCAATTGCGAAATCCTCAGGCATAGAAGCGATACTTTGCGATTCGTAGGCCTTATCCCATTGTCCATTCTTTTTGGCAACTTCAATCGCTTTGAACCCAGAGGGCTTCATTCTTCCATTTGTAATGAGAAGCTCTGCTTTTTCTTTATTTACTTTCGACCAGATGCTCTTAGCCCTACGCGGAGTAAATCGTTGAACCCACATTTTTTCATTAAACTTTTCCTTCTGGCTGTCAACCCATCCGTAACACAATGCACTATCAAGTGCTTCATCGTAGGATACGGTAGCCACACCGGAATTTTTTTTCGAGATTTGCAACCGGATTCCCGGTGAAGTGTCATGATTGTTCTCAAGCCAATTCTCGAGAGATTGCTGTTCGCCAAAAAACATAACCGGTAATTCATTGGACTTATTGATCACTTGAATCGCCTCCTACTTGTAGTGTACTTCAATATAGTTGACAGATACAGTCAGTGATAGTCTAGCCTTGCTTGAGCTATTGCTAATATCTCAATTCCAGAAACAAGCCACCGAGGTGCGAGTAAAACTGTTGAACAATACTGCCCGTTAGTTCAATAAAAAGAACGCTCCCGCACCTTCACTTGGGCTACCACTAAAAAAATAGCTTTGAAGCAACTACAAAGATCATTTGCTCACGTTGCTTGTCATTAACCTGAAAATAAACCTCCCCCAAAAAGTAGCAGCACAGGTTCTCCTTGAAATAACAAAATTTCTGCTTGTATTTTTCCTTGATCTTTTCTAAACGGTCCATAAAAAATTTACCTCCATAATGTAATAATAACTATGTAGATATTAGCCCTAGAATATACGGACCAAGAGTCCATATTTTCAAAAAAGCTTTTTCATGGATTACAGTTCTTTGATCGAAAAAATGGAAATAACAACCTTGTCTGGACTATTCTAGTGTATCGTCTTACCATTTTACGAATTCTTGCGAAAAAACTCATTAACTTCCGTCCAGGATAGGCATTTACCCCTTGCTGAAGTTCGTCTTCCTTCTGTTCTGCACCAGCGATGGCATCAGTATTTGCAATCCAACGGAACGGTGGTTCCCTAAGGTTTGAGATGGTGACTAGCGCCGTTACAAGCTTGGCCGGAGCGCATTCGTGTCCTTCATTCTTTACTTTAATGAAAGCCCGGAATTGTGGATTACGCTCGGCGTAGTCATCTATAGATAGCTCAGCCCAGAATGTGAAGCAGCTTGGTTCGACAATAGTCGTTTTGATGCTGTATGGAGCTAGTGCAAAATGTAACGCCTCCATCCAACCCTCTAAACCTAACCTCGAAGAAGCGTACGCAACGTTGTATTCAAATCCGACCAGCCCAACAAGTGAAGAGATTGAAATAACATGCCCTGAACGTTGCTTACGCATCACAGGTAACACGGCGCGGGTTACGTTCATCGGACCGAAAAGAGTGATTGAGAATTGACGTTCGATCTGTTCTAAGGTCTGTTCCTCGAAGGAGCCATCATAAAAGCTACCAGCGTTGTTGACTAATACGTCTATACGTCCAAATCGGTCGACTGCCAACTTCACGGCGGCCTCTGCATTAGTTGGATCAGTAATATCAAGTTTCACTATCAATAGATTTTCGTGATCACCAAGGATTGTGGCTAACTTATCTGTATTACAACTAGTGGCAACGACCTGGTTGCCTTCGGCAAGGGTTGCTTTTGCGAGCTCAACGCCCTTTCCACGCGCAGCATCTGGGATGAACCAAACTTTCTTATTACCCGACATGGTATCTCCCTCATTTCGACTTTAATCCTCTTTCATTGAAGTAACTGGCAGATTACAGCAGACTTATCCGCACAAAGTTCCAATTCGTTAAGCTATTACTTGAGGTAGCATTCTACTGACCTCCCCATCGTTGAACAAGTCCTTTGCCTGCCGTTACGATCAGCGTCTGACCCAGCGGATGAGTATGCCATGCTGTCCGTGTGCCTGGCTCGAAAGTGACGCTGGCTCCAGCAACGCGTGCAGGATCTACCGCTTCAAATAGTGGATCAATGCGAACCGTGCCGGTAAAATATTGATAGTCCTTTTCCGGATGGTTGGGATCCAACTCTTCGGATTTCCATTTTCTAGGTCCCTCCGTTAGAATCACGTATTTGTTTGTGCGTTGTTACTCCCGCCGCTTACCGTCTCCACCCTCCTGATGAAGACGATGTAGGATAAGATGGCCAGTAAACTGGTTGTAAAAATAACGATTCCAAAAGGGATGGCTGAATTCTCGCCCGCGAAGTCCCACAAGCGGAGAAGTAACTGCACCCAATGCAAATTGAAGGGTGCCCAGTACAGCAGACGCACTCCCCGCAATATGTCCATGCGATTCCATCCCTAAAGTAACGGAAACTGGACCAATGATCCCAATGGATACAGCAAATAAGAAGGTTGAAATAAATATCGCCGGTAAAGATCCCATAGAAAGTACTGCTGCCAGGATCGCAGAAGCAGAAATAAAGGATAGCAATAATCCAATACGAATTATAGTGCGTTCGTCAGCCGACCAGCCGATTGTTTGACAACCTGCGATCCAATCATAATAGCAAGACCATTCATTGCAAAGAGGATCGAAAATATTAATCAAATTCATTTGATTAATCAACTTGTGTCTATTATTATATAATTTAGAACGCAAATTCAATGGTTAAAAAACTGTGATTTGTTGATATATCAACGAAACAACCGAAATTGTTAAGTAACTTAGAAAGTTTGGTGGGAGTACGATGGCTAATGTGGATCGTAGAATTGTGAAAACACAGGAAGCTTTGAAGAAAGCTGTTATTGAACTAATGACTGAAAAAAATTTCGACGATATAACCATTCAGGATATCGCAGACCGGGCCAACCTAAACCGCGGGACCATTTACCTTCATTATCAGGACAAATTTGATTTATTGGATAAACTCATAGAAACACACCTTAATGAATTAGGAGAGATGGATGAATGGGCATGTGAGATGGATTGGAACGAGGCTCTTGTACCTTATTTTGAATATTTTGAGAAAAATTATTTATTTTTTTCGACCATGTTAGCAAGCAAAGGGGTGCCGTCAGCTTTTAGAACGAGGCTTCTTGCTTCTTTTATTGAAGGATTCAAAGGTGAGATTGACCGAGATAGCGGAAGAAATGCAGATTTACAAGAAGATGTGATGCTACAATATGCCGGTACCGCTTATGTAGGTGTAATAGAATGGTGGATCAGAAACGGGATGCCCTATCCGCCTCAAGTAATGGCTAAACAAGTCGGAGCTTTGTTGGGGAGAAGTCTCTAGTCCTTAACTAACAATCCTTCTGGGCTTGCGACTTAGGTAGCGGTGATTTGCCCGTTTACTAAACGCCTAAACGGAATCGGCCCAAAGGGCTGCATGTTAGCTCCTGCGCATGTTTGTGATCACTAGATATTTTTAGTATTTATTACATTTCGTCATCACACCATAGTTCAGAAATTAAAAAGACCATCAAGAATATTCTCGATGGCCTTTGATGTTAAAACCGATCGGCCCGACCATGGATTTTGCGGAAGGGATCACCATCAAGGAAATATCCAATTACGCCGGGGGAGACCGCACTCATTTCGGCAAATCGTTCCGCAAAACGTACGGCATGTCGCCGGTCCAATATTTGCAGCAGTTGAAAATGAATGCGGCCAAGACGCTGCTCAAGGAAACGGAGCACAAGCTGTCTGAAATTGCTCACTCCGTTGGCTATCCGGATCTATTCACATACTCGAAAGCGTTCAAAAAATATGTGGGTATGCCGCCAAATCAGTACAGGCATAAAAACTAAGACCGCCCGGAACAGATTCTTGGCACAGATCGGCCATCGGAACAACACAGAATTGACAAGAATTCTGTTCCGATTAAACAAAAAATCCGTTACATCAGAGGATCATTATCTGACTATAGTTTTGACACTTGATTACGCTCTTTTCTTCAATGATAAAACAATAAGTAATAAAAAACCTTTAACCATCTTGGCATCGCATTCAAATACACCTCAACATCTATTTAGACGTTATTCACTGCTAATGTTATTTCCACAAAATCCCTTTGCCGATTTATCAATCCACATATCCCTCCCACCATCCGTCGGGAATGAGATAATGTTCTTGTCACCCGACAGTCGTGAATGATCTTGAATAAATCGTCCATATTACACCCCAATGTTTTATTTTGTGTACTGACGCATTCCGAAAACAAATTCAGTAGGAAGCAAAAAAATTTAAAACGCTACTGACATACTGTTGTCAGTAGCGTTTATTTATAATCGGAGTAAGTAACCGTAAAGTATTTAGGCTCTAATTGATATGATATGGTATTGTATCATTTATTAAAGGAAGGATGATATTTCGTGAATTTTGCTTCTGTACGCATCATTACCGACGACGTGGATCGTCTCGTCGAGTTTTATGAGAAAGTCATGGGTGTTTCCGCGGAACGCCCCGCACCCGTCTTTGCTGAACTCGTTGTGCCATCGTGTACCCTGGCGATCGGCCACTCCCAGACGGTGCAACTGTTCGGAGCTGGTTCCGCTGTGGCGGCCGACAATCACTCTGTCATCATCGAGTTCCGCGTCCACGATGTCGATGCCGAATACGAGCGCCTGAAGCCGTTTGTCGACGAGTGGGTAAAGGAACCAACCACGATGCCGTGGGGGAACCGTGCTGTGATGTTTCGCGATCCCGACGGCAACCTGGTTAACCTCTTCGCCCCGGTTACCGAGGAAGCGATCAAACGGTTCAGCGGTAGACGTTGACGCACAGTTGAAGTGTGTGAGGCGAATTTCGTAGTTAGTAATTTGCTGATCGCTTCATAGAAAGAGACAGACCATAGCAACGAGCTATGGTCTCTTCATTTTATCTAGGTTCTTCATTATTTATCGATTCCGACCGCCAATAGAGAATTGGTTGCTTTTCGAAATAACTTTTCTTGAATCTTACTTAAATGAGAGCCTTCCCCACACCCTGCATCTAATATGCTTGTCAGTTCATTGGTTCGGAGTTGATTGATTATTTTATATCACAGTAGTTAAGGGATCAAAAAATCCGCTTTTGCTGAGTCAAATAAACCCAAAATATTTGTTAAAAAGATAGATGGGTTAAGTGATCTGTACCTCTCCTAGTTCATTCTTGCATGACGAAATAAACTGCCAGTTAGCTTAATACGGCTGCCGATAAATGCCGGCAGCCGCGTAGTAGTTGACTATTAAGCTATCGTACCCGTTAGCGTAATCGCTAGTTCGACTCTTTTTTTGTTTATTTTTTTCATAATGTACTAAGCCGTAGTTCAAAAAAATACTGTACAATTGGATGCTTTAACTTCATCTTCTCGGTCAAGTTTAAAATTCGCTTTTTTCCAACTCGTCTGTCAACCAAAGCTAGAATATTCAATAAGATATCGTTGCTCTCTATGCTTTCCTCTATAGAAATGGATAAAAACTTATTAGCTACAACGATAAAATTTGATTTACTTAATGATGACTGTGCTGACAAAAGCTCCTTTGCATGTTCTGATATTTTTCTACTTCTTGCGATTACTATTAAACGATCCTCCGGAACACTCCCTTTGGTATCTTTTCTAACCGCTTCAATTTCTTCATTGTTGATAGGAAGCTGGATATCTGAATCATTCTTAATTTCCAACTCCGTCTGATACCATTTGATTAAGGTATCACTCATATTGAGTACGTTCTTTTTATCTACCGCAATATAACAAAGTCCTGCTTTATCTGGTAAATAGCGGTAGCTTGTTGAAAGATATTCGACCCTTCCATATAACGCAGGACTGAGAAAGCTCTCCAGATGTTGCTTCAATTTGCTCCAGGCCATTTCATCCTCCTATTTTTTATAAAATACCCATTAAGGCACTCGTTCTATTATCCATAATACAATAACCAACACATCGATCAAAGCAACCTTAAACCCAATCCTCCCTCCTCTATGTTCGAGAATGTATTCGAATTCGTTTCCCCGACTAAGAAGCAGTTCCGATATTCAAACCTAACTCGGACCCATACCTTTATATTTACCAAGTATCATCAAAAACTCCACTCGGGATTGATTAACATTGAATTTCGATATTCTTCCGCAAGCATCTTTTATTTCGCTACCCTCCCGTTAATGCAAAGAAGCTTCCAATCGTGTCGGTAGCTTCGTCCATTGATGTGTATTCAATTATAGTAGCCATTAATTTAATGATCCTGAAACCAATAGACCAAATGGATAGATGGAACGCATCCTCCACAAGACGACGAAACAAACATTATCCCATTTATCCATTAAACACTGGTTGAACACCGTTTCACGTCTTCTAACATCAACAGACATGACAATTGGTGCCATTGCCGGTAAGATGGGTTTTTCATTGCTAGAGCAATTCAGCAAAGCCTTCAAAAAATACTTTGGTATGACAACTACACAAAATAAAAACTTAGGAAAAAACTAATAGTTGTATCGCTTGCTAGGGGTTCTACCAGTATAACGTTGAGGACGTGGAAGATTTATTCGCCAGTAATACACAGACCCTTTTACTTGTCTTCCTTAAGTGGGTAAAGGGTCTGTTTTTCATGACAATCTTCCTGAGTGTATGGACAATCACTTTATGAAGCGGGATCTTAATCGGCCTATATTCTTGACACTCAACATGAAAAATTTGAAAAAGCATGAGAACGGTGCAAATACCGAACTCATGCCATATGGAGTTTAACTATATTACTGTCTAACTCAAGCTTCAAACCTACTGCTGACTATAAAGCTTCCCATTATGCATTAAGAACATCCATACATTTAGTTGTATAACACTTTGTCTATATTGTATTTAGCCCTGTACTTATTAATGATATAGGTTTCGTAAATTTCTCTATCGACCGGGTCCTCAACTATACAAACCTCTATTTTAGTAATTTCGTTTCTATGATTTTTGATTGGTGATACAGTATCCTCAAAATGTTTTTTTATCCTTGGCCGTAACTTCCTCGCTTTACCGACAAATAACATCTCCTCTTTGTCGTTGTAAAACATAAAGATGCCACCCTTTTCCCTGGTAATTAAGTGGAAATCAGTAAACCCGTAAATATTGCTTAGCTCGGGACTATTCTGTTTGGTAATGGTAACATCCGGTGTGGGAATGGTAATGTTTATCACGATCGTTCACATCCTCTTCAATATAGGTCTATATACTAACACAAATTCCACGGTAAAACCATTTTTCTACTTTGAAGGAGTTAACTGATTTGTCTCCCCAAAAGACAACAGCTTTGGAAGAGAATACAACGTCTAGTTCGCCTTTTTGATTGAACTTTATCAACGCAACTCAAATTGTTCATCAAAATGGCTTATCAACGCCAATGCCTCCTCATGATCAGGCTCAAGATCTAATAATTTTCGTATGTACCTCCATGCATCTTCGACTAAGTCTAACTCGAAACAACAAATGGCTAGACAGTAATATACGGTTGAAATGACCTCATTCGGTTCTTGATGTACCGATATTTCCAAATACCGTTTGGAGTGTTCGTACATGTCCATCTCAAACAGTACCAATCCTGCATCAAGGGCTAGATCATAACGCTGCTCCATGACGTAGTATGAAGACCACATCAGTTGAATGCCTCTTAAGATATCCTGCTTTTCTTCATCGTTTGCCTCTGGCAACAATCTGGAGATCTGCTTCGTGCTTTGAATGAAAAATTCCGCGTCATATCCACCCAAACGCCAAAAACTTAATATTTGCTCTAGTTCCATGCTATCTAGATTGCGATCTACCCAACCTTTCATAGCAAAAAATTCGTCTGGACCAAAGCGTTCAACACATCGACGATAAGCTAATCTCATATTTGGATATTCCATTGGTTTTTCTAAATTGAGGATACAGCCAACATTTATATTTTTATAATGATGTGGGGGGAATAACGCCGCGGCTCCTCTTTGTTCAAAGACATGCTGAATCGCATGGTAGTTTGCCGTTAAAGAAAAACTTCCATGTAAGACCAATACCGGCGGTTCTGCGAATTTCCAGTTATCTAGTAAGTGATCTCCTTTGTCTGCTGTTATTAATAGGAATCCCGCTTGAGACAACAGGTTTAAATGCTCTAAACAAGTTATTCCAGCGGCTGGAAATAAAATATGCGAGTCTTCTAGTTGTTCCTGATAAAGGGAAATGACATTACGGTAAGGATAGGTCTCTTGTTCGTACTCAGGCGCTCGTCGGTGCTCATAGTGTAAAGTTATTTGATCTAACCATTCTGATGGTTTAAGTGAATCACTATGTTCGGGATATTCGATATAAACATCTGTTTCATAAATTTGCCCATCACCAACATAAATCAACTCTTGTGGAATGCTATCAAAAAAGTAGTTGGCAACAATGATTAATGGTTGTTTTAAATCTCCTTCACTAACGGTTGTACCTGATACAATGAGGTTCAGTACTTTATCATGGACAGCATCAAATCGCGCAAAATCAAGTACTCCCTCAGTGATAAAAGATTGTAGAGCGGGATGTTCCTTCCAAGCCATAACATTGTTCATCGCCAAATCCGTCATGATATAGCGGAACCGAGGCAGTGATATCCCAGCGTAGTCTCTTAGTTGACACAACTCATGCAAAACATGGTACGCAAGGCGTCCTGCTCCTGCTCCAAGCTCTACAATTAAAACAGGATCTAAAGAATATTCCTTATTCGCGCGATCTTGAAGAAACCCAAAGATCATTTCTGCATATGCATTAGCGATCATCGGATTACTCGTTATATATTGAGGAACTTGGTCATTGTTCCAGGCCTTCGTTCCTTCCTCTTCATAATATTGTCGCTGGACATTCCATATAGGCGCTTCACTGAAGCGGTAACGTTGTTTGTTAGTACCTGTCATTTATACGATCCTGCTCTCTTGAAATATTACCTATAACTTACCTTACTAAGTACCTTTTTTATACGACAATGATTTCTACACACTTTAAAAATCCATCTGGTTCCGACAATCCAAGCGCTACCTCTAACTTCCGCCGTGATACTCGTAATAAAAAACTTCACCGAGATCACATCATAACGGGTCGATCAGGGTTTGTCTAGTTCTTTCTTCCAAAAGCTTACTACTGTATGATCTTTTAAATGCATAGAAGCCCATTGGTTTTTTCGTTCGAAGCCAATTTCGTCCATCATCTTTATGGTTTCTTTTACATTAGAGTTTTCGACTCTCAATTCCATAGATCGACTTAAATAAATTGCTCCCTACTACTAATATTCCTAACTATATTACTAATTTTCCCAATTATCGAAGAGTTAATTCATTAGAGTAAATCCTATGCCTACGTATCAAGAACCAGCCAATAAAAAATCAACGGCTAACATCCTCCTAATCACAACATCATATGAGGAACCAATTCCGACGAATTAAAATATAAAGAAGGCAGCCTAGTCGGAGACTGCCATAGTAGCCATCATTAGTTGTTTTTATTTGTTACATTGCATCTTATTTCCGTAACATTTCTGCATCCCTTTTATTAGTTTAAAAGCTTAGCTTTAACTCGTGCCTTTTCGGCTTCTTCTTCTGTAAAGCCTTCTTTAATCAACTGCTTTTTAATTCTTACAGCAAATAGATCTGCACCCAATTCTAGCTCTGGTGTATCAGCAGCTTTATAACGTCCAGACATAAGTTGAATAGCATTATTTAATTTCTTTTTCTTCTCCACACCCTCACCTACTTTCAACTATTCACATTACCTATCCTAAATCTCAATCATGACGCAAATCCACCTACATTAATGACACTAATTTCCCTACATTAACAATCAATATATCACAACACTTGATATCGCAACATTATTTTACAATTGAAAAAACTTTTAATCCAGCAAGATATTTTTCAGCTGTTTTTTTTTTTCATTATTAAAACATATTTTTTTCAGACAATTTATTTTAGTCTTCTTCTCTTTATTTTGATACACTCAGGCCATCGGACTGTGCATGGAACCATCCATTCAAGCATTTCTGGAGAAGCAGTCCCGCATAGTTTTTTGTTTGAGTGACTTGTTCAGACAGACTTCACGTTGGCCGCATTTTCAAGTTGCGCTTCCGCTCAGACAGACCCCTTCCTGTGTTGAAAAAAAGGACCCGCAAACTACCGGGTCTCCTTCTCTTTTTCATAAAGTATTCTTGACCATGCAGGTCATTACACCTGACTCGTGAAGCGCTTTAACCAATCCTCGTAGAAATACCATCTCCTGCTTTGTTAACGTAGTACCGGCATCTAAAACTAATTTTATGAGTTAATTCATTTTTATTGATTGATACAGAACATTTCGGTGAGTTTTAATTGTTCATAAACATCAATTTCTGGATCAACCATTGATCGAAGTTCGTACCCTTCTAATAAACTGATTAGCATATTGACCATTACAAGAACATCTATATCAGTACGGATTTGTCCAAGCTCTTGTCCTCTAATAATAATCTTTGACATAAAATCAACCCAAGCACGATATTGTTTTATCATCCATTCACGAACAATTTGATTTTTCCTTGAAAGAACGACCATTTGATAATAGGCAGCAGTCCATAACTCCCGATCTACTCCCCCCGTACCTACATGTACTAGATGCATTAATCGTTTTAATATCAATTGAACATTGCATGTTTCATCCGATAATTCTTTTAAAGTCTCTTCTACGATGTGATCAAAATCTCGATCTAATCGATTTTGTATAACTTCATACAACAGATCTTCTTTATTCTTAAAATGGACATAGAATGAACCCTTTGTTTTTCCCGTTCCTTTCATAATGTCATCAATGCTCATTGCATCATACCCCTTATCTGCAAGAAGTTGAAATGCAGAATCGATAACTTTCTTTTTAGTTTCTTCACCAGTTGAGTACTTCATATAAAAATTAGCTCTCCTTTACCAATCCTGTAGTTAATAGTACGAACAAGGGTTCAAGAATTGCCTAATAATAATGAACCCTTTTTCCTAAATCAAAATATTTGTAAATTTGGGTATTGACTGGATGGATAATTCTGTATATCATGAAAACATTCTAACCGGTTAGTATGATTTTGTCTATAATCTAATTAAGGAGTTGGTTTAATGACATTATCTCAAAATAATGCAAAGAAGTGGATGTTATTATTTGTTTTATGCTTTTCAATGATTTTTGCATTTTTTCCACAGTCCAAAGCAGAAGCTTCTGGAACTCGGACTTTTACTACTGAGGATGGTTTATGGGACAATACTGCTTATCTTACTTACTGGCCAGGAACGAATATTGTAGAAAAGAATGTACAAGTTGATGTTTGGAATTTAACGAGAATATCAGATAACTACAACCCATTTGCAGTTCGTCCTACTCAATTATCCGTTCGCTTATGTAATGCTAGTTCAAAACAATGTACAGAATATAAAACATTCAACACAATTAAATCAGGTTATGGACGGGTACAATTTTATAACGTGTTACCTGGAGTCTATAATGTAGACATTAAGGATCATATCTATTGGACTAAAGTAAGTGGCAAAAACCTTGTAATTGAATGGAGATAACGATCCCTTTTGGCAAATCCCGTTTGCAAAACCCTTGATTTCATCCTCACTCAATGGTCCATTAAGACTGAGGTAGCTTTAACAAAATCCCCCTTTTTTAATTCGGAATTCCCATTGAATCACAACTTCGACCACTTGTATAATATCACAGGTATTTGAATATCACACAAGCAAAGGAGATCGGCTAATGAAGAAGAGATTCTGGACCATTGGATTATCATTCGCATTTTTATTGGCTTTATTGATCGTACCCGTACAGCAATCATTCAGTGCACCCGAACCCTCTGCCAATGCGGGCAGCATCTCCGGCAGCGCATTGAATGGGCAATATCATCTGGATAATGTCGTAAAAATTTATGTTCCTTCCACGATCAAAGGAGATATACCCATCAGTAAGGAAGCGCATGAAAAGCTCGTAGATCAGGCGCTTACGCAATTTTCAGAGTGGTTCGGAGGCGCTACGGCTGTCGAGGGAACAGGCGCTTGGATGGACAAAGATAAAAAATTGATCAAAGAAAAAGTGACGATTGTATATGCATTCGCTGATAAGCTGGATAAAGAGGATGTGAATCGAGTCGTTACCTATGCGAAGCAAATGAAAGAGGATCTTTTGCAATCTTCCGTATCCATCGAAGTTGACGGCAAGATGTTTTTTATTGAATAATTCCAATTGTCAGATGAAAATAAAGAATTAGACTGACGCGATAAACGAAACAGCAGCAGCCATGGACGAGAAAATAAAGTCCTAGACTGCTGCTGTTTTATTGAACAAATATTCCCAACTGAAACGTAATGTTCAAAGTGATTAAAGTTTTTTTGACTGATTAACTTTTTTTATCGCATTCTAATTCAGGGAGACAAGATAGTCGGCAAGTTTATCGAAGGTACCCTCAAGATCTTGTTGAAGCTTTGGAGCCATACCTTTATAGGTTTCTTGTTCCTCAGCTGAAGCGTTCATAGGGTAACCTTTCAGTTTTAAAACAGTTTTACCTTCGTCATCTTCTAGCGTTATGATATTCATAATTTCAAGAGGCCAGCTCACGCTAAAAGGCGCCCGGACCGTATTGCCTTGCTCATCGGAAAAAGATCGAATATAAGCCACTTTCTCAGGTTCGACAACCTCTTGGTATGCAAATTTCCCCCACATAACCTGATTTCCGTCAGTAGACGTCTGAATACCTAAAAACTCGCCACCTGATCGAGCGTCCATTTTAACTATTTCAAGGGTGACCCCTTTGGGTCCCCACCATTTCGCGAAATGCCCGAGTTCTGTCCATGCTTTAAATACGAGTTCGCGAGGGGCATCGAATACACGCGTAATTGCAGTTTCGAACGATTGATTCAGATTGTTATCCATGAAAATCCTCCTTGTTTTTCATGCAGCGTAAACTGGCCCCTTCAACAAGAAGAGTTCTGCCACGATACATGATCCTGCTTCTGCGAGAAGACGTACTTGGGTTTCGATCGTCGACGCTGCTGGCAATGGCTGGCCAAGCCTTTCCATCAGCTAGTAGATTTTACGTCCAACAAGCAGACCATCGGACTGGTCCATCAGGTGCACCTGGTGGAGCTCCTCATCCGGAATCACCTGCGTGTGGTCACAGCAACCGCCGAGTATCACATTCGTCATAAGGATTAAACGTCCTCATATGCAGCTTCCTTAAGTCTACATTTTATCATCCAAAAGCAGGCCCGGTTTCTCATGGATTGCTAATGTGCACAGTACGGGCCATGCCTAAATTGATGGTAAATATTCTGTTCACCTTCTTGGATCAATTTATTTCTATTAAACTCATTTATTTCAAGGCGGTCACCAGGTTAGCGTGCCCGTTACTTCAAAGAAAAAAGGATCAGATGCCAGCTGCGACGATCTGTTCCTGGTCTTTGCACTATCGTTAGCTCAATGATCTATCCCTGATAATTGATACCTGCGATCGATATAACCCCAAGTTTCAACTCTCTGTAACTTCTTTTTTTTGAAGTGAAATGTAATGCTCCCCCACCTTTATCATTTGCTCCAGAATGGGTTCCAGGCTTTTCCCAAAATCGGTTAAGCTATATTCAACCTTCGGTGGGACGGTCAAAAAAGCGGTGCGTTTAACGATATTGCATTCCTCCAGCTCCCGCAGTTGTGTAGTAAGAACATGCCTGGATATGCCGGATATTAACCGTTGAAGTTCACCAAAACGTCGGGTCTGCTGAAGCAGTTCAAATATGATCCTGGGTTTCCACTTCCCACTAATCATTTGTAGCCCCACTTCTACAGGGCAACCAAAGGTTTCGTTCTGATAAGGCATCTTTTACCTCCACATAGGTCAGTTTTTTATGACTATGTCATCTTATTCTGCGTACTTAATTTATTGCTGGTATTCAGATAAGCTAGCATATATAAACATCATATAGAAAGAGGCGATTCTATGAAACCCCCCATTCGTGATATAACGGTCATGAATCCAGAAGATATGAATGCTGCGTTTGCAGAAGCTTACAACTCAGGTGACATCGATAAATTGCTTGCTCTATACGAACCGGACGGTATTCTGGTTAATCCGAACGGCGGCTATGATCAAGGAATCGAACAAATCCGAAAAACTCTAGAAGAACTATTGCGACTACAAGGCAGCATGATATCCAAGAATATATACTGTATCCCTTTTGAAAATATCGCTTTGCTCCGGGCACATTTTATCCTTCAAACTGTAGGTAAGGATGGGAATCCAATACAAATCCTAGGTCACACTTCTGAGATACTGAGAAAACAGCAGGACGGCAGATGGCTCTATATCGTTGATCACCCATATGGGGCAGAACTATTAAGAGGAGTAGATTCGGCCGGTTAATATAAAAAAAAAACTTGGCGATATTTATGCTACTGTTCAGTGCATATGGTAATAACTAACCTCCCCATTAGCACAACGCGGCTCCCGATATCCAAGCCGGCAGCCGCGTCAGTTGTTTATTCAGCTATCGTACCCCCACCATTCAAGCAAGTTACCTTATATGTTAACAGCGGAGTAATATCAGGGCGAAAAAAGTTTCCAATGCCCTTCAGAAACAACTTCGACTGTTCCGTCGATCACTTTGATGGCGGTCTGATCATCAATCGCATACGCCGGCCCCTGCATCCCGGCCGCCCATCTCTCTGCAGCAGCCATTGTGTTATGCGGCAGCATCTCGTGATCCAGATGCGGAAACATTGCAAAATCAACCAGTCCCAGTGCTTCATCGCCACCGTTGGGTGGAGTCCAGCCAACGAAGAATTCCCCGATGTTAGGTGCCATCACCATACTCCCGGCGCTCATTCCCACATAGACTGCCTGCAGCGACGGCAAGAGATCTGCCAGCCCGGATTGCCGCATCCAGTAGCACAGGTAGAGGGCGTCGCCGCCCGCCACCAGCAGGACGTCCGTCTCCCGGACCAGCGGTATCCATCGGTCTTCGCCGATGGTTGGCAGCGCTGTGAGCTCCAGCACACCGACGGACTTCCAGCCCAGGTCGACCATGGGATTCTCTTCTTTCCCGCTGATGAATTCCCAGGCTTTGACCCCGGGGCCGACCCAGGGGTGTCCGTACATCGCGGTGGGGATGCACAGGGCGTTGGAGTCGGCGATCGGCTTGCCCAGCATGCCAACCAGCGCGTCGTTTATGCTTTTGTTATTGATGCCACCAGATGTAAGCAGAAATTTCATAACTTCACTCCTTTTCTTTGTGTGCGTCTGAGGTTTATTCCATTAGACTTTTCAAACGAGGGTGCGGATTCCAATCAAACATTCATTTGCGTTTGTAAACTTCGTAATTTCCCTAATGCCTAGGTGTTCGACAAACGATTGAACTATCCTGCCCGTTACTTTAATGAAAAAGCAGCCGATCTTGCTGAACGGCTGCTTCGTATCATTATTGAACTATCGTACCCGTTAACGCAATGAGAGCTGTGGATTTTGTTCCAAATACAAAAGAGTCTACGAGTCGCCCAAATAGGACGACTCCGCATCTGGACTTCTCAGCATTAAGTTCGATAATAGGACAGCACCCAGCACACGCCGTTTCGGTCGGTAACGATGGCCAGCAGTCCGTTAAACGGAGCTTCGTACGCTTCCGAATTAATAATCCCTCCGGCCGCGAATTCTTCGTAGATCCTTTGGAACGCTTCCTCCGTCTCGATTCTCAAGAAAACTCTCACGTAATCGCCTTTCATTACCGGCTTTGCCGCTTGAGTATCAGCAAACTTAAGGGTTGCCCCCTCTACATGCAGGTCCGCGTTAAGCACCTCTTCCCCTTGCTTTCGAAGAATGGCAATCTCGCCACCAAACACGCTTTGATAATACTTGATTTCGTCTTTGCAATTCTCCACTACGATAAACGGATTTGCTATCATCAATTACATCCCCCTAAATTTTATTTGATCCTATTTGGAACGCGCGATTTCAATGGCATGAGCGACTTCTTGCTCGATATTTAAATAATAAACGGATACCCAGCCCAAATCGGGATACATACGATACGACCTTGCGTTCCCTTCTTCAATCCATCGATCACGTTCCGTTTTCGGGATGAGCAGGTCAAACAAGCGGTTGCCTTGAAGATGCTTTCATTACCGTTCAACTGAAATTCTAACCCTCCGAGCCAATGAGGGTGCATAGTAACGCCAGCCAAAGTCAACAGCTCTTCGGTCAAACCTGCCCCTCTGTTCCCGCTCATCTCTTCATCTCCTCCTACTCGCTCAGATTGCGAAGCACGGTTTTAAGCAGGTCTACCAACAAGTCATATTTCTCATCGGTAATGCCCTTCCGAGTTTTGTTCTTAACGCGGTCCAGCGCTTCCTGTACCTTCGGAACCACCTCACGTCCCGATTCTGTCAAATAGAGCAGCTGATAACGGTTATCGGTGGGATCGACTTCCCTCCGAACGTATCCTTCTGCTTCCAGCTTGGTAATTGCCTTGGCGGTAGTCGTCTTGTCAATGAGCAACTTCTCGCTTAACGCCTTCTGCGTAATTGGCTGCTGAAAAGCAATCGCCATCAGAAATATATACTGCCCGCTTCCGATTCGATATGGCGCCAGCTCGGCTGAGATCAATATCTGCATGTGGCGATAGATGGCTGAGATGTATTGGCCATGCGATTCCGTTGCGCCCTTATCAGGTTGTCTCCAATGCTCGCTCAATTTACTCTCTCCTTAAATAGGATGCTATTGCAACTATTTTTATGATAAGCCATATAGGATGCTATTGCAACTAATTTTATGAAAAATCCCACCATATTAGTCACCGCAAAACCTCGCTCTATTTTATTTTGCCTCCGTCGCGTCGCCTGCAGCTGATGAGGAAATATAAAGTTCTTTAATGAGATCGTCGGAGATACTTTGACTGCCGGTTGTATGGATTTACCGAAATATGGAATAGAGTTTATTTCGCTAATCTGTCCTTTAGGTTAATGAAAATGGAGCAGTCGCCTCGTCGACAAACTGCTCCATTGAACATAGAACTAACGTACCCGTTAGCTTAATTTATAAACCAACATGATATATGTGTAAGCGTAAAACCCTACACACCTTCAAGAGCTCAAATTTACGTGAGAGAATGAGAGCAGCCTTCCCTTGTCGTTTACTTCGGTGCCCATATTGAGATCCGTTCTGGCTTTGACCCAAGGCTGTTAAGAGAAGTGGTGCAAGCTCTGGAAGACGTTTACCGCATAATTTCCGATAGTAAAGAAGAAAGACCGGTATGCACCGGCCATTTTCGAAAACAATTCCGCTTTATATAGCGGCTTTCGCCATCTTTTTAAACGAACCGTACCAATGAATGCCGATTCCACCGTAACCGGGCATATCCTTGTAGTACCTTTCTATCCTCCTTAACTCGATTTCCATGAATCGGATTCCCTCGTCATAATATGTTATGAATTCCGGAATACTGACGCCATCCGGGGGGTTCGTCTCCGCTCCAACATATGCCTTCTTGCCTATTTTTCCTGCATATGTTATTTCCTGCTGGGATATTCGGATTTGTTCTTCTGAGCTGTCTCGATAAGCCATGATAGAAACAGAATCCGCGACGTCCAGTATATGGAAACTTAACGGCTTCTCCTGGCCATTAAATGTGACGGATACGGTTGGCTCCGGATCCTCATACCAAAAAGGAATTGCCGCATCAAATACCATGCTTTGTTTATGTATTAAATCTCTACTTTTCTGCAGAAGAGTCAAATATTGAGTTCCTATGTTCTGAACTTGATCAAAAAAATCCGGCAATAAATAAGGCTCGACATCGAGTTGAATACCATCAAAACTCGAGTCAGGATGCTCATTATTGTATTTCAAAATTCCCTCAATTCGACCAATGGCAATCGAATGATTCTCTTCCCGTGCCCATAATGAGTCACCTTCCAGTGCAAAGATACGGATTCCCTTTGAGTGAGCCAGTCGAATTAGATTGTTAAAAGCATCCGGATATGCTGAAAGCTCTTCTCCTGTATACACGAACAGCATATTAATCTGATGCAAGGTGGAAAACTGTATTAATTCATTTCTCTGCTTTTCGTTCGAAACTGACGCATAGTAATCCCACACCCACATCGCTCGTATTGACTGACTGTTGTTTGCCGAGGCCTGGACCACTTCTCTAAAGGGTGCTAGAAATGCAACAAGAAGCATCAATAGCAAAATATTTTTCATTTCAATCTCCTTTTTAATTTTTTTGAGAAGGAACAAAATGTAAGCGTTTTCCAAATCGAGCATGTTACCTACTCTATTTAATCCTATGACCTAAAACAGCAAATATTCATATAACATGATTTCCTATTGTTTCCTTTATAAATTTTTAAAAGTATGGTAAAGGGATGATTATATTTGGGCTTTATATTATAGACATAACCTTTTTTCATCCTCCTTGAAGCCCCCCTTTTTTTAAAAGGGGGTTTTTCTTGGACAGAACGGAAAACCGCAGCTTTGTGAATTCGGAAACGAGTCCGCTTAATCAACTGTTCTTTCGTGCCAGTTGTTGAGTAAATCTGCCTGTTAGCATAATGGAGCAGCTGCCGTCGACAAGCTACTCCAAGATGCGTTGAACTATCGTACCCGTTAGCACAACAGATAAATGCCACACTTCGTGTAGAATCTCCCAGTTAAGACTGCGAGAGCATGGAATAAGCCTCATTAACGGCTTTACGAAACAATTCGTCAGCCAAATTGATTCCTTCTACTATCACGAGTGGATTCAAAACATACTTTTGATAGTAAAACTTTTCCTAATTCACCCAGACATTCATCCAATCTTCTGAACGCATCTTCAGTGTAGCCTTCTTTGGTATAGCATACCAAATCAATGTCGGAATACTCGTCCAAATTTCTTGTGCCATCCGATCCCTCTAGCCAGAGGGCTAAGACATAATTATACCATAGTTTTCCTATGACATAGGGACAAGCTTCTGTATTATTTAAACTATCCTGCACTTTTGCTTAATCAAAAAAAGAGCAGCTGCCGCGGCGGCAAACTGCTCCTGGATGAATTGACCTAACGTACCCGTTAGCTTAATCAATTTTAGCTTCTTTAAGTACAGCAGTATTCGTACCAGATCAAAGTTACTATACTGAATCCGTTGTTTTTGTCGGGAATGTTATAAGCTTCTTGTTATAAAATGGGAATGTTATCAAGTTCTTGTCATCCGTCATCGGACGACACAAACATAATCCTATTATTGTCCTATGAAATGTTTTACCACACGGCTACGCGGATTGTGTTATCCTAAATAGCCTTCTCGACGTAATACCTTCCTCAATACGCAAACCATTACGAGCAATGTCGGCAAACAGCGCAATCGCAATGCCTTGGCGAATCCAATCAGAATCAGTCATAGGGACCATGACAACTTATCGGTTATGACTAATCCATCCTCTTGGAATAGCTAAAAACCTATCACCTCTTACGAGGCGACAGGTTTTTCACTTACATATCATTAAGCTTTGAGCTTATTCAGCTCTCGGCGCACGAGCGCCATCTCAAGAAACTGGCATTCATCGGATCGGATCCCCCATACCTGCTCCCGCTTGCCTGTCTTCTCATCCACCTTTTCGTCGACACATACCAACCCATAAGCCAGAGCATCAAGGCCATGCCGCTTGAATGTATCATAGATGTCCTGCGCCACGAGTCCGATATGCCAGCGCGCTGCATCGCCCTTCTCCCGGACAGCCTCCTTAAAGCGAAACATCTGGTATTGCATATCCGCCCAAGCGTCCAGGACGCGATCCGTAATCGGCTGAATATCCTGCTTCTGGTTACGATCGGACGTATTAATCACACCGTTGACGGAGTAGACGTCAGACCACCTTGCCGTGGACGATCCTAGCATCGTATCGCCATCCGAGGCGGGAACATAGAGTTTGCCGGAACCCTCCAGCACGGTCCGGGTCATAGGGACGCCGTCCACCCATACTTTCGTTTCTCGCGTAGTACTTGAGGACGCCGTATATTCGATCACATTTTCCGCCCAAAAGGTGCCCTTCCTGTACTTCCCACCATAGCCGACACTCGTCTGACCGTTGGCGATATAAGGCGATTCGACCCAATGGCGCGTCGGCGTCGTGACCGCTCCTGTACCGGACCACCGAAGCGAGTTGCTGGTGTTCATTTTATTCACCATCTCCGTCGTCCCACGGGCCAGAAGGGAATTGGCTTCGATGGCATCGGCTGTCCAGTTCGGATTAAGAACGGTACCGAGACTGCGCAGCCGGTTATTCGTATCGAGAATCGTAATCGAAGTATGGATATAGGTACCGATAAATGTGCAGAGCGACTTGCTCGAAACGCCGTTCAAGTTCAATACAGGACGCTTCCTGCCTGCTTCCAGTGTGCATTCGAAGCGGCCGTTAATGAACGTAACGCCCTCGACATTCGAGCCTTCCGTCTTCAGCAGCTCAAAGTCGCCTTCTCCGACCGGTGCGCGTTCCTGGAAGATACAATTCATAAATACATTGCCGTAGGAACGTGGAGTTGTATTCCGGTACAAATCTAGGATAACCTCATATCCGCGATACCGGCAGTTAATCCATGTATTTTCGTTGCAAGCGCCTTGTACGGCTCCGGTGACCGGATTGCGACCTAGCTGGAGTCCTCGGCGGACGGCGTACATTTCGAGTCGCTCGAATTTGTTGGCAATCGCTTCGTGTCCGTAGGTGGGCGAATTATAGAGTCGCTGTCCGCCGTTAAAGCCTCTGGACCGTATACGCTGAAAATCGCCTGAATAGGTGCACGTATCCAATGGCCAATACCAGTTACAGCTCGTGCCCGCAATAAGAACAAAATCGCTTGCAGACTGTCCGATGCCGTCGAAGATGAGAGCGGCTTGATAGGTTTCCCCTGCCGTGCCGCCGTTCATCCTAAGCCCGGATACATGGTCTTCATTGGCGGAATACAGATGCGGATCCACGCCGGTTCCGTGCAGTCCGAAGCCTTGTTTACTGAAGAAGAGCGGGCTGTTCAAGGTGATCGTTACAATTTCGGCAGGCAAATAAAGACGGATGCACGGCGATGCTTCTGCTGCCTGTTTGGCTGCTAAAAATGCCGCAGTCTCATCTCCGTTGTTGCCTATAACGCCGAACCATTCCGCATATACCTCGTGCGGGTTGTGCTGGCGAATCCAGCAGCCTTGGCCCGTAGGATCCGTCTCGCCTGCCCCGGAGAGGAAGCTGCTCAATGAAGCCGTTGTGCCGTCCCAAGGGACGGTCCAGCTGATGATCGTACCGCCGTTGTGCTCGGACTTCGCCCGGTCCGCATCATAGTAAAATAAGCCGTAACCGGCCGTCCCGCCGGGATAAAAGCCTTGCACGAACACCTGCTGGCCGTCCCACCCGCCTTGATACCCGGTTAGCTGCGCTGCACTGCTGATCGTTTCCACATAAGTGGAAGTAGTCAGCGATGTGAGCCTCGGGCCATTTGGACCCTTGCCATATACGGCATCGGACACGGAGCTCTCTTTCAGAGGCGCCCCGTTCAATGGTCCGGCTGCACCCAGTAACGTCGCCGCCCCGGTGATGCCCAGCGTAGCCAGAAACTTTCTGCGGCTTAAGACGCTTCTATCCGGTTCTTGTACAGCCTCCACATCGGGTTCAGGGGATGAAGCCTTTTGCTTTTCATCGGACATGGACATGCGGGTGCCTCCAATGCTCCTTATTTTTTGGACGCTTTCAGCTCGGTGATTTTCTTATCCAGCGCTTCCTGACCTTCACGCAGAAGCGTGTTCACATCCGCGGTCCCGTTAATATAATTCAACAGTTTCCCGTTCATGATGCTGGAGCCGTCGCGGTCATAGATCGTAGCTTGAGCCGGGTCGGGATACTTTTGGCTGAGGACAGCCGTGAAATTCTTCCCTTTCGCCGCTTCATTGTTGGCGAACAGCTGCTTCTGGATCGCCGGATCCTTCAAGCCGGTCAGACGTCCGTTCTTGGTGGCATCGAGCTGAACGTCCGGATTTGAGCTTAAATACGCGATAATTTGGAAGGCCAGATCGGTATTCTTGCCGCCCTTCGGCAGGATGAAGCCGTCCGAGAACAGCCCTTGACCAACATTGTCTTTGAAGGTAGGGTAAGACACAAAGTCCCACTTCAGTCCTTCCTTCTCCATTTTGGCCATATCGGTATTGTGCAAGAGTAGAATGTCGGGCAGCATAGCCACCGTTCTGTTCGCCAGAAACTCATCGCGTGCCGCAAAGAGCGATTTGATCGGCGGATCCACACTCGGTGGATACATCATCTTCACCGTTTCGAATAAGTTCTTCCAGCCTTCGGTCGTCACCGCTGCCGTCTCTGTTTTCGGATCCGCATACGATAAGCCCATTTGCATTTGCATGCGGTTCAGCCCGAGGGGCGGGCGCATGCCGATATAGTTCACACCGTCTTCAGAGCGGGTTAATTTCTTGCTAAGCTCAATGACTTGGCTCCAGGTCATATTGTTCGTTGGGTAGGGTACGCCGAATTTATCGAAAATATCTTTATTATAATGAAGGGCGAAGGCTAGCGTATTGTAAGGCAGGTAGTAGAGCTCGCCGTTTTTGGAATAGGACTTGATGCTGTCTAGCAGCTTGGAGTCATAGACGCCTAGATCCAATCCGTGCTTCTGTGCGAGCGGTCTTAAGTCGAGCGGCAAGTCAAGCGGCGTTAGCGTCTGAATGTTCGTGACGCCTTCCCAGATAATATCGGGAATGTTGCCGGCGGCTACCAACTCCTCGATCATGCTCCCCTTCTCATTCTTCACGAGATTCAGTGTGACATGGGGAAACTTCTTTTTCACATATTGATTAATGTATTTCTCGAAATCGTCCAGTACCGTCTTCGTATAAAATGTAAGTGTTACGGGTTCTGGCGGCTTGGCCGGCGTCGGCGTTGACGACTCAGGACCTTTTACGGCTTGCTGCGGCTGGCCACCGCATGCGGCTAATAACGCTAAGACCATGACGCTACTGCCGAGCTTTACTGCTGTTGATTTTGTAACCATTCAAATCCCCCCCAACGAGATAATGATCCTAATCACTTACAGATGGCAATGACAGCAGGCTTTCGATCATGCGGTTAATTTGCTCTCGTTTGTTTAAGAGCCACTCCATCTCTCTCGGATATTCACTGAACGTAAGCGGATGTGCCAGTCCTTCCTCCAGAACCTCCAGCGTTCGCTCCCTGCCGATCTGCTGCTCCAGCAGCTCAAGCGCTCTTAAGTCCTGCAGAGCTTCCGTCAGCACCTCCAGTCGGATCGATTCAATCGGTCCCTGTTCACCCGGATAGACTAGGAATGCGTCACCGGATGGATGTGCCCGGCTGGAATCCGTATCTTGGAAAGGATGGATCGGACGCTTGGAATATTGACTGTTCCAGAAGTTGTAGCCCCAGTGCAGGAAGCCCGTCAGTTGGAATTTGTAAAGCTGCATGCCGAGAATCCGATTGCGTGCGGACGGCATTCCGAAGAAGCGGTTCGATACGTTCACTCCCTGGGAGCTGCAGTAGTAGGTCCACAGCGGATGAACATGATGCTCAAGGAAGGGCTCGATGTGGTTATTTGCTGGAATCGGGATTTTGACAAGACCCTGTTCATAGAAGTCGTAATTCGATAACGCATCGATGATCGGGAAACCCTCAAGGTACGTGTTGATCAGCTTGCTTGCATTCCCGTATGATTCCAAGTGACTCTTAATCGGTTCGTCCGAAACATGGAAGTAACAGCGCTTCTCCAGCCCTCTGCTGTGAATGAACGCTACCAGCTCAGGCAGGAACTGGGCTAAGAACGTATGATAGCTGCTGCTCGCCGCATCCGTTTCCCATCCGAATATCCGTTTCGTAACGCCGTCTTCCGTCGCTATAATCTTAGGAGCATGCTTGGCACCCCACTGGGTAAACAAATGGGAAAACTCCAAGTACTCCACTCTCTTGGCCTCACATAGCTGAATCCACCGATCTAGCCGTCCAAATCCGAACGTATATTCGTCACCGGACTTCGTCACATCGATAAGCTGCACCGTCGGACGCTCGCCGCCTATCGCCGTATCCAGAGGCGGTGTGAACAAGGGGGTTAACATCATATTCATGCCGTGTCGAACCGCGGTGTCCATGTATTTGTCTATTAATGACCAATGCGCTTCGCTGAAAATATCGACGTGATAGAAGTTGGATAAGCAGTCGACATGAAACCATTCCGTATGAATCAGCCGCTGTTTGGGCAGTGAAGCGGGAACGATCGTCAGCTCGAAGTGCTCGGTGACCGACAGGCTCCCGGACTTGGTGGCGAGCTTCACATGAATGCTATGAAGCCCCGGTGTGAGCGATTCGTTCAAGTTCAACGTAATCCATAAGCTGCGCCACTGAGGTAAGGCTGGGATGACGGAATCTTCGTCGAGTTCAAAGAGCGGATCAGGATATAGTCCAGGCGTCTTCCGTAGAAAGTGTTGATCATGATGCGGATAGGCTGCGAGCTCACTGGGGGCAAGACCGACGGTTCTGACGGTAATGACCTCGGATAGCTCGGATTCAATGCTCACCTGCAGGTCCTTCAGGATTTGCTCTGCCCGATAGGCAACCTGGAAGGAATAAGCTTCGTTCGCCAAGGCGGTGCCTGAAGTGCAAGCTAAATCCTGGATCTCTTCATCGGCGAATACTTTCGATAATGAACTTAAGCAGCGAGTTTGCAGCAGTTCCGACATAAGACAAGCTCCCTCCTCCGTCCGTTTATAGGCAATCTCGGAAGTTCTCAATCGTATGGAACGTAATATAGTTCGCGTTATGGTAATTGTAGGCTCCGTTGATGGCGGTCCGACTTAAGAATCGGATATGCGGCCCCTCTATCTGCCAATCTACGTATTGAAAACCGACCTTCGTGCTATCCTCCGGCCATCCGTTATCCTCATAGTTCAGGACGTCTTGATGCAGCTGCCAGTGCGCCAGATCGGCCGATGAGACCAGGGAGAGAATATTTCTCTGACTGGTATTGGCGGTTGTCACACGGTTCACAAGAGACCAGTATCTGCCTGTCATTGGATCATAATGGATCGTAAATTTCGCCATGTTGCCATGAAAATCGATGACACTGCCGAACGTTAATGGCGCTGAAGGATCTTGATCATCAACATGAAGTAGGATTGCCCTGCCATACTCGGGATGACCGCCCTTCGTATGATAACGGAGCAGGTTCACCAAGCGATTGTCCGGCGTAATGACGACATTCCCTTCGAGCAAGGAAGGCTTCTCTCCGCCTTCGATCGTCCCTGGCCATCCCTTGTCGTACTTGAGAAAAGGTGTGACGCTCCACTGTGCTGGATCGAGCAGGTCGGCGTCGGCCGGTACGGACACCACCCCGGTGGCATGGCCGCCAATCCGCCAGGAGCCGTGCTCCACGGCTGTCCAGAGCCTGCCCTGATGCTCAACAACCGGCATTGGCGCCTTATGAGGCCCTCCCTGCTCCCGGCTGCCGGCCGGCAGTAAGTCGCTGGGGGCGGACCATGTGCGGCCGCCGTCGTCCGATCGGCCAATCAGCAGGCTGCCGTACTCCGTACTCGTACCGAGCATATACAGCCGTTCCCGGTGGAGGAAGAGCTTCCCCCAGAAGCACGGATACAGATCGCACAGGAAAGTCCATGTCTTTCCCATGTCTTCGGACCGGAACAGCTTCGTAACATTTTGCCCCCCATTACCCCAAAATACATCATGAGATGCAATCCAGGCACCGTCCGGCAGATGAACAAGGGATGGACTCGCCGTAGATCTCCCGGAATAGTTATACGTGTAATCCTCTGGGTGTATGTAGTTGACGACGGTCCCCGGCACCTCTCCGGTACGGAACAATCGGATTGGACTTACCGCGAGGATGGCTCCGGTTCCGTCGGAAATGACTTTGATGAGAATACGGTAGTCCTTAGCATGGTCCAAGTTCCGAACCACCGTTCCGTTAGCACTTCCTGGCAACTGGAGGGTTCCTGCATTCCTCTCCTCATTAAGTGCGCTCCATTGAATCTCGTACTTGATGTCACCGCTGCGTTCTGCCCCTTCATATTGCCACTGAAGCTCGAGCTGCCGGTCTCCCGGAGCCAATCTCACGATGTTTAAGCGGCTAGCCTTCGTCTCATCACTGCTTGTTGCTATAGTGAGCTCCTGAGTACTGAGGTAGCTCCAAGACCGATTCGGAACCGATTGGCTCATGAGATCGCCTCCCGGGAAACCGCCTTGGCCAGACGTTCCAGCTGGATGACTTCCAGGCGTTGATTCGCTTTCAATCGGGAAGCGTCCGCTACACGGCAAGTGGTTTGGATCGGTAATCCCAATTGCTGCAAGTGGTATTTGGCGTTGACCGGATACATCTGAAGCTCAATTAAAGACGCGACGGACAAGAAGGTTTGCAGCCTATCGGCCTTGGCCTGATCGTGGCTCCAAGTTTGTACCAACTCGACGTACAACTCCGGGTGGAAGTTCGCCATGACGCCGCTGAAGCCCGCAGCGCCAAGCTTCAATGATTCCAGCAGCGTCGTTGAGTTCGCGTTATACAGCTTTAGCCCGCTGCCCTTCACGGCAGCCAGCTTCGCCTCCATCTGCTGAAGATCACAGCTGGTGTCCTTCAAGAAGTGGAACCGGCTCGTATCCGCGCACCACTTTAAGACTTCCGGGGAAAGCAGTCTTTTGTAAGGATAAGGGCATTCGTAAATACCGAAGGAAATCTCAGGAATGGCGTGCAGGATGCTCGACATGTTCCGGATCCAAACCGCATCGTCCTCACCATCTGCAGCCAAGCGATTGCTGACGATGACCACCGCGTCAACTCCTGTCTCCGCGATTCGTCTTAATTCTTCGATCTGATCTTCCAGACGCTCCGAGGTATGTCCTGAAGCGATCACGTTCACTCGACCGGCGGCCTTGTGCACCACAAAACGAGCGAGCTCCACCCTCTCCTCCAGGCTCAAATAGAACATCTCGCTGGACTGACACACGGCGAACAGTCCCTGAACACCGCGACCGATGTACCACTCCATTAGCTGCTCCAAGGCCGCGTAATCGACCTCGCCCGATACTGTAAATGGTGTCAACATGGTAGGCCAAACGCCGGTAGGAATCGCCTTGCTCACAGCTGCATCTCCCCTTCCTTGTAGTCGATGTATGTTCTTTAATACAGAACCGCGTTCTAATTATTATTTAAAAAAGAGTTCCTCATAGAAGAACGTTGTTCACAATTATTTTATAATACAAAAGTTCTTATGACAACCATATTTTTCTATACGGAATCAGTTTTCTTTACAGCTTATCTTCAATGGCATGTACGATTTCTTTCATTTTCAGTACGTGCTCTTCGATCTTGTCCTGAGTAAAACGTAACGATGGTCCGGACAGACTAATGGCTGCGACGACCTGCTTCTTCTTATTGTGGATCGGCATCCCAATGCACTTAATCCCATATTCATGCTCCATATTATCAATGGAGTAGCCACGAGTCCGCGTCGCGTCCAATTCAGCCCTAAGCGCTGCTTCATCCGTGATGGTTTGATCGGTGAATTTGGTCGGTCCTTTCGCGATGATACTGGCAAGCACCTCACCCGGTAAGTTAGCCAGCATCGCTTTCCCGATCCCCGTGCAATAAAGCGGGGCCTTGAGACCGAGCATGGAACGCGTGGACAGCTGATTTTTCGGTGAGGACGATTCGAGATATATGACCTCGGTATCACTTGGTATGCCCAGGTAAACCGTCTCATTCGCATGGTCGGCAAGCTCCTGCATGTAAGGCAGAATCACTTTTCGGATACTGATGTTACTGGAGATGACATGGCTAAGCTCGAGGATTTTAAACCCAAGCCGATACTTATCATTCTCCGGATTTTGTTCCAGGTAGCCCAGCTTCACAAAGGTAGCTACAATATTATGCACATTGCTTTTGTACAACCCCATCTGTTCGCTGATCTCCGTAATGCCGAGCTCGGGGTCATTAACGGTGAAGCACTCCAATATCCGCAGCGCCTTGAACAATGATTTTACTTTGATATCCTCCGTCATATTGTTCTCCATTTCGCAACATAGTTCTATTTCTTTGGCTTTATCATACTGCTTAATTGGTCATTCATCAAGACAGATTGGAGTCGTCGAATAATGTTCTTGTCATCCAATGGCGCAGCGTGCAGCATATGATCCCCGATATCGACTCTATTTCCTCACAGTCGGTGTTGGGTGACAAATAAAGTTTTGAAGTGGACAATCCTGCCAATAGATGCCCATCAGCACTTCTTGAACCAAAGAATCCTCTATGTTCGTACTTCGGATTAGTTTTTGAATGACGGCGGCCCCAAGTTGGATGGCTGAAAATGAATGTAAGATTACAGATGCTGAATGGATAAGTTCATATCAAAATGAGGCGACATCAGTATAACTGACATCGCCTCAATAATTTTTTGTACTTTCTCAAAAGGGGTATTCAAAAAATAATTTCAACTCGGCTTACTATCGTTGAATCTTCACGAACTTTCAATTTGCGGTACTACAGAAGCATGGCAACTCTCCACATCTCATAAGCCTTATTTAAAAATGCTTAAAGCGACACCGATCAAATAAGGAATCAACCACAAACCCCAAACCACCAAGCTGAACTTATGAAACTGCTGGATTTGTTTTTCTTTTTTTCTCCATAATACAATTGTTGCCCATATCGCATGAATAAACATCAAAATCAGGGCAATCGCTCCAGTAATACCGTGCAAATTGATTTCTCTGCTTGTATTCAGCTGTTGCATAAAGCTAGTACCTATTCCGTCAAACAATAACCCGGCAAAAAAGAAAACTAAATGATTCGGTTTTAATCGGCCAGAAAGTTTTTCGCCCCAAACACCGATTGTATAAGCAACTAGTGCTAAGTTAATAAAAATAACTGCTAATGCTAACATGGTATAGTTCCTCCTCAGATACATTTTGCTTCCCAGCTCTTTATGATTTAAGTATAGGAAGCGAGAATGAACGGAGAATGAACAACATGTTACAGATGAGGAAGCGTTACAGTAAAGAGAGGTCCCTTATTCGAACTGGCCACGCAGAACACATAATTTGACACTTCTGACTCCTCAAGCTTAATAATAACCATATTATTTACAAAAAACTTACTTACAACATTGGAGCATTCAATGCCGTTTCGATATTGGCAAGTCCAGCCGCAGTTGCTCATTATCGTTCGATGGGTGTTACCAACCTTGCTCCATCGTATAATATATGTACGGTGGCTTTCTTGTGCTATCTACCCTTAATTGCAAAATAAACTGGAAAGGTAAAAGCTGCTAATGTACCTACAATACCGGCGATAATTTGAGGGGTTATAAATGATTTAGACACATCTTCACCTCCGTTATTTAGTTTCATTTATTATTTCATAATTAAATACTTTTTATGAAACTGATACGTACGAAAAGCAAGTGAACTAGAATGAAAACTGTAATTCTATAGGAATAAAAGGAACACCCCTTAGACAAAATAAATTTCGTTTCAATTAACAACTACAACGAGGAGCTGTTACAGTGGGTATTTTAAGTGGAAATCCGAAAGATGAACCGTTGCATTATGGCGAAATCTCTAGTGTATGGCAATTCTCTACGAAAGCGAAAGGGTGTATCTCTGCGTATCGGGCATATCAATACCATGCTGGAGACAAAGAACTTAAAAAAACATTAGAAGAGCTAATTGATCAAGCAGAATTGGAAGTGAGCGAATGTGATACAATACTCTCGCAAAATGGAATCACTCCTTCCCCTTCACTTCCCGATAGACCGGAAGCTAAGCTTGAGGATATCCCGGTTGGAGCACGTTTTACAGATCAAGAAATTGCCGCAATGATTGGAGCCGATACATCTATGGGATTGGTGGCATGTTCACAAATAATGGGTATGTCCATTCGTGAGGATATTGGGGCTCTGTTTGCAAAGTATCATGTTACAAAGACTGCTCTAGGTTTGAAAATTTTAAGAATGAGCAAAGAAAAAGGTTGGCTTATACCACCCCCACTTCAAATAAAAAGACCTGAGCTAGTAGAAGCCTAGCCTTTGATATTTGATGCTTTACACGCTGGACATTCACCAAAAAACCACCGAACACTGGTGGTTTTTGTCATATAACCATCCATATATGGATGGCACTCTCCTAGCGACAAGAATACGTTAGCCTGATTTGAGTTCTTTCTTAATCGTCTCGTGAATATGCATAGGCTGCTTACCATCGAATAACGACACAAATTTGATCCGATAAAAACACCAAATAATGCAAATTTTATGGGACAAGCTTGCTAGACGTTCAGTTGGCTCTGAACAGGCCGCGCAAGCTTACAAACACACTTACTGTGACTCATAGTCTGAGGAGAACCAGACTTCGAAGATTAAGTTAGTCGAGTGGATAACCAATGAAACATTTGGTTCAATAATTCTCCGTTTTGCAGAAGGCTATGATTTCCTTCCGTAAAGACAGCGCATGTTTTATCTTCGGAAACAATCATCTGAATAAATTGCTCAATAAGATCTGAATTCACGATGGGGTCAAACCGGTCATAAAGGCATAGAGTCGGATAATGAAATCTATTTGCTTCTGATAAAGCTTTTGTTCCATTACGCGATAGCTCGGCGAACCATCGGGGGGTATACTGAATCGTAGCTGAGGGATCATCCAACAAATCGGAAGTCCAACCAGGCAGACGCGATTGCAACCATTTCCACTTTTTCAGCGATTCATTCCATTTTATTAGTTCAAGCGGCAATGCCGGGGTTAACAAGGAAACAAGATCAAAGCATTTTCGAATCGTAGTTGGAAGGCGGGTGCCCAGCGCAGGTGAAGACAAAATGACACCGGCCGGTTTGCTTTCTAACTGTTGAGCAAACCGGATTGCGATCAAGCCGCCCAAACTATGACCGCATAAAAATAATGGCAATCCCTGATATCGGATTTGCAGTTGAGTGACCAAGTCATCCAAGTCATCTAAGTACTCTTTGAACCGATCGACGTGTCCCCTTTGTCCTCCCGATTTTCCAAATCCGCGCAAATCCGGTGCCATGAATCCAATCTTCCTGTTTACACATTCCTTACCTATATGGGTGTAAAATCCTGAATGTTCTCCTGCTCCGTGAATGAGAAGGACTAGTCCTATGGGGTTTACAGGGATCCAAGAGCGATAAAACAGGTTGATCTCCTGTACAGGTTTCGAATTAGCAAATATACGGGGAGCTCTATACATGGATACCTCTCGGATTTATAGGTTTTACTGAATTAAAACATTGGAATTATCTTTATGCAGCTTGTCCACATGATCGATGATTTCGTTAATATTAGCACTTTCTAACTGGAAGCGATCATTTAAAGTAATAATCCATTTATCATCAATGTATGATACTAAAATCACTCCATTGACAGCTTTAATGGCAACGTTTCGCATCTTTACATCTTTCAAACTCATAAGCTCATCATACAAAGGATGAGGTTCCCCATTTCTGAACAGTTCCATAAAAAACCTCCGTTTTAGAGTTAAGGTAACCCAAACGTAACCCATTCATTCCTTAGGAATTAAAAAGTTTCTAAGAACCTTATAACATAAAAAAATAAGCGGCGTTTTTAGCGGCTTGTAATGTAATCAAGTTCTAATCATCCGACACATGCTGTCGGACTAGAGGATTACCTCGGTCAGCGCTCGACGGTTTCCTCGCAAAACCCGTCCAACTACGTTCACTCCGGCGGCGGCGCCTGGTATCAGCTGCGGGAATACGATCCGGGTAGCAATGCGATGTGGATGAAATCGTGACCGGTTAAGACGGTGATAACAAGAAGGCAGAATTTTACGTGTACGAAAGCTTCAGCGGATCCGGTTCCGTGAAGGATTGGGATTATACCTGTTTCAGTTCCGTCAGGTTCAAAAAGGGGCGTACCGCTGGCGGTACGCCCTTCTTGCATTTACAAACTCAAGCGTTTCATTCCAATAATGATTCGAGCTATGGAACAGGTTTAGCTGTAGGCTTGAGTGCTCTGAAATTTCTTTCCATTCACAAATGTGTTTGTCATATAGGCCACGCGTTTCCCTAGAGCCTCGCCTAGTGCAAGACCCTTCTCAAAAAGTGAATGACTTAGCACATCATCAGTATCTTCATCAGGAGATGTAACCCCTATACCATAATAACTGCCGTATAGCGCATTATCCGGAATATTAGCCGGCAACCCGACGATCATCATCCCTTGATGCAACATCGGAGTGATCAAGTTAAGCAAGGTTGCTTCGATACCGCCATGAACGGTTGCTGTCGTGCAGAATACGGCACCGATTTTATCAACTAATTTCCCATTTGCCCATAAATAACCGAGCTTATCAATCCATGCTTTTAACCCGGAACTAATAGAACCGAAGTGACCGGGACATCCCCAGATAATAGCATCCATCTGTTCGAGATCCTTAATATTTGCATGATTGACGTGATTGATAAATACCTCTGTCCCTTCTACACTTTTAGCCCCTTTAGCGATAGAACGGGCAAGCTGTTCCGTATGACCCGCTTCACTATCATAAACGATGTAAATTTTCATCGTATGATCTCCTCCCTTATCGGTATTAAATCTATTAATCTATGAAATTGCTTATCATTTTTAATCTTAATGATCCGGTCTTTGCTGGAGTTTCTTCAGAGCCTTTCGATAACCTTTATCGTTCATTTCTTCTTCATTGTTATCATCGATAAAATCTCCCTTTATCCTCTGAAGTGCCATCCTATATTCTCTATCACTAAAACGCTCATGCTCTTTAGCGGATCGAGGTTTCTTTATAAAGTCCCTAAGTGCACTCCGAAACTCATCGTCTGCACTTTGCTGATCCATGCGCTCGTTTGTCTCAGCCTGTTCTTTTTTTATATGCTCGTGAACTACGTCCTTCTCTTGTTGAGGTTGTACTTCTTCAGAAATTTGTTTGACACGCTTGATAAAGAATGTGAGCACCAATCCAATAATACCGATTGCAACAATAACGAGATAGGCGTCGTTGATCCCCTGTATGGTAGCTTCTGTGGTCATCTGAGCCTGTGTTGCGCCCTTTGTTCCGCCAGAAGCCAGCATATCCTTCATATGAGTTTTGGTTCGATCGGCCATAATGGTAACAAGCAATGAAGTACCCATCGCACCGGAAACTTGTCGAATGGTATTAGAGATTGCTGTACCATGGGCATTTAATCGGTTAGGCAGTTGATTCAAGCCTGCGGTTTGAATCGGCATCAACAGCAACGCCATCCCAATTCGGCGAGCAGTAGACATAAGAAGGAGATAAGTGTAGCTAGTCGAGTCAGTTAAGTTAATAAAACCAAGCGTTGTCGCAATCGTAATAACCATCCCAATGACAGACAACCATTTGGCACCGAATCGATCGAAAAGCTTACCGGTAACCGGCATGAGAAAGCCCATCACAAGGGCGCCAGGAAGCATTAGCAGCCCGGATTCTAAAGCTGTATACCCGCGGGCATTTTGTAAATAGAGCGGCAGCAGCATCATATCCGCATACATGATCATCGTTACCGCGATACTGATAATCGTCGTCAAGGAAAACATATTATATTTGAATGCCCGCAAATCTAGCAATGGTTCTCTGGAAATCAGCTGACGCCATGTAAATAGCGCGAGGGCTACTATACCTACAGCGATAGATAGAAGAACCTCTGAGCTTGACCACCCTTCGCTCCCCGCACGGCTGAATCCATATAACAGTGTCCCGAAGCCAATGGTAGAAGCTACGACACTGAGGATATCCAGTTTTGTTTTAACCCTTTCAGATACGTTCCCCAAAAATATGAATCCGCAGGCAATGACAATAAGGGCAAGCGGAATCATGCCATAAAACATCGTCTGCCATGCATAGTTTTCCAAAATATATCCGGCAAGCGTCGGGCCAATCGCAGGGGCAAAAATAATGGCCAGTCCCATCATCCCCATCGCGGCTCCTCGTTTATTCGGCGGGAACAGCGCTAAAATGACATTTGTAAGAAGCGGCATAATAATACCCGCACCAGCTGCTTGAATCATACGACCGGATAGCAGAACCGGAAAGCTCGTCGCCATCGCGGAGACAACTGTGCCGATTAGGAAAAGAATCATGGAAGCCTGGAAAAGCTGCCTTGTACTAAACCGCTGCATGAGGTAGGCCGTAATAGGAATCAGTACGCCGTTAACTAACATGTAGCCGGTGGTTAGCCACTGAGCTGTTGTTGCAGAAATATTAAAGTCTGTCATTAATTCCGGGGTCGCAACACTCATTATGGTTTGATTCAGTGTCGCAAGAAATGCACCCAAAATCATAACAAACAAAATGGGACCTTTTTTTACTAAACTATTGCTTGTCTCTTCACTATTCCCCAATGTCCTCCATCCTCTCCATATTTCTCTATACTTAATTTACAAAGTGTTTTATAATTAACACGTTGTAGTTTATATTATAGTCATTAAGAGGATTGTTACAAGCAACGATTACAGGACAAAGTGTAATTTAGTTATCGTTTATTGCAATTGTGTCGCTTAAGTCTTACTTATAATACAATACTGATTAAAGTGTAAATTAAATATGGAAAGGAGTTATCCGCATGAATCAAGACAAGCCTCGTATCGACCCAAGGATCCTTCGAACACGCCAACTGCTGAAAGATGCCCTAATCGATTTATTGCATGAAATGGAGATTGAGAAAATTACGGTTAATCGGATTGCAGAGCGGGCAACCATAAATCGAGTAACCTTTTATCTGCATTATCGCGATATCCCGGATATGCTGGAGAAGATGGCCGATGATATGATTGAGGACATACAAAATGCTTTAAACCGCAATCCATCTCAACCAGGTTTAGAAGAAGAGAAAGCTTTCTTTGTGATGGTTAGTTTGCTTGAGCACATTGCTGAACATGCAAAATTTTATAAAGTTGTGCTAGGCTCGAAACGTACGCCCATTTTTACGGAGCGTTTGCTAAGGATGTTGTCGCAGACCGTTACACAAATAGTGGAGAATGAAAGAAATTCCTTCATCTCCGAAGCCGGTATTCAAAAAGACATTGCCATATGGTATGGTTCAGCTGCGCTAATCGGTACGATCGTGGCTTGGGTGAGAAATGACATGCCTTATACGCCGCAATTTTTAGCTCAACAGTTTTCATTGCTAAATCATCTTGTTTAATATTGAAAGTCGATCGCAGTCTAATATGCCCTAAAAAGCCTACAGCTTATTTTCGCAGCAGGCTTTTTTGCTTATGCCGTTAAGCCTTTACAAACCGGAATAACTTCCATACTAAAGTATCTGTTTTTTCTTATAATTTCCAGTCATATTATAAAAAGCAGCTATTTGGGGGAGGTTATTTATATTGAGGAGTAGTACAAATTCAGGTAGAAGTTCTGCAGTAATTACTGGAGTGTTATTCATTGCCGGCATGGTTGCAGGGATATTTAGCGTTGTTCCTGTTATAGATGGAGCAGACTACATTGTAAAAGCTTTTACAAATGAAAACCAGGTACTAATGGGAGCCTTTTTCCAGTTGTTAATGGTTGTTTCATATGTCGGGATTCCAATTTTGATGTATCCGATTTTAAGTAAGCATAATAAATATTTAGCTCTTGGATCTGTTTCTTTCGGCATTATTGCGGGTGTGTTCATTATTATCGGTGTAATCATTCTTCTTTTGCTATTGACATTAAGCCACGAATTTTCAAAAGTTGGAACTCTGGATGTATCGTATTTTCAGACCTTAGGTGGCTTGTTAAAGGTAGGACGTGATTTGGTGAACCATGTGGCAATAACACTGGCATTTGTATTGGCGATGCTCTTGTTTAACTGCATATTTTACCAAACAAAACTAGTTCCACGTTGGTTGTCAGGTTGGGGTCTTATTGGTTCTATATTGTCCATATCGGCAAGCTTATTATTTATGATTCGCTTCATCGGTCTGGATGCAACCTACATGATGTTGAACATCCCAATAGCTTTTCAACAATTGGTTTTGGCTATATGGCTAATCGTTAAAGAATTCAACACAACCGTACGGGATTGTGTTTCAAATTAATATGAAGGCTCTCCAACACACGGCTTGCTGCTCCGTTGTCTCCAATTTGATTGGTTTACCTATTATGATGGAATTCATTTGTTGGCATTTTTTACTTCCGTAATGATGCTATTAGCTTGCTCATCTGCAGTTCGAAGTGCCGTGTTAACATCCATGCCGTTTTGTCCAATATTTTTTTGCGCATCACTGAGTACCGCGTAAATTTTGTTGTCATACACCGTATTAACCGGCGGCAGCGCTGGTTTCACCTTAAATAGCCCTTCTAGGTTTTTCCCTTTGAATATGCCGAGTTCTTCGGTATACGACTTTTTGATTTCCGGATTTTTCAGAACCGTTAGCCGCGTACTGCTGCGGTTCATCGCGCGTTGCGCCTCATCCGAAACCAACAATTCGAGCACCCGGTAGGCTGCCTCTTTGTTTTTACTTGTCGGAGGAACAAGAAACAGATGAATGTCTACCTGTTTGCTCAAGCCGGGACGGTCGTCATAGGCAGGATACGATACAACGTCCCAGTTAAACGCGCTTCCTGACTTCTCCATTTCAATCAACGGCTTGGATGTCCCATCGATCCAGCCTGGCAGCATCGCCAATCTTCGATCCTTGAAAAACGTGTCGGCACCGTATTTGAATTCCTTTTTCGGACCGATATAGCCGGGTATATCGTATAATTGCTTAATGATCGAAAATACATTCTTATACCCTTCCGACTGCAATACAGCTTTCTCTTGATTGGCGTCAACAACTGGAAGCGAGTATTGACGAATCATCGATTGAGCCGTACCGGGATCCGTGCCGATATACTGAACGCCGTTGTCTGAACGCGTCGTTTTTCTCGCTAATTCAATCACTTCGTTCCACGTCATGTTATCCTTTGGATACGGAACGGCGAATTTATCGAATATATCTTTGTTGTACAGCATTAGGCCGACATTCGCGTCAAATGGAATTCCGTAGATTTCGCCATTTTTTCCGATTTGTTTCAGGCTGCTGACCACTTCGGGCTCAAAACGGTTCAAGTCAATGTTGTATTGCTTCAGCATTGGGGACAAATCTTCACCGAGTCCAAGGTCCAAAGAAAGATTGATTTGGGCGTTACTTGTAAATACAAGGTCGGGGACCGTTCCTGCAGCAATTAACTCTTCCGCTTTGGCTGCCTTTTCAAAAGAAATATTCGGGTATTTTTTTTGCACAGGTTGAACAACCAATTTGTCAAAATCATCATCACTCATACCGACCGCCGTATTGACGATCAACTTGACTGGTTGATCAATTCCTTCTTTTTTATTTGACTGCGAGGAATTCACGGTTTCTGCATGATTACTGCATCCCAAAGGGATTAGCAGCAAACTTGCCAAACCGGAGTATAACAACCATTTTTTAGTCATAAAGCGATGCCCCCATTTTTAAATTATTATATAACCCATAATTCCTATTGTTTATATAGGATTTATTTTATTTTAAAAGACTCTCCGCCCATTTGGAATATCAAAATGTTTTCAAATGTTTATCATTAAGTTGTATCACCATGCGAAAACACCTTGCCTGCCTACGAGCATGGAATGCAAAAAAGACGCGGATCCACAATGGGAGAGCGTCTCTAGATTTAAGATGGCTATTATATCTCTACAACTCCTATGTCTTGTACTTCATGCTGCAATCGGTGAAGCTCATCCTTCAGATCCTTAACGATCGCTTCATAAGCCGGATCGGCATATATATTGTTCAGCTCGTGCGGATCTTTCCGCAGATCGAACAGCTCCCATTCCGGCGGCTTGGGATCGTCAATCGCGCCGGTTGATCCGAGGGCTTCCGCGTAGTAATAAATAAGCTTATACCTGTCTGTACGCACTCCGTAATGCGCATATACGCCATGATGCGCCAAATGCATCCAATAGCGGTAATACATAGAGGTTCTCCAGCCTTCAGGCACATTTCCCCCGTTTAACGGACGCAGGCTCGTTCCCTGGAACGATTCGGGAATCGGTACATCGGCGTAATCCAGGAATGTGGCGGCAAAATCAACATTCAGCACCATTGCGGGCTGGACGGATCTCGGCTTGATCTCTTGCGGATAACGAACAACGAAAGGCATGCGCAGCGATTCCTCATACATAAAACGTTTATCGTACCATCCATGATCACCTAGGAAAAAGCCTTGATCGGACGTGTACACGACGATCGTATCGTCAGCTATGCCTTCCTGATCCAGATAGTCCAACAGACGTCCTACATTATCATCAATCGAAGCGATACATCGCAAGTAGTCCTTAATATACCGCTGATAGTTCCAGCTTTTTAGCTGCGCAGGCTTCAGTCCTTCGGGAGGTATTCCTTTGACGTCTTCTTCCTTCAAGTCGCGATCGACTCTCATTGTGGCTGCAGCGGCCGCACTGGCACGATTCGCATAATCGTCATGAAACGTTTCCGGTTCCGGAATATCGATATCATCATATAAATGGGCATGCTTCTCGTCGGGGACCCATGGACGGTGCGGCGCCTTATGATGGCACATCAGCATGAAAGGCTGTTCCTTGTCCCTTCTGCACAACCAATCCAGGGACAAGTCTGTAATCAGGTCCGTTACATAGCCTTCATACGTCTTTTTCTCGCCATTTTCAATGAAATTAGGATCAAAGTATTTCCCTTGTCCCGGCAGTACATTCCAATAATCAAACCCAGTCGGGTCGTTGTCCCCGCCTTGCCCAAGATGCCATTTCCCGACGATGGCCGTTTGATAGCCGCTGGCTTGAAGCAGCTTAGGGAAGTTAGGCTGTCTGCCGTCAAGCTTGTCCCCCAGTGTCCGGACACCGTTAAGGTGATTGTAAATTCCGGTTAAGATCGTAGCTCTGCTGGGTGCACAAATGGAATTGGTGCAAAAGCAATTGTCGTAGCGAATCCCCTCATTCGCAATGCGGTCAATATTAGGCGTCTGATTGATTCTGCTGCCATAACAGCTCATGGCGTGGGCTGCATGATCGTCGCTCATAATAAACAGAATGTTCGGTTGTTTCGTCAAATCCGCTTCCCTCCTCATGTACTCGAAATAAGTGTAAACAAAAAAGACGCAGCTTCCCTACAGGGAAAGAACGTTTTGTCTCCGGCTGTCCGGTCAAATGGTGCAATCTAAAATACCTAACAATACATACCATTTTACTTGGATTTTTACTTTTAACAATATCATTATGTCATTTGCGGCTTGGCATTTTGTCGGGCAGCACAGCATACTTTGGAGTCGCCGGTCATTTACTGTTCGCCAGCTCTTTTTCTATTTCCTTGTTGGCCAATTCCTCCGCCTCACGGAGCGCCGTTATAATATCCACATTATTGGCCAGCACCTTTTGGTTCATGGCCGGGCCGATTTGCGTACTTGCGATCTGTGAATATTTGTCTATTCCTCTCCTGACTCCGTTTTTATTGTAGAAAATCGCATCAATATTTTTCCCTTTCAAAGATTTCAGATTAACGCCAAAATCCTGTTTCGCCTTGGGATCGATCAAGCTCGTCAGCCTGCCCCTTTTATTCATTTCATGCTGATTGGTCACATCCGTTACTACCTGCAGCACCTTGAAGGCGGCATCCTTATTTTTCCCCGTTGCCGTAAGCATCAAGACGTGGACGTCGAGCTCCGCGCCGATCCTTGGCGCTTCCGGAAAGGTCGGGTGCGATACCATATCCCAATTCATCGGATTCCCCTGGTTATGCAGCTCTTCAAATTCACCCAGCCGTGCTCCCATGGCTGCCATCATCGCCAGCGTACGATCGACCTCGAACGTTTTAATATTGTTCCCGGGTTTATTGCCCGGAATATCCCAAATGGCTTTATGCTCTTTGAAAATATGAATCCACTCGTCTCCGGTCAAGGTTGCTTTTTTCGTAGTCGGATTATATGTACTCAGTGAAAGCTGTCCAGCCATTCGATCGACCCCGGCAGGATGTAAGCCGTAGTATTGCTGCCCGTTCTCCATTCGCGTCATCTTCTTCGCTAGCTCCGTCGTTTCTTCCCACGTCATGCCGTCTTTGGGATAGGGCACACCGAATTTATCAAACAAATCTTTGTTATAGAACAGCGCGGGAAAGTTGATGGAGAACGGGATGGCATACAATTGTCCTTGATCTCCGTAAGCCCGGATCGTTTCAACCGCCGTCGGTTCAAAAGCGTTTAGATCGACATTGTTAAGTTTCACTAAGGACGTCAAATCCTCCAGGGCATTAAGCTCCTTGAACTGACGGATCACATCGGGACTTCCGAATACAATGTCAGGCAAATTATCGTTGGCGACAAGGGTTTGCGGCGTATTGGTCGTGTCCGTTCGCACTAGCGTGATCGATATATTCGGATATTTCTTTTTGACCGGTTCGACAATCAGAGCCTGAACCTCCTCATCGGAGATGTTGGCTCCCCGTTGATACAGAACCAATTGTACAGGCTCATCATTACTTGTAACGGGTATATCAGAGCTTTTTGTGCTGCATCCGGTACCGGTCATGGCTGCGATAGTCAATAACATGGCGATTTGCTTTTTGTTCATTTGTCTCCCCTCACAATATTAATGTTTGAAAACAAAAAGAAACGCAGTCTCCCCTAGGGAAATAGCGTTTCCGGAGTGTCCAGTCAACGGTTATCTTTGTCGTTATCTCCTTAATAACCTCTCATTCCAATTGCTTGCGATCCAGTCCGCTAAATTCGTCCCCACCGACCGATCCGGCGGAACATTGTCACCCTTGATCGTTTCGGCCAACGGATCGACATAGACCGGTGCAGGCGCATCGAACAGCAGCGTTTGGAACAGATGCTCGCGGCAAGCTCGGATCTCTTGATCATAGGCAGAGTCGTTGATGAGATTGTTCAGCTCGTACGAATCGGCATCCAGATCGAAAAATGCGGATTTGCCAGGGTCGCTCGTCAAAATCAGCTTGTAACGCTCCGTTCTCACCATATACTGCTTCCCTCGCCCGTTCTCGCCAATGACGAAGGCCCCCGGGTTCCCGGCTAAGCTGCTAATGCTTTTACCGGCCATGAACTTCGCTTTGTCCACCTGCGCATGCTCAAGCAGCGTAGCGGAAACATCGATATTATTCACCAGTAAAGCGGATCGTTCCCCCGCCTGCTCGTTGTTCGGATATTTGATGATTAGCGGGACTTTGATGAGCGGCTCGTACATGTAATTCGATTTCAGCAGCATGTGGTGGTACCCCATATATTCACCGTGATCGCTGGTGTACAGGATCAGCGTATTCTCGTAGAGCCCTTTTCTTTTGAGCGTCTCGATCATTTGTCCGACCTTATGGTCGATCTGACTGATCGAACCATAATAATACGCCATCGCTTGGCGCAATACCGGCTCCGTCAGCTTCGCATGCGGGAAGAAGCCCTCATTCATACGCAAATCCGCCGGCAAATTTTGCTCGGTCCAGCCCGGCAGCAGTTGAAGCTTTTCGGGATCGTACATGGCATCCCACGGCTTGGGCGGATCGAAAGGATGGTGCGGCTTGATGAAGCTTACCATCAGCAGCTCGCTATGCTCTCCCCATGACTCCAGTGCTGCCAGCCCCTGGTTACCGATCCATGTCGTCGAATGGTGTTCCTCCGGCAAGTCGGACGTTAATGCGCCACACGAGTCCCAATACGGCTGCGGCGCTTTTTCCCTGTACACTTTCACTTGATCCATCAGGTCGATCCGGTCCATTAGATCGCGTTCTCGCAAGTAACGGTGGTAATCATCCTCGTATCGGCCGTCACCATTCTGTTCTGCCAGCTGCATCGAATCAAACCCAAGATCCAGATAGGTAGGGGTAAAATGCATCTTTCCCGCCGCTTGGGTACGGTAGCCCGCTTGCCGCAGCAATCGGGGGAACGTATCGATTTCCTTCGGAATCGTGCTCCGATTGCTCCACCCCAAATGCTGGTGAGGATATAATCCGGTAAGAAACGAATAGCGCGAAGGGGTGCAGAACGGCGCGCTGCAAAAGCTGTTGTCATACGTAACGCCATCTTGACTCAAGTCATCCAGATTCGGTGTCCGGATGTCCGGGTTCCCGTAGGCGCCTATGCAATCGTATCGATGCTGGTCGGCCATAATGATCAGAATATTCGGTTTGCTCATAACCCCTCCGTTTCTGCGGCGTCCGCGTCGTTTAATAATCCGAGTAATTCGACGGCCACAAATCCTTATTGCCCAAGCCGATCTGTTTTCCCCACTGGGTCAAATACTGCAAGTCGGCCTTTTTGCTTGCGACTGTTTCCTTGATCCGTTCCGGATTCCAATCTTCCAGCAATAGCTTGAGCAGCTGATCGCGGATACCAGCGTATTCTTCCAGCGGGTACAGATCACGCTTCTCATGCGGGTCGCTCTCCAGATCAAACAGCTGCGCCGCGTGGTTGCTGTAATAGTTCAGCTTGTATTGTTTAAAACGGATCATACGGGAAGGCCCCAGCAGCAGTTCGCAATAAACCGGACGCTCCGTCCAAAAGGCCTCTTTGTCCGCGCTGGCGCCCGCCTCCAGCAGCGGCCGCAGATCATTGCCGTCGAGTCCCGGCATTGCGGGGGCACCGGATAGCCCGACCAGTGTCGGCGCCAGATCGATCAGACTGACCGGCACATCGACCGTACGGCCCCTGGCGAGCTGAAATTCGGCGGTGTCCTGGGACAGCGGGTGCCAGATCATCGGAACGGCCGCCGAGCCCTCGTAGAAGCTTTGCTTCCAGAACATGCCGTGGTCACCTGCCATTTCGCCATGGTCGCTCACATATACGACGATGGTGTCGCCGGGCAGCGAACGCGCCGCCTCCACCACTCGGCCGATGTGGCGGTCCAATTGCTGAACAAGTCCCGCGTAGCTGGCTCGTACTCTTCGGACATCCTCGGCGGTCGCTTGATCTATCTTTAACCGGTTGAACCAATCCGCGACCCAAGGGTGTAAAGGTTCTTCATCTCGTGAAATCGGCTCGATGCCTTGCAATGCCTCAGAAGTGCCTGCATATATGTCCGGCGGGCATATAAATGTCGGGTGCGGACCGTAGTAGCCTACCGTAAGAAACAAGCTCCGGCTCTCGCCGCTGCGGAGGCGGGTGTCAAGAAAATCTACGCAAGCATCCGTCACCGCTTGATCGTACCTTAGCACCGGGCTGTCTCCCGGACCGGAATGCTCCAGCGACAACATGCCTTGCGCCGCGGTTCCTTTTAGTCTGCCGTAGGGAGCGGATGGTCCTCCGCTGTAGGTTGGCGTAATGTCTCCGACGAGCCGCTGCTGGTAGCCGTGTCTCTGATCCGGCCCCTTAAAATGCATCCGCCCGCACAGTACGGTCTCATAGCCCGCCAACCCCAATGCATGCGCAAAGGTCGGAACATCGGAGGCGAGCTCATGCTCGTTGCCCCACACTTCGGTGCGGTAAGGGTATCGTCCGCTGATCATGGACATGCGGGAAGGCACGCAAAGCGGCGCATTGCAGTAAGCATTCGTGAAAATTACGCCGCCTTCCGCGAGCCGATCAAGGTTCGCTGTGTTCAGGTACGATGCTCCCGTGCAGCCCATCCAATCGGCGCGGTGCTGGTCGGATACGATCATGATGATATTAGGCGCTTGACCTGCTTGACTCATTGTTAACACCTCGCTACTCATAATCTTTCACTTGCTCGCGCAGCCGGTTCAGCTCCGCTTTCAAGCGCTCTATAACATCGGCATACTCCGGAAGATCGTAAACATTGTTCAACTCGTGCGGGTCGTTTTCCAGGTCGAACAATTCCCATTCCTTCGGCGTGGGAATGTCGTTGGTGCCTTTGCAACCGAGCGCCTCGCCATAATAATAAATCAGCTTGTGCTTCTCGGTACGGACGCCGTAATGGCTGGTGACGGCATGTATTTTATCCATATGCATCCAATACCGATAATAAACGGACGTCTGCCAGTGGTCCGGTACAACGCCTTGTACGACCTGGCGGATACTGCATCCCTGCATGTCGGACGGGATGTCCAATCCGGCATAGTCCAGGAAGGTCGGAGCAAAATCGACGTTCAGTGCAAAGGCATCCGTATCGCTGCCGGCGGCGATCTCCCTTGGATATCGCATTATAAACGGCATGCGCAGCGACTCCTCGTACATGAACCGCTTATCGTACCATCCGTGATCGCCCAGGTAGAAGCCTTGATCCGACGTGTACACGACAATCGTATCCTCCGTTAACCCTTCGGCATCCAAATAATCGAGCAGACGGCCGACATTCTCGTCAATCGATGCGACGCAGCGCAAGTAATCTTTAATGAAATGCTGATACAACCATTTCTTCGCCTCCGTCGCTGTCAACCCCTCCGGTGCAGCGTACTTTGGCACATTCCTCGGCAAATCCCGGTCAATTCTCATTAAGGCGGCTCCGGCGGCGCTTCCCCGATTACGGTAATCGTCGTAGAACGTGACCGGCTCCGGAATCTCCAAGTCCTCATACAGCTGCGCATGCTTCTCATCCGGCTGCCATGGTCCGTGCGGCGCCTTGAAGTGGCACATCAGCAGAAACGGTTTGTCTTTATCCCGCTCTTCAAGCCATGTAAGGCTAAGATCGGTCGTTACGGTCGTCACATACCCTTCTATGGTCCGTTGTTCACCCATTTCGATAAATTCGGGATCATAGTAGCGGCCTTGTCCGGGCACGACGTTCCAATAGTCAAAGCCCGTCGGATCATGTTCGCCGCCGTGCCCGAGATGCCACTTGCCGATGAGCGCCGTTTGGTAGCCGGATGCTTGCAGCAGCTTCGGAAATGTCATCTGTCTTCCGTCAAGTTTGTCCGCTAACGTCTTTACCCCATTGTGGTGGCTGTATTTACCGGACAGAATCACCGCTCTGCTCGGCGCGCATATCGAGTTGGTGCAGAAGCAGTTGTTCAAGCGGATGCCTTCATTCGCGATCCGGTCCAGATTCGGCGTTTCATTGATTCGGCTTCCATAGGAGCCGATCGCTTGATAGCCATGATCGTCGCTCATGATGTAGACAATGTTCGGTCTTCTTTGGGTCATTAAGCGAGCCTCCTTAGGATGAGAAAGTCGATTGCTGCACATCGTCAACGGTAACTTCGGCGAACCGCTGCTCCAGCTTCGCGTGCAGGCTGCATACAAGCTCGGGCTGATCGCTCGCGATGCTGCGAAGCTCGAGAGGATCCGACTCCATATCATACAATTCTATCGTTTCGTCGTGATGAGCTATCAGCTTATATTTCTCGTTGCGAAGGCATCGGAAATGTTTGCCGGAGCTTATAATTTCGCTGCGGTGATGGCTTCCGGGGCTTTCGAGCAGCAGCTCCGCGAGCGAAAGCGCGTCGATTCCGCTTTGCGGCGGAAGGCCCGCCAGCTCGCCCACCGTTGGATTCAGATCGATCAATTCTACCATCGCCGCAGAAACCTGCCCCGCTTCAATCCCCGGACCGGCCACGATCAACGGCACGTGTATGGACGGATCGTAAGGCAATGTTTTGCCGTACAAGCGGTGATCGCCCAGCATTTCCCCGTGATCGCTCGTAAACACGATGTACGTATTGTCCATCATTCCCCGTCGCTCCAGCGCATCGAGAATCAACCCGATCTGATCGTCGATCACCTCAATGGCGGCACAGTATTGCCGGCGGGATAGGGTGATTTCGTCCGGTTGAATCGGCTCTCCCTTCTTCCGGACCCATGCCGGCTTCCCGTCAATCCCATCAGCGGCTTCAGGCACCTGTGTGTGACGGTACTTATCGGCGTATGCGGTCGGCGGATCGAACGGGGAGTGCGGCCCAACGAAGCTGACGAAGGAGAACCATGGGAAGTCGTCCGGTATCGTATCGATCCAATGTGCCGCTCTGCGGCCGATGTAGCAGTCTTCAAACGCTTCCGTCGGCAGCGCCGAATCACGGAACGACTGGGAGTAGCCGTTTTTCTTGCCCCGGCTTCGATAATCGTCATAGAAGGTTTGCAACAGTCCGTGCTGCTCAAGATAATGGGTATACGGACCAATCGGCGTCGGTGAAGAGCCGGCATGCGCCTTGCCTTCACATTCCTCCGGGTGGGTGAAGCCCCATTGATAGGTATTCGGTCTGTCGCCGAACCTGCCGTTGTAACGATCCGGCTTGTTCAAATCGAGCTTCCCGACGCAATGAACGCGATAGCCGTTATCGCGAAATCGCTGATACATCGTCTCATGCTGCTTGCTGAGCACATGTGAGTTATCGACCAGACCGAGACGCGCCGGGTCTAGTCCCGTAGCCAGCGAGATGCGGGCGGGCACGCAGAGCGGGGAGTTGGTGTAACAGTGGGTGAAGCGAATCCCGCGCCGGGCCAGACGGTCGATATTCGGTGTACGGACGTACTCCGCACCCATGCAGCCTAAATAATCGAATCGGTGCTGATCGTCCATGATAAACAATATGTTAGGTTTGCTTGCTGCTTGGTTCATCGAAAATGTGCCTCCTGTATTTGTCTGCTTGACCTATTGCGATTCCTGATTTCTGCAAGTTATACACCATCTCCCCGCTCCGCCCTCTCAAGACGCTCACGGTAACGGGGTGACACGATCGGCGGCTTTCCGGCCTGATTAATCAATCGGTCTCCCTCTGTCAGTCCCACATCACGGGGCGCAAGCTCTGCAATAAGGCGCCTTCTCCAGTGGAGCAGCGTGTCGGAGTAATTCGGATCAGTGGATCGATCGATAAGCTCGTAGCGGTCCTGCCGCAGATCGAAAAGCTGCTCCGTTCCAAGACGCGGAAACCATATGTATTTGATGCGTCCGTCCGTCACATACTGCATTTCCTGTTCCTCGGAATAACAGGTACTGTGCTCCCCGTGAATATAATCGCGCCACAGCGGCTTCTCCTCCATCATAAGCGGCAGAACGCTTTTCCCGTCGACCGTATCCGGAATTTGCAGCCCGACCGCGTCCAGAATCGTAGGCATGATGTCCTGCAGCACCACCGGAGCATCTACTCTTTCCGCGACCGGCACTCCCGCTTGTTGCGGCAATTTGACGATCATTGGCACATGGGCCGATCCTTCATAAGCGTAAGTCTTTCGCCAAAGGTTATGGTCACCCATCATATCCCCGTGATCCGATGTGAAAATAATCAACGTATTTTGCCACAGCTTCTGCTTCTTCAAGTAATGGAACAGTCGTCCGATCTGATGGTCGATATGGTTGATGGAGCCGTAATATCCCGCGCGGGCTTGATGGATGTCCTCACCTGTTCGCTTGCCCCGCCAAGCATCCGGGTTGAAGGCTGTCCTTTTATCGTCGTGAATCGATGCCCATTCGCCGACAACGGCGGACGGAAGGTTCTTTTTCATGTACAAATCGAAATAATAGGGCAACGCATCATACGGCGAATGCGGTCTTGCAAACGACATTTTCAGAAAAAACGGTTTCCGGGGATCCCGCTCCTTTAAGAATTGAATCGATTCGTTCACCGTCCAATTCGTCGGATGCAAGTATTCCGGTGCATGGTTTGGCCTGGCCATCCATGAATTCCAACTAATCCCGTGATCGGTATAATCGTAATCGCCGGTTTTATTCTGTTCGAACCATCGGCGGTAATTCGAGACAAAGCCCGGATCCTCTGCGCGGCCTGATTCGTCCAATACCGTTCTGTGAAAGCCGTTTAACGCCCGCTGCGGCGAAAAATGCATTTTACCGACGCCTTGCGTATGATAACCCGCTTGAGCAAGCTCACCGGGAAGCGTATGCTCGAATCCTGTTCCCATTGGCCCTTGCCCTCGTCCCATTCCCAGGATGCCGGTATTCCAGGGATTCATCCCCGTAAGTAAGGAGGCTCTGGCCGGTATACAGGAAGGCGTACAGCTATACGCATTATCGAACAATGTTCCTTCGGAAGCCAAGTAATCTAGGTTCGGTGTTTGAATCACCGGATTTCCGGCACACGATAATGTATCCCATCGCTGTTGATCGGTCATGATCAATATCACATTCGGCTTCGCCAATCAGATCGCCTCTTATTATGAAATTTGTATGCCTCTTTCACATCATACGATCCTGCTGATCGAAATAGAAAACAATTCGGATTAAACAATCGTAGCTGCGGATTCGTCCGTATGAACCGGGGGCGGCTCCTCGAACAGAATCCAGCGAGACAGCGCCTCGACGTACTCCTTAACTTCCTCTTGATACCCGGGATCGTCGATCCGGTTGCAGCTTAATGATTCTCCTTTCGTATTTTCTGTGTAGTCAATGGATTCCAAATTTCGGCGTCTGGTCCGCTAAGAAGGCCCGGAAGGAATCCGCAACGGGATCGTATGTCGAGCTCATGGTGTAAAGCAGCTCTTGTCTCATATCGTTCACGATATGCCCGTATTGGGGATCATCGATCAAATTAATCAATGCATCGGGGTCCTTTTCGAAATCATATAGCTCTTCTTTTACCCGATACTGAAATAGACGGACCCTCGCGGATATAGCTGCATCTATCTCCGCAGCACGCTGCATCGCTTTAAAGGTTAAGCCGTTTTGCGATTCGTTCACGAACACATTTTCCTGATCGGACCAGTCGTTATAGATGTAGCCATATTTTTTATTCTGCACACAGCGCATCGGATAATTGCGTTTCCCCGAGGTCTGATTGAATACAGTGAACACCTTGTTGCGAAACGGCTGCGTATTGCCAAGCAACAGATCTCTGAAGGAACGGCCGTCTCCCCCCCTCTCCTTAGGCAGGCCGGCTGCCTGCAGAATCGTCGGCATAAAATCGATCCCGGAAATAAAGTGCTGATCATCCACCGTTCCCGGTTTGATTTTGCCCGGCCATCGAACGATCCATGGCGTACGGGTGCTTGTCAAATAGCAATTCGTTTTGGCAAAAGGAAAGGCCATGCCGTTATCGCTTAAAAACATGACCAGCGTGTTATCCTCCTGTCCCGATTCCTTGAGCGCTCTTAAAATTTCACCGACCGTCTGGTCGCACCGACGAACGGATGTAAAATATTGAGCGAGCTCTTTGCGAACCTCCGGAAGATCCGGCAAGAATCCCGGAACTTCTATCTCTTCCGGAGTAAAGTGACGGGTTGCTTCCGTATGCCGGCCAAAGGCTTTGATCTCCTGTTCGCTTCCTGCAAAAGGCCGATGGGGATCGTGAGAGTTGGCCATGAGAAAGAAAGGTACGTCCTCCCGAACGGCCTCCTCGATAAACTGCTTCGAGTGCCGGTAATACACTTGCGGATTGCGGCCATAACCGCCCGTCTCATCTACAGTGCGAATCGATGCGTCCCAATAAAATTTTTCGGCCGGTGCCAGATGTGTCTCTTTCCCGATAATTCCGTTGCGGTAGCCTGCACGTTTGAGCAGCTCCGGCAGCGTGACGACGTCCGAATCAATGGGCCCGAAGCCTATCGCCCCGTTACGATGCGGGTATTTACCCGTCATGAGCACTGAACGGGAAGGCTGACAAACAGCGATGTTCACATGGGCATGGACGAACCGGATGCCCTCCTGAGCCAAGCGGTCGATGTTCGGCGTAACACCGGGTATTCCGCAGCCTGCAACGCCCGGTGAGTTGTAGTTCAGGTCGTCCGCTGTAATCAACAATATATTAGGTCTGGTCATGATCGATCAATCGCTCCTTTCAACGATCTTACGCAGGATTGTGTGATGCTGTTCGTTTCCTCCACCCGATTTCCTTCCCTGTCCGTCCGGACATATTGGGTGAACGGGTCTTGATGAAGCTCCATCCAACGTGAAATTTCATGTGCGAATCGATTTTTGATATCTCTGTACTCTGGATGATTAGCCAAATTATCTACTTCGGCGATATCGGTTGACAGATCGTAGAGCTCCTCTTCACCACTGCGGTATCTATTGAATTTGTACCTTCCATCTGTCACACTACGAATGGGATTGATCCATTTTTGTTTGGAATAATATTGCATGACAACATATTCACGGCTTGGAGCTTCCCTGTTAAACAAGCTTGCCTTCAAGGAGACTCCGTCCAGCTGTGCGGGAGCTTCAAAACCCAACAGATCGATGATCGTCGGCAGATGATCGGCATTCACCGTCAGTTGATCCCGGCTCGCACCCTCGGGAAGAACACCCGGCCAGCTGTAAATCAGCGGAATTCTTACCAACTCCTCATACATCATAGGACCCTTATATGGCGTACGATGAGCTGCCATCAAGTCACCATGATCGGACGTAAATACGATCAACGTACTTTCGTACAGTCCTGTTTGTTTCAATTTCGTTACGATCCGGCCGAATTGACGATCGATCTCCTCGACAAGCCGGTAGTAATAGGCCAAATAATATTTCCAATCTTTATCCGCATATGATTTAAGCGGTTTCCCTTGATCCTCATCCCGAAACAACCGCTGTGCGGCAGGCTTTGTCGACAAATCGTCCGTAAAGTTATCCGGCAGGCGAATAAGGGAAGTGTCCAATGGTTTCCCGTCCAGCTTATTTCGAACGACGTGATAAATATCATGAGGATTGTTATAAGAAACCATGCAGAGCCATGGACGATCCTTAGCATCGGTTTGTTGTTCCAAAAAGCTCAGCGCATGGTCGGTCGTTTCTTCATCATCGCTATGGAAATCGGCGGTCACATCGAAGCCATATTCCGTTATAGGTGTACGTCCCAGATGCCATTTGCCGAAATATGCCGTCCGGTAGCCATGCGCTTTCAGCAGATTCCCAAGATTCGGAAGCTGCGGGTCCAACGGTTCCGTATGCATCGTGCCCATATTTCCGATCACCTGGGTCTTATGCGGATACAGACCCGTCAATAGGGCAGACCGGGAAGGAGAGCACTGCGGCGTTACGCAATAGCTTTTTTTAAACCGTACGCCTTTCTGCGCCAACTGATCAATATGCGGCGTATATACCCGATTATGGGCGCCATATATATTCAATGCCAGCATACTTAATTGATCGGCAAAGACATAAAGCACATTGGCTTTTTTCATTGATCATCTGTCCTCCAAATTCGTTTTTTTCATGTAACCTCCCCACCGTGATTACTGTTTTTTTAGTTCCGTTTCAATTTGCTTATTCGCCAACTCTTCCGCTTCGCGCAGCGCCGTATTGATGTCTGCTTCCCCTTTTATGACCCTGTTGATGGCCGTCGTAATTTGACCTTTAGCAAGATCCGTAAATTTGTCATTATAGCGGTTCACCGCCGGTGTATTATAGAAAATGCCTTTCACATTTTTTCCCTTCAACGAATGGAGATTCGCGCCGAAGTTCTCTTTAATTTTAGGATCCTTCAAGCTCGTTAGGCGGCCACGTTTATTCATTTCCGACTGGTTCGCCTCCTCCGTTACAACCTCCATCACTTTGAATGCCGCTTCCTTATGGTTACTGGTAGAAGTCATCATCAGCATGTGCGTTGCCGCCTCTGCATCGATTCTGGGAGCTTCCCGGAACGTCGGAAACGATACCAAATCCCAATTGAGCGCTTTCCCTTGATTATACAAGTCCTCAAGCTCTCCAATCCTTGCACCCTTCGCTGCAGACATGGCCAATGTTTGATCTATCTGAAATGCTGCGAGATTGTTCGGCGGCTGGTTGCCGGGAATATCCGTAACGGCTTTGTGGGCTTGAAATATCCGCACCCATCCGTCACCGCTAAGCGTTGCTTTTTTCGTATTCGGATCGAAGGAGACAAGAGAAAGCTGCTCGGATTTAAGCTCGACCCCGCCCGGGTGAAGGCCATAATATTGCTGCCCGTTATCGAGCCGTGTCAATTGCTTGGCTAAATCGATCACTTCTTCCCAGGTCATCCCGTCCTTCGGATATGGAATGGCAAACTTGTCAAATAGATCTTTGTTGTAAAAAAGTGCGGTGAAATTAATGGAGAACGGAACAGCATAGAATTGTCCTTGCGCTCCAAGCGATTTGATCGTTTCGATAACGTTGGGCTCAAAACGGTTTAAATCAAAGCCGTTCGCTTTGATCAACGTGGACAAATCCTCCATTGCATTCAATTCATTGAATGTTCGAACCCCTAATGCATTCGTGAAGACAAGATCCGGCATAACTCCGCTGGAAACTAAGCTTTCCGGCGTTTTGTCTTTGTCCGCGTGAATGAGTTCAATGTCGATATACGGATATTTCTTTTTCACCGGTTCGGCGATCAAGACGCGGAATTCTTCATCGCTGATATTGGCGCCGCGCTGGTACATCGTTAATTTGACCGGCTCATTATCGGCAACGACGGAACCACCGGAGCCGCCGGACGGTTCCACGCGACCGCTGCATCCGGAACTGGCCAGGATAAGGACAGATAATACTGCGATCAAAGATGTGTGTTTCATGAAGAGGTCTCCTCTATGCGCTCGGTGACGAGCTTATCTTTTGTTTCAGAGGCAAATTGAAAAAGAAGATTACGTAATTGCCGTTCTAATTCCTCATTGTCAGGATGACCGGCTTTATTGCTTCGTTCAAAAGGATCTTCTGTAGTATCGTACAGATGCGTGGTTTGCAAATCGGACAATTTAACCGCGAGCAGATGATGCTTCGAACGGACCGCGCGGAATTCTTCCGCCTTGCCCATTTTCCCTTGTATATATACCGCCTCCGGTCCGAGCGTCGGATCGTTGTGTATAAGGGCTTGTGAGAGGTCATTGCCTTGAACCGCATCGGGCCATTCAAGACCGGATAGAGCAAGCAGCGTCGGCATGAAATCAACGGTATGGAACAACACGTCATTCTCCAATCCCCGTCCGAGTTTGTCAGGATATTTGAGAATAAACGGGATATGTATCGCTTCCTCGAGCGGCTGTCCTTTACGGTACAATGCTTGGGAACCGAGCATATCTCCATGATCGGAGGAGAATACCAGAATGGTATTCTCGCTCAAGCCAAGAATGTCCAATTTATCGATGACTTTCCCCAAATTATCGTCCAAGGCGGTAATATGCGTATTGTAGCCTGCCAGCTCCTCCCTTGCCTTCTCCGCTTCCGTATCGGGTACATTGGGCCGCAAATGAATGCTCTCCGGCCGCAGATCTCCCCAGCGGGCGTCTCTCCCTTGTGCCGGATAAAAAGGAGTGTGAGGCGGACCCCAAGACATAAATAAGCAGAAAGGCCGATCCTTGTTATTTTCTATGAAGCTGACCGCCAGATCGGTTTGATAATCCGGTTCATAACCGTTTTCGTGAATCGGCTCGGCCTCATTCCGGTAATAGACCGAATTCCAATAGTTGTGCCCGCGGTTAAATGCAGCCCAGTAATCGAAGCCCTGCCTTCTCGGGCCCGGTGGTACAAAGCCCGGCTTCTCCTCCCCGTCCAAATGCCATTTGCCAATATAGCCGGTCTGGTATCCATGATTGCGGTATATATGCGCAATTGAAGTTATATCGGTGCGCAAACGCAGGTTGTTTGTAATGAGACCGTGAGTATGAGCATAGAGACCGGAAATGATCGAAGCCCGGGCAGGCGTACAAACAGGATTGGACGTATAGGTTCGAGTCAAAGAGACCCCTTCGTCAATCAGTCGTTGCAAATTAGGCGCAATGACATCCGGATCCCGGGTAGGTAAAGACTCCTCTCGAAATTGATCCGCGAAAATAAAAACAAGATTCGGCAATGACTTGATTGACATTTCATCTTTCACTCCTTTATAGAAACAAGTTGAAAAGTAAAGAGACCAAAACGTTGATCTTCACATGTTAAGGCCTCGGAAATTCGGTGTATTTCCATCAGGCCGCTGCTTCATACGCTTCCGTTTTGAGCTTTACCTCCAATTTAATTAATCCTATAATAATTATCGGAATTAATGAAATCATAAATCATTTCATGCAATGATGAAAATATCATTATGTTGGATTGCGTTTTTCATTTTGTTGACTCCGTGTGCCGAAGTTGAAAACTTCGAGTACGTCTATCTGCTTTGTGGATCGCTCGACGGTTTCCAGTTGGTTGTTTTTTGACAAAACAAAAAAACACCAAAAGCGGTGTTTTTTTAATATATTTTATTTTATATTGTTAACCTGGAAATCATTGAATTTTTCAAGCGACAACGGTACGCGAAACGCTGCATCTCCGCCTAGGTATCATTCGTATTCATGCTGCCTCGGACTTATACTGCTTAGCAGGTTTACTCTCGCCCCTGCTGGAGCGGGTACTTTCCCGAGCAGCAGCGGGTCGTCCGTACGCTCCATCCAGGTACGAAGACGTTCCGACAAGTCGCGATAAACGGATCCGTATTCGGCATTACCGATCAGATTCACACGTTCAACCGGATCCAAATTTAGATCGAACAGCATCTCGTGCTCCTTCTTTTCCTTCAGCATCCCATTGTCCAGCATAAACGTTTTGCCCGGGCCGTCGTCGATGTTCGCAGGCACGTGGCGGTTGTGGTCGTCGAATAGCTTGATGTATTTGAATCGATTCGTCCGTATGCACCGCATCGGTTCATAGGCGGCATGATAAGTGACCTCCGAAAAAATCTCGTCCCGTATGCTTTCTGATTCTCCCTTTAACAGCGGGAGGAGTGAATGTCCTTGCAGCCACGAAGGCTTTTTGACTGACAGCATATCGCAAATCGTCGGGAAGAGATCGAGCTGTGAAACGAGCGCGTCAATCGCACGGCCACCTTCATTGGTTATCCCTGGAACTTTGAGGATCAGTGATACGCCGATTCCCGTATCGTACAAATTGCATTTCATCCGCGGGAACGCAATTCCATGATCCGTAGTAAAAATGATTAACGTATCTCGTTCCAGCCCGGCTTCCCGAAGTGCATCGAGGACGATGCCTACACACCGGTCTACCGTCATGGCAGAGCTTATAAAGGCAGCCATATCCTCCCGGTTTTGCTTTGTGTCTGTGAGTGGAAAAGGCGGAAGCACATAGTTCGGATTAATAGCTCCGTCGATTTCAGAAAACTCCCGATGTGTGCTGAACATGCCGTACGATAGGAAAAACGGTGTTTCTGGCTTTCGAGTCTTCAAATATTCAGCTACTTTATGCGCGTTCTCCATATCCCATTGTCCTTCTCTTTTGCTGCTTCCTCCTGGAGTTGTCAATATACGCTCATATCCGAGCTGTTCGGGCTGCCGGGCTTCATGCTGAACGCCGCACAGAGCCGTTTCGAATCCATGGTTTTTTAGAAACGAGGCTAGATGCCGGTTTGGATCGCTTAGCTCAAATCCTCGGTGGGCAAGGCCAAGCATTCCCGACGAATGGGGAGCCATGCCTGTCAGCAAAGCGGATCTACTTGGCGAACAGGTTGGGCCCGCATTGTAAGCGTGCCGGAACAGAATCCCTTCTTCGGCAAAAGCTTGCAGCCGTGGCGTCGGTACCTTATGTCCGTATGGCTCGATATAGCGGCCGGTATCGTGAGTATGGATATAAACGATATTCATAAGGATCTGCTCCTTTCGCGACTTGCTTTCGGAAAACCGCGGGGATCTTCGTCCATCGGCACCACATCGGCCGTATGGATGAACCAGTCCAGCAGCTGTGATTCCAGCTCCGCCTGTATCGTCCTATAAGATGTGTGGCCATACACATTATTCAGTTCGCGGGGGTCTCTGCGCAAATCGTATAATTCGCTCAAATCTGCCGTGCGCCGTACCAGCTTGTAGTCTTGCGTACGGATCATCGAAGCACGGCATACGGACTCCGGATAATCTTGCTGCAGCTTTCCTTTCGGATAATAAATATGCTTCTCGTCACGAAAAAAGCCGTCAAACATTCGATCGGGCCGACCCTCGAAGCAGTGCTCCTCCCGCAAATCGTACCCGCCCTCGGCAAACACCGCCCGGCTCGGATCGCCAGGTTGTCCGTGAAGTTGAGGAACGAGAGAACGGGCAAAATGGTTGTGCTTTGCTTCAATTCCAGCCATATCAAGCACGGTTGCCATAATATCGAACAGCTCAACCTGTTCCTTCACGATATGACTAGCCGTGCATCCCGGACTGCGGACCAGCAGCGGAACTCTCGTAAGTGTATCGTCCAGTCCGCTTGGCCATTTTTCGACAAGACCGTAATCGCCAGCCCAATCCCCATGATCGGAAGAAACAATAATCGTCGTTGAATCGGCCAGGCCGCTCTCTTCAAGTGCGTTCATCAGCTCGCCGAGCCAAAAGTCCACATGACTGATCATACCTAAATAGACCGCCTGAATTTTTTTCAGTACGTCCCCCGGTAATTGATCCAGTCGTCTATACGATCGAATTTTCTCATAAAAACCTGGCTTACCCGCAACCGGCGGACGCAGCTCCGGAAGCTCATCCGGATCGTACATATTATGAAAAGGCTCAGGTGCCGCATATGGCGGATGCGGCATCGCCGTCGGCAAGTAGAGAAAAAACGGCTGTTCTTTTGCATCTTGCGAACGGAGGAATTGAGTTGCTTTTTGAACCTTCACGGCTGTTTCCGTTCCGCTGCCTCCCTTCGGCTCGAACAAAAAGCTGTAGTACGCCGGATCTTCCGGATCGAACGTATTTTCTCTCACGAAGCTATCGGATGGGTTTGAATCGGTTAGGGTACTTTTCCCGGTTGTACTGAAGTCGCATCCCAATTCCCGAAAGTATTCCGTTGAATACAGGTCGTTTTTACCAAACCACTCGATCCGATAACCTGCTTGCTTCAAATACCTGAATAAACTGGGTTCATGAGGTCGCAGTAAATGCCACAATGTCCGATGGCCCGCCGTATGCGGATACCAGCCGGTCATCAGGCTGCAGCGGGACGGAGAACATACCGTATGCTGCACATGGCACTGCTCGAAACGCACTCCCTCATGGGCCAGTCTGTCGAAGTTGGGCGTTTTCACGAGAGGATGACCGTAACAAGACAAACTTTCGGCACGCATCTCGTCAGGAAAGAAAAAGATAAAGTTTCGGTTTTCGGCAGCCAAGAACATTCCTCCTTGTTATGAACCCTGCCTAAGTCAGCGTCGGCGCATTACCTTCGGTTTGGAGGGTTGGTTAAGTTATTTGCTTATGGTTTCTTTTCCTCCGCCGGAACGGATATAGTGCGATCGGTTGCCTTCAGCGATTGAATCTCTTTATCAATCGCGGACTGTACATTTCGCAGCGCGGAATTGACATCCGCCTTACCGGTCGCGACTTCTTTGGCGGCATCTTCCAGCTTTTTGGTAGCCACGTCCTTGTCGAATTCACTCGGAATATGAAGCTTTCTGGGTAGCGCTTTGAACACATTCTCGATTTGCTTGCCTTTCAGGCTTTCCAGTTCAGTCCCGAATTCCTTCTCCAGCTGCGGATTATCGAGAACGGACATCCGTCCCGATTTGGCGATGATCCTTTGAACCTCCTCCGACAGCATATACGTCATCACCTGGAACGCCTGCTCCTTATGCGGACTCAGTTTGGAAAGCATCATTGAGTGGATGTCGATCTCTCTGCCCGTTCCGATAGCTTCCGGAAAATTCGGAAGAGGTGCCACATCCCAATTAAGCCCGGTTCCTTGCTGGCTCAGCTCCTGCAAAGGTCCGATTAAGCCCCCGAGCCAGTTCGGCAGCATCGCCAAATTCCGTTCCTGCAAGAAAGCTTTATTACCATAAGTATGACGGTCATTTTCTCCGATATACCCCGGAATTTCGTAAGATTCCTTCAGCAACTGAAACACCCTCACCCAAGGCTCGCTTTGCACAGCCGCATTTCCGGTTTGCGGATCAATCAAAGGCAACGACAGACCGCGTGCAATATTCGTCGGCCCGGTCAAATCGATACCGACATAATTTATCCCGCCTTCAGTTCGGGTCAGCTGTCTGGCCAGTCTTAACGTCTCCTCCCAGGTCATGACTTTGTTCGGATATTCCACGCCGAACTTATCGAAGATGTCCTTGTTATAAAAAAGAGCGGCCACATTAAGGGAAAACGGTAGTGCAATCAGTTCGTTATTGCTTGAATACAATTTGATCGAATCGGTAATTACCGGTTTAATCCGATTTAGGTCGAAATGGTTTTTTTTCACCAAATCGTCGAGCCCGTTCACGACGTTCAAGCCTTGCAGCCGAAAATACGACGGATTGCTCGTGAAAATGATGTCGGGAAACGAATTCGCAGCTAAAAGCTCCTCCGGTGTCGCGCCTTTCTCATCCACAATCAGTTTCAACGTAATGTTAGGATATTTTTTCTTGACCGGTTCTATAAAAAAGGTTTGGAATTCCGTCTCGGTTAAATTGAGCCCGGTCTTGTATACAGAGATTGTAAAGGGCTCCTCACCCTTGCCTTGGACCGTCTCCTCGTTTCCGCAGCCGAGCAATGAAAGGATAATCCCAGTAATAATAAGCAGTATACCAATTCGTTTGACCATGACTATGAAAAACACCTCCTTAATAATTGCGCCAGTATAGGCACAAGCACTCTACTTCTATGAAACAAATGGATCCTCTCCCTTCATTCCAATTCGAAACTTATTCTCCCTCTTGTGTTTCAGGTGGGTCCAGTCAACACATCTATTCCGCTAAATCATATTTGTATAGTAGGAAATAATTGACAAAACTATCATACATGAGCTATGGCAAAAGGGTAATATCACTTTGTAGTATTGGATTTGGCATTTTGTCTGCTGCATATAGAAATCCCATGTTATTAGTCGGATACATAAACAGTCCGACATCATAAGAAAATGACATTTTGTTTATTTCGTTTTTTTGTTGTACTTCTGACGTCTATCGGATTAACCTTAACGGGTACGCCAGCCCTATACTCGGATGGGGACAGACCATAATAATTATAAAAAGCTCGGGAAAACGAATACAGATCGAGGTACCCGCAAGAGAGCGATATTTCCGTAACGCTCAACCTTGTATTCTTGAGCATCCCGCTGGCTCTTTCCATACGAAGCTTCATCAAATATTGCATAGGGCTCATACCGAGCAGACGATTAAACTCATTGTAAAAATGCGAACGGTGCACGCCCGCTACCCTAACAGCCTCTGCTACCGTAATTCCTTCCGTAAAATGCGTGTTGATAAAATCAACGCTTTTTTTTAGCCATTCATTGGCATGCGCCTTCTCAGGTGAATTCACAGTGAGTGGAGTTAACATGTTGAAAATATTGTATAAAGTGACTTGCAGTCTAATCACCGCGTTATTTTCCTTTTCCGCAATAAGCTGAAACAATGTTTTGACCCACGTCAACAATTCCGGTGTCATGCGGTTCCGAAGATAGGGTCGTTCTTCTGAGACGTCGATATACTTCAACATGGGAGAAGCTTGGGTTCCGTTAAATGCCATCCAAAACATTCGCAATGGCGTATCGGGGTCATCTTCAACAATAGAATAGCTGTACTTTATATGGGGATGGAGACAAAAGATATCATTTTGTGTCAATTTGACGTATTCATTTCCGTGCGAAAGGAAAAGTGAGCCGCTGATAATAAAGTGGAGGGAATAACAATCAATTACCCGCGGTCCCACGATATAGTTCGATTTCGCCTTGTTTTGTCCTACCCGAAGCGGCCAAATCCCTCCCAGCTTTTCGAAATCCGATGGTGTGTAGCGATAGCTCTCCCTAAATTCTTGTAAGTACTCTTTCATACGCTCACCTCTCGCATTAATTCGTGCCCAAATATCTAGAGGGTAGTAAGAAACTAAAAAAGACGTAGCTCTCCTTAAAAAAGAAAGGAAAGCTGCGTCTCCGGAGTTCCGGTTGAACACAATATATGCTGTATGTATAAAAATGGTATCATGCTCTGTCGGAAGTGTCAATGCGTTCCACACGCTTCCTACGCTGTACCTCGTTCGATAAAGCTCATCGTCTGTTCGGCGACGCTTCGATCTTATTTTCTTTGTAGCTGCCACGCCACAGTCATAGCACCGAATAGAAATATTACTCCTATTCGGGCTTTCCTTTTATTCATCAAAGGTAAATCCCCCACTTTCATAATCCACTTTAGGAAACGTATTAAATGTCTGCTTCAGATCACAGAGCGATCAGGAATTTACTTTTCGATCCGATGGTCTGCCCTTTTTCAAAGCTAATATTTTATCTCTTGGAATGACACCGCAACGGTCAGCCCATTTGTCATATTCTTTGCTTAGCTCCGCTACTTTCCCGGGATGCACGCCGGCAAGATCATTCGTTTCCGTACGGTCTGTTTCCATATCATAAAGCTCCCATGCACCTGGATACTTTTTTACCAGCTTCCACTGGCCTAAGCGGACGGCGGCATTTCCTTCATGCTCCCAGAAGAGGGGACGGCTTGGCCACGTGTTCCCCTCTATGATGTTAATGAGGCTTTTCCCCTCCAAGGGTAAAATGGGTCTGCCTTTATATGTCGCCGGATAACTGGCGCCCGAAATTTCAAGTATCGTCGCCATAATATCCGTTAGCTGGCCCGGAGTATGCCTGATAGCGCCTGGATCGGTAATCGACTCAGGCCAATGCACAATCAGTGGAGTTGCGATCCCGCCTTCATGTACCCAATGCTTATACAGGCGGAACGGCGTATTCGACAAGTTCGCCCAGGCTACCCCATAGCTTTGATACGTATTTTCGGCTCCCGGCAGGATGTCGTTACGATTTCCAAAGGCTACAAGCTCGTTATTTTTGGTCCGTTCCCCCCGGCCGATCCCTCTCCGGATTCGAGCCTCGCCCGCCCCTGGTGCCAGTTCTTCTGCACAACCACCATTATCGGCAAGAAAGAAGATGATCGTATTCTCCCACTGGCCGGTCTCCTTTAATGTTTGCAAAATCGTGCCTATACCTTGATCCATCCGGTCGATTTGCGCAGCATAAACCTCCATTCGCCGAAGCTGCCATGCCTTATCCTCCACATCATCCCATTTGGGCTGTCCAGAATCTCGATCCGTCAGCTTCCACGATGAATCGATAAGGCCTTTTTCGATCATTCTCTCCAATCGCTCCTCCCGCAGCCGATCCCAGCCTTTCTCGAATCTTCCAGCATATTTCGCAATATCCTCCTCCCGCGCGTGAAGAGGCCAATGCGGCGCAGTATACGCTACGTATTGGAAAAAAGGCTGATCCGGATGCTCTTTTACATGCTCCTTAATGAACTGTGCCGCATGCCCGCTGATGGCATCTGTAATATAGTATTGATCGTCGCGCTCCGCTTCGTGTTCAATATTTTCATTATTTCGGGTAAGCGTGCCCGGATGAAAATAACTTGCTGCGCCGCCAAGTATCCCGTAAAAACGGTCGAATCCCCGCTGAATCGGCCATGTGTCGTTCACGGTTTTCGTATTTGTAGCGACGTGCCATTTGCCGCTCATATAAGTCCGATAGTTATTTTCTCTAAGAACCTCCGCAATTGTTACGCATTTTCCATTCAAATTGCCGGCGTAGCCTTCAGGTCCGTCATCGTTTACCAATATTCCGATCCCGGTCTGGTGGGGATGCAAGCCGGTGAGCAAAGAAGCTCGCGTCGGACTGCATCGGGCTGTATTATAAAATTGGGCAAACCGGATGCCGTTCTCCGCCAACGAGTTCAAATTCGGCGTATCGATTTCACCGCCATAGCATCCGATGTCCGAATACCCCATATCGTCATTTAATATTACAATTATATTCGGTTTAGTACTCATTCCTGTTTCCCTCCGATTTCAATGAATGGTATTTATGCCGCACGGACTGCTCATGAGATGGAAATAACATTATGTTGGGATTTGCTTATCATTATGTTGTATTTGTTTCTGATAAGAGTGGTTATTTTGCGAGGTCAGCACCTCATAACTGACATCCAGCCCGCGATATTGCGTTCCGACTTTTCTGGCCTGTGTAAAACACCGGCATATCGTATGATAAGCTTGAATAAAAAAGAGACGCCTCGCATGAGCAATACATCCCATGGAATGACGTCTCCGGCTGACTAGAAGATAATTCCTGTAAATTATTTAGTGTATGGAGACAGCTAATTAGAAATCTTGCTAAAAAAGGAAAGCACAACATGCCTCATTGCTTGCACTCCTTGACTTATCATCAAGCACCTGCCGGGGTTTCATTTTCGAATGCTTTGTCCCGCAGCAGACGCAGCTGCTCCTGTTGAAACCGATGCGCCCTCTCATCTTCCAGCTCCGGGGAACAAATGCGGCGAAGTTCGGTCTCGAGCTCAACCGCTTTTTCCGGATAATCCGCAAACACGTTATTCAGCTCATCCGGATCTTCACGCAAATGGTACAGCTGATGCGGCGCCTCGGCATTATAGATCAGCTTCCAGTCCCCTTTGCGAATCAAGAAAGCGCCGGATCTTGTACCGTGCCCATGGTATTCAGAGAACACCACGCGCTCAGGATCGCACTCCTTCACCGTCTGAAGCGGCTCGCCCGCCCAATGCGACGGCCGCTGAGCGCCTGCAGCGTGGAACAGGGACGCCTGGATATCATGCGAGTCAACCGGCGTTTCCACCCGTTTGCCTTTAGCAAAATCCGGCCCGGCCGCGATGCACGGAATGCGAACGGAATCTTCGTAAAGCGAGCATTTCCACCACATACCGAATTTTCCGAGCATGTCCCCGTGATCCGACGTGTAAATGACATTCGTGCTTTCCTTGAGTCCGCTCTCCTGCAGCGCGTCAAGCAGTCGGCCGAGCTGGTCGTCGATAAAGGCGACATTACCCAAATATCCTCTTCTCAGCCCCCGCACCTGTTCTTCCGTAAATAAATCTGTCTGGAAGTGCATTCGCAAATCGCGTGCATACGGATGGTTCGCACTTTCCTCCTCTTTGCCGTAACGGGGAAGATCTCCGCCCTGCGGGTACAAATCCCAATACTCCTGCGTGTTCCATTGCGGAAAGTGCGGATTCAGCAGGTTGATTGTCATCGTCCATGGCTGGTTTAAGGTCGGAGCCACCTCCCGCAGCCAATTCAATGCTTCATTGATAACCTTTAAATCACCATCAAACGCGTCTTCTTTTACGCCGTAGCCGTCCGCCCTCTGTGCTGCATCCTTTCGGATCGCAAGTGGCCTGCGGCTGAAATTCGTATCGCCGGGTTTTTTATGCTCCTTCCGGTGATGGATTTCTGTAAATCCGAGCCGTTTGGCCGCCTCGTACACATGGATTTTACCGAAATGCGCGGTGTATATACCCTGGTCATGCAGCACCTTGCCGTAGGACGGGAAATCAGTACGCAGCCCGACATTGCAGTTGCTGTACACCTGCAGCTCGTGCACCCGCCGGCCCGACATGAAAGCAGAACGGCTCGGTGTGCAGAGCGGCGAAGGGCAATACGCATTCTCATACACGGTACCCTCGGCGGCCAGACGCTCCATGCTCGGTGTTCGAAGGAAGCTGTGGCCGTACACGGCGGAGTAGAACGGATTGTGCTCGTCAGATATTAAAACGATACTGTTACTCATTCGGTGTTCCTCCTTTGATCAAACGTCTAATTTCGGGCTTCCAGCTCCGATACGCGGCGCTGGCCGCTCATCTTCTCCTCAGCAGTGAGGATCACCGCAGGCGCCTCACCTGCTTCGGCCATGCGTCGCAACAGGCGCTCCCGCAATATTTCGGTGGTCTGCCGGTGCGACTGGAAACCGATCAGGTTCGTCAGTTCGTACGGATCGGCCTGCAGATCGTATAGGAACTCCTCTGCATAAGTATCGGATGAAGCTTTATTGCGGTCATGCTGCTGTGAAGATACCGAATATTTCCACCGCTGTGTACGGATCGCGCGTCCGGTTTGTGCTTCGCTGATTTGCACGAACACATCGTCCGGCCAGTCGGCCGTCTCCCGGCGCAGCAACGGCAGGATGGAGCGTCCCTGCATCGATTCCGGAACCGGAATACCCGCGGCATCGAGCAGCGTCGGCGGCAAATCGATCAGGCTGACCAGCTCCCGGATTTGTCCTCTGCTCGTAAAGCCCGGTCCGGTCAAAGCAGTTGGAACTCGGATGGAGCTTTCATGGCAGGAACGCTTGTACTCGCCGTTACGCGTCTTGAAATGGTTGCCATGGTCAGAGGTAAACAAGATGATCGTATCATCCGTCAGCGAAAGGCTCTTTACGGCGTCAAACACGCGTCCGAGCGCTTCATCGAGACGCTTCACCATTCCATAATAACCGTCCAGATGCTGCGCGCTCGTTCCTCTAAGCGCCGCCAAATCCGGCGGCGTCCATCTGCCGGTATAGGTGTTCGCATATACGTCCGGGGAGGGATAGTCGTCCCGGTGGTTTTGATGGTGCGGCTCTAGATACGATACAAACAGGAAAAAGGGTTCATCCTGACGCTTATTGATATAACGAATCGCCGCATCTGTCAGCGCGTCCACCCGGTAGCCGGGCAGCTTCACCAGCTCGTTATCGTTATTGTACACAATGGTATCATACGCATCCGATGTCCTTTCGAGCGCATTCGATGCCAGCCAATATTCATATCCGCCCCGCTTCGATTCGGTCACCGGATTTTCACCCGCCAAATGCCATTTCCCGATATACCCGGTCGTGTATCCGGCTTCGCGGAAATAATGGGCAATTGTCTTGGAGCTCTCTGGCAGCGGAATTGAATTACGGAAGCAGCCTGTTGTCGTAGGATACAGTCCGGTTTGCAGCACTGATCGTGCAGGACCACACACCGGCTGGCAGGTGAATGAATGATACAAATGAGTGCCGCCCGCCGCCATACGGTCGAAATTCGGAGTGAGCCCCAGCGGATTGCCGTGCACTCCTGTCGTATCCCAGCGCTGCTGATCGGTAAAAAAGACAATGACGTTCGGTTGTGAATTTCGTTTGGCCATGACCCTTTCACTCTCCTCTAGTCCGTTTATGAACGCTTCTAACCATTATTGTACGAACCGTTCGGTGTCGATCATTACACCGTTTCTATTGAAAATTATGCGTTATGCGTCTTTTGCACATCGAAAACCGAGATTGCCTGTCGAGCTGTCCGGCGTGTTGGAACTACGCGCAGCGACGCGGTAACGATTGCAGTACGATTTGTGGCACAAATACGATCCGCCCCGCATCACACGGTTCGTGCCGCTCCTAGGTCCCTGCGGATTTTTCGTTACGCCGATGGCTGCCGGATTTGGACTAAACCAGTCGGCACACCACTCCCATACATTACCTACTGTATTATAGAGACCGTAACCGTTCGGCGGAAAAGATAGCGCCGGCGCCGTAGCGATATAGCCGTCACTCGCATTATTCTTATCGGGGAATTTTCCCTGCCAAATATTGCAAAGGTGCTTACCGTCCGGCTTCAGCAAATCGCCCCACGGATACCGCTTTTGCACCAATCCGCCCCGGGCCGCATACTCCCATTCCGCTTCCGTCGGCAGCCGTTTGCCGGCCCATTTGCAGTATGCAGCCGCATCGTTCCAGGAAGCATGGATCACCGGATGATCCAGCCTGTCGCGGATCGAGGAGCCTTCACCCTCCGGCTGACGCCAGTTCGCCCCTTGGACGGCGAGCCACCAGGGCACGCCGGGGACATTCTTCGTATCCGTCTTGCGAACGGGATCCTCAACAAATAAATGAAACACGAAGGACCACCCGAACCGTTCCGCTTCGGTAATATATCCGGTATCCCCAACAAAATCCGCGAATTCCGAGTTGGTCACGGTCGTTCGGTCGATATAAAAAGGGGAAAGCTCCACTTCTCGAACCGGTCCTTCCCCATCGGCAGGAAAGCCTTCCGCATCGTCGGTCCCCATAAGGAACGTGCCGCCCTGCAGGAAAATCATTCCGCTGGCGGTCTCCATCCCAACCTCGTTGTCGAAATCGCATTCCTTGCGTCCGATTGCTCCGGAACCCGGCGCCCCGTCAGTGTACGGAGCCGTGTTCCCCCCGCTTACGCTTTCGGCTGTCACAGGGGCGAACGCCACCTCTTCACGGCTTTGCCGGCTTATGGAGCAGCAGGACGGTTTTTTAATAGGATTCATTGCTGTCCCTCCTTTGCACCCGCGATCTCCCTCTGCGTCTCGAATACGGGATCATTGCCGCCCGGATCTTCCGGGTTCCACACCTCATGCCAATCCGGTCCGACCTTCTTGCCCCACTTTGCGATAAATGCTTGATCCTCATGACGCCGTAAAGAAGAAGCGATCAGCGCATCCGGATCCCAGTCTTGCAACGCAAGGCCTTTGAGTTTCTGAACGAGCCCAAGGTATTCATCGCTTTCCGCCAGGTTGGTCGTTTCATGGGGATCGGTACGGAGATCGAACAGCTGTACCGGCAGATAGTTATGGTAATAAATAAGCTTATTGTCTCCCTGCCGGACCATCCGAATCGCGGAATCCTGCGGCGTCAGCAGTTCACTGTACACCGGAGGCATGTTCTCCCATACGGTGCCTTCAATCCCCCGGCCATACAACAGTGGGGACAAATCGTTCCCGGCCAGAAAAGATGGCACCGGCGATTGTGTTGCTTGAAGGAACGTCGGCGCCAGATCGATCAAACTGACCGGCGTATCCACCTTGGCGCCCCGGACGATGCCGCCCGGTCCGCCATGACGCAGCGGATGCCATATCATAGGTATACGCAGCGCGCCGTCGTAGAAGCTTCGCTTCCAGAACATGCCCTTGTCCCCGGCCATTTCCCCGTGATCGGACACATATACGATCCACGTATCTCCCGGCAGTGCCTCTGCCGCCTTGACGATTCGCCCGACCAGTTCGTCAAGCCGGTTTACAAGGCCGATATAGTTCGCCCTTGCTTCTGTGAGCTGCTCCGGCGTAATTTGCTCCGCTTTTAACCGACTAAACCAATTCTCATGCCACGGATGGCGAGGCAAGCTGTCCAGAGTGATCGGCGCATCGCCGTCCGCCATTGCCCGAACTGCCTGTTCGTAATTCACCTGCGGGCTGATGAACGGATGATGCGGACCGTACAGCCCAACGGTGATGAACAGCGGCTGATCTGTGCCGGAACCATCTCGGGACGCGGCAAACCGCTCAAACGACTGCGTCACCTGCTCGTCATATTGCTGCACCGGGCTGCTTCCCGGACCTGCCGTCTCGATTGAGCGCAGCCCTTGACCGGACGTCCCTTTCAAGGCACCATACTTTGTGGAAGGCCCGCCCAAATACGTCGGAGTAATATCGCCGACAAGTCTGTGCTTATACCCATGCCGCTGGTCCGGCCCGACAAAGTGCATCCGGCCGCACAGCACCGTCTCGTAACCGCCCAGCGCAAGTCCATGCACAAAGGTCGGTATGTCCGACGCCAGATGATCGCTGTTGCCGAACACGCCGGTCTGGTGCGGATAACGTCCCGTTAGCATGGACATGCGGGAAGGCACGCATAACGGCGAATTGCAATAGGCTTGTGTGAACTGAACGCCGCCTTCAGCCAGCCGGTCCAAATTCGGCGTGAGAACCACTCGGTTGCCCGCGCAGCCCATAAAATCTCCCCGGTGCTGGTCCGATACGATAAATACGATATTCGGCTTACCATTAGAATTCATTGAACTCATCGAATGTGCTCCTCTCCGTCCCTTGCAGTTATTTCAACGCTTTATAATCATCGCCAGTGTAATCCTTCTTCGGATCCCAGTTCGGAAACTTGAAATCATCCGGGCTAACATTTCCTCCGGACGCCTTCACTTTGTTTATAGCCTCCTCAAGTCCTTTGTTCAGCTTATCGTTATATGCTTTTAACAAGCCAGCCGCATCCTTTTGCGTCCCGGACAGCACGGACTGCAAAATATCGTTGAATCCCGGCTTCACCTTTGGCTGGTCGAGCGTTCCCAGTTCGACGACGACCTTGGCGGTTTGCGCATTTTTTACCGCATAATCTGGCCTTACCCTCAATAAATCTTTATGAAGCTGCATAAACGTATTGAACTCGGGATACGGATACAGCGATTTATTGTTATTAATGCTCTCGATTGGCGTTAGTGCGACTCCGCTTTTCAGGTAGCGCTCGTAGAATATCGGGGCGGTAAACCCGTTTTCAAGGAAAATGCCGACTTCCTTCGGATGCTTCGTCTTCGATGAAATCATATATCCCGACGGATTAACCGGAACGTAGTAGTAGGTCGGCTTGCTGCCGTCCGGCGTCGGCACCTGGGCGAGACCAAATTTTGCATCCGGCGTATCCCGTTTGACGATCCACATCCGGGCACGGCCGTCAATCAAGAACGCCGCCTTCCCCTGCCCGAACATGATGCCCGCTTCCGCTCCTTTCAGCGTAAAGGATGAAGGCAGGATGCTACCGTCCTGCTTCAGGTTGAGCAGAAGATTGAATGAATCCAGCGTCGCCTTGGAATCATAGGCATACTTGCCTGTCTTATAGTTGAAGCCGCCGGCTGCTTCCGGAGAAGCTCCAGCCGCCAAGGCGTTCACGAAGTTGACGACACCCGAGTTGCCCCCGGATTCCCCGCCACCAAACACGACACCAAACACATCGCCTTTTCCTTTAGCCGTGACCGTCCGCGCCATTTCTATCAGCTCATCCCATGTCTTCGGCGGCTTCTCCGGATCAAGGCCGGTTTGTTTCAACACGTCCTTGTTATAATATAGAATCGAACCGAGCTGCGGACCCGTAAGCGGCCAGCTGTACGTCTTGCCGTCGATCACGTTGACGCCTTCCACAAAGCTCCCCTCGAAAAACCGGCTTTTCCAGCTATCCGATACGAGACCATCAAATGGAAGCACATGTCCGTTGGCGACAAACGTACGTATATCCGAGCTCGATGGCGTCTGGTAAATATCCGGCAAATCGTTTGAGGCAATCGCGGCCTGAATCGCCGTATTGTATTCCGCTGCAGGCATATATCTTGCTTCCACGCGGATTTGCCCTTTGTACTTTTCATTAAATTCGTTGACCATTTGCTGTCCGGGACTCTCCTCACCTTTTAGGAAGTCGCTTAAGCCCCAAACGGTAAGGACCGCTTCTTTGCCGTCACCGGCAGTTTGGCTACCTAGATCCGAAGTATCCGAGCAGCCTGCCGTTACCAGCAGTGCTGCGCCAATAGTTCCGGCCACTGCTGATTTCCAGTAATTCTTTTTCATATTGCTCACTCCTTGTTTGTCCTTCGCTTTGATGTTAAGATTTCACGGCGCCAGCGACGCCCTCGATAAAATATTTTTGCAGCAGCAGAAATACGATCAGAATCGGAATGAGAGAAATACTGGCCGCAGCCGCCATCCCTGTCCAATCCAGCGTATTCTCTCCTACGAATTGAAACATACCGACCCCGAGCGTACGCAACTTCGGTTTGCCGAGCGTAAATACGAGTGGCATCAAAAATGCGTTCCAAGTAAACATAAACTGCATGATTGCTGTCGTTGCAATGATCGGTTTGGAAAGCGGCAGCATAATCTGCGCGAAGGTTCGAATAAATCCGCTCCCGTCCACCTCCGCCGATTCCCCCAGTTCTTTAGGTAAACCGCGGAAATAGGCCACGAACAACAATATAAATAAGACGTGCGCACCCCCGGCCTCCGCCAAAATAACACCCCACAGCGTATTGTTGAGCCCAAGCTGATTGACCAGTGTATAAATTGGAATGATCGTATAGCCCTTCGGCATGAACATCGTTGCGGTGATCGCCGAAATAAAGAGCAGCCTGCCTTTGAAGTGATATCTTCCCACTGCATAGCCCGCCATGGAGCATACGACGATGACAATGGCGACAACGGCGACCGTAACGATCACGGTATTCCAGAAGTAAACGGAAAAATGCGCCGTCTCCCAGGCCCGTTTGTAATTTGCGAATTGGAATTGCTCCGGCCACAGCGAAATGCCCGAGCTGATATATTCTTTGTTCGTTTTAAAGGCAGCCATGATCATCCAAATAAAAGGATAAATCCAGACAACCCCAAGTCCGGTCAGCAGCAAATGAACGAGCAGCACGAACGGCGAGCGTTTTTTGATTTTTTTGGTCGACATAGCTCTCCCCTTCCCTAAACTTTCCCGCCTTTACGTCCCCCGGTCATCTTCACTAGCAGTCCCAGCACGAGCGAAATCGCCATGACGACGATACCGTACAAGACGCCTGCAGCGGATGCGAAGCCGACCCTCGCCTCCCCTTTGCCGGAAAACGCATAGCGGTATATATACACGTCGACCATGTCCGTCTTGAACGCCGGTCCTCCGTCCGTCATTGCCTTGACAAGATCAAATACATGTAGTGCATTGACAGCGGACATCAGCAAAATGACGCTTCCGACCGGCAATAGCAACGGGACAGTAATGTACCGGAGCATCTGAAGCGGACCCGCACCGTCGATTTTCGCCGCTTCAAATATCTCCTTCGGAAGAGACTGGATACCGGCCAGCCAATAGACCATCTTCATCCCGAAGCTTTTCCATATGCCAACGATCACGACGACCAAAAACGCCGTATCGATCGAGCCGAGCCAATCGACGGGTTCGCTTAGTATCCCGCCCCGGATAAGCACCTCGTTTACGAGCCCTTTATAGGCGCCGAAAACGAAACGCATGACCAGGCCCACAACGGCCGTCGTCGTCACGACAGGCAAGAAATAGAGCATTCGGTAAAACGCCTTTCCTTTCAGCCAATCGGCATTCAACAGCAATGCCATCAGCAGCGCGAGAGGCACCTGTATCAAAACGACGTACACCATAAATGTCAAGCTGTTGCGGAACGCGTTCCAAAAAATCGGATCATAAAGTGTCTCTTTGAAGTTTGCTAAGCCTGCATAGTCCTGCAGCGGCCCGAATCCGCTCCAATGGAAAAATGCGTACACATAACTCATGATGATCGGATACAACGTAAAGAGTAAAAATAAAGCAAGCTGCGGTGCAATGAACAGTAGGCACCATAACTGTTTTCGTGTACGATAATCCACACGCTCCCGCTTCCCGCGCATTCCCTTTTTTTCCGCTGCGTAAACCATAAGATGTCTCCTTCCCTACGAGCAAGTCAAAAAAAAAAGACGCAGCTCCTCTATGGGAAGCGCGTCTCCGGAGGTCCGGTCAACTGCACTTTTTTTAAAGTCGTTAATTCCAGTATGTTTAGTTGGAAATTAGTATAAACGGATGTTAGCACCACTGGAGAATGTTTGTCAACCTCTTTTTTATAAAATTTACCCAAAAGCAATCCCATTACATCGGACATCACGTTATTTACTACTGGTATTTAACTCAATCGTTCTCCGGTATCGAAATGAAAAAACAACGCCTCGGATACATTTGGAGTAACATATACTAAATCATCTTCAACATACTGAATCTCAGGGCTAGCTCGGATGGTAAGTAACTGTTCCTGACCGATGTCCAAATGCAGGTAGCGGTCTGCCCCCATCAGCTCGTTGTACTTATGAAAACCTGGAATTCCTGCGATTTCAGCTGCTTTCCCCAATTCCATATTCTCCGGCCGTATTCCTAGTGTTACGATACGGTTCACCATTTTGTTTTTGATCAGCATATTCGATGCAATTTCAGGAATATTTAGAGAAAAACGTGGGGTGTGAAATTCGAGCTTTCCGGGTATATTCTCCAGAACGCGGCCCTTAATGAAGTTCATTGGTGGCGACCCGATAAAGCTGGCTACAAAAGTATTGTTCGGTTTGGAGTAGATACTTTCTGGCGTATCAGCTTGTTGAATTACCCCCTCCTTCATGACCACAATACGATCCCCCATCGTCATGGCTTCAACTTGATCATGGGTAACATAAACAATCGTCGTTTTAAGTGACTTATGAAGCTTAATGATCTCAGTACGCATTTGCATGCGAAGCTTCGCATCAAGATTGGATAGAGGTTCATCCATCAGGAAAACTTGCGGATTACGGACGATAGCGCGTCCCAAAGCCACACGTTGTCTTTGTCCCCCGGAAAGCTGTCTCGGTTTTCGGTCCAAAAAAGGCTCTATTTCCAAAATGCGCGCAGCCCTCTTCACTGCAAGATCAATCTCATGTTTCGGCAACTTACGTAATCGAAGACCGAAAGCGATATTCTCGTAAACGTTCAAATTGGGATATAGCGCATAATTTTGGAATACCATGGCGATATCCCGGTCCTTTGGCGGTAAATCGTTGACTAGCGTATCCCCGATATAAATCTCACCCTCGGTCACGTCCTCAAGGCCTGCAATCATCCGTAGCATTGTAGATTTTCCGCATCCAGATGGGCCTACAAGCACGAGAAATTCCTTGTCTTTTATTTCAAGATGGAAATCCTTCACGACCGTATGCTTGTTCTTGGCATATCTCTTATACAGATGATTAATCTCTATTGTGGCCATCCCGTACCACCTCCTAACGTTCTCTAAGCTGCTGTTTGTTAATAATCCAGAGAAACTTGCTGGTTTCTCACGAAACACCAGCGTTCAAACCATTTTTTCATCTTGAAGTGATCTTTATTTGTTGATTGCCGCTTCGATTTGTTTGTTAGCCAGCTCCTCTGCTTCCCGCAGCGCAGAGTTAATGTCTGCTTCTCCTTTAATCACTTTGTTCATAGCCGTTGCGATCTGGTTTTTAGCAATATCGGAATATTTATCGCTAAATCGAGGTTTTGCGGGAATGATCTGAAAAATAGCGGCAACATGCTTTCCTTGCAGCGTTTGGAGTCCAGAGCCAAAGCTTTCTTTGTATTTCGGGTCTTTCAAGCCCGACTGCCTTCCTCGCCGGGTCTTCTCCAATTGGGTCGCATCCTCCGATACAACTTCGATCACTTTGAATGCCGCCTCTTTATGTTTGCTGGTGGACGTAATTGATAATGTATGGACGTCCGTTTCGCTGCCCGTTTGGGGAGCTTCCGGGAAAGTGGGATAGGAAACCATGTCCCAGTTCAGCGGGACACCCTGTTTATGCAAATCTTCCAGCTCACCGAGCCTTGCTCCGAGCTGCGGCATCATCGCCAGGTTGCGGTCTTTCATAAACGCCGTAATGTTGTTGCCTGGCTGGTTGCCCTGAATATCCCAAACAGCTTTATTCGCCGCGAACACCCGGAGCCAGCCTTCGGAAGTCAGCGTAGCTTTTCTCGTATTCGGATCGTAAGCCCCAATCGATAACTGTCCCGCCATTCGATCCACATCGGCGGGGTGAAGACCGTAATAAGGCTGGCCGTTTTCCGATCGGGTCACTTTTCGGGCAAGACTAGTCACCTCGTCCCAGGTCATGCCGTCCACGGGATAAGCTTCGCCGAACTTATCGAAAATATCTTTATTGTAGTACAGCACGGAGAAGTTGACGGAGAATGGAATTCCGTACAACTTGTTCGGATCTCCGCCGTTCGTTCGGATGGCATCGATCGTGTACGATTCGAACCTACTCAGATCGAATCGCGTCGAACGAACCAGTTCCGTCAAGTCTTCGACGGCTTTCAATTCCTTGATCTCCCGTAGCGTTCCGGGATTGGCGAACAATAAATCCGGCAGATTGCCGCCGGACAGAAGACTTTCCGGCGATGCATCCTGCGTCGAACGGACCAATTCTACCGTAATGTACGGATATTTTTTTTGAACCGGTTCTGCGATCAAAGCTCGAAACTCTTCATCGCTTATGTTCGCACCCCTCTGGTACAACGTTAATTTGACCGGTTCAGGTACCTCCTTAACCGTTTCAACTGAACTGGTAGACTTATCCGTTCTTTCGCTGCATCCTGAAACGATCAAAGTAGTCAAGACGGTCGTGACGATCAAAACTTTAGTAACCATAAACCGATGCCCCCATTTTATATTAAATAATCCAAAATGAACCTTAAATCATATTAATCATATTATTTTAGTTGGTTTAATTCAGAATAAAGAATTTGACGATAGAAGTACATATCATATCGTCTTGTATTTTTTATCATTTCGTTTAGTACATTTTTCTCTGGGAATGGCACTGTCTGAAGAGGACAGCGGCTTTCAGATATGCTCTGAAGAGCGGACGTCATAGCCGCGTGTCCTGAACGACTTTTTCCTTTCATGGGTAAAATTCGTCTGCCGGTTAATGGAGCCGGTTATAAGGCGTTCGAAGGTTGTATCTTTGACAGTCACTTCAGTTAACTCTCCTTGAACAGGAAATAATCTGAATGGAGTTCGAGTTCCATCAAATCAGCGTTGTACCCGTTTGCTCTTTGAGCTTCACCTCGTAGACCGGCTTTCGTAATCCGCTAAGAAATTGTTCAATTGCAGTCAGGTGTTCCTGAACGACAGAACATAAATGTTCTTCATAGGCCACGTTCTGCGTTTCATCCGGGTCGTTTTTCATGTCGTACAATACGTAGCGGTACTCGGGCTCTTCATTTGTATACTGTATGAGCTTCCAGTTCTCGGAACGCGCCATCACCTGCTGAGGCACACTATCTACGCTCTTCAATCCCTGTATGCTGAAGGTGAACTTCTTCGCTCTACGAGCTTCCTTTCCGTCCTCTCTACTGACAATGGAGTCGGATAAGTCTGCACCGGATAGGTGATCAGGCAGGTGTTCTAGCGCTCCCGCCAAGCCGGCAAGGGTTGGAAACAAATCTACATGGTTGATCAGCATGTCGTTGACTTCACCTTCCGGAACGATACCCGGCATCCGGATAATAAGGGGAACACGAGAAGAGGAATCGTACATCTGGTTTTTAAGCCACAGACCTTTTTCACCTGCCATATCACCGTGATCGGAGAAGTAAACAACTACCGTGTTCTCTTTAAGACCAAGCTCGTCAAGCGTATCCAACAGACGGTTCACATTGCTGTCCATCCAGCTGATGCTCCCGTAATATCGCGCCCGCGCCAGTCTGTGCATTTTCTCCGTATTTTGAAACCACCCGGCCTTCTCCGCCATTTTATAAACCACCGCGTTGCTCTCGAGCTCACCGGGAACGGTTTCCGGCAGGTCAATCTGTTCAGGATCATACATATAGTAGTATTTTTCTGGCGTGTTCCAATACCAATGCGGCTGAACGAACGATACGTGCAGGAAAAACTTATCTGACCGATGCGTCTTCAAGTATTGAATCGCTTCTTCCAGCATAATGACATCGTTTTCTAACGATTCATCGTTGACGACTTTGCCTTGTAACCGCGAGGGCTGTTTTCCGCCGTTACGAATGTCCGTTATCGAATCGAAAATAAGCTTGTCGTCCGGATCGAATATGGGCGGATTCAATGCTTTTCGCGTCTTGATTTCCTGTGGAATGTGCTCCGTACTATAGCGATAATCGTAGCCGTATTCGTAGGACTCATGGTTGGTGTGCATTTTCCCGATACATGCCGTCGTATAGCCATGCTGCTTAAAATGATGCGCCCAAGTCCGGTTTCGTTTATCAAACACGTGCGAGTTACTGAGCTGCCCATGCTCCAACGGATACTGTCCGGTGATAAAGCTTTGCCGAGTCGGGGCGCAGATCGGATACGCGCAGTAAGCCTTCGTAAACAGCGTTCCCTCGCTGGCGAGCCGGTCTAATCCCGGCGTTCGGATGATGGGGTGGTTCGTGCAGCCCATGATTTTGGCATTATGCTCATCTGATGTAATAACCAAAATGTTCCACCCTTTTTGTTTCGCTGTACTGGCCATTTCTGTGACTCCTCCCTTAGTACCGCATATAATATATGTTTTCCGCAACCCGCTCAATAATCGGAGTATTTACAATGGTGTTTTCTATCCTGTGATCCTCGCAATATTGCTTTTCCTCCAAAATACCCATATCGATAATAACAATGTCTATTTTCCTTCGTAAAAGCTGATTCGTTTCATTAATCATATTAGTCCCTTCTTCTGGCCCCATGACCCGGTTCTGGTTGCAGGCGAGCATTTCCGAATTTTCGTAACGAGCCAACTGGACTAAGTGTGGAAGTGCCCGCCCATAATCAACGGGTGACGCCTCCATCACACGTACGTGGTTCCCAGTTCTTCCAATGCGGCCTATGGATAAGCAGGAACGCTTATGATCATGTTAAGCCATGGTCAGACTCCTCTCCTGTTGAAACAAATAAACTAAATCTACTTGAAGAGCTCCCGAACCGCAAGTTCCTTATCCTTGGCAAAAGCTTCCCATGCCCGCAAAAACTTTTCCACATATTCTGGCTCGTTGCATATCTCATTAAGTTGTATACCGTTTTCACCTTGAAGCGCCCATCGGCATTCGCGGATGTACTGCTCCCCTCTTTCACTCGGTCCTCGTTCGTCCATAGTATGGAATTGGATATTGCCGTACTTCGCACCAGTCCTGATTCCTTGGCCATCCACAGCGAGGAAATTATTTTCCCGGATCGCGTTTTCCGGCCCCCATCTCTCTTCATAACGAATCGCTTCGTTTTTCAGTCGAGCTATGACCCACTCCGGTTCCTTCCCGGTGCCAATAAGGTTGTGAAGCTCCTGCGGGTCGTTCTCCAAATCGTATAGCTGTTCGGTTCCTTTATTATAAAAATAAACATACTTATACTGTCGTTCCCGTACCATCACCCAGCGGTTCTTCCCTTCACCGAAACTACTAGTTTGTAGTTCTCGATTGCGTCGAGGGTGGAGGGCAAAGAGCGATTCACCGGGAAGCTCATAAGGTGAGTCAGGATACGCCAAGCCGCACGCATCCAAACACGTGGGCATTATATCCAACAAATCGACAAACGCCTCCGAACTGGTCCCGGCTTTTACTTTTTCCGGATAGCGGACAATGAACGGGATGCGCACGGAGCCGTCATAGGGGAGCGATTTTTGAAAAAAACCTTTATCATACAACATATCTCCGTGATCTGATGCAAAAATAACGAGCGTGTTATCAAGAATTTGTTTCGCTTCCAAGTAATCGAGCAGTCGTCCAATATGAAAATCCACGTGCGTGACGGAAGCATAATAGGCTTCTCGGATTTCCCGAATGTTTTCCGGGTTCTCATCATCCCCATACCAGACACTCCCAGGCTCCTCAAACGGATAGCTGCGCGTTACTGGAGAAGGCTGAGGAATCTCTCGGTCCCGGTAAAGTTCGCGATACTCGTTAGGCACGGCCCACGGCGGATGAGGATGGATCCATGAACAGAACAGAAAGAATGGTTCCTCTCCGTTTTGTTCCAACCAATCCATCGCTCTGTCCGCTACCCATCGGTTCGGATGATGCGCTTCTTCCATCTGCGGTTGCTGGGGAATATGGTACAAATTTGCTCTGATCCCGTGAATGTTCTGAATTGTCCCTAGACCTTGCTCTGCCAAGTAAGAAGCGTACTGATCGTCTTGACGACGTTTTGGGATTTCTTCCATTAGAATCAACTCATTGTACCCATGATGCATCCGGCTCGGACGAAAGTGCATTTTGCCGATGGCTGCGGTTCTGTAATCATTTTCAGAAAAAATACGGGCGACGGTCGGCATACTGTAGTCTTTAATAGGACGGCTTTTGTCGTTCGTGAAATAGCCGTGGGCCCTTCCCGGGAGTCCGGTCAGCAGATCGTGCCGGGCCGGCATGCACACGGGATTGGAGCTGTGTGCATGCGTATACAGGCATCCCTGAGCAACCAGACGATCCAGATTCGGCGTCTCCATATGGCGGTTCCCTGCTGCCTGAATCGTATCGAATCGCTGCTGATCGGTGAATAGAATGAGCACATTTGTACGCTTCTCAGCTTGCTTTTCTACCGGATTGCTCATACCCGCACCTCCTCCCGGTTAGGTTCCCGACCATCATCCGGTCTGCCTGATCTTATCGAGTGAGCATAATCGGACAGCTTTACAGTATGTCCAGTCACCCGAGAGTGCTCTGCGGCAAAAGCGATCATATGGCTTTGGGCTGATACTGCTGCACCAGATTTGCTTATCAAATTACCGGTACGAATTTGGGTCAAGAAATCGCGCATGATCAGAAAATCACCGCCTCCGTGTCCTCCTTCAACCTTTTCCGGAAAGATCGTTTCTTGTTTGCCGTTATAGTAGTTTAAGGTGATTTCGTTTTTCTTTCGATAACCACGGATTTCACCCAAAGTCCCCATAAGCTTGAACGACCTGGTTCCCTCGCTGGCAAAACCGGTCATCGTGAACGAGACGGTAACATCATTCTCGAACAGCAAATTCACCACTTGGTGATCCACGACGTCATTGTCGCAGTGAAATACGCATCGTCCGTACGGACCTTCCTGAATCGCCTTCAACCGAGCCTCTAAGGACGGCTGTAGACTAACCGCATTGTACCAGCCCCCCTGCTTTGTATGGTAATAATTCCTAATAGCCGAATACGGGCAGGTCGTTTCAACTGCGCAGCCATCCGTACACCGTTCCTTCGAACCGACGGGTGCGTTTTCTTTGCGAAAGTATGTCAGTTTACCGAAGGAAGATACGGAGATACAGCTGGAACCGATTAGCCACTGCAGTAGATCCAAGTCATGGCAGCTTTTTTGTAAAATCATCGGGCTCGATTCCCCGGCGTTCCTCCAATTCCCCCGGACAAAGCTTGTAACATAATGCTCATAATAGACGTGTTCCGCCCACTGAATCGAGATTAGCTCGCCAATGACTTTGGAATCGAGCAGCCGTTTCAATTCATGATAATACGGATTGTAACGCATCGTGTGACATACGCTCAGAATGCGGCCGCTCTGTTCCGCTTTGTCCGCAAGACTCAGCGTCTCCAACGGGTCGTGTGACATCGGCTTCTCAAGCAAAATGTGATAACCGATGTCCAAGGCGAGCATTGCCGGCGCATAATGCTCCCGGTCCATCGTGCATATGAGCAGTGCTTCACACAGTTTAGGCTGTGCCAGCAGTTCCTTCCATGAGGCGAACTGTCGTTCCGGCGGAATGCCGTGCTGCTTAGCGAACAGCTCGCGTTTTTCTGTATCAGGCTCCGCAACCGCTATAAACTCAATCTCGTGCGGTCGCTGCAAAGCGTAGGTGCCGTAGGCGTTCCTTCCCCTTTTGCCGGCTCCTACTAAGGCCGCTTGAATTTTCCGATTCATAGGTCTCCTCCTGACTCTGTAAGTAGATGACTGCTGAATATGTAAACCGAATATTCTATCGATCGCTGTTGTCCTCAGATTCATTTCATTTTACACGGGGTTTGCGGTTGAAATCCGGGGACAAAAGCTGAACTATGCTTATTCAGAACGATTCCGCCCACACTGCTACTAATTCATGGATTATAAGATCCATATAATCGACGCCCTTGCTTCGGCGTAAAGCATCCGAACTCAAGGGCCGTCGATCTGTTTCAATTCCGATTTTTAATTTCCCACCATGATTCCCTGACCGTTCAGCGAGACATACACTTTGCCATTTTCGCCTCCACTGATATCCATAGGAAATCCGGTATACGTCGTCTTTATAGGTGCCCGTGTAAATGATTCCGTTGGCTTCATCGAGGGCGATCAGGTTACCCGTGGAGCGTGGATGCAGGCTCGGTAGCGATCCGTCCGTGTTGCTGCCGACGAACTTCACCGCAGTGCTGCGGATCTCCCACGACTTAAAGCCACCGGCGTCCAAACCCGCTCCTTTGAACGTTAGAACAGCATAAGCGGAATGGGCACCGTACCCAAGACTCCAAGTGAATACGATAACAAAGGAAAGCAGCGTCATTCTCCATTTTCTCATGGTTATGCCCTTCAAATTTTCGAAGCTTATTTAAGCACCTGATATACGCGGCATCCAAAGCGGCTCCTTGCCGAGCTCAGCCCAAATATACCGCATCATCAACTCTTGCTTGACTTCTAAATGTTCGGGATCGTCCCATAGGTTATGCACCTCGCCGGGGTCCTTCCACAAATCAAATAGCTCTCCGTAGGTACGATTAAAATATACCGTCAGTTTGTAACGCTCATTCACGTAGGTTCGCAAGTTCATTACAGTCGGCTCCTGATGGTTCTCGCAAATGACATGGTCTCTCAAGGCTGCTTGCTTTCCATTCCAGACAGACGACTGATCTATTCCCGTCATCCTCCGGGGAACGGATAGTCCGGCGATCGACAGAAAGGTTGGAGCCAAGTCTACCAGCGATTGCAGCGAATCCGACGTGGCGCCAGCCGGTACCCTGCCCGGATACCGGACGATGAAAGGGACCCGAAGCAAATCTTCATAGTGGAACGGTCCCTTCGATGTCAATCCGTGGTGTCCATACACATGCCCATGATCGGAGGTGAAGACGACCACCGTATTTTCGGCTAGCCCCAGCTCCTCCAACCGATCGAGGATACGGCCTATGTATTTGTCCATCAGGCTGATCATCCCGTAATATACGGCGATGTCCTTTCGTAGCTTCTCCGGGTCATGCACATGAGTACGGTGTCCGGCACTGAAAAATCCTGATTCCCGATAAGCCCCGAAATCAGGCTGTTTCTGTTGGGTTAAGGCAAAATGCGGCGGATTACGGTCATGCTCTCCTGGATACAATCCCGGAACGTTAACTGCCTGCGGGTCATACATCCTATCCCACGGCTCCGGAGCCAAATATTTTGGATGCGGATCGAAAAAGCTGGCCCAGAGGAAAAACGTCTCCCCCTCCGACTTATACTGCTCAAGCAATGCGTTCGTCCGTTCTGCAATCCAGGCATTATAGTGATATCGTTCCGGAATTGGCCATTGATGCCGGGCTTCGGCATCCATCGTCCCGGTCGGCGCTACGAAATAATCCCGCCAGTTCGCGCAACCCTGCTCCTCCAACCAGAGGACGTAATGCTGCCCTACGGCTGCTTCATTCGTATGCCCGCGCGACAGCTCAACCTGCTGAAAGCCGTAATAAACTTCACTAAACGACCGCCAAAACTCATAATCGTGTACCTTGGCTCGCGATTCCAGAGAAGGAAATTCCTCCGTCTGTCCCAGCGGTTGAAAATGCGCCTTGCCGACGAGTGCAGTCCTGTAGCCGGCGTCCAGAAGCTCCCCGCCTACCGTTAGGCTATCCTCCGGCAGCTTCGTCCCTAGTGTCCAGGCTCCGTGCTGGCTTGGATACTGTCCGGTGATAATAGAGCTGCGTGTTGGCGTACACGTCGGGTTCGGGCAGTATGCGCGCGTGAAGGTCATTCCTTCCCGCACGAGCCGATCTAGGTTCGGTGTCCGCAGCTCCGGGTTGAAAGCGCCGATCGTACTGTAATGCTGTTGATCACTCGTAATCAGCAAAAAATTCGGTCTACTCAATTCGTGGTACTCCTTCCTTTGAACTTATTGTCAGCCCTTAACCGATCCAAGCAGCACCCGTGATCGACCGACGTTAGTGTCGTCCTGAATCAGCATTTGACGTAAAAATACTTGCAGCGGCCAGAGACTGCTCGATTAGAATCGTATTGAACTTTTGGTTCAAATACTGGATCGTAGGATGGTTGTTATTCGGCCATCCGCCGCCATTTGGAAAAAAGAAGCCTGGAACAACGTTGAATGTTCCGAGGCCTCCAGACGGCTGGTCAGCTATACAAGATTCAATATTGCATTATTCCAATAAAAATTACCGGAATTAATATGCTTATCTTATATGACTTTCCATACCAATGTGAATATCATGTTGTCGGTTTCTTTTGTCATTTAGTCGACTCAACGCCGATCCGCTATATAGCGGGTTGGCGACTTACCGTAGTACTTACAGAAAGCTCGGGAGAAGGCAAATAAATCGGGATACCCAAGCGATAATGAAATTTCCGTAACACTCAGCTTGTGATCGAAAAGAAGCTCCAGTGCCCGATTCATCCGCAGCTTGGTCAAGTAATGCTGCGGGCTAAGTCCAAGCAGACGGATGCATTCATTGTAAACATGCGAGCGATGCACCCCGGCTACTTCCACAACATCAGCAACTGTAATCCCTTCCATATAGTGTGTATCCATATACTGTACCGCTCGTTTAAGCCAGTCAACGCTCCCGAAAGTGCTCAAAGAGCTGGAAGGCTGTTCAGAAAGGTGCGCAAATAATTGATAGAGCAGCGAGACCAGCTCCAATTCGCCGGCGTTTTTCTTCTTCTCGCGCAGCAAATTATGAATGCGCACGATCACCGGCTCGTGCTCGTAGGATTGGATAGATCTTAGGTAGGGCAGCTCCGGAGTAAGCCCTAGCCGCTTAAGGACAGACTGAGCCTGCCCTCCATCAAAAGCGAGCCAATACATGCGAAGATCGGAATCGGATGCTGAAGCATTCACATGATAACTGTATCGCTGGTGTGGAAATAAGCAGAACAAATCGCCTTTGGACAACGTTACTGTATCATTGCCATACAGGATGGTGGCGGACCCGCTGATGATAAAGTGAAGTGAATAACACTCAATCATTCTGGGGCCAACCTGATAATCCGCCTTCGCTTTGTTTCGACCGGCGCGAATTATCCATAATCCGCCTGTTTTTTCGAAATCACTTGGCGTATGAAATAAATACTCGGCAAATTCATGACTGTATTCCTTCATCGGCTCTTCTCCCACTATGTCGATGAATGGTAATGTAGAAACAAGACGCCGTCCCCATCAATGACGGCTGACAATACCCTATCAGTCAGAAGAAAGTCAGGCGTGTTCCAAATATTGTCGAGAGTGTAATCCCTCCCCTGCTTCAGGGACAGCTTATCTAGAGTAAACCGAACTGACTTTTTTTCCTGATGACGGTTAAAAATGCCGATCCAGCCATCGTCCGGGCTTATTCTATGAGATACCGCCCACACCTCGACTCCGTCTTCTGCGTAAACTCTGGCTCCCATAACGCCGTTTTGATTGCACGCTAGCATGCCACGGTTAGTAATCAACTCGTAAGAAAATTCATCGGAGCTTAACAGATCGCCGCCCATAAATAACGGAGACGCAGCAAGAGCACGTATCGTGATGAACGTATATTTCTGATGGATGCTCAGTCCGTCCATTCGTTCGAATCCTTTGCCGCTAAGTTCCTTCTCGGGTGAGGTCTCCGCTTGTTCTCCGGGTCTTCTCGGCTTCCAAAGTTGCAGATGACCGAACGGGATCATATCCAAGTCAAGCCAGAAGCCTTCCTTCCGATAATCGTTATAAGCATGCCAGGCGTTGAACGCTTTATCCAGGTCGGACCGGTTATCCCAAATGTCCTTTGTCGTTCGCAGCATATTCGCCTGCTGATACACGTTCATATGGACGGGGTTCGTTTGCCCTCCTGGCGACAGGCTGAGCACGATATCTCTGCCGGATGAAGCAATCGCAGTAACTAATGCCTTAATCTCCTGCGGATGCCCCGTTATATCATCGGCTTTGATGAAATCAACACCCCAAGCGGCCAGCATATGAATGAGCGAATCATAGAACGATTGCGCTCCAGGTTTGCTCATATCGACACCGTAGTTATAATGGCACCACGAGCACGTGTCGTCTATATTGGCAATATCCGCTGCATGTACGTTGGTTCCGTATATCGCTACATTCCGTTCAACCGCTTTTCTTGGAATGCCGCGCATAAGATGGATGCCGAACTTGAGACCAAGCTCATGCACTCGATCGATCAGCGGCTGCAAGCCGTTAGGGAAATACACCTTCGACGGCTGGTATCTGCCATATTCGTCGATATGAACATCGTCCGCATGGCGAACCTTCGGGTAATACGATCCCGTCTCCAGCTCGTATTCAGCAAACCAGCCGTTATCCACGACAAAATATTCATAGCCCGAAGGCTTCAGCCTTTTTTCCATCGCTTCGGCATTCGCCAGCAGTACCGTCTCCGATGCCGCACATCCGTAGCTATCGAAGCTGTTCCAGCCGAGGGGTGGCTTGAGAGTCAAACGAAGCGGCGATGTGATGTCATTTGCGGCTTGATCATCCGCTTGCATGAAAGAAGACATCCTGTCCAACCTCCTTACGCATTCGCTACACGGGGCATGAACAGCGGTTCTTTTCCGAGCTCAGCCCATACATATTTCAATAACAGCTTTGATTTCAAATCAGCGTACTCCCGTTTGTCCCACAAATTATATCGCTCTTCTGGATCCTGATGGAGGTCAAACATTTCCCCGTATTCTTGGTTGAAATAAACCGTTAGCTTGTAACGTTCGTCTACATAAGTCTTCAGATGAATGGTCGTTGGTTCATGATGGTTCTCACATAAAATATGAGTGCGTAAGGCATCCTGCCGTCCATTCCAAACTTCGCTTTGATCCTTACCGGACATCGTGTATGGGATCGCCAGCCCCGCGTACCGGAGCAGGGTCGGCGCAAAGTCGACGAGCGATTGCATCGAAGCATTCACATGTCCCGCCGGAACGTGCCCAGGGTAGCGTACCAGCATAGGCACACGGATCAAATCCTCGTAATGGAACGGCCCTTTAGCAATTAAGCCATGATGACCGTAAAAATGACCGTGATCGGAAGTAAACACTACCAGCGTATTGTCTGCGAGGTCGAGCTCATCCAGCTTATCGAGAATACGTCCGATATATTTATCCATCAAGCTGGTCATGCCATAGTAAGTTGCGATGTTTCTGCGCAATCCGGCCTCACTGTGCTTATGCGAGTGCAATCCGTGGTTGGCGAAGCCCGATTCTTTATAAGCGGAGAAATCAGGCTTTTCCTGCTGCGCTAGTTGAAAATGCGGCGGGTTGACGTCATGCTCCCCGGCAAGAACTCTTGGAATGGTCAGCTTTTCCGGATCGTACATCGTGTCCCATGGTTCCGGCACCAGATACGGCGGATGCGGATCGAAGAAGCTCGCCCATAGCAGAAACGGATTATCTTCCTGCTTATACCGTTCCAGCTGCACATTGGTCCGTTCGGCGATCCATGCGTCATAGTGATACTCTTCCGGAATCGTCCATTTATGCCGCACGGATTTATCCATCGTCCCGGTTGGTGCCTGAAAGTAGTCCCGCCAATGGGTACACCCTTTTTCCTCCAGCCATATGGCATAATGTTGACCGATGTGCGCCTCGTTCGTATGATTGCGAGCCAATTCCACGTGACGGAAGCCATAATAGGTCTGATCAAACTTCTTCCAGAAGTCGAGATCCTGCAGAACAGGATAAGCTTCTAGAGACGGATATTCAGGCGTGGAGACGAGCGGTTGGAAGTGCGCCTTCCCTATCAAGGCGGTTTCATAGCCCGCATCGAGAAACTCTTCTCCAACGGTTCGCGCTTTCTCCGAAAGCTTGGTTCCCAGCGTCCATGCTCCGTGTTGGCTCGGATACTGACCAGTAATGATAGAGCTGCGTGTTGGCGTGCAGGTCGGATTCGGGCAATAAGCCCTGTTAAAAGTAGTGCCTTCACGGACGAGGCGGTCCAGGTTTGGCGTGGATATTTCATTGTTAAATGCTCCTATTGTATTCCAATGCTGCTGATCGCTCGTGATCAGCAAAATATTCGGCCTATTGCTCATCAAGCGGCACTTCCTTTCTGCTAAAAAAGTTTATTTTAATTGAGCCTAGTGATGTGTCGATCCAAACTGTGTTCCGGTCAAATTAGTGCTATGCCTTTTTCCCGATTGCTAATGCCGGTCCCCAATCTCCTGTTGCTACGGTCGGATATTGGTTGAAGATAATATCATCGGCACGCGCCGCCTCCTCCCACAATTTCAAATACAATGACCGCTTCACCTCAAGCTTATCCGCCTCCTCGGTTAAATTATGAAGCTCATAGGGGTCTTCAACCAAATCGTATAGTTCGTCAACATCAGTAGGATGATACACCAGCTTGTAACGGGACGTTCTAACCATTCGCTGTGTATAGTACACCTCCACTCCGTTGCACTGGCTGAATACCGCATCCCGCCATAATTCTGGTCGCACCGCTTTGAACCAAGGCGTCAAGCTCTGCCCCATTACGCCTTGAAGCTGGTCAGCACCGGCAAGCACTGCGAAAGTAGGGGCAAAATCCATGATGCTCACAAGATCACTGACCACTCTTCCCGGCTCACATATTCCCTTCGGCCAACGGACGACGCATGGCAGCCGGTATGTTTCCTCGTAAGGACTAATCCCCTTTAGATAAAGACCGTGTGCTCCGCCGCTTTCCCCGTGATCAGACAAAAAGACGACCAGTGTATTATCCGCTTGGCCGTTCGCTTCTAATGCGTCTAGCACCTCTCCAAGCATATGATCGACCATTGTGCAGTAACCCCAGTAGTGTGCAGTCGCTTCTTTGATTTCCCTTTCTGATAATTGATCCCATACTTTCCTCATCCTGCGATATACCCCTGGTTTATTAACCAAAGAATCATAGTAATTAGGCGGCAAAGGAATCTCTTTCGGATCATACAAAGTTGCGTATCGTTCCGGAATGATAAACGGATCATGGGGTCCTGTCACCCCCACATACATGCACCATGGTTTCGAATCATCCTTAATTTCGTGGAGTTTGTTCACTGCATGCTGCACCACTTGGTAATCACGCGTCTCCTCATACGTTTTACCAGACGTTCCGTATAGCTTGTAATGTCCCCAGCCAGGTCGGAGCACCAATCCTTGAGTTCTTGTTTCGACCGGCACTTCATCCTTATCTCTGCCTCGCCACTGGTCGATGGTCAGTCCCATCTGAACGTCCTTCGAGGCTACCACGAATAATTCCTCCCAGCCTCGATCGGATGGGTTTTCTTCTGCAGACACATGCCATTTGCCGGAAAAATAAAGGTCGTATCCTGCAGTTCTCATTTTCTCTCCAAATGTTTCTACTCCTGGCAGCAGTCCGCGTCGAAGTGCCGCTCTGTTGCTGACGTTGTTAAATATTCCATGCTGGGAAGGATATTTGCCAGTCATAAAGGATGCCCTTGATGGGCAGCAATGGGTCATGGTTGTATAAGTATGAGAAAATGTAATCCCGTCTGAAGCGAGCCGGTTCACATGGGGCATTTGACAAGGATGGCTCGGCGAAATCACTTGCGCCTGTAGTTGGTCAGTCATAAAAATAAGAATATTGGGTCTTTCGTTAAGCACCATGATCATCTCCTATGCGTGAAATCTCAAATTGGACAAAAAAAGAGACCTCCCCTATGAATATTTCATGGGGGGGTCTCCGGCTGTCCGGTTGGCCGTTAAAATGTTATGGATATATATTTATCAAAGACAACTATTCCTACAAATATAATTGGATTAATCTGAGTATACTCTATTATTCTTCATATTAGAATAATCATTTTGTTGAGTCGACTTATCATATTGTCTAGTGCTTGATTAAATACGCGTTTTGGAAACCTGATGCAAGCAGCAATATTACGCCATTATCGCTATGTAGCATTTGGCATTCATTATCAGATTTGTTGCAAAAGGACCTTGAAGTAAACCGCGCCTAATATTATTGGATACGCTATTATAGATTTTGTTGGACTATTAGTAAGCAGCTTTCCTGTGAAAATGTTCCCAATAATACTTGCTCCTCCAAAGAGAAGTAACGTTAACTTATCGTATAGTTGAAACATTCGTTACTGCTTTTAAAAAATCAAATCAGTAAGATAGCTTAAATCTAGTTTGCTTCTTATGGAGGGTTTTAGACTGACATTAAGCTAGCGTACCGGTTAGCTCAATGTGTCTAGTGAAAATATCACCTTTACTCGTTTCATATTTCCCCTGATTTGAGGTTAAGTTCAACAATCATGTCTTCAATCTCTCCTACTAGATCCTTCTTATATTCATCCTTACTGTTTTTTTTGAGTAGTATTTCTTCAGGACTGAAGAAATGATATGGGAACATTTCAGTGTGATATGGTCCAGCATCAGGAATTAACTGATCATAACTATTCCTAATAGACAGTAAGTTTTCCAGGTATACTGGTGAATCAGTTTCGTCAAGATATTGAGCGTATCTGTCCAATATGTAATGTGCTCTTACCTCAGTATTTTGGTTATATGCTTCTTGTCCCCATGCTTTAAGTTTATTAATTTCAGTTTGTTCTTTGAAAATATGTGCTATGAGTTTCTGATTTAGGATCGCAAGGCAAGTCCCTATTCTTACCATGCCGTTCCACGCTGGTCTTGTATAGCCCATTCTTCTGAATTTAATTTCTTCGCTATTGAGCATGAATGCTTCGTAAAGACTAATATTACCATCCCTTAAACAATCGGATAGAAAATACGATATCTTATTAGCGATTATCAATGGATTAGTCTCACGCTCAATATGATTCTTCAAAATTTCAGCTTCATTCTTCATGGATTGCCTCCTCTATTTCAACTCTAAAAATGATAGTTAAATTTTAATGTAGAAATACCACCAATTGGAAGTATCCTGCCAGTTACGCAACTGCCGCGGCTAACAGGTCCCTGGCTGATTAAACTATCGTACCCGTAGCTTAATCAATTTTAGCTTCTTTAAGTACTTTAACAGAAGTATTCGTGCAAGCTTGAAGTTCCTATTACAGAATCCGTTGTTTTGTCGGGAATGTTATAAGGTTCTTGTCACCAGATGGGAATGATATCAAGTTCTTGTCATCCGACAATCACCAGAACGGAAACTTATGATGGCGGGCTCCTGGATGGAATTGACCTATCGTACTCGTTAGTTGAACCACTTCAACCTTTCTCTCTTTCATATTTAATTCGCTCTGCAATCACACGGTTTTAAATTATAACCAGTTGCTCTTTCCTACCCAATTAACTTCCGGAGTAATTAAGTATTAGACCGACTTAGGCGTTAAGCTAAACCGAGGGACGAGCAGTATCTTTTAATAGTACACAAATTTATGGAATATTGTTACAATTATGTTATTGCGATCTACTTGGGGGTTAAATAATGAAGAATCCAATGAAGCGATTAGTAATATGCTGGATAATTTGTATCGTTCCCCTTTTATTGGGGCAGGTTTATCCTACGGCTTTTCTGCTGCTGCCCACTCTATCCGTTGCATTGATGGCGTACAGTGTAAATACGATATTCGAAAACTCCCATAGGAGGAACTCAGTGCTGGGTACAATCCTAAGTTTCTCAAGTTTAATTGCAAGCGTCATTTTGTTTTCGGCTGTTTTTACATTGATGAACATATTTGAAGATTACAACAAACCCATCTATGTCTGGTTGGTGTTTGTAGTGCCATTTATTCTTCTAATCATCCTCTCCGTGTTACAAATAGAGGCGAGATCCAGAGTTACAAAAAGAAATAGGAATTTCAGGAGGGATCGATAGCCAGAAATGGTATATTATGGATAATTCTCTCTAGAACTTCAAACTCTCGTTATTTCTCAATAATAAGAGGCAGTCTACGACTTTATATTCCAAGTCAACAGACTGCCTTTAGTTATTGCTGAGAATAGTCTAACACTTATTTATTAAAAAAGCTGACGGTTCTATGTGTATATAAATAGCCTAAAATCTACGAGTCCAGTCTAAAGCTTTATTTTCCTCGCGCATTAACACTGACATAACTTCTATGCTGGCATTAAACTATCCTGCCCATTAGCTTAACGCCGCTACTGATTAATGCATGCTGCCGCTTGTAATTGTTGTTTATTGAAGAAAAAAAGTATTAGACTGATTTCAATATAAAACAAGCAGCAGTCTTGAATGAAAATAATGTCCTAGACTGCCGCTTGTTTATTGAACTAACGGATATTATAGTTTTCTTGCCTTGATTACAAAAGTTACAGGAAGCATCATTGCTTTTTTTGCAAAATCACTGTTACTCGATTTTATAATTTCATCATCTGATTGCTCAATCATTTGCTCAATGACAAATCCCGTTTTTGCCAACGCATTCACATAGGTTGATAGTTTACGGTCCGATAATGTTAGCGTACTTCCGTCAAGAGATACCGAATACCATGATTCATCGAAATAACATTTTTTAAAAACAAGCCTATCATATTCTGCAGCAACACATTTGTGTATCGGGTGGGACCAGCTGAATATAAATACACCGTCTTTTTTTAGGTAAGAAGCAATTCGGCGAAAAGTACTCTCAAGGTCAGTGGTCCAGCCTATAGCATAAATCGAATAAACAAAGTCAAAATAATCCTCTGGGATGCCACATTCTTCTTCCATGGGAGAACAGATTAATGTCGCTGAAAGACCGCACGCCGTCAAATGCTGCTTTGTCTTTTCGATTTGGTTTTCCGATAGATCCATCCCCCATAGTTCAGATGCTTCGCGTTCCCCCAAATATTGCAAGGATTGACCGCTTCCACAGCCTATTTCTAGCATCTTTTTTCCCGAGACATCGCCCAAAAGCTGGCACTTTTCTTCCGAGACAAATGCTCCATAGAACGGAAGTACGATTGCTCCTAATACATCATTTCCTTTTGTATCCCAGAATAAGCTGTTTGTTTCATGAACAACACTCTTATCCATATCGACCGAGATGGCGTCAAACTCACCACCGCTTATAATATTTCTTCTATAAACAGAATTCTTGTCTATGCCGTCGCCCTCCCCAAATAAAATTTACTGAATATAACCAAATAATCCAATTTGAACAATATTATGGGATATATATGCAGAACCATCATATCGTACGTACGTTCTTATGTAAATGCCATCTTTTTCGAATTATTAGATTAAGCAAATCTACCCGTTAGCTTAATATCGCTCATTCTAGCAATCGCTAGATAATGTTCTTATAAGCCATGTTTTGCCTAAAACCTAAGTTGCCGCCCAATAATTTCCTTCGTTTTAGGGTCGATAAATATAATGATTGGCCCAAGTCTTCCGTCATCCTTGGTTTTAAAAGTCACGGATATAAATTCATCCCTTTTATTTTTGAATGGTTCATCTATCCATACAATATTTTGTCTATCTTCCGGTCTGTACATTAATACCTCTGCTAGATCAACCGAAGTAAGCACCGTTTGCTTTTGCGTTTCCGATATGCTGTTCCATGCTATTCTTCTCATTTCCATGATATCAAAGTTAAAGCTTTTCTCACTTCCTGATTCATTACACCCTATAACTAATATCAAGGACAATATCATTACTGATACGAATTTAAAACTAACAGTAATCACCACCAAATAGTAGGGATAATATCAGGTATATATATCATTACTTGGAAGACGAAAATAGAAAACGGAAAGCAGGCTTTCATATGAATTCATTTCATAATTGAATTGATGGTAGAGCTAAACTATGGGCGTATACGCTTTCATTACCAGTTAACAGCGAATAATGCTTGCTTTCACCGTCACTTTAATATGTTATGACACGATGTGTGTTAGATGAAGGCTGTGATCATTAGCACGCATATTCGATTTATAATTCGGTGCCGATACAATGATATGTTGGCAGCCGTGTAAGCTGTTTATTCAGCTATCGTACCCGTTTGTTCAATAACTTCCGATCTATCATGCATTTATCCCATTAACGTTTTGGTTTTTCAATCAGGGTGCTTCTTTGCTTAATTTCACCGCCAAAGCCCCATCCCTTTGCTTCAAGAAATTCAGTAAATGCGTCATAAAAGTCATTATATGAAATTACTTAATTAGTCCGAGAAATCTTTATAGGATGACGAGCTTCAGTTGTTCGGCTGCCACAGGCGCGCCATGATGAAACAGCGAACATGTCCAGACATTCTAGGTGTAATACGATCACAAATCGCTGTGGCATACGGATACGTTGTTAAGTATAACGAATATGTCAGTTAAACTATCGTACCTGTTAGTTCGATCTTTCAATTAGTATAGTTCAAACTCTTAATTACCTCACTAATCTGAATGTCATTTTTCTTTTCTTCAAGTGTAAACCATGAGATGTCTTTTAGAACTTGCTCATTAGGTAATAATTCAGGATCTTCGCCTAATTGCGCATCTTCATAATGATCAACTGTTACCAAGAAGCAATAATCAGGTCCATTTGCATAGGTTGCTTCGAATAAAAGACGCTCGACTCGGCCATTCAGTTTTACTTCTTCTCGGACTTCACGTAGAACTGCCTCCTCGAGCGATTCTCCATTCTCAACCCCTCCCCCTGGAAGTGTCCAGAAACTACGATCCCCATGATCTTGAAAAACCATTAATATACGGTTCTTTATAATAATTGCAGCACATACACTAGGTCTTAATGACATTCCGGACTCTCCTCTTCGATCAAACAATATTTCTCCACTAATAGGGATTTCTATTTGATTATTCTATTATCCTGCCCGTTAGTACAACGCGGCTGCCATTAATGCAGGCAACTACGGATTTATTGTTTCGCTATCGTACCCGTTAGTTGAATGATCTTGGTAATTACAAACCTAATAAATCGAAACTACCGCTATGATAAAGAATAAACAATCCGAGACCCATTAATACAATCGGAACTGCGACATGTCCGTATCTCTCCAAGACTTTTGCTACTACTGGCGCCTTAACAAGTTTATAGCCAAGGAAACACCATATCGCCAACATGATAATGAACACAACTAGAGTGATTGCATTATTAACGATTGACTGACTTGCAAATATCGGTATATATATCGCAATATTATCCCCACCATTTGCAAATGTAATGGCTGCTACCTTTAATGCTGATCCAGTTCCTGATATTTTGTTACCATCGTCGTCATCCTCTTCTTCCTTCCGAAGGTTCAGCAACCCCTTTACCCCCATGTAAATTGGAACCAGACCTAAAATTCCAATCCATGGAACAGGGATGAAGAACGAGCTAAGTGCACCAATAATGCTTAAAACAACTAATGAAATAAAACCAAGGTATTGACCAGTTACAATATGCCGGCTCTGTAAGCCAGTGTTTATAAGAACAGCCGCCTCTCCACTTCCCCCAGAAACTTTAGCCGCCCTCACTTGCGAGAATAATGCCATAAGAATAAAGATATCATCAACGTTCGTAGAAGCAAATGCGACAACAGATGAAATGATTGTTGTTAACAATTCGATTACCTGCCTTTCTCGTGTTTTCTACTCACCTCTTCTCATCAATATCCTTTATCATCTCCTTCTTATAAAATCCGCATATTTTTAAGATACAAATAAAAAAGGCCTGATGTATGCGAGTGCATACATAGGCCTAAATCCCAGTTTGAATCAGCGTCACCACTGATTATCAGTGTCACCACTGATTGACTACTAACACCAAAAATGGTGAAAACTGCCCCCGTCCTATGAGGTTAATTATGCGGTTATATGTTGTATAACATTTATCAAACTGTCTGTCAAGATTAAGTAAACTGCCCGTTACTTTAATGAAACACCGCGGCGGTCCGCTCCCTGCTCAGATTGAACTATCGTACCCGTTAGCTTAATCACTATTGCTTCTACTTCTCTTGCTTATCCCGAGATGATCCTTAATCAAAAGATATGCTTATAGCCCAGATTATCCCTATCGTCGCAAATGCCAACGAATTATATGCAGAGCTAGTGAACGCTCTTGATTCGAGTATTCTAGTAAAAAAGTATGCACACATTGTGAAAAGTACCAAATGACTAAGAATCCAACCATACCCATGTCTTCTGTATTTAAAACAGAAGCTAATTAATATTCCAAATACAGGGAGCATTACAACAAGTAAGCCTACCCTCAATAATTTGGGAACCTCCTCTTCTAAAAGCAAATGGCTTCATTACCTTTCCACCCATTGTAAATTTTAGAATATTAAAAAACACGACTTGCTACTTGCCCTTGAAACTCTAGTGCATCTAATGCCCTAATTCTGTGAACCTCGCTTAATTCCGATAAATACATCCATTTGTATTCCGAATGTTCAGAACTAAGTTTTATTTCCTCTTCTACTGGAATGGAGCAACGGAATATACCAACCTGTGCATTGATTTTACTATGATAATAAAATCCCGTTAATACTATGTCTTGAACTTCTATTCCAAGTTCTTCATGACATTCACGAATTAATGCGTGATGAATGGTTTCGCCAGGATCAACACTACCACCGGGTAAACTCCATCCCATATCCCCATATGTCTTCTTTAGTAATAGTACCTGACTTTTAGAATTAAATATAATTGCATGAGCGCCGAATCTAAAAGTGTCATTAAAGGCCAAACATATCCTCCCCCTGTTTTCTTAAGATGAGTGCAATCATCGCTACTATTTAAGAAATGTCTCCATATAAGATATAATTCCATAAATGGAATATTAGTGCTATTACAAACGACTGATAACTAAATGAGAGAAACCTCATTTAATGAACATAACGCTCGTAGCAAGGTTATTTATTAAGCTATCGTACCCGTTAGCTTAATAAAAATAACTATCTTATCTCACTTGCGAATATCATTCAGATCTCTCATTGAGCATTAATTAGCATGTATGCTAGTCATCACATGTTCTCGTTCGGCGGTCTGCTCATTCGACTTTCTGGTTTGTAGTATCTATTCATAATATGATAGAGTGACTTTTCATTGAAACCAAGATGATCATATAATTTTTTCGCAGGATTGCCTTTGACAACCCCGAGCTTTACGACTTTTTCGCCGCGACGTATAATTTCATTTACAAGAAAAGATACAAAAGCTCTTCCATATCCTCGCGATTGAAGATCAATCCGAACAGCAACAAGCTGCACCTCATTGCCGGCAATAACTCCGACTGCCACGATTTCACCGTCTACAAGCATCACGAATCTGTTGTTTTTGTTTTCTAAAAAACTCTTCCGTTCACTTTCTGAAGAAGTATAATAAAATGAAGGAAGAATACCTACGTGTTCACGCATTTTGTAAAAAGCCATTTGGCTAATACTATGCCATGTCAGATAATCATCATCTTCATAGTGCCTAATTAAAAAAATACTCTCTGTGAGAGGTCCCCCTTTACGTTCCATGAAGTACATAGAATGACTTATATAATAACCATTCTTATATAAAAATTGCAAAGAGAAACGATCGCCATCTATACATGCACCTATCGAACGTTCTACTGCATCGTATTGGGAAAGCAATTTATCCGCCTTATTAATAAGTTTGGTACCAATACCCACTCTTCTGTATTCCTCGCTGACAAATATTGTTGTTCCGGCTCCTCGCCCTCGCTTATAATTATTTAAGGAAAGAAAGCCAATTGTTAAGTCGTTGTAACGAGCAACAAATATACCATCTTGAAAATTTGCTTCGTTCTCTTGAAACGTCTCACCAAAGTATTCATCTCCAGATAACATTATTCTAATAGCGGCTTTATCCCTTTCGGGTTTGTACGCATCTATTGTAATATTTTCCATTGGCTTACTCTCCTCTGCTTGAGATCAGCAATCCCTTCGTACTCCATGCTTTCATCTCGTTCCTGCCTGATAGCTAATGAGGCCGCCCGAATATCATCCGCAGCGTCCTCAAGATGTTTTTCTACGCTATTTCGTACCCGTTGGCTGAGGTTGACTGAGGATTTTACAATGACAGCAATTAAGCTTAAATATTCCATTACATAGCTAAATCCGGATGAATAGATAAATTCACCCTTTCGATTAGTAATTGAAAGAACCTTCTCACATCGTAGACAGTAATACATCGATCCGCACTCCATTAAAAAAAGTAGTGTGTACTTCGTGTGATTCTGAAGGTAATGGAACAGCCAGTGGCAATGTTTCAGTATACCAGCCAACGAAAAAGGAAACAGCTGCCGCGGCGGTCTGCTTCCTAGTCAGTGCACTAATGTACACGTTAGCTTAATCAACATCCACAATTTAGTTGAAGTTTCGCATTAGCTAAGATCACTTTCTTTCATTAAATATTCTTAACCATTCACTATACAACTCGTCATCATCCATATCGTCTTCACTATAGAATGCATAACAGGTAATCATAAAAGGATGATGTCTGAGGTAGAATCCCATCTTTATCATGATTTGACCACGACACAACTTTACAATCACCATTATTTATTGTTGTTAGATCTAAGCAAGTTACATACTCATCGCAATTTTCTATTACTACAAGGTGTTCTGGTAACCCACGTGCTCAACGACCCGAAATTCCACCATAGCCATAATTCCTAACGAACCACCTGTAACTATCCGGAAGTTTTGTTTTTAAGGCCTTATCTATTTCTAAAATCTGCTCACTAATCGTTTCTCCGATAAAGAAACCTAAATTCCCGAAATTCGAGATTAATCTCTCCACATATTGCTGACTCAGATTGATCACCCTCAATTTTGTTTTGATCCATCTAATTAGAAAAGTTAGTGATAAATTTTAATTAGTGCCAAATTATTCGAAAGTAGATTTATAACCATCTAAATCTAGGTGATGGTTACGTTAACCTGCCCGTTAGCGTAACGCGGCTGCCGATCTATGCCGGTAGCCGCGTCTTAGTTGTATTTAAACTAATTAAACTATCGTACCCGTTAGGCTTTATCACGAAATGTCTCTCCGATTCCTCTTCTAACCCGGCCGGACCGAGTGCCGAATGTCCTGAAGCGTGAATACGGTGTTATGTGATGCCTCGGCCATCTTCGAATTTCCCGCCATCAAATGTCTTTACTAATTTCTTCGGTGCCACGATACTCCATGCTTTATAGATCAACATCTGAGCTTCTAACTTTTCTACCAGTTCTATGTTCATATGCATGTAATTCAAGCTCGAAAATGATTCTGGAACTCTATATATTTTAGGATCCATTTGTGTATATATATTTCTGTCTTCATGTGAAGTTTTTATTGTTAGAGTTACCCCATCTTCTTGTAGTACAGCAAAAATCTTATTATTAATCCGAAAAGAAGGCTTCCCCCAATGCTCAATTTCAATTGACTCAGGTAGAGAAAAGATAAATTTTCGAATCTCAGGGACCGTAATCAAAATGATTCCCTCCGAACTTCTTGGTTTTATTCATTCTTGTTGAGGTTTAAAATAAAATATTAATTACGAACTGCGTAAATATGTCATTTCCAAATGTATTCGCGAAATGATTGAACTATCCTGCCCGTTAGCGTAACGCGGCAGTCGATCGATGCCGGCAGCCGCGTCATAGTTGTTTCTTAAGCTATCGTACCCGTTAGCCTAATCCTTCAATCGTGATAGCTAAAGTCGTCTTATCTTCCGTCTTCCATGGAAACAGGTTAACGTTGTTCCTGAACAAATACACCGAAATTCCCTTCCAGACGGCAGTAGAAACGTCGGAGTACCATCGGGCTGCTAGTTCCAAATCTTACCGGAACTTGAATATGGCTGATTGCGGGTTGTTTGATCTCACGTCTCCTTCCAAAATCAAAAAGTTCCATATACTTACACTTTCTACATCAAGTCAAGCCATTCTGCCTTTAGCTTAATGAAAATGGAGCAGCTACCATCGGCAAACTGCCCCATTTATCGGTTGAACTAACGTTCACCTTTAGCGAAATGAGCAATATAACTCAATTTATTAAAACTTACGTTTATGATAGGGGATACCATCGCCATCTTCACAGTAGGATTTGAGACTATAAAGGAAAATAGCCCAGTTGTAGTTACAGGAGCGATAAAATGGCGTTACTTCTTTCCAATTCGAATGACGCAAAGTAATAAAAGACTTCCCTTTCTTCTCTTCAATATCAAAGGAAATAATCGTACCAATCCATTCTGGATCTGAATCTATACATTGCCAAACAACTTTTTTATTAGTGATCAATTCCTCTATTCTCATCTTAGTTATGTCATTGCTGCCGAATCGAAATTCATTAATAAAGCCAATCTGATTATTAATTATGAGTTCATTTGTCCATACTTCCGACAGTCCCTCAGCGGTGGTTAAAGTTTCATACACCTTCGACGCTGGGACATGTACGGTTTGTAAGTGCTCGATATTTGCCATGCTTAACTCCTTTCTAACTGCAATAATTTATGTTTGATGTTTACGATAACATATGATGAATATAGTAGTTTCTTCTGGATTGCTATGTTGCAGTTATTGCTTTTATTTGTATCCTGCCCGTTACTTCAATGAGAAAAAAAGTGGAGCTACTATGCGGCAGCTCCACATTATCAGTACCCGTTAGCTATCCATGCCCCTGCCGGAGCACCACCAAATGATGAAAATATTTTATACTATTCTTACGGCTGGTGAGGAAGGTCGATCAACTATGTGTCGCGAATCCTACCGTTAGTCTGACCCCAATGACCTTGGTGCACATTCCATTTCCATAGCACTAAATAATGTCCCCGTTAGCTTAACGCGGCTTCCAATCTATGTCTTATAGCCATCATATCCAGTTACTTCAATTGTCATAAGATAATTTCTGACTTAGAGTTATCCGAAATTTGGCATCCTTTACTATCTCCTCAGCGAGCTCCTCTGGACGCTTGCAGTTGGCGTCCAGCAGGAATGGTTTATTAGTCGGTGATGTCATTAACTTGTTCCGAAGGAAGAGCGAACGTTGGATGTATTGAGCATCTCCTCGCTGGTTGAGGCGAGCGGCGAGTGTCTCCGGTTCAGCATGCAGGACAACGTAGTGGATAGTCGCGTCAAGATCCGTCAGTTGGTCATAGAGCCATTGCAGCTCATCTTCAACGACGAAATCGATAATCACATTAAGTTCGTGGCGTAGAAAATTTCGGGTTACTGCAGTTATATTAAGCCAAGCCAGTCGGAGTCGTTCTTCCCAGGGCGGTTCGTTTTCCCCGCGGTATACATGGAGAAGGAGATCACCCTCAATCAATGCGCACTGGTTCATCCCATCCGCCAGTGACTTGGAGACGGTCGATTTCCCTACTCCAAGTGGGCCAGAGATAACATAGATATTCATTTGATTCCTCCTTAACAAGCTTTATGTCTCATAATTACTTAGACAGGGTTTTTCAATTGACATATAAATTAGGATGAATACTGAGTAAGTATCGCTTTTGGCCATCACTACATTTGTCTAGATAAAGCACTTTTCCTCCCCATGGGTCCTCCTCCCATATCATGGATTTACAGGAGACCTTATAGGCTTTCTCGGCAGTCATTCGGTCCCGAGAAGGATCAAATTGCATCCAGATGCTGTCACTATCTCTCCGATAGTCCAGGTCGATATAGATGGGGCCAGAATCTATAGAATAACGAATTATACGCATGGTATCGGGCACCTGATTACTCACATGTTTCTGAAATGCTTCCAGCTTGCGATAGTTTTCTTTTTTACCTATCGTGCTGAAAACCGCATTGTTGTCTTTAAGTGTTATAGATCGATCCTGTTCATCCCAGATCACGCTAAAATCCAGTGCCTCCAAAAGGTCACGAAGCGGAGCATAAACCGTACCGCTATCCCGAAAGGTTATCGTGTCCATATAGATCGGACCATGGTTCAACAAGAGGATGTTACTTCCTGTAAAGATGCTTGCCTTTTATTCATTTTGGTTAAACGAATTTGCTCTCGGTCTTCCTGAGGACTTAATCGCTCAATTCTCATTTCCATTAACAAGCTATCCTGAAGAGGTATGAGCGCCCTACTTCTCGAATCGATATGGACAGCACCTATTATTTCATCATAATAGCGCAATTTGACGTCTTTAACCGCCCTCGAGGAGACCTGCTCATACATTTTTAGTGGATTGCCCAAGCTTTCGTCCAACGGCTTTTTCTCATCTAAGGCTCCAGTACCTGAACATAACGAAGTCGTCCCATCGGAACTTTTAAATACAAGATAGGTGTTGCCAAACTGAAAAGAGATGCCACACATCGAACTAATAGTATTGGAAATAACGCGCGTAACCGATGGGACGTCCCCTTTATAAACACTCGAAATCTCGAACTCAACTGCAGCTTGATTCAACTGATTATTGTGCCAAATGCCCACCACCTTACCTGTGAAAATCCGATCCGCACGCGCAATCTTCTGTTCTAAAGTTAGCGGCATACAACTGCAGGCATAACAAGTCGCTCCTGACATGAACAGTATGACTATGAGTCCAAGGATCAGACTCAATACAATTCGTTTAGTGTTGTTCAAATCATTCACCCCCACCATATATACTTCCATATCATGGGAAAAGTTTCGTTGAACAATGTAACCATTCACCAGAATTTCCAAAATAACTGCATTGGTAACGACGCATTTACACATGGAATTGTTGAGTGAACTTCCTGCTAATGTAAAAAGGTTGCCGATTTGCATCGACAACCTACTTCAATGGATTTGTTTTATACTATTAATTCTATCCTCTTTCTTCATTTCTTGCCTCGATACTAGAAGGACAAATGGAAGAGAATGAAATGGGTGCCTTCGAATCAAATGCCAACGAAAAGGAAGGTATCAGTTCATCTAATTTCTTTTGTATTTGTTGCTCATTTACATTCCCTAGTTCAGCTAACAATTGCTTCTCCTCTAGAGATCCATCCCCTGTCAATAGCATGTTCAGCATATGTGGATTGATGATTTCACGAGGCGAAAGGACTAATGCGTTCATCATAAAATATCGTATGAATAGAGAAGGATTTTTGTCCTCGTTTGCCATTTTCACGGCCTGTTTGACATACAAATCGAAATATTTTTGCGCAAATGACATACCTTTTAATGGCTCAGCTCCCACATGTGTGACTCCGTTCCAACGTAAATCTGCAACCGAACTCAACCACCATGCCGGTTCAATCGCCTCTTGCATGCGTTGCAGTACTTTGTGTTCAAAGTTTGGTTGCGAGGTATGACGTTGTTCGCTCAAACAAATGTCTAATATTTCAGCTTCAATCGCAGCTACGGTCATCCCTTGTCCATGGATCGGGTCAAAGTTACAAAACGCATCGCCTTGGATGTTTTGTGTCACAAGGACCATATTATGCTCACTTTGTTATGGACAAGTTAATCTGATATTAACGTAGCGTCAAATTTATTTGAAAATTGACAATTTTCATAATGTTTAGCATATAAGAAAAATATGATCAAATCTCGGTTTATTGAACGAAAAGAGCCAACTGCAATTTCCAGTTGGCTCAGGATTTGGACCTAACATTGGCAATCTCTCCTTCACGTTATTCTTATTCCTTGATCCGTCGAATCCCTTGAGCGATCTGTTCCCTCTCCCACTCTCTCAACGAATAGAGCACAGGTGCCACAGGAATGTCGAACTTCAGATGAGAATGAGGGATTTCTGTCAACAAGGTTCCAATGGGTTGCTGACTATTTTTACGACGTATAACATTCCAGAAAATCCTGAACCTCTTTTCCTCGGTTCCCCATTTCTCAAGCGAGTTTCGGAATAGCAAACATTTCCCGATGACGAAATCGTCCTCCTTGAGGGGCTCCGCTGCTTCGAATCCAGACTCCTCAAGGCTATCAAATAGCGTTGGCATCAACTGGTCCAGATACAGCCCATAGGCAGCATCCTCGATTTCACGAAAAGCGATCGTTAACTGATCATGCATCGAATCGTATAATGATTTCCATACCAACTCAATATACTGATTGCCTGCCTCGCCAATGTCCTCAATGGTCATGTCGTAACGGAATCCTGGTTTTGCTGTCATACTTATTCCTCCTTGAGTTTGGATTAACTCCATCATACAACATGCAAGCCAATTGGAAGCTTTCGGGATAGTTCTTGAAGGGAATTTATAAACTGTCCAGAATAACCTTACAATGGTTTTAATGTTTACGCATAATTCACTAAGGTGGGATAGCATGTACTATGGGCCAAAAAAACTGGCAGATAAATATAAATTGAGCGCTAACACCTTACGGAACTATGAAGCGAAAGGGCTAATTCCTCCTGCGGCTCGCTCCTCAAATGGATACCGCATATATACGCAGCGGCACGATGCGTATCTGGCATGTATTCAAGCCATGACCCCCGCATTTGGGATGGAAGTGACGAGCGAGGTACTGCATTGTATTAGGCGAAATGAGTTGGATGACGCCTTGTGGATCGTCCGAGATCGCGAGGTTATGCTGCATCGGGATAAAGTGAGTATAGATCAACTGATAGGGGAGTTGAAGTCCTACGCTGAAGGCAGTCAAGACTTTAACCAACGCTTCAGCATCCACGAGGTTTCCAGACGGACGGGAGCTCCTAAATCGGCAATTCGTTATTGGGAGAAAATAGGACTGATCACAACTGAGCGAGACCCTGATAACGAATACCGTCTTTATAATGAAGCGCATCTCTTTAGAATAAGGATGATTCAGATTCTGCAAAGCTCTGTTTATTCCGAGGAGACCGTGAACCTAAAACAATCGATTGCAAGTTTAGAATTACAGAACATCGAGCATACGATGAAGCTTGCTGTAAGTATCAAAACTTACCTGCACAAATCGATCAGACTGCAGATGCAAGGTCTCTACTATCTATATCGCATGATTCAACCATTAGGCCCTTCGGATACACCAGAGGCCCATCTTTGATTGCTCCTCCAGTGCTGCCATGTTTAATATGGAACAGGGATCAGGACCGCATCGGTCTTCTGTCCCCTGTCCTGAACTATCCATTCGGATGGATCTTCCTATGAAAACACTCGGAAAATATCTTAAGTATTTCGTCACAATATTTAACCGACTCCATAATCTTATCACTGATTGGCTTCATAAGTTCTATATTTGAGATGACTTCGGGCTTAATCTTGAATCCGTTCTGCATTCCACCATTCTGGTAATCGTTATTTCCATTCTGATCGCGATAGGCTAGCACTTCAAAAACATCAAATTGTTTTGCATAAAGCGGCTCAAGCTTATTAATAAAGATCATATCAGGGTTTAATTCTAATGCTTTGTTTAAAAATCCCCTTGAACAACCGTTTGTCCCTGAAATACAAAGATAGGTTCCGTGAACGTTCCAAACATTGATTTTTTCGGAGGGAACGTAGTCAAATATTCCGGTCTGAAAACTGTCAGCCCAGTCCAAAAAGGCCTGTTTGCCAAAAGAATACTCGGATGTTGCGGGCATTGTCATTAACGAGGGTATATTTAAAATCGCTTGTCTATAAGCATCGGCCAATGCTGGCTGTTCTTTTTTATTCCCAACGAAAATCAACTCACAAAATTCATTCGAATAGCTTTTAGGTTCAGCACAATCACATATAAGAAAGTATAGATCGTTGTCATCATAACCGCAGATATTGCAAAACTCCCACGTGTCTTTTCCGCCTCGCGCAATAACCGGTATGTTTTTGTCGATGTACTTTTTTATTCGCGGGATGTAGGTAAGGCGGTTTTCGTTTGTTATGCCGCTAATATATTCAAAATCATAACCGCAGGCATCAAAAGCTTTTTTGACGATATCATAGCTAAATAGATTGTACGTATAATACCAAGCAGTGGTATAGATATTTTTACTATACAGCTGAGCAAAACTGTCACCCGTAATCCCAGAGAAAAACCAATAATTATATTCTTTACTTTCACCAAGGCAATCCATCAAATATTCCATACAGCCGTGGAACCAGTAATTTTGACCATGCTTACCCTCACAAAGCACTTTTGTGTTCGGTAACACTTTTTTCATTATTTCAATCCTCTCGTGATATTAAATTGATTAATCTTCGCTGCTACCGATATTAAAAACATTGAATATTCTAAATAATTCTACTAAATACTGTATTATCCTTCTCGTTACTTTAATGAACGAAAAGGAGCTGCAGCGTGGCAAGCTCCCCACTACCGGTTACCGGTAGTCTTTCAAAACACTGAAATCGCATACGTCCGTCCACCAAGTTGTTCCAATACGGTAGATTTACAAGAAGCGGGAATCGTGGCTACTTTTTAATATTCTAAGGAGCTTTTAACCATTTATTGATTTCAAATTTAATATCCTCGATTTATGGACTAAACGGACAATATTGCTAAATAGAAAGCCAAGTAATTGTGATTAGGTTCTCCGTAACCCTTCAAACAGTGAAAAAGAAGGTTACCTGTTGATGCTCCTTACGAGTCAATAGGGTAACCTTCTTTCGCTATCATAGACTTGATATTAATAAGGATCTGCTGCGTGGCTTTTTTTCACCGCGTCTTTTACCGCTTGATTCGCATCTAACGAACCTTGGCCATATTTTGAAATACCCGCATCACGGCCTGGAACTTTGTATTCCGTTTTCATTTGTTCGGCTTCTTTCATTTTCTTTTCGATGCCTTCCTTCACACGTCGACCGTAGTCTTCATCCGCTTGCGTGAAGTGTTCGATCATGGCATCTTGAATACGTTTTTCACATACCGCAAGCGCTTTGGACAGATTTTTGATCAATTCCTCGCGTTCCCAATCCTCAAGTTTACGGTACGTCTCGCCCGCTTGACCGTAGTTGTTCGGACGATCGATAGGTGCACTCATCACCGCCGCATTATAAGAAGGTCTGTGCGGGGGACGATCTTCTTTACTTGCTTCCTCAAAGCCGCCGATCATGGACGGTTCATAGTTAATATGCGGATTTTCTCCAGACTCCCTCGGGTCACGGAAATCCATTTGTCCTCTATGCTGGTTCGAACGAACTGGCACTTTCGGCGCATTCACAGGCAATTTTAAATAGTTGGCCCCAACACGATAGCGCTGCGTATCAGAGTAAGAGAAGGTACGGCCTTGTAGCATTTTATCATCGGAGAAGTCCATTCCATCAACAAGAACTCCTGTACCGAAAGCGGCCTGCTCAATTTCCGCATGGAAATCCACCGGATTGCGATCAAGAACCATTCGACCCACCGGCAGCCATGGAAACTTATCTTCCGGCCAAAGTTTCGTATCATCAAGCGGATCAAAATCGAGTTCCGGATGGTAATCGTCCTCCATGATTTGCACAAAAAGTTCCCATTCCGGAAGATCTCCTCGCTCAATGGCCTCATATAAATCTTGTGTCGCATGACCAACGTTTGTCGCCTGTATGGTGTCAGCCTCTTCTTGGATTAAATTGCGGATCCCTTGCTTCGGTTCCCAGTGATACTTTACCAACACCGCATCGCCTTTGTCATTTACCCACTTATAGGTGTTTACGCCAGACCCCTGCATATGGCGGTATGTTGCGGGAATCCCCCAGGGGGAGAACAAGAATGTAATCATATGCGTAGCCTCAGGTGTACGGGAAACGAAGTCAAACATCCTCTGAGGATTGGATACGTTCGAAGCTGGATCCGCCTTAAATGCATGGATCATATCTGGGAATTTCATCGCATCGCGAATGAAGAAAATTTTCAAATTGTTTCCTACCAGATCCCAGTTACCGTCCTCCGTATACATTTTTACAGCAAAGCCGCGCGGATCTCTTGCAGTCTCCGGCGAATCCTTCGCCCCTGCTACCGTAGAGAACCTGACCATTAACGGCGTTCGCTTTCCGGCCCCGGAGAAGACTTTCGCCCGTGTATATTTCTCTACTGGCTCGTTCCCGACCTTCCCATATGTTTCAAAATATCCAAATGCCCCCGTCCCACGAGCATGGACCACCCGCTCCGGTATTTCTTCCCGATCGAAATGAGAAATTTTTTCAACAAAATGATAATTCTCCAGTGTGGCTGGACCCCGATTACCGACGGTCCTGATATTCTGATTATCCGTTACAGGATGGCCCTGGCGAGTCGTCAATGTTTCGCGATGTACGTCTTTCTGAGTCTTCTCAGTCATAAAATTACCTCCTCCAGTTTTTCTTATTTAGACTACCCTGGTTTGGAAATTTTATGCTGAATGATATAACCCCGACCGCGGCGTAATCCAGAACTCCGACACATGCTTGATTTCAGGATAGGATAACGAGCCGAAACGTTGAAACTAATCAAACGTCTCATTGCGGAGGGAAGTATTTCCCCAGGTCATTACAACCGTAACAGTATGCTTCCTTTCAAAAATGCCAAGCTGCCTATTAAGTTAACGCGGCTGCCGATCCATGCTGGCAGCCGCGTTTTTTAATTAAGCTATCGCACACGTTAGCGGAACATCTTGTACGGCTATTTCTCCAACTCGTAGCGGGCCGCGATAATGCCCGACTTGAGCGTTCGGCTGGACAGCAGCTTGAGCCTGATTTTCTCGCCGCCGCCGTCGAATACCGATTTTCCGCCGCCTAGGACGACCGGACAAATTGTAAGCAGGAATTCGTCGATCAGGCCGAGCTTAAGCAGCGTCTTCGCCGCTCCCGGGCTGCCGAAGATAACGAGATTTTTGCCGGGCTGCTCCTTGAGTACCTTGATTTCCTCTGCGATATTGTCCTTGATCAGCATCGTATTGTTCCATTCCACCTTGTCCATCGTGCCGGAAATGACGATCTTCTTAACATCCTGCAGCCATTTGGCATGCTCCATACTGTGCCTCGACGCATTCGGATTGTCCAGCACCGTAGGCCAGTAGCTCTCCATCATGCGATACGTCGTGCGTCCGTAAACGGGAGCTCCGACTTCGGCTACGATCTCCTCGGCGTATTTCTCTAATTCCTCGTTGTACGGAATCCAATCGAGTCCTCCGTTCGAATCCGACGCATACCCGTCCAGCGACACATGCATGAACAATACGAGTTTTCTCATGTCCGTTTCTCCTCCGATTTCGAATTTATTTTGTTCAATTTTTTTGGCCGTTGGCTCACGTTTCATCCTGCTGTTATGCGTTCATTATAAATCATTACGTTACGTAAGGTTCAAATGGAAATCTGAATTTTTTTGAAGACAACAATGTTGCGCAAAACTATCGTACCCGTTGTTTAATCCTTTGTAGGCTTAGCATTTGGAATATCTGTGTACATTCATAATCTAAATGGAATTACTAGTTAACGGGAAACTCGAAAAATTTAATCAGATGATCGAGTAAAGATTGAGGTTGATTAGTAATATAAGAAGCATGATCTCCAGTCACTACTACTGGTTTGGTTCGAAGCAACTTTGCCATTTCATGGGCGTACTCTGGGCGAATAATATCATTGTCTCCGATGATGAGCAGGACGGGCAGAGTAATTTGCTGAAGCTGCGCCGGTTCCAGAAAATCCTCTTTATTCGACTTATTAGCCATCTGTGCGCCTTTGGCAATAAGCTTGGGCCAGTTTTCAGGATGCGGGGCTACACGCTCGTATTCTTGCTTCATCTGAGATGGAAAAGCTTCGGCTGAAGCATGTTTAAGGCCTTCAACAATATAGGGAAAATAGCCATCCATACTATAAACAGTTGACGCTAGCGCCAGTTTACGTATAAGTTGAGGATTCGATTTTGCTAGTTGCAATGCGACTGTTCCGCCGCCACTGTATCCGAATACATCCGCTCCAGTGATTCCTAATTGTCTCAATAATTCAGCGGTATCTTGGCCCATTTGCGCAAAACTTAAAGGACGGTCAATGTCAGCAGTGTGGCCATGTCCTTGCTGTTCAATCAAAACTACCTGACGATGATGAGTTAACTCTGGCAATATTGGATAGAACATGCTGGCAGTCGCAAACTGGCCATGGAGCAAAAGTAGCGGTTTACCGCTCCCGTGGATTTCAAAGTACATATTGAGTCCATTTACCTTCTTATAACCGCTTTTTCCATCGCTCATGTTCAAGCCTCCTCTGTGTCCTGAAGCGTCTCTGTATTATTCAAATTCAAGATTTCCCTTTGGGATTGTCATTATTACCTCAATAATATGAAACTAAATCTTTCTAAGTTTCTTTTAGATTGCTATCTTTAATGTTTGGCAAGCTGCCGATCAATGCCGACAGCCGCGTCTTAGAGCAGCAAGCCATCGGCTAACTGCTCCTTTTTGCACTTTACTTTTCAAAGTCTATCTTCCCTCTGGGTGTAGGGTGTACAGGGCAAGTTGTTTTTTCGACACATGAGACAACAAAACTTAATATCCTACATTAGCCCATTATTTAAAGGAGAGCTTTGATGGAAAGAAAATTAATGTTTGACTACATTATTGTGGGTACAGGACCCGCAGGAGCGGTAATCGCGAAAACCCTATCCGACGATAAAAAAACATCTGTCCTTGTTTTAGAAGCGGGCGGAAACAACGATAAAGACAAACCAATTAGCGACTCGACGATGGCTTCCGAGCTGGAAGAACAGTTCTTCCCTCAGTATTTTTGGCAAGGAGAAGGTGTCCCGCAAGCGGGGCTGGACGATCGAACGTTTGAATGGACAACAGGACGTCTCTTAGGCGGCGGTTCATCGATTAACGGAGAACAGTACGTGCGCCCAACAGGCAAGGTATTTAAAGAATGGGAAAGGCTGCTCGGGCCTCTCTGGTCTCCTGATCGAGCAGTTCTGCGATTCAAAAGACTTGAAAAATATAATGGGAAAACAAATAATGCCTCTGCACGCGGGTATCGTGGGCGCATTGACATTCGTCAGGCTCCTCTAAATCCGACATCCATGGCAAAAAAATTAGTTACAGCAATCGAGAGAGCTACCGGCTTCCCTGAAATTCTCGATTATAATAACCCGAAAACCACTATTGGCCCCTTTACTCGATGGCAATTATATCAGAAACCAAATGGCAGAAGAGAAAGTTCCTCCACTGCATTTTTGTCTTCGGATGTCTTAGCGTTGAATGGTCGGGGAGTAAATGGTCGTAAATTAAGATTATTAACTAATTCGACCGCTTTACGGGTACTATTTTCTAATAAGCGCGCCCGCGGAGTGGAATGTCTAAGAAATGGTAAGCGCATAACCGCACACGCAAGGAAAAAGGTCATTATTGCAGCAGGTATTAACAGCGCTCAGCTCTTAATGCTATCCGGGATAGGATCTGCAAAAATACTTAAGGAAGCTGGTATTCGCTGCATCTTTCATAATCCAAACGTGGGGAAAAGCTTAAGAAACCACACACTTAATTTTGCAGTATTTCAATCGAATCCGAGCGACAGACCTTTACCTTCAAATGATCCAAATGCCCTTTATGCTGGCGGCGCTTTCCTGCCTGACCCTTTAGAAATAGATAGAAAGCGTCGAGCGGTTCAAATTTTGGGTATTGGTTCTGAGGGTGATACGTTAACGTTAGGTTTGATTTATCTGCGTCCGAAGAGTCGCGGTTCCGTTAGAATCCAAAACAAAGACCCGCTTAAAATTGTGCTCGCAGATGAAGGATTTCTCGATAATCCAATTGATATGGAAGCCGTAAAAAACATTTATAAGATCTATGTAAAGAATATAGCTGCTGAGCTATTCTCCATTGATCCAACATACCGACTCATTTCACCAACTCCTGAAACGATAGATGATGATACCGAACTTGAGCAATTTATCAAAGAAAATTTCGAACACAATCATCACCAACAAAGCTCGCTTCGTATGGCTCCTTTAAAAAATGGAGGGGTTGTTGATCGGCGGGGAAACGTTCACGGTGTAAAAGATTTAATTGTTGCAGATGCTTCAATCATCCCATTTACAGTGGATGGAAATACTTCAGCGGCAGCCTATCTAATCGGATATACGATCGCTAAACAAGTCATATGGATAGATAAAAGGAAACAACGAAGGAAGCTTCGAGAGGGATGCGAAAATAACGAAGAATAAGTATGTTCAGTATTCATAAAGGCACTCTACGCTCAGAGTGCTTTTTTCCGTGTTTTTTCTGGTCTATGGAATTCGTACATTTTTTTAAACAATAGTGATTGGTCCAATTCTCTCTACTACTTTGATCATACGTTATGGTGAACATGACTAAAGGAGGATTTATATGGCACAACAAGTGAAAGTAAGTCCGCAATTTAGAAAACTTTGTATGCAATTTGGCAAAATCTTAGGAGGCGAATCGGAAATTGAAGAAGGTCCGGTTTGTTTTGTGACGCGAATGACGAATTTAAAAGAAACGATCTTAGGAAGAAGAACGCAATCCCCTCTAGTTCAAATGCAAATGTTCTCATTTGAATCGCTAGATAGTTCGGGTCGTGCTCTTTGCTTGGGTGAGACTGCCGTTCATCAAGATCAGGTTAATCGTTTAATAACGAACCTCCGTAAACGCGGGATAAAAGTGACAGCAATTCATAATCACTGGTTAAAAGAAAATCCTCGATTAATGTATATGCACTGGGAAGCAATCATGAATCCAGTCGTCTTTGCGAGAAGAACCAAAGAGTCCATTGCATTCTTGGGTTAATTGCTTTTGAGTTTTGTTCGTATCTTATTATGAAAGGATGATTTCATATGACGGAGCAAGTAAAGGTAAGTCCTGCCTTTAGAAGACTATGTGATCAATTTTCAACCATACTAGGTGGAACCGAGCATGAAATTACCAAAGGTCCGGTTTGTTTTGTTACTAGAAATAGAAGAGTAAACGCAGCTATTTTAGGAAGACGTACAACATCTCCTTTAGTCCGTTATCAGCTGTTTTCGTTTGAATCATTGGACAAGTCGGGGCGCGCACTCTGTTTAGGGGAAACGGCTCTTTTCCAAAACCAAGTAAACCGCTTGCTCTCAAATCTTCGCAATAACGGGATTAAAGTAACAGCGGTTCATAATCACTGGCTGTTCGAAAATCCGCGTCTTATGTATATTCATTGGGAGTCGATTGATAATCCTATTGAATTTGCAAAGAAAGTAAAACGTTCTATCGCTTTTCTGGGTTAGCTAATTATAAAAACCATCGAAATGTTATTTCGATGGTTTTTTAGCTTTTAGGAAGGAAGTCTTATCGCTGTTTGAATGTTCAACTGATCAAGCTTCACCTGCGCTTATGGATTCCAGGGATGATAAAGCCGCACAACGCGACTGCCAAATTCCGAAAGGCTATGAGCATGACACCATTAGCCTACAAAAGCCACGGAATGAAATCCGGATTCTCCTGCGGAATCTTAGCTTCGACGCGCTCACGCCATTGCCTGAGTTTGTCCTGCATAAGCTGTGTCCGTTCTGAAAGCTGTGATGACAAATCGTGCGTCTCGGAGATATCGTTTCTCAAATCATACAGTTCAAGCCGTCCATCTTCAAAGAACTCGATGAGTTTGTAATAGCCCATACGAATGGACGAACCCGGGGTTCCTCCCTGATTGCCGTAATGCGGGTAATGCCAGTATATCGCTTCACGTTCTAACGAGCCTTCTCCCTGCAGCAAAGGAACCAGGCTGCAGCCGTCCACATGCTGCTCGGGAAGCGGTGCTAATCCGGCAATGTCCAGAAGCGTCGGGTACAGATCAGGACTTGTCACCGGAATGTCGCAAACCGTCCCGGGCTTGTTGACACCGGGCCACTTGACGATGAACGGTTCCCGGACACCGCCTTCATACATCCATCCCTTCCCCTCATGCAGCGGACGGTTGCTGGTCGGCGACCCTTCCGCGGTAGATAGGCCGCCGTTATCCGAGGTGAAGATAATCACTGTATTCTCGTCCTGCCCTGTTTCCTTTAACGCTTCGAGCAGCCTCCCGACGTTTGCGTCAAGATTGTGCACCATTGCCGCATAGACCGGGTCGGACTGGACGATTCGCCTCTGCACATGCAAATGCTTTTTATGCTCGCACGGGAACAGTTCCCCTTGCACGACCGACTCAGTTTCGTCCAGTCCCTGTTCTCTCGCTTTCGCTGCAAATCTCCGGCTCAGATCCGGATGCGCCTGGATTGGCGTATGTACCGCATAATGCCATAAGTTCAGGAAGAACGGCGAACCGTCGTTCTGCCGAATGAGCCGGATGGCTTCGTCCGTCAACCGGTCTGTCAAATATTCGCCTTCCGGCCCTTCCTCCAGCGTTTCGATCCCGTATGGGCTGAAGTATCCATTTTTCGGTGCGCCCCAATCGCAGCCCGCGATGTTTACGTCAAATCCGTGTTTGTCGGGATAATACTCACGTCCGCCTAGATGCCACTTGCCCACATGCCATGTACGGTAGCCGCCCTCATTGAGTGCTGTGGCGATCGATTTTTCTTCCAAGGACAGATGGTTGACGTAAGGCGAATCGATCAGCTTGCCCTGCGCCTTTCCTCCGATCCAGTTTGTTACGCCAAGCGTTGCCGGATATTTGCCCGTCATAATACTTGCCCGTGTCGGGGAGCATACCGGGCAGGCGGCGTACGCCTCCGTGAATCGCACTCCTTCGGCGGCCAGCGCGTCCAGATGCGGCGTTTCGTAAAATGTGCTGCCGTAACATCCAAGATCGGTCCAGCCCATATCGTCAATCAAGATAAAAATGATGTTCGGTTTTCTTGCAGAATTCGTCAATGTTAAGCGCTCCCCTCAATAGCAAAAGGAAACCAGCATACCGCCAGCTCCCTGCTCATATTACTTGCTTCTATTAATAAGGACGATCTCCGACAATAGCAACCCGCTCCGCAATGCGGGGGCTTGGATAGTAGTCCGATGCGGCATAATGCTGCGTGGCTCGATTGTCCCAGAATGCGATAGAGTTCGCTTCCCAGCGGAAACGCACCTGGTATTCGGGAATTTGCGCTTGCAGGAATAAATACTGCAGCAGCTTTTCGCTTTCCTCGACGTCCAATCCAACAATGCGCACCGTAAAGTTCGGATTCACGTACAGCGTCTTCCGCCCGGTTTCCGGATGAGTACGTACAACCGGATGCTCGGCTGCGGGAAACTCGATTTGTTTCACAGCAAGTTGATCCTCCGGCAATCTCACGCCGAAGACATGTGTAAAATCATGGATCGCCGTCAGGCTGTCGATGCGCTGTTTCACTTCATCAGGCAAGTTGTCGTAAGCGGCTCCCATGTCTGCCCACAGCGTGTCTCCTCCCGCCTCCGGCACTTCAATGAGCCGAAGCACTGCGCCAAGCGCAGGGTTGAGCCGCCAGCTCACGTCCGAGTGCCAGCTGTTTTCCCTGCCGACGGCATTCTCGTTTTTGGCGAATCGGACGACTTCTTCCGAATCCCCTGCCGGCAGGAACGGGTGAGTTTCCAGCTCGCCCCACAGCTGGGCGAAGGCCCGCTGCTGCTCGCTTGTAATATGCTGATTTCGGAAGAAGATCACTTTCCATTCGAGCAAAGCGCGGTTCAATTCCTTTTGCAGCTCCGGCGTTACCGGACTTCTTAGGTCAACTCCTTCGATTTCCGCGCCGATGATCGGACCGAGCGGCTTAACGGTGAACAGCGTGTACGGCTGCGGCTCTACCCCTTCCGGCAGACGGCGAACGATGCGCGGGCCGCTCTTCAGGCCTCGATCAGGCAGTTGCAAGGGGCGATCCTGACTAGCTACTACTTCACTCATATGAAATTCTCCTCTCAAATAGACGATTATATTATGCCTTTCGGCAGTAAACACACAGTCACACTCTGTTATCTTGCATCCGGTCTATTTGCCGCCGTTTTTCTTGTATTCTTCTGTGACGGCCTTCAAAATCTTGTCTCCGCCGGCTTGACGCCATTTTTGTCCCAATTCGGCAATGCCTTTGTCGACGTCGAGCTTGCCGTTTAACAAATTTACGAAATATTGGTTGAAAACCTCGTTGGCCGCTTTGCCGAACTCGATTTCGGCGTCGGTCTTTTTGTTAACCAGATTCGGCATAATGTATTTGGAAGCTACTTGTACCGAATCGAGCGCTCGTTCGATTCTAGGCTCCGTTTGCGGCAAATAGCTCTCGTCGATCGGCCAGGTGACGTTGCCCCAGGCGATCGGATGCGCCCAGCCGTTCGGGGCAAAGCCGTCTTTTTCACGTTCCGGCTCGTTGTAGTTGAGTTTATCGCCTTGCTTCGTATAGTGGACGCCCTCGATACCTAGCTGAAGCAGTTCGCGCCCTTCCTTGGACAGTAAGAAGTCGATAAATTGCGCCGCCTTTTGCGGGTTTTTCGCACTCTTCGTTACCGAGGTAAACAAGGCGTTTTTCGACTTCGTCGCCATCCCCTGCTTCCCTTCCGGTCCGGTTGGCGGTGCCGTGTAGCCGAGTTTTCCCGATGGAATGACCTGCTGCAGGCTGCCCTCGATTCGGCTCACATGACGGAACAACGGTCCGTCCATAAAGCCCGCCTTGCTTTGGAAAAACTTCTGCTCCTTAGTCGGCCGATCGTATACGATAAATTCCGGATCGATCAGTTTCTCGTCATACCATTTTCTCAAATCGGCCAAGCCTTTCTTGAAAGCGGGGTGCTCAAACTTAGGAATGATATTTCCATTGTCATCCTTGGCATAATCTCCATAAGGCAAGCCATAAGCGTAGAACACAAAATCGAAAGCCGTTAGCGCGTCTCCTGCGTTAGGCTTATTCGTAATAAAGCCATAAGTGTCCGCCTTGCCGTTCCCGTCCGGGTCCTTCTCCACGACCGCCTTGAGTGCGGTATGCAGCTCTTCGAGCGTTTGTGGCGGCTTTAGTCCGAGCTTATCGAGCCAATCCTGCCTAAACTGCAGCGTGTAATTCGACTTCTCCACGCCACTGATGAACGGGTAGCCGTAAAATTTGCCGTCGATGGCCGTCCATTTCAAGTCACCCTCCAGCTTTCCTTTTAACGTCGGCGTATCCTTCAAGTAATCGTTGATCGGCACAATAATGCCTTCCTTGATCCACTGCGATACCGATTCGGACGGATATTGCGTCGTGACGACATCGGGCAAGTCACCGCTCGCGATCGCTACATTGATTTTGTCATATGAAAATTCCGGAACGATTTTCACGGTAAGCTTAATGTTGAGCCGTTTGTTAATTTCCGCTATTATGCGGTCGTTCGGCTGCAGGGGTTTTGCGCCCTGGTCCCCCGTCGTCAAGTACGTCAGCTCGTAAGGCTCGTTCGCGCTGCCCGCCTCGGAGCTCGCCGGCTTATTCGAGCAGCCTGCCGCCAGCAGCAAAGAAGCTGCGCTTGCGCCTGCAATCCATTTGTTCCACGTTCCTTTGTTAGTCCCCATAGTACGTTTCCTCCACCATCACTTTTCATTTTTTTATTGATGTTGATCTGGCTGGTTATTCCTTGATCCCGCCGATCATGACCCCGTTAACGAAATATTTTTGAAAAAAAGGATACACGAGCATAACCGGGATTGTCGCCACCATCACTGTTGCCATCTTAATGGATGGCCCCAGCAGGAACAGGCTGTCTCCGCCGCCGGAATAAGACGATTCGTTCTCAAACAGCATGCTTCGCAGGAACAGCTGCAGCGGCCATAAATTTTTGTCGCTTATAAAGAACACTGCGTTAAAAAATTCGTTCCAGCGCGACACAGCGTAGAACAGCGTAATCGTCGAAATGGCCGGCATGGAAAGCGGAATGACAATTTTGAACAATACGCCCAAGTCATTGCAGCCGTCGATTCGTGCAGCGTCGATCAAGCCGTCGGGCAGCGAAGAAAAAAAGTTTCTCATGATGATCAAATTATAGGTATTGATAGCGCTCGGAATAATTAACGCCCAGACGGTGTTCATCATTCCCAGGTTTTTGACGATAAGGTAGGTCGGAATAATACCTCCGCTGAACATCATTGTAAATACAATGAGAAACATGATGACGCGGTAGCCCTTGAGCTCCTTTCTCGACAGCGCATAGGCGGCCGTGACCGTAAGCAGCATATTGACGGCTGTGCCTACAATCGTTACGAATAGCGTCACGCCGTAGGAGTTCCATAGTTCTTTCATGGAAAACAAGTATTCATACGATCCGAAGGTGAGGTTCTTCGGAATCAGATGGATGCTCGCGTTCAAATATTCATCCAGCGGGATTATCGAAACGATGAGCGTATCCCAGAATGGATAAAGCGTAATGAGTGCCAGCAATGCTAGCAGCACGTAATTGAAGGAGTCAAACAGTTTGCCTGCGGTTCCTGTACGGTGCATATCGCTTCCTCTTTCTTCATTAATATACGCCCTGCTCTCCCATCATCCTTGCTAACCGGTTCGCCAGGATGAGCAGTACGAAATTGATCAACGACTTGAATAATCCGACCGCCGCCGCAATGCTGAACCGTCCTTCGGTCAAACCGATGCGATATACGTACGTATCGATAATATCCGAGACGCTGTAGACGCCGGGGTGATACAGCACGAAAATTTGCTCGAAGCCGGCTTCCATAATGCCGCCGAGGCGCAAGATCAGCAGCAGGATAATCGTACCCCGCATCAGCGGAAGCGTCACGTGCAGCAGCCGCTGCCACCGGTTCGCTCCATCGATCAATGCCGCTTCATACAGCTGGGGATTTATTCCCGCCAATGCCGCCATGTAAATGATCGTGTTCCATCCGAATTCCTTCCAAATCATCGAGAATACGAGCGTGCTGCGAAAATAAGATTCATCACTCATAAAGCCGACGGGTTCACCGCCGAATGCTTTGATGATGTTATTAATGACCCCATTGTCAGTTGATAACAGATTGAGCAACAAGCCTCCGAGAATGACCCATGAAATAAAATGCGGCAGATATATGGCGGTCTGAACCGTCTGCTTGAACAGCCTGGATCGGACTTCATTCAGAAGCAAAGCGACGATAATCGGCGCAGGAAATCCGAAGGTAAGCCGATACAGGCTAATGATGACGGTGTTCTCGATCACCTGCCAAAACTTATCCTGAGAGAACAAGTAGGCGAAATGCTTGAAGCCCGCCCAGTCGCTGCCGAGAATGCCCTTCGTAATGCTGAAGTCTTTGAACGCGACGATCGCGCCGTACATTGGAATGTAGTGAAATATCAAGTAATACACCAGCGCCGGAACCAGCATTAAATATAAATAACGATGGAACCATATGTAACGCCAAAGCTTCTTCTTGCTGCCTATCTCTTGGCTCGGGGTGCGCTTTGCGGTTTCGACCCGATAATTACTGTTGACCATGGACACGCCGTCCATCCCTCCCTTGTAAGTAAAAAGCTTATGCTTTCGCCAGTATGAGGAACAAAAAAAGACACAACATTGGATAGATAATGTCGTGTCTCTGGTTGACCAGTAGACTGTCGGGCATATGAAGTTTGTTAAATACACTTTAATCCTATTTGTTTACTATGAATTTGATAAATGGATCATAGCACCCATACCTCGTTTTTGTCAATGCTATTTTTCAAATTATTGAAGCCCCGCTGAATTACAAAAAAGACCGAAGCTCTTAACTTTTCCGCCTCTAGACTCCGGCAGCCGGTAAATGCTCCGCTCAAATAACTGCCCTTATGCGTAAAACGGCCGCCGATTCATACCGGCAGCCGCGTTTAAATAAATATTTGGTTACAGGATTCCGAGACAACTGCTCTATTACTACTCAATCAACTTTATCGTATAAGGCACTATTCCTTAATCCGTGATAATCGAATAATCCCCTACCACTGAGCTGGTATCATGGTGCTCATAATTGAAAAGACTGGAGCTTGCCGGCATAAGGCGCTTGTTCGAATCTGCAAGGCGACTCGATTACTCGAGGGTCTTGCTGGTGGAACAACTCAGTCATCAATGCTGTTTTCAAAATGTGTTTCACTTCTGCATATTGCGGCTCTTCGGCCACGTTGTGCATATAGTAAGAATCTTTCTTCAAGTCATACAGTTCTTCGATTGGTCTCTTATCAAACGCAAGTTTGAAGAGTGAATTAACCTGATTCTCATTACGATGGTGAATCATCCAAGCTTTGGTTGGGCTTGCGTCCATATCAGCATAGGCTATCCGGGTGTTATTTGTTAGCTCTTCATACGTGGGGGCGACGGCATCGTGCTGATCTAAGCCCTTCGGGTCGCCCATAGGCCACCGATCCGGCTCAAAATTTATTATATAAAGGTAATCTTGTGTTCGAATAGCCCGTTGAGGATAGGGCAGGTCTCCCTCCCGAGCATTGTTAACATGTCTTTCTCGCCCTGTGATAACAAAAGTACGTTTACTGTCAACCTGACCGTTCCGCTCACTAAGCAAAATCTTCATTAAGCTTCGTCCGCTCATGGATTTCGGCACATCAGCTCCTGCCGCCTCCATAAACGTAGGGGCGAGATCCATTAGATTCACGAAGTCCTCGATCACTCGGCCTGCTTGAATATGACCCGGCCAGCGCATAGTCAGTGCGACTTCACATCCAATATTGTACAGGTTACACTTAGCTCTCGGCATCCCTGGAATCCCGTGATCGCCACTCACGACAACAAGTGTGTCATCCAGCTCCCCTATTTCCTCCAAACGCTGAAGAATGACGCCGAGTCCGGCATCAAACGCCTGACACTCGCCGAGGTAGTCGCAGAAGTCCTCCCGCACTTCAGGAACATCCGGCAAAAAAACGGGCATGCGTCCCTGCAAATCATCCGGATTCAGTCCCCATAACGCCTTGCCTGACCCCTGTTCCCAAGTTCGATGAGTATTGGTGGGGCCCCACCAATAACAAAACGGCTTACCTACCGGACGTGAGTCGATAAAGGAATCAAAATTTTTACGAACCTCGTCCAGCAGCTCTCTCTTTGCAGCATCCACGCCGATTTCTATGGCTCGCGCTGTCGCTCGATGGGAAAACTGATTGAAACGATTACCGTACGAAGAGTAAGCCGTACGCAGGCCACCATATGGTGCATTATTTGTTTTGCCTGGTGCCCATACTTTATAGGTGTGCCCGATGTGGTAGCCGGTCTTTTCGAGTTCAAGAGGGTATGAGGGTATTTGCTCATCCCACACTGCTCCAATCAATATCGCTCCCAATCCTGTCTGCCAAAAATACTGGCCTGATAGTATCGAACTGCGGCATGGAGTGCAGCTCGGTGCGGGGACTGAAGCATTCTTAAAAAGCGCGCCTTCTCTAGCAATCCGATCAATATGCGGCGTATGAATTAATCGATTGATAGATTCCGGTCCTTCGTGCTCCGCATAAATGCTAGCATAGCGGCCCCAATCATCCGCAAAAGCAAATACAATATTCAAACGAAATCACCGTCCTTCTAAAGAATGAAAATCGACCGACTGCATTGTAAAAAAGAAAAAAGCATGGAACTGTTCCAGCTCCACGCTTCCGGTTGACCGGCCAGCCTTTTATATCATAACCTTTTTATGGAATAATGTAATTTTTATAAAAATATCACTTAATACCCCATATGTCAACTCCAACTCCTCGGTATTTTCACCCCACACTGCTAGGGCGTATTTATATGCGAGCTGATTAGCCGCCATCCTGCAGGAAGGCTTCCTCGGCTGCGGTTTCTCCGAAACGACAGTTTATGCTGTGGAGAAACTACCTTGAAATTAATCCAACCATGGCCCACAATGTATGTTTCATCGAATCAAAATCAAATAATTCGTAATAAATCCAGTTCACATATTGCTTCAAAGTTCTGTCATTCTGTTGTCTTACTGCTTCGTATTCCCACCATAGCCTCGTTGATTTAACAGGGAATTCTTTGATTCGTGTCAAATGCGGAAAGTAGTGATAGACAATCGCTATTGTCCTGGTGATTCTTTTCAGAGTTTTATGGGAAGCGGCATTTTTTAAAAAAATCGAATAGTCCAATTCATCCTGCAGAACATGAATCATTTGAATCATATCGATAAAGTACTTTAAAGAATCCAAATTATGTCTCCAGCCATGAAGACAAATCAAATAAAACGTATGATATGATGATAATTCCTTGATATGCTTATATGGTTCTAAGGGACGTGCCTCTTCCCAGAATTCATTGATATTTAAATTGGCTGTTCTTTCTTTCAGTAAATCCCAATGGAGCTCAATAGTCAAAGGAATCGGACTGTTAGGCAGAGGTTTACTGTAGCTTATATGAAAATGTGAAGGGATCCTCTCCTGCTCCAATATAAATCCGAGTGATTTTATCCAATTGACTGCCCTTTCAAGATCGGAAGGATGAATTAGCAAATCAATATCCGAGGTTGCTCTTGCCCCCACATGTCCAAAGTATCGTTCGGCCAATAAGACTCCTTTAAGCGGAATGACCTCGATCCCTTGTTCCTCAAAGAGACTCAGGATTTGATGCATTTGGCGCTCAATAAAGAGATTTAAATACAGGGCTTCTGTATAGCTCTGTTCCAACCAAGTTCGAAAGAATAGTGGCGTTTGGTCCAACTGCCCCCGCTTTTTTAACAAATAATAAACTTGTGAACTTATTCCGAAGAAGGCAATATCCTCTTTGGCTTGCTCATAGAAGGCTGAATCGGTCGGCAAGGGTAGCATCGATCGCGGGTCATATAATGCTTGAAGCATCGGAATAATCAAAAGATTGTCGCCCCTTCCTCCGCCAAAAGCGGCATATGATGCAGCTGGCGATACAGTCCATCCTGAGCCATGAGCTCCTTATGGGAGCCGGTTTGGACAATGCTCCCCTTCTCCAAGACGATAATGTTATCGGCATGCTGAACTGTGGTTAATCGATGAGCGATCACAAGTGTAGTACGGCCTTTCATTAATTGCTCCAAGGCTGACTTCACTCGCTGTTCGGTTTCCGTATCCAAAGCGGATGTCGCCTCATCCAACAGCAGAACAGGAGCATCTTTCAGTATGGCACGGGCAATGGTTAATCTTTGCTTTTGTCCTCCGGATAAACGGACTCCTCTTTCCCCAATTTGTGTATCGTAGCCGTCCGGGAGGGATACCACGTAATCATGAATATGGGCATGTACGGCCGCTTGCTTCATTTCCTCGTCCGTTACACCCGGTCGGGCATAGGACAGGTTTTCTCTTATCGTCCCATCGAAAAGAAAGGGATCTTGAGAGACATGAGCGAAGATGCTTCTGAGCTCTGAAGAACTAAGCGATGCCGCCTGGCGATCATCGATCCATATGCTACCTGATTGAGGCTTATAAAACCCTTGAAGCAGGTGAAACAACGTTGTTTTGCCTGCGCCGCTTCGGCCTACGATAGCTGTTACTTTCCCTGCCGGGATCTGCAAATCGAAACGATCGAACAAACGGTGCTGTTCTTCGTAGCCGAATGAAAGATTCTGTAATCGGATGAACTTCATTAACCGTATGGGCGCCAAGTATTCCGGCAGCTCGGTACACTCGACAGGCTGTTCAAAAATCGTAGAAATTCGCTCCATCGCCGATACGGATCTTTGGAAACCGGCCCATAGCCCGGCAAAGCCTGTAAGCGGGTAGACCAAATGGTTGACAAGGTTTAAGTAGGTCAATAATGAACCGACCGACATCGTGCCGTTAGAAATGAAATAGGCACCTAAGCAGAGACTGCTCAGAAAAACAATGGAGCTGACCGCGTACCCTCCCGATTGAAACCATCCCCGCAATTTGGCGTTCTGTAATTCCAGCCCATAAAGTTGATTGTTCTGATCGCCATATTTCTTATAAAATAATCGTTCCATAATGAACGAGCGAACGACAATATGACTCTGGAACGTTTCGTTAAGCAGGCTGCTCATATTCCCGAGTAATTGCTGAATGAGTCTACCGTTGCGGCGGAGAAGAAAACCGAACACTACCCCTGAGGATAGAGCTATAGGGGCTACGAAAATACTAAATAAAGCAATAGTACTGTTCAACTGATACAAATAAATAAATACGGCCAAATAGATGATCGGAAGCTTGACCAACTCGATCAGGCTGCTTCCGATCACACCGTCTAGACTATGAATATCATTAGTGAAACGTGAAATCAGATCTCCCGAACGGTATTTTGTCATGCTGGGTGTGGCTAGCAGCAGAATGTGCTTATATAGTCGAACCTCCAAGTCTCTTTTGACCCCGTTCGTGGCGACCGTTTCTGCAAAAGTATTCAGAAAGGTTATCCCTACACTAACCGTTATTAGCGCTGTTCCCAGAGCAACAAGCCATTTCAACTGATCAAAATCGGTACGTATGGCCGCATCCGTTAGAGCGCCAAAATACCAGGCGAAGACAAGGGTTGAGGTAACATCCAAACAAAAGATGACAAAGAGCACCGAATAGGCTTTCCAACGACGAAGAAGGTACGGCCATAAAAACCGGTACATCCTGATGACGCTGTCCATCGAAAAATAAGGCTTCACTAAACCGATGATGCGAAGTCTGATCTGTTCCATGTAAGGGACACTCCAGTATAAGTGTACGTTTTAAAAGTTCAGTTTCTCCTTATGTCTATGACTGCAGGCGTCCTTTCCGAATCAGATGCACCCTTAATAATCGCGACGACCACGGAAAGAAAAGGATGAGGAAGCTCCACAGATTTGCGGCTAAGCGGGCTGTATAAATCGTTCTCTTTGCTTTCCGAACAAACTCCAACCTTCCTATGATCTGTTCCCGAACTATCGGCTCGTCAAAGCTAATATTCGTATCGCCTTTGAACATGTACAGTGTACGATTACCCTCAGTTAACGTTTTATAATATCGGTGGGCAACGAAGGGACCGGATGGGGCGAGAAATAAAACAACATCACCCCTCTTAAGCATGGAAGTCTCACATGAAACGAACCGGCAAATATCCCCATGCCCAATCAACGGGAACATACTGGTTCCTTCTGCCGGGATGTCAATAAACCCTTTCTCGATGATCACCTTGGTGATCAGACGGAGGCTTCCTTCGTCAGCTTGCATTTTCAATCAGTCCACATTGATACAAGTCGGATAAGAACGCTTCCAAATCCTGTTCGATCGTTTCGTCAACCTGCTTATACCGATTTCGAACGGCGTGCATTAGAGTTTCTATGCTTTGGGCTTCTGTAAAGAGTGACCAACAAAAACCGCCCGTTTCATTTAATTTCGTTACGGTATAGTTATCCGCATCCAAAATGATCCATTCTCCATCCAATTGGATAGCCTCATAATCGTTTTTTCTAACATATTTCGTCATCATGACATCAACTCCCAAAACGTATCGTTTTTTTGAAACCGGAGTTCATAAATCGGTATTGCTTCCGCTAAAATCGCCAGCAGGTTCATAATGGTCCTTGTTTCTTCAGGATCTTGTGTCCAATAAAACACCTTATCCATTAAATGAAGGAGTCCGCTTGACTTTCCCATGCTTGTTCTGGAATTGGTTTGCGACTGCTTCAATAGTTGGATACTTGCTAGCGGGCAATATGCCCCTGCATGAGTAACATCGAGTTCGCTTCGAAAAGGAGAATTATATACCACGATTTCATTAGGCGATATTTTCACCAGGGTGGCTTCATCCGAAAGAAGCTCCCGCGGGGAGGATAATTTGGCGGCGGTGGATTTGCCTGCTCCTGAATGACCGGCAAATATATGTGCTTTGCCTTGTTCAACTACGCAAGAGGAGTGAATGATCAGTCCCCATTGACGGCGAACTAGGAAGGAACTGAATAAATTCATCAATGCATGCTTTAAAGCCAATTCATTATGTACTGAAACCTTGGCATGATGATAATCCAAATCCGTCTCTATCAAATAATCAGCTCTATGAAAGGAAATGTTACTCGTAGTTTTAACTATCTCTACGTTATAATCAACAAAAGGAACCCCATACCCTTCAATAAGATGAATAAAAAGATCGGGTTTAGCCTTAGCCAGAACATTGGCTGGAAAGTTCCTTTGAATCCAGGTCATCAACGAATCTGATTGACATACTATTTGAATATCATATTCGCCAATTGTTGTAAGGATGGGCTCCATTCGTTCACCCCTCGGGGTTTAATTGATTGAAATTAAAGGTCAATGGCGCTTCCCTTCCATTGACCTCTTTGAAACATTTGCTTCCCCTATCCCTTACCGTTTCCCTTACCGTTCCCGCCACCATTTCCGTTATGTGGCCCACTGTATGGAGGGTTGGGATAATTGATACCACCATTCCCTGTACCAGGGTGATCGAGGTTACCGCGGCCTTTATTCCAGCTTTGAGCTGTTTCAAAACGAATAGGCTGGTGATTCAGGACTTTAGGACTTTCATACTCTTTCATTTCGTATGATTCTTTTGTCATAGGAATCCCTCCATCAAGTAGTAAAGTTGGACCGCATGTTCATTATAACGAACAAAGTAGTACATTGTAAAGATCCGATAATTATTATTGCAAGGTTCCAATCATCCCATTGTTTTGATGTTTTTGTATTCCAACCAACACATAGGATCTTGAATTGTGCTTCGTTAAAATGCGCTGTCAAATGTACGTTCCATTGAATCGACCTCTTTAGAAACCGCGAAGAAGACATATTGCTCCTTCGTCTTTAACAAATGATTTTCGACCAGAAAATATTCATCCGGGCGATAGTCCTTGAATTTCATTTTTTGTTCTTCGATTCGCTGCTTAATCTTCTTTTTGACGCTTTCTACCTGACTCTCTTCCTTCAGCTTGATGACGGCCAATTCGTCAGCTTTTACATTCGATGTAGACGTATAGAGAATAAAATCATCAACACTGTCAGCATCAATCTTATACAATTTCTGCAGCTTATTCAGATCTCCCTTTTTCATTTCTTTTAAGTTCACTACCTGTTCGATACTTTTTCCGATTTGAGTGGCTGACAGTTGTTCCGAAGTTTTGTCATCCTTGCCCGAGCATCCGGACATAGCACTAATCATAACGACTAATGCAAGTATAACGGGGTAAAAGCTTCTTTTACCTCTCCAGTATTTTTTCATTTTATCACTCCGTTAAATTTTGTATGGATGGGTCTTCAAAAAAAGTATTCGCATTATAAAGCAATAGCATGTCCTGGATCCCCTGTTCTTCCACGAACGACGCCAAATCTTCCTCATAATACCGAAGGTCAACCACATCAATTTCGCTAAAGTGCTTTAATAAGAAAGGGATGAAGCTGTTAGCGTATGAATCTTTGACCACCAGCAGGTTTTTACCGCTCGGATTAGCCGTTTTAATTTGGATTAATGCATGGTTACCGTTAAGAAACACCGCATATTTATCCTTCCTTTGCAGCTGCTCCGTCGTATACAATGAATCCGTGGTCTTCTCTTCATCGAAATATGTTACAGTATATTTCTCTTGATCCTTTGGCAAATAAAGCTCCAAACGATCGGGCTGTATATGTCTGAAACCGCTTTTCGAATAAAGTGAGCCATAAAACTCATCAGTTACTTGCTGGATAGTAAACTCTTCCTCATTTTGTGGTGTCAGCCCCATTTGCCTGCAAAGCTCCAGGTAGGCTGCATATGCACCTAGGGTTGTCCAATGATGATCGGTCTTATAAAAAATAGGTTGATCTCGCTCAGTATATAAACTTGGAAAAACATCGATATAACGTATATTGGGATGCAGCAATTGCTGTACTTTTTTCATGTATGCTACTTGATCGCCGATGATAGCATATTTCGGGAGCTTGTCTTTATATAGAGCTGCTGCCGTTGGTACCAGCATCACATTTTTTTTCATTTCCGGCGTGGCCCGGTCAAACGCATGAATGGCATCAAGCTTCTCCTTCAAATTCTCTTCCGCCGGGGGGATAAAATCCTGAATTAGATACCCGTTTGTTCCCAGATAAATTCCATTGCTTTTCTTTTTTCCCATTAGCTGATCCGTATCGGTTTTTGCTCCAATCCAAAAGTCTCTGAAAACAAATTGGTCAGACACATATTTCTCGAAATCAGCCGTGAAACCCCCTGACAGCAATGCTTTCAGCGAGAAATGCGGCAGCTGATTCAGCATCCGGTTCTCCGACTCCGAAAATGAACGATCCGATGCCAAAAGATTAAGAACTGCGATTACGCCTATATACAGGAGCAACAATAAGGACAACAATTTACTTGTGAGTTGTGTTTCATTTTCCATGGCTGTCCCCTTTAAAATCGAAAGTATAAAAACGGATTATAGGTCTCATTAACTAGATAAGCCGTGGACAGGACCATGAATAGAAAATAGATAAGTGGAACAGTAATCACGCCGGCAGTTCTCCATTTTCCCATTATGCAGGTTAACATCTTTTTCGGAAGCGGAGTTGCACAGATTGCCAGTACGACAAACAATACAACATTCGTAGACAAATCATAGAGCGCCTGCTGATCCACAATACCTTGCCCGCCGAAACCGAACATCACGCCGATGAAACGCCACGCGGAAGCCAAATGCTCCATTTCAAACAATACCCAGCCGATCATAACGACCAGAAGCGTGTAGACATGACAGACAATAGCGGGTCTCCGTCCAAGACTTTGCAAAAGAAATAGTTTCTCGATGAGCACAAAGAAACCGAAATACAAGCCCCACACAATAAAATTCCAGCTGGCTCCATGCCATAAGCCGGTTAAAAACCATACGACCAGTAAATTCCGGAGCTGCTTCATGAGCCCTGACCTATTACCCCCAAGCGGTATATATACGTACTCTCGAAACCAGCTACCGAGCGAAATATGCCATCTGCGCCAAAATTCTGTTACACTTTTAGAGATGTAGGGATAACGAAAGTTATCCATGAAATCAAATCCGAACATTTTGCCTAGTCCACGTGCCATATCAGAGTAACCGCTGAAATCAAAATAAATTTGTAGTGTAAATGCGGTAATGCCAAGCCAGGCTGATAATAGGCTCAACTCCTCGATCGGCGTCGCTTTAACACTAGTCCACAATAATCCGATATTGTTGGCCAACAGCACTTTTTTAGCAAGACCTCTGCTGAACAGCCCCGCCCCTTCGCCAAAACGGTCCAGCGATACCTTACGGGAAACAAGCTGTCCCGCGATATCGTCGTATTTGACAATGGGACCGGCAACAAGCTGCGGAAACATCGTTACGTATGCCCCAAAAGAGATGATATTCCTCTGCACCGGTACTTTATCCAAGTAAACGTCAACGACATAAGACATCGTTTGAAAGGTATAAAAGGATATGCCCACAGGCAGCGGCAGATCAGCCGCTTGGATATTCATATGAAACAACTGATTGATGTTGACCACGACAAAATCGGCATATTTGAAAAACCCGAGAATTCCCATACTGCCGGCCATCGAACCGATAAATACAGCTCTGGCGATCAGCTTCCGATGCCTATACTTGTCAATCAGCAGCCCGTTGAAATAATCGAAGACAGTAGAGAATATCATGATGAAAATGTATAGCGGCTCGCCCCATGCATAAAAGATTAGGCTGACGACAAGCAGGATAGCATTTCGAAGCTTCATCGGAGATACGTAATAGATCAGTATGGTAACCGGCAGAAATAGGAACAGAAATATAAGACTGCTAAAGACCAATAGTTACACCCCCTCTTGGCTGACCCATTTATAAGCTATTGCACTTGATCTTTCAGCAGTTCCAGCATTCTTGTGTAAAACTTCGGTTTAAAATGAATGCCGTCCGAGTCGTACAAATCATCTGAGCCGTTTGAAAATATTGGGGACAATTCAACAAATCCAATGTTCTTCTCCTTCGCCAGCTCTTTTAAACCTTGGTTATAATCCTTGATATTTTTGTATCTGGGTTCTTGTTTTTCCGCTTCCGCCGTTACCGGGGTTACCGTTAAAACCGTAATTTTTGCTTGTGGAAGTTTTTCCTTGATCGTACCAATCAGCTTCGCATAGTTTTTCATGGAATATTCTTTGGGATTATCCGTAGGCCATAAAATGTCATCCGAACCCAATTGGATAAATATATGTTCCGGGTGCCGCTTGATCAACTCATCAATATCTTGAAGTGCAAACTCCGCCGTTTTTCCTGCGCCTGCCAGAACATTTCCCGCTTTAAGCACATCATGAAAAGATAAACCCTCCGTAATAGAATCCCCCAAAAATACGCTGTTCTGAAAGAGTGCCTGATACGCAGTTTTTACTGAACCTTTAGATTCCGTTGTCTTTTCTTGGTTTTGAAGGGCCGATTGCTGCAGATTCAAGCTTTTGGATTCGTTTCCGCATGCTGCACAGGCAAGTGTAATACTCCCAAGGAGTAGTGTTGCAACGATTTTTTTCATATTCATGTTCCTCTCATTATTTTAAATATAGAGCTTCTTTAATTCCGTCAAGAATCCCATTTCGATTAGAAGCGCTGGCATGCTCGAAATCCTTCAAGACGAAGAAATCTTCGGCTGGCTTTATGGTCGCTTGTTGTCCCTTTCCCGAAAACAAGGTGATTCAGCAGAACGATCACCAGCACAGACAAATGGATGATTATAATCGAGCGGCCTTTCTTCATACGTTCTCTCCTCCTCCTGAAAAAGTGTAATTGCTGGAGATAAAGATAAGATGCAGATGATATCAAATTGTCGTATAGAATTAATATTAGGCTGCATACCAACAGAAAGGAGCTGTTCTTGGAAGGTTCGAAAAAGACCTTCAAAGATAGCTCCCTGTTCCAAGAATGCTGCAGTGCTAATGTCTACAAGCAATGATCTTTCTGAAAAATCAAGTGAAAATGCTTGTTATCGTCGTAAACACTAAATTGGTAGCCTTCTCCTCGGTAAAATTCGATGATCTCCGGAAGAACTTGTATCGTTTGCGGCTTTCCATGCATCTATCTTTGATTCTGGCCAAGATTTGTCCCTGCTGTCATTTTCGATCCTATCCCCTCTCTCAAAAAAAATAATGGGGGAAGATGCTGAAAAGGTGCAGATGAAATAAACATAAATTAAAAAAAGCGCAGAACCGGGTTCTACGCTTTCTTATTCAAATAAAAATAGAACAGGACTCCATTGGGAGTATTGGTTACACCATAAGGGACGCTATGCATTTCCAGAATCTTTTTGGAGATAGCGAGGCCAAGCCCAGTGCCCCCGGTCGACCGTTGGCGGGAAGATTCCCCACGATAGAACCGGTCCCAGATCTTTTCAAGCTGTTCGTCGGGAATGTGGGCTCCTTTATTTTCAATGCATACTTTAACGGTGTCGCCATCCTCCATAGTGGTTATAAGAACGGCCTCCTGCTCTGGAGTATAACAAATCGCGTTAGTGAGAAAATTGACAATGACTTGCTCAATCCGAAGCTCGTTCGCCATAACCTCGGCAGGTTTCAGGGAAGTGTAAAGCTGCAATTGCTTCGCTTCGATTTCCGGAGCTAATTTGGAACATGTCCTCGCGATGACATCGTCGATACAAAAAGAATTCATATTCATTTTATACGTTCCCGATTCATATTTTGCCAATTCCAACATATCGACGATCAGCAGATCCATCCGCTTGACTTCGTCCTCCATCGCATTAAAGTAATAATCGCGCTTGTGATTGGCAACCCCGTCTTTCAGAATCGCAAGGCAGCTCTGAATAACGCTCAGCGGGGTTTTCAACTCGTGCGACACACCGGATATAAACTCTTTTCGCGTATGCTCCAGCTGCTTTTCTTTCTCGATGTCCTTCTCTAACCGAAGGATATGGGCTTGCAGACGCTCGGAAAGCTCGTTTATGTTGCGCGACAAGTCGCCGATTTCATCCTTCGTTGTAATGTGGATTTTCTCCGAAAAATCAAGACCTGCCATTTGCTGCGTCGTTCGGTTGATGCGAAGCAACGGGCGAGCGATACGACGAGAATAATAATACGATGCAAGCAGTGCAAGAAGCAAAGTGGCTATAACGATATACGCATAATATTCTTGAATCATCCCAGCAGCTTCACTTACCGGCTGAAGTGAGGTCATTGCAAATAGGTATGCATGTTTACCGTCGTGATCTTGGATACGTTCCACGAAAACTTTGTAATTCACCTGATTTTCTACATAATCTTCAGTTAGATTTGTATTTGCAGTATGATCATAGTCACCATATAGCACGTCTGCTTGAAAGGCTTGAATGCGGTCCAGAAACAAGTGGTTTGTATAGCGTGAAACACCCGCACCTTCTGGTGTCAGAACTCTTGTAATGGTGCCGGTGACCAGAAATGGTGGGTATTTTTCATGATATTGGTTCGGCTTCGGATATCGAGTGACGACCTCATACTCTTTGTTCACCATCTGACGATTTTCCAGTTGGTTTTCCTCTCTCAGATTAGATACGTTCCTCCCCATCCGCAGGATAACCGGCTGGTTGTTCATGATCAAGCCCTCAATAGCAATCGGTTCACCTTCTTGAATCCAAGGTTTGTGGAACGGATTCTCCGTACTGAAGTCCTCAACATTAATAACAGTGTACAGAGGTACGGTTATCGTTTTATTGGAAAGTTCAGAATCATTCGAACGATTCAGCTTGACTTGCATGAAAAAATCGTCCGTATGCTTCAAATTCCCCTCGGCGTCCAACGTTGTAATCCAGGTGTTATATTTTTGGTAAAAGTCTTGCTCCAGTTCTGCCATAGCCTGCGTGTTCGTAGCATGATTAAGGTAGTCTTGTTTATAAGTCTGAAACGCTGCTTTAACGTCCTTTACTTTTTGATTGACATAAAACTGTTTGAAAAATATAGTTTGCCCGATAAAAATGACGGCAAGCATGAACATGCATAATGCCGTCGTAAATAGAAACAGCTTAAATACAATGCCTCTTTTCATGGTTGTTCCTCAAATTTATAACCTGAGCGAACGACCGTGACAATATGCTTGGCATGCTCTCCCAGCTTGGAACGCAGATTGCGAATATGGCTGTTGACCGTGCGATCATCACCGACAAAATCGTATCCCCAAATTCTTGTAATCAACTGTTCCCTCGTTATGATGATTCCTTTATTCTTCATTAGATAAGCCAACATTTCGAATTCCGTGTGCGTTAAGCTGCAATTTTCCCCATCGGCCGAAACGGATCGGGACGGAAAATGGACCAAAATCCCATTGCTGGACATTGTGTGATCCTCCTGTTCCCTGATTTGCCTGCTTTCCAAAAGACGTTTCGCACGTGCCAGCAGTATTGGAGGGCTGTATGGTTTGGTTACGTAGTCGTCGGCTCCCAGTTCAAAACCCATCAATGTATCATCCTCATCCGCACGGGCCGTCAACATGATAATCGGAACGTTTGACACTTTTCGGATGCGTTTGCATATGGACCATCCGTCCAATTCAGGGAGCATGATATCCAAAATGATCAGATCTATCTCATGTTCTTGAAATAGCTCCAGAGCTTTTTTGCCATCGTCCGCCTCAAATACTTTAAAACCTTCCTCAAGCAAATAATCTTTCATGATTTCCCGTAATATACGCTCATCTTCTACAATCAGTATAGTTTTTGACATGTGGCAACCTCTCAAGTTTTCTAGTGAGGCATAACATCAGCCTCTTAGACTCGTAAGTATGCGTATCATTTGGATATTAACATTTTTTCAAACACTAGACAAACACGTTATCCTGCCAGTTACTTCTATAAATCAAATAGGAGCTGTCCCTGGAACTGCACCCCCAATTGTGGTGTGGGACACAGTCTAACAATTGGGCGTGCAGTTACATGAACAAATTTGGGGCATCTACCAATGAGACCGCCGCTCGGTTTAATTTGTCTTCGTTCATCCTGCCATTGATATTGTAGAGCAATAAAAATAGCTCAGTCCGACGCACATCCAGACCAAGCTATTTTGCATCGAAGTTCTTGCGCCACTCCAGAGGTGTCTTGCCAACATGTTTGATGAACAAATCGTGAAAGCGGCTCGAGGAAGTAAATCCGATTTCGGAGGCGATGAACTCAACCGACTTGTCGGTATTTCTCAGCAGCCTTTTGGCTTCGTTCAAGCGAAGAGTGATGATGTATTGCTTCGGTGGTACACCGACCCGCTCCGTAAATTTTTTGCGAAAAATGCTTTCGGATAGAAAGCGGCGCGCCGCCAAATCGGCTATCTTCAAGGAGGTAAAAAAAGTCCTGTGAATCTCTTGCAGTACGTCCTGGACCATCCGTTCGTCGCTATCCCCATCAGTAAGAGCTGGTTCCGAAGCGCTGAGCGCGTTTGAATGATAGGTTAGCAGCAGTGTCTCTAGCGCATTGCGCATCAGATCGTCCGAAAATTCGTTCAGCCGCTCCCGCATGCCTTCCTCTTCCAATTGCAGCAATGCCGCTTTGGCTCTATGGAGATGAGTCCCGCATAATCGCGATTTCAAAATCTGATCCGGACGCTGCTTATATGCATGCTGAAGCAAATATTGGCAGTAGGCCGGGATTTCGCGGAAATCGTAGTGTACCGAGATACCTGCCCATGCTTTCAGGCACACGAATCCGTGATGAATGCCGGCCGGAATCAGGATCAGATCGCCTGCCGCGACCGATACGTTTTGACCCGCTGAAGTGTAATAGCCTTCTCCCTCAAGAATAAGCGTAATTTCGTCGGCACCATGCGAATGAGAACGAAACAACCCTGCTCCCTGCTCTCCCGTAAAGCAATGAGGGGCAAAATGTTCGACGCTTTCCATAAATCCGTAGCTCATAGGGAATCCCATACCTTTAAAGTTAATGGCTTCCCCCTAATTGTAATGGATTCTGGACGCGCTTACAACTTCAGTTTAACCGGTACATGAGCCAAAATTGCGCGATCCCGTTGGGGAGTTCCTGCCAAGTCCCTACGCTTGCTCCACTGTCGATGCTGGCTCCGCCTACATCTAGTGCTTTGCCCGTCCGCACGTTTAGCAGCTTACAATACCCGTTGCCGGTGTCGACGAGTTTCCATTTTTGAGTGTCGAGTCCCTTATCCTCTGATACTGCCACTCTTCCCCAAGAAGCAGCTGGATCCATAACAGTCAGTGCTTTGCCGGAGTTTGAATTGATCAACGAATAAGTTTCGTCCAAGTTCTGGACTATTTTCCAGCGCTGTGCTGCCCCGCCGTCGGTATCACTCGACATCTGGGTCCAGGTCCCATCGGCCGTACCCGCTCCGGTCACATCGAGCGCTTTGCCGCCATTGGGGTTAACGAGCTTATATTCGGCACCGGACTTGACCAAGAACGTGTTACTGCCCGTTATCTCGATATAATCGATATCGATGGCATGTTTGCCCTTCGTGAATTCGATGAGGTTATCGTTGCCCTTTTTCAGATTGATTTGAATTGAAGCGTTTGCGAACTGGTTACTTCCCGTATGGGGGAAGGACATCGTCGTCTGCTGGCCGTACACCGAAACTTGTACTGTAGCATCAGGGCCGGCGGTGCTCGAATATCGAACCGATAATGTGTAGTCCCCTTCCTCCGGTACGATGACATCCTTGAGCGTCAAGGAGCTATTCGCATTATTCAGACGAACGATTTTACCTCCGGAAGCGGTTGCCTTGTCCTTCAGTTCCGCTTTAACCGTAGTGCCTTCCTCCGCTTCTATCCGGTAGTCGCCGGACGGAACGGAAAGCGGACCGTTCGTCGGAACGCCGAAAATCGGAGAACCGTCATCGTTCCATGTAAAAGGCTGCACACGGGTCGGACGGGCGCCACAACCTTGGCCGGGACCACTGTTGCCGTGGTATACGATCAGATCTTGCGTGCCGTCCTTGGATTGGACGAACGAGTTATGGCCGGGGCCGAATACACCGTTTTCCGGAGATTTGGCAAATACTGGGTTCGCGCTCTTCGTCCACGATGCGGGATCAAGCAAATCGCTTGTATCGTTCGCAGTCAGGATACCGAGCGAATAATCGTCCTCCCAACAGGCGCTCGCGGAATAAACGAGGAATATTTTTCCGTTTCGTTTCAGGATGACTGCCCCTTCGTTTACCGGCATTCCTTTCTTTTCCCAGCCGTATTCGGGCTTCGTCAAAATCACGTTGTCGCCGTCCAATGTCCACGGATTGGACATCGGCGCAATGGCGATCGCACTTCCATGTGCGCCGGACCAATTCCCGTATGCCGCATACAGGAAGTACAACTGGCCGTTATGGTCAAATACCGTGCCATCCAGACCAGCATACTGCGTATTCAGCTTTCCTTTGTCGGTCCATTCCCCCTGCAACGGATCCGGGGAATCATTCTCCAAGACGTACACTCCACGGCAATTATCTCCGCAGCCCGTATTCGCCGTATAATAGATGTACCATTTGCCTGCAATATAATGGATCTCCGGTGCCCAGATGTCTTTTAATCCGGAAGGGCGTGTCCATACCGTTTTCCGTTGTCCCAGATCGATTGCGGTCAGCGATCTCGATTTCCAAATATCCAATCTGTTGCCTAACGTGCGGGTATAATAATAATATCCATCCTTATGCAGCATCACATAAGGGTCCGCACCGGCAGTATTGATCGGATTCGAGTAGGTCGAAGTGGATGCGGCGGACGAATCATCAGCCCCAAACGAAGTCAGAGTTAGCATAAGCATGAGAACAAGCGCCGTTAACTTCAAGCCGATTCCTTTAGCAGCGCGCATGAGTTCCGTACACCTCCGGCATATTAGGATGGTTGTTGCGATCGCGATCGAACAAGTACAATGATACACTGTAACCCGCTGTGAAAGTTACCGAAAGCGTTTGCTTAACGCGGTTAAACAAGCTGAAAATGAACCGGTTTCGACGGTCGAATTCGGTATCGACGATGGGGTATGTCGACAAGATTTTTTCATCCAAAGGGGAATTGGTCAAAGTGTTTGAACCGTTCGCGTCAATGAAGTCACTTTCCGAAGGTGTACTGGTATTCAGTGATCTACACGCGGTCCTTATCTCCTTTGCATCAGCAAATGATCCAGTACTAATCCTGCCCTTTAACTTAATTAATTGTAGACCTTCAGTGGGTCAACTAAGGTTGTTCCTAACTCCTCGTTTTCATTATGAATTATTTAGCGGAAAGTTCATCAATCGCTTGAACAGCTAGTTCCAACGCTTTAATTCTACTTTCTAAAAGCGTTCTTTGCGGACTACCATCCTTTGACTTAACATAACTGTTTTCAATCGATGGAAATAAACCGGTAATAACATTACGAGCTTCTGCTAGATCTTCCTGACTGTAATTATGGGGTTTTTGAATCCAAACGTTTTCTAGCGTGGCTAAGCCGATATTAACAGCTTTGAGTCGCTTCTTTACTAGGGTTGTACTTGTTCCGTTTTGAGTCATCTGGGACAAGGCATTCTCGAGTTTACTGATTGTCGATTGTAATGATTTTATAGCTTCCAATTTATCTAACTCCGTCATTTGATTAATTACAATATCGTCTCTGTTCACCACTGCGTATCCTCCTCTAACCCCACTTTTTTCACTTCGATAACACTATACCACATACTGGATAAACCTGCCGGTTAGTTGAGAAAACGGCAGCCGATCGCGGCTGCCGTCATAGGTTTATTATGCTAAGGTACCCGTTAGTTTAATCAATTATCAACCAAGGTTCAGTTCGCCAGAAAGCCTTCCTGGCAACAAATATTGAATTCTCGTTAAAGTTAAAGAACATTTCAGCAGAATAATCCTTAAATTCATGTGACAAATATTTAGGCAGAATGGCAGCATCCCTTCTTCTTCTCCACAAATTAATGCTTCCCACGGTTTTCCATCCGTAACTTCGTTTGTGAAATACACTCCACTATCGGTAAACTCTTCTGAAAACTTCTGCATGAATACCCATACGAGGGATTTGTGTTCATCTTTTAACCCTCCTATTCGATTTTCAATTTCTACTGTAAAGAATAGTAAACTTAATTCTAACCAAGTATCTTGGAGTTCTTTTCTTTCCTCTGGGCTCCACCCCGTCACATATGGACGAATATGAAGTTGGTACCCACCACTATCAAATATCTGTTCCTCCGCATCACCACCTACCCACAGAGTGTGTAAGTGTTCCCATTTCTGCTCAGATGTAAAGTATTTAGAATCAAGTCCAAGAGAGTTTAACACTTCTGCAAATTGCCTTATAACGTCCTTGAAATTTTCCGGAATACTCTTGATATAAGTTTGTATTTGAGAATATTCGGACATTAAAGCACCTCTTAACTATTACTAATACCCATCATTATAAATGCAATCTCAGGTGACGAACAACTAAACTATTCTGCCCGTCACTTCAATGAAAAAGTAGCCGATCGTGGGACCAGCTGCTGCAGTGTCACATTCAGCTATCGTACTCGTTTGCGTAACAAGTTCTTAACTCAACTTTGAACTACTCGTTCAAAACTATGGGTGCACCTTTTTCTTTAGGATTCCATCCTTGTTCAAACGCTTGTCTCATCTTTAGGTCTAAAGACTTTTATGTTCAGATGTTCTGTGTTAGGGAAGTTAACCTAAAGGTTATCTATATCTGAAGCGATATACACTTCAAGCCGTCTTCCTTTTACAGGATTCAAGCTCTGCTATCATGATGATATATCCAATTCCAGGGGAAACAGTCCAAACGAAATGTTCTTCATTCACTACAATTTTTTTCTAGAGCTCTTATTGTTTATCGTCATTTCCTATCTCCCTAAATCCGTATGCTTATACTTCAAGTATCCTCCCGACAGCATAAGGAGTCGCCCAAATTTTTACTGCGGCAGCCCAATGTAGCACTCTTCAATTTCCTTTAACAATTTTTATTGATTGTTTTTCTTTCTTTAGTTCTGTTTATTATCCCGTTATATCTTTCAATATCAAAACTAAAATCTAAGTCATTAATATTCATTATACTTTTGAGATTCACAAAATTTTGTATTAACTCTTCAGAGAAACTAATAATTTGATCCCATGAAAAGACAAACTTATTCGAACTTTTGAAACTTCGATCCTTAAAAGGGGATTGCTCTGTTACCCAAATCAACTATTGCCATCGTGGATTACTTGAACATAATAACCTCCACAACCAAATATTCCACAGGTACATGTGAACAAAGGGTATTTCCCTGGATTAAGTAAAGACTTAAAAAACTCTTCTTCTACAAACACTTCGTCTTCATTCAACTTATTACCGTTGATATATAGGGAGATTCTCCAATCAACAACAGGAACCATTCTCCCTTTTACTCTTGTTATATTTTTGTATTCCTTTCTAGTCTCTATCTCCATATCAATAGATAATATATCCTGATTAATTTCATTATCTTTACTTGAAAATATCCTCATATTTCACCCTGACTACTTACGATTTTTATAGATCAATGCGATATTTCGCCTAACGTCTTATTTTTGAATTTCGTAATTTATTTCTTATTTAGAGTATTCGAGAAATTATTAAAACTACCCTGCTTATAACTTTATAAGAATGCCCGTTTCGATCCGCTGCGGCCGCCCGATGGATTCTATTGACTATCGTACCCGTTAACTCAATCATTTGAGGTCTTTAACTTACCTTCAGATTGAACCACCTTCAATATTTCAGAAATAACATTTCTTTAAGATTATCATCAGTCATGCATAATACCTTTTCCAATGAATGCTCAACTCCAACAAATCTGTCTCAATGGCTTGTAGCTTAATAATTAAATCATTCCGGTTGTATTCTATATAAAACATTTTCTGTAATTCTCGCTCCGACAAATCTTTTCTAAATGTGCCAGTATAATCGTCAGACCAAACTCTTACCGAATCATTTAAGTATTCCAAAGTGGGGAATGGATCATGACCAAGCCATACATCCTTTTTACTTTGGACTGCTTCTAGTACGTCTCTCCAATTCTCAAGTCCACAACAACAACTCGGAAGTATTATTTTATTTTTATCCGCAAAGGCTATTCCACCACTTAATGCAATTTCACCAAAGGTTATAAGTTCATTTAATACCTCAGCAGGCTCTCTATCCACTTCTATGTTGTTATACCCGCAAACCAACGACAAAAACAGGGCGGCTTCTTCCGACGTAGAAAATCTGGAAAGATAAGTGGTTTCCTTGTATTCAACTTTTGATATCCAAGAGGGCTGCTCAAAATATGGATCTTGTATTACAGCACTAACTCTTCCCATGATTCTAACTCCTCATGATTTAATGTCTAAATACAGATTACCATATTTTCGCTTTAACCCATTAAACTAATCTGTCCGTTACTTCAACGAAAACGGCAACCGATCGTTTAGCCGGCTGCCGTCATGTCTGATTGAACTATCATAATTTCAAGTGATGAGACACTTTTGGTTTCACTCTCAATCTCCTCAACAGTGCAGTACTTTTCATCTAAGGCAGAATCCGAAATAAATAATTTACTTCCTACCCTCAAAAAGCTCTACCACTTATAATTCTGTGTTCAGGGCTTGAACCAGGATTTATTGTATGAATTGAAAAGATAGAGACTCTTTCCATTCAAATTCTCCTTTCAAAAAAACTAACATAGAGGCTTCCGAATTTTCACTTAATGAAAAGAGTATTAGTGAAATTGTTAGGCAATGCTCGTTAGCATGATCCGGCTGCGATCAATGCCGGCAGTTTTAGTTTTTATTTAGCTATCGTATCCGTTAGCGAAATGATAGAATTAGCCTAAATCATATGTAGTATGTCCACAATTAATAATCTTCCATTGTAATTTAATGAATTCATCCCTATGTTTCTTTCTTTCATTCCTAAATATTAAAAACCATTTTTTACTATACGGGAACATTACCTTAACTTTTGGTTCTGAAAAGAATTCAAAATATTGAGTTTGACAGAACCAATCTCGCCAACCAACGCAAAATGAATCCTTGAAAGTGCGTTTTATCCCGTCTGTCTCATAACAGTAAGCTACCCAATACTTCCAACATTCAATAAAACTTATTGTTTGTGTTTGCTCAGTACTATCGAGATAGTTGGTTCCATCATGAGTAATATCTAATATTTGGCGGTAATGAATTTCCATCAAACCCACCGCAATTCCTTGTTATGATTAATTCTTATTTATCAATTCCTCTGACTTTAATATAACATTTTATTGAAGCTGCCAGTTAGCGTAAGGCTGCCGATCGATGCCACAAGCCGCGTCTTGCTTGTTTATTAAGCTATTGTCGCATTAGCGGATCTTGATCGGACTATATTCTTGACACTCGACATGAAATTTGAAAAAGCATGAGCAAGGTGCAATACCGAACTCATGCCGTTTGGAGCTTAACTATATTACTGTCTGAACTCAAGCTTCAAACCTACTGCTGACTGTAAAGCTTGTTCGCATCCCTAAGCAAAATTGCAGCTGCTGCTGCAGAAATATGTTTGCCGCTTTGCGCCTCCACTTCGTTAATGAAGCTGTCCCGGTTACCGTGTTCAAGCTTCTGCTCCAAGCTGTTCGCAATGCCTCCATTGTCGATCCAACCGTTTGCCCTAAATTTAGCTATTACTGCTTTCAGCGAAGCGATACTCGTCTCTGTCGTGAATGGAACGGCGACACTTCTTGTATTGCCCGCCATATCCTTTGCCGTAATGTTCAATGTATGCGCTCCTAACGGCAATGTGTACATCTGGATTACCGCTCCTTGTTGTACCGGATTGCCGTCAAGAGTAATGACGGTCAAGTCTGGATTCAATCCTGAACCGGTGTCCCCGACATTCACTTGAATCGTCAATTGCTCCGAATCGCTGTAACGTCCGTTGTTCACCGGTGCGATCGACTGAATCGCAGGACCGGTTGCGTCGTGCTGAATGTTTAACGTTTTTTCCGTTTCGGCGTTGCCATCCTTATCTTGCGAGTAATAATGGAACGTAAATTTTCCATCCTCGGTTATCGAGACTGGACCGGTGTACGGCAGCCATCCATACGTCGCTTGCGTAACGGTCGAACCGTACGTCGCACCGGTAACGGTCAGCTTATAAAAGGTCGAGGGTACGCCCGAGGAGTTGTCCGTTGCTTCCAGTCTTACACTGACAGCACCCGAATACCAGCCGTTTTGCTGCGTCCCTTCAACGACCGCCGTAGTAACCGGAGGAGTCGAATCCATTGGCGTCGCGCTTACTGGCGCTGTCGCCGGGCCTTCGCCAATTTCGTTGCTCGCTCTAACGATGTAATAGTATGTCTTGCCATTCTCTACTTCCTCGTCCGTAAAGCTGTTTGTGTTCAAATCGGAACCGATTTCTTCAAATCCGCCTGTCGCTGCCGTACTGCGGCTCACGTTGTAGGAATACGTTGCTCCCGTTACCGTATCCCAAGTGAGCGTTACTTGCCCGTCACCCGCAACGGCTGTCAAGCCTGTAGGCGCTGCTTGAGGAGGAGCCTTAGGCATCGCGTTCACCGGCCCTGCTGCCGGACCGCCGCCACCAACGTTACCGGCTGTGACCGTGTAGTAATACGTTGTGCCGTTTTGTACACTTGAATCAGTAAAGCTGATCGAATTCAATTGAAGACCAACGATTGTGAATGGCCCGTTTGCCGACGTGCTGCGCTTTACGTCGTAGTACGTGGCTCCCGGAACTTTCCTCCAACCAAGCGTTACTTTCTTGTCTCCCGCTGTTGCGCTTAAACCCGCTGGAGCCGTGCTCGGCGACGGACCGCCTGTAACATAGTATATTTCTATTTCATCGATTGTAGGTTCAGCGCTGCTCTTAATCATGTTTAGCCGGAAATACTGGGACGTAACAGGAGCAAAAACAAGCGTTTTATTCGCTCCAAGCGTTGTTCCCACCATACCTTCAATATCTGTATACGTCACACCGTTGTTGGAGTATTGCAATACGTACGACGATACTCGCGGGTATGAAATTTCTTTAATTACTACCTGATTGAATGTGGTAGACGTACCGAAATTAACCCCTAGATACTGGTTGTTGATGCCCGTTTTTACCGAGGACCAGCGGGAATTTGAGACGCTTCCGTCAAATGCCTTCCTCGGAATATATGTCGTACTCCATTGTGACGAAGCAAAGTACGATGCATCCGGTTTGCCTAAAGCTAAATTCACTAGCGTCGTTGCGCTAATGGTGCCGGCTGCCGATAGGTTGCCTGCCAAATCGATCGCTTTGACTTCATAATTGTACGTTGTTCCGCCGGTAAGACCATTGTCGCTAAAGGAAGTTGTATCTACCGTCGCGATTTTTGTGAGATTCCGGTATATTTCGTAGCCCGCAACAAAAACATCGTCTGTTGAGGCATTCCAGCTCAAATCGATTTGCATGTTGGATGGAACGGCAGCCTTCAAATTCGTGGGAGCAGTCGGCGCTTCCGTATCACGGCGATTCAGATCCCATGTCTTCGCGCTAACTATGCTGCTCGCTGCGGATAAGTTGCCCGCCGCATCTTTCGCTTTCACCGTATAGCTGTATGCCGTTTCCGTATTTAGTCCTTTATCGGTGAATGACGTTGTCGTCGAAGTTCCGACTAACGTCCCGTTCCTGTAAATATTGTAGTTTCTTACGATCGTGTCGTCTGTTGACTCCGACCAGCTCAAAATGATTTGGCTGCTGGATGCCGCTACGGCTTTCACATTTACCGGTACGGTCGGAGCGCCGGTATCGTTGTTATTGCTCAGTTTGTTTTTTGCCCAATAAAACCGGGATACGGATGCCATATCCATACTTGTGTTCGCTTTCATAACCGTGCCTGCCAAATCGTCATATTTATCCGGACGAAGCGCAGCCAAGAACAAATAGCCTGAACGAGGAGTTGAAGTTTTTGCACTGTTGCCCGAACCGTCCGTTCCGTCAATACGGCCGGCGTAGTCGGTTGGCGAGCGCATAATGTTATCAGCAAACGTGTTGGCAAACGGCTTCAGCATGTCTTCCGTAACACCGTAACGGCCGATCAAGTACGCCCGGTAAAAGCCCGCTACATCCAGTTGACCGTGGCTGGAGTCTTCAGGACTAACTCCAGGCCGAGGCAATCTTCCCGGATTATATCCCCATGAGTAAGATGGATTTCCTTTGTTACTAGGAATGATTGCTTTCGTCGTATCGTCTTTGAAAAACCAATCGATGTTTCTTTGAACGATGCCGTCATACTTAGTGACAAGAGACGGATTATCGCCCAAAATCTCATGAGCTGCCGCCAAATTTTGGAACGGATACAAAATCATCATAATTTGATTCCAAGGCATAACCCCGTTACTCATGTAAGGCGATAAGCCTGAAAAATAAAGCTTATTGTCTCTCGAAAGATCAATGAGATAAGGGAAAATAAATTCGTCAACAACGTATTCAGCTTCTCTAACGAAAGTAGACGCGCGCTCCCGATAAGTCGCTCCGTGTCCATATGGATCGCCGTCAGGCACGACTGTATCTAAAATCCATGGCGTTTGCAAAATAAGTCTGCCCGTATAAGCCAAATGTCCGATCGAATCTCCCTGGGCGGAGTCAGCGGCAACTCCCCACTCTTCAACAGGGCCAGGCCATACCGGCGCAATCGTGCCCGTCCATATCGTTCTTTGTCCGTATGGAGCCGGAAGAATGTCGTTGCGCTGAGTTAAAAGTGTGCCCGTGAAATAAATCATCCGGTCGAGAATTTCCGTGTCGCCGGTTAATTCATACATCAGGCCGAGCGCTTTAATATTTTCACCGCTTTTTCCTTGAGCATATTCGGTCTGAAATCTTTCCGTAGTCGGATCCATTGGTGCGGCCCAAACCTTCGGCTTCTCGATCATCATGTGCTCTTTGAAGGAATTAATATCGTTCTGTGTGATAGGACCGTGATATTCTTCGACCACCATCGCTCCCAAAGCTTGCGTTCCAGGCAAAAAACCGATACAACCGGCAATTAATGCACTGTACAGCAATTGCTTTTTGGGCAGTGCAGATACCCGACCGGAGGCGACCGCTAAGCGGGATTCCGAGAAGAGCGAAGTTTGCTTCCTTCCTATTATCCATACGAGCAATACACTAACACATACCATAATTACATAATACGTAAATATAAATACCACCCCTTGCTTACTCCATTGGCTGGAGCATTTTAAATTTGCGAGTTATAATAATAAACCACGGTTCCTTCGTTCGTGTCCTTCGATTTTCACAACCTTTCTTAACACAGTGTTTTAAAGCGCTTACTTCCCAAACATACCATTTCTTTCTATAAATAACTATGTCTATTCTTAACTGAAATAATGTTAATTTACTCCATTTGAATCTTTTATGCAGCCGCTTTAATATACGATGTGAAAAAACCACCCCATAGCCATGTTACAGGGCTGAGAGGTGGTATCGCTTTTAAATAATTATAAAAATAAATTTCTTTGCTCTACTGTTGTGCTTAACTGAACATTGTTTTCATGCAGCTGCAGGATGACAGTATTAGTTCCTACCAGTGTCAATTGTCAATGTGGCTACATACATATACTGCCATACTATTAGATTGATTGTGCCGTTTGATGAAGTACATTAAGCGGACGCGCCAGTCCCAAGTGCTCCCGAAGTGTCGAGCCTTCGTATGCTGTACGGAACAATCCGCGATTTTGCAGCTCAGGGATTACTTTATCTACGATTTCTGTGAGCCCGCCGGGATATATTTGCGGCATCAAGTTAAAGCCGTCGGCGCCTCCCTCCCTGAACCATCGCTCGATAAAATCCGCAAATTGCAGAGGAGTTCCGGCAAAGGTGACATGCCCCCTGGCGCCGGCTATGCGAAGAGACAGTTGACGGATGGTGAGATTTTCCCTTCGCGCCAGATCTACCATAACTTCGTATCGAGCCTTGTGCCCGTTAATGTTTTCCACGCCCGGCAAATCATCGTAAGGAAGTGGTCCGTCCACGGGATATTTAGTCAGATCTATTCCTAGCCATGAGGACAGCGAGCGAGCCCCCTGCTCCGGTGTCGTCAGGGCATGCAATTCCGCTTCCTTATCCCGGGCTTCCGCCTCCGTATCTGCAAGGACCGGACTGAGCCCTGGCATAATCTTGAGCTGATCCGGCGTCCTGCCGTATTTCGCCAGCCTCGATTTGACATCGCGGTAAAACTCCTGTGCATCCCCCAGTGTCTGCTGTGCCGTAAAAATCACTTCTGCCGTCCGTGCCGCAAACTCACGTCCTGTTTCCGAGGAACCGGCCTGCACGAGCACCGGATATCCTTGAGGAGGCCTTGGAATATTTAGCGGTCCCTGCACGGAATATGCCTTTCCTTTAAAATTAATTTCGTGCACTTTATTTTGCTGAATCTGTATACCGGCTCTCTTATCATTAATAAGCGCATCATCTTCCCAGCTATCCCATAGCTGCTTGACGACCTCGACGAATTCGTCCGCATACTCATAGCGTACAGAGTGCGCCGGATGCTCCGTCCGCCCGAAGTTGAAAGCCGCTGACCCCGCGCCAGTCACGATGTTCCAGCCCGCCCTGCCTCCGCTTATATGGTCGAGTGAGGCGAATTTCCGAGCCACATGAAATGGCTCGTTATACGTCGTTCCAACAGTCGCGATGAGACCGATGCGCTCGGTCACCATTGCGAGCGCGGATAACATCGTGAACGGCTCCAGCTTTCCGAAACGCCCCGTGTAGCCGTCAGCCAAAAACAAGGAATCGAGCAATCCACGTTCGGCGGTCTGCGCCAGCTCTTTATAATATTGAATATCGAAACCCCGTTCAGGCTGCGATTCGGGATGGCGCCAAGAAGATTCGTGATGGCCAGTTCCGGACAAAAAAGCGTTCAAATGCAATTGACGTTTAGACTTACTCATGACTACACCTCTCCTGATATAATATTATTAACTTTTCCAAAATATTGAGTCTCCCATGATTTCTTTGATTATCCGTTAAAATTGTCGCGCCATTTGAGCAGCTTTTTCTCCAGAAAGCGCACCAGCGAATCTGAGCCCTTGCCAACAAACGCAAAAATCAAAATTCCTACAAAGACAACGGACGTTTGAGAAAACTGACGGGCATCCATGATCAAATATCCTATGCCTTCGCTTGAGCCCATAATTTCCGCAACGACCAAACCAAGCCATGCAACTCCGATCGAGAGACGAAGCCCTAACAGCACATTGGGCAGCGCCGCCGGTAATACAAGCTTCGTAATTTGTTTGAATCGGCTGAACTCCAAAACACGAGCGACGTCAAATAGTTTGGAATCGACATTGCGGATGCCAAGGAACGTTTGGACGTAAAGAGGAAAAAAGGCTCCTTTGGCGATAAGCAATACTTTGGAAAATTCCCCGAATCCAAACCATAAGATGAACAACGGTGTGATGGCAAGATGGGGAATGGTGCGCAGCATTTGAACAGACGGATCAACAGATTGCTCGAATTTGCGGAATAAACCGACTGCCGTGCCGAGCATCAATCCTAAACTTCCACCAATCAAAAATCCGACGGCAGCGCGCCAAATGCTGATTTCCAAATGCGTGAACAGCTGACCGCTGACCAGTAAATCGTAGAAAGCAAGCCATATTTCAAAAGGAGTCGGCAAAAGCGTCTTGGAAACAATACCCATCGAGCCGCAAATTTGCCATACTGCCAGCACTGTTACTGGCAGGATTGCTCCTCTCACAACAAGTTGCCATTTGCTTTCCCTTCTTTGCGTCTTGGTGCGCACCTCTTGAAGTGTAGGCACTTGATCCTCTATCCGCTTCTTCTGTATTCGGCTTTGTCCAGTCCCTGCTCCCGATCCAATGACCGTATCTGTCTGACTCATAAACTCACCCTTTCCTTGTAGATTAAATACCGGAGCTGTCTATAAGCTCTAGTTCTTCGACACGCTCGAATTCGCTCATCACCAGTTTCCGCAGCTCCTGAAACGACGACGACGTTTTTCTCCGTGGATATGGAAGATCGACTGAAATAATGTTCCGGATCGTACCTGGTCGTGCATTCATCACAACAACGCGGTTCGCAAGGAAGACGGCTTCATCAATATCGTGTGTGACGAGCACCATCGTCGTTCGGTTCGCCTCCCAAATGTTCAAGGTCACTTCCTGAAGGTGAGAACGAGTAAATGCGTCAAGGGCCCCGAAGGGTTCATCCAACAGCAGCACTTTCGGATTCCGGAGCAGTGCCCGTGCGATTGCCACCCGCTGCGACATACCGCCGGACAGCTCGCGGGGATATGATTTCTCGAATCCTTTCAACTTAACGAGTTCAATCAGTTCGTCCACTCTTTTGCGGACCGCTTCATCGGCAAGCGATAAATCGGCAGCTATGTTCTTCTCCACCGTCAACCAAGGAAACAAGCGGTGCTCCTGGAAAATGAATCCTTTATCGATGCCAGGTTTGGTCACTTGTCTTTGATCCAGAAGGACTTTTCCCTCATGATCCGTGTCCAGCCCGGCAATGATTTTCAGCAGCGTGCTTTTCCCGCAACCACTTGGTCCAATGACGGTAATAAATTCCCCTTGCTTGACGGCCAACTTAATGTCTCTGAGTGCTTCAATACGACCGCCATTCGGCGTCTGAAACCATTTGTGCGGTAAATCGATGTCAAGAGAAATGATGCTCATTGCCAAATCCCTCCCTTTGATTCACCAAGCAAAAAAGACTTCCTGTTTCGTTTAAAGGAACGAAGAGGAAGTCTCCAGTGGCCCGGTAGACATGGATGTAATTTTAAAATCGTAAATTCTAATTGAATTACTTGGTTATTAAAAATCTTATTGAGAATAATAGCACCCTGTTTGTGAATAGGTCAATACCCTTATTTGTAAAAAAAAAAATATTTCTCATTTTTCCCACTTGTATAATAGGATTAAAACTGCTAACATAATTTTCTAACAGCAACTATGGCCCATTGGTCCACCAAAGGCTCTCCCACTGCCGGCTTCAATCGTCTGGCACGTGTGCGGAGTCTTTTTTAGTGTTAAAGAAAGTTTCAGTTTGCAAAAGCGACAACGAGAAATTTCATAACCAAGAAAAACTGCTGCTAAAGCGGGTCGCTCACCCTCGAAGGACTTCGATAGAAGTTTTTCAGATTTCAACACAAAATGATCTAAAAGGAGTCATGTACTAATGAAGACAAAATTGTTCAGAATCAGCTTCCCCTTCCTAACCATTCTTGTGCTGGGATTGGTACTTGCAGCTTGCGGCAAAGTAGGTTCAACTGCTTCAACAGAACCCGGAGGAACTCAAGGCATCTCGACTCAAGCAGATAATGTCAATGCCAAACCGAAGGAAAAAATCACTGTCAATATTGGAGTACAGGGCAAAACCGGGATTCTTGTTTATGCCCGTGAAAACGAATTTTTTGAAAAAGCTTTTGCAGCTGTAGGAGCTGATGTCAAGTGGAATGAATTTGCCAGTGGACCACCGCATTTTGAAGCATTGGCATCTGGTAGGCTCGATTTCGGCAGCGTAGGAGGCACACCGGTTATTTCTGGGCAGGTCGGCGGCATTGATTTCCGGGCGGTTGCCGTTACGGGAGATGGTAAGAGAGGCAATATGATCGTCATTCCGAAGAACAGCCCCATTAAAGATCCTAAAGATTTGAAAGGTAAAAAAATCGCCGTGGCTAAAGGAAGCAGCGCTTATAACTTCTTATATATGGCTATCGATAAAGCTGGCCTTAAGGGCGACGACATTAAGGTGATCCAGCTTCAGCCAGATGAGGCAAGGCCAGCTCTGGATAGTGGTGCCATCGACGCTTGGGCGATCTGGGATCCGTATGCAACAATAGCTGTTTTTCAAACCGGCGCGAAAATCTTAGTATCCGGTGAGGATTTAAACATTAATGCCCCTGGCTTCTTGATTGCAAGAAGTAAATTCACACAGGAGCATCCTGATTTGACTGTGTTGTTTCTTAAAACGTATGAGCAAGCACGCAAATATTATTTGGACCATCAAAACGAAGTGGCGGAGCAATTCGTCAAGACGCAAAAGCTCGATCGGCCGATTATCGACACGGTTCTAAAAAACTCCTTTCCTCTGCTGTCGCCTATCACTCCCGATTTTGCCAAAGCCCATCAGGAACAGGCTGATTTCCTTTATTCCTCAGGAGCGATTAATAAAAAGCTCGATACGTCTCAGGTACTGGAAAGCAAGTTCGTTGAACAAGCACTTAAAGAACTTGGATCCCAAAAATAAAGCATAAATCCGAAAAGCTGCAGATCCATTCTGCAGCTTTTTCATAATTCCTTTTGCAGCTATATCAGAACTTGCGTTCGTAATACATCTTTATAAGACAGTAGACAAATTGCCGCCTAACCCTGATATAAAGAGCGTCCTTCATCCGTCTTTATAATAGTGCTGTTTGATGGGGGTTGTATGATAAGGACCGTTTTCGACCGCCCTGATTTTACACGTTAGGTCGGCTTATAGTCAATGCCGTTGCGAATTTATAAACTGAACGTCAGAGAATAGGCGGAATGAAATGAAAAATGGAAGTATTATGGATAAACAAAAGAGAATAGAAACCGTCTTTTTATATGGAGTTTTCATTTGTTACATACTTTTTTTAATTAAATTATTGTTCTTATCAAGAGCTTCACTTTGGGATTTGTTAAATAGTCAAAGGACTTTAGAAAGGTCAATCAATCTCATTCCTTTTTATAGTATAAAGGAATATATATTTAGCAACTCTGCCACTATAAAAAATTTCGCTTTTGCTAATGTGGTTGGCAATATAGTTATCTTTATTCCTCTTGGCACATATTTATCATTATTCAAAAACGATAAAAAAGTAATAACCAATCTGCTATATATATTCATAGTTAGTTTGTTTATTGAAATCATTCAGGGTCTCTTAGGCATTGGAGCATCAGACATTGATGACATAATTTTAAATTGTTTGGGTGGATTCGTTGGTATTTTAGGGTATAATTTTTTATTGTTTATATTACGAGATGGGAAAAATGTGCGTACTGCAATCACAATACTATCAGCAATAGGATTACCTGTTTTACTATATTATTTATTTGTGGTGAGATTGCGCCTCTGAATATCCTTGTTGCATATGCAAGATGATACCCTACCCTATTTGATCTTGCTTCTTGCCTAACTTTTCCGGTTCATATTCCACAATTTCACGCATAAACCAGTGGCCGTGCATGAAGAGCAGATGCTTCGGAAAAAAGAGGCAGCAGACTTCAAAAAGCATCAACGCCCCATAGTTTATTGATCTCTCCATTTTTTAATTTATTTCTCAAAATGGAATAACTGTTCTGTCTGCCTCTATCCAATACTTTTCTTAGCTTGCTCGAGTAAATAGGATACATAATCTGCTTTTTCGTCCGAATAAGACAGCAGTGTAGTATATCCTTTTTTGATGGCGTTGAGTTTTCTTTCACAATATTGCTTGGCTACATGCGGGTTTTCTCTTAAGTTCCCTTTACACCAGTTTCTCCGAATCCTTCATAACCAAGCTGTGTTAGTTTATCAGTTACGGAGTTGCTCAACTCAAGCGTTTTCACGCCTATCAATACATCAATAATCGGTTTTGCAAACATCCCGTGTACCGAGGTACTGCCGAAATGCTGTATATCGATAGCATCGTCTCCGAAAGCTTTAAGAAGATTTACTTTTTCGTTTTGAAATAAAGTAGTCCACCTTTCATCATAAGGAATTACACTAATAATCTCATCAATTCCCATCCCCAATTTCACTCCCTTTATTGGTGTAATGTAGCAGCACGAAGCAATTGAGTCAAACCTAATGAAATGATCTCGTAACTGACAAATAGAAATTACGATATCATCTCAAATTGCAATTAGTTTGTCAAACGTTTTTGAATGATCAATGGTATTAAGCTATAAATGTCGTATCCCAGATTACTGAGTATTTCTAGCCCATCATGTCAGTTAGTCTCCTCTTGTCATCCGAGAGCCCTATATACAAAAACCCTCCTGCTCGTAAAAACCGGTTTACCCGGTTCTCTCGAACTATGGAGGGGTACTTTGTTGACTTGCGTAGCTTCATTCACATTTTCTCAGTGCTTCGCTCATGACACTTTTGCCGTCGTATAGGCTCTGAATACACTGCGGATGCCGTTAACCAAATGCCTGCTTCCGGCGCGAAAGCTTCAGCAGCTCGTACAACGCTGCCAAGAATTCGCCCCGGCTTACCGCGGCCTCGCTCTGCTCTTCAAGCCGTCCGTGGTAATCGACGCCGAGCGCTCGGCACGCTGCAGCCAGCCAACGAGCAGCCATAGTTCGGGATAATTCCGGTTTCTCCGCCCAGTACAATCGGTACGGTTGTTCATCCGCCAGCTTTCTCGGCCCGATATCCACTCCAGCCGGAGCTATTCGATCCGTAGCCGGAAGGGCAGGCAAACCGGTACCGCCCGGCAGCGCTCTGGCCATGTTTAACCATATCGAGGCATCGGCGACGGTGCAAGCGGCATTAGGCTCTGCTTCATAGCCGGTAAAAAACGATTTCGTACCGAAGTATTGCAGCGCCGGATGTGCTTCCTGATCGGCCTTCACATCCCGGAAGAAAGTAATGAGCTGACTGGCTTCGATCAGTTCGTCCTGAAGCCGGTCGATGCACAGTCGTTGGATCGGTACATTTGACGTTTGGCTCATGGATGAGGCAACTCCCGCAGCAAAGCCCAGCTGCATCCAGAACGGCTCCATACGAATCGTTCCAAAGCCCATATGGGTTGCGGATACAGCTACCGGTACGAGCAGATTGCTTACTTGTTCCGGCACCATGACGCCGTAAGGAATTTGATACACCTCGGTTAGTGCGCCAAAGCCGAGGAACCCTTCAAGCGAACGGTCTTGTCCAATCGGTTCCCGTTTGCGTGTCGCGTGCGAGTCGATCGCATAATCGCCGGTTGCGATGCTGTCATAATGAACGGGCGAACGCTGCATGCCGGGAGCAAGGCGAGCGTCATTCTCTGTAAACACGTACCGACCGACAATTCGTCGCGCTTCCCGCACGTAAATTTGCGGCGGAAAGTGGCCGCTCTCTGGAAATTCATCCGCCGCGTAGCCCCACTGTCGCGCTTGCGCCCGGATTGTATCCGGCAGCGCTTCATCCTCCTGCAAGAACCAGAGCAGCCCTTGAATATATTCTCTGTGACGCCTTACGATCCGCTCCCTTGCCTCTCGATTGCCTTCGGGATAACCGAGATTTTCGCCGGGCAGATCCGTCGAACACGAACAGTTATGATGATTGTTCGTATCGGTTTTGCCGTTAGGGATCCGCGACAGCTTGACGATCTCGCCGAAAGAAGTTAGTCGGCCAGCTGCAATATCGTCCAATAGGCTGGTATAGTCGCTGCGGTCGTAATTGTCAGGCTTGAAAAAAGGCACGCGATTGTCCGCTTGATCCGTCATGCACAGCCGGAAATTGTACGCCTGCAGCAGATCGTCTCCATAGCCCGTGCTTCCCGGCAGCACCTCCTTGGTGCGGTACTCACAGTACAGCGTTCCGGCGAATTCTTCGTTCCATTCGTCCCGCGATTCGCGGCCGAGCCGGTACGGGACGCCTGCCATAGCAGCCATATCCCCCTCATACGTAGCGTCAATAAACTGATTCGCTTCGTAGACCGCCCTCTCCCCGGACTGAAGATTCTCCGTCTCTACACGTACGATCCGGTTATCCTCCATTTGCACCGAGGCAAGCTCCCTTAAACAAAGCACTTCGATGCGCGGCTCGTTGCCAAGAAGCTGATGCATGACTTTTCTTGCTACGGAAGGTTCGAATCTGAGCCCTCTGTTGCATACCTCCACCTGATGCGAGTTCTCCCCGTATTCGGAAACGTAGTGCCCGTAAACTCGAGACAGAAATTCCCCGAATATCGATCCGGACGTATCGACGGAGCGAATGTCCGTCTCTCCCAGACCGCTTGTCATCAAGCCGCCGATGAAAGCCGATGGTTCAACTAGGAGAACTTGCTTCCCGCGTCTTGCGGCCGCTATCGCCGCACCGATACCCGCTGGTGTTCCGCCATATACGAACAAATCTGCTTGCTGAATCATAGTCGATACACTCTCCCGTATACTGTGATTTCATATCTGCCGTAAAGCTGCTATGCGTTTGAATAATTGCTCGTTCATCTGTTACTCATTTTATATGCATATTTCAAATCGCATCCAGTTTCATTTTTGTTTAAGTAATAAAACGGATATAGCGGGAATGTCCGCATTGACTGGCCTTACAAGTGCATGGGACATGCTGGCTAGCGGCCCGTTAACGGAACAAGGCCGCCGGTTTGTGGCGGCAGCCCTGTCCTTTTTACCTATCCTTGCTTCATTTTCATTTCTAAGGAAAACGGATTAATACCATTCGACTATTTAATGGTTCTCTTTGAGCAGCTGCCTCAGCTAACAGGCCCGCTCGAATCGCAGGAGATGGAGCCTTTCATGCCATGGTCAGCATCGCTTCCGGCTCATTACCGTCAGCAGTCATAACACAGCATCAAATAAGTTTGCTTACATTCATGTAGGGGCTGTTTGACTTTATTGCTTGGGGTTGTGGAGCGATAAACAAAAAGGCCAACCAGAAGCCTCTGGCTGACCTAATCCTGCAACACAAAAGTTATAGTGGATCTGCTTTCACAAGGTGTTATTTAGGTATTGAGGGTCTTTCCAGACTGCCAGGAGTTGTTGCTTTACGTCCCCAAGGCGTTCCGAGATAAGGCAATGCCCAACGGTCCAGACCGTACCAGCCGGCATTTTTCCATGCAAGCACGAGCCAGGTTGCCAAGATGAACAGGATCGGATTCGTACTTAAGGCACCTGCAAATAAAAAGCTGACATTCATTACTCCGCCGAAAAATGCCGCTATTCCCGTTAAAAGCCCTAAAATTAACCCTAGTCCTACAAGCAGCTCCCCAAAGGCGACTACAAATCCCATTATCTTCGCATTAGGAAGCACCACATTCTCAAGAAAATGTGCATACCAGCCTGTAACATCCTTGCCAGCCTCTGCTTTGGTCAAAGCCCCTTTTATAAAGCCTTGCAATGCAGTACCTGCCTTAGCACCCGTCCAAGCCTCATTGGTCACTTTACCCCAGCCTGAAGTAACCCACGAATATCCGACATATAAGCGGACTATCAGCCATATCACTCCAGCTCTGGTGCTGCTGAATAAAAAGCTCGATACCGGGTTCTCAGGAATCAAAATTTCGTTTTTAGCCATTCATACCCCCCCTTAGAAAAGAACATTTTTGATTATGTATATTGTGCTGCTTAACATCATTATACTGGATATTTATTTTTAAAATGTGATATTTGTCACTCCAGAACTTTTTTTCGAAGTCTTTAGTTCAATAGCAAAAAAAAGCAGAAAACATCTGCTTTCTGCTTTTTATGTTAGTTCTTTGCGAGCCATCATCGCCTCAAAATTATCCATTTCCATTTATTATGGCAACAAAATTACTTTCCGCTGTGTGTCGCACCCGGGACTATAGCCCTGAAAACCATTAGTTGCTCGCGAAGCTCACTGAGCGGCACATCGCGTACAGATATGTTTCTATCCGCTGCGATTGCCGCAGCCATTCCCGCCGCCTGGCCGGTCGCCATACAGCTTGCTTGCACGCGAAAGGCGGAATTAGCCATCCGATCTCCCGCTGCGCAGCGGCCGGCTACGAGCAGATGGTCGCTTCCCTTTGGAATAAGCGCCCCGTACGGGATCGTCGGCACGATGCCCGGAGCGATCTTTTTCTGCTCGATACGAAGATCGCTGTGATGGTGCAGGTCGATCGGATAGAAGCTGTAACTGATCGCGTCCGGCCATACATATCCGCTCGTGTAAGATTGCTCGTCGACCTCGGTTTCTCCTTCGATGCGCCACGTCTCGCGGATACCGCATTCGTTTGCGAAATAATGGACGACGAGCCGCTCGCATCCCGGAACTTGTCTCAGCAGCGTAACAGTGTCCAACAGCGTACGCCTGGCCTGAACTTCCGCCATCGTCTTCGATTCGGAGCTCGAGCCATCTATCCCTTGCACATGCATACTGATTCTTCCCGCCTTCAGCTCGTTGTACAATCCGAATCTACTCGCGCCTAATTGACCGCTGCGCAGCGCCTTCTCATATATCTGATCAAGAAGCTTTGGATCGATATCGGCCAGTTCAAAGCCGGTTAGATCGTTTATGAGCGTCCCCGGCTGCAGAACGTCTCCTTTCTTTCTCGCGTAGCCCATCATGCCTGTCACATCCGCATCGCCGGTCGCATCAACCAGCTTGAGAGCTTTCAGCCATTTCAATCCGGACTTGCCGGTTACTGCGACATAGACGCCGTCTTCCGTCTCTTCGATGAGCGAAGGCATCTCATGCAGCCGCAGATGGACGCCTGCGTCTAGGCACAGCCGATCCAACACCGTGCTGTAGATAAACCGATTGACCAATATTTGATGCTGCCAATGTTTGGCCGGCACGACGGTGAAGTCCGGTAGCTCAGCACCGCCCAGCTCGACCGTTCGCTCAATCGCTTCCCAGCCGATGCCGGCGATAATTTGCTTCCCCCAGGCATGAAACAGTCCGGGGAAATTAACGGAGGCGACGACTGTCGTACCGCCAAGCACGCCGTTTTTCTCGACGAGCGCGGTTCGTCTACCTGCCCGGGCCGCCTGTACAGCCGCCGTGCAGCCTGCACTGCCGCCTCCGAACACAATAACGTCATACTCTTCATGAACGGTTACGTCCATTGCGAAACGTGTAATTGAATCGCCGGCCGTTACCGGCTGCTTGCTAATCCGAATCATTTCTTCACCGCTTCCATCGCCTTGTTCGCCTGTTCTTCGGCGTCTCGGAGCGCCGTATTCAAATCGATTTCGCCCATCATGACCTTCATTAAATTGGATTTGAGAGGAGCGGTAACAAGCCCTTCCATATCGGAATGGTAGATCGGACGAGCCGGCTTATTCGTGAACATCGCCGGTATTAGCTGCTTATCCTTGAATGCCGTATCTTTGGCAAACACGCTCCTGACCGCCTCACTCTTGACGACAGGGACGAACCCTTTGCGCGACAGCATCGTTTGGAACTCATCCGAAACCGTATATTTCAACACTTCCATCGCCTGGTCCTTATATTTGCTGTTATTCGTCAGGAACAAGCCGTTTGGGTAAGGCTGAGTGCCGACACCAGGCAAATCCGGGAATACCGGAAGAGAAACCATATCCCAATTGAACGTATCGAAGTCGGGCTGAAGCTGTAAATAAAAGTTCATGACGAACATCGCGACATTTTTTTCCTTCATAAAATCGTCGTTGTTCAACGTCCGTTTGAGCGTTGCCAAATGCTGCTGGTAGCCTTCTCCGGAAATCGGGTCGATGATCGACTTGCTGACAAGCTTACGATAAACCTCGTTATTCAACGCTGCCTTCCCTGTCGTCTCGTTCACGAACGGAAGCGAATACGGATTCATCATCAGCATATGATCGACGGAAATACCCAGACCAACATATTGACGCCCGTCGAACCGGGTTAGCTTCTTGCCCAGCTCGATCGCTTCGTCCCATGTCATACCGTTCTTCGGATAAGGCACGCCGAATTTATCGAAAATATCTTTGTTATAATAAAGCACTAATCCGCCGTCATGAAGCGGAAGACCGTAAATCTTCCCCTGCACGGATACCGATTGCAGAACAGAAGGCTCCAGCCGGTTCAAGTCGACCTGATGCTTCTTGATCATCTCCGTCAAATCGTAGCCGTAGCCGGTGTTGACAATGTCGGCATTGATGCCGCCGATCGAATCGTGGATGAGGTCGATTGTTTGACCAGAGGCAATCATGTTCTGGATCGTGTTCTGACTGTTCCTCTGAATATACTTAAACGTATAATTCGGAAACCTCTGTTTCAACGCCGCGCCGAACCGTTCGTTCCACACTTGCTCCGTGTTGCCAACCTGACCGAAAATAACTAGCTCAGCCGGATCGTTGGCATTCGCTATAGCCGCTTCCTCTTTGTCCTTCTCTGCCGGCTTGACTACGGAATTCCCGGCACTGCCGCCCCCGGAACATCCAGTTACTGCGCAAGACAGCAGCAGCCCTAAGCCGCATGCGACCGCCCCTATTTTATTCATTCGACCATTCCCTTTCCCTAACGATTATCGGGGTCCGCAGGCCTGCTTCCCATCCTTATTGTAGCGGGAAGCGCTTTCGTTTAGCCATGCACTATTGTAAACTGAACTATATACGATTGTGCTTGCGATGTATCGGAGCCCGATCTGTTTGAAAAGCGCAGCCGAGTGGAGGTTAATATTGATGAACAGCTATGCGTTGTACGAGCATATTCCGAAGCTAACGTACTACCGTCGTCATGTGCGGCGCGAACAATTTTTCGAGTATGAGAGCGTGCAGAAGGAATGGCTGGCGTTTGCTGTCGAGGATGGTTCGTTCTATTACGAAATCGGAGATCGGCAAGGAAACGCTTCGTTCGGCGATCTCGTCTTCTGTCCGCCGGACGTCCCGTTCCGCCGGGTTGTTATTTCTCCCGTTACACTGTTCGTGCTGCGGATGAACTGGGAAGACGATAGCGGGCATCCTTTTCGTCCGGAAACACTCAACCGTCTTCCGATCGGCAAAATCAGCTTGCACGATACTGGACGTCTCACTCAAGACTACGCCGATCTAAAGAGGCCATTCGCCGAAGAAGACAGACGGGGGATGATCAGCAGAAATCACTATTTCCATCATATATGGATGATGATTTGTGAACAGGAAGAGCCGGTTCCAACCGTGACGGAAGTCCGACCGATCGATCCGCTCATTCAGCAGGCAGTCAAGCAAATGCAATCACAAGCGTTCGAACGGCTTCATCTGTATGATATTGCCGCTTCGATTGGAATAAGCCGGTTTCAGCTGTGCAAAAAATTTCACGATGAGCTCGGAACGACACCGAGCAAATATTTGACCTCGCTTCGTCTCGACAAAGCGAAAAAGCTGCTCACGGAGACAACTTTGACGCTGGATCAAATTTCGGAATGCTGCGGCTATCAGAACGGTTTCTATTTGAGCCGCGTGTTCAAAAACAACTGCGGGATGACGCCTATGCAGTACAGGAAGGAGCACGGCTTGTAACTCCCGCTAACGGCGTTCGAACCAATTTTCCCATATTCTGATCCAATGAATATATTGCTAGCCTTTATGAAAAAAATGCCCCACAGCAACGGGCTGTGGGGCTAAGATTTATATTTAAAAAGGGGGTTAACTTTTATTATAGGCTGTATTTATTAAAGCAACGTGAATAAATGATTTCAAGTTTATTTCAAGTTTATTACAGTAGCTGTGATTCTTGTTGTTGTTGAAGCAATCTGCCGGTTACTTTAATGTAAAATTGAACAGGTAGTTTCTCATCACGTCATTCGTCTCGAAATTAGCCCTTACAGGTAGCCCTATCTTCTTCCAATAGATCCAACCCTTCGTTAATCCAGTCACGATCCCCGGCCTTTAGGCCTTCTATCAGATAACTTACTTGATCGAATGTTACAAAAAGGGAGACTTTTCTCATCAGCTCGTCCAAGCCAACCTCACCTCTGCAAGCCATCACTTGCCGTGTAAACGGCTCGTCGCAATCCTCCAAAAGATATACATAATCGTAAACAGGATCACTTACCGCGGCATCTCCGAAATCGATGATGCCAGTTAATGATGTCAGATGTGGATCCATCAAAAAATGATCCGGCGACAAGTCGCCGTGAATAAGCGCCGGTGTATATCGATGAAATCCCGGATGCTTCAAATAGGATTGGAAGCGGAGGGTAAGATAGTCTCGTAAAGAATCATTAAGAAGTGGGAACGCCTGCCGCTCCACCGCTTCTTTTAGCAAGAGAATTTCTTTCATCGGATTACGAATAGGTACACCAGCATGAAGCGCAATTTCAACGGGAAATGAGCTCAATACATTCATGAAGTCAGCAAGCTGCAGAGCGAATCGATCTTTTACATAATCAAGGAGAGTGTTCATTCCGTCCTCCCCCAATATCTCGCCCTGGACTTTCCGATAGCCTACGAAGGGAGATCCATCGCTTTGTCTTCCAATATATACAAATTGTGGAATGCTAACCTTAACACAACCGACCAGCAGAGGTAGCAATTGAATTTCTTTATTCAACTCATCTGCTCCTTGTTGACTTTTCGGAAAACGGAATACCCACTCTCCATTAACCAGGATTGCGTAGTTCCTGAAGCCTTCGCCAAGCGATTCAACGGATTGAATGCTCATATCGGGGAACTGATCTTTTATCATTGATTCATATTGGTCATTACGTTTCACTGATGCACCTCCAAGGGAATACAGCAAAGTACCGTTCATTGCCAAACAAGTAACTTGACCGGTCTTGCGTCGGATTCTTAGACGATATAGCCATTCGCAGTATGTGAAGAATCAGCAGAACGCAGATGACCCTTACACTTTTCGACCAAGCTTTTTGCCTAAATATAGGGAATTTCCTTTCCCTCTACTAAAGCTTTTAAATTGGCTAGTGACTCATCGAAGCCCCTCATGTTGGTCGAAACTCGGGTTCCGCCGTTTTCTCTTTCTAGAACGAAGGAAATAAGCGTTTGATTGGAATCCACATAAAACGAAAATTCATGTAATGGGATGACCTTTTCAATGGTTAAGGACATTGGCAGCTTCTCGGTTAGCTTGTTATGAGCATTAGGCTTTAAAGTAAAAGTCATTTTTTCTCCAGATTTCAATTTGGGAATTTCCCATGGTGAGCCTGGCACATACCACTGGGTAAGTTTGCGCTGGTCCGTTAAAGCGTTCCATACGGTTTCAACATCACCAACGATCAAAATGGTACTATTCGCTTCATAGCTCATCGTACACCATCCCTTATTTTTTTATTATAAGGATTCGCAAAAATATCATAAATTCCTCACCGGCTAGCGATATTCTAGCTGTCGAAATCCGTCTTTCGTATAACCAGTCTGCAGCAGAGGGGCGCAATTCTCTTTCCTCTCGATCTGTCTTATCTTCACTTTACCGTATTGGACTGTGGTAACTCTCTAAACTTTTCTTTCTTCGTTTTTATACCCAGTAAAATGATAACGACATAGATTACGATAGCAATCGAATCAATTAACGTATCCATAAGTGCCGAAGCATCCTGATATGCTGTAATACCAAGAATGACCATTAACCTAACGAGCAGAAGCAACACGATCGTCCATGCGGCAGACCGGATTTTCGATTGCTCGCGTTGCAATGACATGAAAATGAAGACAATGCCAAAGACCAGATTTTCCGCCGTGATCATGTGCCAGACGTACATGAATACTATCCGGGTATCCATGGCTATCGAGCTCATCTGAAGCGCCGGCAGCACAGTGGATTGCCCGTTCCATACGTGTGTAATGGCAAACAGTACCGCAAGAACCCCGGCAAACAGATAATATAAATTTCTAACCCTGATGCCCATGACATCCCTCCTCTGGTATTTCAGGTTCCTTCTTACGAATATCCAGGTAAATCTCTCGAACGGTCTTTGCCAGACGCTGATCGCTTTCATGGTTATAGTCCCTTAGCGTCTCGGCTGCTAAGTCGAGCAACTGACTAACCTTTTCTAGATGGGCAATCTTCTTGCGAGTTTCCGCATTTTTGGCATCGATGAATTCAGCAACCTCCCTGCAATAATCGGGGTCTACATTCCCCAGCCTGTGGAACGCAAACTTCCCCTTGATTTCGTCAAGAGAAAAATCTGCATACTGCATGATTTGAATATTCATCAAGTCGATGAGGTCGTTCGTCGAATATTTGCGGTATCGATTGCCATCACGGGACGGCGAAACGATTCCAATCCGATCATAGTACCGAAGCGTATCCTTCGGGATCCCAAGCTTCTGCGAAACCTCTTGTATCGAATAATGTTTTTCCATGAATTAAAAATAACATTGGAGTAACCTCTAATGTCAAGACGCTTTTTCATTTTTTCTTCATGTGTAATCAAGCAATCTCTAAAGTTTGAATTAGTGCTTACTCATTAAAAAAGAAGATATTGTATCTATAAAGAAAAGGCACGCCGATTACAATTAGAGCGCCTTCTATCCACTTTTAAGTAATCTCAGCTTTTGTTGCTAACAACTCATATAAACCGTACGAGGGCCGATCTGCAATCGCTCCTGGAAGGCACCTTGAGTTATCATACCCGTTATATCTGCCGCCAACTGCTTCTTGATTTCAGGATTTTTGAGCGGCGACATCTTGCCGTACTTCCGTGCAATCTTAAGCTGGACCTCATCGGAGGTCATCACTTCCACGACTTTCATGGCAGCGTCCTTGTTTTTGCTCTGCGGGGTAACCACGGTGAGCGTCAAGATATCCGTAAGTTCAAATTAAGCAACCAATAATAGCAGTGCAAAGCTTACTGCCGAAATGAAGAATAAGGTGACGAGATACTGCGAAGTCTATCCTTCCGTCTGTCCTTTACTCAAGGCAAGCAGCAGAGATCCCCAATGACCGACATTGCAGCTCCAAGCGTATCGAATTTCAGATTGGTCTGCTTCACGCCGTCTTTTAGGAAAGGCTATCTTAAACTTTGTTGTTGATATTGATAAAAACGAACATTTGTTCTATAATTAGGGGGTATCATTGTTCGGAGATGATTTACCCATGGATTTTGGACGAAACGTATTTCTTATTCTCCGAAAAGGGCAAACGGAATATTACCGAACGTAATCCACGTAAACGCGGCGGAAAAGCCAAATTTCGTGGTATTAGTAATAATGACCAAGTATGTGTACTCGTTGCCCGTGACCGTCAGTGTAATTCTTGATAGAATAAATTTGAAGATGATCAGGTAATAAATTTGTACACATAAGGAGATAAAACTATGGCAGAAAACAAATTACTAAGAATGGATAATGTTGGCATTGTTGTAGAATCCCTTGATGAAGCAATCTCTTTCTTCGAGGAGATTGGCTTGAAGCTCGAAGGGCGGGCTACTATCGAAGGGGAATGGGCTGGTCGCGTAACCGGGCTGGGTTCACAGTGTGTAGAGATTGCTATGATGGTTACCCCTGATGGCCACAGCCGACTTGAACTTTCACGATTTCTCACCCCGCCTACAATATCAGATCACCGAACTGCTCCTGTAAATGCCCTCGGTTATCTACGCGTCATGTTCACCGTTGAAGACATTGACGAAATGGTATCCAGACTCACTAAGTATGGTGCTCAGCTCGTTGGCGAAGTGGTTCAGTACGAGGACTCGTATCGGCTCTGCTACATTCGTGGAAATGAAGGACTTCTAATCGGTTTGGCGGAACAACTCGGTAAAAAATAAAATAGAAACATAAATACAGTGTGAAAGTATCTTTAAGAAGTCGGGTGCATCAAAAAAAACACCACATTCACGCTCCGGGTCTTGGTGACCCTCGGTCCAGGAAACAAGGAACGAGGAAGTAACTGCCGGGACATATCCGCAACGACTAACCGCATCGCGGCCGGCAGCAAGCTGCCTTAACTCGGATGGGACTTCGTGATGCATGAACTTTAATGGAAATCAATGCAAAACCAAATTAAAGGGACTCAACTAACGGATACGATAGCTCAATAAGCCGCCTCTTCAACGAGGCGGTTTTCTTATCGTAAAAATCTACATCAGGATTAACATAGACTTAGGAAAAAGAAGCTAGGTATTGCAGCAAGGACATCAACCGGCACATTTATAAAGAAACAGCGTTCTCCAGCTGTACTACTGAATTCCGTAACTTTTCCTGTGAATGTTTTATCAGGCAGATTGCCGACTTCCACTTCGATGTTGTAGCCGGTTTTGATCTTGCTGTTCTGTACCTCTGGTACGCTAAGCTCTACTTGAACCTGGTCCATCTTGACATTGGTCAGCAGTGCAATTCCCGTCTGAGTGAACTCCCCTGGCTGAATGCTTCATTTGGACACGATCCCGTCGATCGGTGAACTGATGGATCCTGATTACATGTTGAAAAACGGATAATGTTTGTGCCGTCTGACAACTAACATATTTCGAGTCACTGCGAATGAAAAATCATTTTTTCTCGAAAAGGCGGCCAAAAAGATGACCGCCAAGACAGGTAACGTTATTTTCTGCCCGCCACTTCAAATAATGAGAGTTTTCCTGCTTCGATCAAAGGAGTCATATCGACCATGAGCTCCCCCTTCTCGTTGAGTCCTGTTTTTAATTTGAATTCCTTACGATCAATACCTACGGAGATAAACTCAGGGATAACATTTCCTCCACCGCCTCCACCGCCTCCGCTGCCTCCGGCCCTTGCAAACTTTCTCCGGATTGCATCCTGCAGATCAGAATAAAGTATCCAGTTGCCTTCACCAGTCTTGACTTTCGGCAAATGATTTGTTTGGGGTACCGGTTTGTTTTTCACTTCATCTAATGTAACAATTTTCGCTTCAATTAATGGAGTAATATCGAACAAAATAGTATCGTCGCCGCTTTGCGATTGCTGCAGCTTATATTCGGTTCCGTTAATTGTATAGGTGGTTGTTCTGCCTCCTCCGCCGCCAAAACTTTTAATTTTTTTTTGATCTAACGTATTCATCAGATCGAAGAATTCGACCCAATTGCCGTTACCGACCTTAGCTTCTGGCCGATCTTCTATTTTTGCTGCCTTGTCCAACCCCACATCCGTGATTTTTCCGGCTTCCAATTTCACTATACCCGCTCTAATTAATGGTGTTATATCGAGCAAATCAGAAGAATGTTCCAGTTTAAACATACCTAGCCTTTCGGAAAGCGAAAAACTGACAAAGAATTCCTCATTATTAACTGGGCCAAGTCCAAAAGAAATTTTATTGCTTATAAATGCCTTTTCCAGATAGGAAGCATAGACCCAGTTGGCTTCTCCAGCCTTGGGTACCCGCTTGTTTTCCTGACTATTGCCCTTCGCCTGTTCCTCAGAAGCGGGCTCCGGCTTTTTTTGCGCAGCATCTGCGGATGGAGGAGAACTCGGGGGGTTAGAGTTCAAATCAATAGTACGAGTCTCTTCCGTGTAATCCACCTCATACCCCGTTAGTTTTGCAACCTCCCGCACAGACAAGTAAGCTGTGCCCTCATAAACAAGCGGTGTCTTTTCCAGCTTCTTCTCCACTCCGTTCACTTTAAAGTTGAACGATCCCAGCAGTGCTTTCACCTCCTTGTCGATATCTTCCGCAGCAAACGCCGTTGCAGCCGAGCCGATCATTATCCCTGCCGTAAGTCCAACGATTAATTTTTTCATTTCTTCAACTCCTTAACTTTATTTAGTTAACTATATTAGATTCATAAATTTAGACGACAAATGGTGGAAAAAATTTCATAATATGAATAAAATAATTAATAAGCAGCGCACGAATCACGATTCCGGCGGCAACTCAAGTTAACTCCAAGTTGTTGCGAAAAATGCCCACTAGCATAACGCGGCTGCGATTTATGCCGGGAACCGCGTCCTTATTGTTTATTAAATTATCGTACCCGTTAGCGTAATGACCTCGTTTTATATACTTTTTTAGTAAACGACCATTAGAATATCTAATGTTGTTTACCTCGAGAATTTGTCATTATCAGGGTTATCGCGAGCAATGACTGCAACTATCGTACCTGTAAGTTGAACGCTAAACCCCGTAGTTTATTATAAAAACAGTAGTGTCCGTTCTTTCCAGTAAGTCACCGATCCTAAAGACAATGTCCAGACAGTCTGTTCGAAACGGATCTTCTCTTGTGTCCGACCATTCGGCCTTACCTACCGAAAAGCGCCTCTTCAAGTAAACTCTCTCCGTTTCCAATGTCTCTTCTACAGTCAGCCCTATTTTCCTTCAAAGAATCCTGATGTCTTCCACTCTAAACTGCCCTTTAGCTTAAATGAAATAGAGCAGCTGCCGTCGGCAAACTGCTCCATATAAATTAATCAATGGGAGGTTGGTAAGCGGTTATAAACAGATGAGGAAGGAGGAAAATGTACAATGGGTGAAAGCCGATGGGCTGAAGCTTCAGTTCGAAAACGCTCCGGATGGCCGCAATTTCGGCAGGATTATTACTGAGCTATCGTGCCTGTTAAAGTAAAGACTTCTTCATTCTGAAATTCATTAGCTGAGTGTTATTGCGTTCAACGATTTGCGATTTTACTAAGATGTACCCTTTTCTTTCAAAAAAGGGTCTAGCGGTAATACTCGAATCGGTTTCTATATCGATTAAACCTAGTTTTTTGCCTTCATATTCAAGCGTGTCTACTAACGCAGAAGCAATTCCTTGCCCTTGATGCTCTTTGTGAACAAATAGTCTATCCAGGTAACCTTGCGGACTCATGTCAGAAAAGCCCGCGATATAACCATTCATTTCAGCAACATATGAAATATTGGTAGTTAGAGCTTTCAACCAGACCTCTTTCCTCTGCTTCATATCCGCCGGGGAAGCCCATGCATTTACTTGTTCTTGAGTGTAGTCTTGCTTATTGATCGTGTGTACTGTCTCATAAAATAAAGTGATTATCTGGTCAATATCCGTCTCATGAAATCTGCGAAGAAGCAATGAAACTCCCTCCTACATGTCTTGTATTAAAACTGGAAGCTGTAAAACATCTTTTTTACGAAGATATTTGAAATTTCATCATAATTTCATAACCTGAGCTGTTAGAGTGTTCTGTTCTACTTTTGGTAGCAAGCTTAGTACAAGCTCTTAAGCTATCCGCTGGCACAGAGTTAAATAAAGAACGAAATTGGTTGACCTCTTGTTCGTTTAAGTCGACATCCACATGCTCAATTCTTGGTCCCTTATAAACAACACCCCCATCAAATAAAATCAAACATTTAGCAAAAGAAGCACATTGTTTTTGATACTCCAAATTATAACCAAGAAATAAGTATTCAGGAACTGGTTTTACGGGTCATGTTCTTGTCGTCCAACATAATATAACTGCCCGTTAGCGTAGCAAGGCCCATCCAAATGTCCGTCAACCCGCCATAGTCATGTTGCTAACTAACACTTATAATTTATTAATAATTATTTGCATGAGGGGTGACTGAGCTATGGGTACTACTGACTTTCATCAGAACTTTAATCTTCTCTTCGACGGTCTTCAAATGCACAGGCATACGGATAACCGAACTGAACAGATGAAGCTCCATTCAAGGATAGGCGTGGGCTCTGTTCATCGCTTTGTACCCCGTTCTGATGTTGGGTTAGCAATTGCTGAGTTCAAGCTGCATCACGACAGTAAAGTGAACTTTCACACAGAGGTACCCATGGTGGAGCTGAGCTACTGCTTGGAAGGCACTAGAGAAATCCAAGTCGCTGGTGTGCAGTACGAGGTAGCCCCTGGCAGCTACACTCTGCAATTTGCTAATCCTGCAGAGGCAAGCATGTATTTTAACAAAGATCAATCAGTTAATATGCTGAGTATTGGTATCTCCGTGTCTACCTTTCATCACTTTGTGGAAGAGACAAGCGGTGCTCGATCGGTCGAATTTAATCGAATCATCGGTGAGAAGCCATACCGCATGTTCCAGGAAACTATAGATCCGGCGACGTTCGTCCTCCTCAAACATATGATGCAATCCGCCAGAGGTCAAGGCATACGAAACCTTGAGATAGAGTGTAAAATGCTCGAATTGATGTCTTTAGCCTTTGGCTCCTTCTTAATGGACGATAAGCCAGCATCAACCAAGTTATCCAGGACCGATATGGCGAAAATTGAACAAGCTCGGGCAATAATCTTGGAGCAGATGACGGACCCGCCTTCACTTATGGATCTGTCTCGATTGATTGGCCTGAATGACTATAAATTAAAAATTGGCTTCAAAGAAATGTATGGCAGAACGGTGTTCGGCTACTTAAAGGATCAACGTCTGGAAAAAGCGTATCGCTTGCTGCAGAATGGTAGCACCAGCGTGATTGAGGTGTCTTACGCCGTGGGTTATTCGAATCCCAGTTATTTTGCGGAAGTATTTCGTGAGAAATATGGCTTCAACCCAGGCCAGTTTGTTCGACGTCCGCTAAGTTCTTCCCCAAACACTCCTTGAAATAGTTTTTTGTTTGTAATGATGCAAATAATCCCGCTAACCAGCACTTGTCTCCGCCTACAGGTAGAAGCAAGGTTAGGAGAATGTTACGATTTACATATATTAGGGAAGGAGAGATGGACAGTGGCAAAATATCTAAAATTGCAAGATGAGTTGGATGCGCAGGCGAAGCATGGTCTGGAGGTTCTACCTAGGGAGGTCGTTGAGGCCTTCGTGCATTCGACCCAGGAGCTTCGGGAATCGGGTACCGCTAAAGGTTTGGCTATTGGAGCAATCGCGCCTGACTTCACCTTAGGTAATCAAATAGGGAATAATATTACTTTATCAGAAAAAATCGCGAAGGGTCCTGTTATCCTTACCTTTTACCGCGGGGGATGGTGCCCGTTCTGCAATTTAGAATTAAGAGCTTATCAGCGAATCATTGACCGCATTCATGAAGCCGGCGCTCAACTGTTGGCCATCAGTCCTCAAACACCGGACCATTCGTTAAGCGTCCATGAAAAGAACGAATTGAGCTTTCATGTCTTGAGTGATTTGCACAATCAGGTGGCGAAGAACTATAAGATTAATTTCAAGCTCCGGGACGATCTGCATGATTTTCATCGATCACTCGGCGCTGCATTAGATGAACATAACGGCGACGATTCATGGGAGCTTCCTGTACCTGCCACTTTTATCATTGATAAGCAGGGGGTTATCCGTTTTGCGAGTGTGGACCCAGATTACACAAAACGGACGGAGCCTAATGAAATATTGAACCTTCTTCAATCTCTATAAGAGCGCTGCTTTTCTTTATCAAAAAGCTTTTACGTAGTGAAATGGTTGGTAGAAAATTTTTGAATGTCCTAAACGAAACAAGCTATCTTGTATTCACAAAAAGAATAGCTTGTTTTCGTTTGGGGGTGTATAGTAAATTCCTAGCTTGATGGCTATGGGCCTGCACCCCTTATAAATTATTTGGGCAGCTATGTCGAGTAATCAGGAAAAAACGGAACCCGTCTTTTTCGCGTAAGGAATCGGTTTTCTTGTTCTGTTCACTTGATCTTAAACTTTCCTCCCGTTACTTCAAAAGGAGCTATCCTGACGACAGCTCAACACTATCGTACCCTGTTAGCGTAACAACCAGATAGTAAGGGTCAATTTATACATCAATGTTCTTAATAACTTTTGCAGGGTTCCCTCCTACGATAACATTATTGGGAACGTCTTTTATTACTACTGCTCCCGACGCTATAACTACATTATCACCGATTGTTATACCAGGATTTATTACCGCTCTCCCTCCTATCCAAACATTGTTACCGATCGTTACAGGCTTCCCGAATTCAGCACCAGAAATCCGTTCAAAAGGGTTTAGTGGGTGTGTGGCTGTATAGATATGTACGCCTGGTGCTATAAAACAATTTTCACCGATACGGACTTCACATACGTCTAAAATCACACAGTCAAAATTTGCATAAAAATTATTACCTACATGGATATTGTAGCCGTAATCACAACGAAACGTGGGTTCAATATAGAGGCTCATGCCTGTTGATCCGAAAAGCTGCTTGAGGATTTCTGTTCGCTTTTCATACTCGGTCTCAAAGGTTTGATTGAATAATCGAGTCATTCTCCTGGCATTTTCACGGTCTTTGGTTAACTGTGGGTCGGAAGCAAGATATAATTCTCCTGCTAACATTTTTTCTTTCTCGGTTTTGTTATCCATTCTAGACTTCCTTTCTTTAAAAGCTAAATTCGACTAAATTCATTATACCCCTAACGTATTCTGCATAACTGCCCGTTACTTCAATGAACATCGAAGAAGAGCTGTCTTTGCGGCAGCTCCATACTATCGTACCCGTTAGCGGAACACTATCCACTCTTCCGCTTCATTTATGTTCCGTTCTAATTACTTGTGTTCTTGCAATTAGATCCCCTATCCTCTTATTAATAATAAGTAAAAGGATTATTTCTAAAGGCCAAATAACTAGTGGAATATTTCGTATAAATAACCTAAACTTATTTGGTACTTGATTTAAATTATCAGCATCTCTTACTGCAAGTTTAAAAATCCTCTTACCAATACTTCTCCCGTTAAAAATATCCTTCATGAAGGAAGTAAGTAGTGTTACAGCTAACAACGGATAAAAAATTTCAAACGGTTTATTGAAATTAGATTCATTGGGAGTTATTAGAGACTCCCAACTAAGAAAAATTAACACAGCAGAATAAACAAATGAGAGTATCAAATGATCTAATAAGAATGCTAAGAATCGGTAGGTTTTCATGGGTATTCCTCTTTCTACTATTGGTTAAACAATCCTCCCAATACTTTAATAAACAAAACCGAGGAACTTGCTAAGTGCTAAATCTCCTCCATTATCGTACCCGTTAGCATAACACTTGAACATACTTACTTTCCTCCAACATGAAACACACCAATTACGGTTTCGCCATCAACGTCATACAGGGGAATATCACGACCACCTGGTGACCTGCTGTTCTGTATCGCAATGGCTTCCTCGGGTGATTTTGGTTGCTCACCGTCTAAGTCTTTTTTCAGTACATATCCTTGTGTGCGATCCACACCTATAGCACTGATTAATTCAGGTTCCGTTTCTGGAGAAGTAGCATCTGTGGCAGAACCGTATGTCTGCCCGTTTTTATTTTTAGGATAGAAGTTCATATTCTTAGCACCGCTAATATGAACAGAACCAATTATGGTTTTCCCATCAACATCATATAGCGGGACATCACGGCCAAGTTTTTCGAGATAATCTTTTTTCAACACATATCCTGCAATGCCATCCACACTTCCTGCATGGATTAAGTCAGGTAGCATTTCATCGGGAGTGGCTTCTTCCTTAGAACCGTAAGTTTGTCCATTTTTATTTTCAGGATAGGTGTGAGTATGGCTTTGATTAGTCGCACTTTTAGCATATGTGCTTTGGAATGCTATTGCACCTCCCATTATACAAACAATCAAAACCACACCAATCAATATTTTGTTGCCTTTAGAATACATCCTCACATTTGTTCACTCCTAAACGTTTTCTCGATCATCACTATTTAACCGTTCGTCCCATCCGTTTCAATTACTTAGACGCGCCAAATAATGGAAGGTTGCACTGATTTACCCTATAACTTAAGAAGGCCGCCCGATTGATTCGTGGCGGCCTTATGATGATTATGTTGAGCTATCGTACCTGTTAGTTCAATCATTAGATTAATGTTAGTAATTTCTCTCAGAAGCCATTGCAATTGCTTTCGTTTCGTGAACTGTACCATATGGATGCTCAGGCGGCGCATAGATAACATAAATTTTAAGTGGTTTATTTCCCGTATTGGTTACATTGTGCCATTTCCCAGCAGGTATCATAATCGCATAGTCATCATAGGCCATTTCTTGAAAATCTAATTTATCCTTGCTATCTCCCATTTGTACAAGTCCCTGACCTTCTTCAATACGTATGAATTGATCCGTTGTCGGGTGGACCTCTAAACCGATGTCATCTCCAACGTTAATACTCATCAGAGTCACCTGTAAGTTTTTCCCTGTCCATAAAGCGGTGCGATAATTATTGTTTGACTTAGTTGTTTGGTTAATATTTACTACAAATGGTCTTGTTCCATAATCTTGTAATGTGATGTTTCTATAATAAGAGTTCCAGTTGTTAATGTTCCAATTGTAATAATGAGGTTTCCAATTATTACTCAAATAATTATTCCAGTTGTTATGCAGTGGATTATGCTGCTGATAGTGACGGCAAGAATTACTGTACATTTGCATTCTCCTCTTATTTATTTCATTATTTACCGCTTTATCCTATGCAACTGCCTATTTAAAGGAATGTAAAAAGCGCAAAAATGGGCAAATTGATTAGCCGCTCTAGGCGGTCGCGCCGTGGAAACAATAATCATAACATCTTTTAACAGTGTGATAATTTCTTGCTTTATTGAAAAAAAGAAACCGCTTCATAATGAAGCAGTTTCTAGATTATTTATTAACTTGTTATTTACCATTCTGAGTCTTGTAATTTTTTACATACTCGTCTTGAACTGCCTGGCCACCCTGACCCATGTACTGTTGAACCAGTGTTTTATACAGGCTATCCACTTCGGCAGGCTTAGCAACAATTAGTTTTGCCAGCATTTGAGCTGAAAGATTCTTAAGCTCTGTGTTGCTTTTGGCATCAGCTGCATTCGGTATGGAATAGAAGTAGGTAGTATAATTGTCCACCATACCTACCTTTAAAGCATTCTCTACATCTTTTTCATAACCGGGATATCCTGCAGAAATGGCTGCAGTATTCTTCTGCTGATCACCAAGTTCGATACCGTTTGAGAGTATATCATAGTCGAGGTTGTTTGCAACGGTCATCATTTTATCCCCGGAATTTGTTGTTCCTGTCTGTTTCGGAACACCATTAACCAAATTGTAGTCCACGCCTTCCTGACCGTTCTGGAGAAAGAGCGTTACCTTGGGATCAGCCATCCAGTTGAGGTATTGTATTGCAAGGTCAACATTCTTGCTTGTTTTAGGAATAATGATATACATACCATTCGGGCTGTACACGTTCTTAGGATGTTTACCTGCATCATTCTGCCATGGATCGATAGGAATAAGCTGAGCACCAGGAACGTTCTTTGTAAGGTTGGCATAGGTGCCGGGAGCTGTCCTGTACGGACCGTCCCAGTTAGTCTGGAAGGCTCCGACTTTTCCATTGGAAATATCCGCGTCCAGCAGTTTTCCATCCTTGTCAGTTGCGAAATTCGGGCTAATCAAGCCTGCATTAAACATCTTGTTCATATATTGAACAGCTTTATCAAACCCTGGCATATTCCAGTTTGTCGACCAGATAGCTTGCGGCTGAAGTGTAGCAAACTGTTCTTCAGTAAGATTAGATGGCTTAAAGGCTTCTGGTATATAGCCCAACCCGGGACCTGAAGGTTGCAGGGAATAACCATAAGGAATGACACCGCTTACATTTCCGGGATTCTTTTCTTTAAATGCAACCATGGTGTTATAGAACTGTTCTGGTGTCGTAGGAACAGGAAGTCCCAGTTTATCAAGCCAGTCTTTACGGATAAACGTATTCGAACCTGCAAGAACAGTCCTCTTGCCCGGTACAGAGTACTGTTTGCCATTAAATTTACCATACTTTAATACATCATCACCAAGATACTTTGTAAGAGTAGTTCCATGCTGCTTGAGAACTGAATCCAGCTCTGCCAAACCACCCTGCTGTACATAATTATAAACAACACCCTGCGTGTAGGTGTAAGAAATGTCAGGTGCCTGGCCGGCTGCCATCAATACGTTCAACTTGTCTACTTCCTGGGCCCTAGGAACTGAAACAAAGTTTACTGTGGCATTAAACTGCTTGCCAAAATTATCGTTGATATACTTTGTCCAGAAGTTATTATTCAAATCCGGCTGTCCGGGTTTGCCTCTGTCGAAAACTTCGACAGTTAATGTTCGATGTTCTTTTGTAGTGCCTGCTGTATCGTTTTGTGTGCTGCTTGATGAATTTGAATTACTCTGACAGGCGGCCAATGTAGACGCGAAAGTTAGCGCCACCAAAGAAACACTGATAGATCTTTTTGCCTTTGTCTTCAAAGAAACCACTCCTTTTGAAATTTAATATTTAGCAAATTGATTTATAAATTCGCGAAATAGATTAAATATCCCATTTCACGTACCTATATCAGCCTTTAACAGCGCCAATCATAATACCGGATACAAAATATTTCTGGAGCCACGGATACACAAGAAGAATCGGAACGGTACCAAACATAATACTTGCCGCTTTCAATGCCTCTGAGGGCAGATTGACATTGACATTCTCACCAGACATTTGCTGCGAAATATTGATAACGTTATACAGCTTAAGCTGTATCGTATATAAATTCTGGTCTGTAATGTAGAACAGAGCATCCTGAAAATAATTCCACCTGAATACGGCATATAGTAAACTGACTGTGGCAAGTGCCGGCTTGGAAAGAGGCAGCACAATCTTAAGCAGAATCTGCAGTTCGTTGCATCCGTCCAGGTGTGCAGCTTCCTCTAGGCTCTCAGGCAAGCTTTGGAAGAACGTTTTCAATATGATCATATAGTAGACGCTCATCATACCCGGAAGAACCAATGCCAATGGAGTGTTCAAAAGACTCAGATTCTTTACATTCAGATAATCCGGAATCAAACCACCGCTAAAATACATGGTAAATAGCATCATTAGCAATAAACCATTTCTGCCCTTGAGTCTTTTTTTAGTTAACGGGTACGCCGCCAATATGGTAACGGTCAATGCAAGGAGCACAAATACAGCCGTCAGGATCACCGTATAGAACAACGAGTACAACATACCGGCATCCCCGAATACAACTTTATAGGCTTCTATATTAAAGTCTATAGGATAGATGGTAACAGCATGGGATATAATCGCCCTATTTGAGCTTAGTGATTGCGAAAGAATATAGAGAAAAGGAACCAGGCATATAAAAACCGCAATTAAAATAATAAATGCTGCTGTATAGTCAACAATTCTATTTCTTGAATTTTGTGACATTTTCATTGTCAGTACCTCCTTACCATATTCCGTTTTCGCCCAATTTGCGGGTAATGTAGTTGGAAGTTACCAAGAATATTAAGCAAATAACAGACTGGAACAGTCCGACAGCTGCACCAACTGAAAAGTTCGCAGATTGTATACCGACACGATAAACATAGGTGCTGATAACGTCACCAAAGTCCATAACCAGGTTGTTTTGAATGTTGAATGGACGGTCGAAGTTAATAGCCATAATATTACCGAGCTGCAGTATCAGTAGGATCGCAATGGTTGGTCTGATACCTGGCAACGTGACATGCCAAATCTTCCTGAATCTCCCTGCGCCATCTGCATCTGCAGCTTCATACAACTGCTTGTCAATTCCCGTCATTGCGGCAAGATACAAAATGGTACCCCATCCTGCGTTCTGCCATACTCCAACTAAAGAATAAGTTGCAACCCATGCAAATTTGTTCGTGAGGAACGGTAACGGTTGACCCCCCATATCGCTAATTAAGGAGTTTAACATGCCTGTGGGAGAAAGCAACTGAGCAACAATTCCGCCGATAATAACCCAGGAAAGGAAATGCGGCAGATACAGTATTGTCTGGCTCACCTTTTTAAACTTATTCCATACCAGTTCATTTATTAAAATAGCCAAAATGATCGGCGCTGGAAATCCCACAAGCAAATCCAAACCGTTAAGCAGCAGCGTGTTTCTAACAACCTGAAAGAATTGTACGGATGAAAAAATTTGCTTGAAGGTTTCAAAATTATTCCAAGGACTCATGTTGACGCCCTGAAAAATGTTGTAATCCTTAAATGCAATCTGTATGCCATACATGGGAGCGTATTTAAATGTCAATATATATGCAACAGGGATAATCAACATAAGGTAAAGTATAAAATCATATTTGATGTAGTAAAACAATCCTTTCTTTTTCTCCAAAGCCTTTCCAACGCTATCCCTTTTATCCAGAGCAACACTACTATTCATTGCTTTCATAAACTACAACCTCCATTTTACTTGTTTCTCAACTCGCACAGAAAGTAATCATGTAATTAGAATAAAACTCTTATAGAGCCTGTTTAAAAAGCAGCTCATAAGATGGGATAAAAAACCGTAGAGAGGAATTGTAAAATGAAGGTCTCCCAACCAATGGCACCGTGATACCGGTTACAAAACCGGACATATTATCGTCCGCAATACTCAAGTATTATTGTTTTACACGCCTTCAATCATTTTGGCATCACGCTGCGCCGTCAAGCAAAGCAACCAATCGACATATAAGTATCCCGTGTAACCGTTGTCGCCCACCATGCTGCATGTTATTTATTATAATTGCTACCGAGCGTAATCTCGTTCTTCGAGAAAGAAACTACCGACGAGGTCTTCTCGTAAAAATGCGGAGCGTTCGCGAGCAAGCTGTCTCTAGAATAGAACAGGCTGTCCTTCGTTAAAGGCAGGTTTACGCTCTTGCCTGTAGCCGCCGCTTCATAAACAGCTGTGATCAGCTCCAGCGTTTTGCGTCCTTCACGGCCGTCAATGAGCACCTCAAGCGAGCCGCTTTCGATCGCCTTCATCACATCATCGATTTGTCCGGCGTGCCCGGTATACGGGAGATCCGCCATGCTGTTGTACGTGTTCTCAAGCTCCTCCTCGAGCGCCGTGTTCCGAGACGGAAATCCGTTTTCCTTGGAGGTGGATGCATATACCTTCCAGGGTGCGGAAATTCTTGCCTTTTCCCCTTGGAATATAAGCTGCTGTTCCTCTCCGTGATGCACGACAGAGCTTGTAATTTGCGCCAGGCTTCCGTTGCCATAAGAAAGAATGGCTACGGAAATGTCCTCGACTTCCGCGTTATTATGCGACGTATTGCTCATTACCGCATGGACTTTGTCCGGCATCCCCATCATCCACTGCAGCATGTCAATATGATGAACGGCGTGGTTCAGCGTACAGCCGCCGCCTTCCTTTTCCCAAGTGCCTCTCCACCACAGATCGTAATAGCAGTGCCCTCTCCACCAGTGGGAATCGACCTGTGCATGCACGATTTTACCTAACTTTCCGGTGTCGAGCGTGCGCTTCAGCTTCATGATCGGATCCCTGAACCGGTTTTGCCCGATTACTGACAAAATCCGCTTCGACTCTGAAGCCGCTTCCAACATGCGGTCACATTCTTCCAAGGAAGAAGACATCGGCTTCTCTACCAATACATGCTTTCCGGAGCGTAAAAAGTCGATAGCGATTTGAGCATGCGTATACGGCGGAGTACAGATCGACACCAGATCGATATCGCTGTCCAGCAGTTCACGGTAGTCATGTTCGACCCTACAGTCGAGCTGAAATTTCTCTTTATACCGGACTGCCTTTTCCTCGTAAATGTCACATAACGCAACGACTTGGCATCTTCCCTTAAACGAGGACACATACGCCTCTAGATGCGAATTTGCGATTCCGCCGGTACCGATAACAGCTACTTTAATCATCGTCTTTCACTCCTTAGATTTATTTAAAAAATTTGGCGTACTTCTGTTTTAAATTTTCTTTTTCAATCACTACCAGCTCCAAATGATCCCTCAGTACTTTTTCCGCTTGGTCGGGATTCTTCTCTTTGATGGCGCGAACAATTCCATGATGTTGGGCAAGAATGATTTGCCAATCGGAATCGGAAGCGAGCCGTAAGAACCGGATGCGATTGTCATGCGTTGCCATTTGTTGAATAAGTCCCCACGTACGGGCCCGGCCGCAGCCGATCATAATCGATTTGTGAAACTCTTCATCGAGCTCAAACAGACGCCCGTAATTCTGTTCGGATTCGCACAGTTCCTGCAGCGAGATGAGATTTTGCAGATGAAGCACCTGTTCCTTGCTGAGCAGCTCACATGCTTCCCGAACAACGGCGGATTCCAATGTTTCTCTGACAAACCGGGATTCTTCCGCATGCTGCAAATCGATATGCGATATGATGGAGCCCTTCTGAGGAGTGGTTGCGATTAGTTCCTCCTGAGTGAGTTTAACCAATGCTTCACGAATCGGCGTCCTGCTCACTTGGAGCATTTCGACGAGTTCTTTTTCCGAGATAAACCTCCCCGGCTCGAGTCGCAGCTCCATGATGTTTTTCTTCAAGGTTTCGTAAACGAAATCCCGTATGAGTCCTCTTTTGTCTCTTAAAGCGTCAATCTGAATACTCATAAGACCCTCCCGCCCGCGGAAAGACGAGTCCCACCCATCCTTTAAGCGCTTACAAAAAAAATAGGATGACTAGTTACCCTAGTATACTAGCTTAAGGGGAGTGAACCGGATAGCTTTATGAAGCTGAAACGGCCATCCTCTTTGCATGGATTCATTCTTCCAGCCACCATATGCTGATGACAACTTGCGGATAGATTTTTTTGCTGACTTTGTTTATTGATAATACTAACATACCACCATTACAGAGGAGTTGACGATGTGCTTATCGCGAAAAACATTTACCCATTTCTTGCATTTCCTCACAATTGAAAACGCTGTATAATGAGTTTGGGAATAGATTGGATGAACAAGGGGGATGTATACTATGTCTGTAATGATCGCCGATTCAATTGAACTTGGCAGGCTTTCCGACGTTCGAATGTCCTTTCATCTGATGGGGCTGCATGTTCGCGAAGTGGATCCTCGGTGGACATATCCATCCCATGAACACCCTATGTACGAGCTTCATTGGATGATCGATGGGGACATGCAGATGGTCGTCGAAGGCCAGATTTATGATCAAAAAAAGGGAGACCTGCTTTTCATACGTCCGGGAATCATCCATTCGTGCAGGTCGGCAGGCTCGCATGGCTTCACTTATTTTTGCGTGCACTTCAGCGTAGCAGATCCCGCATTCTCCAAGGAGCTGGAGCGCCATCAAGCCGTCTGCTTCGACGCCCCCTCTCCCCTTGTCAAGGAATTGGCCCCCTTCCTAACTGACTTATGCAATCTTGCGACTGAATACAAGAGTCGTTCGCTTTCTGCCGCAAAAAGCATGAAGGTGTACGCAGCCGTCTTTGAGCTTTTGGGAACGTTGGTGGAGCAGCTGTCACAAACCGACAACGTCGTGCTTACGAAAAAGGAATTATTGGCCGGTCGCATCGCCGAAAATATTGAGGATTCGATCCGCAGCAGCCTGCTTCATGGCCAAATGGAAGACAGCGAAAGAACACTCGTCCAAGATATTGCCAAATCCTTAAAATTGAGTCCGTCCCAGGTGAATCGGATATTTCAACAGGTTTACGGGAAAGCTCCCCGCAAATATATGTCGGAAATTTTGTTAAGTGAGGCCCAGCGCCTGTTGCTTCAGACGGACCTGGTCATAGATCATATAGCCTTGATGCTCGGGTATAAAACAAGCGCCCACTTCAGCCGCCAATTTAAGCGCTGGACGGCCATGACCCCGAGCAGGTACAGAAGCAATGCAGAGCGTGATAGCCCGAACGAACATTAAAGCGGTTCCGGTTCGGAGCCGCTTTTTGCCGTTTCTTTATCCAGCCTAGCACTTTTTCCCGGCTTCCAGAGCTTGAACGATCCGTTCCACACCGTGACGTCAGTGTGGCTAGATACATGTATTTTCGTAGTATCGCATCTACTTAATCTGGAACGGTTTTATTCCTTGTATCGAATCGTAAGGATCTTCCTATTTTCCCATCCAATTCGTTCCAGTAAGTATAATGAAAATCTCCCCGTTCGTCACAATATTCTAACAGTGATACTTCAAACTCCGCTGTTTCAAAAACTTCTAAGAAGGTTATTGCGTGCTCTGCCAAAAGACCATCAACACTCTCCGGTTTAAACAAACTGTTCCAACTTCCTAAAGAAAGTAAATTGAGCTCATTCTCTTGGGTACTGAGATTTTACATTTTATGGATTAGTATGGGATGGACTTTTGTAACTCTAACATGGAAATATTTTGGTAATTATTATACTAATCTGCCGGTACTTCTATGAACATCAGTTTCATGTTCCAGCATTTTAAGCTCAAAGAGTCGCATATAACTCGGCATATTCATTAACTACGACAAGAACCTTATAACATAAAAAAATAAGCCGTGTTTTAAGCGGCTTGTAATGTAATCAAGTTCTTGTCAACCGACAGATTGTCCGTGATAGCCGGCAAACTGAACTCCGGCCCATCCCTCTTCTGCTCAGCTCGCGAAGTACACCGGGAAAATCCTTCACTCATTCATTGCGCAGCGTATACAATTGAACCGCCAGCTTATCCCTCATCATGGTGGCTTCCTCTCCCCCGTATTTCGCTGGACCTCATTGCTAAGCTACTTGCCTTGACGAACCAGCCGCTTCTGCAGATCATCAATATTCATGCTGTGTGTGCTGCAGAGGCTTTGTTTCGTCAGCAGCGCCGCTGCGGTTCCGGCCGCTTCGCGGAGTAGTTCGGCATCACGCGAGTCGAGCCTTGCGTCGCGCGGTCCGTCGAAATCGTGCTCCCAGCAGCGACACAAGCGACCAAAGTCTACCTTAAAATGCTTTAATTTACGGCGATGGAAACGAATGCATTTTCCGGTACTTCGAAGGATTCATTTTGAAATATTTCGTAAACATCCGGCTGAAATACAGACCGTTCTCGTAACCGCATTGCCGTGCGATCCGGTCGATCGAATAATTCGTTTGTACAAGCAGCGACTTAGCCTTCTCCATCCGGATCGAGTATAAATATTGGGAAGGCGGCATAGCGTACACCGCCTGGAACCGGCGCGTAAACTGCACCGGGTGTATCCCTATAAATTCCACGATATCTTTCATTTGGACATCGCGAAAAGCGTGCCGTTCGATCATATCTTTCGCTTCTTTCATCAGCGGGTCGCTCACGACATTTCCGAATTGGGCGAGCGCTTCCGCTTCCATGCAGAATAGCAGCCAGAGATCGTAGACGAAGTGGGAAGACCATCTTAAATTATCGTTCCGGCTCATCCGGCTGGCCCGGAGCAAATGCCGGAAATTGTTGTACAGCCGGTCCCGCTCGGAAGAAGTGAATTTGAAGGAAAACAGGCGTCGCAGCTGCTCCGATAACTGCGCTTCCCCGCCGTCCTCTCCGGCATAATAAAACTTGATGTAGAAAAAAGAGAGAGGCGTAATCATTTCACGGCGAAAATCTTCATGCGGTGGACATAGGACGATATCTCCTTCCGCAGCTTCGCCAGACAGTTCGCCGATTCCGTACCGGAAACGGCCGGCTTCGACGGCGATCATGATCCAGCACCGCTCGCGCTCCACCTGCTGTACGAATGCGGGCTTTTCTTTCCAGTAGCTGTTGCTGATCAAACGAATCGGATGGATGAGCATCGCCGGATTCTCCGTTTCATATGCTGAACTTTCATCCATGGTACACCAGTTTCGTCCCCCTATTCAATAGCGCTATCGGATCACAGTGCCTTCCAGTCGCCGGCGCCCGTTCCGACCTGAACGGCGATGTATTGGTCCGAGCCGTCGGCGCTCCTTATGATTTCCCCCAAATGCTGGGCGTTAAACGCGGGGATACCGGAGAAAGACCGCCTTGGAACAACTTTCGTCGTCATCGTATCGATGTTCCTGTCCAAACAGTACACGATCGGCGATACACCCGGTGAAACTCCGGAGTAGCCGCTACCTGACCCGCTCCATGAATTGCCTATCGCAGTAAGCTCGGACAATATTTTACCGCTCCCGCCCGCGTTGATATTGACGCATTGCGATGTAATTCCCGAGCAGCTGTTGCCGTCGATCATCAGTTTCCCGGCATCGCCTCCGGCAGCGATATCCGCGTACAGAAGCCGCAATCCGTTCCGTACGGTATTGCCCCTTATGCAGAGCTCGGCAAAAGACTCGGTACGAACCGCGTTCAGCGTATCGAAAAATTGATTGTCGCGAATGACGATGCCCCGACTTCCCGAGCTTCCGCGAAACCGGACTCCCCCGTAGTTTTTAGTGGCATCCCCCGTGTTCAAGCAATAGAAGCGGTTATCCGCTACCGTGACGTCTTGAACGTCAAATGCCCCCCAGGCCGGAGAAAAATTGACCATCTGCCTGGCGTCCGAACCGGCGGTTACCGAACGTACATCGTACACCTTGTTGCCGCTTATCTCGAAGTTACGGGGGTTTCCCGCCGGAGAGCCGTAGCTCCTCAGATTAATGACGCTGCTTCCCGTCGTATTGAATATTTCATTGCCGCAAATTCCGATATCCCGCAAAGATTCGCTGCTGAAATTATCGTCGTTGATCGCCTCGATCGGAATATTGGCGCAGCCTTCTATAACATTGCCGCGCACTAAGCACTGGCTCGATATAATAATGCCTTTATTGTTCAGCAGCCGCTTGCTGGCATTGTCATCGAATGCACCGCTCCCGAATGTCTGGCAGCATGTAATCTGGTTATCGGCAACGATCGAATAATATCGTCCTTGCATCGAGATCCAAGGTCCCCCGATCCGGTCGACGCCGTTGCCCGAGAAGCTGACGACGCGTATTCCGTCAGGAGGCATGTCTCCAGGCTGCACGGCTTGCGTCATAATATCATTGCCGCATATCGCAAATTTTCCGAAATCGCCCCATATGGCGGTCGGGGAATAACTGCCGCTTCGGCGTTTGTAGCCTACGTTGCGGATGACATTATCCGTAATGAGGCATTGTTCGCAGGAGCGGACGAAGAGGGCGATCACCCCGGCTTGGTCGCTCGTATTGCCGCGAACGACAATTTGCTTGTTCCGTTCAGACTCGGCTATGGGGATAACGGGTATCCGTTCCGTTGCAGCCGTGTAGTCACGCGGCCATTCCCGTATTTGCAGCTGAGCCCTATCCCCTTCGTACCGTTCGGAGGTGTAGATGTCGCTCCATCCGTCCCGCCAGCTCGTATTCCCTTCGAACAGAAGAGAGGCGAACCCGGCGCCGCCGAAACCGTTGATCGTATTGTTGGCGGAATAATTGTTCAGGATAGTGACATTACCGCACTGGATGAACATGGCGCCGCTAAGGTAAGCGTTCTCAAATGAGCACTGTTCGACTAGAGCCGTCTGGGTCCGGTAGACGCCTCCGGACGGACATACTTCGAGTATGCCGTTGGTTCTTCTCGGAACCGTGCCTCTGCCGAAGTTATTTTTTGTCGCCGGATACGTTTGGCCGTCCCGGTTGCCGTCAAAGGCGACGCCGCGAATGGTGAATCTCTTCCCTCCTTGCACGCGGAGAATCGCCTTGTGATTGCCGTAATCCGCATCAGTATTGACAATCGTGCCGGCAGCAAGCCGAAACCGGCAATCTCCCGATATATCCAGCTCTCCCTCTTGCCCGAGATCGGCGACGCTTTCGCCGCTGAAAACGTATATTCCGTACGCAGTTAGCACCAGTAGAGGGTACGCGAGAGCGGCTTGCATAGCGGCCGTATTATCGGCTGCGTATGCATCGTATTGCTCCCGCAATCCGACCGACGCCAGATCGACTGCACCGCCGCCGCTTAATACGGCCACATTGCCGTTCGCCAGCAAATGATCGATATAGCCGTTCCCGTTGAGTGCGCCTTCCGGACCGAGCGAATTTTCCCGCAGCGCATCGTAGTCGGTACGGGTGACGATCCGATATAGCGCCCCGCCCCGGGGCGAATCCGTCACCGCGTTAGCGATCGCGTAATAGGATGTGGTCCGCACGCTGATACCGGCTTGCAGCGAAACCGCTTTCATGCTTCCGACCGATTCGAAATGCAATCCGCTCGTAGAGCAGCCCCGGTCGCCCGTATTCCCGTAGGTAGCTGCGGTGACCGTAGCGTTGCTCGGAACGAATGGGGTGGCTCCGGCCATTCCGGCTGCGAGCACGGCACCCGACGCACCCAATGTATAGGACAAAAACGTCCGGCGCGATAAAATGTTTCGGCTCTCCTTACAATCCTTCCGCTGATCATCGTTCATCGGTTGCTCGCTCATCCGCTCTCGTTCCTCCTCGAATTTATGTGAATCGTACAACGATAATCCGCTTTCCCAATCCTACTTCTTCATTTCCGAATCGATATATTTATTAATCTGCTCTTCCGCTTCACGCAGCGCCGTGTTGATATCTTTTTTGCCCTGATACACAGGCACGAGCGCGGTATTGGTAAAAATCGACTTCGCCTGCCCGTCGTACGCCGTCGAAGGTACCGGCTTTGCTATCGCATCCTGGAAAAAAGCGGCCAAGTTTTTGCCATCCAGCCCTTTCAAATCTTTCGCATACTCTTTCTTGACGTTCTCCGAATTGATTATCGGAATGCGGCCCTGACGCGCCATAATCGTCTGTACCTCGTCGGACAACAGGTAAGCAATGACTTGAAATGCGGTATCCTTATGCGGTGTGGACGGCGGAATCACATAGAACGGCGCGTTCATCTGGGAGCTCGAACCGCTCATCCCATTGAAGCGGGGCAGCGATACGAAGTCGACGTTTAAGCCTGCTTCCATCGCCGCAGGCAATTCGGTAATATAATTCGGTCCGGTACGCATGGCTACCGTCTGGTTTTTCAGGAAATTGACTTTCTCATCGCCAGCCTGGGCATTGCCGTCAATTTTGTAGAACGAGGTCATGACGTCCAGCCAACGTTGCCAGGCGTCGGTGTTGATCGCGGCCTTGTTCGTCTTCGGATCGACGAAGCCTTGCGCCAATTGGTCCTTGTACACGACGTTAAGCGCATTATATTGGAAGCCCTTGTATTGAACGCCGCTGTCGGTTCTGGTAACCATCTTGGCGATATTGAGCATCTCTTCCCAAGTCATGCCGTCCTTCGGATAGGGAACTCCGAATTTATCGAATATGTTTTTGTTGTAGTAGATCGCGTTGTTGTTCAGCTCGAACGGCATCAGCAGAAATTCCCCTTTGTCAGAATACGATATTACGGTATCCACGGCGCCGGGAACCAGGCGCTCCAGGTCAAAACGGTGCTTCTGGATTAGTGGCGTCAAATCGCTGAGCAGATGCAGAGTTCTCAGATCCTGCAGGCTTCCGAGTGAATAGGAGATCAAATCGGGCGTTTGTCCCCCGTTCAAGAGATCGAATATCGATGTGCCTTTGCCGTCCTTTATCGTTTTCAGCGTAACGTGCGGGAATTTCTTCTGGACGAGCAACTCGATCGTTTCCGCCAAGACGATCGAATTGCCATGGGTAAAAAAGGTGAGCGTAACCGGGGCAGGAGGCGCCCCGGAGTCGACTTCTTTGCTTTTCTCTCCGGTCTTGTCGGAATTGCTGCATGCCGAAGTCATGATAGCTGCAATGCTAACGCTAACAATTAAACCGAATAACTTACGACCCCTTTGCATCACGTTTGTCCCATCCTCTCTTTGCTCATATAAAGAAGCTAAAGATTTAACGCAGACGTGCTCCTTGTTTCACTAACGATCGCTGTACGTTGCCTACATAAAGTTGTCGGGGATTGATATTATCCTGCGCGCAAAGCGCCGCTGCGGTGCCCGCTGCCTGTCCGATCGCTATCGCGATCGGCTGTACCCGAATAGCCGAATGCGCTTCATGCGTGGCTGATATCGGACGGCCGCCGATAAGCAAATTTTCGATTTTCAACGGGATTAACGAACGTAGCGGAATATCGTACCATTCGCCAGGCTTCAAGCTTTGGATGATGGTTCCGCTGCCCGTCGGATTGTGGATGTCGACAGGGTATGCACCCCGAGCGATTACATCGTCGAACTTGCATGCAGATAGAAGCTCTTCAGCGGTCAACACATGCTCTCCGATTATCCGGCGGGATTCTCGTATGCCAATCTGCGGTGCGGTCGTTTGCAAGTAAGCGTTCTCAAATCCTGCGACATCTCGTTTCAAAAAGGCTACCAACTGCTGAACTTGCCGTCTTCCTTCGATTTCAGCCTCGGTCAACTGCCACGGATCGGTAGCGTCCTTCAGGATGATCCGGGTCGTATTGAAATGGATGACATCAGGTTGATTCGCATAAAACCATAACACGTCTTCGCGCGGGCAGTCCACTTCCCCCCGCTCTTTCGCTTCTAGGAATAGACGCGTGATTTCATTTTTGTCCGGCATGCGCTGAATATCGACATCGGCCATTCGGAAGTTGAGCGTCATCGGCTGGCAGTTACTGTCCACTTCCCGGCCCTTCTCCACGACCGCACCGGCCAGCGCTGCCAAGTCTGCATCGCCCGTAGTATCGACGTACATCCGCGCCTTCATTTCAATGAGCCCCTTCTTGTTGGCCAATTGAATCGATCGGATCCTCTTTCCGTCCTCATCCATCTTCGCGTCCGCCAAAAAAGTATGGTACAGCAAAGTAACGCCCGCCTCGATACACAACTGCTCGGCGACGACTTTTAGCGCCTCCGGATCGAACGCATTTCTCGCTTTCGGATGCCCGTACATGCCGAGCTCGCTCATACCGTCGATCAGCTCCTGCAGCACGCCGAAAATGATTTGCTCCCCTCCGTTTCCCGCTCGATATGACATCCACGGGTTGACCATCATCGCCGTTCCTGCTCCTCCGAGAAAACCGTAACGTTCGATCAGAAGCGTCCTGGCCCCTTCTCGGGCGGAAGCGACCGCCGCTGCGATACCGCTTGGTCCGCCCCCTGCAACGATTACATCGAAATTGGTAAGATTACTTTCCACCTGTTCCATCTCCCATCCTGGTGAATATGCATTTATTTAACAATCCCTTTTCAGTATAAAGGTATCATTCCAAAAAAAACGATACAGGAATTTAATAAAATATGCATTTTTTTTCACAACTGACTGAAATACGAATCAACCGCAGCTATGGATGAGAAAAAATAACGAAACCGACATCCTCTTTTAGCAAAAGGAGTCGGTTTCTATTTTGAGTAATTCAACAAAATACGTTGGCTTAGACATGTACAAATCCAATTCAACTTCAGGATACGGAATACTAGACTTGAGGACATCCATCATAGCTATCGTACCCGTTAGCGGATTGCTTGCTAATAGCATCGAAACAATCCATCGATTTCTAATGATCTTTGCCTCTTTGCCTCCATCTCTTCATTTATCCTTAGACGTTAGAGTTGTTCAACCAGGAAAGGTTTCTTTATTTCCAAAAGAAGAGGCACCGCCGGTGCCACTACCAAGATGGAAAGGTTGATCTTCAGATCTCCAGCAGGTTGAAACCAATGCCCATAAGCCGCCAATCGCCGTCATCTACATAATAATGCCCTCCAGCATCAATTGAATCAGCCCGGAAGATGAGCACAATTTCTTGTTAGCGTATTTCCAGTGACCACAACTTTATTCCACTAAACCCAAAGAAGCCGCGATTTACGCGGCACTTAATGAGATAATGTTCTTGTCAACCGACAGATGGCTGTTGATAAGTCAGGTTAAGAGACCCTAAGCTCTTTTCGTTTATAAATTTAAAACGTAGTATATACACTTTCACATTCTTCCGCGGTCGGTTCATAAAAACAGTGCTTCTTCCATCGTCCTGCGTGCGGCTGATTATACCAAGTTGGCGGACATGGTCCGGGATTTTCAAACGTTCCTGGACGGAAATACCATAGGGAGAATTTGGCTGGCCAATTCCGCTCCCCATTCACAGACCGTTGCGCCAGACGGCGTTCTCTATCTCTAGCGCTTTGATAGTACAAACCATGTTGCAACGCTTCGAAAGCATGTGCCTGGTTGATCATTTGGGGAATTGTCCGGATTCCTTTAAAATCGGAGCAATTCGCTCTTACTCGGTTAATACCAACATTTCCAACAAGGAGCATACCCATTTCGCCTTCGGTCTCAGCTTCAGCTCGAAGCAACCTTGCCAGCATATCAATATCCTGCTTCCTGGCTTTTACGACTGCCATTGGCTCACCTCTTTAGACTGTATTTCTAGACTTATTATATTGTAGGTGAAGCGGATGTATTACTCAGGCAAAATTGAGAGCGATAATAAATAGCCGTTACCCGTTAGCTCAACAAGAACCAAAACCAAGTCCCCATGCAAAAAAAGGTCTAGCCGGCATTAAAGCCAACTGGACTTTTCTTTACGAAACTATAAATCACGGATATACCATGCGTCACATGCAAAATGACTGGAACCAGTAAGCGGTGCTTCCAGCCGCTGAAAGCCGTATTTCGTATAAAAGCGGTTAGCCGCTTGCATATTTTGCAGCGTCTCTCTAAATTCAGTTCAGCTAAGATTCCGGCAAACCCAAAGCCGTGAATTAACCCAAAAGCAAAGGCTATCCAAGGAGCGTGTTTGGATTCAGGTTGAAAGATGTTTTTAATATTCGATCCTTTATCTTCGTAATAGACGTTTCATTAATGGTTCCTTCAGCAGGAACGCTGTGTCTATTGTTGAAAAACGAACCGCTTTTGCTTTCCCATTTTTCAGAATGGAAAGATTCGACATAGTAATTCCAACCCTCTCCGGAAGCTCCGTTAATATGCCCCACCTCAGTCCGTTAAATCATTTTCTGATTTTATATTAATAGCTTCTTGTAAAAGTCTTTGGAGAACAGCAGCAAAAACGGCGATCACCATAGAGGCGAAAATAATGACCAATCCCATTGGTATGAAACTTGGAGGGTCAACTCTCTTCCCCATAAGATAGTAGAGTGGCATACCTAGCAGGTACAAGGTACTTATTGTGATGGCACAGTATTTTATATTCTTTAAAGCTTTTGCCGATAATTCCGAGAACGCTTGGTTCTTATCAATATAGTTTAAAATTTTAAAAGCTTGATACAGAGCAAAGTAAAAAGGAATCGCTGCTGCGTACATATCGATTAAAACGAGAGGTTTCATATAAACCATTTCTGGATACAATTCTCCAGCAAAATTCCCAATCTTAGGCACTAAAAATATGCACAAAGTAAGAATTGGGATTCCAATAAGAATAACGGCCATCTTTAAAAATAGTGTTGTTCCTCGTTTCATAAATTGCACCTCACTTATTTAATTTCAGTTTTTACTTTACCGCATAATTTATTGTTTTACAATAAATTTATATCGTTTATTATGAAAAATAAAAAGCATTTCTCATGACAAAGAAATGCTCTTACTCTAACGGGTTTCGTTTTGGAGGAGAAAATGTAAATTTACCTTCCAATTTACATACGATTTTGCTCGGCAAATAACACTGTATTGTTTCTGGAATAAACAAACAAATGGCGTGCCGATTAGCACGCCATTTAGCTTTGCATTCAAAGTTTCTTGAAATTAAACTAAAGCCCCCGCATAATGGATGGGACTATTCGTATCCAAGTGCACTGGTGTATTGGGCTATTCGCGAGCGACCGTAAGTTACTGTCGTTGGCGTTTATTTGCTTCGCTTTGACGGACGATCTCGTCAACGACGTGCGCGATCGGTGCGGTGGCATCGATTATAATTCCGTTCTTCGGAATGTCTTCTTTCGTTTGGTGCAATCGCGCAATGAGTTCCCGTTCCGCACTCTTTGCGCCCCACTCATTTTCCGGTCGCTCATCAAGCCGCCGGTTCAATGTGTCAAGGTCGACCTCGAGGACAAACACGCCGTCAAATAGATCTATGAATTTCGAAAAGTTCCTAGAACCACCGCAGAAAAAGGTTACCGCCTCATCCTGATTGGCGACCAAAGCTTTTACTTTATCTACATGCCATATGTGGTGCTCGTGCGTGACGCCATCCGTCCGTGTACCCGTTTCTGGATCGCCTTGATAAGCCAATTCACGGTCACCATTAATGGCATGGTAGCCGCGCCGCTGCAATTCTTTGCAGACCGAAGTTTTGCCGGTGCCGGAAACGCCTTCAATTAGAAAATTCCTAATGCCCATGGCTAGACCCTCCTTTCAACAGAAATAAAGACGTCACTAAGTTAGGCATATGCCCGTGGACGAATGCCCATCATTTTCATATATATACATAAAACATGTGTGAGCAGAAGAGGGAGATCTATGAGCAAGAATCTGTTTGATATCCAGACCGCCATTTTATTGTCCGCACTTTGCAGCCAAAGCTATCAGCAGTTTGAAAGCGCCGATGGAACCTTTGTTCTGCCGCGACGTTACCAGTTGGTTACGGAATTTGAAGCCGCGTCATTTACAGGCAGAAAAGAACCGTTCGGCTTTATCGCCGAAGCAGCGGACCGGATCGTCCTTGTGTTTCGCGGAACGAATACCAAATCGGAGTGGATATCCGATGCAATCGCCAGACAGACCACGTTTCCCTATGTGAAGAACAGCGGCTCCGTGCACCAGGGGTTTCTCGGGATTTACGAATCGGCTCGGCAACCCGTCTTGTCAGCCTTGCAGTCTCTTTCCCGCCATAAGCCGCTTTATATTACAGGGCATAGCCTTGGCGGTGCGCTTGCTCATCTTTGCGCCGTTGACTCCGCAGTGAATAGTGGCTTCAGCGATCCTATCGTTTATACGTATGCTTCACCTCGTGTGGGGGACCCTGAATTTTCCAGCACCTTCAACCAATTATTCGACCGGCACCGAATTCACAACCCGTTCGATCTAGTCCCGCAGCTGCCGCCCATTCTCTATAAATCTCCGAAAACAGGCCAATCCTACACCTATTTACACGCCAAAAAAAGCCGTGAGCTGCCTTTCCAAAAGGGCTCTGTCGCCGCCAATCACAATATTGCCAACTACTTCACCGAGCTTGCGCTGCAGGATCCCACTTATGCGCAGCTGCTGTGCACGAACAATCCCGGGTTGTGTCCAATAACTCCAAACCAATGTTGAGTACCCGTTAGCGCAATGACAATTATTTATGCTGGTTTTACCTGAATGAACATATCGAGCTCACTTCCGTCTTCTTCACCCTTAAATCTTTCATCATATACTTCGAAACAGACGACATCGAATTGCTCATAATTATTAGTGCTGAGCCAGTAAATAAGTTTTTCAAACGTCTCGTTAATCTTACTTATGGGTCCTCTATGAGTTACTCCTGCATATAGGCCAGCGGGAATTTTATACATAAACATTCCTTCTGGCACTTCGCTTAAAGAATCGGTTTTCACACCTGCTAGATAGCCGTGTTCATTTCGTTTGATTAATCCAATTGTCTCATGACGATTTATTCGATCTGTTACTTCGTTTATTCGGGTGAACAAAGCTGGCCAGACATCCCCAGGATTGGTCGGTTTACCAATATTTCCAATACCAATAATCTTACATTCAGGAAAATCAACTAAAATTGGCTGCATTTTTCCACTCCTTTATAAATGGGTATGAATTCCTATTCGTTAGACTGGAATAAAGTTCCTTCTCGTAGTACCCGTTAACGCAACCCTTCTCCTAGTTGGATAAACGTATATTTATGTCGTAATTAGAGGTGTTCAGAAGGCTCAAGCTGAATAAAATTCAAATGTTTCATTCGGTTTATGACAGATAATACTTCATTAATTCTCGGTAATTCAAGCCATCTTTCGAAGCCAGGAAAAAAGGAAGAAAATACAATATCCACTCCTTCTCTCTCCATATCTTCGAGAGCTTTTTTGATCTTTTCATGAAGAAAGATGAGGCGATCCTGATTACTTATAGCGATTTTTCGAATTAAAAAGGCAATAGCTGCAAGCTGGGCGTGTGATGTGATATTGTAAAGCCCTCTGATATCAATTTGTTCATCACCTATCATCATGTATCCCATGGTTGAAACCATCAGCTTTTCTGTTCCACTGCCCTGTGGATAGCTCGAAAAGTGATCGGTGGTTATATTTCTTTCTATCTCCCATTTTGTAAGGGGGATACGTTCGCGCGGTTTGTCGTGTTCACATAATTTTTTTGCTTCCCGGGTTACGTTTTTTGGCACAAAATTGTCCATCAGGATGATTTGATCGGCAACGGATAAAAATTCACCGCTACCTCCAATAACAAGAACGGAAGATACGCCAACAGCCTCATAAAGCTCCCTGACACGTTCCGTAAAAGGTGTAATGGGTTCATGCTTGATTAATGAACGCATTTTGATGTCTTGAATCATAAAATTCGTCGCACTTCTGTCTTCATCAATAAGAAGAAGCTTACACCCGAAGTTGATTGCCTCCATAATATTTGCGGCTTGAGATGTGGAACCTGAGGCGTAGTCAGTCGAAAACTGTTCAGTCGAACTATTGGGTATCCATTTTATGAAAGGCGTAATATTGATATTTTTTATGGAACGGCCTTCCTCTGCAGATATTTCCATTGCACTTTGATCTGTAATAACAAATTCTCGTCCGTCGCCTATGATGTGATTGTAAATCCCCGAATTTAGTGCATCCAGCATTGTGCTTTTACCCGAATAACCACCGCCGGTGATGACCGTCACACCATGCTTTATTCCCATTCCTCGCAAACCACAAATTTCAACTTCAACATCTTCGGGGGATGTAAAAGGCAAGGCACCCTCCAGTGGCCCGCTGTTGTCTTTATTTCTTGGCAAAATGCTGCCATTCGCAATAAACGCACAATAATCGCTGGATTTCAGCCATTTGCGAATCATATTTTGTATTTTCACCAATTCATAAGCAGCATTTAATTTGATGAGATCAAACTTGGCAATAAACTTCTCCACTTCTTTTGGAAGCATTTTGCAGAGCATACGCATAGCTTTATTATTATCTCTGAATGGAAGTTGAACGGTAATCATTAAGCATAGATACCATTTTTCAGAGATGACTTCGACAAAGGATGCATTACGTTGCAACACCACATTGGTTGGACGAAAACAATAAAAAGCACCATTTTCTTTATCAGAGCGTGACCGGTTATAAATCAATTCATTTAATGCCTCAATATGATCAACCCATTCTCTTAATGCAAAATCTGAGAGAACAACTTGATCCATATTTTCATCTAAGCCGAGACGGTCAAAAGGTATTTTTATGGTGATACATGGTTTATCCAGTGTGAGTTTATGTGTCCGTTCAATGTAATAGGCAACATCATTATTCCAATAGGTTGGGTCAGGTTCATAAATCATACTGTAAGATGACTGTACGGATTGTAATGAGCGGAAATATTGAGCGAGTCTTTTAATAAAGCATCATCCTTTCATATTTGGAAAGCGGTGGATAACGGGAAACAATGCCGAAGTTGAAACGATATCTCAAGAAGGGGGCCCCTTATCCTTTGGAACAAGGTAACGACGAAACGGATCGCCCCCTAATCTCCAGGTATGAGCCTGCTCAAACATAAGCCGGCACTGTTTGAAATTTTCCGCGAAAAATGAATTCCATCCTAAGTAATTCAAGTCAATACATTTTCCCCCTAATAAAATTCGGATCAATTTGTAAGACAAACGATTAAATCCTAACCAATTTCAAAAAACCACTAATGATGCCTTGACCAACCTTTTGTCCTAAAAAAATAACAGCCACTCCGTAAGTGGCTGTCATAGTCCGGCAAGAAAGCTTAACGTTCCTTCTGCCTAAATATAAAAGCCCTGAGAGTGAATCCTACCCTCAGAGCCTAATGTATTCGTACAAAATTAACTAAAAAGCAGCATGAGGATACGACGTATATTTTTTTGATTTCATTATCCTCACCTCGTTACGATTTATTTTTACAGCAACACAATCATAACATTAAGATCATCCACAATATAGGGAAAGATTAATTATATTTAACTCAAACCCTGAAATAGGTAAAAGATGCCCCATAGAATGAAAACCCCCAACCGGCACAACTACGGGAGGCTCAAAGCATCCTCGAAGTGAATAGCGGGAAGTCACGAATTGTCCCCAGTGGAAATAATAACCTCTCCGCTTCGATAATAGTTAATGCGGTGGCGTTCCGCCAAGATTTCAATTTGCCTTTAAAAGGAGTCGTTTCACAAACAGAAAGGCCTCAATTTTCCATTTCCGCTTTTCTTTCAGCCTCTTTACGGAAGAGCTGCGTATTCCTGCATTCAGTTTCGCTCATCGGCACTCGGACCGTAAATCCCCGGAAGCGGCACATCAAGCAATCGAAGATAAACCGTCAACTGTCCACGATGATGATACCAGTGATTGAAGAGTACCGAGCGCACTTGCTCAAGGCGCGATGTTTGAAATAAAGCCATACCTTGCATGGTCCATGTAAATGTCTCGCGAAGGCTGCCATCTTCCCATGAACTAAGGATATTCTCCGCTGCTGCGCACTGCTCCTCCAAAGCGGCAACAATTTCCGAAACGGATCCCGCTTCCGGGAACGGCACGTTCGGAACTTCACTAGACGGGGCATTTAGCAGAGCCGCCACTCCTCCAGGCAAGCCGGCCGTATGCAAAGCCAACTGCCCAAGCGACATCGATTTGGCATGCGGCTTCCAAGCCAGGCTAGCTTCTGGAATGCGATCCAGAACACGGCGTGTAGCCAGCTTTTCCCTCCGTAGTTCCTCCAACAAATCCTCTACTGTACTCATAAGTAATCTCCCTCCATAGTCGGTTTACCTCATTATAAAGCGAACTTACAAAAGGAGTTTCTTTTGAATTGCTATGTTACTAAACTTTCTTAGGCATCCGTTCTGATGATTCGTTGTTTACCCCAGTAGATATACTTCAAACGGAAGTTTTTCACCCGACAATCTTTGTCGGACGACACAAACATTATTCCGTGATTGTTTGAAATGGTGAGTTTATACCCGTTTGAAATATTGAACTGGCGATGCTCTTAAAGGAACAATTGCAGAGACTATATTATTTTTGCGTTATTCCCGAAACGATGCATTGGGACTCAATCGTAATGGAGAGCCACTGCGACTCCCGCTCCAGCCCGAACCCGTTAGGTCAATAAAGACTTCAAAACGAGCTATTCCCGCAAGCTAGTGAGTTCCATGCCGCAATCTGGGAAATGGAACCGCCTTGCATCCCTGAGGGTGTTATCGCGCATAATCGGCCTTGCACCTACTCCATACGCAATCACAGCTTTAACCTGAATAAGGCTTTCTTTCACCTCGAACACAAGGTCTGCATGGCCCGTGCAATAGCAGCCATCATCATTTCTCCCTCCATTCTAAAATGTAGACGAAATGTATAAAGTAAGTGTTACGTTAATCTGCCCTTTAGCTTAATGAGGCCGCCGATTGGTCCGTGGCGGCCTCAAATGAAGCGTTGAACTGTTGTACCCGTTAGTGAAATCAACTATTTAGTACATTTACTTGTTATTATAATTTTTTAAGAGTTCTTCAACCAGTATCCCATTAATCTTCATACCTTTTAGTTCACAATCCAATATCTCTACATTGCTAAGGTCACAGTTTGAAATCTGGCTACTCCTGAGTTCACAATTCTCAAATCTTATAGGCTGACCTGCGGTTTTTGGATTGTAGTGGGGATCTCCTTCTTTAGGGATACCAATGTTACGTATATAGGCTCCACCCATTTGAGCATCAGAAATTTCAAGATTACTCAAATTAGCGTCCGAAATTTTAAAGCCAGACATATTCACATCATTTAATGCCATCCCACTCATATTTGCATTATTAATTTGCGTTCTTACTAAACAAACATCATTAAAGTTTAAATCCTCTGCTTTAACCTTTTCAAACCGAGACCCAGAAATATCAGCCATTTCTAATTCTAATTTTTCCACCTTCAAATTCATTCTTCAAAGTCCCCTTTCGCACTCATTGTTAATCTAACGATTATATTTTCGACATATAAGCACGATTCCCTTTATTATCCATTTAAGCAAACCGCCCGTTAGCGTAATAAGTTTAGAGCTTTAGTTGTGCAAGGTAGATTAATTGTCGGCCTTCTCCCCTTGTACTTCTGTACAACTCCATTCAGATGAATAATTTCAACCTGCTCAGGGCAACTTCATGTTACGTGTCTAATACGACCTATGCTAAGGTGTAGTACTGGGATGAGCCGAGGGCTGCATGAGCAAGATTATGGCAATGATTCATCCATATCCCTGGGTTATCGGCTTTCGATACCGTAAAAAAATTCTAACATACTCAACGTTCCCCCAAGGTCGGGATTTTCTCGTTCCAGTCGATGCGGTAATCGTACATCCACGAGAGCGACTGCTTGCTCGAGGTTTTCAAAAAGTGCGGAAGCATCAGATCACGGAAAAAGACCTGAACCGGGTTCGTTGCATGCTTACGCTGTCCGATCATTCTGGAATAACGCACTATCCGCTCCACCCTTTCCTGCCGGAGCATCTGAAATCGGGCAAAGGCCTTATCGAAGTCGTCCATATCTCTTAGGCACTTAGCCAAAACGAAAGCGTCCTCCAGCGCTAGAGATGCGCCTTGCCCGCCATTAGGGGAAACCGCATGAATAGCGTCGCCGATCCACACGGCCTTTCCGCTGTGCCATTCAGGCTGTGTGAGCATATCGTAGATCGGATACAAGCCGATCTCGTCTTCCGTCCGTCGAATGATGTCCGGAATCGGGGACGGATCGCGGCGGTACAGCTCCGTTATCGTTTGCCGCCACTCCGAGGCGGGTATAGATTGCAAATCTTTGCGTGTCGGCGTGCCCGGCATATTCATATTTCCGAACCAGTAGATTTCGCCGTCTTCCTTAACCAAATATCCGAAGAACGCTTTTTTGCCGAACACCATTTGCTGTACCCCTGGCTCGGGGACCAGCTCCTTGCTGCGCGCAAACCCTCCGAAGCTGATCAAACCGGTATAAGACGGCTGAGCAGCATTTGGCAAAAGGATGCTGCGCGACTTGGAGTGAATACCGTCACAGCCGATCAGGAAGTCCCCGGTCGCCGATGTCCCGTCTTGAAAATGCACAATCACTTGATCGGATGTCATTTGAACCTTGACGAGCTTTTTGCCGAGCTCGATAGGGATGCCTTGCCGTTGAGCTTCTTCACGCAGCACCCGGTGAAGCAGGCTCCTTTTGACGGTTACTCCGTGAGGCTCTGCTTCTTTTGTTCCGACGTTTCCCAACCATTTGCCCGAAGCGCTTCGAAAGCTCATGACGCGCATTTCAAAGCCCTCCGCAATAAGCGAGCCGTTCACTCCGAGCTCCTCCAGCACACGCAAGCCGTTGCGGCCTACATTCAGGAACAAACCTGCATAATCGTCATGTTCTCTCATAGCTTCAAACACGATCGGCTCGAAACCGGCTCTTTTCACAAACAAGGCGGCCGCCGGTCCGGCGACTCCGCAACCGATAATCAATGCTTTTTTCATTGTTTTCATTGTTTCGTTTCTCCCGTCATTTTGGATATGATGCATATATCTTAATTTTTAAGATATCGTACATCGAAGCTTTGAAAGTATCTTAGTATACAATCGTCATTCTGAAAACAGTCCGAGGTCGTATTCGTTACCAGACCTTGGTCGAGGAAGTCCGGACAGCAGCTGTCCGAGATAAATCCTGATAATTCTTATGATATAATCAAATTTGGAAGGGATGGTAGTAAACCATGGAATTCAATCGACATATGCCGCCGGATCTCAGCAGGTCGCTTCAAGAAGCATCGAAGCGGCTTTCCACCCAAACTATTTTGTTTCATCAGACGGTAGCCGGCCATCTCGGTCTGAACATAACGGACCATAAAATATTGGACATCGTCCTCGGCTTGGGGAGGGCTACGGCTGGACAACTTGCAGAGCTAATGGAACTTACGACCGGCGCGATTACGAGTGCTCTGAATCGGTTGGAGAAATCCGGTTACATTCGCCGTATGAAGGACCCTAGCGACCTCCGCATTGTATGGGTAGAGCCTCTATTTGGCAATCTGCACAATCTCAAGAATGCCTTTTCCCCATTAGCCGAGGCTATGAATGAGCTTTATTCAAGGTACGATGAGGACGAGCTGCGGGTGCTGCTCGATTATCTGGAGAGATCGAACCAAATCCTGGTTAACCAGACCCGGCAGTTAAAGAAGCAGGGGCGTAAAGGAGAAGAAACGGAATAGGATAGGTTCCGTCGAACCATGGCGAATATGACTCCTTCGCTCTTTTCGTCCAATTATTATGCAGTTAGTTATGACACGGTTCACCGCGTTGTCTGTAACGGCAAGTTTAAGGCATCCTTCTTCTAGGGTGTCCTCCAGAGAATTTTATCAATGCCACTTTTAAATTGCGGAAGCCTGGCTGGTAATGCCGGGTTCCAGCCACAAGCCTCCGCGACCGCGGCGGTTCGTTCGACAAATGCTCCCAGTATGGGATAATAACGCTCCGCCTCCATGATCAAGAGGGATTCTCCAAGTTCGCGGCGGCGAATTGAAGAAATATTAATACTCCAAGAGGCGTCCATCATCATGCCATTGACCGTACATTTTATTTTCCTTGGTGTTTGTTATAAATTTGTCTAATCTACTCTTGAATAATTCGGGCTGATGTTTATTGCTTTGTATCGTGTCGATCCGAACTCTTTTATAGAGAGCTGGAAGGGCCAAAAAATTCTCATATATGAGCCTCTCCTCTTTTAACCTTTGCTCAATAACCTCATCTATTTTAAAAGAATCGATATTCATATCTGGGAGTACCTTTCTTCCTTCATCACTCATTAACCCCAGCTTTTCGAGGCGGCGGACACGTTCTTTATTCAATTCAGTCCAATTACTTCTTTTGTTTCTAGGAGAAAGTCTCTGCGCCTGTTGGGTTTCCGATATTTTCTTTTTGACTCCATCAATCCAACCAAAACACAATGATTCTTCGACTGAGTCCAAATATAGAATCGTATCAGGCTTTGGCGTCATACTAACGGCTACCCAACAAGCTTTTTCAGTTTTACTATGCTCCTGCAGCCAAATCCTTAATTCTGTTCGCGATTTTACTGGAAGCAGATTTACAATTTCCATAAATATTATTCAATCTCCTTTCCACATGATTTACAACAAATTATAGAGGACGCCATGTAATTATAAAAAAAGAAATAGGACAACTGTCTGTCATACTTCTTCAATAAAGTTGAAATGTAATCTTGTTTGGCTTTTACTTCACAGATGCAGATTTATCTTCGACTTGAAGATTTGCTAAGAGGATATTTCCATGACTTGACCGATGGACATAGCTCTATATTGCCAAAGGACTTGAACCGCGTCTTCGAATTGCTCTTCGCCGCAGCGGATGATTATCGTTAGGTCGGGGGACTTGAATTTTCGGAAGGTGAAATGCTTTTGGGTTAAGAATTGAATCCATAACGTTATGGCTGATGCCAGTAAGAATCCGGCAATAGCAGTGATAAGCCCCCAGATAAGCGGCCCCCAGATCAAACGGTACCCGAAGCTAATCCCGAGAACGGAGAAAGCGGTAGCGCAAGCCATCCCGACTTCAAAGGAAAGCGTTACTTGTTCCGAAGGCTGTCTTAGCTTCTCGACCGGCTTGCTACCCTTGCTTTCTAATGTGACCACCATAATATGGTGCTGGGGGATACCCATTTTCTCAAGAACGGCCAGCGCCTGTTCCACCTCTAATGAATGTTTGAAGTTGCTGATTATTAGCATCCTGCCGCCCTCCATCCATTGGAAAAAGGTATAATTTATAATGAGGGTACCGTTCCCCTAAAAATTGCTTTTGCTCCAGACGAAACAATCCGTTGTTATCCCTTGCCGTCATGAAAGCATCGTACATAGCTCCTCCTATAACGGAAGGCATGAATAACAGCCATTGAGGGTCAAGTACATTCCAGTTCCCTTGAGCATTACCTTGAATAAGAGACAGGAGAACGGCGTGAGACCGGGAAAACGTCATATAAACAAACCACCAGAACAGTCCGTAAAATCCTAAAGCTATACGATTATTATAAAGCTGTCCCAAACCTGGAAACATGAAGGAACAGAGCATCGCAGCCCAAGGCCTTTTGATAGATAAATAAGTGATGTTCAACGAACGTATCTGATATGGAACCAGTCTGCTGTTCTCCATCATCGCAAGATGATGCAGCTTATTGGCCTCGATACTCTTAATATAGCTATCCCAAATAGCATACATGTACACAAGCATGTAAGCGAATAACCATAAAGGCTCAATTACTTCCTTAGCCATTTCAATTCGGCCGCTGAACGAATAGACAATCGCTTCGTTAATATGCGTCAGTCGGTTAATAATGACTTCCCATAACGACAGTAAAAAGCCGCGAATATATTGATGCAGCAAAAAATGACCAAAGCCGGGAAACGAGGCGGACCACCATACGATAATCCAAGGGTTTTGCCAACGCAAATAGGTTAAGCCATCTTGGCTGTGCAAAAGCATCTGTCTTCTGGGAGGAGATGGTTGATTTACACCGCTCAATGAGTTGAACTCCTTAATAATTTGGAAATATTACATATAGTATGTAGTATTTGGAAGAAAAGTATTCGTCAAAGTGAGTTTAAAATAGAAGGTGAAAAACCAAAGTCCCGCCATAATGGCCTCGATCCTCTCCACGATAACCCATGGCTATGCACAAGGTTTTGATGTAATTGCTTTATTATGGCCGTGATTTCTTCGAACGCAAAAAAAATCGGTTGCTTATGCAACCGATTCCCTTGTTAAGGCACCTTACTTATAATAGGAAGTGCTCACAAGAACCACAAAGCCGCCGCCGTACTGATGATCATCATACAACAGGAGCTTCCATCCCCATTGCTGCCCATTCTTCTTTGGCAGGACCAAAAATCCCCGGTATCATTAAACCGGCTTGCCGCATTAAGACCGTCATTTGACCGCGATGGTGAACCTCATGCATCAGAAATGAGCTTAAAGTAAACCCGTTTTTCCAAGGCTCTCCGTATAGATCAACCTCCTGGAGCAAGGTTTCATCCGTCCATTGGGTGCGAATCGCCTCCAGCATGGACTGAACTGCCGTCCGGTAGGTTGCGGCAATTTCGGCGGCCGATGCCGGCGGTTCGGTATGTTCATACGGTGCATCGAATTTTAGCCCTGTGCGGTGAAGCATTTCTGGAACCGTGGTCACGATATGCCAAGCCAGCCTTCCGAGTGTCCGGTATCCGGGCAGGACTTCCTGATTCAGGGATGCATCGGTCAAGAGATCCATGAGCTTCTGGGTGCCCTCTGCCTCGTAAGAATACTCTTTAATAAAACTTTGCAACGATGTGTACATAATAATAGCCTCCTTGAAATTTATCAAGCTGGACATCTGCCCTACAGCTTTAGTATGTACCATTACCACTGACAACGTATTGTCAGCGATTAATGCATTTTTTTAAAAAATCATGTATTCAATTCTACAATCCGCCGTGCTTGTCCGCTAATTTCCTCAGCAAGGGACTTCGGCTCCAGAACTTGCACATTAGGTCCATAACTAAGGATCATCCCGTTAAGCCAAGCATCTGCCGGATGTTCCGATCTTACGAGCAGCGATCCGTCCTCCTCCACCTTCACCTGCTCCGGGCCAAAGTACTCTTCCACTCGGACCCTGACTCTTGGATGAAAACGGAGCACCATTGTGATATAGGACTCGGCACCTCTCTGCCCCCATTTGGCATCCAGATCTTCGAGACGCTCAGGCCGGCGGGGAAACACTTCCATATCAACCCGCAGCTGACGGATGCGGGACAGCTTGAACGTCCGGCAATCTTGTCTAAGCCTGCAATAAGCGTACAGGTACCAAGCGTTTCCTTTCCAGGCAAGCCCAATAGGTTCTACGGCCCTCACCGCGGTATCCCCTTCGGAACTGGCATAGGTAAGCCAAACGACGTTCCGCTTCTTGGCGGCGAGCCGAAGCTCTGCCAGCTTGTCCTTGAACTCTTCCACCCTCGTCATCCAAGGATTCACGCCGATAATCAGCTGCTCACCCGCTTCTTCAATCCGGTTCTGCTCGCTTTTGGTAATCAGCGCGGTAATCTTGGTCAATAGATCATCCATTTGCTGATCCTGCAAGGTAGACTGCATTCCTTTCAGGGCCGTTACAATAGACGAGAGATCATCGAAGGTGACGATCTGTCGTTCAATGCGGAATTGATCCATAATCTCAAATCCGCCATCTACCCCGGCAAATGAAGCAATAGGTACTCCGGCGGCATTAATCGCTTCAATATCCCTGTAAATAGTACGCAGCGAGACCTCAAAGCGGTCAGCCAATTCCTGGGCGCCGACCCTCTTACGGCTGAGCAGCAGCATGGTGATACCCAGCAATCGTTGGAACTTCAATGACGTAGACCTCCCGTAATAAGTCTTTAACATGATTTTACCAAACTATTCCTGTTCTATAAACCTTCCTTCGTTCATAAAACTGTGCACGTACACAGCACAAAAAATACCTCCCTGATTGCGCGTTGTATGTGTCCCCGGAGAGGATCTGATAATTCGATTCCTGGTAATGTGCGATCGTTTGCTTACAGCAGCAGAATATGTCCAAGCAGCCATTAATATATATTCACAAAAGAACTATAGTCGTATCATTGAAAAAATTGTTACTAATGAATGAGATACTAATTATGTATTACGGAGGAAAAACATGTTTAAACCTGATCCTGCTAATACAGCAATTGTCATTACGGATCCACAAAATGATTTTCTTTCTCCTGGAGGTAAAGGCTACCATTTAACTAAAAATATTATTGAGCGTTACAATACACTACATAACCTTGAAATTCTAATTAGTACGGCCATGAGCAAAGGATATCAACTTTTTATATCCCCCCATTATATTTATCCGCATGATTATAGTTGGAAATTTACTGGAGCTGAACAAGAAATGTTATTAAAACTTCGAGTATTTCAAAAGCATATTGACTACACTTCAATAGGAGCTGACTGGGTTCCATCACTTAAGCCATATATTTTAGCTAATACTACAGTCATTGCCACCGCACATAAGATTGCTAGTCCGCAGAGCAATGATCTGGTTTACCAATTACGTCAGCATAGTAAAGAAAAGATCATTTTGGCAGGTGTCCTATCCAACATTTGTGTAGAATCACATATGAGAGACTTAATCGAAAATGGATTCCAAACAGCTGTTGTTTATGATGCCACCGCCACTACAAGCGAAATGGATTTTCAAGCAGCTTTTACAAATTATCAAGCATTCAGCAGTGCTACATGGTCAACTCAACAGGCGATCTCTCAATTATAAATCTATCCAGTAACTCTTTTATGGAAATTCTATATTACGTGATTGAAAAAGAAGAGCCAACCTGTCTCCTCCATTCTGTTTAACTTTCGTGCTCCTTTTCCCCAAACCTCTTTTTTCAGTTGCCAAGTCGATTCTACCTGTGTTCAGGAGAAAAACAGGCCTCAACTCAACTGAAAACAGGAGAAAAAACCGACAATGAGAAAGAAAACACCTTTAAGCCCCATCTTCATGGGCCGAAAGGTGTTAAACGGTGTTCCGAACTGTGGTAAACGCTTCTAAATAATTGGATGATCCAACTCTCATCGGGAAGCGGTATTAACCTCATTACCAGTATTTCCGCGGTAGGCATGCGAATGAGGGTGCTGGCCGTTAATCGTTGTATGCCCTTCAAATGCATGATAATGACCGCCGCCGGGAAGAGCAATAGCCGGACCCGTAGTTCCTTGAATGATGTGGGTGTGACCGGAATCTAACGAGGTCATGGCATAATAACCATGCACATGAGGCACTCCTGTCGGGGCGGGAGCAGTCCAGGCAGCATACCGATGGGAATGGCCATCTTCTACGGAGGTTACTCCGGAGAAAGGATGCACATGGACAGCCCTTCCATTCCAGGAGGTTATATACAATCTGTGCGAATGAGAATCGTCGTCTCCAGAATCCAAGACAAATCCGGTAACAGGAATTTTCATAAAGACTCCTTTCAGCAGCAGATGGTTAAAATACGGAGTAGTGTATGTAGGCCGGTGTTTGTCTGGAAACGGCAAGAGCCTAGCAATAAAGGTCCAATGACAAAAGTCCCGAGAAAAGCCAAAGCCTACATCCTCCAGGTCCAAATATTCATCCGTTTTGCTTCGGTAATATATTGTCGACGATTGGTGCAGGATTCGTCCAGATAGGATTGCAGATGCTCTGAACTTGATGTATCAATTAAAAGGAAAAATGAAAAGGGCGCCGCTGCAGGACGCCCTTAATCTATATATGTGTTTGCCGTCATGACCATTTCTATCCAATTTTTGACTGCGGGCAAATGAAAAGAGAATCGCCTCTGTCAAACCGGTTTGTCTATGCCCGACTTAGTAAGCGTCGGCAATAACGATCTCATCCAGGTAAAGACTGTCACTCGGACCTCCTGACGGGCTATATACCTCGAGATAAACACTTGCAGTCCCGTTCGGCGCGGCAATGTTAGCAACAGCCTGCTGCCAGTTAGTCGATAACCCACTTAGCGGTATAAGATCGGTTTGAATTAGTGTCTGGCTTCTATCAAACCATTTAACCCTGAGCGTCACCTCGGATATCGATCCGGTACCTTGCTTGGCCCAATAACTCACCCGCTTATTGCCAGAACTTGCCGTAAACCCTGGCCAATTTGCGGCTACTATGCCCCAACCCCATGGATCCGTTACGTCTACTCGAAGGCTGCCGGTCCCACGATGCGCTTCGTATGTCGATGCAATAACAGAAGCGGAATACCAGGACTGCCACTGACCGGCCGAGGTTTCTCCACCAGCTGTGTCGGCATCAAGCGCATTAGGTGCATCGCCTACTACCAAGTCGTCCAGGTAAAAATAATCTCCCGGATCCCCCAAACCGATAAGTGAAACGAGCACGGTTGATGCTCCTTCAGGTGCATCAACCAATGCAGACGATTGCTGCCACGCGGTCGTCAGAGCAGGTGATTTCAGTTCGTTCGTTTGCAGTACCTTCTTGTTACTATCCAGCCATTTTACAATCATCCTGGGTTGTATGCTTGTCCCCGAACCAAGCTTTCCCCAGAAGCTAAGCTTCTTCAATCCTGCTGTCGTAGAAAACCCGGGCCAATTCGAAACCACTCCCCAGCCCCATGGGTCGGTAACATCGATACGAAGACTGTGCGTTCCGCTATTCACCTCGTATGTAGACTGCGAGATTGTTGCAGAATACCAGTTTTTCCATCCTCCGATAGAACCTTCTAGAGTAGCCGTATCCGCGTCCAGATCATTTGCAGCAGGTGCTGCCGGCGGCGGCGTCCCGCCGCTTGTACCGCCAAAGTCAGGATCACCGTTGAATGTGCTATTCATATCTTGGCTGAATGGCGCAGATCTCCAAGTATTAAAAGACACGGCCTCTCCGTATCCTTTGGCAAAGCGCCAATTACCAAAGTATTGATTATCATGAAAGCGGTTATTGTTCCCGAACATCACATCATTTTGAATACCAGCAACGGTATAGGGCGACCAAGGTATATTATCGGCTCCAGTTGCAATCAAAGCCTGTACACCGCAGTAAGTACCCGCGCAAGGCACAACATTCTCGTCAAAATGAAACTCGTTGTTGTTTACCTCAATATCGCTTGCATGCCAGCGGCAGTCAGTCCTGTATGGTTCGGCGGCAATATCGGTATAGCAAGGATGCGTGTCACTAATCGGATTCGGGTAATCATAGTTGTGGGAGTCGGGAATAATCGTTGGGACCACGAATGGCGTACAGTATCCCTTACTTGTATTGCCGTTTGAATTACAGAATCGGTTTGCATTTTCGTAGATAGATACGCCGGAGAAATTATTGATGAACGAATTGTTGTAAATTCGGATCTTTGGCGCCCCGCTTACAGTCGAAGCAAGACGTGCGTCACCGCCCGATTCGGAAAGGTAAATGGCCGGACCGGGCGACCCTTGATTGTTATTTCCGCTTGCCCATGCATTGCGGCTGATCGTATTGTTTCGGATCGTAGCGTTGTAACTAATTTCGTACCAAATGCCTTCACCGTCGTTATGGTCAATCCAATTCCCTTCAATCAGGAAATCGATGTTATTCGTATCTGCCCACAGGCCGGTTCCTTTGTTATCGTGTATGTAGTTGCTGGTTATCTTCGCGCCCTCCACATCCCAAAATTTACCGCCACCTGTACAACCGCATCCGGGAATCTGAGCTTCCCAGTTATCCGTATTATTGCCGGTAATTTCGTTATGGTCGAGCACGATATTTTTAATCGCCGAATCTCCTTCAATTGGAGGTTTATACATACTAAAGCCATACTGACCGTTATCCTTCAGGCAATTGTAACGGACAACATTATCAGTGCCTAGAAATACGCCTGCGCCGTCATTATTGGAAATCGTGTTATATTGAACGGTCCAACCGGTACCGGCATCGTGGTTGACGACGCCTTCGTTATTGTTATCATTGCCTCGGCCAAAGTTTGTGATGGTGAGATGCTGGATGGTTACGTTCGGCACGTCGCCCGTGAATGCATACAAATTAATATTCCGTCCATCGAGAATGGCGCCTGGAGCTCCAATATAGGTCGTGTTGGCCTTCGCTTGAATCTGACCATAAATATCATTTGCAAGCGTGTGTGTGCCTGGCTCAAACCAGAACGTAGCCCCTGGCCGATTGAAATCGAAGCTGCTGTTATCCCCTGCCGGGACTATCACAGCCCCATCGGGAGCGACGCTTGGACCACTTAATAATCTCGTATCGCTACATACGGCCGCTGGCGGTGAAGTAGGCCAAGAAACATCAGCATAGGCATAATTGACGAAGGATGGCATAATGGTTCCAGCGAAAAAAAGCGTCAACAGCACGACAATGAACATAGTGCTATGACGATGACGAATGGCTTGCATTGGGCACTCTACCTTTCTTGGTTATATTTTCCTACCATAGTGCCCTTCTTTGACACAATTCGTCAATGATTATAAAGCCTCATTCGTTGGGTGGGTTTATTGGCCTATTTATACTTATTTATCTAAAGAGGAGTAAACAGTTTCTAGGTAAGCAACTGAAACTTGTTCCGCCTCTCTTTTATATTCGAAATTTCCTAAATGCTGACGAAGTTGTTGATAGAGTCGAATGGTCATTTGTAAAGCGTGGTAACAGCTCTCTGTACTGTGGTTTGGAATAGTATCCTTTAGTTCGTCAAGTCCTTCGCTCACATATTTTTCGAGTCTTCTTACTCCCGATGGAAGTTCACCGTTCTTGATAAGATACAATGGTCCAAGAACTGCGTTTCGCATATAGGTAATGTGATCGATTAACTCGAACAATTCTCCCCTCCCAAGTTTTGTCGCACCATAATGCACCCATACCCAAAATCGATCCTCGATCCATTGGGGACTGGGGTATGGATAGATTGGTGAGGTCCTTTGAATTAAAGCACTGATTTCCTCTCCTCTCTCCCAAAGGATTATAGGGTTCTCAACCCTTTGTTCAAGTTCCTGAACGGTAACAAACTTTAAATCAACATGTAGTGGCGGTGGTCCATATAAGCAAATCACCACACGCGGTTCTCCCACATGTTCGCCTGTAAAGCCAGATAACAAGTTGCCCAGCTTTTCTGCAATTTCGTACACGTTGATTCATTATCTTTTCTTGGTATCCAGCATCGTATACCACAATTAAATCCAAATCGCTGTACTCATCCATAGTACTTGTAATCATGGAACCACCTGCAAGAAGTCCAAGAAATCGGTGGTCCTGAAGAAGCTTCTCTTTGGCGAGATTAATAAAATCTTCATGCATTTGTAAAGGCATTTATACCACCCCTAAATTAGTGACCCTAAAAAGGGCATTAGATCAGTATATCAAGTGACTCATCACCAGTCAAACAGTATATTATGCCGAACATAAAATACCAAAATTCATTATCTGACATCATTCTATTTAGTTTCATCTCATATATAGTGAGTCTCGTAATTGTGAAGTCTATATTCCTTCATAGCGCCTTCCCAATCTTGCACCGGAATCAATTTTGAAATTCCTCCATTTATTATATTCTGAATGACCAAGTGCTGCGTTAATTAAAGCAGTATCGAAGTAATGGCAATGCTTCTTTAACTAAATGGTCCTTAATTTTTAATATTTGAGCGAAAGGTAAGCGAACTTCTTTTTCAGATTGTCTTGCCTTAGCCACTAAAGTACACCCCATAAAAAGGGTGTCACCATCTAGTGTAGCAACCATGTTCTCGATGTTTATGGAACTCCAGGTAATTTGCATTGTATTAAAGAGTCTTTTGAGTTCTTCATACCCACACCTATCTCCCGGATAAGGTAGCAATGCAGCTTCATGAACAACGATATCGGGGTGAAAGGCATATTTACTGCCGCTGAAGTTATTTCCGTCTGAACGCATACATTCCATTTCGGCTGAAAACATTCGATTTAATATTTCCATTTCCTTTGTGCTGTTATTGCTAAAAGTATTATTCATTCATATAATCCTCCAATCATTTTGACTCCGCTCCGTCTTCATTATAGAACATAGGAACTTTCGATTTGTTGCTGTTATATTCCCCACGGAATTGATGCAGAAGATTATATAACCATTGTTTTTCAACCTGTTTGTTTGGCTTAGCATCCTTTATTCTAGGCATGCCCCACTCACTTCCACATGCGCTCCGTGACGAAATATGCTTTAATATACCAAAGGAGCGTGATTCAATGGACATCAAATCGTTTCTATATCCTAAGAGCGAGGTCTCTTACCTCATGACATCCTCAAATATGAAAGAAGCCATGGATAAATTGGAGGCGAGCAACTATACGGCCATTCCGATATTGGACGACAATGGCTTATATTTCGGAACGCTATCTGAGGGAGATTTATTATGGAAACTGAAAGCCACACCCGGCCTCGGCTTCGATACGATGCACGAAATTCCTGTCGTCTCTATCAAAAAACGGATGAAAGTCGAATGCGTCGAGATCAACGCCGATTTGGACGATATGCTGGCGTTGGCGGCCGATCAGAACTTCGTTCCAGTAGTAGACGCCGACCGCGTCTTCCTCGGAATCATTCGCCGTAAAGATATCATCGAATACTATACCCGAAATATTACTGATTAGTTGATCTTGTGTATCATGAAGGCTGCCGTTCGCTGACAGCCTTCTCTTTGATCTTAAAACGAGTGATCTCAACGGACTGCTGCAGTTCGTGCGAGAAAGTTACCGCTTACTACGAGCTTATCTTAAGGAGGCAGGTGATTTACCCGCTTTGGCCGATACGGAAAAATAACTCATCTCAACCGGTGAAACGGGCTTTGGTTTCGGTTCTCCCACTCTTTTCTCTGATAAGCTGTCTAGACCTTCGTCCGAGCAGTCCCGTCGGTATTTCCCCTCCTCCAGCTTCATGTCGATAAAATCGACGATCTGTTGCAGCGAAGCGATTTGGCTCACCATATTTTTCCGGTGGCTTCTTAAGAGTTCCACCAGTTCGGGATATTCCGCGGGATCGGTATCGGCGGAGACCCCCAAAAAGGGCCGCATTTCTTCTAGCGGCATCCCCGTTTTTTTCAGGCATGCTATCAGCCGGATCGTATTGATATCCTCCTGCCGGTAGATGCGGTGCCCATTGTCCTTCCGCTCTGCACGAGGCAGCAGCGCGATCTTTTCGTAATAACGGATCGTATCCTCAGTAATTCCGGTTTGTTCGGCGGTTTGCTTTATCGTAAAGGTTTGCTCTTCCTTCATCCTGTTCCCTCCCGGAGATCGTTTTTTGTGCATTATACATCTTGGAGCTGGCTCCAAGTCAAGTCTCCTATCCTTAGAAAAAACTTTGTTTTAGCGCCTTGACTTGGAGTCGACTTCAAGTTATAGAATGTGCGCTATCAGAGCAAATATCACGATATCAGGAGGGGATGCACAATGAACAGGAACCCACATGAACATATCGCATTGATTACAGGTGCAAGCGCGGGGATTGGGTTGGAATTAACCCGGAAAATGCTGTCGGAGGATTGGCAGGTGGTTGCTTTGAACCGTTCCGACTTTCCAGTGGACGATCTGAACATCCAAAATGCGGTCAAGACTGGATCGCTTCGAATTTATAAAACAGATGATCTTGCTGATTATGCCAGCTTGAGGCGTACTCTGGAAGAGATCAAAAGCAAGGAGCAGCGGATCGATATTTTGTTCAATAACGCCGGAGGGTCCTTTCCCAAGCTGAGCTATTCGAAACAAGGACGCGAGAAGCATTATGAGCTGTTGACGGTCGTTCCGTATATTATTCTGATGGAGTTGAAGGAACTTCTAAAAATCGGTGCCTTAAAAACGGTGATCAATACCTCATCTTCAGCGCTTAAATTTACAAAAGAGTTTACTATCGATATCCTGGAACGTCCCAAAACCTTCCGCAAGCTGCTTGGTCCTTACGCAACCTCAAAGCTAGCTCTTTCACTGTGGACTCAGGCCATCGCTTCTCAGCTTGCCAAGGACGACATTAAGATCCGCAGCGTTGACCCAGGCAGCAACAATACGCTAAGAAAAGGGAAACAATCCGGACTGCCCCTTTTGGTTAAAGTGTTAATGAAGCTATTTTTTTCACCACCTAGTCACGGCGCCAACAATCTGTATGAAGGGGCTCTCGGTGAACACCGGAATAAGACTGGGGTGTATTTGCTGAAAGGTCAGGTTGCGGAATTAAAATTTAATAACCAGGCGCGGAACGTTTTGGAAAGAATTCAAGCGATCTATGAACATGAATTTTTGAAACGTAATGTTTAAAATGACGGCTAAAGCAGCCGATCCTATTGACCGGCTGCGTCGTAACATTATTGAACGATCTTATCCGTTAGCGTGTTGCCTAATCGCTCCCAGAAGGTTAACTGTATGCTCTTCAACGAATAAGAAGGTGAAGAACAGCATTATCCGGCGACAGGACCGTCTCAACGGCCAGGCCGAAGCCGTTATTGCCCATATATTGCAGAGTTCTCTACATAAACAGCGCAGTCGCGGCCAGACCGCTCGGACTTCGCCGCGGCTTTCGCACTCCAGAAGCCTGTGTGAAACCCTTAACTGGTTTTAACAAACCAGTTGCGATTGCTGGAATAATTAGGCATAGAATTGGAATAATAACCATGATTAAGGAGGGCGAAAAAGTTGGAAAAATTAAAACAGAACCTGGAACAGAAAAACGCAGCTGTCATCGTTGTGGATATGCAAAACGATTATTGCCATCCAGATGGAGCGATTGCCAAAAGTGGGATCGATGTCAGCGCGGTCAATAAAATAATACCGAGATTGCGCAGCTTGTTGGATGCGGCAAAAGCGTACTCGGTTCCAATCATTTTCCTGCAGACGAATCATGAGAAGTCTACCGATTCCGAGGTTTGGCTTTCCCGCTTTCCAGACGGCGTTAACCCAATTTGCCACACGGGCAGCTGGGGAGCGGAATTTTACGAAGTTGCGCCGCAGCATGACGACATCATCGTGAAGAAGCATCGTTACAGCGGGTTCGTACATACTAGACTGGAGTCCGTATTGCAAACTCTTAAAATCGAAACCTTAATTATAACGGGTGTCAGCACAAATCTTTGCGTGGAATCAACCGCCAGGCAGGGGTTTATGCTGGATTATCGGATTGTCCTCATGAGCGATGCTTGCGCGGCTTTTTCGCAAGAAGAACACGATATGAGCTTAAAAACCGTAGACACCTATTTCGGAATGGTAACAGATACGGAACAGGTTGTTTCCTTTTGGCGGCTGCAAGCGCCTCATTCTCCCCAACTTATTACCTAAACGGTTGATGGTTTGCCCGGTCTGCATCTTAGGCCGGGTTTCAGTACAAGTTATTCATCCTTTACATAAGGAATGGTTAGTGGACCTAGAGGGAGCACGGCCACAGTCATTTGTTCGCCATACGTGTTCCTCAGCTCCCTTAGCTTCGAACTGATGTCGTCCATCGGCTTCAGCATCATTTTCTCGATGTCTTGAGCCGGAAGGGAGGAATATACATAAACATTCGCCCACATTTGAATCACGGCTTGCTTTTGTACCTGCCATTGATCGAATTTTAGGAAAGCGGGGTCGTGGATCAATTCCAGGATCTCCTGCGGACTGCTTCTCATTTGCAAAATCTCGGCATAGTTCCCATGGCTCGGAATCCCGTCCGAGCATTCCGAAGCGCATAGAATGCTTCCGCCCTGCTTCACGATTTTATGCGCCGCGCTCATGCCCTTCACAGCTTGATACAGATTTTGATCCAGCGGGTATCCCGAATTGGACGTGATTACCACATCAAACCGCTCGTGAACGGGAACCATGGCATGCTCTTTCGCAAAGGTGCAGCCCTGCCTATGACTCTCAAACAGCTCCCCGGCAAATACTTGTGTTATTTCCTTTGCGCCGTTTAGGGTCACGTTCAGCATAAAATCGGGCTTGCACATCCGGTTGACTTCCCCGGCCATTTCCTGCAGTGGATTCCGCTGAAGGTTCCCCCAGGTGGAGAGCGGATCCCCGATCATTCTGGCATTATGGAAGGTAAGTATCGTTTCAATGCCTGCGATTCCGGGCATAATCCCCTTCGGCCCGCCCGAAAATCCGGCGAAGAAATGCGGCTCGATAAATCCGGTCACAATCCGGAAGTCGGCTTCCACATATTCCTTGTTTAAATAAACGTCACACCCCAAGCAGCTTTTGCCGACCCAAGTCAACTCCCCCGGATTATGGCAGTGGTGATTGATGATCCGAATGCGGCTAACCACGTCCTCGCCCAGCATTTGTACAAATTCGTCCCGTGTTTGATCCCGGTGTGTTCCGGTGCCGTTAATGATGACGAATTGCCCGCATGGGACGTGCTCCAGCTCCTCAAGCAGCCACGGGATCAGTTTATGGTTGGGTGTAGGACGGGTAATATCGCTTATGACAATCGCCACTTTGTCTGTCGACTTGACCATGCTCTTGAGCGGGGGGAGGCCAATCGGCTGGCGCAACGCCCCCTTGACCGCCTCTTTCTCGTTTGCCAGACCGTCCGTATGCCGCGGCTCGATGATCGTCGAATGATCCGGTACCTCAATCCGCAAGGCTCCTTTTCCATACTGCAAGAAAGCTTCCATCCAACATCACCGCTTAATTGTAGATTTTATAAAGGGCCTGAGTGCCGCTATTCTCTTCTCCAAGCTCCGCGAGTCGCTCATACAGTTCCTTTGCTTGCTTAAGGCCGTAGATGTCCAGCCCCATCTCCTCCGCAGCTTGTAACGCGATTCCCATATCCTTAATGAAGTGCTTTATATAAAACCCCGGCCCAAAGTGGCCTGCGATGATTCTAGGTCCCAGATTACTGAGCGACCAGCTTCCCGCGGCGCCGGATTCAATGCTTTTCAGCACTGTCGACTGATCAAGCCCTGCCTTCTTGGCGTATGCCAGTGCTTCACAGACACCCATCATGTTGGATGCAATGGCAATTTGATTGCACATCTTCGTATGCTGCCCTGCACCTGCCATGCCCTGATAAACGATATTCGTACCGAGCGCTTGAAAAACCGGCATTACGGCATCGAACACATCCGCCTCGCCGCCGACCATAATGGATAGCTTGGCATCCCGCGCACCGACATCGCCACCGGAAACCGGGGCATCCAGCGAATGACAATGCTTAAGCTTCGCCTCATGTTCGATCCGTTTGGCAAGAGTTGGACTGGAGGTCGTCATATCCACCAGATAGGTACCGGGCTTGGCGTTTTGCAGCACTCCGCGCTCGCTTAAATACACCTCTTCCACATCATGAGGATACCCGACCATCGAAATGACTACATCAACCGTTCGGGCTAATTCGGCCGGGGAGTTCTGCCATAAGGCGCCCAACCCTACAAGATCATCCGTTCTAGCCTTCGTGCGGCTGTAAACATGCACCTTATATCCGGCACGGATCAAGTTCTTCACCATGCTTGTTCCCATGACGCCCGTACCGATAAACCCGATGGACGCCCCTTGTTGAATAGTTCTCATACTTACATGCCTCCTTGACTCATTCACCATTGTTCTTACAGAAAAAGGGGATATTCCTCTAGTCTTTTAGACCGTTTGGGACAGCCCCTTAGTGTTACCTCCAACTATTCTAGCCTTTTACCGAACCGAGCATAACCCCTTTAGCGAAATGTTTCTGCAGGAACGGATACACTACTAAGATGGGCAGAATCGCTAAAATGATCGAAGCCGAGCGTACCGTTTCCGAGGGCGGCGTTGAATCTCCGATCGACGACTCCATCCCCGCAACCGTAGCGCTGTTGTCCAACACGAGTGATTTTACAAGAACCTGGAGCGTCCACTTCTTGGAATCGGTTAGAAACATCAGCGCGTTAAAATACGTATTCCAGTGAGCCACCGCAAAAAACAGCACGAAGGCGGCTAGTGCCGGCATACTTAACGGAATCACGATTTTCCAAAACACGCCCAGATCGTTGCAGCCATCGATTTTGGCCGATTCAATCACCTCGATTGGCAAAGAATCCATGAAGCTCTTAACTACGATGAGACTCCATGCATTCGTGAGAGAGGGAATAATTAAAGACCAGTACGAATTCATTAAACCAAGCTCCTTCACGAGCAGGAACGTTGGAATAATGCCGGCGCTAAATACAAGCGAGAACACCACAAGTCCGTAGATCCACCGCCGGTGGGGTAATTTTTTTTCCGTCAGCCCATAGGCCATCGTAAACGTAAACGCCAGGTTGAGAACGGTCCCGACTACCGTAATGAACAGTGTGCTTTGCAACGCGCTCATGAAGCTGTTGGACTGCAAAATATACGAATACGCACCTAACGACCACTTTTCAGGCAATAAATGAAACTCATATGGAACATAAACGGAAAAATGTGTCAAAGAAACGCTAATGATATAAAGAAACGGAAATATGCAGCAAAGCGAAATCATGGTCAGCAATGTATAATTAACGATATCGAACAAAGTCATTTTTTTTTGCTGAACAAAGCTCAATGTGAATTCCCCCGCTTCCTTAGTAAATACCTTCGTGGCCCATGCGTTTGACGAAATAATTGGATATCATCACAAGCGCAAGCCCGACGAACCCTTTGAACAAGCCGACCGTGACCCCGACGCTGTACATGCCTCGCAGGATCCCCTGATTATACACGTACGTATCGAAAACATCCGCCACATCGCGGACAAGCGGGTTCATCATAAGCAGTACCTGTTCGAAGTTGACATCGGTCATATGTCCCAACCGAAGGATGAGCAAAATGACAATGGTCGGACGGATCGCCGGCAGCGTAACATGCCAGATTTGCCTGAAACGGTTCGCACCGTCGACGACGGCTGCTTCATACCGCTCGGGATTGACCCCGGCAATAGCGGCCAAGAAAATAATGGTCCCCCACCCGGCATCCTTCCATATGCTTTGGACCGTGAGCATTCCCCAGAAAAACCGGCTTTCGTTCAAAAAGGAAACCGGCTCTAAACCTAGAACCCGGATCAGCTTGTTAACCAAACCGATATCTACAGACAGCATGAAGAAAGTGATGCTGGCAATGACAACCCATGATAAAAAGTGCGGCATGTAAACAAGAGACTGGTTAATTCTCTTGAACAACTCGTGGCGAACCTCGTTAAGCATAATGGCCAGGATGATCGGCAGCGGGAAGAAAAATACCAGGCCAAAAATGTTAATGAGAAGTGTATTTCGCAGCATCAGGTAGAAATGGCCGTCGGAGAACATGTCGGTGAAATGCTTCATACCGACCCATTGGCTGCCGCTGAAGCCAAGCATAGGATGATAATCTTTAAAGGCAAGCAGCAGTCCCCACATCGGAATCAGCTTAAATACTAGGAAATATAAGAAGCCCGGTATGACGAGCAAATACATATACCGGTATTTCACATAGTCCTTCCATAACGATTGAAAGCCGGTGTGAAGCTTGGAGGAATGTTTTTTTAAACTGATTTCTTCTGTTTTCATCCAATCAAACTCCTTCCAACCTTGAGGAAAAAGGGACGACGAAGCATCTCCGTCGTCCGCCCTTCTCCTATCCTCAGTTGCCGAAATATTCCTTGTAGCTGGCGGCAAGCTCCACGAACGCTTTCTTGAGCCCTGGATTATTCCTCAAGCCTTCGATGTACTTCTTGTAGTCATCCATGGAGATTCTGCCCATGATCGCCTCGGTTCGTTTTTTCTCAAATTCATCCACATGCTTCGTCCATTCGGCGGACCAGGTGGCGGAACGGATAATTCGGAACGGATCGACCGTTAAAGCGGTATAAGTCACTTTGACCTTCTCGCGGTTAGCCAAATCGACTTCAATCGGGGCAAGCGGACTATCCACCTTATCCCACTCATTGCGTTTGATCGTGAACGGATCGTTCGTAAAGCTTTGAATTTCCTTCAACCCGATGTCACTCATAATATATTTGCCGTTCTCGACTTTATGATGAGTTCCCTCGTAGCCGTAGAACAAAGCATGCGAGTTGGCATCGCTTGCCGCCATGTTAAACACCTCGAGAAGCTTCCTTACGCGCTCCTCAGGTACCTTCTTTGGAATGAACAAGCCGCCTGTAAAGCCCGGCTCCAAATAGTTGGCGTTGCCGCCTGGCCCTTTAAGATAAGCAACGATCTCCACCTTGGCGTTCGGCTTCAGCTTTTTATTTTCCTGCTCCATCCGGTATTGATGCCAGTAGTTTTTCGTGTGGAAGACGGTTCTTCCGCTGGAGAAGAAGTTGTCAGGCTCTGCTCCCTTTATCGTGGAAAACTCAGGGGTCATTAAGCCGTCCTTATACAATTTGCTGTACCACTCGACCATGTTTGTGTAAGCATCGGTTAGCACATTCCGGTATAACCCGCCCTCACTGTTGTACTGCGGCTTGAACGAGCCGAAGGCAGAAGCCATCGATTCCATAAACAGCGTCCCGATCAGCTTGCCGCTGGTATCCTTTGCTTTCACCGCCTTCAGGGCAGCATGCAGCTCATCCGTAGTTTGCGGTACCGGAACACCCGCTTCATCAAGTAAGTCCTTGCGGATAAGAAACCCTGTATTGATTTGCGAGCGGGCTCTTGGAATAAAATAGTACGTTCCTTTATATTTGGAATATTTCCAGGCTACTTCAGGAATGTTTTTCTTCAGGTTCGGATATTTGCTGAGATCGCCGAGGAACGGACCCAAATCCCAGAATAGCCCTTTCTCGATCGCGTTAATATTATTGATATCATGCGGGTTTTGAGCCGATACGACGTCCGGAAGCTCGCCTGTCGCCATCGCCAGGTTTAATTTGGTCTGAAACTCGGGATCGGGAATCCACTGTACTTCCATCTCGAGATTGTTCTCCTTTTGAAAGCGTGTCCAAAATTGGTTTTTCATATCCGGCACTTCCGCGAAGGTAGAGACCATCGTGCTGTACTTGAAAGGCTTGTTGTCTCCCGCCGTCGGATTGCCGTCCCCCGTCGAAGGAGCTTGAGTCTCGGAGCCGGTGCAAGCAGCAATCACGGATAATGACATCGCACATGCGACCAAAGCAGCTATGGAACTGAAACCTCTCCTTTTCATGCCAACATCCCCTTTTTATTTAAGTAAGAAGATTTCCCCGTCCGCCATCCCGTCTCTGACCGCCTTCAGCCTGGAGAACGTCGCATCGTCATAATGTCCAAGAGAAATGCCGTCGATCCCTAACGAGCCGAGCATCTTAACGCTGGCGCGGAGAATATCTTCATTGGAACCGCCGTAATCGTTCGGCCTGACATCGACGGCAGCAATCAAATCTTTGTCATAGCCTATGCCTCTGCGAATTTTATGAAGCTTCTGCAGCTTGCCTTGCAGATGGCGCATCTCCCCGCGCTGCTCCGCATAATCCGATTCGCGGATCGAATCCACATAATCTTTAATGGCGGAGAAGCTGAGACCAGCCATTTCCGTATACTTCAAGTACGTATTGTAACGGAATTCCGTCCGCGGATTCGCCCTCTTGATCCCCTCATAGATCCGCTTGAATAAAGCGGTAATGCTCTTCTCCCTGAATTCAAGCCACTGATACAGGGACGGATTCTCCATCAGAAAGCCCGTTCCTGTCAAATTCCCGTCATCCAGCAGCTTCTTCTCCAAAATGTCGGCTAACTCCGCTTGTTTAGCCACGTCATAGAGTCGGTTCAAGTCGGACGCGATCCGATCCCAGTCGTACCCCATCTCGATCGCTTTCGTTCTGCAGCTGGCGCAGAAGCAGCCGCCTTCCAGCACGGCAAGCAGAATATCCAGCTCCTTCTCATCACTGATTCCATGGTTCTCTGTTTTGAGCCGGCCCCCCTGATGAAACAAGATCAGACAGCTTTGAATAAAATCAATGTCGTGGTTTTTCACGGTATCATAGAACAGTGCCACAATATATTCCTGAACGTGCTCATGATTGGGACATAGCAGCTTGCCGGCGCTGATCGGCGCTCCCTTGACATTCCGCTGCAGAAGCTGGGGAAACTCGGAGAGCGCCCGCTTGGCATCGTAAATCGTATGCGATATTTCACAGCCTACTTTCAGTCCCCTTTGTCTGGCCGTCGTTATCAGCTGATCGAGCCAATCGGTATCCTTCAGCCAGTCGACCGAGCTGTAGATCGGCTTGAGCGGTGTGTTCTTGAAATTCGCTTCATCCATCCGGTAATACACCCGGCTGTCTTCGGGCAGATAAAATTTCCGTTTCGGATTGTGCGGATAATACAGCCCGCGCAGAGGACGTTTCTCCTTGTGCATGATGCCGACCAAATACACACTGTTCACATTGGTGTGCTCCACTAAATTATCTACGCAGGTTTCCACACCCTCATCGTGAAGATCCCATGGATATAAGCTGGCTGCCATTTCTTTAATATACATATAGTTGGCCTCCTGTAATTCTAATTTGCTTGCATCAACGGGGCTACCTGAAGCTGAGCGCACCATTCGTTCAGCTTCGCGACAAGCTGCTCCGTAAGCTCAATCGCCCCTTCGCTTATCATCCTCTCCTTGCTTGCCGCCGAGCGCTGACCTGGTATGTGCAAACCGGGGGCTCTTGCCAGCATCCGGTCGATCATCTCCGTAGCTCTGCCTCTAAGTTGCTCTTCTCCGATCAGCGCGTCCGCCTTAATACAAATCGCTGTATGCGATGGCTGGCCGATGGCGCCTGTTCCCGGCTGCGGCTCGTCGATGAGCTGCCCTTCGGACAGAAGACCGGTAATGATTTCACCGAATATCGTGAGTCCGAAACCTTTATGACCGCCTATCGGCTGACGGGTTCCTTTGGATATCTCTGCAGGATTGGAGGTAGGAATACCATCGACATCGAGTCCCCAGTATGCCGGGACCGCTTCGCCAAGCATTGCCTTCTCCTTCAATACTCCGTTGGAGGCGTATGCAATACACGCATCGAACATCAACGGGTAGCCTTTATCCGTAGGAACGGCATACCCCATCGGGCTTGTGCCGATGACCTTCTCAACTCGGCCCGGGGCACCCATGGTCGGTGCTCCGCGCGTAATCATGTATCCGATATACCCTTGCTCAGCCGCAGACTCCACGTAGGGCGACGAAGCCAGGATGTGGTTCGTGTTTCGAACGGTGCATAAGCCGATGCCGTATTCGTCCGCCAGCTGTTGCGCACGCTTCATCACGAACATGCCGCACAGCTCCCCGAGCCCGTTGTCGCCCTCGTAGCTTTCCATTGCCGCATAGTGCTGAAGCTTCTCGATCCGTGCATTGGCATTAATTTTGCCTGAAACTAAGCCTTGGATTCTGCCGGGCAGCTCGTAAACATCATGGTGACTCAACCCACGGTAGGTTGCTCTCATGAACACTTCCGTCACAGTTACAGCATCCTGCTTTGGTAGGCCGGACGCATGCAGCAGCTGAAGCGTTACTCGTTCCACCTCATCTAAACCAACCTTAGCCACCGGATCTCCTCCCTCAATATTCAATCGATAGATTATAGCGAATAAAGCTCCCTGGCATTTGTCGAGTAAATTCTTTCACGCAGATCCTTTGGCAATGCAGGAAACGCGAATGTAGGAGAGTCGAAATCCCAGTGCGGATAATCGCTTGAAAAGAGGAGGATATGCTCCGCATCCATCGCTTCCAGCGTGTTCAGCAGAAACTTGTCGTTGTCGGGACGCTCTAACGGCTGGGATGTGATTCTGACATGGTCGCGGAGGTATTCGCTCGGTCTTTTCTTCAGCCAAGGCACCTCATAGCGGAGCGCTTTATACTCGGCATCCAGCCTCCACATCAGTGCAGGCAGCCACGAGACTCCGCCTTCCACGAGGACAATCTTAAAGCCCGGAAACCGCTCGAACACCCCCTCCGTAAGGAAGCTGACCAAATGCGCCTGGAAGCCGAGAGACAAGCAGGTATGCCATTCGATATAATGGGTCGGGTACCCCGGCGTTGGCTGAACGTTAATACCCATTCCGTCTGTTCCAGGATGAATGGCAAGCGGTAGGCCGTGCCGGGCGCATGCCTCGTAGATCGGGTAATATTGGCGCTGCCCGAAAGGGGCGCGGGCTCCGGAGTCCGTCATCACCTGAACGAAGTGAGGGTGTCCTGCCCAGCGGTTGATTTCTGCCGCCGCAGCCGCCGGGTCCTGGTGAGCAATCGTAATCGAGCCCTTGAACACGCCGTCCTCGTTGTACTTGCCGAGCCATGTATCGGCCAGCCAGTCATTGTATGCGGCAGCGATGGCTGCAGCGAAATCCGGATCGGGGTGGAGATTGCAGAACGCCCGGGGCAGCAAAATGCAATGATCGATCCCGTATTTCCTCACATGCTGCTCTCTAAGAAACTCGGGGTCGGAGCCGCCCGGTCCGCCTCCGGGCGGCCGGGAGTCCAATCTTTCTCCATGAATCGGGTTTCCGTAAAAACCTCTGCCTCCGCCGTTGAACCTTTCCTTCCAAGGCTGAGACATGTATCGCTGAATCTCTTCTTTATTTTTCGGATATGGATGAACATCACAATCGATGATGCCGGTTGTACGGCTGCGCTGTTTCGTTTTCTTATTGAAAGGCTGCTCCAAATGAATTCACCTCTTGGCTCATGATCCTATCGCTTAATAAACACAACAACCTGTTCTTCCTCAACTTCAACCGGGAACGTCTCGAGCTTCGGCGGCTCATCGGGCGTCTCTACCCCCACCTCGTATGTTTTAACCCAGCACCGATTCGGGTCGAATAAGGATTGGCCGTTCGTCAAATCGAACTCCCAGCCATGCCATGGACACCGAATAATCTCACCTTCCCGCCCGTATAGAAATTCACCCGGCTTCGAAGGCAGTGTAGTGCCTGTAACTCTGCCCACGCAAAGCGGTGCTTGTTGATGGGGGCAGCTGTTTTTGACGGCATAATATTGGCCGCCTACATTAAAAACACCGATGGAGATGCCCTCCAAGGAAACGATTTTGCGTTGTCCTGCCGTAAGCTCGCTTGTCGTCGCTACAACATGTTTAGCCATCCAAGGGGCCCTCCTTAATCCAAGTTGTAAAATTGCTCGGCATTCTCAAAGAAAATCCGGTTGTACAGCTTCTCCGGCAGCTTGGGAAACGCCAGCTTCGGGTTGTCGAAGTCCCAGTGCGGGTAGTCACTGGAGAACATCATGATATGCTCCGCATCCATCATCCGCAGCATATGCAGCAGGTCCTCGTCGTCGTCCGGCCGCTCCAAAGGCTGTGAGGTGACTCTGATGTGATCTCGCAAATAATCGCTCGGCCGCTTTTTCACCCATGGAATCTCGTGACGCAATGCCTTGTACTCCATATTGAGCCTCCACATCAACGGAACGATCCAAGTAGAGCTTCCCTCCACTAACACAATCCGCAAATCCGGATACCGCTCGAATGTGCCTTCCGTCAACAGGCTGACGAGATGTGCCATGAAGCTTAACGACATACACGTATGCCACTCGATATAATGGCTTGGATTCCCGGGTGACGGAAGAATGTTAATGCCGATGCCGTCCAGACCCGGGTGGAGCGCGAGTGGCAGGTTATGCCGGCAGCAGGCCTCGAAGATGGGGTGGAAATTGCGGTGCCCCATCAGAAACCTCGCCCCTGAATCCGTCGTCACTTGTACAACGTGCTTATGTCCCGCCCAACGGTCGATTTCCTTGGCAGCTGCAATGGGGTCGCTATGGTTAATTACAATCGATGTTTTGAACACACCGTCTGGATTATCGGGGCCGATCCACGTATCGGCGATCCATTCATTGTAGGCCGAAGCGATCGCGTTGCCATAATCCAGATCCGGGAATTGGCAGCTGTTCTCTCGAGGGATGAGAATAGCCTTCTTGATGTTGAACGGTTCAATCAGCTGCTTGCGGACAAAATTCGGATCCGAACCGGCTGGCCCGCCTTCCGGCGGTACAGCATCGAGCCGGTGTCCGTGTGAAGGGTTGCCATAGAATAGCCCCCTGCCGCCTCCTCGAAACCGGCCTTGCCAATACTTCGGCATATACTGCCGGATTTGATCCAGACTTTTCGGTATCGGATGCAGATCGCAGTCGATGATGCCGGGCTTCACCTTCTTTCGGTTCGGCTTCAAGTCAGCTTCTAATGCTTCTTCATTTACGGACATGCCGGTACCCCCCTTTATTTTCTCACTTGATTTGGCGCATGCTGCTCCAGCCAGCCCTTAAGCGGAACATCCTCAGGAAGCGGGGTATAATACCCGTTGCAATTCGTACCGGCCCCGAGCAATTGGCGTCGGATCGGATCGGCACCCTCCCACAAATCCTGGACGGTCATATCGTCCTTTGTTCGGATCCACCGATAACCGTAGCCATAGAAAAGTACCTTTCGGGTAATATCCGACCAGTTCGTACTCGCCGTATGCCACAGTCTTCTGTCGAAAAATACGGCCGTTCCCGGCTTCACACAGACTGGAATCGCACCCTCCGGTTGGCCGTAACCGCTCTCTGGACGCTGTATCGTGTTGCTCAGATGGCTATTTGGCACAATCCAGAAATTACCACGGCCCGGCTCGGAAAGATCCGATAGGAAGTAGGCAACCTTCAATGACATGCGCGGACGAGGCTCCGTTTCCATCTCGATATTCATCCGCCCGCTGTCCTGATGCCAACCAAAGGTTTTATCGTTTGGTTCCTGTCCTGTCGGAGGAGTCACAATCATGTGAGCATGATACAAATAAATGTTCCAGCCCAAAATTCCCCATACTTTTGGCAGCACCTTTTCATAATCGACCAGATCCAGGAACAGCTTGTGGTCCGGTATGAAATTCGGATGAAACAGAGCCTTTGTCGTATCATGTCCGGACTTCACATGCTTAGCGAATATACGGTCCACTTCTTCCGTCAGGGCACTGATATGCTCGGGAGACAGTGCATTCTCAAGCACCAAATAACCGGTATCGTTAAATGTCTTCCGTTCTTCTTCTGTCAGGGAGTATTGCAAACAAGATGGGTTCATTCTAACAACCTCCATTAACTATTTTTTAAAATATCATCAATACAACACTATACATTTATTGTAATCGCTTTCTGAACAAAATATAGGGACACGATTCGGATGAATGGGGACTGCTTTCGGAACTTATTCGATACCTTGGTCCACAACTGGAATTTGAAGCACCACCGTTGTACCTGCATTTACCTTGCTATAAATTTCAATTCCGTATCGCTCTCCGAAAGCTAGCTGTATTCGTCTTTGAATATTTAGTAAGCCGACTCCTCTTGCCGAGACGTTCCGGTCATCATCAGACCTGCTAAGCCTCTCGCGAAGGCTGATCAGCTCCTCCTCTTCGATCCCTTTGCCGTCATCAATAAATTCAAATCTCACGCAATTTCCTTGCATGACGAAACCTTTAATCGTCAACGTACCTTTATTATTTTTTCTTTCCAGACCATGATAAACGGCATTCTCTACAATGGGCTGAAGTATCATCTTCGGTATTCGCATATTCATGATTGTTTCTTCAATAAGGATTTCCGTCCGAAATTTTTCCATATATCGGATCGACATAATTCGCAAATAATCCTGAATGCATTTCACCTCACTGGCAATATGTACGATCGGGTCCTCCTTAATGCTGTATCTGAAGATTTTTGCCATGGCCGTTGATATTTCCACAATTTCTTTAATTCGATTCGCGAGACCGATACTTCGCAAACATTCCAGCGTATTGTACAAAAAATGCGGGTTAATTTGACTTTGCAAAAACGATAGTTCCGCCTGCTTCTTAGCGAGCTCCATTTGATAAAGTGATACGTTTGCTTGAACAAACTTTTCGTTCGTTTCGTCCATTTTATCAAGCATCTTATTGATTTCGGTCGCTAATATGCCGATCTCATTTCTTAACGGCATCTTCATCCGCCGTTTCCCGCCATTATTTCCGATAAAGTTAACGAACCGGATAATTCGGCCGAGCGGCTGCGTCACACTGCGGATGAAAAAGTACCCCATAATAAATATCAGCAGCGTCATCACAATTCCGATCATAAAGCCCATGTTCCGTATCGCTCTAAGCTTATCGGTCATTTCATTTATGGGGATCAAGCTGACGATTTTCCAGTGCAAGGCATCAATGTCCTTCACTTGGATATGATTCATCCTCTGATAGTAGAAAGCCTTATGCTCACTACTGTTCTTCACGCCTTCAAGGATCGTTTGGTCAAACTGCGTTTCCTTCAGCGAAATTTCGTCACTGCTAACAATGCTGAACTGATTATCCAAAATAAAAAGCATCGAGTTCGGCGTGGCCTTCGTATCCATGACCATACGGTCGAGCATGTCGGATTTATAAATTACGACACAGGTGCCGAGCTCTGCAGCATCATTCGGGTCGTTAAGGGTTGAAAAAATAGGATGCACAAAAAAATAAGCAGGCTTCTCCATCTCCTTCGGATCGAATACTTTTCCGTAGAATTGCTCCTGCTTATTCATTTGCAGCATATATTGCTTCTCGATTTCCCTCAGCACGACATAATCGAACGGATTGGATGCACCAACGGTGTGTCCCTTTTTGTCGACAAGCATAATGGATTTGATATTTTTGTTTGATGATTTAATGCCTGACATAATTTCAATGACGACTTTGTTCAGCTTCAGCCTGTAAATCGGGTCATCGGAACCTAAGTAATCTTGAATTATCGTATTATAGGAAGAGGCCAGCGCAGCGTCTTTAATATCCTGCATGAAGGAAAGCAGCCTCTCCTCCACCTGCTTCATGATTTTGGACGTATGCACGTTCTCCTTGTCTTCGGTCAAGCTGTAGAAGCTGGCATAATAATAAATTTGCAATGTAAAAATCATAAGGGTTGAAATGCCGATCAACAGCATAAGCTTTTGTTTTAAGCTCGCTCCTGATTTCATGAGCACCTGTCTCACCTGCCCTCTCCGTGGAATCCGACTTTGTTCTTGCGGAAGCCGGAAGGAGTGACACCGTACCATTTCTTAAACACCTTCGAAAAATAGTTGTAGTCCTTATAGCCGACATGCTGACTAACTTCCCAAATGCTTAGCTTATTTTCGGAAAGCAGCTGCTTGGCCTTGCTAAGCCGCAGACGGGTTACGTAGTCCGTGAAGGTGGATTTCATTGATTTTTGAAACAGGTCACAGCAATAGGTATAATTAATATAATATTTATGGGACAGATCTTTCAGATGCAGATCTTCTTCATAGTGACCGTTCACATACTCGAGCAATTCCTTGAACTTCTCGTTGTTCAGCATGTCGCGGTCGATTGTAGCCGAGGCCGTGTCCTCCTCTCCTTTGCCCGGATTCGAATCCTGCAGATGGTGATACAGCCGTTCCAAAAGCTTATCCGCTTCTTCGAATTCAAGCGGCTTCAGCAAGTAGTCAAAACAGCCCAGTCGGATCGAATCCTGGGCATAGTGAAAATCAGCGGCACCGCTTATGATGACGAATTCGGATTTAATCCCCAGATCTCGGCTCCTCTTCATCAATTCTATTCCTGTCAGCTCCGGCATACGAATGTCTGTCATGACCACATCCGGGTGATCCCGTTCGATCATCACAAGGGCTTCGAGCGAATCTGTCGTATCCGCAATTACCTTAAACCCCATTTGCTCCCATTTGAACGTACTGCGAATCCCTTTCAACACCCATGGCTCATCATCTACGATTAATACCCGATACATGAAGGTTCACTCCACTCCGAATGATTAGGGGCTCTAGCTCGGACAGGACTCCCTATTTAAAGGGTATTGCTTACTATCGCATTAATGCATAGTTAGGAAATCTTCTTAATAAAGTATTTGACTTTGAAACCTTCATTGTGCAGCATGGTGCGTGTGAGAAGAAAAACTCCCGCCCCCCTATAGGGACGAGAGTTAGACTTCGTGTTGTGTACTAAACGGGAAATGCGTCGTCTAACCTCTGCGTCTGCTCCTCGGTAAGCCTCCAGCCTATAGCACCTACATTTTCGCGAAGCTGTTCCAATCGGCTGACTCCTATGATGGCTGCTGAAACCGCAGGGCGATCGATAATCCAATTCAAGCTAACCTGTGCAGGCGTTTTACCTAATTCGTTCGCAACTTGCTTCAACACTTTAACACCATCTTGGAACTTCCTCGCCCTTTCTGCAACTGCTGGCTCGTCTGCTCCCCTGCTTCCTTCCGGAACAGCTTCCTCATACTTGCCGGAAAGTATGCCTCCACCCATTGGACTATATAAAATCATACCGATCCCTTGGTCGACACAAAGCGGTTGGAGTTCTTTTTCTATTGCGCGGTTGGCCAGGCTATAGTTGGGTTGCACCGATATAAAGCTGGCGAGCTTATTGACATCGCTTACCCACAGTGACTTGGCAAGCACCCATGCAGGAAAATTCGAGCAGCCGATATAGCGTACTTTTCCCTGGCGGATCAGATCATCATATGCCCGTAGCGATTCTTCTAGTGGGGTTTCCCAGTCCACACCATGGGCCTGATAAAGATCGATATAATCCGTACCGAGCCGCCGCAGGCTGTTTTCAACTTCGTGCATAATATGCAAACGAGATTGTCCTCTGTTGTTGATACCTGGCCCTACTTCACCATGCACTTTGGTTGCGACAACAACTTCGTCTCGACGTCCCTTGATTGCCCTGCCCAGTATCTCCTCCGCTTCCCCGCCCGTATACCGGTTGGCATTATCGAATAAATTGATCCCATGATCAATAGCCTCATGGATGATCCGTTCCGAATCTTCGGGCGTAACTTTTCCCGCTTTCCCCCAGCGTGGGTTCGAACTTCCGAAATTCCAGCAGCCTAAACTGAGTCGCGATACCTTTAGTCCCGATTTACCCAATCTAACGTATTCCATTCTCTTTCACCCTCCTTAGAGCTTTCGATTTTCGATATAATTACTTACGGTTACATGTTGTGAACTTGATTATTTTTGAAAAAAGGGTGCCTGTTTTAGATAAATGCTTTCAACTTTTTCCACGATGGGATTGTCTCTTTCCGTTTCCTCTTTCACCTTCTGCCATTCGGGATCATTGCGAAAAGCCTCAAAGCTCTTATTGCGCGACTCCATGTCCGGAAATTCCATTACATAGTAAAGCCGGTTGTGCTCCGGGTCCGTATCAATCCAAAAATCGGTTACGCGCATACCATGTTTGGCAAAAATCCCTAAAGTATGCTTAGCGAAACGGTCGTTAATGTCCTGCATTTTCCCTGGATATATATAATAAATTCGAAGTTCATACAGCATAAAACAATTCCCCTCTCTGTTTTTTTGGGTAAGAACATTTGCCACATTCTCTAGGAAACAGCAGCTTCCGTTACTTCCCTGGCTGCTACTGTTTAATAGCCTCCAGCACTTCCGCAACATGCCCATCCACTTGAACTGCACGCCATTCTCTCACTAGAACACCTTGTTCATCAATAAGGAATGTAGACCGCTCCACACCATAAAACTGCTGCCCATCTCTTTCTCTCCGTTTCCAAACCCCGAATTCATTGCATACCTTCTGCTCAACGTCGGAAAGCAGCAGAAATGGAAGCTGATATTCCGATATAAACTGATCGTGTGAGACCATATCGTCTGGACTGATACCAATGACTTCCGTATTCAGACTTGCAAATTGGCCGTTGTAATCTCTGAATTCGCATGATTCTTTCGTACAACCCGGGGTCATGTCTTTGGGATAAAAGTAAATAACTAACCTTTTGCCTCGAAAATCACTTAACGATACTTCCTTACCGTTCGATGCGGGCAGAGTGAAATCAGGAACAATTTGTTGGATTTGTACAGTGGACATGTTATTTCCTCCTTTGGGATAATTTCTATGATAGTTGCCGTCCAATAATTGCACATACAGTGCTTTTGTGTGTGAGTAAGGATAATTTATCCTCTTCCCGCCCTCTGCTGTCGGTCCGCACCGCTATCATACGGATAAGTCACAGGAAGCAGGGAAGCTTCATTTAAACGATTCATATGGTCGACACTTAAGGACCAGCCGGATGCACTTAGATTGCTTGCCAATTGCTCGATAGTCCTTGCTCCAATAATCGGTGAGGTCACGCCTTCGCGCTGCAGCAGCCAATTGATTGCTGTTTGAGCAGGTGTTTTACCAGCCTCTTCAGCCACTGCATAGAGAGCATCGAGCACCTTCCAAGTATGTTCATTGTTATAGTTTTTCCATGATTCGCCCCAGCCCTTGGCATCCGCTTGTGACACTCTGGAACCTTCGGGAGGAATATCCATGCCTCTGTGATACTTTCCGCTTAACCATCCGCCTCTGAGCGGACTCCAAGGAATGACACCGATGCCCTCACTTACACAGACCGGGATAATCTCAAATTCGGTCGCGCGGCATAACAGATTGTATTGAGGCTGCAGACATGCAAATGGCTCCCAACCGTTCTGTCTGCTGAGATCAACGGCTTTTTGCAATTGCCAGCCACGAAAGTTACTTGCTCCGATATAACGAACCCAACCTCGTTTCACTAATTCGTTCAGTGTGCTGAGTGTTTCCTCCAAAGGGGTTTTGGGGTCCCATGCATGAACTTGATAAAGGTCGATGTAATCAGTGCCAAGTCGGCGAAGACTGGCTTCCACACCCGCCATAATATGTTTGCGGCTTAGTCCCACATCGTTCGGCCCGCTGCCCATGACAAAGCGCACTTTAGTAGCGATCACCAAATCGTCGCGTTTTTTTTGCTTTAACCAGCGACCAACTATTTCTTCAGATACTCCAAGACTATAAACATCGGCCGTATCGATAAAATTCCCACCTGCATTCACAAAATGGTCCATAATGCTAAAGCTGTCCTGCTCGCTCGTTTCTCGGCCAAATGTCATTGCACCCAAACTAAGCTCACTTACCCGGAGACCCGTTTTTCCCATATAACGATATTCCACGCAGTTACCTCCTTAGTTTTTTCATCCATTTGCATCCTAACTTCATCATACATAAAAAAAAAGAATAGTATAAGGGCTGATTTAAATGATATTTAGTAACTTTAGAGTAAGCTATGTGATTTTAAACGATCGTTTAATTTCTCTAGAAAAGTGTCAATTACACATTATTGGCCGAAATTTAAGGATAATTGCATCACGAATGATAAAAAAGAGACCGACTCGGCCTCTTTTTCATGAGCTTATTTCTAAAAAGAATCAGTTTTTACTGTTTCGTTCAAGTTCTGTACATTAAATAAACGTGCATATGCCCCTTCTTTTTTCATTAGTTCTTCATGGGTGCCTTTTTCTTTAATTTCACCATGTTCAATGAGAACAATTTGGTCTGCATGTGTAATCGTTGATAGTCGATGTGCAACAATTAGCGTTGTTCTATCTTTTGCCAATTGCTCCAAAGCTTCTTGGATTAAATGCTCCGACTCTAAATCAAGAGCAGATGTAGCTTCATCAAGCACCAAAATTCTCGGGTCTTTTAGAAATACTCTTGCAATCGCTATCCTCTGCTTCTGACCTCCAGATAGCTTCACGCCACGTTCTCCAATCTCAGTATCGTATCCGTTTGGTAAATTTAAAATAAAGTCATGGGCATTAGCAGCACGGGCCGCGTGAATGATCTCTTTCTCTGAAGCCCCTGGTTTCCCAAACAATATATTTTCTCTGACGCTGCCGCTAAACAAAATATTATCTTGTAATACCATCCCAATCTGACTGCGCAAGCTTTTTATGGATATATCTTTGAGATCCACATCATCCAGCAAGATTCTACCTTGTTGAATATCGTAAAACCGGGGAATCAAACTAATTAAGGATGATTTCCCTCCTCCGCTCATCCCTACTAGCGCAATGGTTTCTCCAGGACGAATATTCAAGCGGATATCGTTTAAAACCCAATCAGCAGAGTTATCATAACGAAAACTAACATGTTCAAAATCGATTTTCCCTTTTACTTCTTGTACGGATTTGGCTGCTGGTGAATCGACAATATCATAAGGCTCATTTAGCAGTTCAATGACTCGTTCCAACGAGGCGCTCGCCTGGGTTAATTCTGTAGAAGAGTTGACCAAACGGCGAAGTGGACTGTATAAACGGTCCAAGTATGCGAAAAAGGCTACAAAAGCACCTAGCGTGATACCGCCTTGAATAACCTGATACCCTCCATAAAATAAAACTAATAATGGAGCGATATCTGTCAAAGTATTAATTATCGCGTTCGTCAATGCATTCCATTTGGTTAATGCCAATGCTTTTTGCAGGAAAAGAAGATTCTTCTTATCAAAGTTATCTTTCTCCACATCTTCTAGGGTGAAGCTTTTAATGACGGAGATTCCGTTCACGCGTTCAAAAAGATGAGCCTGCATATCAGCCAGCGCTTGAGATCTTGATTTGGAAAAAGCTCTTAGTTTACTATACAGCTTCTTTACGGATAGAGCGTAAAAAGGAAAAACGGCAATAGCAACCAAGGTTAATTCGACGTCCATATAAAACATAAACCCCATAGCAATGGAAAGCGTGAATAAATCCAGCCATACATTCATCATTCCGGTTTCAACAATGTTCTTGGTATTATCGGCATCATTGATCATGCGCGAGATAATTTCACCGGTCTTATGGTTGTGATAATACCGGATGGATAGCTTTTGAATATGGTCATATAGACGGTTGCGCAGATCATACAGAATACGGCTTGTTGTTAATTGAGCAAAATATTGTCTCAAATACTCTATCGGTGCTCTAACTATAACAAACAAAGCGAACGCAAAGAGCATCACATAGATCAGCTTCTGAACTTTCACTTCAGCCGGTAAAGAACTGAGCAGCAGGTCATCAACGACGTATTTCAGAATGAGCGGTAATGTCAAGGGGATACCGAACTTTATCATCCCTATAAGCACTGTAATAACAACAAGCTTCCAATATGGTTTTACGAAAGATAAATAGGTTTTAAAGCCTGACATAGGGAGCTCCTTTAATGATGATCACAAGGTAAATTGAAGTAGAGTATCGATAAGGTCCATTTACCGGATAAACTTATCAAGCGCCTCGTTTAGCTGCTTCATGACTTCTTGTTCCGTACCAGATTTGGCAGCCTCAATGACGCATCCTTCCAAGTGATCTTTTAATATCAGTTTTCCGCAATTATCCAATGCGGAACGTATCGCGGCAATTTGGATGAGCAGATCGCCACACTCTCTTCCGTTTGCTGCCATATCTTTAACAGAACGGACATGACCTTCGATTCGAGCTAAACGATTGACTACACTTTTCCGATGACGGTGATGGTCTTCGCCAGCATGGTCATGAGTATGGCCGTGGGAATGGTTATTGCTATGATTAAGGTTATGTTCATTTATTTCTTTATTCTTGCTCATGTAAGATTCTCCCTCCATGGTTATACCATTAACATCAACATGTTTAGTCTAATGGTATCCCCCCAGGCAGGTCAAATCGCACTGCCATTCATCGGTGTATTGAACTACATTGGGTTGCTTGATATTACTTATTGGATAACCCCCTGAGGGGGTTGTATGAAGTATACTGCTACCATTTTTTCAAGTCAATTGATTTTAGAGATTATGAAAAATATACTACCCTTTCAGATAAAAGGACCTCACAAATGAATTCACTTTCAAGATAAAGATTGAAATAACCCCCCTAGGGGGATATAATCATAACCATGAGGAGTGAATATGGATGAAAGGATGAGCCACATGACCATTCCCGGCTTGGCTAATGAACAACCGACAAGTAAACGGAAATTAATGATTGTTCTAGCGCTTGCGATCCCAGCCATTATTGAAAATCTGCTCCAAACTCTCGTTGGATTTGTTGACACCCTATTTGTCGCAAAGCTGGGAATAAACGAAGTCGCTGCTGTAGGAGTTGTGAATGCTATTCTGGCGGTATATCTTGCTATCTTTATGGCACTCGGTATCGGCACTTCTTCCTTAATTGCCAGAAGTATCGGTGCGGGTGATTTGGAAAGAGCTAAAAAAGTTGCCAAAGAATCGACCATGGTAGCAGTGGGAGCAGGTATATTGTTTGGACTTATCACTATATTTTTTGCAGAACCCCTATTACGGATCATGGGAGCTGAGCCTCAAGTATTGGCGGACGGAGCAGTCTACTTCCGTATTGTTGCTATACCCTCCATTTTCATTTCGCTTATGACCATATTCGGTAGTATTCTTCGAGCGGCGGGAGATACCAAAACCCCAATGAAAGTGAGTTTTTGGGTCAATATTATACATATAGCACTAGATTATGTGCTCATATTCGGTATTGCTGGAGTTGGAGGGTTAGGTATTGCTGGGGCGGCTTGGGCAACCGTGATCGTACGGTTTATCGGTACGGTGGCATTATATGCATACATTCGAAAGTCCAAGGTTTCGTTTGTATTTAATGATCTGGCTTTCTCAAAAGAGTTCTCCATGCCAATGCTGCAGATTTCAATCCCTGCAGCTGTGGAAAGGCTCATCATGCGGCTCGGACAAGTTCTTTATTTCGGGCTCATTATAAAAATTAGCACTGAAACATATGCAGCCCATGTGATTGCAGGTAATATAGAAATCTTTTCGTACATGCCCGGATACGGTTTAGCTGTAGCTGCTACTACATTAGTCGGTCAGCAAGTGGGTGCAAAGCATCATCATGAAGCATATTCTTACGGTATGATCACAACCGGTGTTGCTATAGTTATAATGACTCTCATTGGCATCCTTCTTTTCATTGTCTCCCCTTGGCTCGCTACTTGGTTTACATCTGATCGCGGCGTCATTGACATGGTCGTAACCGCGCTTCGTATCGACGCTTTTGCCCAACCTGCCTTGGCTGTAGGTCTCGTGCTAGCCGGAGCACTTCAAGGTGCAGGAGACGCAAGGAGTCCGATGTACAGCACCGCTATAGGCATGTGGCTCATTCGGGTTCTCGGAGTTTATTTAATGTGCTTGTATTTTGATATGGGGATTGCAGGTGTTTGGCTTTCCATTGCTTTTGATTTGTGGGTCCGTGCTGTCTTTTTGTTTATTCAATTCAAGAAGAAGGTCACGCTTAATTAACACATTAATATCATGCAAATGTACTGAAGCTGAAGGATGTATTATGTGATTCAGTAGGACCAGAGCTGATAATTACCAAGTAAGTTTACCATTGCATTCTCTACTTACTTATCTATTTTCCTACTATAAAAATCAGCAATAAATCTTGACATAGCCAAATGTCATATTATGGTTACGTATTCCCAAATCTATGTAATCATCATATATGTGTCCAATCATTCTCTTTATCTCTTACATAAAATAGAGTACTAATAAAGAGGAGCTGATAGTGTGGTACGTATCCTTGATAAAGCAGCCGTCCAGCCGCTTAGTCGCTTCAACCCGGCTAGATCGTTTACTATTCGGCGGTCCCCACAAAAATCTGGCATCGCATCGATCCCAATACGGATTCCAGTGAATTCTCAACCGAACCGGGTAGATTTAGTGGTATCCGTTGGTGTCAGAGGTATCACAGGCATTGGGCAAATTCGGTTTAGAGTCTTCCGCGGTAATACAGAAATTTTCAACACACAGCAAGGTATCGAATCTGCGGGTTCAGAGCAAAATTATATAGTTACCTTCCAAGCTGAAGATAGAAATGTACCAGCAGGTACTCATTCTTACACAGTCACAGCAGAAAACCGTACTGCAAATACAAGAGTAGATGTCGTAGGACCCATATCGTTTAGTGGGTTAGCTGTGAAAACCAGAAACTAGTGTTGACGCGAAAATAAACATCTTTTTTGTATTGAACACTGAAAATGGGACAATGTTTGTGTCGCTGGATCGCGACAGGCACATTGTCCCATTATTTTAAAGCCTCAATACATATAACCATTGTGGCACATGTGTCTGCCATAAAGATCTTGTCTACCGACAACTGTCCGGTGACGCTATACTTTTAGCACGTTAATATACTAATCCTTGAATGATTTTTTCGGTTATCCATGCCCGTTCCCGTTAAATGTAATTCAAGCCGCTTACATAGGGAAAAGGCAACGGAAACAGCCGCTTTAAGTCGGCAGCTAGTATGTGATCGACGTCCGGCAGCTGAGGCATTTCATCGAATAGAAGCGAGACGAGCTGACTGTCCGTTATCGTCGCTTGATGTCCTTCGCAGGCGACGATGACATACCCAAGTTCACTGGCTCGCTCCATGCGTAGACTGCCGAACGTGAACTCATGCTTGTCTCGCAAGTAAGACGCGGCCTGCTCGATCAGCCTGCCTGGATCGACAATGCGGACGGTACCGCTGTTGCGAAGCTCGATCCGTTCCGTACCGTATTTCTCCAGCTTTGCCCCAAGCTCCCTATCCTCTTTCTCATGTATGGACAATACTACTTTGATAGCGTCAAGACCGTGCTCACTTATTACATGTGCAAACAGCTGCGCGCAGCCTTCCGGAGAACCGCCGTACTCGACAACGAACGGATGATGCGTTGCTTCCGGACTCCCTGGTATTGCAACCACCACAAAGGCTTCTACCTTCCCTTGTCTCTCGGCCAGGTATACTTGATGCGTATATCCCCTGGATTTGGCAATAGGAACGGTCTTAATCAGAAACGCGGCGTCCCATACGCTGCGCTCGAACCGAGTGGTTCGATCCGCGAATAAACGGTTTAGGTCGAACAGGTCGGTTTCAATCATCGGACGAAGATGTACATCCTTGGCACGCTCGGCCATAATCGCTGCCGCTACCTCCTTACCAATCCGGTACTGAGTGAATGCACCAAATGGGTAGCAGCCGGCGCGTGTGTACAGTTGCCGATGTCCGGATACAAGAATGAGCGACGCTCCTGCCTGTTCGGCATGGCGAATGACCTGCTTTAATACCTCACCGGCGTAGCCTCGTCCAGCGTAATCCGGATGAGTACAAACCGAACCCACAGAGTATACGTTTAGTCGTGCAGCCCCAATGGTGACGACGGATGGAACGAACCCGATAAACGATGCGAGTCGGTTATCGGCAAACAAACCGTATGAATGACTCGTCGCATCGGTGTAAATATGAGGGAATGCCGTCTCCAAAGAAATACGCCCATCCCTTTTAAACACCCAGTCAGCTAGTCTCACCGCTTCATTGAAATCATGGCCTTTCAGCAACCGAATTTCCATCTGATCAACCTCCCCTGTGTGTCCCTTCGCGATTTGCTTTTTAAAGCGCTGTTCGTAATCTTATATACTGCTCAAGCTAGAATGTCCCACAAGTGCTCTTGTACTTCGAAACGGGTAGGCTCGCTGCGTTCTTTGCGTAAAATATCGGCAACTATCTCCTCCATGAGCGCCAAATGCCCGTCTACGGTATCTCCTGCCACATGAGGAGTCACCAATACGTTGGATAGCTCACGAAGAGATGAATCTTTGGAAGGATTCTTTATAAATACATCAAGTGCAGCATAAAATCGGCCGGTCTTCAGCTCCGTGAATAGCACTTCTTCATCCAGAACGGCTCCGCGTGAGGAATTGATTAGAATAGCACCGTCCTTGATACGGCGAATCAGATCGGCATTCACTAGATTATCGGTCGCCGGGATGGATGGAGCATGAATGGAAATAATGGGGCAGTCCATCACCTCTTCCAACGTTGCACGTCGCACTCCCAGCTCCTCCGCTCTTTGTTCACTCAAATATGGATCGTACACCAAGATATTCACTTGAAAAGGTTTCAACAGCTGGATAAACGCCCTTCCGGTTGAACTGGCCGATACAATGCCTATTGTTTTTCCGAACAATTCATTGCCTCTAACATGCTTCAGCTTCCATCCGCCTTGGCGGAAATTCGTATCGTATTGAGGAAGCTTCCTCATCAATGTCAATAATGCAGAGAGGCAATATTCCCCTACACTCCATGCAAGACGAGGAGCTGCTGAATAAATTCCTATCCCTTGTCCGAAAGCTTGCTTAGGAATCCGTTGTTTAACCGTACCCGCTGCGTGTCCAATATAGCGCAGCTTCGGGGCTTTCTTCAACATTTCCTCCGAAATGCTCGGCGATCCCCAGCTTGTAAGTATCACTTCGGCATCGGCCATTATTTCCATTAACTGCTCCGGCGTATACTCCTCATTCGTTTCATTCCAAACAGGGATGAAATGCTCCTCAAGCCACTCTTTGCATGTCGTAGAACAAATTTTTTCTAACAAGGGCTTTGATGGCAGGACATAGGCTTTCATCTTCATAACCGAACATCTCCTAATTAGATTTTATAAGGCAAAGAGCTAGAATCTGTTATCATTTCTCACAGTCGATCATGACGTGAATGGTGTTTCCCTGATGCGAGTTGCGGATGCGGAACGCTTCTCCGACTTCGGATAGAGGAACAATATGCGTAATCATTTCTTTCGTATTAACAAGCCCATCCATTACAAGCCGCAGTCCCTCATCGAAAAATCTCCGGTTGTCGATATCCCGCTTCGGCTCCGTCGAATAAATATCCAGTCTTTTCTTGTGTACTTTGAAAAAGTCGACAGGCTTGTGGCAAGTCCCGATACAGCCGTACATTACAATGCGTCCGTTCTGGGCGGCAGCGTCAATCGCATCAACCATACCGGAGCCTTCTAACAAACAAGGTATGACGACATCAAATCCGTCGGGAAAATCATTGTACAGCACATCCATTGTCCGTGAATCACTTGACGGGAGTTTATACGTGTGAGTCGCTCCGTACCTGCGGGCAAGCTCCAGCTTCTCATCGAACAAATCGGTAACAACTAGATTGCGTGGGCTAAATAACGAAACTACCTGCGTCAGCACAAGACCGCTAACGCCTTGGCCCATAATCAGCACGTTCTTGTTCGGAGAAATCTCCCCTAACTCAGCAGCGTGTAGGATTCCAGGCAATACTTCGATTAGCGAGCCTTCCAGCAGGGGCAATTGTTTGGGCAGTACCTTAACTGAGAATGGACTACAGCATACGTATTCCGCGAATGCCCCCCATACATATCTGAGTGCAACGTGATCGCCTTCTTGAAGTCCAATGACCCCTGGTCCGACTTTATCTATAACCCCGGCCACTTCATGACCGAGTCTAGTAGGGTAAGATACGAACTCTGGCTCGCGGGCACCTCTGAACACCTCGATATCACTACCGCATATACCAACCCATTTGACCTTGACACGAACCTCGTGATCCTCAGGCTCCGGGATAAAAGCTCTGCGCAAGGTAATTTCCCCTATCCTTTCAACAACTGCGCACATTTGTGTGTCTGCTCCCGTAGAATCTGTAAGTTCCAGAGGAGGCACTGACATTTTTCTTACCATATCGTCATCCCTACCTTTACTAGATTATTTGCCCCGATAGAAGCGCTTACTTATATCATCCTATTACCTAAGTTATCATGGATTACGCCAGAAACGAATGTCAGAATAATTAATGTACTTGTAAAAATGTGTGATTTTAGCAATTGACGCTAAAAGCAAAGGAGCTAGGCACCTACAAACGGCTTAGCTCCTTTTTTTCATTACCTATTCATCTGATATCGCTTGAGACTGTCTTTCAGATCGCTTTTCGTGCCAGTAGTTACTTGCCCCTTTTATTCGTATTTTGTTCAACTGCCTCAGTGAGCTTTCTGATCCCGGTGTCATTCATTTCTTTCACATATTGATCCCAATTAGAGTTAATATCCTTAGCTCCGGTTACAAAATTGATCATCCATTCATTGTATTTTTTTTCAATAGACGGCATTAAATCCTTGGAAGCTCCGTAGCTCAACGCCGTTATCGGAGGTGCGATACCGGATTTTAATGAGTACTCATAATTGTCTTTTAGTGCGCCTTCTACATCCCCTGATGCTAATGAATAATCCGTTGTCATGGCTGTTAAGTGTCCCAATGACGGAATGATATCCCGATCATAGAGTGCGGTTTTCACCATCTTGCCGTTTTCCATTGTATAATGAACGCCTTCAATTCCATAGTTGAGTATCCTAATCCCTTCTTCACTATGGGTGTAATCAATAATAGCAGCAACTCTTGCCAAGAAATCTTCATCCCGATTTTTTTTAATAACTACGATTGGTTCCGTGAAGCTCGCGTCAACTCTGCCAAAGCCCCCTGCAGGTCCTTTAGGCATCGGAATGAGCAGCGATAGCTTGGCACTTTTGTTGGATTCCGCTAGATCCTTTTCGAGAGCCACATATCTTTCCGTAGGAGCCACGATGACACCGGAGCTCCCGGAGATGAACTTGGCCTTAGCTTGAGCCTCATTAGATGTAAATAATTCCCGGTCAATTAAACCTTCCCGATAGAGTTCACTCGCAAATTGCAGGAATGTTTTATATTGCGGCATGACTGCTTCATACATCCACTTGCCGTCCGCTTTCCCCCAAGTATTGACGCCGGTATAACTAGTAGATAGATTCAGAAATGCGCCGGATCCGAACGCAAACGTGATAGGCACTGTGTTAGCGCCCCCCAATTTATTATCTTTAAATGCTTTCAGCATCGCTTTGAATTCATCCATAGTCGTCGGCTTCTTCAATCCAAGCTTATCCAACCAATCCTGACGAACTACCACCACACTGGGGATGACTCCCGCTTTGCGGGATGGGAGCTGATAAACCCCGTTCTCTTCACGGAACTCCTCGGTCCCGGGTTGCTTCATATAAGTCTTTATACCTTTTAAATCATATTTTTCGGCATAGTCGTTGAAGTTCATCAAAAAACCGTCTTCATATAGCTGGCTATAAATATGCGCTCCAGTACTGAGCGAATATCGGAATACATCGGGCATGTCACCTGCCGCAATTTTTAACTCCAGGTTTTTTACGTATTCTTTAGCTAAGATCCGCTCCACTTTAATATTTACATTAAATTTTTCATTTAAATATTTGATAATGGCATCATCAGGATGTATGTCGCGAGGACCCCACTGAAACCACTTAATGTCATACTTTTTCGCCAAACTAATGTTACCATATTTAGCAGCGGAATCTTGACTCTGGTCACTCTTGGAATCCGTGGTGGTTCCTGATTGATTCGAGCACCCGAGAACAGCAATCGCCAGTACGAGGATAAGGATTAAAGCGGTCGTTTTTCTTAATTTCATACCTTCAAACACCCTTTCTACTCTCAATGGTTTGGAAAACTAGCCTTTCAAGGAACCCATCATGATTCCATTCACAAAATATTTTTGCAAAAACGGATAAACCGTGACGATAGGCAGTAAAACCAGTACGATATTCGCTAAACGTATAGTTTCTGAATTAAAGCCCTCTTCTCCGGATTCAGCGAGCATGACGGCTTCCAAATCTTGCGTGCTGCTAATCATTTTTTGCAAATATTCCTGAACCGTCTTTAACTCTTTGTCGGTGATAAAGAATACCGATTGCATATAAGTGTTCCAGAAGCTTACCATGAAAAATAATCCGATTGCGGCCAAAATAGGTTTGGATAACGGCAAGACGATAGTGAAGAAGATCCGAAAATCATTACAGCCATCGATACGGGCTGCCTCCTCTAATTCTTTAGGAAACTCCATAAAAGTCGATCTCATAATAATTAGATAAAAGGTATTGATCATATAAGGAACTATGTAAACAGCGAAATTATTGATCAGCCCGAGCTCCTTATAATTCATATAATCAGGAATCAAACCGGCATTCATGAACATCGTCATAACGATCAGAAACATAACTATTTTTGAGCCTTTGAACGGTTTGGATAATCCATAAGCCGAATAGGCGGTCATAAATAAGGCGACAGTAGTCCCGATTACTGTAATTAAGAATGTAACCCTGAGATGAATAAAGATCGTACCGTCTTGAAAAATTTGCTTATATGACGCTAAAGTGGGTGCTGTCACTATCATTTTGAACCGAGAAGTTAAGTATTCGGATTCCGTCATGAATGAAGCGACCACCGTCTGCCAAAACGGATACAGCATAATAATGCACAACAATAGCATGATCGCATTATTCAACTTATCACCTATTTGATGCTTACTATCCCGAATCGTGCTAGCACTAGCCATCAAATAATCCCCCTTTGCCCTATGACCTTGGCCAACCGATCTGCCGAGTAAACGAGAATGGCTGCAACCAATGTTTTAAATAGTCCTGCCGCAGTGGCCAGACTGTGTTTGCCTTCTTGGAGACCGACACGAAATACATAGGTATCGATAATGTCCGCCACATTGATTACCATAGGATTGCTCATCACCAGAATCTGTTCAAAACCGACATCAAGCAAATGACCGACTTGGATAATGAACAGCACCACGATTGTGGTGGAGATACCTGGAAGCGTAATATGCCATAACTGCTGCGAGCGTGAAGCGCCATCGACACGTGCTGCTTCATAAAGGGACACATCGATACGGGTTAAGGCCGCTAAATATAATATGGTCCCCCACCCCATCGTTTTCCACACTTCCGATGCAACCAGAATCCCTCGAAAATACTCCTTGTTTCCCATAAAATAAATCGGCTCGTGTCCGAACCATTTGACAATCTCATTTACTAACCCGTCATGTACAGATAATAAACCGTAGATGATTCCTCCCAGTACTGACCAGGAAATAAAATGAGGAAGATACAGAATAGACTGGCTGACTCTTTTGAATATTGCATTTTTCAGTCCATTCAACATTAAAGCTAATAGGATAGGTGCCGGAAAACCGAACAAGATCTTATAGAAACTGATTATCAGTGTGTTGAGTAGAGCTTGTTGAAAGTCGGTTGAATGAAATAGCGTGACAAAATGATCGAAGCCAACCCATGGGCTATTCTCTAGCGTTCGTGTAATTCTGAAGTCCTTAAACGCAATCTGGATAAAATACAATGGTTTGTACCTGAAGATAATGTAGTAAATTAAAGCCGGGACAATAAAAAGAAATATTTGATACTTAGAATAAAACATCTGAATTTTGTAAAACTTGTTGTGCTCCATCTTATCTCCCCTTTGGTATGTAACCGCATACATTTGATACTTACAGTATACGTTACACCCCAATAAAAAACAGAAGGTGAAACACCCCAAAAAGGTGGATATTTTTACGAAGTAAGCCGGTGTAAATTTTACTTGTAATGCCTGCGATATTCCCTTGGCCCCATCTTCTTTAATTGGGTGAACAGCTTGCTAAAATGCTTCTCGTCCGAGTAACCGACTTCTTTGGCAATTTCATAAATTTTCATTTCGGTTCCAGCCAACAATTGGGAAGCTGTTTCGATTCGTTTCGTTATCAAATACTTGGAGAATGTCATTCCGGTGTACTCTTTGAATTTGGAGGATAAGTAACCCGGACTGAAATAAAACTGCCGTGCGACATCTTCCAGGTTCAAATTGGTCGTATACATCCCATCCACATACTCTTTAACGGATGATATGCTTTCGTTCTTTTGCAGCTGAAATCTACGATTGGCAAGGATGCATTGTTCTTTTACAATTTGAAGCATAGGAGCTTCTAAATCCGTAATCGAATCAAATTCATTCAAAGAAAGGGTTTCATTCTTTTTGACTTTAGTAACTTTTTCGAATTGAGCGACAATCTGAAAGCATAAATACTTTATATCCGAGACATTTATATTTTTATTTAAGCAGCTTTCGGCAAACACCGTCTTCATCCAGCTGATCAGATTTTCCGTGTCACCGGTATAGACCCAGTTGACCCAATGCATATTTGAAGCCATTTTAAACTGGGTGCTCGTATCCTGCCCCTGCCAACTTCCATAAAATAAGACGGACCGTGTTGAGTTAGCTGAATCCCTAGCTCTAAGATAATCGGTCGTCTTCATTGCTTCGTTGAAGCTACGAGGAATTTCCGAGATGTAAGGCTTTATGGACCCAATTCCAATTTTGTATGCGGTAACCATCATATCGCACAAATAAGACTCAATGAGGTGAATCGACTCTATTATTTTATTATGAAAGAGTTGGATTTCATCGTTCTCCTTAATGAAAATAATATAGATATAGCGGTTTTCCTGTTTTAACATCATCTTTAGGGGAATTTTGATTTGGCTTAATCTATTCACATCTAATGGATGGAGCGAAGGAAGCCATATACTTGCCACGCTATAATAAGATTTCTCCGCAGCTCGATTGAGCTCTGAGCTCAAATAGCCCTTAATATATTGTTGAAACGTAAAATCGTTTTTGAGCATCAAAAGCTCATTGTATTGTCGGCTCTCCTCCTGCTTGTGGGACAAGACGTGATACAACTTCTTTAAGCATTCCTCCAGCTCCGGAAACATAGTCAGTTTTATGATATAGTCGAATGCCCCTTCCTGAATTCCTTTTTTGGCATAAGCGAATTCGTCGTACCCGCTAAGCAGAATAACTTCTGTTTCAGGATGCAAGCATTTAAACTTCTCCAGCACTTCTAGTCCACTTAGGTCAGGCATATGAATATCCATAATAACCGCTTCCGGCTTATGCTCCTGGAACAGCTCCAGTGCCTCTTCACCATCAGCGGCAACGGCCACCAGTTTAAATCCCAACGCCTCCCAATTTATGGAGCTGCACAACCCGTCTCTAATGATCCTCTCATCATCCACGATCATAAGTGTAAACTTGTTCATGTCTCCAACCTCCGCAGTGGCAGTCTGATTTTCATTTTAATGTGAGTACCTGTCCCCTTGGCACTTCTAATTTCCAGTCCGCACCCAACGCCAAATTCAAGGGTTAATCTTTCATGAACATTGGACAATCCGCAATGAGCGGATTGTGCTTTGTTGTACATCGTTTGAATTGCGTTTGCTAATTGAGCAGCATCCATTCCTTTACCATCATCTTCGATAAGGATGATTAAGTTATTGTTTTCTGCTATTTCGCTGGAAATTCTGATTGTTAATACCCGATTCTTTTCCATCGCATGGTGAATCGCGTTTTCTACGATCGGTTGCAAAATTAACTTAGGAACGAACACCTTGTAGTAGGCTTCATCTACATTAACCTGAAAAACCAGTTGGTGCTCAAAGCGGATACTTTGGATTTGGATGTAATTTTGTACATGCTCCAGCTCTTCATCAAGCGTAATTAAATCTCTTGACCCAGATAAGCTCGTTTTCAGAAATTTGGCTGTTGCTACAAGCATCTTACTCGCTTCCTCGGACTTCCCTGTTTTGAGCAGCAGCATGATGGAAGTGAAGATATTTTGCAGAAAGTGCGGATTGATTTGCGACTGCAAAGCTTTAAACAAGAGCTTATTGATCCGTTTTTCCATTTCTAAGTTTTCGTTCTCTTTAGTCTTTAGCTCAATCGATAAGGATTCCAGCCGACTTAACATATTGTTGAAATTGTAGGCTAGAATAACAAATTCAAAGTCATGCTCCGTACCGCGTAATCGAATGGACTGATCATGCGGATATCCTTCCATCAAGTGGATCGCCCTTCGTACCGGAGCGGTCATACGCTTACCCAATAGGTAAGAGGCAATAATAATAATGCAGAGCATGCAGGAAATCTCAATCAAATACAGGATGATAAAAATATACCGCTGCTCTTCCCAGGAGGCCGGAACAAACAAACCTAAATTCCACTCTTCCAGGTCATGAATCGGAATTGTGGAGAACAACGTTTTTTGACCTTTGACGGTTATATATTTGTGATCAATCGGATCTCCTATCATCTCCGTGGTATGCTTGCGTATATATTCGGTATACTTGTGATCCATGCGTGAACTAATCATATGGACATCGTCGTTATCACTTTTACGGTTCATGAGGGTAACGGCTGATGTACCTGCTGCATGCCGCTGGTTATCTAGAACACTGTTAATTCCGAATTCAATGTATCCCATGTACTTAAACAGGTTCGATTTATCAAGCGTATTGGCTAAATATTTGATTTCCTTTTTCATAACCAATAAGGGCTGTGTAGGTGTAATCGCCGGTTTATTTTTCGTATTGGAGAACACAAGCCGGTTATGCGCATCGTAGATGGAAATATAACTTAAGCTCTTATCAATGACTCCCTTCCTAATTAAAGTATCCGAGAATTCCCGGCTCCTTTGTAACGAATCCCCGTTAACATTCATCATTAGCTCTTGAAATTCTCTATTAAGAATCAAATAACTCATATAAGAATGGTACGATTGCAGGTTATTTTCTATTCTTTTTGCGGTCTGTTTGAACATTTGAATGTTAGCTTGTCGTGAATTCTCTTCAATAACTTGGTCGAAATGATAATATGAAATAAGAATCATGCTGAGTGTAGGAATAATTATCATGGAGAAAAAAAGAAACAGCTTTTTATACGCACTTGAGTGCTCTCTATAAGTTGTAATGTAGCGGTGAATTGATTCGCGTTCTTCGAATCCCTTTACCTGCTTAAGTTTTTGAATGAAATCATACACCGGTCTTAAAATCAATCCCGTATTAAAATGGGATATCGCAGCAAATACAATGAATATAATCAACCCATAACCAACTAGCTTCCACACGATTTGATTGATGCTATGGTCGACTGGACTAATATCCCGCAATAAAATGTATTTGTTTCCATCTTTATTCTTAACGGAGACGATCTGATTTTCGAGTCGAAACGTCACGATAGCCCCGGTATCGGGCTCAGTAAATCGATGATTTAAAAGATCTCCTATCTTTTGTTGATCACCGTATATCACTTGATGTTTCGCATTAAGCTTATTTAATTGTAGATCGCTTTGGTCGAGGAGCTTCTGAAAATCCAGTACTGCAATAAGGTAAGCCCCCTCTTGTATCGGTGCTATTAATAAGTTTTCTTCAAAAAAATCGCTCTGTCCGTATTTCCAATCTTCCTTCAATTGAGTCCATATGTATTCGTTTAGTGACTGAGTAGCCGCTCTCTCATCCATATCATCTGTATATGAAATCACTTCATTCGCCAAGGAAGTCCCGATAAGCACTTGATTTTGGTATAAAAAGATACCCTTGAATTCTCTATTGGAATACAGGAACGTTCGCAGCTCGGAATTGAAGTCAAAGGCCTTTCTTAGAATGAAATTGTTGTCTTTAACGTCGTCGCTGTCAAAATGAAATTGGAAGTCATCCATAAATAATTGAAACTTTTCCTTGCTCTTATTAATGGAATTTTCCATTGTTTCAAGATTGATCGACAGTTCGCTTTCGTTCGATAGCTTTATGTTATCGATGATTAATTTTTGGGATACAAAATAACTTATGAAGGAAGAGATTGCCATGAAGGCAAGCGTAAGTCCTAGAAACAATCCGTTTAACTTCATCCTGAACGACACTGAATCACTCCTTGAACACAGGATGCGGAATTACTAACTCAAGGTTTCAAAGTAGTAACAGGCCAACCAGAAAAGTTCTGGCTAGCCTGCTAATACGAGAATGCCGCTGTTACGCAGCATTAGGAGCATCTGGCATCACGATCTCGTGTTACCGCGAGACGTACGACTTCCCGCAAGATTTCATCGCTTATTGTTATCTTTACTTCGACGCAGCTTTTTTCTCCTGATCGATCATCAGATTTATTCCTTCATTCAAATCGCGCAAAGCCGTGTTGACATCTTTCAAATCTTTAATGTATGCATTGAATTCTTTGGAAACGAGGCTTGAGGTGGGTACCGATACCAGCTTAGCATCACGGGCCGGACTTACTTTTACCGGTTTGTTGACGTACAGAGCGCCGGTGTTTTTCCCCTTCAGCTTGGCAAAATCTTGTCCGTATGCTTTGCGAATCTCTTCGTTGTCCAGCACTGTGCCGTACCCCGTTTTGCTGGCCATCATTTGCATCTCGTCGGTCAATAAAAATTCGATCAGCTTGAACGCTTCATCTTTATGCTTGCTCGAGCTCATGATGTAGTAAAACCTTGGGTTTAGTTGGGCGTTCAAAAGAGGCGCCTCCGCCATAGTAGGCAGCGATACCATGTCCCAATTGACGAAATCGTCAGGAAAGCTCTCGATCGCAGCCGTTACATCCGCATGCATCGCGGAAATCCGGTCTTTCGTAAAATCGTTCACTTCCACGGGGCGGCTGCGGTCTGTCAGCGGCTTACTCATGGGCAGTTTGTAAAATTGACCGAACGTTTTGAATATCGAGCGCCATTGGTCAGTATCCATAATCGCCTGATTCTCCTTTGGATGCAAATATGGAGCGGCCAACTGATTGTTATCGAATAAATAGGGAAAATTCATCGTCATTCCTTTATACTGAATGCCGGCGTCTTCTCTGGTTAGCTTGCGCGCCAACTCATAAGTCTCGTCCCATGTCATCCCGTCTTTCGGATACGCAACGCCGAATTTGTCGAAGACGTCCTTGTTGTAAAAAAGAACGGGTGTGAACGTTGTCACGGGAAGGCCGTAATAGGTGCCTCCGAGCGATTCTGATGCAGCGCGGATGATATCTAAGTATGCAGGATCGAGCCTGTTCATATTGAAGCCCGTTTTTTTTATCAGCTCGGACATATCATATTGCATATTATATTTGATGATTTCATTGTTCAAACCGCTTAACCCTTGATAATACACATCTGGGGGTTGTCCTGCTGCTATGAGATCCTCTAGTTTTCCGCCTGCCGTATTCCCTGCATAAAATTCAACAGTGATATGTGGAAATTTTTGCTTTACTTTATCGCTTGTCAGACGCTTCTGGAAGTTATTATCTCCGCTAAAAAATCTAAGGGTAATCGGCTCAGGCGGCTTTAATCCATCCCCCTTCTCTCCTGTTTCATCTGAGCTGCAGGCGGACAGGAATAAAGTTGACAAACCTAGAAACATTACCGAGACACTCATTTTACTAGGCATAAAAAAGCTCTCCTTTGCATTTTGATTATGGAATGACCTTCCACATAATTAAGAAAGCGTTGTCATCTCATTTTTTTAAAATAGGGTTTGGACGCCGGTGGCGTCCCCCCTGTTTACCAGAACAGCTCCGTCTGTCCGCGCAGCTTCGCCAGCGCTTCGACGAAATAGTAATCTCCGTAGATCAAGCCGACGTCGATATTTTTGTTGGCAGGCCAGTGGCCCGTGCCGTGAGGCAGAATCGCTTCGTCGCTCGCGTCCCAGATCGCGTAACGCTCCGCCATCGACTGCAAGATGCGTCTCGCCGACGTCCCGTACAATCGGCCTTCTTCCGCAGGCAGCAGCTCTTCCAGCAGCAGCAGACCGCTCGACGCAATCGCCGCAGCCGAGGAGTCTCTCGGCGCCCCCTCCTGCGTCGTCAAGCGGAAGTCCCAGTAAGGAACGAGGTCTTCCGGCAAATTGGCCAGGAAGAAGTGGGCTACCTTCTTGCTCCCCTGCAAGTACTTATCGTCCTTCGTATACTTGTAGCACAGCGCCAAGCCGTACAGTGCCCATGCTGCACCTCTCGCCCACGCCGATTCCGGTGCGAAGCCTTGGCCTCCCAATGCGCCGACGCGCTCCCCGCTCTCCGGATCGAACTGGACGATATGATAGACGGAGCCGTCTTCGCGGATAAACTCCCGCAGCACCGTGTTCGCATGCTCCATCGCAATATGTTTGAACCTCGGGTCCCTTATTTCCTCGGAAGCCCAGAATAGCAGGCTCAGGTTCATCGTGCAGTCGATAATGGCCCAGCCGGTATTGCCGTTCTCGCTCTTCCAGTTGTTATCGTTCCAGGCACGGATGTAATTGCCCCGGATATTGAACCGGCCGGCAAGCCATGCCGCCACCTTCAAAGCTCGCAGCTTCGACGCTGCATTCCCCGTCAGCTTATAGTGGGCTACCGAGGTGATGCTCCACATGAAGCCGACATCGTGATGCAGGCCCGTGTATTCGTCGATGCACACGTCCATCTTGCTCTCGCATTCTTTGGCTATCCGCTTCAGCTCCTCGTTGCCTGTCTCGCGGTATACGAGCCACAGGAGACCCGGCCAGAAGCCGGATGTCCAAAAGCTTGGCCCCGTATTATCGTATTTGCCTTCCTTGGACACGTGCGGAAATCCCGCTCCGATCGTCCGGCTCGTTTGACCGATCTTGGCTGCTGCCTTGCTCCATGCTTCCTCAATCCATTGTGCGTTCGGTTGTACACTCATTCTTGCGTTCTCTCCTTAAAATACAAGCTCTCTTATACTTTAAATACCTCGTAATCAGCCAAAAATCGCTCGTACAGCCCATCCGGCAGCGCCAGCAAATCGTTCGTATCGCGCATGTGCCGTCTTAAAGCTTCCAGCATGGTTTCGATACGGAGGCCATGTTCCTCCGACTGAAACGCCAAATTGGTCATTTCCTGCGGGTCGTTCGTCACATCGTACAGCTCGATGAACATTTCATCCTTGAAAATATCGACGATCAGCTTGTAATCTCCCTCGATCACGCACCGCTGGAAGTTGCTCCGCGCCCCGTTTCCATCGAACTGGATGAAGACCCGTTCGCGTTCGAGCTTCTCCCGCTCTCCGCGCAGGAGCGGCATCAAGGAGAGGCCCGATACGCCGTCCGACGTCTCGATGCCGAGATAATCGCATAGCGTAGGAAGCACGTCGACGCTGCTGACGAGCTCCCCGGACCGGGTTACCGCCGGAGTGAACCCGGACGGAAACTTCATGTACAGCGGCGTTTTCACCGATTCCTCGTACATGCACATCTTTTGCCAAAGCCGGTGCGAGCCGAGCATTTCCCCGTGGTCGCTGGTGAACACAATCAGCGTGTTGTCGTACAAGCCCTCCTGCTTCAGCTCGAATACGAGCCTTCCAACGCAATAGTCGAGCAGCGCGACAAGTCCGGTATACACCTTCCAGATGCGCTCCCACTCCTCGCGCGTGTAGGAAGATCCGAGCATCCCCGTCAGGTTGTACAGCTGAAGCGGCGACTGGTTGTCGGCCCATACGCCGACGTTATCCGGCAGCTTCACGTCCCGGATCATCGAATACCACGGCTCGGGTATGTCGAGTGGTGGATGCGGCGCGAGGAACATCGCGTTCAGCGCGAACGGCTTGCTGCGGTCTCGGCTGCGTATCGCTTCTAGTGAGTCGTTGAGGATGAAGCCGTCGTAGAAGTAGTCGAGCTCCTCCTCATATCGGCCGATAGTCGGGATCGAGTATTTGCGCTTTCGCGTAATTTTGCCGAAGGCAAGCTCGGGTACGAGACCCTGAAAAGCAGGTCCACCCGGTTTCTTTTTGCCGTTGGCCTTCAAGAACGATTCATACCGCTGCTCCAGCTGCAGCCAATGGGTTTTGCTATCTTCGCTATGCTCCAGCTTTGGCTCGGTGAACAGATGCTGCTTGCCGGTATGCCAACTGTCCCACTGCTCCTCTAGAAGCGAATACCAATGCTCATGCTCGGGGCGAACCATGCCGTGCTGCTTCTCCTGCTCCTCCCACGGGTTGATCAGCGAGCCCGTTACATTCGGATACTTGCCGGTAAAAAAAGCTCCTCTAGCCGGGACGCATAACGGTGATGCGCAGTACGCCCGGTCGAAGACGACGCTCTCCGCCTTCAGCTGATTGATGTTCGGCGTATGCTCCCCGAACGCATCCCAGCGGAGCTGGTCGGCCATGATGACGACGACATTCGGCTTCTCGCTCATTGTGCGTTCCCTCCTTCGCCGAACCGAGCTTGATCAGCGTCTCCGTGTCCGCGGTAGCACAACCGGATTTGTCCGGCTGCGGCTGTCCACGTCCAGTGCAGCACGCCGCTCTCGTCGGTCACTGTTTCCGTGGCAAGGTGCCGCCGCTCCCAGGCCGCTCCTTGCGAAGCCGGTGATTCCAGCTCCGCCGGCACATGCTGTCGCCGCAGAAACAACCTTGGATGCTCCGGAGGCGGGGTAAACGTTGGTTTTTGATACATAAGTTTGTTCTCCTATCATTAAATTTGATCACCAGAATGGGTAAATCCCTCTAACTTACATGTACTTTTGAAGCAGGCATGAGTGTTAGTCGCACGTCCCTCCTTCTGTCGATTTGATGATCTCGGGTAAATCCTTCTCTTGTATTAATCCCCTTGTGAGCTCATAATTGTTGTTCTATAATACTTTTAAAATATCATGCACTTTTCAAAAAGCGAATGTCCAAATAATCGTAATACTTGTATAAATGTCGCATTCCTAGTGTATACATCCGAGGAGGATTGCAATGAAATCCAAAGTGCTCTCCGTTGGTTTTGGGTCGAAATCTTCACCATCTAAAGTGATACCTCATAGGCACGATTATTGGCAGCTTGAAATTGTTACTCAAGGAGTTATTAAATGCAGTATATCCGGTGAGGTATTATCTCTGGAGATTGGCGACATGCTGCTAGTCCCTCCAGGCTTGGAGCATGGATTTTGGTACAGTGAGCCGCCCGTTGCCTGGATATCAATAAAGTTTGAGCGCGAAGAAGAGGACCTTCCCCATTGGGCTGGGGTTATTCGCAGCAATCTAATCACAAGAAAGCTCATTTCCTCTTTTAAGACGGCCATTCATGAATCTCCTTACTTGCAATGCGAGAAAGTATTTGTAATCGGCTTTCTTGAAACGATTCTTCATTATGTTCATTACGACCATTTTCGGGAAAATGACAATTCGTCCGAGTTGTTAGTAAAACATATTATGGACAAGGTATATAAGCGAAACGGTAAATCTATTACGATCTATGAGCTTGCTGAAGAGTTGTCGTATTCACGCAGTCATCTATCTAAGAAGTTCAAGGAGATTACCGGAGAAAGCTTGAAATCTTATATTGATCATATTCGGATTCAGAAGATTGAGGAATTGCTCCGATACAGAGAGCATAGTATTTCTGAAATTGCTGCGGATCTTGGATTTAGTGACGTATTTTCATTCTCCAAGTTTTTTAAAAAGCACACAGGTATGAGTCCGCGAAAATATATATAAGAAGTCAGTTCTATCTACCAAAATCAACCGAATCCTATGCAACAAAAAAAGCAACGAGAGATTTCGTTACTTCTTTGCTCAATACACGGGAGAGCTATCATTGCTCCTTGAGTTTTTCAGTTTTTGTGCATCGTTTTTTAAAGATTTACCGGCTTCTTTAACCGAACCGATTCATAGGCAGCCAGCGCAATAACCGTTGAGTTATACCCGTCCTCACCGTTGATAGGAACTTCTTTTCCTTCTTTAAGGCATGTAATAAAATCATCGATCAGCAGCTCATCCTTATTGTCGCCCCAATAGCTCCATTCCGCGTGGTCGGTCGTTTGACTGTAAACCTCGTTGATCTGGGCAAAGTAATCAATCGATAGCGTCCCGTCTGTCCCTATGATTTCCATCGTCAAATCGCGTTTGTATGGAAAAGCGTGCGTACGAGACCAGCTTGCATCAAGGGCGGCAAACACGCCATTCTCGAATTTCACATGAACTATGCCGGCATCATCAATGTCGACGCCATGGAACAGGCTTCCCGATACCGCGTAGACCTCAACCGCTTTGGAACGCAGCATCCAATTCAATAAATCCATAACGTGTACCGTATGATCAATGAGCGCTCCTCCTCCGGATAATGAGGGGTCATTGAACCATCCTCCTATCATCTCGCCTTTATTTGTAGCTTTAACGGCCACCACTTGGCCTATTTCCCCACGATCGATAGCTTCTTTAGCCTGCACTATCATGGGTATATATCGGTTTGGAAACGAGGTCATGAGCTGGACGCCATGCTCTTTGCACGCTTCGATCATTTGACGCATCTCATTCTTGGAAATACCTAACGGCTTCTCGCACAAAACATGCTTTTTATGCTTTGCAGCCTCTATTGTCATTTCCGCATGTCGCGAGTTTTCGGAACTGATGATTACGGCATCGGCATCACCAGCCAACAGCTCGCGATAATCCGCAAAGTATGGGATCTGGTACTGCCGGCAGAACGGCTCTACCCTCTCCCGGTTCTCATCGGATATACCGAGTAGCTCCACATCATTGCGCTGCAGCAAGACGTGCAAGTAGCTGACGGCATGAAGATGGGCAAAGCTGATCAACCCTATTTTCAACTTACGCATCGTTCCCCACCCCTTCGCTAAATAGATTTACCGGTTGTCCGGTATGCAGCGATTGAGAAGCGGCCGCTACAACCCGCATCGTTTCAAACGCATCTTCTACAGTCATTGCCGGCTCCTTGTCCTTATCGAGACAATCAAGCATGTGTACCAAGTTATCATATTCCGGATTACGGAAGGATGGGCTGAATCCGCGCGTACCCGGATTTACGTCGCTATCGGCTCTTCTATGCACATGGAAAGCATTTGTTTTACGGTTGTCATAACGAATTACGCCTTTCGAGCCTGCATATTCGACAGCCGATGTATATGCTCCGGGATATCCCGAGTAGGCTTCGAGGTTGGCAATCACTCCGCTTCGAAACTGCAGAGTCACCAAAACGTAATCAAGCGGCCTGATGCTTGCGCGCATGGCATAAACCGTATCCACTTCACCTGCAATCCAGCGCAGCAAATCAATCTCCTTCAGAGCCAGACGATTCAAGGCGGCTCCTCCATCGATAATCGGTACCCCTACATCATCATCAGGTATTAGCGGACAATATCGCTTGGAGTTAATCATACCAAGACTGCCGATCGCACCGTCTTCAATACGCTTTTTTAAGTCTCTATTGTGATAATAAAAACGCTCCGGATTTGCAAATAACAACCGGCCTCCGGAGCTGCTGGAAGCTGACGCTAGTAGTTCTTGAATATCTCCAAGGTGGTATCCCTGCATACCGGCTATCACATGATAGCCCGATTTCAGCGCTTGGAGTATGCTGGGTTTATCGCTATCCTCAGGCTCGGCAACAACAAGCACGCTGCCTGTCGGCAATGCTTCCATTAATCGTTCGAACGATGAGAACGCACGGCACCCGTATTCAGCCGCCAACTCCTGGGCATTCACTTCATCATCGTCATAAATACCGAAGATCTCTGCTTGCCCTGCTTTCAACAAATGCTGCGCATACCGCTTACTTGTTTTACCAGTCCCCACTATAGCTGCTTGTATCATATTCGGCCTCCTTAACTTGAGCCCATGCAAGCTCACACTCCACGTTCTTTATCACTTACAGGGATACAGCTTCCCCGGTATCCGACGAAAGGTAGATTGCATCAAGAATCTCCTGCACAACCAGCGCCTGCTCCGGCTTGACGACCGGTTCGCTGTCATTCAAGATCGCTTCGATCCATAGACGCGCCTCAAGCTCTGCCGGACTTTCTTCAACGGTCTTGTAGAAGGGAACTCCCGCATCCTGCAGATGGATCCGAGTCGTATACAGCTTCCCGTATTTTTCTCCATTGATAGTTAATCCGTCCCACATATCAGCACCGGCTGCTGTTCCGCATAAGGTTACTTTCCCTGCCCCTTCGTGCACAATGTTTAAAGCCCAGCTAGCCTCAAGCGTCACTGTTGCCCCGTTCTCCATCGTAATCAATGCCAATGCGGAATCTTCAACGGAAAATTTCGCCGGGTCCCATGATCCGTAAGGATTAGCTGCATGAGCCTGTTTGCCGAGCTGATGGAATGCTTTCCCCAGCACTGTCTTAGGCTTATAGTTATTCATCAGCCATAACGCCAAGTCCAGCGCATGAGTGCCGATATCGATCAGTGGTCCGCCCCCCTGTTTTTCCTTATCCAGAAAGGCGCCCCATGTCGGGACACCACGCCGGCGCAACGCATGGGCCTTGGCCATATAGATGTGTCCCAGATCTCCATTACGGCACACCTGGTACAAATATTGAGAATCGGGCCGGTACCGGTTGTTATAGCTGATTGTAAGCTTCTTGCCCGATCGTTTAGCTGCCTCCACCATTCTTCTAGCATCTTCCGTCGTTCTGGCCATAGGCTTTTCACACATCACATGCTTGCCTGCGTCCAAGGCCGCTATAGCTATCTCTGCGTGCGAATCGTTAGCGGTGCAGACGTGCACGACATCAATCGTCCGGTCTTCTAGCAGCTGACGATAATCCGTATATATTTGGGCATCCGTCGATCCGAATGCAGAAGAGGCTTGACGGGCCTTAGCTTCTGTTCGATTTGCGAATGCTGCCAGACTGACTTGAGGCAGTTTGGCCAGACTCGGCATATGTTTTGCATGCGCGATCCCGCCACAGCCAATAATGCCGACTCTCAATTCCTTCTCCATTCCCTAATCACTCCTCTGCTTCCTAAATAGGAAAGGCAACCAATTCGAATCGAATCGGTTGCTATCCCCTATTCCACTTTAATAAATCGGGGTTACAGCTTTATTTTAAGATTCCTGAATTCTACATATCCTCCGTGATCCTGAAGGCCGATATGCCCTAGACGCGGTTGATCCTTCCAGGCATACTTAAATTTATTATCCGAACCATCCGGATTTTTACCAGGGATAGACCATTGATCTATATCCGCTTCAACAACCGGAACGCTGTTCAAAGTAATTTGGATATCATTACGATCACACCGGATTATTAGACGATTCCATTCCCCTGCCGGACGAACGGCATTGGAAGAAGGAGCAACCAGATCGTATAATGCGCCTGCGCTATTTCTGACCATGTTATCCTGATCGTATGTATCTAAAATCTGCACCTCAAGACCCGTGTTTACCGGATCCGTAAGATCCGACCATCGAAAAAAAACACCGCTGTTGACGTTAGGTGCTGTTCTGTATTCCAAGTCGAGAATAAAGTTCTCGAATTTTTCTAGAGTATACAAGTATCCGCTTCTTTCGCCCTTACACACTAAGTTTCCGTCCTTGACAATCCATCCTGCAGTATTAAGAGTTGAAGCCCACCCATTTAGAGACTCACCGTCAAACAATAGTCGATAACCAGCTTTAATATCCTCACTTGTCAAGGCATTCATACTGTATCTCCTCTCAAATTTTTATTGCTGCTTCATCTCAGCCATTTTTTTCTCTGCATTGCTCTGGGCCTCTCTCAGTATGGTGTTTACGTCCTTACCGCTCTGAGCCATATCCTTTGCAGCGTTTTGTATGATCTTTTTTAATTCGACATCATAATCCGTAATAGGGACGCTGGCTGCCTGCTTTAATTTAGTAACCGCTTGCGTATTTTTACCTTGAAAGCTTTTTAGATCAGCGGCAAACTGGCTTTTAATTTTATCATCGTTTAGGATAGTTAATCGGCCATTTCGATTTAGCAAGGTTTGCACTTCATCCCCCACAAGCGTATTGATCACTTGAAATACTGCATCTTTATGCGCCGTCTTTGGGGAAACCATCAGAACCGGCATATTGGCAGGCCGTCCAATGTTCGGGAACTCGGAGTAAACAGGCTGAGTGACAATATCCCAGTTAAGATTTTGTCCTTGCTGCGTCGCATCCTCCAACATTCCAACAACACCATTGCCCCAAGAGGGGAGAAGCGCAACATTTCTGTTCTTAAAGAAAGCGTTGCTGCCATATGTGTACACATTGTTGGGACCGATAAATCCGGGAACCTCATAGAACGACTTAAGTAAAGTGAATAACTTCTGGTAGCCTGGGGAATTCAGAACAGGCATATCCTGCTTATCGTTTACATAAGGAAGAGCATACTGTTCCTTCATTTGGTCGACAGGACCCGGATCTATACCTATATACTGTACTCCCTGCTCTAGTCTTGTAAGCTTCCTCCCTGTATCGAGCATTTCATTCCAGGTCATCAAATCTTTCGGGTACGGCACGCCGAATTTGTCAAAAATGTCCTTATTATAAAGCGTTATGCCATAGTTGGCTGAAAGCGGGAGAGCAAAAAGCTGGTCCTTGCTGCCAAATTGCTGAATGGCTTCCATCGCGCCGGCATCAAACCGATTGAGATCCAATTTATTTTTCTTAGCTAATTCGGAAATATCCATTGTCATGCCCAAGCGGTTGAACATCCCAATGTAAATGTTGCTCACAAGCAGGAGATCGGGAAAATTGCCTGCTGCAATGAGCTGTTCCGGTGTATTGTTATCCCCATTTCTCGTGATAAGCTCCAACGAAATATTGGGATATTTCTTCTTAATGGGCTCAACAAAATACTTTTGAAATTCGGAGTCAGTCATGTTGGCGCTGTATCCATACACCTTCAAATTTATCGGTTCTTTGGAGTCCAATGAAGTTTCGGAGCTTGGCTCTTTACTCGAACAGCCTGCCAAAGTCATGATGAAAAAGCATATCAGGAGGAAAAGAACTGTAATTTTTTTCATATTAAGTTCACCTCTACTATGGTTTTTTCAATAGACTATTTCCTTGTCGATTTTTTAACAGTTAGGCCTGAAACCATAATTTTTAGTTTATTTCTGCTAGTTCCAATTCGACAGAGGCTCCGTTTTGGCATCGGATGTGCAAGGATGTCTTGTCCTTATCAGCACTTACTTCAATTCCAGTAACATCACGTGGAAGCTCTTTTCCTTTCATGGTCCACTGTCCCTTAAGCTCCACGCACGTAATTGTTTCCATGCCCGCTGTCCATGCAGTCACATCGTCCATGCGTTGATTTTTCAACTTAGGCAAACGCAAGTCCGGATCCGCCAAGCTGAGGAGCAGGGATTGTTCACGCCTTTTTTCCATGACGATTACCGGAGCGCTCGAACTATGGAACACGCCAAAATTCATTTTCTCGGTTTCGTCAAATAGAACGTAACCAATGGACTGCAGCTTGTTATGTAGTACGACATGTGCCTTTTCATCTTTTTGCAGCACTTTGTAGTGTGGCGAAGCAGCATAGCTTCTGACCGCTTCCGGTGTCGATTGCACAAGAATGGCATATTCATAGCCGAGGCTTTGCGGTTGTATTCCATGATCGATCCATGCCGTCGTATAGAAGCCTTCCGTCTCCATCAATCCACTTGAATCCCTTGATTTCTGAGCGGCTCGTTCAATTTGAAGACCGCCCGCATCAGGCACCACATAGCCGTTACCATAGGGGTCAATCATCCAAGCCGTTTCCCCGTATGAACCAATGAATAGCCACGGGAGCTCTGTAATTTGCTTATCATTTATATAGAACGGATTCACAGCATCACTCATATGGGATTGGAACAACGTCGTTTCCACATGATTGCGCGGATCCTCGCAGCAAATGCCAGAGCCAAGCGAAATGATATCTTTGCCAAAATAAAATACGGTTTTGACAGCGCGGAAGCTAGGATCAAACACAGTGTCGTGCAGCTTCATCGCGAAGATCCCTTCCATCCCCTCGCTGGACACGCCTCCGACAAATGTTTCATCCGTAAACGATCGTGTGCCTTCTGTAAATGAACGTGCTCCAGGTCGAGAGCCGAGCGTTTCCAGTTCTTCAAGAGAGAGATGCCGGGAAGTCGTACCTGGCCATCTGGACCAATCCCATCCACGGTTTAGTGCATAACCGCTGCCCTCTGCGCTTGGCGATTCACCGTCTGCAAATATTTGAATCGCGCCATAACTTACATATCGCCCGTAAACATTTTCTCCAGGCATAACCTTATGTACCGACATCGAAGGTTTGGCACTATGTGCTTCGAAATCGACAACGTACTGACTCCACCCTTTGGTAGAAACCATCCAATGATCCCGGCGCAGCACTGCGAGTGCCGATGAAGGCTTCATCCAAAAGCCCGTTGGACTATTTTCCGGAGCAAAACCCGCTTGCGATAGCTTCACCGCGAACTGCAAGCCACCAAGAGTATCCATATATTCGACGCCTTTGCTATCAGCCTGCGCGAACATCTTTCTTACGCATTTAGCTTCCGGGTCCCATAATCTCATGAATGCCCCAGCTAGTTCAATGTCTATCGTTTCTCCCGCGAAAGCTAGCAATGCTAAAGCCGGCAGCATTTCATGGGTGAACGCCCCTTTGTCCGGGAACCTTCCGCTTATTCCGGTCGGCACATCGTACTTGTTCGTCACGATTCGCATCGTTAAGAGGGCCTGTTTTAGATTGCTGACCGATTTCTCATCAAGCGCATAGGGAGTTCCATGAAGCAGATATGCCATCAACGCGCCCGTATGAAGAGCATTAGGTGCATAAGCTGACGTATATACCATGCGATGGTGAAAGCCCATATAATCGTGTTTGATCGTCCCCGCGAATCCAGGCGCAATGGCGAGAGCATTGTTCATCCACAGCAGCAGCCCCTTCATGTGCCGTACTTTCTCTGGAGAATCTTCCATACATAAGACAACAAGCAGCTTATACACAAAACGGGTACGCACTTCGTCAGCCGTCGTTTCGGTGTAGTCCTCTCCAGGAAAACCGTAGGTTTTACCGAAATTGGTAAACCAATGCATAGAGGCGTATTCTCGATCCAGTCTCCCTGTTCGCTTTAACTCCTCCCTCATCAGGAATACAGAATGAAAATACCCGTTGTTTCTGTTGGTTTCGTGATCAAGCGTTTCCAGTCCGCTGCCTGCGGCCCAGCCCTGATCGTGAAAATAATCGAATAAATCCAGCGCCTTCTGTCTGCTTTCTTCATTACCATTCAACCTATAATCAAGCACAACCGGCAGAAAAATAGTCCGGGCTACATCTTTCCCAAACTCGGGACCGTGCGACGAACGGCTGGAAAAAAGCGGTGCTCCTGTCACATAGCCGTCTTTATCTCGCTTGATGTCCAACCTCTGATACCGCTCCACACCTTCGCGGATGAAAGCTTGAAGGGATTCATAACGTATGCGAAGCGGTTCACACGCAAGATCAACCTTTTCACCCAATACCCATTGCTCATAACGTTTGGAGATAAGCGCAAACGCAGCCGCTTGTTCCTGCGTCAGCTCTGTTTCCTCCGGCAATCTAGGCTGCAAACGACTGAAATAGTAACTGCGGTCCCATGTGCCTCCCTTTCCCCCATTTGCCTTCTGTCTTAGAGAGGGTATCTGCCAGTCCGAAGAACGTGAGGCAGGAATCGATGCAACAAATTCGATAACGTCCAGAAAGAAAGTTCCGCTCTCTTCCTCCTGCGGTGGAATGAGCTCCATCACTTCCAACTGCTCGACATCTTGGTTCTCGCGGTCGGGCTCGAACCCGCCATCCTCTCGAAAATGGATGTTAAAGCCTCTCCAGCCGGTAAACCCTACCCCAATCTCAAAGGAGCACCGGAATAGACCTTGACTTATTTCACGTTCAGATCCAAGACGGAACGTGAGCTTACCGGTTAATGCCTTTTCATTATAAATCCAAAATTTGACTCCGCCGTTCATGCTTTTGCATGCTTCTTCCAGATGGTCTGGCCTGGTTACTACAAGCCTTCCTCCCTGATTCCACTGCCATCTCAAAGAGTGAGATCCGTGTTTGTAATGAGCTTGGGAAAGAGCGAGCGTTCCAGCTCCAACTGTATTCCAGTGATTAGGCACCGAATTCCCTTCAAAAGATTCGGCATAGATGAAAGAGCCGTCATCTCCATAAATTTCTATCTTGGATAACCCGTCGTTCATATTTGCACCTTCCATCCAAATGAATGAATTGAAAAAAAGAGTACTGCCTTAACTAAAATAAACAGGCTTGCCGGTCTCCGCCGATTTATATAGAGCCTCCAAAATTTGCGATACGACAAGCGCCTGCTCCGGTTTGACGACCGGTTCTTTATCCGCAATAATACTATCGATCCATGTCCTCATTTCCAGATCGAGCGTCTGGCTGCGAATTTCTTTAGCAGTCATACCTGAACCATCTACTAGTATTTGCTGTTCATTCAGATTCCCTTCGCTTTCTCCGTTAATCCACAGACCGTCCCACATGTCGGCACCGCCCTTGCTTCCGCATAATGTTACCTTGTTCGTGGCTTCATGACGGACATTTAATACCCAGCTTGACTCCAGCATAACCGTAGCGCCATTCTCCATAACAATCATGCCGAAGGCGGAATCCTCTACGGTAAAGCTGCGGGGATCCCATCCCCCGGTTCTTGCCGTTTCCTCCATTTGGGACAGCATGTTATAGGCCGTACCTACAACCATGCGAGGCTTATAATTATCCATCAACCATAAAGTCAAGTCCAACGCATGCGTGCCGATGTCGATAAGCGGACCTCCCCCTTGCTTTTCTTTATCAAGAAAAACTTTGCGGTTCGGAACACCGCGCCTGCGAATCGCATGAGCTTTGGCAAAATAGATGTCACCCAGGCTCCCGCTCCGGCAAATGTTATAGAGCTGCTGGCTATCTGGACGAAATCGGTTATTGTAGCCGATGGTCAACTTTTTTCCCGTTTGCCTCGCAACCTCGAGCATGTGTACCGCTTCCTCCGCTGTCTTGGCCATAGGCTTTTCGCACATTACGTGCTTGCCCGCTCTAAGTGCTGCAATCGCAATCTCGGCATGGGTATCATTGTTCGTGCAAATATGAACGACGTCTATGGAAGGATTTGCGAGAAGCTCCATGAAATCCGAGTAGACGATACTTCCAGCCTTTCCAAATTTGTCGGATGCCTTCTGAGCATTTTCTCTAAATACATCACAGAAAGCAGCTAGCTCTACGGTATCGATTTGAGACAATGAGGGCATATGCTTGTTCGTTGCATTCCCGCCGCAACCGATAATACCGACCTTTAACGTTGTAGACATTGACCTTCATCCTCTCTTCTTCTCGCGGTCATCGACCTCACTTAGTCAATTCTCCGAATCCGCTTTACTACGAATCAAATCATCCCCTGCTTCAGACCCCAAAATAATTCACTTTGATGGTGTCTGCAGAGCCCAAGTCGCATGACCTATTATGTCGCAGAAATCGAGCAACCCCTCTGTACGTTGATAAGGCTTTCAAGCCCGTAGCCGATCCCGCAATGATGGTATATCCCCCCCAATAAATAATGTTCATGACTGAATTCATTCCCTGAACGCAATCCAATGCTAAAGCTGAATTCCATGTATGCGGTTACTTTTTTCTGTTGTCCACTACGTTGATCGCTTTGGCGTCTTTGTCTTTGCGCAGCGAGGACAACCTGCCGGATTTGTTAGTTATACCTGCGTTTCGCAAGTCGCACGTGTTGAAATCACTTATCCTATGTATCCAACTATAATGCCGCCCTTATGTTTAGTCAAGATTTAAACTATCTAAATTATTTAACTATTCATAAATAAGATTATTAAATGCAAAAAAACAGATATATCAAGCGTTTGTAAATGATATTTGCCTTTTGCTAATACCAATGATTATCTGAGATCATATTGTTATTACAACTAAATATAAACTAACTAAAGGGGATCCTATGCATAATGTTCGAAAAATAGGAGATCAAAAGGCAGCAAGACCGCTATCCTGCAGACACTTAGAATGCATGGCTCCATTTTGCTTATTAGTAATTACAAATAATTGAATTTACATGCAAACGAAACTAATAAGCAGCCAGTCGCCGGTTGATTCCGACGACTGGCTGCCTATTAGTTTTGATCCCTTTCTCACAGATTGGGGTCAGTCCTCTCATTTTACCTCTTTTTTATATAAATTCTCTAAACTGTTTATACATTCCTATGGAAACGGATGCGGATAGGGGTTCAACTCCTCCAACGATAGCTTGTGATCGGCATAACCCAGCCGCATCGGTACTTCCAACACTCTATTCAGACCCGCCAAGCGGGTAAGCGTATGTCCGAACGTCATTGGCAGCATTCCCGGTATCAACACTTTGAAGCAGTATAGCTCATTACGAAGCGTCTCGCTCGTAGACTGGTTGACTACAATAACATCCAGCTCCAAGCTGCTAAACACTGCAAGAACTTGCTTCAGATCATCCGTTAAATCGTCATTACTCACTACAGGCCCGAATTCTTCAGCAAAAGTCCGCAGAGGACGCTGTTCGTCTAACAAGAATCCTAGTCGTTCCTCCGCTTGTGGCAAACTATACAACAAGGAATGATCCTCCATAAATTGCATCAAGAAAGAATCATGAAACATAGCTTCAGCATCATCTCGACGTTCTTCCCAAAGTTCCTCAACCCTTGTTATCGTCCCGGCCAGCTCATACACGGCGCTCTTGGCTGCAAGGATAGGATCCAGATGGGCTCCCGCGGCGCACACAAGGTTCAATGTCTGATTTGCTCCCCCCTTTGCTATAGCCCATATGCTTGGAATGCCGTTTTCCATCGTCGTATTGTATAGCAGCACCTCATAACCTGTTACAGCTTTTAAACGTTCGATCATCGTCAGCAGTTCCTTGTCACCCGACGAACGGTAATCAAGCCGTGGAACGGGCAGCTTGGCGTACCAGGTCAACAAGAATGAATCACGCTCTACGATCTCCAAAATGCCGTGCAAGATAGCTTCTTCCCGACTCCCGCCTAACGCGCAGCCATTAGAAGTCTCATATACAAAGCCTCCTCCATAGCCCAGGCTGTAATAAGCCAGCAACTCGGGAACCAGAATCGGACGTTCCTGCAGCAGTGAGTATCCCCACACCCAAGGAATTTCGGCATTAGGATCAAACGGCAGAAAGGGAAAATCCGGCTGATCCATGTGCTCCTGCGCGTGGAGCCCTACCTTCGACGGATCCATGGCATCATCCTTCAAGTTAACGAAGCTGTCATGCACAACCGTTCGTTTTCCTCGGAGTGCAATCCCGCAAAATCTCTCCAATCCTTCGAGGATGGCAGCCAGCTCGCTGTCTGCAAATGAATGCGAATGACCTCCTGTCACTTCATTCCACATAGGCAAAGGAAGATTCACAACCGCACATGCAAAAGTGGACAGGAAGCTCAGCTCTCTGCCGTTGAAGAGCCCAGTCCGGCTGTCCCAATAATCCTTAATCAGAACCTTCTGTAAATCACTCATCGAGCGGCTGCGATAAATGTCCCTCTTGTGTTTCTTGCAAGATCCAAGTGTTATATGGGCCGCTTCCTTCGAATCCTCCGGCCATTGACCGCAAACCGGACAAGATTGGTCAGGAAGGATGTAGTGAATTGTGGTATTTAGATTTATCAGGTTAACTAAATAGATGTGGCTCTCGGAATACGGTTTATCTCCTTGGAGCACCTTAGCTGCTTCTGCTGAGACTATATATGCAATATGCCGCAATGCCAATGGATGTACCTCGGGAGCCTGTGCTGGGAGAGGATCGAGGGAGATGAGTCTCATGATCTGATCATCCATATTTTCACTGGTTTCCATCGACATGGAGAGCCTATTTTCCGCACACTGGGAGCATCCGGCTGTCCCGGGAAGGACTAGCGGCCCAATCACTCCTTCTCCATCGGACACATAGCAGCCCAGCCATGGAATCCTAAGCGGCCGCAGGATCTCTTCAGCTTGGAGATGAGTTGAGGAGTCCCCTCCTAGCACCAATACCAGTCCCGCGGGCGGTAAAGCCTCACCGAAAGCGGATCTGCGTACTATCGGGAATCCTAACAAATACTTGCTCACCGTATCTGCCAACAGCCCCTCACCGATAATAATGACGGTATTCATAGGGCTACCTCCTCACCGAGCAATACAGCAACGACTTCAAGCGGCCCTTCTTTCAGAACGGGCTCGCACCGCATGTCGAAGACCTCCAGCTGTTTATGGTGCTGCCTTAAGGTATTTACCGCTGAGAGCATTCTAGATGCGTGACTTATAGAAGCTGCAGAAGTAATGGTGATGCGTTGCGGCTTATCGTCGCTCCAAATCATAGCACTATCCGGAACGATTTTCGTTTTCATCAAAGCATTTTGCAGTGCTTGGCGAAGCGCTAAGGTCTTATCAAGGCCTACGCAGCCATACCAGGAATGATCCGAGAGGACCCATATGACCGGAAATCCATACAGCGGTTCTCCGAATGCGATGAAAGTCTCTCCTTCCTTTATATTCAGAGCTTGCAAATAGTACCGGCAGTGGACATCTTCGATTTGGACAATTTCCATGCGGGAGAGAACCCTTTCTTGATAGAGGGTCCGTCTTTCCAGCTCTTTGGTCAAACAAGCGATCAGTCCTCGCCCCGCCGCTTCGGCGAACGTGAATCCGGCTCCGATGCTGATGTCCTCCTGCTGCCTAGAGGAGAGCCCAGGTATCCATAGCGGGGTCATGCGAGCGGTATAGGATTCCATTCCTGCAAGCGCGGACTCCCGCCGGGCCTCTACATGCGTCAGTGCGCTGCTGACAATGGCTGGAAGAAGCCGCGCAAAGCCTTCCGATAACGGGTCTACAGGCTGCACGAGACATTGTGCAAGCGGGAGCTGCTCCAATGCTCCTTCCTCCCAAACATGGAAAATGCCCGACACCTTGGAGGTCAGCCCATTGAACCACGAAAACCATTGTTCAGCATCAGGCTCCTGGTCAGATCCGAGGTTTAGCTCCAGGTCTGTCGCCATACGGGCCGCTTCGTGCCCCGATAAGAAAGGATGCGGAAGAACCGAATACCAACTTCCCTCCAGAGTGAGCGGATTCAATATATAGCAATGATTGTTGCTTTTCGGCTCGCTCTCTCCAATAAACCACTTATGGCACTCATAGACGATAAGATTGGATAAGAGGGTTGCAGTTGTCCTATAGAATGGGTACGATTCCCACTCAGGTGGGAATATAGACGCGTGAACGCGCCGCCATGCACACTCCCCGCTTCCATTTCCGTCCGGCTGAAGCAGTGGCCCAACCATGCCTATTCCTCGTAGATCCATCGCAGGAAGCAGCGGTTTCTTTTCGGCTATGCAGGTGCTCTGAAGCTTTTCAAGCTCCTCCAGATCACCATGCTGCGCAGCATACAAAATAAATGAGAACGGCCTGATCACAGTGTTCCAATTCACTTCGACGCCCTCCGCTTCGGCAAGGATAATATCCAGAGATGTTTCCGGATTGCTCGGGAGCGCCTGTTCCCAGGCCGCCTTAAGCTGCTCCGCATCTGCAAGAGATGTGTTGATTGCCAATATGGAAAGTTTCGATAAACCTGATTCATACCATGCATTAACCAGCTCGACCAAGATAGTTCCGGAACCGACGGCCAGTACCCCTGCATCTTGAGAAGACATTTGTCTACCTCCATCTATGACATAACACGGTTTGAGAACTCGCTCATGATGATATCCACAAACCCTAAATCTACATAAAAATATGTCTACACCCTTTGTTTTATTACGTAACAAAGCAAAACTACTTTATATGCTTAAGCAGCAAGTCTGTAAAAAGCGTGAATTTAAAAGAAGCTATAGGCAAAGATTATATACTGGGAATAAGAGCTAGACGCAACTGGTTACTGTTTAGATAACGGAATGATCTGGAGTATATGGAGATGGGGAAATTTCTGCAAAATTAGTATATGAACGGAAGCGTTGGAACGACGGACGGTCCCTAATTTCGAACAATTTTCGACTTAGCCCAATCCATGATCGGCACAAACACATACAATACCTTACAACTCGGGAGGGAGGAAATCACAATGGGATTAGGAGTAGCAGGTAGTTGTGGAGGTTTGTTTACTTCTGCGGCTATTATTCTAGTGCTTTTCATTCTGCTTGTAATTATTACTCGTGGATTTCTTTACTAATTGGCACACACTAACGCCCGGCTATTAAATAGTCTGGGCGTTTTTTAAACTGACAAGTATACGATTCCAGCGAATAGTCCTGGCATTGAATAGGCCACCTCCATGCTGTATCGCACGAAGAATGCAGAGATGTCCTGCACTGCCATCTTCGACTGTTCAATAGTGTATGTGGGCTGTGGCCTATCCGTGCCTGTACGTCATAAAGCGATCGCTGCCATTCGATGGATGACGTCAATTTTTACTCATGGCTGTGCCAAGTGACGGCAATCAACAGGTCCGTAATTTCCGTGGAGTCGAGATAAAGCTTCAGCGCATCGACAGGCGATTGCGGCAGAGCTTCCTCTAGCAACGCCCCTTTCAACAACTTTCCTTGATGCACTTCCAATTTCCCTAATTGATCTTCCACAGTCTTATCGGCGCTTCTGAAAATATCGAATGCGTCCGCCGCCCCGCCTGCCAATAGTTCAACCTTCGCCACCTTATCCAGCCGATTTTGGCACCAATAAGGATAATGCTCCTTGCGGAATGGAATGGCCAGCTCATATCTCTTGTTTTCTACCGGTTTTTGATTTTGAAACTTCGCCCATTCCGTAGGGAACTCATGTCTGATCGAGAACAGACGAACGCAGCCTGCCGCCGCATTCGTTTTGATCTCCTCATTGATGGCCTCCTTAGCAGCAACGCGCAGCGGTTCGCCTCCCTCGCGTGCTGTGTACCGGATATGCATAATGACATCGCTGATGGTGCTGTAATCGAACTGGCACAATTCATCCTTGCTAGGGTCGGCCGGCAGTTGCAGCTGCCATTCGCTTATGACGCCGGCTTTCTCGAACGGCAAATAACGGTCGTCCCGCAAATTCACCTCGAACATCCCGCTGTCATTCTGTGCGGAGCTCGTCACGATAGACTGTGTGCTGCCAAAATAATCGCTGAACCGGTCGTCATCGGCAGCCTGATCACGGACATATTGATTGTCCCGCAAGCTCGAGGATTTGCGGATGGTGCTCTTCTGAAGCGTCAACGTACAATTCACGCTCGAATAGGGGCCGGTCACGCAAGGGATGCTCAGTGCCACGCTCTTGATCCGTCTGAAGTAGTGGCCGGGACCGTCCATGTCGAATAACGATTCGGGCAGCTTCACGGTACACTGTCCGGTCGTCCGCAGCTGCACTAATGCCATCGGGTTGACCATCAGTAAGCTGACATGCTTCGTCAATTCATACTCCCGCTGATTCATCTCATGATATGCCGCTTCCATCCGTTTCAAATCAAGCTGCAGCTTCTCTCCTGCGAGCAGCCCTTCCTTGCCTGACATGTATCCGTACTGCAGGAACGTTAGCTCCGGTTTGCCCAGCTCATGCTGCAGGGCGCGTTCGGCTTTCTTGGCTGCATCGTATGCGAATTTGTAGGCTTGCGAATACAAACCGCGAATCTCCCGTTTCATCCACGTGTAGAACGACACGGTGGTCTTTTTTAACTCCTCTTCGTTTTTTTCGTTTTTCAGGAAATTCTCGATGGCGGCAGCATTGTTCATTTGTTCCATATGATGGTTATACTCTTGCTTGGCTATATACTCGCGGATTTCCGCTGCGCGGATCTGGCTGACGATTTGATTCATTTCCCCGACGGCAATATTGCTCTGGTTCTCCCATTCTTGCTGCCTCCGGTCATAGACCGCAATCTTGGCAGCCATCCCCGCTTCATAATTAAGGCGATCCGACATCGATTGGGCTAATTCGGCAGCGAACTGAAGGTTTCTGGCAAGAGCTGTACCTCCGATCGTGGCGTGCCCGCCAATTCCCCAGAAGTGAAAGTCGAAATTAAAGTCAGGAATATTGGAAGCTGCAGGTGCTGCAGTTAATGCGAGTTTGGAGAACTCATACAGCATTCTGGCAGTACTTAATTTCTCCAACTCTTCCATCTCGCGCCGGCTGACAATCGTCCCGCCCGATTCACTCAAGTCCTCCGCATTATCAATCCGTACATCGCGCCGCCCATATTCAGGATCCTGTTCATTACGGATATACCCTTCTTGGGTTGCCTCGATCGGCACCAATTGCGGAAGCTTCTTCTCAATATCCTCTCTCTTGTTACCCAGCAAGAGCTCCAAATAAATGTATCGTTCTTTCACGTTCTTAAGCGATACTTCCAGACTTTCGCGGTTCTTAGCTGCCTCTCGCCATTGATTAAACTTCACTTTTTCGGCCAAGCCTAGAATGCCGGACTCATGCTGGGCCCGCAGCAGCGCCAGCTTCTCATTATCTTCCTTCTCAATCGCCGCGAGCAGGTTGTTGCCAAGAGATATAACGATCTGACATATATCTAAGGCTATCTGATAGTTGATGCGAAAGCATACCAACGGCAGCGGCTGATTGATTCCTGCGATAACCGAACCGACATCCAGTCCGGAAGCCGCCGCCCGCGCCAGCAGCGCAGGGTCGATCGGCGGATCGAACAGCGGCAGCTGGCGGAAGACGCCTTGCAAGTTCAAGCTATTGCGAATCTTGAACAGACGATCGGCTACCGTATCCCAGTACCCCATCAGCTTGTCATTGCGCGGAACGCAGAAATAAAGGGACGTCCCAATACTTTGCAACGAGGCATATGAATCGCCAGCCCCGCCCGTCATTGGGAACGGTGCCAAATCGAACGGAAGCTCGCTCTCCATCTGTACCAGCGTATTGTCGAACTCGTCCCACTTCCCGCGCCTGTCGGCATAGGTGAGCGGCTTAAGCGATCCTTTGCGAGGAACGGCTTGAGGCCGTACCCCTAAGATGAGAGACGCCAGTACATAAGGCTGAAGCGCTTCTGTCACTGCTTCGGCAGAATCAGCACCCCCGAACAAATAGTCGCCCCAGTCGATCAGATTATCCAGATACGCCATCACCGCCTTGTACATGTACGCCGTATTACGGTAACGCGCGACGAGATGAGGCCGGAATGGGGCATCCTTCCACGCGTTGATGTTATTGATCGTGTCCTGCTGCAGCGTATAATCGGCTCCCGACGACAGGTTGACCAAGATGTCTTCGATCTGTTTCACTTCCGTGCTTTGGAACGGCTTTACTTTCCAGAATCGTTCCGGCGTCGTGCCGTCGCTATCGTCCGTAGGGTCGAATATATAATGGAACCACCTCTGGGCTTCTTCGAACCGCTGGTTTTTGCTCAGATGAATCGCTATCGCAAGCGGAATATGATAGAACAATTCCCAGTTGTATACCGAGTAGGCGCCGCTGGAAGAGAAATCGAGATCGCGTACGGGATAGGGCTGCTCAACTAGATTCGCCGGCGAATATTGCGCCGCCGTGAATAGCTCGCGGAATAAAGTCGGTTTCGGTTTGCCGCCTAGCAGTTTAACGCTCGTCCCAATTGGCACCGTAACGGCTTGGGGCGCTGCAAGCTTGCGCATGATCCCATCCTCGCCTAGGATGATGGCCGCAGCGGGTAAAGTTACGATAGCTGCCGAAGCTAACGTGGTTTCTGTTCCGTTATCCAGGTCACGGAATAGTGTGCCGCCTTCGACTCTTACACGCGTGCCGCGGTGGTCATCGCGAGCGATAACGCTGCCAGGCAGAATAGCAGCTTGGCCGCCGTCAAGATCGATCTTAACGCCATCCGGCAAAGCGACCGTTATGTTGAATGGAAGCGTAATTTCCTCATCATCTTGACCCGGTAAAGGAAGCTGCAGGACAAGTCCGGCCGGCAGCATCGCTTGAAAGCTGTTCGGCAGCGTTTCGTAGGTGCCATCGTTATTCGCACTTAATTTATAATCGGTATCAGCCGCTTGCAGACCGTGGACCGATTTCTCGATCAGCCGCGTTTTCAATTCTTCAATATAGCTGTGGAAGTGCGGGTAGAACCGGTAACGAAGCGACCGCGTCCTGGTAACGATATGGCGCTCGCCTGTTTCCTCGGCTCCATTCCTCTGCGCATCCAAACGTACGAAATCGAGATATTGAACCGAACCGTGAAATGCACTTAATGCCCAATTGCCATACTTCATTACACGCCGCCTCCTCTGCTGAAGTTCAGGTTTATTCCGCCGATTTGGGTGATAACATGGGTCACTTCTCGAACGTCACGGATACGGCCTGCCGCGCCAATCAGGTTGCCTCCATACTGAACGGCAGTACCGGATTGGGTAAGTACGTCGGTGTTAGGCATGACAGCATAGCGGGCTGATTGATCAACCGGATCGATTCGAATCGAGCTGTCTTTGAGCCGGAATACTTCATGGTTGTATAATTTAGGCGGAATAACCGGACTAACCGCTCTCGGAAGATGCAGCAGCATATCGTCCCACTTCGGTTTCTGTGTTGACCTGGGAATCGTGTATCCTTCCCACTTATCGATGGTCGTCTCGGTAAGCGTCGGTTCCACGAAAAACGTATACAAGTCATCGGCGAATACGAATGGGCTAATAAGCGGAGCGAATTCTTCATTCGGATGTTTCATCGCATTACTCGTGGGCAACAACGTGAAGCTGCTGCCGCCATTGGATAAAATCGTTTGCGTCGCGCGTGAAGATTGATTCTTGCCATCTATCGTCTCAACCTGTTGGATGAAAGTGACGGTCAATGCGCCAGAGCCTTTGAACCGGTTGTACGAGGTGCCCCCTGTGGCATAGGGAACGGCAGGACTATCCGCTGCATACGGTCCGAACTGCGGAATGCTGTTTTTGCTCACGACACGGAAGGCAAAGGTCTTGGCTGGCATGAGGTTGTGCAGTCTAATCACGATATTGCCATCTGCCTCCGGATCTGGACTTGGTTCTTTCGTTATTGTCGTAAATACGGCGCTTGGATCGAACCTCGAGGTTAGCTTCAGGTTCTCCATATCCTTAATAAATCCGCTGGATTGACGTGCTGACCATGTGCCTTGAAAATATTCTGACCAGCTTAATTCAAGGTTCAGAACTCTCGTCGATGACTTAGGCGACATTCCGTCTAATTCCGCTAATTTTGCATCGGCAAGCGATATATCTTTTTTGGCAGCGTCGACCGCTTGCTCTTTCTCTTCAGCGCTTACCGTTATTTTGATCCAGAACAAATGCAGCCGCCCCCGCCACATCACCACCGCAAAATGCTCACAGCTGCTGTCGATATCGGCATTGACGGGCTCCCACGGCGTCCACATTTGATTCGAATACTGTCGGTAGAAATATTCATGCGGACTTGAATAGGTGCGGCCGATGACATGCATGACCGGCGTTCCCCCCGCTCTCTCCTGCGCGTACATCGTCACAATCTCAAGCCGCGCCAATTTGCCCAGCTTGTCCAAGTACGTATACAATGCATCTTCTGCCAGCTGATTCGTCACATCGCCCTGCAGCAGACTGCTCTCTAGCTCCTTATACAAATACGTTTTGTCGTCGCGCCACTCCGGTTCAAGCCAATTTTCCGGGAACAAGAAAATTTTACGGTTCGCCTCCCACACCCGATAGCTTTTCGTCCACGACCAATGCTCCTTGTTCAGCACGATAGGATGCACCCATGGTTCAAGATTCAAAAAGCAGCGCTGAATGAACGTCTGGAGCGACGAGATCGCAAGCCGCAGCCGCGACGTCTGTACGACCGGTTCAGTGCCGGGATCGATCAGAAAATATTCGAACAGCTTCTCGGTGCTGTCCAACTTCAACAGATGCATCGTATGGGCAACAAGTGCATCACGCTGCCGCTGCCGCAACGGATCGAAAATTGGTTTGGCAACTTGCTGCCATACTTCCGGAGAGAAGCGCGACTTGATTACGCTGCGTACATGGATAGCGGCCTCATAATCCGGTTTCGGAGTGAGCCATTTCTTCATCGTATGAAGCGGCACACCGAACTTCTCCACAAGCTGCAGTGCTTTCCACAGACGTCCTACCCGCTCCACATCGGCGAAATGCGCACTCTCGCTCATATTCAGTTCTGCCGACACGCTTTCGACCGTTTCCTTCTTTCTCCGCGTCATGGCTGCGATTCGTTCCATCAGCGCCGGTATTTGCTCATTCTTTACGTGCTCGAATAAGGCGATCAAATCATCACTTCCGCCCGACATTTCGCGCTTGAGCCGTGCATAGTCCATCAACCGGTTGATTCCTCTGTACAGCGATGCCGCTAATTCTGAATCGTTCGATTCTCTAGCAGGCAGCTTGCGCCAATCCGCCCCGCCGAAGCCTTCTCGATTCGCGGCAATATAGCGGATCTCTCGTGCGCTTAACCCTATTCCTTGCGCCAATTGGAGCCCTTTTCTAAGCATCGTGCATGCCTGCTGAGCTGCTTCTGCCGCTGACTGCGGAATGACGATATATTGGCTGATGGCATCTTTGGCCGTCGTCTCGCCTTTGACGAGCAATTGGAAAGCGCCTTTTTGCAGGCTTGCATCGCAAGTGAATGCATACGAATTTCCCGCCTTCAATTCAATATCCGCGTACTGGACGTCGCCGTTGGCCGCTGCTGTAAATTTCAGTATAGGATCTGACAGATGATGAAACCGAAGGACGGCCTCTGCGCCCTGCTTCCCTAACACTGCATAAAAGCGGTACATGCCATTAAGAGGTACCTCCAATAAACCCGTCCACTTCCCATGCTGAAGCCTATCCGATTCCGTGACTTCCACCGTTCGGGTTACGAGTGGCAAAGCCGAAGGGGGGGAGAACTCGACCGACATGCCCGGAACCGCCAATCGCTCGAACGCCGCTAGCAGCGGCTCCGTAGTCGAATCCGGCAGAGCCAGAAAACCGCTATTCGTTAGCAGCTCTTCAACGAGCTGTGGATCGCCGCCTGACTGCGCGGTCATCGCCCTCAGAACAGCTTGGCGCACCAGCTTTGCCTGCATGAATGGCATGATTCGCTGGAGCAGCTTCATTCTTTTCTCGTCCCGGGACGCCTCTACACCTTCACCGAAATAATCTTCAAACGTGAACAGCACGTCAAAATTGGTTCTAAAAAACGATTCAAACGCAGCTCCCGTAAGCTCAAAACCAGGCTGCTCCTGCCAAAATGCCATAAATTTCTCGACCGCATCCGGAACGAAGACAAGCGCCAGCTTCTGTCTTAGATCGTTGTCGTTCACACTGCCCGCTTGATCAGGAACCGCAAACTGAAAGGCAATCGTACGCAGCTCGGATGCCAAGGAGCGAATCCAATTCAAGTCCTCACTGCCGTTCTCCTTATAAGGGCCTAGCGGATCATAATGATGGCGGATTAAATAGTCGGCATCCGCAATCGTCAGCTGGCTGCTTTGCAGCTGTTGTACGCCTTTCACAAACTCAAGGGTAAGAGCAAGCGGATATTCATTGTCGCTGTCGCCCAGAAGCACCGGCTTCAATAACTCGAATGGATTCAAACCGCTCATCGCTTTCAACGCGATCAACTCCGCAATGGAGATACCCAGCGATTGGGCCAACAGCCCATACCGGTAAAGCAGAGAAATATTCGTCAGCGTAAGCTTCGCTTGCTGTAAGTCACGCTCCTCCTCCTTGCCGCCGTCTTGCAGGATAAGCGCAACTTCGTCCGTCGTCAAATTCAAGGCGGAGAGCAGTGTCGGCAAGTGATTGGCTATCAACACATCGTTGCTGCTAAGATAGTTGCCGAGCGGATCGTCATAGACGGCATCTTCCTTTAATACCGTGCGAGTAAGGAATAATTGCGAATAGAGCGATCGTGTTCCATTCGTTGGCATGGCGCTCCACAAGGTCAGCAGTTTGGCGCGTCCATTCTTCCCTACGCGGAGCAATTCCGCAAGCTGTTGAAGATGTGCGATGTAAACCAGTGCGGTCTTCATGACGCTGCCTAAAATTTGGTCATCAATTATTCCATCTTCCGGCCATTGACAGAATGCGCATAGGGCAAGATCGGTTTCCTCCATCGTCCAGCCCAGCTTCTTCCATAGGCGAACGAACAGATTCATCTTGATATAGTCCATGGCGCTCACCTCTTCCGTCGGCCGGCCGGCATAACCAATCGTCGTCTGGTCGAAGCTCCCTCCTGTTTTCGAATCATTCAATATGAGTATGTGGTCGAACTCGTGCCGATTCCATGCCTCGATCAGCCACTGCTTCGCTTCGAAATTCGAATGAAATTGCGTAAGCCGCTTCTCCAATTCGCTGACTTCTTCTGCAGCTAGAGGCGGGTAGTCGGGATGCTTCATGTAGCTATAGATGTGGGAAAGCTCGATATCCAACGCACGCAGCTTCGCTAAACGATTCAGATGAGGATTGTTGAAAGCTGTCATCATAAGCTCGGTGAGTTCTTTGTACGTGAGGCCCAATCGGCAGGCTGCCGTTTTGGCCGATCTCAGCTCTGCGAGCACGGCGTCTTCGGTATCCGTCGGCTCATCGTAACCGTACATGGCTGGCCAGGCGTCTGTATCAGGTTTGGTGTATAGATCAACCTCTGCGGACGTAAGTTTCAAATATTCCATCAGAACAGCCGCTCGGCCATAAGGATGAGAATCGACTGTCGGATCGAACAATTGATCACTCGGACGAAAAGTATCTAGCATTTCCCAGAACGGGGTTTTGAAATAATCGCTAAATTTCCTTACGGTTTCAAGCCACAAATCGAACGGCATCGTTAGCGGATACTGCACGGTTCGTAACGTATTATAGGCTGCTCGGTACGCCGCCGTATTCATGTTGTTCGGCTCAGCCAGCAGATCGGACGATTCAGCGTCGCCGGTATCGCGCATTGCATTCTCATCCAGCCTGCCATAGGCAACATAATACTCCAGAATCTCGTTCACGAGGTCGATGTAAGGCAAAGCCGTATTCGTGTTCTCGCATGTCAGTTTCAGGTGAGGCAAATCGGGACGCCGCAGCGTCAGGGCATCGTACGGCTTCAGGTAGCCGTAATCGTTGGTATAGGATTGGCCGTTATGATTGTCCTTCCATGTATTCAGCGTATGGTTCCATTCTTCTTCGGGAGGGTCTATGAAGCGGAACAAGTCTACCACATATGCAGCAGGGCTGAGGACGGAACGGCAATGATCACACTCGCAATAATCGAGAGAGTCGAAGAGCGATTCCATCGTCGGATAGTCCTTGAGCAGCGATTTCACTCTATTTTTTGCTTCCTCATGCTGCGCAAGCGTACCGGAGATCGCTGGCATCGGGGCGATGCTGTCGATCATTTTGCCCATGGAATAGAAGTTGAAGGTCGTCGAGGTAATTTGTGCGCTTTTATCCCATATTGTTTCCGTTGCGATGCGCGAACCGAAAGAAGGCGAATATTTCTCTATGAATTGAGCCCTCGGGATGGAAGCGACCTGCCGTGCGGATGTAAAGTTGAGCTTGAATAAAATTACCATCGCCTCGTCGTTCGGTGACATCTGGTACACGCGCGCCAGCAGTTTTAACCCTAGCTCGGCAATATGCTGCTTGTCTTCTTCGAGGCCTTCGTATACCGTATTGCGATTCTTCTTCAGGAATTGAACGACTGGCGTACTTCCGAGACGGAACCCCATGTTAGCAGCATTTTTTAACAGGATAAGAACCGGCTCTTTCACTTCCGTATGCTTCTGGCCAAGCAACAGCTCTTCTTTCTCCAGCATGCGGCAGATGACGTGAATCGGGAACGATTCACGCACTTTGGAAGCCATATTGTCGGCATAGGCGGAAGCGCGATCGTTTACATTGTCCTGCTTGAAAGCCGAAGGGATGAGACTTGCCAACTTGGCCGAATCGACATGCTGTTCTTCATTCAGCGACATCCCTTCGAGCCGTGCAATCCACCCTTGCGCCGTATACAGATCTTGCTCGACCATCCGCGGCAGCTTATCGATGGAATCAAACTCCCGCTGCAAAGCCTCCGTTAGCGGCGCATTGTTCAATGTCAGGTAGGCGAGCTTGCCTTGCAGCTTCAGATCCGCAACGGGTATGCCCTTCTTCCCTGCTTCCGTCCATAAGGTCAGATCGTCGCCTTCATGCTTCCAGAGCAGCTTCATAAATTCGTCTTTATGCCCCGGATCGATTTGTACTTTATCCAGCATCTCATTCACATTCGACAAGGTCCCAGGAACGACCGCCGTACGCCGCTTATCTAGTGCGAACGATTCGAATGCGCTGATCGCCTCGGTTGTTTGCCCGTCGGTAAGCGATATGATCCCGCCTTCATTAGCGCTTCGCAGTGCCAGTGCAAACGCCTCGGGAGGAACTAGCGACAGCGCTTCGGGGTCATGCGGCAGCCCCGCACGTACCGCTCCGTATAAGGCATCGTGCCCAATGCCGGTCACATTGTGCAATTGTGCTGTTATGGCAGCCGACACGATAAGGCGTGCATCCCATTCCGTGCTTTGATGCAGCATACCAATATCTTGTTGATCCTCATTCTCCTGTGCAGCTGCAAGAGTGGCTATGTTGACGCCTTTCACTTTCGACAGGTCAGCCGTAAGCAGTGCGAATTCGTTCGCTTGCGACTTGATGGTTGACGGAGCGACCAGGTTGATCACCTCGCCGCGCTCCGCATTCATCTTCGGATTGGAAAGCCGGACTTCACGGTTCTGTTCATCGAGCGATCGAATTTCTAGATTGGCCGCTCCTTCTTCAATTTCATAGGGCAGGGCATAAAATCCCCGATCGTCCGTCTCGATTTCTCCCAATACGTCCTCATGATCGCCGAACCCCTTATTCACGATGCGCAGCTTGATCTTCGCGGCAGGCAATCCGTTCTCCAGCAGGATGCGGCCTTCGACCCTCCTTGGATTCGCCGAGCTGCTGACCGCGATGGCAAGCGCGTTGCGTGTCGCATCGTCGTATATACCGGTGCGGACAAGGTTATATTTGGCCTGCAGCTGGGTTATGGCATCGCGCGTGCCGACTCCGAACAGGCCGCTTTCGGTCTCATTGGAAGGCAATTCAACACCGGCTTGCGCCAACTGGACATGGAGAGCCTTCACCGTCTCTCCTCGCATATTGAAGGAGAGAAGCGGCGATTTCCGAAGCTTTTCTTCAATGCTAGCCAGATGGTCCGTGCCGATGTTAATAGCTTTAAGCATCTGCCCTTGTTCATTAAGAGCTTCAACGACCCTCGTCCAGCCCTCCTCCCCCAGCATCCCAAGCTGACGCAAGACTGAATTCATATCGTTGGAAGTGACTTCGTCAACGGTGCCTATCGACTGAACATTCAGGTCTCGCTTTTTCTGAAATAAAGTGACCCCATATTTAGTCATACTCTCGAATGTTTGCTCTTTGCGCTCACGCTGCAATACTTCTATTACCGCGCGCTGCTCCTCCTCAGTTTCGCCAAAGATAATACGCCTTTCAAAGAAAAGCAGCAGCGCGTCCTGTAAATCGGCCACTTCAGGCCCTTGCTTTCCCGGTTCAACGGGGACGATCAGGTTCATGGTTTTCCTCCTATCCTTGAAAAGGAAGCTCTCATAAAGAGCCAGAATGATAGCTTTGGTTTATTGTTGGAATAAATGCTTCACCGAAACTGATGCATTCGGATCTCAACGCCTAATTCGTTCGCATCTTTAGTCAGCAGTTCAAATTGCTCCGCCTGTTCATTGGTCATCGCTTCAGGTGGAACAACCACATCAAAAACTCTTTTGGTCTCCGTACCGACAACCACTTTATTGTCTCCTTTTTCCCATACGCCTTCCCCAATTGCCGCAACCTCTCCAATACGTTTCATTAAAGTGGTATATATTCTTCTTGGATTTTTAGTATAGCCTTTGGTCGTAAAGTCTAATGACTTCGTTTGTCCTACCTCTACTACTGGTGCATCCGGTCCCTCAGGACCATAAACGGCTCTATCAAAATCATCGAAGGATCCATTTATTTTTTTGCCGGGCAACTCAAGTTCCGATTCAATAACCCTACCTCTAGCGATACTTCCGAGTTCCCATACGCCCCTTCCGTTCTCGGGTGGGGCAGCTACTCGCTGTGTTGTCGGCTTAGATGCAGGCTTTGGCGTTCCGCCCTGTGGTTTTGCTCTTTTGGCGTTGGCTACGCCCGCACTGACTACAGGAAGAAGACTTTCCGCTTGATCAGCGATTGCACCAACATGATCGACTGTTTCTGGCGAAGCTCCTGCTGCATATGCTACCGTTCTGGCTACACCGCCAATTGGAGTACCGGGGTTGAAATTTTCAAGTTTTTCTGCAACTACCGTCGCCCGTTCTTGCGCATCCGTTGCTTGACGACCGCTAGGTTGTAAGTACACCGTATGATCCTGAGGAGGCAATGCTTTTGCAAGATCTTTGGGTGACATTCTCTCCATGGCATCGAAAATTTGTAAACGTCTATTCCAACCATATTTGGCGATCATATCGCCATTTTTTAAAGACATTGCATCTTTGACCTCATCAATAGTTACACCAGCCGTATTGTAAGGATCATTCGCTTGTTCTATCCGTTCCTTCTCCACTCGTTCTCTCTCATCTTCCATTAATAAGTTAAGCACGGAGTTACTGCCGGAGGGGTCTATGAATGCAACTGGATTATTCCTTCCGTACCTATAAATATTACTACCATCCCCGATTCCTATCGGATCGCAACTCTCCCACCGCCCCAGCCAAGACGCATAATATCTGGCCCCGTGGTAATTAAACCCCGTCTCATCGTCCCGCTCTTTGCCTGTAAAGCCGTAGCGCTTCAAATTCACCTCCACAGCACTTCGCCCTGCGCAATAAGCGGTGCTCCCATAAGGGGTGTACTCTTCGTAGGTGATGACTGCCGCATTTTGATCCAATTCCAAGCAGGCCGAACCGAGATGGTTCCCGAGCTGATAGCGGACAAGCGGCTTGAGGGCGGCGACGGCTGACCCATCGTCGATCGTCTGGGTTTCGATCAATGCGACCCGCTGCTTATCGTCCATCACATGTAGTGATTCCCGCTCCAGCACTACAGCCCCATCGCCTCCATATTCGCGATACAGCTCGAACCCGCCTAGATAGATACGCTGCTTATGAAGAGCACCGGTCTGCATTTCCGTTACCTTCCGTACCCGCGTTCCCGCGGAGTCATACACATAATACGTAGTCGAAGGCACTCGTTCGGAAGGCGAATCGCCGTTCATGACCGTACCGGTTGTTGAGCTTAGTTGGTCCTTGAAGTCCCAATTCATCTGCGGCAAATGTGGCATCGACGCCATGCTGCCGTGCAGATCATATCCATATTTGGCGCTGTAATAGTCAGCCTCGTCAGCATCGGCAGCTAGATACTTGGGAAGGTCAGCAGGATCGCCGGGCAAACGGGTCGCCAGCAAGCGGTTGCTGTCCGCCGCGTATTGATAACGCCGGTTCCATAACACTTGGCCGGGCTGTTCCAGATTACGCCCGCTATGATGCAGCATCTGCATGATATTGCCGACCTCGTCGTACAGATACGTTTCTACATAGTTCTGCAAATCGGTACAGTCATTTAGAATCGCCGATCCTCGGCGGGAGCCGTCATCCCAATCGTATTGCCCGCCATTGCCTCGATGCTCGCGGCCGGTGGCCGCAATCAGCCGGTACAGCGCGTCATAGCGGTATTCCGAACCCGACCGTACACATTGGTTGCTGTGAAATACTCGGTCGTTCGCTTCATCGCGAATTTGCATGATGTTGCCAACCGGATCGTACGTATACCGCAAGTCCTGCACCACTTCGCCGCCACTCGCGCGAGTCGCGCGAGTCGTCCTCAACCGCCGCACACGGAACGTGCTCTCTTCATACTCATAGATCGTATCTGTTCCGTTGCCGTATTGAATACGAAGTCGCTGTCCCTTAGCGTTGTATTCCAGATTGGTCACTACATGCTGATCTGCCATATCCGGATCCAGCAGCGCCGTTGGCTCGGCAGTTTGGTTAAGCCACACATCCACCCGGTCTAGAAGACCGGCTTCATTGAATAGGGGCTGTATAGTATGAATCCGCTGCGGATTCGCCGTACTGTACGGAACGATCCATTGTGAAGGCCGATTAAGCGCGTCATACCGTGTTCGGGCAACGAAGTGCTCCGCTTCCAGCGGCGGATCGTGCGCCCAATCCGGTACGGCTTTGTAATCGGCCGTCAGCTTCTGCAGCGTATGAAGCGGGTTGCCTTTAAAGTCATAGGCATCGGTCATGACAGCTCCAGCGGTATCGTAATGCTCCATCAGCATGCCGCACAGATTGCGCTGCCTGCGCTCGTCAGCATCGGGCCACTGTTCGCCATAAATCCATTTCTCGAATTGAATCTCCCGCAATGGATCGACCGGATCCGCACCGGTGACAAAGGAACAAATCGGCCGATGCAGCTTGTCATACTGGAATCGGGTGATAAACCCTCTGCTATTCCAAGCGAACATCGGCTTGCCTGCCGCATCATTCAACATCCATCGGTCACCCGCGTCCATGCTGTGCTGATAGAGGGTATTGCCTGTGATGTCGTAACTCGGCACGAAGCCTTGCAGTATGAAGTTACGTTCGTCATGGAACAAATAAGAGCCTTCCGGCTGAGCCGGTGTGACGTACTGCATCACCCGATTGCCGCGTGAATCTTGTATCCACAACGGCTTGCCCTCGGCATCGAGTCTTGTAAACGTGACATATTTCTCGTCAACAAGCGCATCCGAAGGACCGACACGGTTGTGAACGATCGAGACGACCTCCCGCCCGAGGCTATCGAGCACAATGACCGAAGGCGTATTCGCATGATCGGTTGCCATTCGGGCCGCGCGCCGCTCCTCGACGGATGCGGTCAATGCGCTCTTGCGTTTGTACCACACATTGCCAGTTTCTAGCACGGTATCGTTCGCATCGAATTGCTTCTGATACCACGGCGTAAATTCAGCACGGCTGTTAGCACCGTCCGGCGACTCGGTACGAATGAGTCTTCCGAGCGCATCGTAGTACATGACGGGAGTTACGCCGATTTCCGCCGGTTCTTCGAATCGGTGTCCCGTCGCCGCCTGGCAAAAATACGGCTCATACTGCTTCACCGGCTTGCCTTTGTTGTTCAGAATCGTCTTGCCGCTAGCGACCCACCGCAGTGGTCCGCCTGGATCTTCCGGCTCCGCTTGCACTTTCTTCACGATCACGCTGCCTGCGCCATCCGAATACTCCCATACACATTGCACCGGGCTGTCCGGGTCATCAGCATAGTGCCTCTCCCGCACAATGCCGCAGGCGCATGGAGGATGCTGCCCCCACAACAATTGTCCGTTTTCGTCCACGGCCTCTCCGAAATAATACAGATGTCTAGCGCTAGCACTGCTTAGCCATTGCCTTGCAGCGGCATCGTCATAGTCATCCTGAACGAACCATTGCTGCATGCTTTCCAAATCCGGATCGATTAAGTTATCGTCCTCTTCAAAGCCGCTCAAGTGATCCGCTTCAGCTCCTTTGCCCATGACGGCCATCGCAGCCGGCATTCCCAGTATGTCATAGATCACTTCCGACATATTGCCGTTCGGATCTTTCATCTGCCGTGGGGTCAACAGACGATAATCGAATTTCGTTACTTCGGTACGGTTGCCCATAACATCGGTACTGGCTTGAATGTACAAATCTCGATTGTCATAGGATAGATTGGTCGTATAGCCAAAAGGATCGATGTAGCGCTCCGGCAAATAAAAGTGCGCAGATGCATCATCGTGAAATCCCGCAATGCCAGAGCACATCCAATACTGTCCGCTGGCTTGTATGCCGAACCGCTCATGGAGCTTATCTCCGCTCAAATATCCGCTAATGCTCATGTCCGCCAACGCCTCTTGAACGTTCGGTTTGAAGCGGTCAGCGTGCACCAATTCCAATAGGGCATCGGTAAGCGCAAGTTTGTAATTCTCATAAGGCAATGCCAATTCATTCATCTGTCCTAGCGGTAGAGGCTTGTCCAAGGTCGTGTCGAAGTACAACGTGCGCGTATGCTCCACAAGCCGTTTTTGAAGGGCAATACCGTCTGGCATTTGATGATAGGGAATTGCCGTAACGGCCGTACCGCTTTCCTGATAGTTCTCGCTCAGCATGTAGTCGCGCAGTTCCTTCAATGTTAAGTAGCGGAAGGATGAACCGACGCCAGCTTGGAAGTCTGCGCTGGTCAGCTCATATGTCATCGCCTCGTATGGCAGCCGTAACCGATAGTTATCCTTATCGGGGCGAGCCGGATGTATTAGGGGAATATCATTGGTGTAATAAGTTTCGTTATAAGACATATGCATTTCTAACTGTACTCTGCGAATCAGGTCCGTCGCATCGTCCCGCAAAAGATGATCTTCATCGGTAAACTTGCCGTGACGGGGATACACGACGGTAATGGCTTGCTGGATGTTGCCATATTGATCGGTGCTTAAGTTAAGCGTGTGTACGACGCGAGGATCGGGAGTCAGCTCATCCGGCTGCAGATCAAGCTCGTAGTGATAGGTTACCGCTTCGCTTTCCGTAACATGGAACACGGCGTGCGGATTGGCCGCTTTTGGCTGAACACGATGAATATGGCAATTGTGATTAGCGGCTGTAAACAATTTAACCGGCTTATGAATATGATCCGCCCAGCTGTCAACGTCAAGCTCATAGATTTCTTGTCGCAGCATCATGCCCTTACAAGAGCGGAACGCTTCGCGCCACTCGTCTGCCGTAAGATCAGCAGCATCGAGATCGGGCTCCGGCAGTTCATTTTCCCGGAAAGTGCCTAGCACTCGCTTCCCCTGCCGTTCTTTCTCTAACCATGTTGGAAAATATTCGTCTTTGTAGTGGCCTAACACATCTCGCTGGTCTAGATACACGCCAGTATGAAACCAAGTGACGGTCTGGACTGGCGGCTGATAAAGCGTTTGATCATCCGTAATGTACGGACTGTCTATGTTGCCCGCCGCGAACGTACCGAACTCCTCCGTATCGATCTGGTCGACCCGGCCGAATCCGCGAAATTCACGGTCATGTCCGTCATAGTATCCGTGATGATAACGATACGTCGATGAGAAAGCGGTGTTGCGCCATTGATCACGCACCGTCACCTTCTCTACGCAGTGCACCGGGAACGGAAGCTTTGTGATCCAGGGCTTGCCTTCCATCTTGTCCTGCAAGTAAAACTTCGTCGATGGCGCATACGTCACGGACGTCTCTAAACCTAGATGATTCACCGTTTTGATCAGCAGATGAGGCTTTTGTCCGCCCATCAAGTCCATATACCGCAGCGAACTCCGCGCATCGCCTGGAAGCCGTGATGACCAGACCAGACATGCGGTGCCATTTCCGAGCAGATCGAGGGCTTGTACGTCGGCAAGATGATCGAGCTTAGGGAAGGCGGAGATGATCGTCGCGTCGCTCCAGCTGTTGCCGGAATGGTTAAAATACACATGTACCCCATCATGCGACAAATACAAAATATCCGTCGTGCCCGATCCGTCGATATCAGCCAGCCGGATTCGCTTCGGATCGAGCTGGTCGAAAGAATCCAACTGAAGGGCATGATCCATCGTAACCTTCGAGCCAAACCGGCCATAGCCAAGGTTAGGCCAATAGCTGACGGTGCCGCACTTCGTAATCCGTACAATATCGCTCAGTCCGTCGCCTGACATATCGGCCAAATAAATGAACTCGTCGCAATCGGCGAATACCATATGCGGCCCCTTCTCTTCGTCCCAGTGCTTGCTCACGCGCCGCGCCGAGCCAAAGCCCTCCTCTCCCAAAGACGGATACCACACGAATGCGCCATGCTCGCTGATCAGAATGTCGGCATGTCCGTCGCCGGTAACGTCAATGAATTTGAGGTTAGGGTCGCTCCAGTCGACATGTGGCAAAGCGGCAATCGGGGTAAAAGAAGTCCATTGTCCATCCGTTGTCCGTTCATAAAATCCCAGCGTCTCGCTTGCCCACTGCACCAGATCGGGACGGCCGTCGCCAGCCAGATCGAGGAATTGAGCACGGCCCGCCAACGATGCCGCAGGCTTCGACCATACAAGCTCCAATGGCGCCAGCTTCGCCGCTACATGCGTATCTTCCAATATGCCATCGCTATGAATCGGGCTGAGATTGCGTTTGTAGAACCAGGCATCGGCCTGTTCGGTCAAGACGCCAGGCAATCCTTCGCCGTCAAGATCAATCCATTGATAGAGGGCGCCATCGATACCGGTCGGCAAGTTTTCCAAGCTCTCGTCGTCCAGCTCCCGTACTTCTGTCTGAATAACGGCATCACTGTAGGTGAACTGGAGCGGAGGAAATTGGCGGGAGCGATAATCTCCATTCTGTCTGCGCTCATAGACACGCTGCGCCACTTCGGCAAGCTTCGTATAAACCGGTGCGCGTCTGCTGGAAGCATCCTTCTCGTATTCATATGTCAATTCGGTCGAACGGACCAGTCCGTCGTATCCCTTCGTATCGGCAGGAGCATGCTGATCGTCCGGAAAGTGATGAAACATAAGCACACGCTGACAGAGGCGGTAAGTCCGCACTTCGAATGCCGGCCGATACGTCGAGAAAGGGTCTGGCCGAGGCACCCAATGCTTGGATTCTTCAGGCGCCGGATTGTCTTGGTCGTGCTCGCCATAGTCGAAGACGACTTCAAAATACCATTGATCATCGGCGGGCTGCTCCGGCCAAGGTTGATCCTCCACAAGCTTAGGAATCCACGGCACATGATTTCCGTAACGGATTCGCTTGATATATCGATTCGCGGTCCGCCGGGAGTCCCCGCCATTACCGCGATTGCACTCATGAGCTTGCTGCAAATCGACGTTCTTGCCGTCTTCTTGTTTATACTGATAGGTCATGACATTCCCTTTGCCATCATAGCTCATGCAGATCAGCCAACTGAATATTCGTGTCGGATTGTGGGGGTCAGAGCTTTCGGGGTCTATACTCTCGGGATCATAAATACGTGAATGGTTGTCTCTGCCGTACCAGGAGGTGATATTGTCTTTCGTGATCGTGCGCCAAAAAATATCGCCGGGCTTCCCGGCATTCGTCCATCGTTCGATGCGTGCGAACAGTCCTTCCACCCGCGGGCGGTACAGCTGAATATGATAGGCAGTACCGCCAATCGTGCGAGGCTCCGAATGGTCTGGCACCCACTCATTAGCCTGATTGGGGCTTAACAAGGGAACGAGTTCTTCGGCGCCTGACAGGATAAACACGTCTGATTCTTGCGCATCAACATAACGCGGCAGACCTTTATCCGTCGTCCTAGCGATTGATGGCATAGAGAGACTCCAGCCAAGACCAAAAGGTCCGTTGCCGGCGCCTGAGTCATAGGAGAGCGCCAGCTGCGGACCGAAGCCGGACCGGCCGGGACTGACAGCAATCGGCACGCTCATAGAGCCGGTGCCCGTCACCGGATTAGCCGCGAACTTCTCGCCTATTCCTCGGATGGCTCCTCCTCCCTTAGGCAGCGATATTGCAGGGCTCTTCAACAGATGCTCGCTTGGAGGTTGTCCTTCTTTCATGTCTGATGCCAATAGCCGTCACCCTTTCGACATGGAACAATATCTCAATTCAATTTCTAGTATAAGCCCCGTTCGCTGCGAAGAATGTCGATACGTTGATCCTAATAAATTATTTATATTTGATATATTTAATGATTCCATAAGGTACGACAGATGATCAATGCTAGTATCGACGTCTTGGTTGTTTATTATGTTGTCGTACCCGTTAGCGCAAGGATGTAGCTTGTTGAGAAGGCCCTCTGACATAAAAAAGCACCTCCCAAGGGAGGTGTTCTATAACTTATTTATATTGAATATACCTTTATCCATTTTACTGCTGAGTTATTTTTGCCGGTTCGTTTCAATGTTTTTCGATATTTGTTCTTCCGCTTCTCTCAGTGCTGAGTTAATATCTTTCTCTCCTTTGGCGACAGGAATGATGGCATTGGACATATAACCTTCCGCGAACGAATCGTATCTGCTGACTGGAAGCGCTATTGCAGGGGTCGCTTTAAAGGCAGCTTTCACATTTTTCCCTTGCAAGTAAGGCAAGTTTTTGCCGAACTCTTGCTCAATGTTACTTGATTTCAATACCGGCAGCCGCGCGTTACGTGCTATTTCCGTTTGAACCTCGTCGGATAGAATTGTGGAGATGACTTGAAACGCTTGATCTTTGTATTTGCTCTGCGCAGTGACGTGAAGAATCCACTCATCGACCTGCATGCCGGTGTTAGGGCGTTCTTTGAATGACGGGTACTGGACCAAATCCCAGTTCAAATCCTGGGCATCCTTCAAGATCGGCAGGTTGTTATTGGAAGCCAGCATAGCGAGAGTCCGTTCTTTCATAAACTGATCCGTACCTCCGCCAGCCAAACGGGGTGAATTGTTTCCGGGAATGTCGTAGATGCTTTTGAGCAACTCGAATATTTTTTTCCAATTATCATTGTTCACGGTCGGCTTCTCCGCTACAGGATCGATAAAGCCGTATGACAGCACGGAAGCCACTCGGGTCGTTTTATCCGGCTCCAAGCCCCGATACTGCACACCGCCCTCCATGCGTGTCACTTGCTTGGCCAGCTCTCGGGCATCCTCCCACGTCATGCCGTCCTTCGGGTACGGAACGCCGAATTTGTCGAAAATATCTTTATTATAATAGAGACCACTGAAATGCATTGTCCATGGAAGACCGATTAAGTTATTTTGCCGGCTTGCCGACTTCACTGATTCTACTGCGACCGGGTTCAACCTGGAGAGGTCGAAATTGAATTTTTTGATCAGCGGTTCAATATTATCTTCCATCCCGGTTCCTACAAACCGGTAAATGAGAGGTGAGGCCGTCATCACTAAATCCGGTATGTTGCCGGCGGCCATCAGCTTATCAAAACCGTTCTCCGGCTTGGACAAATCGATGGGCTCGATCGTAATGTGCGGGTAGCGCTTTTTCACCGGCTCCTCGACATACTTCTGGAACTCTCCAGGTCCAAGCCATCCCATACTCAGCGCGAATTTAATCGTAACGGGCTCGGTCGAAACTTGAGGCGGAGCGTCAGTCTCACCGGCCGGTTTAACGTTATTTCCGCTGCTGCAAGCGGTTGCAAACAATAATAGTGAAAGTGCGGCCATTCGATTCATTTTCATATCGGTTTCCCCCATTCATTATTGTTGAGGCAAAGTTACTCGCAATAGAAATAATAGCGCTTACATTTATCGGTCCATTTAGCCACAAATCCAGTCCGTATGATGGGGAAATTAGTTCGGAAGCATCCCGGAATCACCGCCACAGTAGACTGTGACGATGTGGGATACGCAGTCCCCCTTACTTCCTCCACTAGACAATGTGCCCATGTCCCTCGAACGGATAGTCGATCGTAATACGTCCCGTCTGGCAATCGCCAATGCCGCTGTAAAGATCGGCCTTGCCGTCCGAACGCATCACAATTCCCGAAGTAAAGACGCAGTCGACCAATTGTGGAGCCTTGGCAGGTCCCGGCGGATAGCAGGTACGACTTCCGATCAAATGAAGGTCTGAAGACTCACGGGTGGTTGGATCGAAGACGAAGGCCATGTTCAGGTACACCTTCACTTCCCCGCCGTTCTCATCCTCATCCTTGTAGCAGATGTGGCCGATGACGCCAATTTTGCCGTTGTCGAGCAGATAAGCCTGATTAACACCTCCCCATTCTCCTTCCCCGAAGATGCCGTAGATGTAAGGTGCGTTCTCGATGACGTCCTTAGTCAGCTCTTCCAGTCTGTCAACGACCGTGAAGCCAATCATGGACTCACTCCCGTATTTGCCTCTCATCCCTGCACTGCGCGGACGAGAGAAGACGCCAATCGTGCCGTCCGACAACGGAACAAGGCGAATATCCTTCATTTTGTTAGGTCCGGTAGTGAAGTAGTATAAATTGTGGAGATCGGTCCCCCGATAGAAATAACCGAAAAACGTGCTGTATTTTCCGGACTGATATTGTACATGGGTCCCGCCCATGACAAGCTCATCACCGATCTCCGTGATGTAAGGGTCTTCCAGCGTATAAATCATGCTATCCTTTACCACGGTCCATTCATCCTGTCCCGTCTCCTCGAACAGTCTGACCCAAGAGCGGGCCCATTCCTCTCGACGCTCTATCCGCCCGAACAAATACCGCTTCCCATCCCGTATGAACGGGATCGAAACATTGTAGACATCAAAACCGTCCACACCATGAAACACCAATGTCACACTCTCATAAATTTTTTTTGTCTGTTCAAATTCAATTCTTTGCATCTTCCGGTTCAACGTTTTACCTCCTGATATAAGCACTCACTTTCTTAATTTATGGTAAAATAAATGAAGAATAAAAGCCTAACGCGTTTTTCGATAATTATCCCATTTTTTCTGAGGGGACTGCTATGATGTCACAATTCCCAAGATATTTAAAAGACTATTCCACTAAGGACAGCCCGTTCCAGTTCGAGCTCCTAATTAATAGGCTGAAGAAAGGCTACCCTTCCCACCGGCAGGATTACCTGGAATTTTCTTACGTCAAGAGCGGGACCGGCTGGGAAACGATCAATGGGGTCAAGCATCGGATGGAAGCGGGGACGTTTTCTTTTTTGCTGCCGTATCAAATTCATGAATTGTTCACCGATCAGGGATCGGAGCTAATTCTGTACAATTGTCGATTCAGTATGGAATTGCTCATGGAATCGAATCAAGAAGAGTTAATGAACGGCATGGTCAATGGTACCGAAGGGATGCCTTCTTTCGTTCAGTTCGAGGGGAAAGAGAAAACGCGGACGGACAACCTGCTTGAGGAGATGATGGAGGAATACTCCGGCAGCGACCTATGGCGGAACAGCTATTTGCAGGTTAAGCTGAAGGAGCTTCTCATTCGTTTCGACCGCTATCGGAGGAAGAATGGAATAATACCGAACGGGGAGCCTGCCTCGGTCAAATCAGCAGGAGCCGTCTGGCCGATCATCCACTATATAAACAGCAACTATCAGGAGGGATTGACGCTAGGAGGAATTGCCAAGCAGTTCTCATTGAGCATCTCACGGGTCAGTGAAATAATTAAACAAGCTACAGGCCAATCGTACGTTCATTTCCTTCAAGATCTTCGCATCCGACATGCGTGCAGTCTTCTAGTTTCAACCGAGATGAGCGTATCCGAAATCGCACTGGAAGTCGGCTACGGATCGTATAATACGTTCTCACGGATTTTCCGGGACATCAAGGGGATATCACCGTCTGAATATCGTAAAATGAAGACGCTAAAGTCAGAAACGGCACCTTAAATCACCTCGTATGCTCGCGATCCGTCTTATGTAGAGGACGCCCCAATATAAGGGGCGTCCGGCAGCTCTGTTGTTTCACTTGACTTCCTTGTAAGCTTCCTCAGGGATCGGCTTCGCCCACATTTGGTCAACTACATTTTCAAAGTGTTCCCATCGGCTTTTTCAAAATGGCTTAACGACCATAAGCACCAATATGGCAATCATCAGCAGCTGTGCTGCCGTCTCGATTGGTACGATTTTTTTGATCAACAGTCCGAACTCGGCGGGTATTTCATTACTCTGGTCTTGACTTTCAGATATGATCTTTATGATCTTTTTCATACGCGGTTCGATCCATCCGTCGATCATGACGACCATGAGCAGCGATAAAAGGATGGATATATTCAGCCACATTTGGGATAAACCCATCTTGGTTATGATCATAAGCCAAACCCCGGTTAAAACAAGTACGGCTCCGCCAATCTTAGGCATTATGGCAAGCTTGGTCGTTATACCAAATGCAAAGTGCAGCTGACCGACGGATCTAGCGGATCTTCGAATGATGGGCAACACGAAAGCGGGGCCAATTATGGAGATCGAAGCCAATATATGCAAAACGAGCAGTAATCCAAACAAACCCATTCTCCCCCTTCTCCTCAGCGCACCGTAATATTGCTTTGATAAGCTAGACCGACCCTTTTTCTTTTAAACGCTCCTCCGAACTCAAGATGGTCCAACATACATATTGCGACATCGTCATAAGTAACATTCAGCTCTTGAAATCGGCTGAACAAGTGACCGGCTATATCTGCCTCGGAGTATTCCTTGATCGTCTCCGGAACCGGAATGGGCAAGGTTTCCGTTGTTACATGTAGATGAACCGGATCTGGATGCTCTCTCGAATCGATCATTGTTCCCGGACACATAATGGACCAATCGAGTTGAGTCTGTTGTAGCCTTTCGAAATTCCGGTTGTGATTTCTATACTCCGGCGGGAAACCGGGTAAATTGTTGCCGATAAGATCCGTATATGGAATGTCCAGCAGGCCGGCTCCTCCCATTATCCATACCCGCCCAGAGAAACTAGGCTGAAGTTCACATTGGCTTACAATGTTATCGACGAGACGTACAAACTCTTCTCCTTGGCCCGCATGGCCGGCTGCAATAATAGCGGCATCTTGATGCGCGAGCGCCTCACCGACGCTAACCGGGTCCATAATATCGTCCACGATCACCTTCACATGCTTTGCGGAATGCTCACCTAATTGATCATAAAGCTTCTCAGAATTTCGCACAAATGCGGTCATTTCATGTCCCATTTTTATCCCTTGTACCAACACTCTTTTCCCTGTATTCCCCGTAGCTCCAAAAACAATAATTTTCATTGTTCTTTCCTCCTCTTAATTAGACCCTAATATTTGGTTAACTCAAGCTTAGCATCGCTTCAAAATTATGTTAAGAACCCACTTTAAAGTAGGGTACTTACTTAAAAGTAAGCATGACAGAAAGGGATACCATAATTATTTGTGGAGGTCGGGAGGACAGGAGGAAAATTCTAAAGATAGATTTGGGGACATTTCTACATGATAAGGAGTGTTACTATCTCAACCCCGATAATGAGTTCTTATCAGGAGAGGGACTGTGGATAAACAAAAGCTGCCCGGAATCCCGTGGCAGCTTTTGCTTTGAGTTGATTGAATTAGTGTATTAGTTCATTGAACCAGCTTTATGACGCTGACTCTTCATGTTTCCGCTTGTTATGATTTTCTCCCCAAGCACACATGACTTCTGCTACAGGAATCAATGTTCTGCCATATTCACTAAGAGAATATTCTACTTTGGGAGGGATAGCAGGGTAAACCGTTCTATCGACTATGCCTTCTCGTTCCAAGTCTCGGAGATGTTGTGAAAGCATTTTTTGTGAAACATCAGGTATAAGCTTTTCCAAATCGTTGAATCTCTTTTTGGATTCAATCAAATGCCATAAAATCATCGGCTTCCATTTGCCGCCTAAAACATGAATGAGTGTCTCAATTGGACATTCAAGCTGATGAATCATTGATAGATCATCCCCTTACTTTTAAGCAAGTGCATTACCTAAAATTAACATAACAAAATTTTACGATAGCGCTACAATCAAGTCAATCATTGAAACTAAAAAGGATAAACCGCACCTAATGGGCGGACCCTTCAATTTCCATTTGTTCCTCATCGTTTGGCTTATAATAATACCAAAACAACGCTACTGAAGCAATGCAGATGAAGGAGCTGACCATAAACCCTGAACGGATGCCGAACCAGCCGGCGTACAGTCCGCCTAACAGCGAACCCACTGTGCGGCTGATGGCGTTCATCGTCAAAGAATTCATCATTTGGCCGCTTGCTTTCAACTCTTTTGGCACATGGGTGCTCACGTACTCGGCGAGACATAAGTAAAACAGCATGAACGTCCCGCCGTGCAATACCCACGTTGCCAAATAGACGGCCGGGCTTAGGGAGACGCTGAACAGCATCCACCGTACGGCAAGGATAATCCCGGAGCAGAGCAAAATCTTAAAGATCCCGAACCTTCGGTAAAGGGGTTGAAAAAACAGCATGAACGGAAACTGGCTGACCGAACCTATACTGACCCCAAGGCCGATCAGCGCCGTGCTCAGCCCCTGCTCCTTACTGTAGACGGCTTGAAACGTCGTAAAAAAGCCCAGTGTACAGTTTACCACCAGCGTGTACAAGTAGATCAGAACCAGCTTTCTGCTGGTAAACAGCTGTTTCAGTTCCACCTTCGCCTTGTGCTGATGGCCTTCCACCTTAGGGATGCCCCAAGCCAGCAAGAAGGCGACGAACACGAGCCCAGAGAACAACGGGAACATATAATGCAGGTTACGGTCCAGCAGCCAGCCGGCAATAACCGCCATCAAAGCATAACCTATGGATCCTGCTGTGCGGATGCGTGAAAAGTTAAATCCTGACTTGCGGGAAATCTCCAGCGTAATCGTGTCGCCGAGCGGGTTGATTACGCATTGGACGGCGCCGAACACAATTGTGCACGCGAATAGTAACCAAAATTGATTGCCTGCCGCAGGCAGCGTCCAGACGAGGACAGAGGTCAGCAGCAGGGCCACAAGAAGCAGATGGTTTTTCGATGCCGCTCTGTCGGCGGCCAATCCCCAGCGTGGCTGAGCGATCATCGCGGTAATCGCTCCTGCGGTCGAGAGCAGACCAATCTGGAAATGGTCGAGCCGGATGTCGTTGTAATAGATCGGTATATAGTTACTGAAGGCGCCTAGCGCCATAAATACCAGCGAATAATACACGGACATGTACACGTACGTTGATTTTCCGGCCATCGGATTTTTCGCCTTCCCCTGATTTAGTCGGTAATGCCATTACACGAAATTTACCGTGCTTTTATAGTAGCATCTTACATATTCAAACGCGTACCACGCAGCTGCTTCATAAATCATTTTATTTGGTGTTTCCTCTTCCTGAAACACTAGATTCATATGATTGTCCAGGGTGTCCCTAATTCCGCTAATAATTTCATGGATGGAGTCTATATAGGGGAAATAATCAATTAACAATTCTTGCGCTTTTTCATTACCTTCATGAATAACTACCATCGCCTCGTCTTCTGTTATCTGATAGCATTCTTTCAGAATATCTTTGATTCCATCCAATAACTCGGTGTATTCGTCCTCTTTTAGAGTCGCTAAAACGAAAGTCATTCTATGCCCACCTCCAAAGGTATGTGATCCTTATTCTTTGCAAGCAACATTGTCACCAATAATTACTACATCGTATAATTAGAGGGTATCGACATTATTATCATAGCTTATTTTTTGGTCAAAAAAGTTATATTCTTCAGTCACAAAATATCACTCAAATGATAATTTAGAAAAGATGGCTGGATGGTGATCATCGTTGAAACACACAAATCAAATGGATGAACGTGCACAAGTATTTCATGTTCTAAATAACCGAGGGATACGACTTAAATATAGGGCGGTGTCCTCAGAGTGTCCCCCTATTACTTACCATTATCATAAAGGGATTGAGGTCTTATTTGTCCATCAAGGAAAAGGAACCCTGACCCTCAACCGCAAGATTTATAAATTAGAGGCTGGATGCGTAGTGATTTTACAACCCTTCCAGCTTCACCGTATTCAATTTGATGCCAATCCTCAAAATCCATATGTACGAACGGTTTTAACCTTTGAGCCCTCTATCGTTGCACCTCATCTCAAAAACTTTTCTGTGCTTTCTCGTTTTTTTGAGCAGGTATGGAAGGAGCAAATGTCCAATCAGGTGTTCCGTGATGAGCGCGACTCAACTTATATGTTAGGCGTTCTTGAACGATTTAATGAATTGGTTTCGGGGTGGAACGAAAAGGATGAAGACCACGAGACTGCGTCCATGTTGATTCTCAACATTCTAGACTATCTAATCTCACTACATATTGGGGGATTTGGAGGAGTCGCACGTCCGGATAGCCATGCTGAAAAAATAATGAATTGGGTGGAAGAGCATTATTCGGAACCTTTTGACTTGATTGAATTAGCAAAGGAACTCCATCTTTCCAAGAATCATGTCTCTCGGTTATTTCGGGCCGAAACAGGGGGAAGCATCACCGAATATGTGATCGCTCGAAGAATAAGACAAGCTTGCTGGTTGTTAAAAACAGAATCAAAATCTATAGAACAGATCGGTTCTTTGGTTGGAATACCTAATTTCCCTTACTTTTGTAGGATTTTTAAAAAGATAACAGGCTTTACTCCCATTCAATATCGTAAAAGCCAGTTAAATTAATCAGATTCTTCACACGGGAAGTTGGCCCCATTCATTCAAGGAATGGTGGAGATGATTGACGGTATTTCTTGCGATAGGCAAGCGGCGTCCACCCCACCTCACGTTTGAACTGACTTATGAAATGCGTGACGCTTTCAATGCCAGCCCGTTCAGATATCTCCGTAATGGACAGATCCGTGTCCTTCAGCATTCGCTTTGTTTCTCTGATCCGTACATGAATGACATACTTGTTAGGCGCAAACCCGGTGTATTTCTTGAATTCATGAGCGAGGTGATATTTGCTGACAGCGAAAAGTTTGGACAATTGGGTGAGCGTAATCCCCTCTGTATAATGGGTGTCGATATAATCAACCGCACGACGGATATACATAGGCATCATCCCGGGGGCTGTGGCTTCTTCCAGCTCACCGCTTAGGAGCAGGAGCTCCGTCAATATATGTGTAATCAGGTGAGAGCTGACCGCCTCTGTCCTGCTGTCTTCTTGCCTTTGCTGCTCCAGCAGCTGTTCCATAATAAGCGGTATCGGAGAACGGTTCTCAATGCGATGCACCGGTCCCTCGCCTTTCGTGATGTGATCGAAGTAGCTTGAGCTGGAGCAGCCGTTAAAGCGGAACCAGATCGCATGCCAATGCTCGTACCGGTTCGAGAAGCTGAAGAGTGTGCTCGTGCAGTCAATGAACAATACGTGCCCCGGCAGAAGCGTGTATTCGATCCCACGGTAAGTCACCGCACCATGACCCGAGTAGGTGTATAGAATCATAAATGAAGGTATAGGGCATTGGTTAAGCGAGGGATCGGGTCTTTGGTGAAAGCTTCCGATTTCATGCATATAATAGAACATCGTCTTGGCTCTGGCGCTTGGCGATACTACCAAGCGGATCGCTGATGTATCATCATTGCGGCTGCGTCCAAGATCCTCCATCGTCCGATCCCCCTCCAGCTTATTAGCTTTGGCGATACTGCCGACTTGCCATTGTCCTTAGACTACGGTCACCCCGTCCGGAACGACTAGACGAGTATTTCCATTGTCATACTCAAAGTGGATTTCTCCTGCAGGAATTCTAAAGCTGAGATTGATTTGCGTTAGGGAGCCGGGCAAATGCGGAGTAAAGCTAATCTTTGTCCAGCCCGGCTCGGCCGGCTTCAGACCGATGATTTCCTCGATCAACAGAGGAATCGGCGCGCTCGCCCATGGATGGCATAAGCTCGTGTTCCACTTCAGCTCCTTCGACCAGGCTTCAAAGCAGGTTGTAGCGCCCTCTTTGACCATATTGCCCCACGAATGCAGATCCTCGGAGACGATCAGCTCATACAACAGCTCATAAGCGCGGGCGGCTGCCAAGGCTTCCAGAACAAAGTAAGCCATATAGACGCCGCAGCTTAACCGCTTCTCGGCAACAAGCCGCACGATCGGCTCCTTCGACTGCTCCGGCGCGAGACCGAACAGCAGCGGCAGTACATTCGCATGCAGCGAGGTGTGTGCAGATCCTTCTGCGTCGACGAACAGCCTCTTCTCCGGATCATGGAATACGCGCAGGAACGCCTCGCGAAATGATGCCGAATCGTCCTCAGCGGGCAGCTGCAGCGCCTCCCGGATGTCCTTCATAGCCTGCATCGCGCCGTAATAGTAGGCGTTGATGACATTATGGCAGCCAACTATGCTGCCCTTTTTGAGAGGAAAATCATACCCGTCCCGCAGGTTCTCCGGCCAGTCCACGAGGTTCCATTTGTCGTTGACCGAATCCAGCAGACCGTCCTCTCTTTGATATTGTGCAAAATGCAGCATCAATCGTTCGGCTACAGGATACATTGCCTGCAAAAACGGCCTGTCTCCGCTTTGCTTGTAATATTGAAGCAGCTGCATGGGCCATTGTAGAGAGAAGTCTGCTATCTCTTGCATCAGGTGCCCCGGAGCTACCGCCATGAATCCTGGACAGACGGCCGCGGACAAAATCGCAAAGTCCTGAATCGCCTTGCGGAACATGGCCAAGTCTCCTGATAAATAGGCATGGGCATGGGTGATGATCGTGTTGTCACCCAAATACTGGCCTTTTTCCCTGGATGGGCAATCTACGTAATTTTCCTGAGTACCGTATTTTACCCCGTTCTTGCATATCGCCCAGATTGAATTGAGCAGCGGATCGGACGATTCGAACCTGCATGCCTCTTCATCCAGCGGGTAATGGCGAACGACAGCGGCCATAGAGTCCGATAGTATTGCTACACTCGGCTCCGCCAGCACTTCGACGTAACGAAACGCTTTGTAATCGTACAGCTCCAGCTCATCTACTTCTCCCGATAACGTCCAGGTCTCGTTATAAGTGCAGTTGCACCTCATCTTGTAGCGCACTCTCGAATCGGTCAGCTCCTCGCCGCACCGTATTTCCACCGTCTGGCCAGCACTTCCCTGTGCTCTCATCGTAAACTGACCGGTAATTTCGGTGCCGAAATCAAGCAGCACTCCGCCTTCGACAGGCTGAATCATCACCGGCGCTTTCTTGTATACGCTTAATACTGGCGTTGGCTGCAGGACGAGCCTATGGTCATCGTCTTCACGAACGCTGACGCCTAACCACGCGGAATCGTCGAAGCCGCGCTCGCGCCAGCCCTTCGCCTGAAGGCGGCTGTCTATATTTTCAAGAAATTGCGTATTGTACCCGATCACACTTGTCGGGCCATATTCCTCCGCCAGCCGGTATCGCCAAGAGGCGTCCGTCTGCACTGCAAGCTCCCCATCGACGCGGACCTCCGCAATAAGTCCCTGCCGGTAGTCTCCGCTGTTGTAGGAGCGACTAATCAGTCCGTGATAATATACATGAACCGCAATGACATTCTCCCCTTGCTGAAGATAAGGTGCGATATCAAAGCGATTGTAGAAATAGTGATAATAGTTTCCTTGGGCAGGTCCTTGGCCTACAAAGTGCCCGTTGACATACAATTTGTAATAATCGTCGGCTGTCAGATCGATATAGCATTCCCCGGCGCATTCATCCAGCTCGAAGGTTTTTCTAACCAGCATATGTATATTCTGCAGCTCCGCCAGATGAACATATCCTGGATTGTCAACGTTTTCCTTGTGATTCACGTTAAGCGGACTTAGCTCTTGAAACCGCTGATCCATAATCCAATGGGCAACCCAATGCTTTTCCAATTCCAATTCCATCCATCCCTCTCTCAGGAGTTTGCCGATTATTCCTGACTTCATCTTAGCCGATTCGCGAAACAAATTCTTGGGCTATTTTTCTAAAGTTAGAGGGAAATTGACGCCGATCTGCCGCTCCATCTACAATAAAGTTGGATGCTGTATGAAGGGGGTTGCCCGAAATGTTTTTATATTCAAAAGAGCAGTTTTTGGAATGCGAGGAATTTCCATTCGCGATTCTGCCGTTCCTGACCATGCCGACGAGGGCTTTACAGCCTCACTATCATGATTTTATAGAGCTCGTGTATGTAGCCGAGGGGCATGGAGAGCACCTGTACAAAGGGAATTCCTATCCCCTCTCCAAGGGCGATACGTTCGTCATTGCTCCCGGAGTTGAGCACGACTATCGAGTCATCGGCAATGTCCCGCTGAAGGTGTACAATATCATGTTTATGCCGTCCTTCCTGACGTCGGAGCTGGAAGCGCTGTCAGCGGTCACTCCCTTCCTCGATTTCTTTTATGTCGAGCCGTTTCTCCGGGAAAACCTCGATTTCGATTCCCACTTGAAGCTCTCGCTTCTGGAAGGGCATGAAATGAAGCAGCGCATAGACCGGATCTTCAAAGAATACGACGAGAAAGCGCTCGGCTACCGGATCTCCATCAAAGCGCAGCTGATTGACTTGCTCATATACCTCAGCCGCTGCTACGACCAGAGAGTCGTCAAGCCGGTGTTCCATAACAATGAATCCAAAGCGATCCGCCAGCTGTGTGAATTTCTGGAGCTGCACTATGCCCAGCCGATCCAGCTGGAGCAGGTATGCCGGATGTGCGGTATGAGCCAGACGACTTTCACAAGCAAATTCAAGCAGATGGTCGGCAAAACATTCACCGAGTACCGCAACGAAGTGCGGATTCGTGCCTCGCTGAAACCGCTCCGCGAGACCGAAGAGAAAATCATCGAGATCGCCAAAAGCGTAGGCATCCGCGACGTAAGCCACTTCAATCACCTGTTCAAGCAGCACTTGCTGATGACCCCGCGAGAATACCGGATCAAGCACCGGACATAAATGGTCCCCTCGATGCCTTGGATGGTCGAGGGGACATTTTGCTTGCTCTTTATTTTTTCAGCTTCGCTTCTTCGATAGCTTTATTGCCCTTCTCTTGTGCCGTGCGGAATGCCGTATTCAGATCGATCTCTCCAAAAATAACTCTCATCACCTCGCCGTTAAGCGCATTGATGACCCGGTCGTCGTATAACGACTTCTCATGCGGAACGGCGAATTGGTTATGATATACGGCATTCTTCATATTTTTATTTTTGAAAGCCGACTCCTGTCCGAACACTTTCTTGACCTCTTCACTTTTCAGCACCGGAATATTGCCCTTCTTCGACTCGATGACGGCATGCTCATCCGATGTTACATATTTCAGCACTTCCATAGCGGCGTCCTTATTCTTGCTGGAGGAGGTGATAAAGAAATAGTTCGGGTAAGGCTGCGAGCCTATTCCGGGCTTGTCGCTGAAGGTGGGCAGAGCGGCCATATCCCAGTTCAATGTCTCGAATTCCTTCACCGCATACTGCAGTCCGAAGTTCATGACATACATTGCCAGATTCTGCTCCTTGGCAAAATCGTTTGTAGACAGCATTCCTTTCTTCTGCGCTACAAATTCTTTATAGGAAGGGTCTTGCACGATAGGATCGATAATGATTGTTTGTATGTAAGGCTTCCATATCGAGTTATCGATGGCTGCTTGCTCCGTCTTCTTGTCAATGATATTTAACGATAGAGAGTTCATCCGCATCGAGTGTGTTACGGTGGCCGCGAAGCCGGCATACTGCTTGCCGTTATCGTTCTTGGTCACTTGCTTGGAGAGAGACAGCAGTTGATCCCACGTCATCCCGTCCTTCGGGTAGGGAACGCCGAACTTATCGAATATATCCTTATTATAATAAAGGACCAGTCCCCCGCCGTTGACCGGAAGACCGTACAGACCACCCAACTGCTTGGCCGCATCGATAAAAGTAGGCTCGAAACGGTTCAAATCAACATTATGCTTTTTGACGAGCTCGGAAATGTCGTAATGGAAATTATTTTGAACAAGGTTGCCGGGCGCTCCGCCAATTGAATCGAAAATGATATCAATCGGCTGGCCTGCCGTGATCAGCTCGGGAAGAGAACTTCCCTTTTGATTCATAATATATTGAATTTGGTAATTGGGGAATTTCTTCCTGATGTAGTCGCCCCATCGGTTGTTAAACTCCTCTTCGGTATTCCCGGCGGCTCCGTAAATGACCAGCTCTGCCTTGTCGTTGCTGCTATCCGCCTTGGGGGTATCTTGCTTTGGTTCGCGTTCACCAGCACTTGTACCGGTACCGTTACTGCAAGCGGACAAGATGACAGTCAGCGCCATCGCGCCCAGCAAGGGAAGTGTGTATCTCTTCATAACCTATGACCTCCTTAATAAAAAACGAATGTAAGGGTTTTCATTACTGGATAGGGATAGTTCGTTTTTCCATTGTATGTTAAAGAAGGAGAAAAAAATTATGCAATCTTGTGTAATAATTACTTGAATTTGCTGAGTTTTCTGATAAGCGAGTCATAGAGAAATTTATCTCTTTTCCGCTGATGCCTAATAATGCTGAGAAATGGTTACAGATCGGGGTGGGAATGATGATTCGCGGATATCGCTCTTTTCGCCGTGCAATATCTGTGGCATCCTCACATGATGGGACATGCCCATTGGAATGGGAACAAGTTCTTGTCATTGCATTTTGATAAGAACTTGTTCCCATAAAACAAAAAAGCCGCGATTTACGCGGCAACATTCTTTTGTGTTGTAACATCCAATCCTATTTAGCCTATTATCAGGCGAAAAGCGCCGACCGCCCCCAGCAGCAGGATGATCATTTGAAACCACTTCTGAGGGATGAGCGGCACGAGTTTAATCCCTAGGTAAGCCCCGGCCGCGATTGCCGGAATGACCCATACAGCGACAGAGGCGGAGCTCCAAGTGATCATGCCTAGCTGAATATATAATGGTGTCTTAATTAGATTGACAGCTAGAAAAAACCAAGCCCCTGTCCCGACAATCTCCTGCTTCGACAATTTCTTGACCATGAGATATATCGCCATCACAACCCCTGAGACGTTACCGATCATGGTAGCAAAGCCGGCAACCGCACCCATCAGGGCAGTAAACCACACCGATCGGGGCAGACTTTCTTCCCACCTGAAGCCCCACTTGTCTCTAAACAGCTGCAGTAGAATAAGAGCACCAATGATAGTGCCAAGCAGTACCTGAAGATGACGGTCCGTCGTAAACAATAAGACCACATACCCTGCTCCAAGCCCTACCAGCACCCAAGGCGCCAGCGAGAGCATCAGCCTCCACTTGACGTCCCTGCGATAATAGGTAACTGCTATGATATCCGCCAGTATCAAGATCGGCAGCAATAAACCGACGGCATCCTTGGCCGGTAGCACCTGGCTCATAAGCATCACGTTCAAGATGTTCAGTGTGGACACTCCGGTTTTCGCGAATCCTGCGCAGATACCGACCGTGATCAACAGCGCAATCATTCCGCCATTTAGCGCAAGCACTCCTGCTCCCCGCCCTTCCCGTCACCCTGTCTGCAGACGCAACGGCACCTGTGACTTACAAGCTTTTGAATTTGCGCACCTGCTCCGTAATGGCAATTTCGGTAGGCAGCCGCTCGATGCTGGAAGCGCCGAAGAAACCGGACACACCGCGGGTCCGCTTAAGCACATACCCGGCATCCTCCGGCTCGGAAATCGGCCCGCCGTGACAGATCACCAAGATATCCGGCTTTACCGATTTCCCCGCATCATGAATTCGCTGCACGAGGTCGACGGATTCGTCCAACGTAAGTGCAGTAGCAGCTCCGATGCTTCCTTTCGTTGTCAGGCCGACGTGCGCCACGAGGACGTCCGCCCCGGCTTCGGCCATCTTGATGGCCTCCTCTTCATTAAAGACATAAGGAGTTGTCAGCAGATCCAGCTCATGCGCTTTTCGTATCATTTCGACCTCGAGGTCATAGCCCATGCCGGTTTCCTCGAGATTTTGACGGAAGACACCATCCATCAATCCGACAGTTGGAAAGTTTTGGACCCCGGAGAAGCCCATAGCCTTCAATTGCATTAAATACACATCCATGATTCTGAATGGATCTGTTCCGCATACACCGGCCAGCACCGGAGTATCACGCACGATCGGCAGCACCTCGGACCCCATATCAACCACGATTTGATTGGCATCCCCGTATGGCAGCAGACCGGCCAGAGAGCCTCTGCCTGCCATTCGGTACCTTCCCGAGTTATAAATAATAATTAAATCGACTCCGCCGGCCTCGGCGCACTTTGCCGATAAACCGGTTCCTGCACCGGCACCTACAATAAATCGCCCTTGCTCCACTTGGGAACGCAGTCGCTTCAATATGTCCTGTCTTGCAATGGCCATCGTCTAATCCCCTTCTGATCCTAATTAATTATTTGCTCAAGATCCCTTAACAGGCTGCTGCATCAATTGCAGCAGCTGATCCGCTATGATATCGGCTACAGCCGGATGGTTGATATCGTGCTCCAGTTCTATCAGCAGGATGTCGCTTCGTAAATTTTGTTTAATGCCATCATATAAGGCTTGGCGTTGTTCCTTTCCCTCAAAAGGCTTGGAGTCCATATCCAATAATGAAACTCCTGCCTTTGGAAAAACAACGACTGTAGGCGCACTGCCTGCATTTAGCTTGGTTGCAAGAATACGCCCCAACTCCGAGTTCTCCGAAACCGTAGTTCTCATCAAAGTCGTCGTAGGATTATGCTGATAAAATAACCGGTCCTTGAACCGATCCGGTACCGTCTCCGGAGGGCCAAAATTAACCATATCAAGAGCACCCACAGATACTACCTGTGGTATTCCTGCAGCACCAGATGCTTCTAACCGATTCGATCCTGCTGTAAAGATACCTCCGACCAGTTCGTCGGCCAGCTCGGTAGTCGTGATATCTGCGACTCCTTGTATATAGCCGGCCTTGACCAGTTCCTCCATGGCTTGACCCCCGGTTCCCGTGGCATGGAAGACAAGCAGATCAAAGCCATTCGCCTCCAGCTTCTCCCTGACGCGGGTTGCACAAGGCGTCGTTACACCGAACATCGTGATTCCAATGGTTGTCTTATTCTCGCTTTCCGCCAGCTCCTGTTCCGACTCCTGCTGCTGAATCATTCCGGCCAGCGCATAAGCCGCATTGCTCAAAATACGGCGAGACAATCGATTCATACCGGCAATATCGACGACGGAATACATCATCATAATATCCTTCACGCCTACGTAGGGTCTTGTATTCCCAGAAGCGACCGTCGAAACCAGCAGTTTGGGTACACCGATAGGCAGTGCCTGCATCGCCGAAGCCGCAACCGTCGTACCTGCTGTCCCGCCCATTCCTAAGATGCCGCCTACAAGCCCCTGAGCCTCTAGAACGGTAACGACTTCGGCGGCTCCGCGCGTCATCACTGCAACTGCCGTCCCCCGGTCATTCAGACGGCGAAGCTCCTCAATCGAGGCTCCGCCTGCTCTAGCTACTTCGTCGGCCGTTACATCCGGTTGGAACAACAACGGTTCGCCAAGAATCCCGGTGTCCACCACATAGGTTGCTACACCGCAAGCTTCCAACATCGTTTTGACAAAAAGGTACTCCTGTCCCTTCGTATCCAGGGCTCCGATCAGAATCGCTTTTTTCCTCATATCCTCAGCTCCTTATGGCTCTGTTATTGCGAGGTCAAGCGCTCGGTCAGCTTACCGCTTGCCGCAAGCCATTCCTGATAAAGGCGCAGCATGCCTGCATCCCTTCCATCACTTCTCCGCCGCTTTCCTCATCTGCAGAGATCCAACCGTTATAACCAATATTATTTATTGCTTCGAAGATCGGCGAGAAATCTATAGCGCCTTGACCTAATACACGCCATTCCCCTTGCTCAAAATCCTTTAAATGAAAGTTATCGATGATTTGCCCGAAGCTGCGGATCACCTCGGCCACATCATGAATGCCGGACTTCACCAGATGGGCCGTATCCACGGTCAGCCCTACCGATTGATCGCGTGCTTGCTCAAAAAAGACATCCAAATCTTCCCGGTGCATGACCGGGTTATCATAGTGGTGATGAAGCGACAGCTTCACTCCATACTGCTGCTGTGATTCCAATCCGAGCTCAGACAAAATATCGGCATACCTCCGGATATCATCCGCTGTAACGGCTGCTCTGGAGAGCCCATGGCAGTAAACAATCCGCTCCGTACCGATCTTGGAGGCAAATCGGAAAACGCTGCGAAGCTGGTCAATTCCGGACGCATCCAGACGTCCGCCGGTTATGAGTGCAGAGCCGAGTCCAGACGGATTTCCCCACATTTCCTTAAATGCCTCCGGCTGCTCCAAATACGCCGCATACTGTCCACCCTTCAGCTGAAGTCCATCATAGCCTGCTGCGCCATAGTTCCGAATCAGCAGTGTCTGTTCCTCAATGGAGGCTGTAGGTCTTGAAAACGCTAATTTGATTGCCATGGTTTTCCTCCCTTTCTGAAATGAACCCGAGAAAGCGTTGAACCTCCTCGGGTGACATTCTACCTTATTCTCCGATGGTTTGACGGTCAGGAGCGGAGTAAGTAATAATCATTCGGCATGGCTCCCAGCTGGTAGTCGTCGCATTGTGAGGTACATTGCGGGGGATCCGCAGCATCATGCCCGGCTCCAAATGGTAAGTTTCATCCCCTAAAGTGTGGTCGCATTCACCGGAGAGGACAAAGATGATTTCCTCACAATTCGGATGCACGTGCCTCGGGTTGGATTGACCGGCATTAATGTACACCATGCCAAAGGTCATTTCGCTGGCAGGATCTATTTCCTGGCCGCACAGCCATTGAATCTTGCCCCAGCTTTCGTTCAGTAATCGTTCCGCTTGCTGCTTTCTTAAATCGGATATGGTTGCCATTCACTCATTCTCCTTTTTTTATGTTTACTTAGCTGCTAAACGCTCTTTGTATGCGGCGTTCATTTCTTGGATAATTTTCTGGTAGTTGGGATCCTGCTTCAAATCCGCGACGAACTTATCCCATGCATCGATACCCGCCTTACCCATAATTACCTGAATTTTTAAATCGGCAATTTTTTTGTTATAGTCGGCGCCCAGCTTGTTATTTGTTTCCGACACAAGACCGATATCGCGAATAGGTACGCTGATTTTGGATTTGGCATCGATAATTTTCTTGTTTTTCTCGAAAATTTCTTTAGGCATCCCGGGCGCATACGCATACATGTATGGGTCGTGCTTCATAAACAGCTTACCGAACGATCCTGTTCCCAGGTTATCTTTGACCGCTTGCTCATTAGTCACGAAGAAGCCGTCTTCATTCTTATAGTGGACGCCTTCGATGCCATATTGGGATAAAGTGCTGCCTTCCGCGGAGGCACCATAATCAAGCAAGGACAGAAGCTTGCGCATCTTTGCCTCGGGAACCTTCTTCGGTATGGCGAAGACTCCGATAAATCCGCTGTTCTGCTGCTGGAAGGGTCCTGCTCCCGCTTCCAAGGAAACAATCGGCTCCCAGTTCACCTTCGGATCCCGCTTCCATTGATCATAGGTCCAGCGCCACATGGCTTCGATCGTTTCCGTCGTTACGCCAACTCGGCCGGATGTTGCCAGATCAACCCACTGTTCGTTTTTCATGACTGAAAAATCGGGCGGTATCAGCTTTTCGTCGAACAGCTTTTTCCGGAATAGTATCGATTCTCTCATCTCAGGTGTAAAGGTAATATCGATAAGCCCGCCGTCCTTCTCCTTCCACTTGCTGCTGGAGCCTGTATAAATGAACTCGATCTGGTCGTGAGTCCTCATCGTATAACCGAACGTATCCTTCTTCCCGTCCGGCTCCTTCTCTTTGAACACCTTCATTACCTGATATAACTCGTCAAGCGTGGTTGGCATTTTCAGTCCCAGCTTCTCCACCCAGTCTTTACGGATGAAAAATGTGGTACCTCCCTCCAAGGGACGCACAATGGGCACTACATAGTTCTTGCCGCCGATTTTTTGGTTATCCCACATGCTTTTTGGTGAATCCATAAGGTTCTTATAGTCTTTCAAATAAGGGGTCAGATCCCAGAATGCCCCTTGCTTCACCATCGTCTGAAATTGGGCTTGATTGATACTTGGTAAACGGATCATATCCGGGAGATCGCCTGAAGCCAATAGGACATTAAGCTTATCATCAAACACCGTATCCGATACCCAAGTGATGTTCAGCTTCGTATTGGTTCGTTTCTCAAATTCCTTCGTGACGGGGTTATCCGGCGACGGCGGCTGAGCGATCGAAAAGTTACTGAAAATGTTCAGCTCCATCGGCGCTTCCGTCTTACCGTCACCCGGCTGAGGCTCACTTCCTGTACCTCCACCCGAGCATGCCGTTGCAAGCAAAGTCATTACAGACAGCGTGGCAATGAGTCCATGCTTCTTTGACCCTGTGTTCATTTCATGACCCCCTAGTTAATAATAACCGCGGTCAGCCTTTGACCGAGCCAAGCATAACGCCTTTAGCGAAATGCTTTTGTAAAAACGGATATACTGCCAGAATGGGGAGCGTCGCGATGACAACGGCAGCCATTTTAATGGTTTGCTTGGGAAGCTGATTCTCCGACACCATTTCAGCTGCAGCCGCCCCGCCTGTGGATGTTTCGGAATCGACGATCATCATCCTCAAAACCACTTGAAGAGGCGCCTTGGTGTAATCATTAATAAACAAGATGGCGTTGAAAAACGTATTCCAATAGCCGACGGCATAAAACAAGCCGAAAGCCGCCAAGGCCGGCGCTGACAGCGGGAGCACGATACGGAAAAAGGTGCTTAGATCGTTGCAGCCGTCGATCATCGCCGCATCCTCCAGCTCGGCGGGAATGCTATCAAAAAAGCTTTTCATTAATATCACATTCCACCCGCTGACCAGCACTGGAATAATCAGCGACCACACGCTGTTGATCATACCCAGATCACGGACAATTAAGTAATTGGGAATAATGCCCGGATTGAACAGAATGGTCAATAAGATCATCAGCATCATGAGTTTTCTGCCCCGCAGCCGTTTGCGTGACATGCCGAAAGCCATGGCGGAAGTAAAGATCAAGCTCAGCCCGGTTCCGACAGAAGCCAGAAATAAGTTAACCAGTGTGGCGTTTTTGAACATATCGGTATCCAATAAATACTTGTAGGCTGCAAGCGACCAGCTTTCCGGAAACAGCACAAACCCGCTTTTCTGCATATATTCTATTGGATCCGTGAACGAAACGATAAACACATAATAGAGAGGAAAGATCGTGAGTAAGCCGATGATAAGGAGCACAGCGGTATTCAAGCCGTTAAAGATCCGATCCCCCAAGCTTAGCTTCATTAGTAGACACCTTCCTCGCCCATACGTTTAGCCAATCGATTCGCCAAAATGACTAACACCAGTCCAACTACGGATTTGAATAAGCCGACTGCGGTACTATAGCTAAACTGGCCGCTCTGGATCCCATTCCGGTACACATAAGTTTCGAATACATCCGCATACTGGGATACCGCCCCGTTATTCATCAGAAACACCTGCTCGAAGCCTACATCCATAATATGACCCAGTCTTAAGATCAGCAGAACCAGGATGACACTCCGGATTCCAGGTAAGGTGACATGCCAAACCTGCAGCCACCGGTTTGCCCCATCTATCTTGGCTGCTTCGTACAGCTGTGGATCCACAGCAGTGATTGCCGCTAAAATGATGATCGTGCCCCAGCCGGTTTCTTTCCAAATATTTTGAGCGACCAGCACACCCCAGAACGTATCGGTATTGGTGAGAAAGTCGTATTTGGGAAAGCCCATCCAGTTGAAAATCATATTGACGACCCCGGAAGTCTGCGACAGCAGCAGAAACGAAATGCCCACAATAATAACCCACGACAAAAAGTGCGGCAGATATACGATGGATTGAATAACCCCTTTAAACACCCGATTACTCACTTCGTTAAGCATTAAAGACAAGATGATCGGTAACGGAAAGAAGAAGACAAGGTTCAATAAGCTGATGACCATCGTATTGCGAAATAAGATAATAAAGTCCGGATTGGAGAAAAAACGAACAAAATGCTCAAGCCCGACCCATTCGCTTTTCCATATCCCCGCGTAGGGAGAATATTCCTGGAAGGCGATAACAATCCCCCACATGGGTAAATACTTAAAAATCAGGAAAAAGATAATTCCGGGAAGCACCAGCAAATACAAGTACTTATCGCGCTTGATATCCGATAAAATCGTCCGCGGTTTTCTTTTCTGATCAACATTGATAGATGATTGCAAAGCAGTAGATTGTGAGTGTGTATCCATATGCACTACCTTCCACTTTACTTATTTAGTTCATGCTTGATAGCGTCATACTTGAACGCTTTGCTTCTGATTCAGGTAGACAATCCGCTGTTCATTAGCTGATACGTAAGCGGCATCGAGAACGGTAATCGTCTTCAGGTTGTCTCTCGAGCTGTTCGGTGCTTCCGTGCCGGTCTCGATGGACACAAGTAATTGGTTCAGCCCCTCATAGGTCGCCACCTCGCGAGATACATGATTTTCCCATGTCACTTCAGGTGTCTTCTCCCCCTTGCGGTATAAACTCGCGGAAGTATGTCCGGCGACAATCGTTCCGGTTTCACCGATGACGATCAGCTCGCCTCGATTGAAGGCTGAAGAAAAGCTCTGAACATAGGTCGCCACCGCACCGTTCTCATATACGACTTGAACCGTCGCATCCGTCTCCCCCTTGCATTGAACGGCTGAAGAGGAACGGTTCTGGCACACGACCGATAAGGCATCACTGCCCAAAATTTTCCGGAAGCCATCAAACCAATGGATCCCCATAACCGACATGGCATGTCGTTCACAATCCAGGCGCCAGCCTGCATCCTGTCTGAAGAATAGGTTCGTAAACAAGAGCGATGTCACATTACCGATAAGTCCATCCGCAATCTTTCCTTGAAGCAGCTCAAACGGAAAGTGACGTCTGAAGTTTTGGTTGACGGAAATGGGCACGCCATGCTTCTCCGCCTTCTCTGTAATTTCCTTTGCTTCCTCAAGTGTATCGGAGAACGGTTTTTCTACAAATACCGGTAAGCCAGCCTCAATCAGAGGAAATAGAATTTGCTTGCGGATCGATGTCGGCGTGCACACCACGGCTACGTCAATCCCGCTGTTCTCGATAAAGTCCTGTACCTCTGTAAATCGCTGCGGCACTCCGTATTTATCCGCTTTGGCGTGAAGCGCTTCTTCGTTTGGATCGCAAAGCGCTGTAATTTCAATGCGCTCAGGATGTTCCTTATACCCTACGAAATGAAGTTCAGTGACGCCGCCCGCTCCGATAATTCCCACTTTGTACTTTTTCATCTTCACATTTCGCTCCTTTAGTTTCTTGGATTATGTTCACAACTAAAAAAACAAATAACGTGGTTGTAACCGCTGTCATATTTATCCTAGAAATCTCAAAAGCATCATCCCTTCCTTACACACAGAATCTTGTTCAACGATATTTCTTTAACTTAAACTAGGTGATTATTATTCAACGTTGTTGAATAAAAGTTTACATCAGCTTAACCTATTTTGCAATTCATTTTTTTTGAAAAGAACAACAAAAAAAGCGGAACAGTATCACCTGCTCCACCTCAATGTAAATGCTCTACTCATTAATAATTTAATCCCTAGCCGTTATTAGATCTAGATTGAGTAAATACAGCAATGTACTTGACCTCTTCTGTCATAGGAAACAAAGCGTGCTTCTCAATGGAATCAAAATAGAGGCTGTCTCCCGGCTTCAAGCTATATTCTACATTGCCTACCTTATACTTCATCTCACCTTCTAAGATAAAAATAAACTCTTCACCGTTGTGGCTATAAACGTTTTTATTGTCTTGCTCCGACTTTCGGGAAACGAATAAAAACGGCTGCATCAGCTTTTCGCTGCGTTCAACGGCAAACGTAAAAAAGGAGTAGCCCTTATCGGTTTTGACAAGCTTGGAATGGCTCATTTCCTTGGGGGTGTATATAGTGCCCGTCCGCTCCTGATCATCCAGTAATATGGATACTCTCGTTCCAAGTGCTTCAGCTATTTTCACTAACGTGGAGATGGGGGGAATCGTTTTGCCATTTTCGATTTTAGACAACAAGCTTTTTGAAAATCCGCAGGCATTAGCAATATCTAATAGACTTCTATTTTGTTCAATACGAAGCTTTTTAATTTTACTTCCAAGGTCCATCATATGCCTTTTCTCCTAGGTTAATATAATTCAACTTCGTTTATCATAACTACATCCTATTGAATAAGTCAAGAAGTTAACCTGCCTGGTCTTTATTATCCTTCCAAATCATCCACGGCAACGTCCGATTAAAACTGTTGTCAAAACGAGTACAGTTATGATATGTTGATACAAAATAGAGAGAAGAGTTCCGGATATGGAATGAAGAATAGGAGAAACTGATACGATGACTAGCAAGAATAGCCAGACTACCTTTAGATTAGCTCTGCTGCTTGGTTTATTTTCGACACTCGGGCCTTTTACCATCGATATGTATTTGCCCGCTTTTCCTCAAATTGTTGAGCGTTTCGGTACGACAGCTTCCCTCGTCCAGCTCAGCTTAACCGCCTGTTTATTGGGACTTGGCATCGGCCAACTGGTCATGGGTTCGCTTAGCGACGTCTATGGAAGGCGCAAGCCGCTTCTCATTTCCATGGTAATCTATGTTGTGGCAGCTTTAGCTTGTGCGATCTCACCGAATATTTGGCTGCTGATTCTGTCTCGACTCGTGCAGGGGTTTGTTGCGTCGGCGGGTATCGTCATCTCCCGTGCAATTGCTCGCGATTTGTTTAGTGGTCACGAGCTCACCAAATTTTTCTCGCTTCTCTTGCTTGTCGGGAATTTGGGCCCGCTTGTGGCACCGGTAACGGGAAGCGGTGTTCTAGCGCTCACAAGCTGGGTCGGCGTATTTATCGCTTTGGCGCTGCTGGGAACTTACCTCCTTGCCATGACCAAATGGAGTCTCCAAGAGACGCTGCCTATCGAGCGCCGCAGTCCCAGCGATTTTACTCAGCAACTGCGAAACTATGGATCGCTTTTGCGTGATCGCTCATTTACGGGCTATATGCTCGCGCAGGGGATCATGATCGCGGGGGTATTCGCGTACGTTTCCGGAACTCCTTTTATTTATCAAAATATTTACGGAGTTTCCCCTACGGTATTTGCTCTGTTGTTCGGATCAAATGGAATCTCCCTTATTATCGGCTCGCAGTTGGTCGGTCGAATGGCTTCCCGCGTGTCAGAACAGACCTTCCTGCTGTTCGGTCTATGGCTTGCCGGCGCTGCCAGCATCGCTGTCTTATTGGTTGCGATGTTCCACGGGCCGCTGTACGCACTCGTAATTCCGCTCGTTTTCTTCGTAGCGGCCATCGGGATTACATCCACGGCAGCTTTTCCTCTTGCGATGGAGAGCCAGGGCCATATGGCTGGTAGTGCGGCTGCACTGATGGGCGTTATCCCCTTTTTGCTTGGTGCGGTCGTTTCTCCGCTAGTCGGCATTGCCGGGGAAAGCACGGCTGTTCCGCTCGGTGTCATTATTTTGACAACAAGTGCAGCAGCGATGCTGTCCTACATCCTTTTAGTTAAACGAAGTTCGAATAAAAAGCAGGATGCTTTGAGTAAAGATGTAGTGGAGCAATTCTGAAACAATGATAAATGAAACGAAACAGCCAAACCTTGAATCGAGGTGTTTGGCTGTTTTGTTGTACTTATGTCCAAGAATCAAGTCGATTCCTCACAGCCACAACCGACAGACGGGGTCCGACATCAGATATAACATTTAAGAAAACTTCTCCGCAGCTTATGCTAATAAAAAACCCGGCCTGATGAGCAGACCGGGTTATTCTTGTTCTCAAGTTATTTGCTCACCTTAACGGTCAGCTTGGCACTGGTTGTAACGCCTGAGGCATTGAGAAGCTCAACGTAGTACACATATTCGCCTGGCGTACGGCCTGACAATTCTGTCACCGCGCTCTGTGCATTCGGCGTCGCTTCTTTCAGCTTTTTCGTTTCGATCAGGTTTCCGTTCTCATAGAGGCGGTACTCGGAGCCGTTCGTTCCCCACCACATATTCATCGTAATCTTGTAGTTCCCGTCGTTATCCCAGTTGTCATGGGACAATACCGGCTTGCCCGGCATAGCGTCGGTCACTTTGACTACTAGCGGTTGGCAGGACGTTTTGCCAAAAGAGTTTATCAGCTCGCACGTATACGTATAAGTGCCGTTCGATTTTCCGGAAATATCCGTCCTGACCGTTTGTGCGCCTGGGGAAGCATCGGTTAAAGTTGTGCTGTTAATTATAACGCCGTTCTCATACAGCTTGAACTCGGTGCCGTTATTTCCCCACCACATGTTCATTGTGACGGAATAACTGCCGTCCTTCAATCCGTTGTCCTGCCCGTTGTTGTCGGACAATACCGGCGCCCCTGGAGCTCCGTTCGAAAGCGGCTTGGTTACCGTGATCGTCACTGAATTGGAGCCGACCGTCTTCCCGTCAAGCGTCACGCTCGCTTTCACTTGTGCCCGTCCTTCTTGCACAGCCCTGATACTGCCTTGCTCATCTACGGAAACAGATGCGTTATCGCTCGAATAGACGACAATCGCTTTGGTCAAATCGGCTGGCGCGCCGCTGCTCATAAGGCCGCTGATTTGGGAAGTTGTTGTTTCGGCAGGATTCAGCGTCGTTTTGTATACGGCAAGCGTGACCTGGCTTAGTGACGCGCTGGCGTTGACTTTGAACGTATCGCTGTTCTCTGCGCTGTTACCGGCGGCATCCGTGACGCTATACTGAACCGTATGAACGCCTACGCCAAGGTCCGCCGCTTTCACAGGCTGACCAATAGCAATTTCCTTTCCATCCAACAGCAGCTTCTGAACCGCAACTCCGGACAGAGCATCCGTACTGGTCAAGGCAAAAAGAAGGGTATCGGTTTCCGTCACATCTTTAACCGGTTGGCCGGATTGCGTCAGTACGACGGAAGGTGCCGTTTTATCCAATTTCACCTGGATCGACTTGCTGGCCTCCGCATTGCCCGCAGCGTCGGTGGAAAAATAGGAGATTGTAATAAGTCCTTCCGTCTGGACGGCAACAGGCTCCGTATAAACGGTTGCAGCCCCGCTGTTCGTGGAATATTGCGTCACAATCGTGCCCGGACGATCATCCAATGCCGTCAGCGTTACCGTTACATCCTGATTATGCCAGCCGGTTTCGTTTGGAGCGGCGGACAACGAAGCCGTCGTTACGGGCGGCGTAGTGTCGGCAAGCTGCGAAAAGTCGCTTAGTCCTCTCGGCTTCAGTTGGTAGACGCCTTTGAAAATAGCTGCAACGCCTTTAATATGAACGGTCTGGCCGTCTTGATAAGGAAAGTCTTCCAGCTTGATGCCAGTGCGAACGTCAACCCGCACATGGTTGCTTACCCCATCCTTCACCGCATCAAATTCGAAAGAGCCTGCGGGTGCCGCGCTCACAATATTGCGAATCGTGACATCTCGCAGCTCGATCAATTGCCCTTGATTCGCATCGTTCACCGCGGATGTCTGTACAGGAGCGGGAAGCGGCGCCGTTCCCCTCTTCTCGATCGCCACAGGATCAGTCAGCTCCAGCTCGGAGTTATACAAGGCCAAGGGCGCAGTTATTTTAATCGTATCGCCTTGATGGAAGCCGCTCAGGCTCTGGAACACATAGATGCCGCCGGTTTGATCCTGCAAATAAAACGCCTGGCCGCCGAAAGCACCCGGCTCCGTCGTCACGACGCCCTCAATTGTGACTACGGTGCCTGCCGCTTTGCCGCGTGCTTCCGCGATCGAAATTCTCGCAGGGATCGGATCTTCTTCGCTCGGCAGCGGCTCTGCCGGAACATTCGCGAGCGATACGGTTTTGGTGATAAGATTGTTGCCGTTTTGTCTCAATCTGAGGTTAGCCGAACCGCTTGTTCCCGGCTTGATTCGAACTGTCAAATCTTTGTAAGCATGGCCTTTGCTGTTCGCAGTCAAACTGAACGTTTGACTGTAGCCGTATGCGGTAGGCCATGTGCCGTCGGCGTTTTGTACCATGGCCACCTGAGTGCCGCCCGTCAGGTAAATGCCTGCGCTAAAGCCGGTTACCGTCGCATTGGCCGGGAGATTATCCGCAACGGCGCGGATCTGAAACTCCTGTACATTCGGAAGCTGCGCTTGATGTACGAAGTTGTAAATCGCGTTAGCGCTCGTTGTCGGACCTCCGTACGAGCCTGGCTTGAAAGTCGAGCTGTCCCACCATTTGTAGCCGGCTGCAGGCGCCGCCCACGGCTCCGGCTGAGGTTCCGTCGACAACTCCGGCTTTTCGAATGGAAGGAGCGCCGTAGGCTGGTCAAGCTGCAGCCCGCTCACCTGATCCAGGCTTGTGTAGCTTTCCTTTTTGGATAGCCAGTTCACGATATTCACTAGCAGTATCGCATCGTCCTGCTCTTTAAACCCGTCGTAGGTCGTTTTCTTCGCGCCGTTTTCCTCACGCAAATATTTAGGCGTGGCGTCCTCAACCGGCGAGGAATCGCCGATAAACGCAGCTTTGCCCAGGCCCAGCTTGGATACGGCGGCATAAGGTCCTTCGGCAACGCCTCCGCCGTTATATACGCCCTGATCCACAGCGTTAGGCCACGCTTCCTGAGTAGTCGGCAAATATACGATCCCTTTGGCTTTGGCAGGATCGATAATGGCCAGCGTCGAGCCCGCATGCATGGCTACGTTCGAAACGCCGGTCGTAATGCCGAATGCCTGGTCAGGAGCTACTATTTGGTTGGCCGTAATATCGCCCAGCGCATTGTAGCGGAAGCGAATGCCGAACTTCTCGCCTAGCCAGTCGGAGCTGACAATGCCTTGCATTGCCGCGGAGCTTTTTTCCTCAGTGCTCATGCTTTTGGCCGGATCTTCCCAAGCTCCGCGCCGATAGCCGTTTATCGCTTCGCTGCCGTCCCAGCGGTTCTTATTACGGTCCGCATTGTAGTGGTCGCCAATGAAAAATAAGCTTCCCCCGTCCTTCACGTATTGCTCCATAGCCGCTTGCTCGGTTTGCTTGAAAGGAATATTCGGTTCCGCAATGACAAAAACATCATAGGGCTTCAAATCATCGTAGGTGAACGGCGCCGCTTTGCGCAGCTCCTTCACATAATAGCCGTTGTTGGCCAGAGCATTGCCGAAATCGGAAAATCCTCCGTCAATGACCCAGTCTGCCGCACCCGCTGTCTGAGCATGAGTGTTGTCGAAAAGCACTTTTTTGCCGGCATTCTCGTTTACGACCTTCGCATCGATGAAAGGGGACGGATCCGACGGTCCCTCGGCTAACGCAGCAGGTCCGTTTCCGAACCATCCTGCTTGCACGGGGAGCACTAATGACAATACAAGCGCCGATTTCAACACGACAGATTTAAATATCTTTAAATTTCCCACAAAATCCCTCCTGTGCATGTAATATACAATCGTATAACTATTTCATCATATCATTTTCATCATTCGAGAAATGATAGTTTTTTGTAAAAAATAGGCATTTAGTAGGGATTACGCGAAAAAATGGTGCTAAAGGAGCGTGCTGCCTTAACCGCGGCTGATTTCAACGTCTAATGATAGATAGGAAGTGTAGTCTCCAGGTCCGGGTATCCTGCAAATTGAAAAAACCCCGAAAGGCGCGGCGAAATGACGGACCATTGCTCTAGCAAAAAAAAACACGCCTCATTCAGCGTGTTGAACCTTCTTTTCACTATCAAAGAGCTGTGCCTCTTGTAGGCACAAACAGCCCCGACATATCGGCACCCTCCAATTCAAGCAATTTCACCTTTTTATGAACACCCCCGGCGTATCCCGTCAAGCTGCCGTTTGAACCTACAACTCGATGGCAGGGAATGATGATTGAAATCGGATTATGCCCAACTGCTCCACCTACTGCTTGGCTTGACATGCTTTCCTTGTTCAACTTTGCCGCCATTTTTTTTGCAATGTCGCCATAGGTAATCACCTCGCCGTAAGGTATTTCACATAGAATGCTCCATACCTCTTGACGGAACCCGCTGCCAATGGGACAGAGCGGCAATTCTGAAATGTCGGGCTTCTCGCCCGCAAAGTATTTGTCGAGCCATTTTTTTACGGTATCGAATAACGGCATGTCGCCACGCTCTATCATATCTTCAGGTATAGTAGCCCCGTGATACTTTTGCCCCTCAATCCATGCGCCAACAAGACCACTTCCATCAGCTGCAAGTGTAATGATTCCTACGGGTGACGGATAGGTTGTCTGATAATACATGTTCCTGCCTCCTTAAAGCGTGTTCCAAAGGTTGATGGTGGCATAACTGCGCCACGGCCGCCATGCTTCCGCCATTTTCAGTAATTCCTTTGATGTGTAGGGCTGTAATGCTTTTTTGACGCCCGCATCGGTTTCAAGGAAAGCGTCCGGCCATTCCATAGCCCGCATAGCAATGTACTGCGCTGTCCAGCTTCCGATGCCGCGAATCGCCATCAGCTTTTTCATCTCTTCCTCCGGCTGGGCCGGGAGGTCAAAATCAATTTCCCCCTGCACGAATGCTCGTGCCAGTTCATAAATCGTATTTGACCGTACAGCGGTAACACCTAACACTCCGAAGCAATTTTCAATCGCTCCGCCTAAAGACAATAGATCTTCGGGTAAAGGAAAGATATGGGTCAAGCCCTCAATCGCAGTTTGTATAGGCGCGCCGTAAGTTTGGACAATCCTTGACGCCAATGTGCTTGCCGATTTCACTGTAATTTGCTGTCCCAGCACCGCCCGTACTGCCATTTCGAACGCATTGAAGCACCCCGGCAGACGGGCTCCCAAAACACAAAGACCGGGTCGAATATCGTTCATTACCCGAAGTGTTTCATACACCGCACCCGGGTCGCAATATAAGTCAAACAGATGTCGTATCCGTGCTAATACTTGCGGCAGTACCGGCAGTAATGTTTCACTCACGGTAACGCTTAATGCATACTTTTTAGGATCATGCCCCACCCGCACCCAACCATATACAGGCTTTCCATCTGCGTTTACCACATGCACGGTACGCATGTATTCACCGTTTTTTACAACTTCAATTCCTGCTATTGTGCGTCCGGCCAAAAAATGCAGCATTTCGTCCCAAGAATAAGGCGGACGGTAGCTCAATGATAAAGTAATGTTGTCTTTATGCTTTTTTTCTTCAGCAGTCCGTTTTCGTAAGGCCGTGGGCGAAAGCTTGTACTGTTTCTTAAAAAGGCCGTTGAAACGACGCAAGCTGCCAAAGCCCGCCGCCATCGCAACTTCCAGTACCGGCAAATCTGTGTCTGTGAGCAGGTTTTTGGCAAGGAGCAATCTGCATGTTTGCAAATACTGAACCGGTGACACATGGTACTCTGCTGTAAAAACGCGCCGCAAATGTCGGTCCGTACAACCAAGTCGCCCGGCTATTTCTTCTAAACTTTGCCCGCTTCCGCTGCATTCTTCTAACATTCTTGCTGCTCGATAAACTAAATTAGCGGTAGCGTCGGTGATTGAAGTGCCAGGTGCAAGCTCAGGCCTGCATATAAGGCATGGGCGGTATCCCGCTTGCTCCGCTGCCGCTGCGGTGGCATAAAAAGTGCAGTTTTCCGGCTTTGGTTGCTTAGCCCGGCACACAGGACGGCAATAAATTCCCGTAGACGATACGCCTACAAAAAAGCGTCCGTCGAACCGTGCGTCTTTTGCCTTGAACGCTGCATACAGAGCATCTTTGTTATCTGTCACCTGGTACCTCCTTTCCTGACCTGGTTTTATTATATCATGTTGTACGAAAAGGTCTGGCCATTTTCGGACATGGTTTTTGAGGTGACAGATTGACGATAACGCCCCGATGAGTTCTGTTTATTAAGCATAAGTGTCAGAGGTTTAGTGGCATTTTGGAAGAGACAAATCCCCGCTGACCCTAGAGGCTGGCGGGGATATTAATTATCCGATGAATGAAGAAGATATTGACAATATTCAAGAGGTTTCAAAAAAATGGCTGCATCTGTGTCGGCAGCCTCAATCGAGCTATCGTATCTTTTTGACTAGAACTAAATTTCATCGGATACTTATTTGTCGGGGTACATTGACAGATGACACTATTCTAAGTCATTTCGGGGATGCGCATGAATCGGCGGATATAAGAATTGATTCTCTTTTATCGGATCATGATCATCAGGGTTTTCGCTTTCAACTGGCATCTCAGCCGCAGTCATATCCGACGTAGCTTCAAAGCTCGCGAAGTCTTCGACTTCATCAAACTGGTTGTTTTCAGTCATTTCAAGCCTCCTTAAGGTTGATTTCATTACTAGGCAATTATTCGTTTTATATTGACTTTTTATTCAGGAATTTATGGAAGTAATGTCCCGCATCCAGATGGACCGAGGAAGACCTATGTTGGCAACCTTTGGATCGGTTTTCGCGTCATCTGTCCAATCCCAAACCTGAAGGTTCGTTGAGATAAGCAATTCTATTCCAAGAAAAAGCAAACCAGAATCCTTAAGTTCCTACATTGTAAATTTTTGCTGAGAGCTGCATAATAGGACTCGTCGAACCAAGGAAATGCTGCGCGATCCATGTAGTAAGGTGGCCGACGTCGCCAGACGGGAAGGCTATCAGAAAGTACGTCATAATTCGCAAATTATTTCGCAAAAAGTATGACCTGACGCAAACGGATTATCGCAGCAACAGGAGCACAAAGACTGTTGAGATTTCTCGCATCGGGCACAAATTTTGAAGGTGGGGATGCTGTGTCCATTGTACAATCTCGTATTTACTGTTGTGAATGTTGCAGAATTGTACCTGAAGACAATGTGATGTACTTTTTTAAAACAGATTACAAGCGCATTTCAGGTTATGTTTATCATGTAGGTGCATGTTCGAGTTGCGGAAAGAAGCTAAATAATCCAATAAAAGATGTTACAAAAACTACTGTAGAGCTAAGTGTATAATTCACTCCAGAACAGCTTGAAGTTTCCCTTGAAACGGACCTGATAGAAGTCGCCCGAAATATTGGACTCGACGTATTGGAGAACGTCCCATCGCCCCTAAATTATTGTTAGACAATCAAATTGTCGAAGTATGGTATACATCTTTGAAGCGTATATTACGAGGTGATCCAATGTACTATTGCATCCAGTGTAAAGAACTCCACTTGCGTTCTGAATCAGAACAAATCCTAATTTTTAATTCAGGGTTCCATTACATTGATTCAACTCTTTATAATGCAGGAGTTTGTAATCTTGAAAGAGAGTGTACCTGTAATGTTTTCGAAAAGGAATTAGCTACAGCTTAAGTTCAAATTGGATCGTTTAAACCAAAGAAACCACTTCATTGTCAGGAGTGGTTTCTTCTTCATATACTCGGTCAAACTGTACTTTGTGTTTAGTTACATTATGGAGGACTTGTACCCTTTAAATCTCAATCTAATGGTATATTTTCTTTTAACACTTATATATGTCCGCCCTCCAGCTTGCGCTTGCCCATACAGCATTCGACAATTTAAACCGCTTACAAATTACAAGTAAATACATTAAACTAGTAAATAAGAGAAAAAAAGGTGTCCATTAGTTTGTATTCACAATTTGTCCCAGGAAGCAGGAGCTGTCGGTATTTGCACGGAGCTGCATGCCGTGAACGTTGATGTTCATTTCGGGGACGAGATGCATCCATCAAGGCGATGTGACAAGCGGACTTGTCAAGCAGCGGTTTGAGGAGTATGTTCAGCTTGCTGTTCGCTGTGCTCAACACTTAAAAGGAGGGATTTTTTTTGAACCGAATTAGGATCACCTCAAAAGGAATTGAGAAAACGCTTCGCAAGTTTAATTATCTTCAAGCGATTTCCGAATACATATGGAACGGATTTGATGCACTCGCGACGTCTGTAGATGTTCAGCTTCAAAAAAACCTGATGGGCGGTATCGACCAAATCACTATTGCGGATAACGGATATGGTATAGATCGTGACGCGCTGGAGCGCAAGTTTACTCCTTTTTACGAATCGGAGAAGCAGTTCGATCCCGGCAAACGTCTTCGCGTAACCTCAGCCATGCATGGAAAAAACGGCATCGGCCGTTTAACGTTTCATCGTTTCGCTTCCGATGCTTTGTGGAGCACTACGTATGAGGACGGGGCTTCCTACAAGACGTACACGATTCATGTTCGTTCGGACCGTATGGATTCTTATGAGGCTACTGGGGCAGTTCCGGCGAATGACGTTCAAGGCACAGGGACAACCGTAACCTTCCACAACATCATAAAAGAATTCGTTTACGAAGAGCTGATAGCTTATTTGTGCAGAGAGTTCGGGTGGTTCCTTGAGTTGAATTCGGACAAGGGCTTCGATTTAAAAGTGGACGGAAGCCCGCTGGACTATTCCAGCCTTATTAGAGAAAAGGAATGGTGCGAAATCGTGCATAAACCGACCCAAACGGTATTTCATCTGAAATATATTCAGTGGAATGACCGAATCAATCACGAGCATTCCAAAATCTATTTCATAGATTCAACGCTAACAGAGAAGCATAAGCAGCCAACAACCTTTAATAATAAAAGTGACTCCTTTTATCACAGCGTTTATATTCAAAGTTCGTTTTTTGACCATTTTGATTTTGATACCGAGCCGGACAGCGAACAGCTGGAATTCGGTTTCGGCGCAAACAAACGAAGTGAAGAGTATTTGTTCATGATCGATGAGGTTAGTGCATTGATTAAGCAAAAAAGGAAGCCGTATCTAAAGACTTATTCCGATGTCGTTATTCAGGATTTTGCTGAAGCCGATGCGTTTCCTCCCTTTTTGGATATACCGGAGGATCGGCTCAAAAAAGAAGAGCTCGAATCCGTGATCCGCGAGATGTATCAAGCGGCACCAAAGATATTCATCGACTTGAACCGGGAACAGAAAAAGATGGTGGTCCATCTCATTCACATGGCTCTAGACTCCAATGATCGTCAGCAATTGTTGAATGTCCTTTAATATCTGAAACGCTGAAGGAGAAAATGCGGATGTACTTGATCGGACTCGACATCGGTACGACGAGCATTGGCGGTGTTCTTGTGGATGGAAACAGCGGCGATATCGGAAAATCGATGATAAAAGATAATCATTCCGAGTGTAATACGGCAAATTCATGGGAGCACTGTCAAAATCCCGAGTGGATTTGGCATACGGTTCGTGAGGTGCTTGCCGAATTGAGCAGCGATGATGTGGAGATCGGCGGCATCGGCATTACAGGGCAGATGCATGGAATTCTGTATGTTGACGTACAGGGGATCCCTATTTCACCGCTCTACACGTGGCTGGACAAGAGAGGCTCACTACCGTTCGACGGAAGCACCTCCTACGCAGAGCATTTATCTCTGCTGACTGCCAGCCCCGTTTCCCCTGGGTTCGGAATGGTTACGCATTACTACAATACGGTACAAGGGAATATACCGGAGAAGGCCGTGAAGCTGTGCACAATAGCTGACTTTATTGCAATGAAGCTGTGCGGTGCCAAGGAACCCATTATCGATCCTACGCTAGCGGCCAGCTTGGGATGCTTTGATCTGAAGACTGGGCAGTTCGATCAGGAAGCATTGCGAGCTGCTAGAATTGCCCCTTCCATTCTTCCTCTCATAAAGCCGACGGGTACCTTGATCGGTCAAACGGAACATGGAGTGCCTGTTGCTTGCGCGGCAGGCGACAACCAGGCCAGCTTCCTGGGGGCCGTTCGGGATATTGAGCATTCCATCCTCGTGAACATAGGTACAGGCTCGCAAATTTCCGTATTTTCCAATCAACTTCTCCAGCTGGAGGGCTTGGAAACCCGTCCTTTCCCGGGAGGCGGGTATATTCTCGTCGGTGCGCCGCTTGGTGGCGGGAAGTCCTATGCGCTCCTAGAGCGTTTTTTTAGGGAGGTATGCACTGTATTTGCGGGCTCCGAGGAAAGTCTGTACGAAAGAATGAACGCATTGGCATTGGCAGCGGCAAAGATTCCGCCTGGCGAGGGACTGCAAGTCCATACACATTTTTTTGGAACGAGGGAGGATCCGGCTCAGCGTGGAGCGATCAGCCAGATCTCAGCCGATAATTTCTTGCCGCAGCATCTGGTTGCCGGTTTCTTGGAGGGAATGACCGAGGAATTGTTTGCGTATTATTTGAAGCTCCCGGAATCGTTGAAACAAAGCCGCAAAGTCTTGGTCGGTTCCGGCAACGGCGTACGGCAAAACGAAGCATTGCGCAGCAGGCTGGCACAAGCTTTTATGCTGCCCCTTGAGCTGCCGAAGTACGCGGAAGAAGCCTCCTATGGGGCTGCGATCTGTGCAGGAGTTGGGATCGGTCTATATAAAGACTTCACGTCTTCTCCGGGCAGATCGTAGCATGAATGGTAAACCACAGGGCGGAATCAACGCGGTTAATTAATGCTAAATCCCAAACACCGTTTCCCCCGTGCACCCATTTTTACCACTGTAATACAGATGCCAAGTTATAAAATAAAGCTTATAGTAGCTAATCTGCAGATGCTCGAAAGTCCTAGATTATCACTGTTGAAGTAAACCGATAATATAAGCCAGCGGCAGTCTTGGACTGAAAAAACAGATGCCTATCGTTGTCGCCTTCTTAATGATATGACCAGCAAGATGAATAATGTTAGAGAAATTGCTAGAACTAAAACTATGACGGATCGGTTATCTTCATGAGGGTTTGTTATCTTAGAGGGTTCATATCCTGTCCCCAATGCTTTAAGCTCTCCTTGTGCGGAAGCAATAGTCTTAGTTCCTTCACAAAGTCCTGTTTCAAGTCGATCTGGCTCACCGTAAGCAAAAACGATATATTCTTCATTTACTTCGAATCCTTCATATCCACAGCTTGCCGAACTCAATGCTGTGTAAACAGTCGTTTGAGAACTCAATTCTCCCTTCCATACCGTTTTCACTTCGAATTGAGCCTTTACAGGATCTGCTGAAGACCAAATCATCCCATTAACAGGTTTTGTCAAACTCAATACTTTGCCCTTAAAAATGGCTGTTTTTCGATTCAATTGATCTTCAATGCTTGGGGGTCCAGCACAAGAGCATGCATTGACAGTGAAAGGCTCGACCACAAGCCACGTACCGAATACTAACAAATAAATCAGTAAAAGCATAGTTGTCCTTTTCCACACTTTTATCACCTCATCAGAATGGTAGACATCCCCATGTGTAATTAGACGAAACTAGCTTAGTATTGTTGCATAAGTACCGCTCCCAAACTTGTGTTGTTTGCAGTAATTTTCCCACTTTTGATTTTCTTGGCAAGAGCAACACAATACGCTAAGTGCATCCTAATAAAAATTTGCAAATAAAATATTCGAAGTTTATTCCAAAAAAGAGACCCACAGCAATGGGCTGAGGGTCTGAGTTATATTTTAAAAGGGGGTCAGATTTTATTATAGTATTGAATGATTAATACCACGTGAAAATAAGATTTCAATTATGTAACATTTAATTACCGGTGAAAGTACCCGTCATTTTTTATGTACTTAATTTGTAATAATAATCTTTTAAAAGTCATGATTCCATACTTGTGCTTCAATATAAGGAATGGCACCTCCAGGGAATGTTGTCCTCTCCACGTCAGCCAAAAATCCCTTGTTAAAAACAGTCCTTGCTTGTATAATTTATCGAATGTTCTTCTATCGACTTAGAAGTCCCGAGCACAGTATAAATGGGTATAGATCAGTTGGTTCACAGCCTTTCTCGATAAATTTATTTTTCAACCATTCCTCTACTTTTCTTCTATTATCCATATATTCATTAGGTTTATTAAACCTTGAGTATATAGGAGAGTCATCGCTCATTTCATTCATTACTTTTAAAGATTCAGATCTTGTTAATGCTGATAAGGTCTGAAAAGGTACTGAATCTTTTTTATAATAATGCGTCAAATAATCAAACATATAGTTTCCCCCCAGTTTTAGTTTTAGTACTGACCTGTCACGCATCATCCGCTGAATTCAATTGCTTATAATTTTCAGATCAGGAAGGGGTACTGTAAAGACTTTCTTACCACTTATAAATTACATATAATGGGATTATAGCCAACGATTATTTTATAGCGCATGTGATTCTGATTATTGGGCTATCGTACTCCATTTGTGAGTTAAATAGAACCTGTATTCGAGGTCTATAGGGTAAAATCCTATTTTTGCTCGGATACTTGAACTACAACGCTGCCAAAAAGCTTTTCTTCAATGTAAACATCTATTCGCCAAATCCCTGCAGAAGGCAGAGACATCATTGTTGGCGCTTTAGCAACGTTATCGCTATTCGGGATAGGAGGTTGAACATTAGGATTTGGAATTCCAACTCCACCCTTAAAAAGACTTATTTCTTTACCTGTTTGCTTGCTGACTCCTCTAATTTCCATTTTCTTTCCGAACAATTGTTTCGTCTCTTCTAGCGTACTACCCCAAAAGTGCCACATATATTTCTGAGAGTTCCCTGCAACAATTGGATGTCCGCCAGTAAGAAAACCTATCTTTCCTTCTGTTCCAACTAGAATATATTCGCCCTTTGTTTTATCACCAAATGTAACTGGAATAGTAAATGTTGGACTTATTTCCCATCCTTTTGACTGAGTATTTACAGTTAGAGAAGTATTTTTTTCATTCATTTCATTTTCGGGCAATGTCTGAGTTGAACAGCTTGTTAGGACAAGTGCGAATATTAAAAGAGAAATGAGATAATAAGAACATTTTTTTGTCATTCATTAACCTCCGAATTGATTTTTATAATGTTTAGACGTTCTTAAATTTCAATCTGTTTCTTTTTTTCTACCCAATCGCTAAATAAAAACAAGGAGCAGCTGTCGTGGCAAAGGCTCCTTGTTTTTCGTTCAGCTATCTCGTACCCGTTAGATCCGTAGGGCTAAGTCAGCAGAACGTTACTCTATATCTGGATAACGTCCGCCGAATGCTTATGGACTCATGTCGCCGCTCAAATATTCAAATGATTTCCAACGACTTTTTGTGTGTCAATACTTTATTATTCACAAGTTCTTCTCGCATTGCATTCCATTTATCAACCTGTCTGTAATAACAAAAGGACGCTCCAACGCTTTCGCTTAGGCTGCGTCCTCCTGACGCCTGTCCATTTTGATATAGGCACCCAAGAGATCTGCATAATAGTTATGTGAAACAGCAAGAGCAATGAGTTGCTATTAGAAAAAAGCCTTTCTGGACCGGGTCCAAAAAGGCTTTTTTCATTTTGAGCCGACTGTTGCGGGAGTCGCAGCATGGAAACGATTAGCTCAGCGTGGAAAGAGCTTCGCGCGTGAACGGCTGCAGCTCTTCGATGCGGCCATCGCGGATCTTAGCTGCCCAGGCCGGGTCGGTTAACAGTGCGCGTCCGACGGCGACGAGATCGAATTCACCACGCTCAAGTCGTTCGATCAAGTTGTCGATGCCGGCGGGTTGGCCGCCCTTGCCTTCCTCGAATAGGCTGGTGAATTCGGAATCCAGACCAACGGAACCGACGGTAATAGCCGGCTTGCCGGTCAGCTTGTGCGTCCAGCCAGCTAAGTTGAGGTCGGAACCTTCGAACTCCGGCTCCCAAAAGCGGCGTGTAGAGGCATGGAAGATATCGACGCCTGCCAGTGACAGCGGCGCAAGAAAACGCTCCAGCTCTTCCGGATTTGCAGCCAGCTTGGCTCCGTAGTTAACCGGCTTCCATTGGGAGAAGCGGAAGATAATCGGGAAGTCGGGGCCGACAGCGGCACGTACCGCTTCAATTATCTCTACTGCGAATCGGGTCCTTCCTAGCAAGTCGCCGCCGTACTCATCCGTGCGCTTGTTGGTTAGTTCCCAAAAAAACTGGTCGATGAGGTAGCCGTGCGCGCCGTGAATTTCCACGGCATCAAAGCCGATGCGTTTCGCGTCAGCAGCAGCCTGGGCATAAGCCTGCACGAGACCGCGAATTTCCTCGACCGTCAACGGCTCCGATACCGCTGTACCGGTCAGACTTAGGCCTGACGGCCCAACCGGGTCAACGTTCGAATCCGGGAACTTAGAACGTTCTCTGGCCGTGCCCGTATGCCAGATCTGCGGAGCAATCTTTCCGCCGGCTTCATGCACCTCGCGAACGACGCTCGCCCATCCTTCCAATGCTTCATCACCGTAAAAATGCGGAATGCCATGGTCAGCCGCAGCTGCTGGATGGTTAATGACGGTACCTTCAGTTATGATGAGGCCGACTCCGTTCTCCGCTCTTCTGCGGTAATATCCGGCCACGTCGGGGCCTGGAACGCCTGCAGGTGAAAAGGAACGGGTCATCGGTGCCATGACTATTCGATTAGCAAGCTTCAGTCGACCACCTTCAAAAGGCTTGAACAGAGCTGCTGCGGTTGTGGATAGGGTCATTGTAATCTCTCCTCCTGTATAAAAAAAAGGGTTTGAATTCATCTACAAATATAAATATATAGATTAATAGATGAAAAAGCAAATCCTTTCTGAGAAGGTTTTGGCGCTACTGCTTCTTTGCTCGCAGACCGGCCGCGAAGTTTTCCAAAAAAGCGGCAATCGCTTCTTCATTGCGCCTGTAATAGGTCCATTGGCCATAGCGGCGGGATTCCAGGAGTCCGGCTTTCTGCATGGAGGCCAAGTACGAGGAGATAACCGATTGGGTTAGACCGGATTTTTCCTGAATGCTGCCTACGCAGACACCGCCGGGGAATTCTTCTTTGATAACGTTCGGCAAGTTCTCGTTCATCGCATCAGGCTCCCGCAGCCAGCAGAGGATGTTGAGACGGGTCTCATTAGACAGAGCCTTCAATACTGCAAGCATATCTTCGTGGTTCATTACTCGACACCCATTTCTAGTTGGATTGATCCTAGTATACCAAAAGTTACGCTTTATGAGAAAATGAATTACTACGATTATGATCTCCTCGGCCGTAGATTACGCATCTTGCAATGGTTCCCCTCTAAAATACATTATTACCATACTAACACTATTTGGAAATTCGACCAGATCACACAACCGTACCCGTGGTGTTTTCTGGAAACCCATTGTCAACTTGCTCGAAGCGGAGGAAATCGAATTTCTTGTTGTGAATGCCCAACACATGAAGTCTGTTCCCGGACGGAAAACAGATGTGAAAGATGCCGAATGGATTGCATAGTTATTAATACATCACCGTACTATACGGTATTACTGGCAATAATTTGATTTACGGTTCGTAAAGCAGAAGAGATCGCACCTTCAATCCAACCGGGAAAAAGACTTGTATTATCGCCTGCAAAGTAAATTCTACCTTGTGCCGCAGACAGCGTTGGGAGCATTCTAATCATCTGTTTCGGCTTATACCAAGCATACGCACCTCGGGAGTAAGGATTATGATCCCAAGAAAAGACCGTCCCGCCTTCATAGTTATACGACAATTCAGGAAGCACCTGTTTGATTTCTGATACAGCTGAATTATAATTACCGGCTCTAGATAATTCTCGCGCCGATTCACCGGAGGAGTATGAACAAATTAACCCCCTCCTTGATGTCTTTTGAGTGAAGGTAGCATCAAGCAACCATCCAATGTTCAGATCTGTGTTTACTGCAGTAAAGGAACTTAAGTTGTGCCAGAATCTAGTTCTGCTTTGGATAACGGTACGCGTAACGGATGTAGAAAGTTGATTTTGAATGACATCATTTTTTTCTTTGCTTAGTGGCGGAGAAAAATGAATTGTACGCAGGACTGTAGAGGGAATGGCCACAATGACCCGATCACAGCACATAGTGTAAGCTTCACCAGAATGATTGAAATGGATAGTTACTTCTTTATTACTATGCTCAATATGCGTCACAGTACATCCATAACTGATATTAGAGCCAATGGTAAGGGCAAGCCTTTTCGGTAATTGATCCATTCCACCTACTATAGTCTGTGTATTTCTTTCGGAACTGACCATTGTTAAGTCAAGCAGTCGCTGTAATGCAGATACTTTGCGAATACCATCACCTAACATCTGCATATATCCCATTTCAAACAGCTTAATCGCACCTGAAGATGCTCCTTGACCTTTAAGATATTCTTCCATTGTCATTGAATCGAGCTGTATCGCTTGTTTTGTGGGCCAGCCCGGTAAAAAAGGATTTCCCGCTGCCTTCAGCCCCGGCTTAAGATACTTTTCCAACATTCCCGCATATCCTAAAATTCTTTCCTCGGCGGTAAGTGAAACAGGCCATACTGCAGGTTCATCTGGAGAATCTATGATTAATCTCCCGTTGATATATGACAAACTTCTATTAGGGACTGGTAAATTGATTAATTGAACCCCTACTTGCTGGGCATAACTCAATGTGAGAAAATGATGTGCTCCAATGAAGGCGGCTCCCATTTCACAAAACATTCCGTCGGCAAATTGATCCCGCATTGTGTATATGCGACCACCCGGCAGACTATTTGCCTCTAATAAACGCACGTTATATCCTTGTTTCATAAGCTCCAATGCGCATACCAACCCCGCCATCCCTGCCCCAATAACAACAATACGCTCAGGAACACGACCTATCCCCATAAAGTCCGATTCCTCCAAATATTACTTTTATTACATCATGCGTTGTAATAATTCTTTAGTTTATTGGCACTTCTTATTATCCTATGCTGTCCGTCAGTTCAATAAAACAATAGAGGAGCTGCTTGAAGCAAGCTCCCCCACTATTAGGAGTATTATCGTCGATGACTTACCAATCTCTTCCCCCATGGTTTTAGATATGAGATCCCAGTTAAAAAGATTAATATTGCCAAAACGATTACGCTTCCGGTCAATATCATTTTTTGACTATGTAGGTATTCAGGATTGTACATGGGTTCAAGCTCTTTAAGAGAAAGCGCATCTAGTGCCTTTTCAATCCATGTACCAATAAAAATACTGCCAAAGAAAATCGTCATCAAATTGCCGGCCCACTTCGCAATAATCCAATAATGTGTGGTGATCCCCCACGCCCCAAGAGCTAGCCATAGACCCGTTGCCAGACTTCCTAAAGCCCCTGGAATGATTAAGTACCAGTCGAAATATTTGATGAAATAATGAGCTGCATAAATTAATTCACCATCTTTTAAATTGAGTGTAAAAAGTGTTAATACAAAGTTACCTAACACTCCTGTAAAATACATAATCACAAAGAGAACATGGAAGATTACCCACCATTTTTTACGTTTTGCATCTAATCTGACAGCCTTCCATTTGCCAATCGAGATGACTAATCCCGCAATTAATGCAACCAATAATAATGTCCACAAAAAAGCAATCATGAAATTTGGCCCCTCACCCATAAATTTTTTACTTACAACGCTCTACAAGTTCCATCTTACAGGCGGAAAACTGACAGCTATATGTCAGTGTTAAAAAACAATCTCAATAATAGTATCCTGCCAGTTCTGGGAGATGAATTCATGCAACTCTTTGTTGTTGTGTTATGATATTCATATATTTAAAAGTAAGTCATTAAGGAGAGCGTAAATTATGAATCAAAATATCCAACAGTTTAAGGCTGATTTTTTTAAAGCGCTGGCACATCCCATGCGAATTCGAATCCTTGAGGTTCTGAGTGAAGGAGATAAGAACGTAAATGAAATACAGAGTATTTTAGGCTCCGAAGGTTCAGCCGTTTCGCAGCAGCTGTCGGTATTGCGCAGTAAGAATGTGGTTACAAGCTTAAAAGACGGAACTTCCGTTATATATTCCTTACGTGACCCGCTGATTAAAGATTTACTCGCGGTCGCAAAGCAGATTTTTGATAATCATCTCGTTGATGCCATTTCACTTCTGGAAGTCATTCGAAATGAATCATAAATAAAATAAACCAAGGGCATTCTTGAGTAACATCAGGGATACCTTTGGTTTTTCATTTATCAAGTTAGAAGATGCTGACCTGCAGGATTTTTACGATTGACAATATTCTTTGACAGGAGTAACATTTTACATATATTCAAATATTCAAATATATGAAGAATGGAAGCGATTGTGGATGAGATGGACGGGAAGATTTGAAGGATACCATGCAGACGCATTCCGTAAGGATCTCATTTCAGGTCTTATCGTTGGCATTATCGCCATTCCTTTAGGGATGGCGTTTGCTATTGCTGCCGGTGTCAAACCGGAATATGGCATTTATACTACCATCGTTGCCGGTATATGTATTTCTTTGTTCGGAGGCTCCAGATTTCAAATTGGCGGCCCAACCGGCGCATTTGTTCCGATCCTCTTCGCGATTGTTATTCAATATGGATACGAAAATTTATTGATTGCAGGATTTTTAGCGGGAATTATCCTTGTTATGATGGGGGTATTTAGGCTAGGCGCATTAATTAAGTTTATCCCTCGTCCTGTAACCGTCGGATTTACGGCAGGAATTGCAGTGATTATCTTCAGCGGACAAATTTCTAATTTTTTAGGCTTGAGCGGTCTCGAAACACACGAGAACTTTTTTCTAAATATGAAGGAAATTGTGACGCATTTGACAACGACGAATTTTTATAGCGTTATCACAGCGCTTGTCTGTTTGATCGTCATTCTCTATATGCCAAGATTTCTTCCGAGGGTTCCAGGTTCCATTGTAGGTCTTGTCTTATCTACTGTAGTTGCGACTATATGTTTTAAGGGAGATGTAGCAACGATTGGATCGTCATTTGGAGCGATTCCAAGTACACTACCCTATTTTCATTTTCCTGAGATAACTTGGGATCGCGTTAAGACTTTAATTCAACCTGCTTTTATTATTGCCATGCTAGGAGGCATCGAATCCTTGTTATCGGCTGTTGTTGCCGATGGCATGACAGGCGGCCGTCATAACAGCAATCGTGAGCTGGTCGGGCAAGGTATTGCCAACATGATTACCCCTCTCTTTGGGGGGATTCCAGCGACAGGAGCCATTGCACGAACAGCAACCAACATCAAAAATGGTGCAGTTTCACCTTTGTCCGGTATCATCCATGGGATTGTTGTTTTACTAGTGCTCATTTTGTTCGCACCTTATGCGTCTGAGATCCCACTTGCCAGTATGGCACCTATACTGATGCTTGTTGCTTGGAATATGAGTGAACGCAAAGAATTCGCTCACGTCTTAAAATCCAAAACGAGCGATTCTGTTATCCTCCTCATTACCTTTTTGTTAACGGTTTTTACAAATTTAACGACAGCCGTTGAAGTCGGACTCATCTTGGCCGTTCTTTTGTTTGTGAAGCGAATGAGCGACGGCATGTTAGTTTCCAAGGTATTGCCCGACCCTACAGCTAAACATGAAAAAGTGAAAGCCCATATGGTAACCGAGGGCCATGATTGCCCGCAAATCGGGATTTATACCATAGATGGCCCCCTATTCTTTGGCGCGGCGAGCATGTTTGAAAAGTCCATCATGGATACGATTCATTTGAGGCCAAAAGTGTTACTCCTGCGCATGGGAAAAGTGCCTTTTATGGATACAACAGGCGAATCCAATCTGGCTCATTTGGTAAAGCATTTCGAAAAGTTTGGAGGGGTCATTCTAATAACGGGAATTCAATCTCAACCTTTGGAAGTAATGAAGAGAACAGGATTGTATAACGTGATCGGAGCCGAACATTTTTTTGGGCGTACCGGTGAGGCGCTAAATTTCGCACTTACACAACTTGATTTGAATCAATGTCAGGGTTGTAAACATTTCGCATTTCGTGAGTGCACCTCATTATCGAACATTGAGTTACAAAAAGAAGTGTAACACAGGATCTGCCCCTTATTTTCAAGTCGGCGTCATGTACAGTCTAAGGCCGACGCTATGACTAAAAAGGGTCGACAGGGCACATCCCCTGATCAACCCTTTTTGAGTTTCATTTAGAAAAGACTTAGATAACCCATTCGACTACTTGCTCCACAGAACGCCTTGTTTTGCCGCGTGGCTCATGCACGCGGTACCCGAATGCAACCATGCAGGAAACTCCGAAATGCTCGGGGTCTATGATCCCCTCTTCCGTCAGAATGCGCTCGATCGGTGCCTTCTCAAACCCTTCTATCGGGCAGGAATCGATTCCGATTTGTGCGGCGGCTGTCATCATATTGCCCAAAGCGATATAAGCTTGCCGGCTAGCCCATTCAAACATCGCCCGGCTATTGCCCCAGAGGCCAAAGTCGGAAGTCAGGAATTTTTCATAAGCTTTACCTTTTCCTTCCACAACTTCATCCGGCAGCTGCTGCACGTTCTTCATGATGCCTTGAATGTAACCGGATTCTGCGGCCATATCCTGCGGCAATCGGGACAGAATCAGCACGAAATGACTCGCGGTCGGCAATTGTTTTCTTGCTCCCCAAGCGTGCTGACGGAGTTTTTCACGAAGATCGGGATTCTGCACTACTACAAATTTCCAGGGCTCAAAGCCAAAAGAGCTCGGTGACAAGCGGCCGGTTTCCAAAATAAACTCAAAATCGCTATCCGTAATCTTCCGACTGCCGTCAAATTCTTTTGTCGCGTGCCGGAAGCGGTACGCTGATAAAATGTCCTGTTGTTTATCTGTAAACTTTGTCATTTCCATAACACTCCTTTATGAATGAGTTCTTGTTGACGGGCGCCCTGCTCTACTCCTAATATTAAGAGACAACATCCATTTTTAAAAGTACGCACATTAATGTTGCATACTTACAAAAATGATACTTAGAGAGAGGCGATCGCATGCGAGACCGTAAAGGCGGGTTTGGAGTATGTCACGAAGGGAACGACGAAGGATGTCCCGTAGAATATACGCTGGATGTTATCGGAGGGAAATGGAAAGGTGTCCTTTTATATCATTTGATGGACGGCACCAAGCGGTTTAACGAATTCAGGCGCATCTGTCCGGGCATCACCCAGCGTATGCTGACGCTTCAGCTGCGCGAGCTGGAGGAGGATGGGGTTATTTGCCGCACGGTGTATCCTCAGGTCCCCCCCAAGGTAGAATATTCGCTCAGCGATTTCGGAAAGACGCTGATTCCCATCATTCTATTGATGAGAGACTGGGGACAAGAATATATGAAAAACGCTAGCAAGGCTTTACAAAAATGAGAGATTGCTCAAAAAGGGCTGTTCCCGCAAGGTCATCTACTTCAATGACTTTGGGACACAGCCCTTTCTTATGATGCTGGAACATTTACCCAGCGCTACTCCCTCATTTTATACTAATACAATTCTGTTGGTCGGCGCCGTAACACTAATGTATTGCCTTATAACGTAGAAGTCTTGCGGCTTAAAAATTGTCGAACAGAAACATCTGTGCTGAGGCCAATAGCACGACTATAAGCAGAACGGGCATCATCTTCTCGATTCATCCTCTTGTACAAATGGCCAGCTAGCGCCCAATAGGGCTGATAATTAACCACTTCTGCAGATGGTATAGCTTCCAGTAAAGTAACTCCGCTTTCCGGTCCATAAGCCTCCGCGACTGCAGCGGCTCGACCGACTAATGCGCCCAGTGTGGGGTGTAGACGAATGAGACCCTCGTATAACTGGACAATCGCTGCCCACTCGATACGCCCTGTTGATAAACGCTGCGCATGCACCGATTGAATCGCAGCCATGAGTTGAAAGCGACCGATTCGGCCGGCTTGTGAGGCGGTGTGCAGGTAACGTTCCGCCTCCATGATCAATCCCTGATTCCATCGTGCACATTCCTGCTCAGAGAGGGGAACATAGTTCCCCCCTGCATCATGTCGAGCCTCGCGACGCGCCTCGCAGTGCAGCATGAGCGCCAGCAGACCGTAAACTTCCGGCTCGCGGGGAGCGAATGGGAGCAGCAACCTTCCCAAATAGAGGGCCTCCTCCGCCAATTTCTTGCGAGGCGAATCGACGATAGCCGCCTCATCCCACCCGCTGCCGTAGGCAGCATAAATGGCTTCTAAAACGGAATCGAGACGATCCGGAATTTCTTCCTCATCAGGCATTTCAAAGGTGAGGCGTTCGGTGCGGATTTTTGCTTTTATCCGAGTAAGACGCTGGCTCATGGTGGAGGGCTTGATGATGAATGCAGACGCGATTCGAGCTGCATCGATTCCAAGCACCGTCTGCAGCATAAGTGGCGTACGCATCACAGGATCAATTGCCGGATGAGTACAAAGAAACATCATTTTCAGTCGTTCGTCCGGAAAAGCAGCGTTTGAAGAAGCGAGACGCTGTGTATCCTCGGACATGGCAAGGAGTGTCGGCAGAGCACTTTCGGAAATACGGACACGTCGGGCTCGGTCGATAAGCCGCCTACGGGCGGCCGTAATAAGCCATGCTTCAGGCTTATCCGGAACGCCGACCTTCGGCCAAGTCTCTAGCGCGGAAAGAAAAGCGTCTCCAATGGCATCCTCAACAACCTGCAGATCCCGCCAATTTACGACCAGATAGGAGAGCAATCGGCCATAAGCCTCGCGTGCCGTTTCTTCAATGACTCGATGAGTTTCCATAGAATGACTACTTCAACGGGGGAATGTTCGGTCTGACCTCAACCGTATCGACAGGCCCTCGAGCAGCCCACTCTAATGCGGTGTCTAGGTCTGGCACATCAATCACGAAGATCCCGCCGAGCTGCTCTTTCGTCTCCGGAAACGGTCCGTCCTGAACTACCATCTCTCCGCCGCGGCGCTTCATCGTGGCAGCTGTTTCCGGCGCATAAAGACCCGAGCCGAAAACCACGATTCCAGCTTCCCGCAGAGCATGTACATAGTGTGTCCAGCCTCCTAAGTATTCTTGTTGCCTTGCTGGATCCGTTCTTGCCGCAAAGTCCTCCTGACTTTCGTAAAACATTAATGTGTAATTCATACTGAAACTCCTCCCTTTTTAAACCGTATGAAATTCGGTTTCGTTATAATGACGTTTCAAAGGTTCCGATTTCTACATTACAATTAATTTTTTTTATAAAAAAACTTGCCGTTACTTATGGTACGGTTCACCCCGAACGATCTAGCTTCGTCCTGATTTTAGCTATAGTATCCGTTAGCTCAATAGCAAATGAAATACACCTCGTTATTTCTCCCAAAGCTCGATCAGTCGACCATCAGGATCTTCAATCCAAATAAACTTTCCAAATTCACTACTCTCTTTTTTCTTTGCTAGAGGTACACCAATATGCTCAAGATGCTTAATAGTCTCGTTTAGATTATGTACTTGGAAATTTAACATCACTTGTTGTTCTGTCGGAAAATAACTGTCATTCTCCGTAAAGAAAGAAAAGATAGTCTCATTTCCTAATTGGGGTTTTATCACAGTCCCATTCCAATTTTCTATTTCAATCTTCAACACTTCACTGTACCATTTCTTTATCACTTCGAGATTCTTAGTTCTCCAAAATATTCCTCCAAAACCTTTTATCATCGTAATTAGCTCCTGTCTATCATCAAATTTTTGGCTATCCGATTATGATTTACGGTACATACGTGGAGCCATTCCAACTTCTCTTGCAAAAAGTCTGGTGAAATAAAGCGGATCTTGATAGCCCACATCTCTCGCAATTTTCGAAATGGGCTCACTGGTTGACCGGAGCAGCTGCTTCGCTTTATCCAGCCTGACCTTGTTAATAAATTCGATCGGCGTGTAACCGGAATATTTTTTGAACAGAATCGAATAGTAGCTAGACGATAGTGACGCCATATTGGCGAGCTTATCGCGTTCTAAAGAGGATTGATAATGATCCTGAATGTACTTCATGGAATCAGCTATGAGCCTAGCCGTTTCGTCTTCATGGTGAAGCTTATAGCTCAGCACTTCGCTCATCCATTTAAGCAGTGTCAAGAAGTGAAGTCTGACGGTCCATTCCGTGCTCGTGCTCTTATTGTTCCACAGCTCATATAGCTGCTTAAGCCGCCTTTCCAGTTCTGGCAGATCCGCATAGAACGGAAAGACACGATCGAATGGCAATGGAGCACCGTACTGGCCCAGCTTGACCTGGTTCCCTTCCCATTCTATGGGATAATAAAGAAAATGGACGCTATAATACGTCAAAGGATCTTCCTGCGAGCTAGATAACACGATATGCTCATCAGGAGCCATATGAAGAATCGTACCGGGATTCAAGGTCCATTCGGTGCCATTCATTTCAAATGTGCCCTTCCCTCCAATGACGCAAACAAAATTGTAAATGCTGGTTTGTTTAAGCTCAAACCTGTACTTTCTTTGTTTCCAAAATGCCTCCCCCCGAAGAAGCACCTCAATCATTTTTGGGAAAAATCGCTCAAAATACTGATCATGCACCTTTCTCATCTCCCAAGATGAAGCAAGTTTATTACAGCTATCATAACATAGAACAGCATCCCCCCACATAGCAGGGAAATGCTGTTCTTGTTAGATGCTCTACGTGCCGGCTTACTTCGCTTTCTCGGAAGCAATCGCCTTGTTGATCACTTCTTCGGCACTGCGCAGTACGGTATTCAAATCTTTGTTTTCCACGATGGCCTTTTGCAGCTCTTTCATGAACATGTTCTCGGCCTTAACATTCGTTAATCCCGGTTTGCGGCCAGGCATTGCCGGTCCCACTTTATTAAAGGAGGCTGCTTTTATATTTTTGTCCTTATACATCGGATCGTTTTTCATGAACATTTTTTTGATTTCATCGTTCTTCAGGACCGGAAATACAGCCAGATCCGCAGCGAGCTTGGCCTGCATTTCGTCTGAAGCCAGCCATGCCGCAACCTGAAATGCAGCGTCCTTATGTTTACTGCTGCTCGTTACATAGATATTGCGGTAATCGGATAACCGCCCAATTCCCGGCAGCTCCTTATATGTAGGTATGCTGACGATATCCCACTTGAAGTCCCAATCCATAAAATTCCTGGATACAAACGTCGTCATCGCTGAGTGACCATTTATAAACTCTTTCCAATCCACATCTTTATTAATTGTTGTGGAATCGAATTTCAGACCAGGGAGAGTATAAAACCGCTTCCAGTTTTCGCCGATTTTTTTCCATGCTTCCGTATTCACCGCCGCCTTATCTTCCGTCAAACTGAGAATAGGCTCGCCAAACGGATTCTGGGTGAAAAAGGTTTCCATCCAGCGATCGGAAAATCCGCGATATTGAACGCCTCCTTCGGCTCGGGTCATGAGCTTGGCAAGCTCGTAAACCTCATCCCAAGTCATTCCGTCCTTAGGATAAGGAACGCCGAACTTATCGAACAGATCCTTATTGTAATGCATCATCCCTCCGCTCGTGCCGCTAAGCGGTATCCCTGCAACAATGCCTCCTGTCTCATTCTTCATCATTTCAAATGCCATAGGATCGATGCGCGACGTATCGAAATTGTATTTCTTTATCAGCCCGCTTACATCATAAAGCAAGCCGGTCCTTTGCAGATCCGGAGTAGCTACCCCGCGTCCGACGAACAAATCCGGCATCTCTCCAGAAGCAACCAGCGTATCGATGGTGACACCGCCTGTTCCCGAGCTTGCAACCGCTTTCAATGTGTAATTAGGAAATTTGCTCTTGGCTTGCTGGGCAATATAATCAAATTCGCTCTGTGACATAGACCACATGTAAAAGCTTATTTCGGCAGGCGTATTCACTATCTGCGCTAAGTCTGCCTGTGTCCCCTCTTGCTTATTATCGGCTTGTGTTCCCCCACTTGCACACGCCGTAAGCATCAACGCGACTGCCGAGAAAGCAATGATCATTTTGTTATTCATCGTAGCCCCCTATAAAAACGTTTTTAAAATCCCACCAATGTCTTCTCCTGCTGCTTTAGATTTGCTTTAAATTTCTGAAACATATACGATTAGTTAATTCATACTTAAATTATAGAATCTCTATTTATGAATGTAAATGGATATCGGTTTAACAGATATGGATTATTAGTTGATGATAGTTTATTTGTAAAGATAGCATGTGCACAGCCAATTGGCTGAATTCGAAAGCAAAGTAAAAACCAGCACTATCGACCCGGGAGGCGATAATGCTGGATGAATGGAGAGAATCCGTGTTCTTAACTTGGGATGGTCATCAGCCAGAACGACCAGTCTTTGGGAGGCCGTAAAGCAGTCAAATGCTCCGATACCTCAATCAGCCTCGGAGATGAGTATACCTTTTCCGCTCTTCTGGTAAGCTGGACGGCCAGTCCGTTGATCTCGTTGTCAATATTTTGCCAAGCCCAAGGCGTTTCCTTAGCCAAGTAAGGAGCCAAAAACTGAAACCCAAGCTCAATTCCCCTGCCATCCTCAGTCCGATAACGCCATAAATCGACTCCTAGCACATCGGCGCACCTAGCCAGGCTTACAAAGGCGCTCAATCCATATAATGAGTAAAATAGCGCACGATTTCGTTTCAACTCGCGATGAAGCCCTCCATCCGGTGTGAATTGGACATCGATTTGCCACTTGGCACGTTCCATCATTTGCCGCGCTCTTTCCAAGTTGCCGCTGTAGATGGAAAAAGCCGCCACTTGCGCCGTATACCAGGACCCATGATTATCGGTAGCGCGATACTCTTCTTTGCCTGCAGGACTCTCCAACAACCAGTCGCAATAAGCGGCAAACCATTGCTGTAACGCCTCATTATCGGCCTGTGACCAGCTTATCGATTGCGCCAACAGCTTGACCGAGTCCAGGAGTCCGATTAGCTGGACTCCTTCTATAATGCCGATGGCCATTCCATCATTAACCCCTGGCAGTGAGGCGGCATACTTGAAATTCGGATTCATTCGGGTTTCTGGATTCAGGAACCAAACTCGCAGCAGCTCGGCTGCTTTTGCAGCGTAGGCCCTTGAGCCCGAATAAAAATACGCCAACGCCAAAGTGTTAACCCTGATGCGCATATTGAAATAAGGTCCCAAGTCGTACTCGTTACTGGCTGCCGCCGGATTCGTATACCCGTCGCGACGGATGAATGGCATCCCGTCAGGCGTATCGGGATTGCGCCAAGCGTATTTTCCAATAGCGAAAAAATCATGTTTATCTCCGGATGGGGGGATATTTCCCTTGTTGACTACGGAAGCAGGAGTTTTTTGAAGGTAGGAATCCGCCTCATGGAGTAATGCAGAATAAGCTGGCATCAGGCTCGGTTCATTTGCTTTCACCCTATCACGGATACGAACCAATTCCTCATAGTCAAGTTGAATTAGCGTTGGTGCCGTCGTTTGTTTCATGACTGTTATTTCCTCCTCTTTGGGCGTTTCACTTAGTCGCTTTAAGCGGACCACGATACTGAAGAACCATTAAGGTCTACTCAACCAAGGGCTTAAAAGCAATGACCGTGACGGAATAAGGATCAAGCGACAAGCTGGCCGCTCCCGCTTCATACTGGATTGGATCGATTTGAGCCAGAGCAGGATTCGTATCGGCTGCGCCCGTTCCCTTCAATACCCATCTTTCGATATCGGCGCTATTTGTATAGTTTTGCACGTTCAGTTGGACCGGTACCAGATCGGCGTTCGAGTTAATGAAAAAAACGGACAACTCCCTGCTTGACGGCGAATAGCTGGCAAAGGCGGAAATATCCGTCGCCCCGGTCGTCGATACCATCTGATCTCTTAGAAACTTGTTCCACACTTGAATCGCCTTACCCATAGGCAGCAGATTGCCATTCTCATCGATAGCTGATCTTTCATCCCGCGGATTGTTGTTGAGTCCTTTGCGAGTGACCCAGAAATGGACGTAATCGACTTTGTCATACTGCAATATTTTACCGATCTTCGTTGCGAATAACGCGGCTCGGCTCATATTGTTAGGCATTTGGGCACCCGAAGAATACGTGCTTGTCTCCGTTATCGAAATCTGAATCCGACTCCTGTCTTCCGGCTTGAAATATGTATTGATATGGTTAACGATCGTATTCAGCGGACTGACATTGGCACTCCCGTACAAATGAACAATAACGAAATCAGCTTTGGATGACACGGCAGGCATCACCGTACTATTCCATGTGAAGGAATCATAGACAGGTACGCCTACATGAATTGTGGGATCGACTGCCTTCATTGCCGTGGCGAACTCATTGAACACATCGGCGTACTCCTGAGGACTCCATATGTAGCCGGATTGGGACGAATAGAACGGTTCATTTCCGATTTCCCAATATTTAACACCCCATCCGTTAATGACATTAGCATAACGGACCCATTCCACTGCAGCCTCCTTTAACTGCTCCTTCGTCTTGAACCAATCCGCATCCGTCGCTTTCATCGCATCAAGACCGATAATAACGAATGGCTGTACGCCGGTTTCATTCACAACGGCCATGAACTCATTGAAATCCTGAGTCTCTTTGTACGTTCCATCCGGGTTAATCAGCGCTTTCTCGGCATTAGTCAAAGGACGCTCGGTCGAATAATAGTACGATAGCTGCGGTTGAAGCGCACTGTTGGCTGTTGTCGGATAAGGTGATCCTGTCCACAGGTATCTGTCGCTGGCTTCGCCTTCCCCGAATCGAACCGTCCCCGCACCGAGCGCTTGCAGCGATTGGGAAAGTGTTTGTTGCCGGTTCGGATGATACAAGTCGGAGTCGAACAAATGGTTGGATACGACACCGATAGGCGAATGGCTTACATCGTTGAGTACGGAATACACGTTAACCGTAACGTTCTGATTCGACGGGGGACCCGAACTGTTCTCATCCGGAATTGCCGTCACTTTCACGTTGTCAATGCCGATAGCCCCCCTCCCTGCCGATATGGAAATAAACCGTAGTGAAGCGACACTGCTTGCTTCTGCGACTTGAAACCCTTCGTAATCGACTGTTCCGAGGAGTGTAGTGCCCGTCTGATCATAGGTATAGCCCTTCACCTTCTTCTGGGCAAAATCAACCTCCAGCTTAATCTTGTACCAGTCCCCATCTACATAGGAGCTTGCGGGCATCATATTGGTGGAGACGTTTTGGCCAGCTTCGTTTTTTTGCAGCATTTTGTACACATAGCCGTTAGCGGCCGTACTGTTCTGAACCTGGGTAATGTTTTCGTTCTGGTCGCTAAGCAGCGTCGCGCCGAAATAGTCATGCTTGTAGCTCGGATCCGCGTCCGCTGTCGTCTTCATATCGAATTCAAGATAAGCAAAGCCGCCTTTGAGCTTCGGAAAATTGACTTTTGCATAAGCGGAGCTTGTACCCGAGTCGGTGATAAGGATATATTTATTACTCGGGTTTGACGGATGCGGTTCAAGCGTGACGGTGGTCGTTGCCGGTGCGCTGAACTGCCACCATATGGGCTGTGTTGATGAGGCCGGCATCTCGCTTCTGCTTGCATAAGCATCGAAATTATCTCCATAGACGAGCTCTTCAGTCCCTCCTGTCGCTTCAACAGAAGCTTGATAATGCACGAACACCGCACTTAGCATTACAAAAACAAGCATTACCTTCACAAAGGATTTCTTGATTACACTGGTTGATGGATACACCATAATCCTCCTTTATTCATGGAATAAACGGGAAGAATGTCCCGCATTTGAAACCCCTTTCACTTTTAATGTAAACACAAAGCTGTGACATGTACATAGACGATAAACAAAAAAATATGGAGAATTAATTGATCCTGCATTGGGATTTTTTCTAATCAGATATTAAGCAAACGTCATAGCTGTACACACGCCATAAATTTAAACATTAATCCATAAATATTAAAAATACGTCCATTTACTCTAAGAAATCTAAACATATAATGGGGATATGCTTTTAATTAATTATCCATTCATTATTTGGTATTGTGAAAATGAAGGAAAAGAGGGATAGGATATGACAGCTGAAGCAGCCCATTATCAGCTGCTCGTTTGCGGAGCAACCTTTGCCGGACTAGGCGCAGCATTAGCTGCTAAACTACCCGTCATTGTAGTGGAAAGATCGGCAGGTGTCGGACAGGAGTTTATCGAGACATTTAATCCAGGCAGCTTCGAAGCCATGGATGATCTTCAGTTTAGTCCATTGGAACAATCGCTGCATGCAGAGCTGATTGAAAGGAATTTGATGGAGCCCGAAGGAGGCCCCGTCCATTTGCCAGGCGTTCATTCCGTGCTGTGCAAACGCGTTCAAGACGCCGGCTTGAAGGTGCTTTTTTTAACCGAGATTATTGAAGTAACCGCTACCGGGGAAGGCTTCGAGGTGACACTATACAACGTCTCCGGCTTTCAAACGATACGGGTGGACCGTATTCTAGATACGACCAGCCGCCGATTTTCACAGCCCGACCCATCTTATGCGACGGTTAACCGTAAAATCATAAGAGCGCATTTGTCAGCCGGGATATCTGGTAACGAAACCGCACCAATCGTTCAGCCGTTAGATGAACAGGCACAAATCCTCCCAGGCAGATTTCCTTCAGAACGCATCCTGGCACTTGCCGTGGATGCCCGTGCAGATTGGCCGGCCGCCCGGCACAGCTTGCAGGAATATTGGCGGGCACGTCCTGCCAGCCTTGCCTTATGGACGATTGCAGCCGTTGCCAGTACATTCGGCCTGCAGGTTCCGCAAGGACCGATAGAGCTTGCAGCGCAGTGGATATGGCTTCCATCGGAATCCAGCCCTCACCCATTGCAATCGTTCCGCCAAGGCTACCGGTTTCTTCAGCTTCAGTCGGAGGAGGTCGTTAACGATGGAAATCGCAAGACTGTATAACGGGCAGGCTGTACGTAAGCCATTTACCGGACAGACCAACTTCCAATTTGACTGCATAGTAGTAGGATTGGGAACAGCAGGTGCTGTAGCCGCTATCGCCGCAGCGCAAAAAGGATTGCGGGTGCTAGGAATCGAGAAATTAACCTGCATGGGCGGCACGGGTACAGCGGGGGCCGTTCTGGGCTATTACTTCGGTAATAAGGGCGGACTGTTCGAATCGATAGATGACAGGTCGTTAGCTTTGGAAAAGCAGCATATCTATACACCCTCCCGAGGCATTAACGCCGAGGCCAAAAAGTATGTGCTTGAACAAGAAGCATTGGAAGCCGGAGCCGTTCTTCGTTATGATAGTACAGTGACCGGCGTGCTGCTTGAGGGGATGACGCTGCGGGGTATTGAGTGGTTCTCTCCGGAAGGCAGGTTCACGGCAGGATGCTCTGTTATCATTGATGCGACCGGCGATGCTGATGTATGCGCAATGGCCGGCTGCGAGCTTCGGGGCGGTCGTGATTTTGACAGCCAGGCTCAGCCCTACTCGAATGTTTATGTCTATTTGGATCAAGGCAAGGTCAACTTCCGATATACCGATTCAGGTTATGTAGATCCGAGAGATGCTGCCAGCATATCAGAGGCTGTAGTTTCATCGGCTACCCTGCATACACACTTAAGACCAATCTATGAGGAAGACAACCGGATGCTGCGGATTGCCCCCTTACTCGGGATCAGAGAAGGCCGATTTATAGATGGAGAAGAAACCGTAACGCTGGAGAACTTCCTGAATCAACGTTATTCAAGTGAGCCTGTGTTTTTTGCATACTCGAATGCGGATAACCATAGTAAAGACCTTGCTTTCGAAAGTGAGTTCCAACAGCGCTGGACCGTGGCCTCCAGCATGTGGGGCTACAATTTTACCGTTCCGATTCCACTCGGAGCGCTAATTCCTGAAGGCTATGACGGACTGCTAGTTGCAGGGCGCTGCCTTTCCGTTGATCATGATATGGCCGCATGCGTGCGAATGAAGCGCGATATGCAGAAATGTGGAGAAGCCGCTGCCAATGCTGCGTATTTATCAATACGTTTGCAGCTTCCTTTGAGGGACATCCCCTACTCCGAATTAGCTGCTGCGTTACACGAAACCGGCTGCTTGTCAGCAAAGGATGAGATTCGATTCAAGGAAACGTTATCCGTTCATGACGAAACCAATCCTATTGTTCAATGGCTGGCGAATCCTGAACAAATAAAGCGTGGTTTAGCCGGGAATAAGCCGGGTCTTGCGATATGGTCCTCCTTCCTGTTAAGAGACAGCATTCGAGCACAGCTCACGAAATGGAGTACTTCAATGGAGAATGAGCATCTTCGCAAGCATGCCGCCTTTGCATTGGCCTTGCTTGGGGATGAAGCTGCCTCTCCAGTCCTTAGAGAGATTGTGCGGGAGAAGGATCCGTTTGTACCGAAAACGAGCCGTAAATACAATCAAGTTAGGGGCTATACGGCGATCTTCCTGCTTGGCTTGTTGGCAGATCGTGAGATTGTGCCGGATTTGACTTCAATTCTGATGGATGAGCCCGGACAATGGACGTATGAGGATGAGAATAAAGAGTTTCTGGCGGATAGCCAAGAGCTTTATTTCCAGTATGTTTCCTTCTCGATTATGGCATTAGCAAGAATTGGTGACTCCCATCCGGACTGCCGCCAAGAGATTATGGAAGGCTTTCATACCTTGCTTGGCCGGAGCAGCTTGAATTTATCCGTTACTTTCAAAGGCAGTACAGACATTAAATGTGATATGAACGATAAAATCCGCAAAGTCATTAAGGAGACGCTGCAGAGATGGAATGCGAAAGTTAGTTGAGATGCAAAAACGAAGCCCGGCGTCTTAAATGCAGACAAGTAGACATAAGCCCCGCTTCACGATTTGTGAAGCGGGGTTTGCTAATGTCGACATACATACAGTTGTTGTTTCTCTAAATTTGATGGCCGGCTTACAGTAACTGTGATGCAATGAATGCACGCTTCACGATAGAAACTTTTTAAAGACAGCTTTACTTTTTAAGCTCAGTCTGTTCCTTATTGTAAATAGCTGTCGCCTGCTCAATCCATAGGCTTCCACCCTCGGCCAAGTACTTTTTCTTGAAATCGTCGTACATTTTATCCAGATTACCGCCTTTTGAAACTATGGCAGCGGTCCTGAACTCAATTTCCAAATCATCAAGCACTTTCTTCTTCTCTTTCTCGATCTCCGGCACTCCGAAAATATAAGCATCCGGAATAGGGCTATTAACCGATAGTTCGATCGCTTTGCGAGTCTGCTCATTCATGAGCTGGATTTCCATTCCATCCAAACGCTGACTGATCCCGTTATACGCAAATCCCCCAACGTTCCTTAATTGAACGGCATCATCAAAAGGTTTAATCCATTCAAATTTTCCGTCCTTCCTAGTGTATTGCTGCCCTTCGACACCCGCCCACGTCAGCCGGTCGCCATCTTCACTTATCAAGAAATCAAGTACTTTCATTGCTGATTCCGGATCCTTGGATTTGCTGGATATGTGTGTCCATGGCCCACGGTCCTCACGTACTATGGATTACGCCACGCATTTAAAGCTGCAAGAGGTCAAAAGGTCAAAAAGCTTCTGCTTGAAACGAACTATACCTTAGATGCCATCGCTTCGATGTGCGGTTACGAAAACGGCTCGTACCTTAGCCGAGTATTTCGATCCAAAATGGGGATGAACGCATCGGAATTTCGTAAAAACAATCAAATTTAGACGTCTGTTGAAATAAAAACGTACCCTCAGGTCATTTCGACCCAAGAGTACGCATCAATCACTCCCCAGTGACGTAGAGCGGCTCCTTGATAGGTTTATAAGAAATAAAACTCTGACTTGTCTTTGCCTCGCAAGTTGTATCTGCGATAATGCTGATAATGCGCGTTGTAGAGCTGTCCGTTTTTGGATGGCGAATACGTCAGGAACAGCTGTTTACGGCTGTGATCGGACAGGTTCGGGCCAGACTGGTGCGGTGTGAAGGAGTGGAACAAAATCATGTCTCCCGGATGCGTCTCGACGATCTCCCCTTTGGCCGCATCGATCTCGGCGATCTCCTCTGCGTTCATGTTGCGCAGCTCTCCTGGCGTTGAACGGAGCCGGTCATGGTAGCCTGGAAACAGTTCCAGACCGCCGTTCTCCGAAGTCGCTCCATCAATGGCAACCATCACGGAGATCAACCCTTCGATCGGGAAGCCCTGCCACCAAGCGGCATCTTGATGCATAGTGTAACCGTTTGCACCTGGCAGCTTGAAAATCAGCTTATCCTTAAACAGCAACGGCTCATCTAAATAAATGTCACGCAGCGGGGCCAAAATCCGTTCGTCGCGGACCAGGTCTGCGAACACCGGCGAAATGTCGTGAACAGGATCTAGGCGTTCAATTTTTACTTCGCCATTGGCATACGATTTGTGGCCTGCGCGGATATTGCTTTTCTCCGTATATTGCTCTAATGTCAGCAATCTGTCGCACTCCTCCTGCAGTACCTTGGCATCCTGCTCGGTCAAAGCTCCCCTGATCACCAGGTATCCTTGCTCGTTGTACGTCTGAATGTCCTCGAAGCTCAAAATATTTAGAGATTGTTTCATGGAATTCCCCTCTCATTCACTTTTTTACCATTCTTCTGGAGTGATCACTTCCTTAGAATCAATATTACAAAAGAAGTTGCATCGGTTCCATGCATTGGATTATTATTTTACATATACTTTTTTGCGCATAATGGTCTTTGTAATGGAGGGGTTCCTAATGTCCATCTCATTAGAGCTAATGAGGTATTATTTCAGTCTGGAGAGAGACCAGTTTACGCTCGACGAGGATTGCTATGAAGGGTGGGTATTGCTTGCCGTACAACAGGGAACCTTTGAATTTCATGTGGAGGATGTGTCGGGAGATTGGGAAACTGCAGGCTTTGGTGACGTAATCTTGTGTCCTCCCGGAAAAAGACTGCGGCGGAAAGCGCTCGAACGTATTACGTTTCACTTCTCAGAATGGCGTTTGCCGGAGGGCAGCACTCTTCCTACCGGTAAGCTGCACATCCACGATCTGGCCCGCCTCAGCTCCACCTTCGCATATTTACGCGAATGGCATGAGCAGCGTACCGACAAAGACGTTGCTGATGCACAGCATCTTGTAAGCGATCTCGTCTACATTGCTCGCCGCGAGCGTCTAAACTCAGAGCATCGCGTTGCTTCCAAATCCGATCTGCTCATGAGGGAGGCGGCTACCCACATCGAACGGAACGCAGGGCTTGGTGAGATATCACTACAAATACTGGCGGAGCAGCTTGGCTTGAGCGGGCCGCAGCTGACGAGACGCTTTCAAGCCGCCTACGGAGTCTCACCCGTGCGGTATGCTACCGCTCTGCGCTTAACGAAGGCACGCCGACTGCTTGTGGAAACGGAGGATACGCTCGAGGTCGTTGCCGAGCTATGCGGCTACCAGAATGCGTTTTATTTCAGCCGTGTATTTACGCAGCACATGAAGATGAGCCCTTCTGTATATCGTACGAAGTACCAGATATGATGAGGACTGCTGGAGCTAGGCATATAGTTAACGGTTTAATTCGGCGGCTATACGGCAAAAAAGGACTGTAGAGGGCAGTTACGCCTTCAATCAGTCCCCTAGCTATCTTTATTGATGCTGCCTAACGATTCTCGTCTTTGATATAGATATCACCATCTTTAAGGAGCATCTTTGTTTTTGCATTAGTTTTATATATGTCGTAAGCTATTTCATCCGAACTGAAATTGTAGTCCGGTAGTTCTTTCTTCAAAGCATATGAACCGTCTTTCGTAATTATCTTATCAGGGTGCTTAGAGTCCTCTAACAAAACATCAGGCAGCCTCTCGGAAGAGTCCCCTAAAGTTTGACTCTTAGTTGTAGTAGTACCAACTTGAACGTTAGTTGTAATAGCTTCAGTAAGAACAGCAGCACCGATTGCTAAAACAGCTGCCCCCCAAATAATTGTTTTATTAGCTACCAATTAAAATCCTCCTTTCTTTTAGTTATAATTTCTTTGTGAGTTTGGATGAAGTAAACGAATCACCAGACAAGTAATAGATGCAGACTATGGAATAGGTTAACCAGTGAGTTAGCCAATTACATTAAAGATGCCTTCCGATATGTCCATATCTTGTCCGCCTTATTTGTCGCCGTGACCAAAGTTTTACTCTCGAACCATTACAGCGTAGAACTAATCGGTCTGCACGCGGAAAACTTACGACCCCTCGTGGCCGACTATCAGCATTGCTCATGACCATGGCCTCAAGCCGCCACTACAATTGCTTCGACAAAATATGAACTACATGTTCCAAATGTTTAATCCAGTCCGCGTCCCCATCCCACAACTCATAAAGCTCCCGTTCTCCACCTTTGTTTTCCAGCACCTGCTGAACCAATTGCTTCAACTCAAACAGATCCTCTGTTTCCCAAGCAATCTCCATCAAACCGCTTAATTCTTCGTATTTCGTCTTGCCGTTTTCGATATAGTCGCATACGATTTCTGCCAGAGCAATGGCCGTATTATCGTACAGGAAATCCTCTTCATCCGGATCCTCCGAGAGAAAACCCAACTCTCTGTAATGTGACAGCAGGTCCTTCAACTTAATAGATTTGGAGTCTGCCGCATATTTTATTAGCGCGTCAAGCACATCCAACCCTTCGTCGCTTTCCAGCGCCATTTTCCCCCAAGCTCCCATTACTATCCACGCCTTTCTCTTATTGTTAATCCCTACATCTTACCACATCTTGGAAAACAAATGTAATTGATGATTTCCTCCGGATACCGCTTCAGGACAAGTATAGGAAACATCAAAAAAGAAAAAGCCCATGATATCATGGACTTTTTTCGTTAAGCGAATGATTTATTTTTTTAATTTTTCCTCAATCGCTTTGTTCGCCTTTTCTTCCGTTTCTCGTAAGACTGTATTAACATCTTTCCCCGCTGCCAATTCTTTGGACGCAGCATCAAGCGCCGAACGAACTAAAGCGTCATATTCAGTAAGGGGGTCGTTAATTTTGCGTGTTTTTGACTTAAATATGCCGCTGATGTTTTTTCCTTGGATAAAAGGTACATTTGCGCCATACTGCGTTTGAAAATCTGCTTTGGCTAAAGCGGAAATTTTTCCACTTTTGCTCATTTCTGCTTGCACCTCATCGGAGGTAAAGATAGACATCACTTGAAAAGCCTCATTCTTATATTTGCTTTGCTTATTCAGCATGATCGTATGTGGGGTGATGATGCGGCCAGTACCTATGGCTTCAGAGTAGTTGGGAAGCGAGACGAAATCCCATTGAAATTTATCCGTGATACTTGGATCAACGCTTGCTATCATATCGGGAACCCAGGCGGTCAGCATGGCTATATTCCCGTTCTTAAAGAAATCATTGGTACCATAAGTGAGTTTCTTATCCTCTCCAAGAAATCCTGGAATATCGATCATTTCTTTCATTGTGGTAAGAACTTTTTTCCAATTATCGTTATTAATTGTCGTTTTGTTCGTTGCCGGATTAACGTAAGGTAAAGAAAGTCCATACCCTAAACGGGAAACCGTATCGGGACTGAGTCCAATGTATCTGACCCCGTTTTCTGTTTTGGTTAATTTACGGGCTAACTGGATGATCTCATCCCAGTTCATACCGTCTTTCGGATACGGGACGGCGAATTTATCAAAGATATCTTTATTATACAGAAGCCCTGCGATGTTTTGCGCGACAGGTAAAGCGTACATGGCACCATTTCCACCACTGTAAACTTTAACAGCGTCTATGGCATTAGAATCGAAACGGTTCAAATCTAAGTTGTTGCTCTTAATCAGAGTGCTCAGATCTTCAGGCACATCAAGTTCTCGCCAAAGAGGAGTATTCGCGTCTGTCGTATAGATCAGATCCGGAACGATGCCCGCGGCCACTAGTTCCTCCGGATTGGTGCCTGTCCCTTTACGTACAATATTAAACGAAATGTTAGGATATTTTTTTTGTACAGGCTGTACTATAAATTTGTCGATTTCCTCGTTGCTAATCGCCGCGTGCTGGTAGAGAGTAAGAGTTATCGGTTCGTTTGTAACTTTTGGTTGAACACTCACTACTTTGTCATCCTTTGCACCTGTTCCTTGGCTGCAACCCGCAAGTGCTGTGATCAATACAATGGAAGAAGCAAATCTAATTAATTTCATCTTTTTCCCCTCCTAATTGTGTCACTGACTAAACGAAAACTTAAGTAAGCGGTTACAAAAATCATGATAATTATAGGCTTGTATGAAAGAGTACAAGCCATACTCACTCCCTAATCGATTGCTATCTTTCATATTACTAGCAGGAAATGTGTTTGTCTTTGTGGAAAGCGCTTACCATTTGTCATTTTTTCCAGCAATATTCTGCCCTTTAATTGAACGAAATATGATCGACACGTATCGTCTGTTTGCTTGAGCGAAATTTGCCTGGGGATATACCTGTCGACTTGCGGAACACTTTATTAAAGTAATTCTCATCCGAATACCCGGTACGACGTGCAATTTCACCCAAATTGAGTTTGGTTTGGCGAAGCAGCTCCATCGCTTTTTCTATGCGGATTTTTGTTAAATACTGCATAGCGGTCATGCCGCATGTTGAGTGAAACAATCTCGAGAATTTGTACTTGGAGATACCAAGCGACCAGCTTAGTTCCTCAATGCTGTTGATGACAGCGTAATTCTCATGAATCAGCTTTAGCGCTTTTATAACAGCTTCGGGCCAAGTATCCGGCGAAGCCTGATTATACTTAATGGACTGGTAAACCTCCATTACAAACTGGGCTGCTAATCCCGATGCTTTGTAGCCATTGGTGATGTGCTTTTTGCTCGCTTCTAGGTAAACGTGTTCCAGTGTGCGAATCACCGGCGAATCGGGTGAAAAACGAACCACGGGGCCAGAATGATTTTGAACAGTGGACCAGCATTCCAAGGATTCCGGCCCAATTAAGGTAATAAAGATAAATTCCCAAAATTCGCTGTCTTTAGGAAGGTAATATCGGTGGTCGGTTCCAGTTACGACTAGAAAGGCAGAATGTTGTTCGAGCGGGTATGTTTGGGTCCCGATGCGAATTTCCCCCCTTCCGGCAAGCGTATATTGGAAAATGCATTGATTGTTGGTAGCCCTCTGTAGCCCATCCCAATCGTAGATCCTATTCCGCTTTTCCCAGCCTACATAAACGATTTCAGAAAATGCAGTAGACGGACCGTCTTTGAATTGAAAACCGTAAACGCTCATATCGCATCCCCTTGCAATTTTTTACCTATTCATGATAATTCATTACCATTGAGGTCCATATGAATCTATTATAATATTCAATTTGTACAACACAATACATAATGGAAATCTTTAAACTTCACTGCAATTTTCTCCACTTTATTAAAGTTTTGTAAAACTTGATTGAAGGGATTTGAAGCGAATGATAGCGAAGTTGAAAGTGGGACCTGCATTATCGGTTGTTCTTGTAACTAGTCTGTTGGCGGGTTGCAGCTCAGGCAGCTCGGATTCCGACGCTTCTCCGGTCCCCAGTGCAGGGAAAACCGAAGAACATCATGAACCTGTGACGTTAAAGCTGCACCCGGGCCAAATGATCACACCGGAAGACTTGGAGCTTATGATTAATGAACCGCTCCACCGAAAATATCCTTATATTACCGTTGAGTTGATAGACAGGACCAAAAATGATTTGCAAAATCATGTAGCTTCAGGAAGTCAGTTGGATCTGATCACAACCTGGAACGGCAGCATGTCTGCGGCAATGGACCTGAAAGTATTCGAGGATCTGACGCCGCTGGCGAAAGCAAATAGTTTTGACCTAAGCCGGTTCGACCAGCAAGCGCTCGAAACCATCAAAAACATTTCCAACGACGGGACGCTGTACGGCCTGCCTTACAACCGGCAGTTTAACGCTCTTTACTACAATAAGGACATTTTTGATAAATTCGGAGTCGAATATCCGAAGGACGGCATGACCTGGGAAGATGTGATCCAGCTGTCCAAAAAGTTAACAAGGACGGAAAACGGCGTTGCTTATCGTGGACTGGATCCAGAAAGCATTCAAAGAATGAGTTTTCCTTTGTCCTTAAATATAGTGGACGCCAATACCCATAAAACAACCATAAGCGCTAACTACGAAACTTATAAAAAGCTGTTTGAATTGGGCAAGGACGTATACGCTTTACCAGAGAACAAACCGCCTAAATGGGGAACCAGCACATATGACTCTTTTATCAAAGACAAAACCGTCGCCATGACCGCAACCGTCAATATGTTCCCTTACATCGCGCAAGTCCCCGAATACAATTGGGATGTTGTCCAGTATCCGAGCTACAAGGATAAACCTAATGTTGCCGGGATGTACGACTTACATATCATGTCTATCAGCAAAACAAGCCAACACAAAGAAGAGGCGATGAAAGTACTCGAAGTTCTGTTCTCGGATGAAGTGCAAATGATCGCTACGAAAAAGACCGGTCGCATTTCGCTGCTGAACGATCCGAAATTCCAGCAGGCTTACGGTGCGGATATGCCTATTTTGAAAGGAAAACATCTGGAGGGGATCTTCAAGAGTAAGCCTGCGTCTGCGCCAAGGCTATCCATCTACTATTCCAAAGCTGTAAGTATTCTGGAAAGTCACTTCAGGCAATATGTTGACGGAGCAAAAGATACGAATACGGCGCTTCGTGAAGCCGAGGAGGAAATTAATAATTACGTTCGTTCGCAAACCGGAAGCTAATCGAGCGCGACTACCCGCGCTTCCTATCCTCGGGAACATTTCCCGGGGATTTTTTCTAGTTTAAGTATGAATCTCGAACCTTGTGAGAATCTTTGTGAAAATAAAAAAGCTTAGAAGGACCGAATGAGGTCCTGATCTAAGCGCACTAATGCTATTAATGAATGTAGGAGTCGTTGGTTACCCAGGCCCCTCCTTCGTCGGTACTCCTGTAGAACATCGTTGCCGATCGAAGGGCCCCTTCTACCGCAGCTTCTACAGTAGAAAAGCGGTTTTCCTCGGAAAACTCCGGGTCAGCCTGGTCCGCTCCCCGATAATAGTGGCTGAGCTCAAAAAAGTAATTGTCCATCCGGTTTCTTAGAATTCGAATTCCAATTTGTTTACCGTCAATGCGACCTTTAAACGATGAGACGATTTCGTGCACCGCTTGGATATCCGCATGAATATGCTCAAGCTTTGATAAATCGAACATTAAGGTTTCCCTCCTCTTTCGCTGCCATAATCAGCTTACATTATTCCTTCATCTATAAGCTTTTATACTTTAGAGACCGCCTCTAGCGCCCCATTATCAGGTTGCCAACTGCATCCCTCATGGATCACTCTTGCGCCAAACGTTCGAAAAACGAGCGTAGCGGGCTGTTCTGTCCAGAAAGAGATTGAAAACGTTGCTGTATCGCGCGAAAATCAGTGTTGTCGCTTATTTGATCGATGCCGCCGAACCGAAAGTCGGCAAGTTTGCGCAGCGTAGGGTTTTCGACCTTACTCATTAATGCTTTCGCAAATCGGTCGCCGCCGATTACTGTAAACGGTCGTTCGAAGAAAAGCTTCGTCTCCTCCTCAAGCGAATCGGTCAGCTGCAATTCGTTATGCATCCGTGAGACAATCCGATAAGCATGCGCCAACGCTTGCTCACGTTCTTTCCACTCTTTTGCATGTTGTCCCGCTATCAGGTGGGGCATCATTTCGGGCGCACAAGCGAGCTGTCGAAAAGCCGTGCCGAACCATTTGGGATAAGGGGCGTAACGCCGCTCTATTAGGAAACATAAATACATGATATCTCGTATTAAACGGGATGCGATTAGTCCTGACCCAAGCTCATCTCCCACGAAGCCTGCTCGCGGCATCAAATGCTCTTCTTGTCCGATCCGGTTCCATACTGATGCCATGAGGAACAGCCATACATCCTGCGGATAAAAACGCAGCCCTTCCCGAGCGACCGTCAACTCGCCGATATCGTCCCGGTAGACGGCTCCGCTGGTTAGCTCCGCCAATGTCTGCGAAGGGATCGTCAGCCAGTCAATCAGATCCAAACCTTCGAACTTTCCGATGAGTTTGATACCGAGTCGACTGCCCAAATAAGCGGGTACGGTTGTAACGATCGTTTTTCCGATATCGACAGAATAACCTAAAAACGACGCTGGAGCTTCGTGTTGAAGAGCTGCAACAATAGCTTCCCGCTGTGATATGTCGGACTCACGTATAAAGATCAGCACACGTGGTCCCCAGTCGTGGTCTCGGGACATCGGTGTATCAAATCCAAGCACTTCGCTGCCGGGACCGATTAGCGCAGAAGCGAACGAAAGCGCCGGCATCCTCGAAGAAAGACGTGGCTCGATATAATTTTCATGGAAACAGCGGCTTAACTGGACTCCAGGAATATGGTCATTCATGGATGAGTCTCCTCTCTAATAGAGGCTGACATCAAGCGAACAGGTCGGAGAGCATGCCCCTGTACACACCCTTGCCAGCCAAATGGATCCTGGTTATACTACAATGCTACAAATTATTCTAAAACGTTATACACTAAAGACAAAGCAAAAGTTTTGAATATCTCCTATTCCCCATTAATTCACCCCATTAACTCAATAAAAAAGGCAGTTGATTGTGCTAACCGGCCTCCATGTTATCATGTTGAACTATCGTACCCGCATTGTTTGGTACACATACCATTTCAGGGGTTGTACGGAATCCGCGGTCCTCATATACATCGGATAATTAGGAATATTTTGTATCCTTGTACCATATGTTGAATTGCAATCTCTTTCAAATCCTTGAGGAGGCAATAAACATGGAAACTGTCCGGTTTATTATGATAGGTGTCGGTGGCATGGGTAGAGAGCATATACGTCGGCTATTACAAATACCCGAAGCAGAAATCGTTGGACTCGCGGATCCGTCTGCAGCGGCGGTAGAAGAAACGAAGAAGCGTTTTCCTGGATTGGCGGATGTCCCCGTGTATGCGGATTATCAGGAAGCGATTGAGCGGGCGAACGCCAATGCGGCTGTAATCGTCTCGCCGCACAGCATGCATTTTGACCAAGGAATGGCCTGCTTGAACGGAGGACTGCACGTATTGATGGAGAAGCCGTTCGTAGCCGGATCCAAAAATGCAGAGCGCATTATCGAACATGCGGAAACAGTGAACAAGCATCTTGCTGTCGCCTACCAACGTCACTTGGCTGGCCCGTATATATACATTCGAAACCTTATCCAGAGTGGAGAATTAGGAAAAATCAATTATATATGCGCCTATCAGGCACAGAGCTGGCTCATGGGCACAACGGGTACTTGGAGGCAAAATCCGGCTCTCTCCTGCGGAGGTCAATTAAACGATTCGGGCAGCCATTTGCTCGATATTGTTTTGTGGGCGACAGCTCTTGAACCGGAAAGCGTGTCTGCTTTTATTCACAACCGCGGATCTCAAGTGGATATTGACTCGGCTGTAACCGTCCGCTTCCGGGAAGGCGCTATTGCTACATTTAACATCGTCGGAAGCGCTAGCATCAGCTGGTGTGAAGATGTCTCCTTTCACGGGGAGAAAGGGACCGTCTTATATCGCAACAATCGAATTTTGGTCGCTAAGGAAGGACAAAGAGAAGCCGTCGAGGTGCCTGCTAACGAGCTGCCGGCGTCCAGTGATCCCAACCGGGATTTTGTTGATCTGCTCCTTGGTAAAGTCACCGAAGCGGCTGCACCGGCGAGCTGCGGTTTAAACATCGCGCGTTTGACTGAAGCAGCTTGGGAAAGTGCGGCCAATGGTAGTCAAATAGTCCGGATTTAAATCCGGATGTATACAAACCCTCAAAACACATCATGCTCTGATGTGTTAGAGGGTTTTCATTTTGAGCATTTGTCTTGTTTATTTGGCCAAGTACTGGTATAAAGCGATGTTACCATTCAGCTTTCATACGTTCCCGAAAAAAACCACCATTAGGACCGTGTTCATCGAGTGTAGCTAGCCAAACGGCAGTATCTGCTCCTTCTGCGACAGTTAGGGGAGCATCTGCCCCTCCCATATCTGTCTGTACACTGCCAGGACAAGCCGCATTCACTTTTATACCCTTGTCTGCCACATCGTGTGCTACTAAACAGGTTAATGCATTGATCATCGTTTTTGAGATGCGATAAGCGGATGAGCTTCCCTTTAAATCTAGCAAGCCTTGATGAACTTGAAAAGCTCCCAATCCCGACGATACATTAACAATTCGTCCATAATGATGTTCAATCATCAATGGTACGACAGCCTGAATTAGATTCAGAACTCCAAAGTAATTGGTCTCAAATGTTTTTTTCATTACGCTTTCCTTAACGTTTAAGATGGAAGTTCCTCTATCGAGAATGACCCCTGCATTATTCACAAGGATATCAAGACGGCCGTATTTTTCTTTCACACGCTTCTTCATTTGGAGAATGCTGTCGTGACTACTCACATCTACTACTTCTAACTCAACCGACACCCCGCTCTTGCTCAATTGTTCTACCGCATTTCTTCCCTTATCTTCATTCCGGCATCCGATCAATACGTTTATGCCTTTCAAGGAAAGCTGGCGAGCGATTTCCATTCCGATTCCTCGGTTCCCTCCAGTAACTAATGCAATTCGTGGGTTAACTTTATTCATGTTGGTTCCTCCGTTCGGCTGATCAATTGTTTCCACCTAAATAAACTTTCTTCTAATTGAGACTCGGCTTTGCGTAAAAGCTCGATTTGACTTTTCATTTCAGCTAATTTTCTTTCACCGATTTCTATAGCATTAGGGAGGCATTGTTGTTTCTCTCCGTTTTGGAATAAGCAGTCAAAGAAATCCATGATTTCTGTCGCCGTGAGTCCAAGGCTAAAGTAAAGTTGGATAAATTGGACTTTTTCAATATCTGATTCAGCATAATCCCGATACCCATTCTCCAGACGAGTGGGAATTAATAATTTCCTCTCTTCGTAATATCTCAAAGAACGCATACTCACGCCTGTCCTTTTTGACAGCTCACTAATATGTATAATGATCACTCCCATATTGATTTTATAGTCATTCTAAACCATCACATCATGTGAAGGTCAATAGTAGTGTGGTTATGAATCCTTATATCTGATAACGCTCCCAGCAATAAAGTCATACAAAGTACGTCTATTCTTATTTATTAACGGGCTTATCAAATAAATAAATCCCAGACCATAAACAATGGAAAATAATGAATAAATGACAGTATCCGAATACCCGGTTGGGATGACGATATGCCATATGGTAAAATGGGCAAGCTCCCATGGGAAGAATTTCACGGCAGAGCGCAAAAGAGAGTTTCCAAGTCCGATGGATTGACCTCGCATGTCCGCAACCAGAATTCCCACTTTTCGTTTTCCCCATGTCGCTTGAGATTTCGACCCCTCACTTATTGCAAAATAAAGAAATACAGGCAGCGTTATCAATACAAATCCTGTGATCTCTGCTGACAAAGGGCTTGCCGTAAATAGAGGAATGAGTAACGGGTTGAATAAAAAAGATACTCCGGTCAGCATGAAGAGATAACCCAGAATAATAAGGTAATCCCATAAAAAGGCGTATAAGCGGGTGCTGACCGATACACTTTTTAGATGTTCATGGCTTCGTACCATTTTAGCCTCCAGACCTCATCTCTGTTGTTAAACTAATCCTTCCTCTGTCCAACTATACTGGATTCATAACTAATCAGTTGTCATTTTGCACGTTGAACTTTAAAGATTTTGACCAAAAATACATTCCCATACCGAATAAAGTCATGATACCGCCTAAGAACTGAAACAAGGATATGGTTTCTCCTAATAATAAGTACGCAAGAATAATGGCAAGTACAGGTTCTCCAATAATACCGACGGAGACCGTTGTTGCTCCAATTGATTTTAATAATAGATTAAATATATACTGTCCGAATATAGTCGGGATGACTGCAAGCAGCAAAAAGTAAGTCCAGTCGGATGAATGGTATTCAATGAAAGAGTAATGATTTATCAGATTATAGATGAGCATAACGGTGCCGCCAATTAAAAAAACGAAGATGCTGTACACATTTGCATCGATTTTACGGCTTACTTTCTGTCCCGCCAACAGATAGGCAGAAACGAAAAGTGTGCCTAGTAACGATAAACCGTCTCCAATCAGCGCTTCTTTCGAAACCCCTATGTCTCCCCAGGCTATAAGGATTGACCCCAATAGAGCAACGATCAAGCAAAAAACGGTGAGCAGACTGACTTGTGCCTTGAACAAAAAGTAGGAACCGATCATTACAAATAGCGGCTGTAACGACAAGATGACCATCGAGCTTGCAACTGAGGTATACACTAATGATTCCATCCAGAATAAAAAGTGCAGCCCCAGAAAAAGACCGGCTAAAAGAACGGTACTCCAATCTTTTATATCCATCTTTAAAGAGCGTAGCATCTTCCAAGGTACAAAAGCGAGCATGATGATAACCGAAATAAACAATCTGTACATTCCGGCCACGGAAGTAGGTGTATCTGAAAATTTTATCATGATGGAAGACATAGAAACGGACAATATACTGATACATAACAAAATAAACGGATGAGAAAGTATAGACGCCTTATTTAATTTAGCCATCGTTCCTCCAAGCGGTTATACAATTACCTGTGCACAGAATTGTAATGATATGTCGAAGCTGGATATAATAATATCATCATCAACGTCTACATTGTGCAACTATATCTTTAATTTATATCGAATTATCGTCAAATAAAGGAGTCTGTTACTTTTGAAAAAACAATTGCACGAAGCCATTCAGTATCCTGACGAGGCTTTTCCATATATCATGTACACTCATACTAATCATGGATCTATTCCTGCAGGCAGAGGCGTTAACGATCTGCATTGGCACGAAGAATTACAAATCACTTTGGTGACCAAAGGGAAACTGACGATACAAATCAATGGAATCGATTATGATTTAGAATCGGGACAAGCCGTTTTTATCAATAAGAGTGTCCTTCACGTTGTTACGCATCTAACTCATGACGGTGAATATGTGAGCTTTAATTTTCCGGAGAAGCTGCTTGCCTTTTATTCAGATAGTGCCATGGAAAAAAACTATGTACTTCCTTTTACCAATTCTTTTTTATTATCACTAGAAATGAAAGGAGATACGGAGTGGCAAAAACAAATCCTGCAAACACTTTGGGAAATGAAGAAGGAATTTGAAGTGAAAAAAAACTGGGGATGGCAGTATGAGATTTCTATCAAGACGGTTCAATTGTGGTTGCTTCTCATATCTAATATTTCCTTATCTTCCGAGGAATCATCTAAATACAACAGACTTCAACAAGAGAGACTGCAGCTGATGCTTAGCTTTATCCACCAGAACTATACCGATAACATAACGTTGAAGGAAATTGCTGACGTAGCGCATTTGAGTGTTTCGGAGTGCACCCGCAGCTTTAAAAAAAGCATTCATATGACTCCTTACTATTACTTAGTTAAATACCGTATTAAAAAGAGCTGCGAGCTGTTAGAATCTACGGAATATACGATTACCGAAATTGCCCGGAGAGTTGGTTTCAATCATGTAAATCATTTTATTCAAGCTTTTAAAAAACAACGTGACATTACACCTAAGGAATTCCGTAAAATTAGGAATAATAAATAAAAAGGCCCGCTCAAAAGTGTCTTGCTTTATTAATTAATTTCTCGTTGCTCTGTCTAGCGATCCAAGGGGGGATCGTACGGTTCTCCGTTTGTTAGTGCAACGCGGCTGCCGATCGATGCCGGCAGCCGCGTATTAGTTTCCTATTTTATCTTAACGAACCTTGAAGTCACAATTGGTTTTTAAGTACTTACCGCCATTTATGATTACGGCATCCTCCGAATGAGATTCAATAACACCTCCATGGTCAATGATTCTACCATTCTGCCATACAGCTACAAGAAATCGAAAATATCGCGCGTTATCAAAATCAATCTTATGCTTTAAAATACTCCCCTTTATCCCCATATATTTGTTCAACCCTTTACACTAATAATGTGTTTCATTATTAGTGATAATACTCGAAATACAATGTCGATTGCTTCAGAAATGCGGAGCAAAGGATGACTATTATTGTCGACCCAACAACTATTTACATAAAATTACCGCCGGATCTGCATCTGCTGTCGCCTATGGAGCAATCCGTAAGTACAGTTGTACATCTTGATAAAGACGAACAGCCCCCATAACCGCTCATGGCTTGGAGGCTTTTCATGCTTATAGCAAGCTACTTCAAATTGATTTTTCTAATTTTCTCCATATCAATCTTCGGTTCCCGATTAATAGTGAGTAAGCCATTAACCTCCTGCTGTACGTCGGTCAACTGCGTGTAGCAGAAGCCGCTGACGTAATCCAAATTTTTGATTGCTTGGGTGATTCCCTCATAACGCGCCAAGAACTCTTCTTCGTTCTTCACCTGGTTGCCGTAGCCCCAGCCTTCCTCGCTCTTGAATGCGATACCGCCATATTCACTGATGATTACCGGCTGGCCATTATAGCTGTATCCATCGGCGAACGGGAATCGGTGTTTATCATGACAAACCTCGTTGCTGAGCAGCACGTCCTTATCCTTATACCTAGCTTCCAATGCTGCGCCGAACTCCTCGTAGTCATGCAGCGTAATGATATCCGAAATGGTGTGCTCCCAACCATCGTTAACGATGACAGGCCTCATTTGGTCATACGACTTGGTCAAATTATAGATCGATTCGGTGAACTGTTGTTGCCTCCGGTCCCTTGCGACGTTTCCGATGCCCCATGATTCATTAAACGGAACCCATGTAACAATGCTCGGATGGTTGTAATGCTGACGAACAACTTCCATCCACTCTTTCGTGAACCGTTGTACCGCGTCATCCCCGAACTCATACGTGGCCGCAATTTCCGACCAGACGAGCAATCCCTTTCGGTCCGCCCAGTACAAGAATCTTGGATCCTCCAGCTTCTGATGCTTGCGCACGCCGTTAAAGCCGAGCGCCAACGTTTTCTCGATATCTTCAATGATTGCTTCTTCAGAAGGAGGCGTCAGATGCGTATCTTCCCAATATCCTTGATCGAGCAGAAGACGCTGATAAATGGGGTGGTTGTTGAGCAAGATGCGATCACCTTTGATTTGAATGCGGCGCATACCGAAATAGGTGTAAACGGTATCGACCGGATGACCATCTTTCTTAAGAATAACCTTCACATCGTACAAATTCGGATGATTTGGATGCCAGGTGTGAACCTTCCACTCGCCTACATCGTTCATGACGCTTAAATTCACCTTCAGGAACGTCCGGTCTACGTTCGTTTCAGTAGAACGGATCAGCTTCCCGTCGAATTGAATCATGGTCTGCAGCGTCAAGCCGTCAAAGGAACGAACGGTGCCTCCTAGCTCGTATTCGAAGGAAACCGACGCTTCGACCAGATCCGGGGTAATCTTCGCTCTGCTTACATGGAGTGCATCGACATATTCCAGCCACACGGACTGCCAGATACCCGTTGTCTGAACGTACCAGCAACCGTAGTTTTTATCGATCCAGCGCTGCTTGCCTCGCGGCTGCATCGTGCTGTTGCTATCCTCGACCCGGACCGTGATACGGTTGTCTCCGCCAAGCTGTACAGCGTCCGTAATATCAAACGAAAACGCAGAATATCCGCCTTCGTGCGAGCCGATATAAACGCCGTTCACCCATAGCTTGGCCAAATAATCGACGGCTTGGAAATGGAGAATCACACGTTTGTCTCCCAATTCTCCCGGTATGGACACATTCCGTTCGTACCAGACGCATGGATGAAATTTCTCTTCACCGATGCCGCTTGCCTTCGTCTCGTACGTGAACGGAACTTGAATCGTCCGGTCCGTGTCAAGTTTACTGTACCACTTGTTCCGCTCGCCTTCGAACGAATCATCAAAGCGAAAGCTCCACTCTCCGTTCAACAATAGCCATTCGTCGCGCACCCATTGCGGCCGGGGATAGTCCTTCAAATACTTGTGCGTGCTGCTCATGATCGATCCGCTCTCCTTTTGATTCACTATTTTGGTTACCGACACAACGAACAATTATTGGGCGGCTGCTTGTTCCTTGATATACAGGTTTAGTTTTTCCTGCGCATTCCGCAGAGCGGTATTCACATCGCTCCCTTTCAATATCATCTCATTGCCCGCTTCTACAATTAAGCTTCTGCCTTTCGTATCAAATTTCGTATGTTCATGTACTCCCTGCTGGAGGGTGAAGAACGCATTCGTATTTTTCCCCTTCAGGAACTCCAAGTCAGCGCCAAACTCTTTCTTCAATTCTTCCGTTTTCTTCAGAATCGGTATTCTTCCGCTCTTATTGATTATCTTCTGTACCTCTTCTCCGGCGACATAGGACAATACTTGGAAAGCTTGGTCCTTATGTTTACTTGTCGTGGTCACAAACATATTATGCGTTTCCGCCTGCCACGCATTGCCCTTGCCCTTCTCAAACGTGGGGAGCGTTACCATATCCCAATGAATCTCCTGACCGCTCCTTGTCAGTTTATCGATTTCACCGATGACATCTGTACCCCAATAGCCGGCCATTGCAACTTTTTGGTCTTTCACAAACACAGTGTGCGAGTTGCTTGTAAGTTTACCGTCCGTTACATATCCCGGAATGTCATACATCATTTTGTGCAGATTCAGTACCTTGGCCCAGCTATCCGTTGTCAATACGGCTTCGTTCGTCTGCTTATTCACATAAGGTAATGTAAGCCCCATTGCAAAGCGGTCCACCCCACCCGCGTAAAGCCCCAAATACTGAACACCCCCGTCATTACGTGTCAGCTTGCGCGCCAAATCGATTGTCTCATCCCATGTCATGCCTTCCTTAGGATAAGCGATTCCGAATCGATCAAAAATGTCTTTGTTATAGAAGAGAGCAGGGATGTTCATTCGAAATGGTAGCGCAACCATTTCACCTTTTGCTCCAAACTTCTTGATGGATTCAATCGAGACCGGATCAAACTTGGACAGGTCCATTCCGAATTTTTTGATATATGGATTTAGATCCTCAATGATTTGCAATTCCTGTAAAGCAGTAATCCCAGGTAACCCGCCGATTAAAATATCGGGCACCTCACCCGAAGTTATCATATCCTGCAGCTTGCCGCTAACCATTTCCAATGTGATATGCGGATATTTCTTTTTAATCTGCTCAACAAAATAGGACTCAAAATCTTCTTGCGCGAAAAAGCCATGGGCAACCATTAACTTTAAAGTAACGGGTTCCGTACTTACTTCGGATATATCCGTGCTTTTTCCGCCAGACTCTTTTTGACTTTGGCAGCCGATATTCAGGAGCAGCGCTAAGACTGTGGCCGTTAGTACTAATTTCCTTTTCAAATTAGATCCCTCCATGTTCAGTGTATCTTTCTAGAATTAACTCTATATGACACAGCGCTGGTGAAATACTCATCCATTAAACCAACTACCAATTGCGTGCTTGCGGAAGGGGTGCATCCATGTCAACACACCGGAAACAGAAACCGTTTTCATAAATTCCGCTTCGTTAGCTTGGTTTGCGAAAGAATCTCAATTCGATTAATATCCCCCTATCACCAGCCTCCTCTATTCTTTATCTGCACGGATATCTGCTAACTATCAGCCACTACTCTTACATTTGCATGCGAAGATACTCCTGTCTCATTTCTTGAGCCATGTCCGCACTTCCCCTCTTCTAGTTAATTTAAAAATTATCTTTATTGCATCCTGGTTAATATAATAGATTCCCTTTGCTCTTATGTCAATCAAAATGTTAATTAGTTAATTAAATGGTTATACTTACGAGCTGAGTTAGGAGCATGCTAGACGTGACCATGAGAAAGAGGAATATGCTGAAGTGGCAGCCAAACTGGATTTGTTGTTAACCTAAAAAACAAAAAAAGCTTGATTTCTCAAGCTTTTTCGAGGCCAGTTATGTCCGTACTTTTATGTCGTCAGACATTTAGATATTGATGATAAGCATGCTCCCAAGCAGCGTATTAGGTCGCATCGTCGACTACTTCTGCCTCTTGAAAAACATCATGATTTTGGATGACGTGGCGTTTTTAATAGGGCTCCGCCTCAATCATTTCATTCCCCTGAAGGCACCGGGATATCACTGCCGATGGGCGCCGGGATACCGAAGTCAGGCGTGCCGTCGGCATGCCATCCGAACTTCTGCGCACAGGCGCATCGCAGACCCGCCCCGCCGTTCGATTCCGGAATCGCGTGATAGAGGATCCAGTCTTCGGTGCCGTCCGGCGATACGGTGAAGCCGTTATGCCCTGGGCCGAAGGCTTTGTTCTCCACACTTTTGGCGAAGACGGGACCATCGTGCTTGATCCAGCTGGCTGGGTTCATTACGTCGTCCGTCTCGGAGGCGGTCAGCATACCGAGCGCATAGTCGTCCGACCAACATGCGCTTGCCGAAAAAATGAGGAACAGCTTACCATTCCGCCTTAGGAATATCGGTCCTTCATTAATCGCCATGCCGCCCTGCTTCTCCCAAGCCTCTGTAGGCGCGGACAGCAGCACTTCATCGCCAATCGTTGTCCAAGGATCGCTCATTCTCACCATATAGAGCGCTGACCCGTAATCCGGAAAACTCCCATACCCCGAATAGACAAAATACAGCTCGTCCCGGTGCTGCAGCACCGTACCGTCCAGTCCGGCGATCGCCGTGCGGATCTGCCCCTTGTCCACCCATTCGCCGCTAAGCGGATCGACCGACGCGTTCTCCAGCACATAGCACCGCCGCGTCTGGTCGCCCGGCTTGCCGCCTTGGCCGTCATTGGCCGTATAGTAGATGTACCATTTCCCCTGGATGAAATGAATTTCCGGCGCCCATATGTTTTTGCAGTTCGGCCCGGTTTCAGGAGCCCGCCATACGGTTTGCGGTGTCGTATTGACAATCCCGCTGATCGTAGCTGATTTCCAAATATCGATCCGGTTGCCCCGCGTCACCGTAAAATAATAAAACCCGTCCGTATGCCGGTATATCCACGGATCCGCGCCTTTTTCCACTAACGGATTGCGGAACGTTCTAGTCATAATGAAGCTCCTCCCCTACGGATTGCATTGGTAAATAATGAAAACATAATCTAACCTATCATACCAAATGATGATGTGATCGCCTATCATTTAGAAAACAACGAATAACAACCCGCTTTCGGCTGCCGGCACGAAGTATGAATGGCCCGACAATACAACGATGTCGGGCCAATATTTTCAATAGAATAAAATTATGATTCAGCATTACTTAGCTTGTTTCACCAATCCAATACAACGCCGAGACAGGCCTGTTTGTTATTTAGGATCGTGCGCCACGCCTCAGCCGCCTGTTCTACCGGGAATCGGTGGGTTATTAGTTCCTCCGTCTTCAGCCAGCCCTCATGAATCCCTATAAGTGTTTCATTCATTCGCGGAGTCGTCCAGCCGGACGGGGTATGCAGGGTAATTTCTTTGGGCCTGAGCTTCTGGATGTCGACAATGCCTGAAGTGCCCAGAAACCCTGCAGAAACGATATGACTATCCCGGCTCATTAGCGGCATGAGCTGTTCCACGGTTTTCATCGAGCCAACGGTGTCCACCACGACGGAGATGGCTCCCAAGGAACCGAGCGCTTCATCTAGATCCGTGCCACCCGTCGTATCGACCCGCCGAATCCGTTCATCGGCATAAGCCATACGGTCCGGATGTCTGCCGAGAAGGATCACGTCTGCGCCCCGGTGCAATAGGGTTTGTGCCGACCAATGCCCAACCAGCCCATCACCGATTACGACAACGCGTTCTCCTTGACCAATTGGTGCCCTTGTCCCGCAGTTATACCCTACCTGAGTCAGCACCATACCGGAAAAGGCGACCTCCGAGACGTCCTCGGGCAGCTTCCACACCTGACTCTTATCCGCTATCGCCGGATTAATGTGGCCGCCGGACGGGGAAAACATCCCGGAAATTCGACTTGCCGAGACGAAGACGCGATCTCCTTTGCGCAGATGATGGACAGCATTGCCTACTGATTGGACAATGCCGACCTTCTGATAGCCAGCAGCAATCGGAAACGGCCAAGGATCGCCTTCCTGATAGGATGTTTCCCCGGAAATCCGCTCCCCTCTAAGATAGGAAGACTCCGTTCCGATACTGATCCACGAATGCAGCACCTGCACCACGACATCCTGCTCTCCCGGCTCCGGAATGTCCACGGTCTGGTATTCAACCTGCAAACGGTCCGTAAATACTACTGCATTTCCTTTCATATCTATCGCCTCACTTTAATCAGCTTGACTCATACCAGGCACGAAACACACTTTGACCGCCTTCTGGCTTCGCAGCAGTTCCACCGCCTGTGTGTATGCCTCCAATGGAAGCTCCACAGAAATCAGTGGAGCCAGATTCAGCCGGTTGGCTACAATCAATTCCAGCGCATATTCCGCCGCTTCACGGTGATGACCCGGGTAACCGATTACCGTAAGGCTCTTATGGTTGAGTATATAATCGTCCCGCTGCACGGCAAACAGAGCAACCGCTTCCGTGGTATGATCCATGATATACCGCACCGCCTCTGGGTAACCGACACAATCGATCGCGATATCGAATGCGCTCTCGCTCCCCCGCGGCGCCACCTCAGGCGCACCGGGCTCATAAGCTTGATCGGCCCCAAGCTGCCGGGCTATTTGACGCCTCTCCGGGTTCGGGTCGATCCCGGTCACTGCGGCCGCCCCTTCAGCCAAAAGCATCTGGAGCGCAATCAATCCGGCCGGTCCCAAACCGTTGACCGCACAACGTCTGCCCTCTATGCCTACCGCCCGCTTCAGCTTCATCACGCTGGCACCTACGCACATAGCCAGCTCCAGCGAGGCCACCTGCGTATAATGCAGCTCCTTCGGAACAGCCAGTATAAATTTTTCATCAATGACTACATACTCGGCATAGCAGCCCAGCTGATTATGACCTGGGTCTTTCCACGCACTTACAGTTTGACCGGGCTCGAATTGGGTGCAGCCCTCTCCTAGCTTGGCCACGGTTCCCGTCATCTCATGTCCAGGCTGTCCCGGAGGGTAAGGAAACGGAACGTAAGCTTGGTGGGTAAACATGGGTTTCCCGTAATAGATGTGCAAATCCCACTGCGGACAGGTTGTAACTGCCGTGACTTTGACCAGCACCTGTCCGGGACCGGGCTCCGGTATGGGCATCCGAACGAGCTCCGTCGTTTCCTTGTCAACAATTTGCAATGCTTTCATACTCATTCCCTCACACCCCTGAGATTATTTGGATGATTTTCCGACTGACTGACGCTGACCAGAGCATTGAAATTCATTTTTGTTATAATAAGCTTGGAAGCGATTTCTTCTATGTACCATGTTACCCGAGCACAAAAGATTTGTATTTATTAAGATTGTTGCATTTAACAGATCAACCCCATCGCATAATCGCGCAGCAGCAGGCTGGGATTGCAGGGAGCACTTCGGTAAATTTAATAAAAATTGACTTTTGGGGTTTTGCTCTTGATCTATCGTTTGCAAAATACCACAGGGGAGGTTAACGCATGATCCGGACCTGTCGTCATGTATACCCGAAATCGGAGAAAATCATGGGGGGAATTCATCCCTACTTTGAAATTTTATATGTCCTATCCGGAGAACTGTGTCTTCAATGGATGGGCGAAAGCTACTCATTTCATCCTCATTCACTGGCTATAATCTATCCCGATACCCCGCACCAGGTCGCTGCTTTATCCGAGAACTGCAGCTTCTGGTTTATTGAATTGGAAATGAAAGACCCAGGTCTGTTTCCGTCATTGGATACCTGCATCACGTGGAACCGGCAACAAGCTGCGGCAGCTCCGGTTACCATCGAAGAACCTGCTTACGGGGTCACTCTGAGCCTGCTGACTGCGACCATCCTATCCGGTAAAATCGAAACCTCCGACTACTATAAAGTGCTGGCCGTACTCGATATTCATAAGCTGCTCATCATGATTAAGGCTGCCGGGAATCGGGAAACACCTGCTTTATCAGAGCCGTCGACAGCTCATGAATCGGTAATATTTTTAATGCGTTATATGGAGACCGAATACGCCAAGCCTATTTCCTTAAAAACAATGGCTGAGCTCACTCATTTTAATCCATCGTACCTGATCCGGATTTTCAAAAAAATCAATGGCATCACCCCCGCCCAGTATTTGCAATCGCTCCGATTGAATGCTGCCGCCTGCTATTTATCGACAACCGGGCTGTCGGTAGAGGAGATCGCTTTATGCTGCGGTTTTCAAAGCATTCATTATTTCAGCCAATCGTTTAAGAAAAAGCTGGGGGAAAGCCCTTCCCTATGGAGAAAACGGCTGCGACGCAATGTTTGATTTAGATAGTAGTAAGTAGATGACGTTAGCAATGAGTGAGAATCATTTTTCAAATTATCCGTTAAGCGAGGATATCGTCCGGTTAGTTTGTGATAAAAAAAGCCTTAGCGGTTGATATGCGCAAGGCTTCTTCGGCCATGCATCGGTGCGGCAAACAGGTTCTTAAAGGTACATCCTTTACATATTTCTTATGCTAGGGTGAGATTGCTGCGAATGGGGGCAAGGAAAATTGGTTCTATATAAAAAAGTGAACATCGACGGGTTGGATATCTTTTTTCGCGAGGCGGGGTATCCGAGTTGTCCGACCATGGTCATACTTCATGGTTTTCCGAGCTCTTCCCATATGTTCAGGGATTTAATTCCTTTGCTGGCGGACTGGTTTCACGTCATCGCTCCCGATTACCCCGGATTCGGGAATAGCAGCATGCCTTCCACGAAAGAATTTTCCTACACCTTCGAGAATCTTTCCCTCGTCATCGAGAAGCTTCTTGACAGGCTCTGTATTCCTCGTTATTTCTTGTACGTCCATGATTATGGAGGGCCGATCGGATTCAGGCTGGCCGTTCGCCATCCGAACCAGATTCTCGGATTCGTCATTCAGAATGCCGTTGCCGACGTTAAAGGGCTTGGACAGCCATTCGACCTCTTTAAAGCACTGTGGGCGGACCCGAACCCGAAGACAGTAGCGGCATTTTCCACGCTGACCTCCTTCGAATTTACGAAAAAGCAATATTTAACGGGAGTATGCAACCCCTACCTGGTTAGTCCCGACGGATATTCGATGGACCAGTTCTTTCTGGACCGCCCTGGCAATGGGGAAATCCAGCTGGCGCTAGGCTACGATTACCGGAAGAACGTAGAGCAATATCCAGTCTGGCAGCAATATATGCGAATCTATCAGCCCCCGACGCTGGTCGCCTGGGGCAAAAACGATTTTATCTTTACGTTGGAGGGGGCTCTTGCCTTCAGCAGACATTTAAAATATATCGAAACCTGTTTTCTGTGCGGCGGGCACTTCGTGCTGGAGGAACAAAGCCCGCATGTATCGGATTTGATCAAGAGCTTCTTTGCGCGGGTTTGTTAATAGTAAGGAGGAAAAAGTAAATGTCAAAGCGAAAATCAACTGCACCTAAAGTAAAGAAAAATTCATCCGAAGTGGCGCCCCAGACTGAATCAGGAAAGAAAATAATGATTAGCTCTACACCCGATTCCTCAAACAAAGGAGGGGCTTCTGGAGCTTACAGCAACAGCGCGATTGCAATGATGCCACCTGGGCAGTCGGTCCCTACATCGAAGTTGGAACAAATCCTAGGCATTAAGATTGCAAGGGCGATGCAGTCTGGCCCACGACACATCACTAAAGATGCAACCGTTGCAGAAATGGGGGCAGATAAAAAGCTTACGATCCTACGTCATGGCACCAACCATTGGATCTGCTTCCCTGGAGATGAGAATCAGATAGGCAATCCCCCTATGTGTGCCGATCCCATGGGCTTGCAATGGATGATGGACATCATGGCCAAGAAACCTCAGCCCACGAATACGGCTCCAGGCATCATCTATATGCTGTGTGGAGCTACGCAGCATAGCAACACCGATCCGTTCGATAGAACAAGTCCGGCAATCCCGATTGGTCCGCACTGGATGATCATTTGGCCTTTTGACGCCAATAGGAGCGGCCTGCCCAATACAGTCAGAGATGCAGGTGCCTGGGTGATGTTCGATGGCACACCTTACGCTTATCTGCACATCTGCGGCACACCTTGGGAAGGGAACGTGTACAATGTGGATAACCCAGGTGATCAGGTGCCGATCTTGACCATGGTGTATGGCTCGTGATCAGAGCCTTAATGTTGACAGTATACGCGGGCGCATGTGGCATACTTGCGCTCACCCTTACTCATCTTTTGGTATCTGAACATTATCTTAAGTAATAACAAAAAGCCCTCCATCTCCACATGTTTAGTTTCAATGCCACAATTCACTAGGAGTTACCCCATAGCTTCCAAACATAATTTTGGACAACTGCAACCTATTCGAAGCGACCTCCGTCTGTTGTATTGTCAACATGATTGATGCCAAATTACAAACATCAGAAGGAGCTTAATGATATGAAGCAGAAATTAACTGTATTATTAACTTTGGCTGGAATTCTTGGGACGACGGCTGTAGTTGGAGCGGAAGATCTGGTAGAAAAGGTTACTGGTTACTTACAAAAAGATGTAAAGATTATTGTAAAAGGACAAGACAGCTCACTTACGCCTGTCTATATCGATGGAAAAGCATATATTCCAGTACGCGACGCTGCGGCTAAGCTTGGTTATACGGTAAATTACGATGAAGCGAACAAAGAGATTGAACTGAATGAGGCGGCTGACTTGATGCGTGCATCTGGTGTGATTGTGAACGTTCAGGCTAAGGAAGACGGCAGTGCCCGAATTGAGCTGCTTGGCAGCACATGGGTCATTTTGACTGCGGACAAATCGACTGTCATCAAAAGCCTAGACGGTAAAGTGCTAACTGCAGCCGATCTTAAAGCCGGTACTCAAATTGACGCCGAGTTCGGGCCAGCCATGGCGATGAGCTATCCGGGTCAAGCGCAGGCTGTGAGCATTAACGTTCACGCAGATCGCTTGGTTAAAGAAGATACAATCAAAGAAGTGAAACAAACGGATGATGGATGGCAAGTTCAATTAGGCGATAGTCTGGTGCTTAACGGCGGTAAAGAAACTCGAGTTATGACATCTCAAGGCGAAGCCTTGAAATGGGAGGATCTGAAAGCCGGCACGAAAGTAAAGGCCTACTACGGTCCATATGAAACGAAAAGCCTCCCTCCACAAAGCCCAGTATTCCTCTTCGTGGTTCAGGCTCAAGCACCTGGTATGGGTACTCCGAAAATGTCGCCGGAGACAGCGCAAGAATATCGCAACTTGGCATGGTCGCAAGTGAAGGAACAAGCGGCCCATATTACGACTAAGCAAGACGAAGCGGCTGTCCAGATTGTTTCTTCTAAAGAAGTTGGCGTCCTGGCTTCCACAGACGAGCAGAAGAAATTGCTCGCAGACGTTCAAGCAGCGAACGGCAATTTCGTGACGGTTACTTACAATACGGACCAAGATGAGCTGCTTGGACCGCTGACAGCTGTGTTCGATTTCAACACAAAAGCTTTTATCGGCTTCAACGCTCGAAGATAAACGATAGCTCAGCGGCCATGAAATTCAACCACAATTGATATTTCATGGTTTTTTTCTTTTTCAGATGTACAATCACTTATCTTCGTTGAAAAATATACAGGCGCAGTCATTTGCTCATTACACTAATGTGCCCGACCACTAAGATCCCAATGGTATTAGGGCTATCCGAAACAACTATTTTAGCACTAGTTATAACGACTGAAGTTATAATTACATAAAGCCAAAATAATAATTTCCTTGTTTTTTTGGGCATCCCCTCAGAGCTACTACGATTTAGTTGCTAAAAGTAATCCAATGGTTTCGCTACCCTACTCCGTTTGTTTAGAAGCGAATAATGCGGAGACGATTCCATGTTGCTTCCCATTTTTTTGACGCGATCCGTTGCTCGTAGATAGTCAATTTGTCTCCTGACGTGAAATACGGAGTGGGACGTACGATCAGTTTGATTAAATCCTCCACGCCATATGGAGCAACTAAAGTTACTTCATCACTCGAATTCAGATAAACTCCTATTGCCGTGCAGACTTCCGGGAAGTGTGACAGCCCATCAACGGTTGAAGTGTAGGGGAGATGACCGCTTTTAATGTGCATTCGTGCTTGATTTTTCACTGACCAAGGAACCGACGAATCCAATTCTTTGAGATTTCTCTCATACTCTTTTTCGATGGATTCGTCAGTACTGTCGGCATCAAAATACACAACGTCCATGTCTGGCAAACGTGTTTCTTTGATCCCGTGAAGGTAATCCCAAACCTTGGAGCGAACAAAACCTGCACATACACACCAATCGGGCAATCCCAATGATTTAACCATTTGAAGTATGTTCATCATTCGTTCGTCATCTCTAATCAAATTAACAACATCTTGTTGCAGCACTGTAATAATGGACCTCCCGTCTTTCAGCTGAACCTTTTCTGCAAATGAAAGCTTCCCCTACAATTTAATCAACACTTCCGTGCCGTCCTGAGCCTGGACATCGACCAGAACCGTTCCTTTGCAACGCTGCAACTCCTTGATGAGCTGCTTGAGCGCTTGCTTCGTGCTTCGGTTATCGAGAATCGACAGCAACAGTTCACTCCCGAACCGGCTGCTGTCCGAATCGAAAGCATGCTCCCGGCCCGAGTGCCCACCCGCACGTCCACCGTGCTTGTTCAGCCAATCCTTCATTATGCGCTGGACTAATTTGGAAGTAAGGATAGCGCTCCCCATGCTTAATACGGCATAAGGGACCGGAATCGTAAAAGCATGCTCCTTGCTCTTAACCCTCACAATCATCATGACCCATCACTCAACCACTACAGTGACGGTATCCCCTTCACTGGAGCGGATGTCAATGATTTGCCCGTCAAGCTCGTTCTCGATAGCGTCGATCAGCAGGTCGATATCGATATCCTTCACATATTTCGCAGCTTGAGGAAGATTCGAGGCGATGCTGTGCCCCGCTCCGAGAACAGCCTTCACCAGTTTAATCGGCAAATTGATGTTGACATTATCATTCTCTTGGGATGTTACGCGTATTTTCAATGTTTTGTCTAAATAACCGCCGGATGCCGATGACAGTTTCTTCGAATAGTCTGGTTTCCCCAGCACCTGCATGGCTTGCGTTGTATTAGATGTTTGCTTCTCCTTGAGAGCGTCAATCAATTCTGAAGCCTTGCCTGAATCAATTTTGCCTTCCTGCATCATGGACAGCACTTTGCTGATTTCTTCTTTCATCGCTTCTTCCTCCTCTTTATTCATCCTTCAACATTTTGACCGCTTCATCCGCGGTGATTTCACCATTCTCCAGCATGGAAATGACCTTCTTCTCGTCGACTTCCGGCTTCTTCCGTGTATCGTAACCGAGGGCCGAAATGATATCATTGAGCTTGCCGCGTACCGTCGGGTAAGATATGCCGAGCTCTTTCTCCACTTCCTTAATGTTGCCCCTGTTCACTAGGAAGGTGATCACAAAATGGAGCTGTTCAGGCGAAAGTAAAGCCAGTTTTGATAATTCGAACTTGTTCTCAATCGTCGTTCGGCAATGTCCGCATTCCAGCTTGACGGCGTGCAGCGTATGGTCGCATACAGGACACTGTGTGATGATGGGATATTTCATACTCTTCTCCTTCCTTTTTTAAAATTATAAAT